>AOIR01000056.1 GCA_000337115.1 Natrinema thermotolerans DSM 11552
AGATGTGTATAAGAGACAGCTCGAGTATCACGAGGCCTAAAGCGTTCTCGGAAGCGCTCGCGGAGCGCGGTGTCGCCGGTTCCCATGGCTGTCAGTCACGCACCATAGAGGAGCAATACCAGCGCGACGACGCCCACGGCGAGCCCGTACAGCGGCCCGACGAGGACCGCCAGCGCGGCCGCGGTTACGGCGGCGACGAGACCGAGAAACAGTGACGCCTGCTCGAGCCGTGATCGCGTCCCGTCGCGATCGATGAGCCAGTCGACTCCCAGCTCGAGGACGAGTTCGGCGGCTTCATCGAGCATACGCTGATCGTTTCGATCGACCAACAAAAGCGTCGGGGAAACGCCCCGGATCACCGCCCGATTTTCACCCTACCCGCCGGCGACCGGCGGGAACACCGACACCACGTCGCCCGCTTCGAGCGTCGTGTCGACGCCCTCCATGTGGACCACGTTGCGGCCGTTTTTCAACACGCTCAGTTGCGGCCGAACCTCGCCATCGGCGAGTAGCTGCCCCTCGAGGCCCTCGTACTCGGCCTCGAGGCTCGCGAGGACGTCGCCGACTGTGGCGTCGTCCGCCACGGTTCGCGTTCGCTCCTTCTCGCCGACGGCTTCCCGGAACGTGGCGAAGAATCGGAGATCGATGTCCATACCACGTACTCGCCGTCCAGCGACATAAGTCCGTCCGGTAACGCGGTACCGGGACGCGGCGGCCGTCCTCAGATCGGTTCGACCGTCGGCGACGACGCGTCGTCGTCGGGCTCGGCGTCGGTCCCGGCGAGCGCCGCCTCGATCGCGGCCATTCCTGCCTCGGCCGCCGCGTCGGCATCGTCGGCGTCGACGGTCACCGTCACCTCGACCGCGAGCGCGATCGTGTAGGGATCGAACGGCGCGGTCGGGTGTTCGTACACCTCGGCGTCGGCGATCTCCCAATCGGTCAGCCGGCCCTCCGCAACGAGCGCCTCGAGGGTCTCGGCGAGATCGGCCTCGGCCTCGTTGCAGGCGGTGGTGTCGGATCCCCCATGGAGGGTGAGATGCGTCGTTCCGGCGCGGGAGACGGCGAATGCCATACCGTTTCCTACGCCGTCCTGAAGTTTCAACGCTTGGGGGAAGACGGTTCGAAACGGATCGCTGTCGCTACAGGTCTTGCAGCCGAATGCCGTCCTCGACCAGTCGCGCGTTTCGTTCCCGGTCGAGATGGTCGGCGAGGTCGTCGTGGTCATACAGTTGGGCGATCACGTCGGCGTACAGCGTCCGCCACGCGATCGCGTAGATCGGCGACTGGCCCCACGCTCGGAGTTCGGGGACGAACGCGTCGTAGGTCTCGTAGCGCTCCTCGAACCGTTCGATGGCCTCGAGTATCCGTCCGGCGGCCTCGCGGTCGTCCGCGGCCTCCTCGCGGACGCGGTTGAGTTGGTCCTCCCAGCCCGCGACGGCCTTGTGCATGTCCGCCGCCGCGCTCTCGTCGTCGTCCGGCAGTCGCTCGAGGATCGGCTCCGGTACGCCAAGGGAAATTTCCTCCATGCGGCGTGATATGGGATCGACTGGCAAGAAGATGGTCCTCCGTCCTCGCGGTGGTGTCGGCGTCCGGCGCTCCGCGAGTACCGACGGGATGGGGTCACGACCGACGCTGTGGCTCGGCCTCCAATTCGTCCCGTAGGTCGGTCAGCCACTGACAGTACGTGTCGACGAGCCGGATCGCGAGGTCCTGCAGATCACGCCGGTACCCGGTCGGCTCCGCCAGCGTCTCTTCGTGAGTCGCTTTGACGTCGTGCCATCGGCTACGGGCCCGTTCGAACCGATCGATCAACGCGGCGAGCCGGTCGCGCCGTTCGTCGGTCGGGAGGTGATGGAGAAAGCCGATCGTCAGAACGAGTCGCGGGCCGCCCATCGGAATCTCGTCGTCGGGAATCGGCTCGTTCAGCAGCGTCCGAAGTCGCTCGCGACCGTCGTCCGTGATCGCGTACTCGGTTTCCCGGCGGCCCGCCGCCGTGACCGACGTGACCGCCGTGACGTGACCCGCCTCCCGGAGCCGCTCGATGGTCGGCTCGAGCGCCCCGTACCCCGCTGTCCAGTATCGACTGAAGTTGTGCCGGAGCCGCTCGCGGACGGTTTCCGTGTCGGCGGGCTCCTCCGCGAGTACTCCCAATACGCCGAGTTCGGCGAACCGATTCGGTTCCATGCGTCCGAGTCCACTGTGGCTATGTATAGTGCTACCGCCAAACAGCGTATTCGTCGAGGCCGATGCGACGGATCGACTCGCTCTCCGGTGTGCTACGGCCAGACCGCCAGCATGACTTCGTCGACGTACTCGCCGTCGAGACAGTACTGCCCCTCGTGGGTTCCCTCCCGCTCCCAGCCGTTCTCCTCGAGGAAGGCGATCGCCCCGTCGTTGGTCGCGGGGACGTGCTGGTAGCACTTCTCGTAGCCCGCGTCGATCGCCCACTCGAGGCCGTATTCGAGCAGTTCTGTGCCGATCCCCTCCCGGCGGTGGTCGGGATCGACGCCGACGGTCACCTCGGCGGTATGACGGAGCGCCCGGCGTTCGGGTGCATCGACGTGGAGCCAGCCGACGACGTCGCCGTCCGTCGACGCGTCCGCGTTTCCGCCGGAATCCGCTTCCGATTCGCCCTCGTCATCGGACGCCGGCTCGAGGATCGCGGTGAAGACGACCCGCGCCCGGTCCTCGTTGGCCCGTACGAGCGCCCGATCGCGCTCGAGGTCGGTCGCGACGTGGTCGGCGACGACGTACGGCCCGTCGGCGGCGACCGTCCGCATCGTCTCGATGATCCCCGCCCGGTCCCGCCCGCGTGCCGGCCGGATGGTGACGCGCCCGTCCTCGCAGTCGAGGTCCGTCGTCGTCGCCGCGAGCGCGACCCGAAGCTTGCCGTCGGTCTCGGTCAGATGTCCCTCCGCCTGCAGTGCCTCGAGACACGTCCGGAGTTCGTCCGGCGTCGGCGGCACCGACTCGGTGTAGGTCCCCGACCGCGCGGGCTTGGAGGTGGCCCGGCCGTCGTCGACCGTGATCGTGCGGGCCAGCTCGTCGCGAGTGACGGCTCCGTTACGCTCGACGTACTCGTAGACGCGCCGCTGGAGGTCGGTCGTGAACGATCCCGTCGGGTCCGGTATCATATCTACGCCCGCGCCGACCGCCGCCATTAGTATGCGATCCGTATCGTCCGCCCTGTGGGACCGCTCGCGGCGACACCGCGAGTTCGATTCCGTTTCGGACCGTCGATCACCCCGTTCCGTCCGGCCAATCTCCGATTAGGGCCGCGCCGACGCAGTCGATGTCCGTCCGGCCCAGTACTGGAATTGATATAGCAGCATATGATTTATAAGATACTGTTCGAACGGACGTTCCCGTTCCGACCCCGGAGCAAGCGCCACGGTCGAATCGATTCGACCGATCGTTCCGACCGGCAACTGGGCCGACGATCGGTTCGCCTCCCCCAGCGCCCGGCCCTTGTTTCCAGCCCACACGATTATACCGGCCGACGGCACGGCGTCAGTCACGACTGGGGATCTCGTGCCGCGACGGTCGGCTGCAACGCCGCAGTCGAATTCGTCGTCCGTCGGCGATCGAGTTCCACGATACCACCGGGTGGCTCGAGTCGGTGTCGGCCCGTTCGGAGCGGCCGGTTTTCGGGTCGTGACCAGGGGTTTGAGGCCGGTGACGACGGTTCCCGACCGTCGGACGAGAACTGGATTCCGATCGGACTCGAGCGGGCCGGGTGGCCACGGGAAGTCCGGTCGTCGCCGATCGCTGTCGATGAGTCGCCCGCGATCGGCCGAACGGGTGAGTTGCCGGCTGTCGTCAGGGTCGTGCCCGGGGTGGTCGACTACGGCGATCGGCCGTCGGTTCGAACCTTCCCCGTCGACTGCGGACGCCGTTTCCGGGGCCGTTTCGGCTCGTCGCTACTTGCGGACGGCGACGACGTCCCCCGGTGGCCGTCCGCTCAGTCCCTGAGTATCGAAGCCCGCGCGGACCGCGACCGGGCTGGGACGCGTCGCTATCGGCACGAGTCCGGTATGTTCGCCGGTCGGCTCGCTCGAGCGATCGCGGTCCGTTCACGCTCGGTCGGTACTCCCCCCCCCCCNTTCGCCGGTCGGCTCGCTCGAGCGATCGCGGTCCGTTCACGCTCGGTCGGTACTCCCCCCCCCCTGCTCCCCAGGTATAAATCACATATGGCGATACAGAAACGCAGTTCGGAGCCCGGTCCCGGGCGATGGTGGTGTCAACGAGCCGATCGACGTCCGTCGTCGGCATTTGGCCGAAAGAGCCACTTAGGGGCCTCGAGCCCGTAGGACACGTATGACTGCGTCTTCGGATCCATCCCCGACGCTTCCGGACGGCACCCGGCTCGGCCGGGCCGCACTGGTGGTCGCCGACCGCACTGCGACCGTCGACTTCTACCGCGACACCGTCGGCCTCCGTGTGGTAGAGCGGGCCGATCGAACGACGACCCTCGGAACCGAGGGGACGGCACTGCTGGTCGTCCGCGAGGACTCGACCGTCGCGTCGCGCGACGAGCGGGCGGCCGGTCTCTATCACACCGCCTTCCGGGTCCCCTCGCGGGCAGCGCTTGCCGCCGCCCTCGAGCGACTCCGGGATGGCTGGACGCTCGAGGGGGCCTCCGATCACGGCATCAGCGAGGCGCTGTACTGTACGGATCCCGCGGGCAACGGAGTCGAGATCTACCGCGACCGGCCCCGAGCGGCGTGGCCGCGGGCCGACGACGGCACCATCCGGGCCGACGGCGCGCCGCTCGACCTCGATGCCCTCGCGGCCGCCGGCGATGCCGGGCCGGCTCCCACGGGGCCGCAACTGGTCCCCGACGGGACGACGATCGGCCACGTCCATCTCGAGGTGTCCTCGCTCGAGGCGGCGCGGTCGTTCTACGCCGACCGGCTGGGTTTCGACGTGACGATGACGGGCGTGCCCGGCGCGCTGTTTTTCGCTGCCGGGGACTATCACCACCACGTCGGGACGAATACGTGGAACCGCCGGTCGGAGCCGGCCGGCGGGCGGGGACTGGCGTGGTTCGAACTGCTCGTCCCCGGTGAGGGGGCCCTCGAGGCAGTCCGGGAGCGACTCCTCGAGGCCGACGTTTCGATCACTGATCGTGGGGACGGGTTCGAGGTCATCGATCCTGACGGGACCGCGGTTCGACTCCGACCGGGAACCGATAGTAGCCACTGACAGTCAATGCACACCCGATCGCACGACGGCTGTGCGATCGGTGTGTGACTCGTTTCAGTTGTTACTATAACTGGCTGGTGGGGCACTCGAGCGCCACCGTAAGCAACGGCCGATCCTCGCCGACCGTTCGGTCACTCCCATGATGGGTAATACGGACGGAGAGTCACTCTCGAGAGGGTCCGGCGCTAGGTTTACCCTTCTCGCGGGTCTTTCGAACGGTAGTATGGCTGCTGTCGATCCCTCGTCGGACGCGCTCGCCGCTCGATTGCGGTATCGGGTGGCCGTCGCGACACTCGGCCAGCGGGCGCTCGAGTCGGCCGACCTCGAGGTGCGGACTGAGGAGACCGACGCCGGGATCGAGACCGGCCCCACGTCTTCGTGTCGATGGCGACCCCGACCAGCTTCGGCAGCTGTTCCAGAACCTGCCGGATTCCGCGATTACCTATTCGGGCGAACGAACCCCACGTATATCCGTATTCGCCGAGTACGATGGTCCGAGATGGAAGGTTTCAGTCCGCGATCGGGGATCGGAATCGATCCGAGGGAGACGGATCGTCTCTTCCGGGTGTTCGATCGGCTCCACGGCCGCGAGGAGCACGTCGGCACCGGCGGGGACTCGCGCTCTGTCGGCACATCGCCGAGCGCCACGATGGCGCGATCACCGTCGACTCGGAGACGGGCGGGGGAGCAGCGGTCTCCGTCGCGTTACCCACCACACCGAACCATGACTTGAGCGATGACTGAGACAGCACACACCCAGCCCGAGCCGGCCCGAATCCTGCTCGTCGAGGACAATCCCGGCGACGTTCGCCTGACCAAGGAGGCGTTCAAACAGGGTCGCATCGAGAACGACCTGTACGTCGTCTCCGACGGGACCGAGGCGTTGGAGTTCCTTTCCAAGCACGGCGAGTACGCCGATGCCCCCCGTCCGGACCTGATCCTGCTGGATCTCAACCTCCCCGGCAAGGACGGCGAGGACGTCCTCGAGGACCTCAAGGCCGATCCGAAACTGCAATCGATCCCGGTGATCGTGCTGACCAGTTCTCGGGCGGAAGAGGACATCGCCCGGTCCTACGAACTCCACGCGAACGCCTACCTCACGAAGCCGGTCGATCCGGACGAGTTCATCGAGACCGTTCGGGCCTTCGAGAAGTTCTGGTTCTCGGTCGTTCGGCTGCCACCGGAGGTCGATCCCAAATGAGCGAGACCGACACCAGAGCGGCGGGCGACGCGGCCGACGCCCTCCGCGTCCTCCTGATCGAGGACAACCCCGGCGACGCCAGGCTGATCCAGGAGATGCTCCGGGATACCGAGGAACTGGCCCAGCGGGTCAGCCCCGGCGACGCGGCCGGCGGGGCACCCGAGATCGTCCGCGAAACCCGCCTCGAGGACGGGCTCGCGACCGCCGAGACCGAACCGACCGACATCGTCCTGCTCGATCTGAACCTCCCCGACAGCGAGGGGCTCACGACCCTCGAGACGGTCCACGAGGAGACCGGCGAGACGCCGATCGTCGTACTGACGGGGGTTCGCGACCAGCAGGTCGGGGTCAAGGCGATCCAGCGGGGCGCACAGGACTTCCTCGTCAAGGACGAGGTGACTAGCGAACTGCTGGTGCGGACGATCCACCACGCGATCGAGCGCGCCCATCAGGAGCGACAGCGCCGCCAGCAACGCGAGCAACTCGAGGCGCTGAACCGCCTCAACCGGATCGGCCACGACATCAGTCACGCGGTGATCACGACCGAGACGCGCACGGAACTCGAACAGCAGGTCTGTGACCGGCTCGCCGCGGAGGACGCCTACCGGTTCGCGTGGATCGGCGGTGTCAACCCGGGCAGCGACCGCATCGTCCCGAAGGCAGCCGCCGGCGTCGAGGACGGTTACCTCGACGAGATCGACGTCTCCGTCACCGAGGACGACGAGACCGGACGGGGGCCGGCCGGAACGGCCGTCCGGACCGGCGAGGTGCAGGTCATGAACGACGCGCAGGCGGATCCGGGGTTCGGACCGTGGCGGGAGGCCGCACGCTCCCGCGGTTACCGGTCGTCGGCCGCGGTCCCGATCGTCCACGAAGATCTCGTCTACGGCGTGTTGAACGTCTACTCGTCGTCGCCGCGGGCGTTCATGGGGGCCGAGACCGAGGTCCTCGCCCGGACCGGCGACGTCATCGCCCACGCGATCACGGCGATCGAACGCAAGGACGCCCTCGTCAGCGACGCCGTCGTCGAACTCGAGTTCCGCGTCGAGGACATGGCGGAGGAACTGGTCGAACTCTCGGCGGCGGAGTCGTGTACGATCGAGTTCGAACAGCTAGTCGGCGGCGACGAGGCGCTGTTGGCCTACGGCACGGCACGCGGCGTCTCGCAGGAAGCGTTCGAAGACAGCATCGACGACACCGACGGGGTCGGCAACGTTCGGTTCCTCTCGGTCAGGCGCGACGAACTCGAGTTCGAACTCGTCGCTCCGGCGGCGGTGTCGCTGTTCGAGACGATCGCGACCCACGGCGGCCGCGTCGCGTCGGCAACGATCGCCGACGGCGAGTTCCGGTTCGTCGTCGAACTGCCGCGGGGCCGGGACACGCGCCGGATGATCGAACTCATTCAGGACCAGCGCGCCGACGCGACCTACCTCGCCCAGCGGACGACCGAGCGGAGCGACCGCAGCGACGCCGGCCCGTCGTCGGTCCTCGAGGACGAACTGACCGACAAACAGCGGGCGGCCCTCGAGACGGCCTACTTCGCGGGCTACTTCGACTGGCCGCGGGGCAGTACGGGCGAGGAGATCGCCGAACGCCTCGGTATCGCGCCCGCGACCTTCAACCAGCATCTGCGGACGTCCGAGCGGAAGTTCTTCGAGTCGGTATTCGGCGAGTAGCACGACCGAATGCTATCTCGGTGCCAGCCGGTCTCTAGCAGTTCCGTTCTCGGCCCCTGAACCACCGTGTACCCGCCGCCCGATTTTTAGGCCACACGAAAAAATATAAGATAAGTTATATGAGTGTGGGTGCCCTATAGACTACTGTGATGAACACGCAGCAGACCGTCCAACAGGAAGCCGGTACCGTCGAGGAGAATTCGCTCAGGCTCGAGCCCGAGAAGGCCGAGCAGATCGTCGAGGCGCTCAACCGCGATCTGGCGGACGCGTACGTCCTCTATCACCAGCTCCACAAGCACCACTGGAACGTCGAGGGCGCGGAGTTCCTCGACATTCACGTGTTCCTGCAGGAGGTCTACGAGGACGTCGAGGACGCCGCCGACGAGATCGCCGAGCGACTGCAAGCGCTTGGCGGCGTTCCACACGCGAACATGACGACGCTGGCCGAGAAGGCGACCGTCGAATCCGAAGACGAGGACGTCTACGACATTCGGACGTCGCTTGCCAACGACCTCGAGATGATGGGCGACATCATCGAGAGTACGCGCCAGCACATCGAACTCGCCGAGAACCTCGGCGATCACGCGACCGCCGAGATGCTCCGCGAACAGCTCGTGACCATCGAGGAACACACTCACCATATCGAACATTACCTCGAGGACGACACGCTGGTCCTCGAGTCGGCGACGAACTGACGGCCGCTCGTGCGGGGCGATCCCCCGCCGCGGCTCGAACCGCTCTCTCGACCCGGCTCTTGTTATTTCTCGATCGCCGTCTCAGACCGGCACGTCGATCGCTTCGACGTCTTCGGCCTCGAGCAGCGTTTCGGCGACGCGTTCGGTCACGAGCGGACTGACGCTGCCCGCCAGTGTCATCGCCTCGCGGTCGGGCTCCGCGAGGTCGAGGACCTCTCGGAAGAACGTCGACAGGACGACGTAGCGCTCGTGGAGGTCGGCGGCCGCCTCGCGTCCCTGTTCGGTTAGCGTCGCTCCCTCGTACGGTTCGTAGCGCAGATAGCCCCGCCGCTCGAGACGCTGGAGCGTCTCCGTCGTGACCGACGGCGACCGCTCGAGTTCGTCCGCGACGTAGCCCGGCGACACCGGCTCCCCGGTCTCCTGTGCGCCCAGATAGCACACGAGCAGGTACTGGGATGCGTCCGTCATCCATGCCGTGCGGACCGATTACGGCCGAGTCGCTGGCGGGCCTCACGAGCAGCGTCGGGGCGGGTCTCGGGTGACGCGACGGACTGCCGCGTCGGCCCGCGATCCCCGCGTGGATCGCCGTCCATATTATTTAGGCTTGCCTAAAACAATAAAGTAGTTGCGGCTCAGACGTTCCGTCGGTCGCCGTCGTCGCCACTGAAACGAGTGCCACGCCGATCGCGGCTGTCGTCGGGCGAGCAAGTATGCAGCGACTTTCGCGGCGACCGCCGGAGCCGGGCCGTCCCGGGGTCCGACCGGGATTACGCCCCGCGCGGTCCGGTCGCGGACGGCGTCGCCTCCTCGAGCGGACGACGAGCGGCCGCCGCGACGGTCACCATCGCGATCCCGGTCACGAGGAGGTTCGCGCCGACGAGCAGGCCGATCGCCCACGCCGCAGTCGCCGGGAAACCGGCCCAGAGGAGGCCGGCGAGGACGAGCGCGGCGACGCCGCTGACGGCGATCGAGGTCCGGCCGCGGGAGGCAGGCAGCCGCATCGCCGCCACGAGTTCCGTGATTCCCTCGACGGCCAGGTACGCTACGAGCGCGATCGTCAGGGTAACGAGCGCGATGGCCGGAGCCGCGAGTACCGCCGCTCCGGCGACGATCGAAACGACTGCCAGCGCAGTCTGCCAGGCCGAGCCGCGCCAGCCCCGCACCGCGAACGCGTGGCCCGCGTGGACGATCCCGCCCGCGATCAGGAGCAGTCCCAGCGCGAGCGTGACCGAGATCCCGGTCACGACCGGCGCGGCCATCGCAAGCAGTCCGAGTAGCCCGACGATTCCGCCCGCGATCGCGAGCCGCTGCCAGTCGTTCTCGAGGTCGATGCCCTCGCCGTGTCCAGTGGGTGCTGTGATACTGTTCATCTCGTTCACCGCATTTTCCTACGTCGCGTCTGGAGATAAAACGAGTTCACGGTTTGACGGTCTGTCCCGGTTTCGGACCGGTCTGAACGGGTTTCGGGGCCGCTCGAGCCGATGTCGGAATCGGTCCAGCGAAACAGACATTGTCGTTCGGGTGCCACCTCGAAGCGTGACCGACGACCGTGACGATCGCGAGTGTGACCTCTGTGGGGAATCGGTGCCCGCGGCCGTCTATCGCGAACATCTACTCAAGGAGTGTCCGGGCCGGTAGCGGCGTCACCGTCCGTCGTTTTCCCGGGGCGAGAGGGAGGGAAACGCCTATGGGAGTCGTCGGAATCAGGGAGACACAGTGATGGGGGCGTTCGACGCGAGTCTCTGGGAGTGTCCGGCGTGTGGTCGATCCGTCAACCGATTCGTAAACGGCCGTCAGTGCCCGTCCTGCCGGGTGGACGGTTCGGAGGGCCGTGACTGTGATTCCGACGCGACGTGATTACTTCTCTTCGACGTGGCGGATCTCGCAGGCGATCCCGCGCGTACTCTCGGCCATCTCACGGCCGAACATCTCGGCACGGCCGACGGCGAAGGCCTGGGGTCCCTCGACGATCACCTCGTCGCCGACGCGAATGTCGTCGTCGGCGTCGACGACTCCCGGCGCGAGGACGCTCCCGTGGGGGACGAAGCCGTCGATCTCGACGCGTTTGGTCGGTGCCGCGCTCTCGAGCCAGCGGCGAGCGCCCGCGAGGGTAAAGGAGAGGGTGCCGTACTGGGGGACCATCGTCGCGAGCTGGGTGTCCTCGTCGTCGCGCACCTGAATTTTGGGGTAACGGCTCGTCGTTTGGATGTCCGCGAAGAGGTCGTCGCCGGCCCCGTCGCCGAGCAGGTAGTCGGCGAGCGCGCGGACGGTGTTGTGTTCGCGCTCGCGCTTGGAGTACTTCAACTCGCCCGACAGCGCCTCCGAGAGGTTCGCGAGCGACTCGTCGTCGGTCGGGTGGTCGGCGACCGTATAGGTAATATCGAGGTCGAGCCGTTCCTCGACGCGTTCGACGATGTCGCGGTAACCCTCGTCGGGGACGTGGGCGACGATCTTTGGGTACTCGTTGCGCTCGAGGTACCGCTGTAGCACCTCGCTGACGAACTCCTTCTCGTCTTCCGTCCAGCGGCCGGTCACGACGGTGTCGTAGTGCTGGGCCGGGTAGGTCGTCTCGAGTTCCTGGGGCACGACGCCGATCGGCGAGGTCATCGAGACCAGGTGGCCGCGCCACTGGATGGCGTCGTGGAACTGGCGGTGGCTCTGTGACTCGCTGTAGGGCTTGGCGGCCGAACAGGGCACCAGCACCAGCGGGTTGTCGAACCGGTTGCGATAGCGCGTGGTCACCCGGTCGGCAAAGCGCTGGATCTCGACCCGGCGGAGGGTGTCGCCGGTCGCGGCGTCGATCCGTGCGTCCCGGAGGATCGGCGTCCGTTCCTCGAGGTAGCCCCACTGGTCGTCGAGTTCGCGCATGGCCGCGGTGAGCCACTGGTCGTGGCGGGCCTGCCCCTCGAGGTAGTCCCGCAGCCGCCCGTCGCGGATCCGCCGGCGGACGATCGCCAGTTCGGATTCGAGAGCGTGTCGGTTGTGGTCGGCACAGTCCTCGCGAGTGAACTCCTCGCGCGGCCCCTGACAGGCGGGACACGAGCAGGGGAGTTCCTCGAGGTCCTCGAGGAAGTAGGCCTCGTCGGTCGTCAGATAGCGGCCCTCGGTGCCCTTCACGACGGCCGCGGTCGCGTCGAACAGGTCGACGCCGGCGTAGGCGAGCAAGGCGACGTTTCGGGGCGTCGCGACGCCGGAGAACAGCAGGGCGGTGTCGGCCGGGATCGCCTCGCGGACGTCGACGACCGCTTCGACCAGCGCCGCCCCGTGGCCCATCACCGACTGGACGTCCGACAGCGCGTAGGCGTCCGTTCCCTGCGACTCGACGTCCTCGCTCGAGACGACCGCGACGCTGGGGTAGTCGACGTCTGGGGCGTCGACGGCGAACGATGCCTGGACCTCCTCGGGGGTGCCGCCGGGGAACGCCCGGTGGGGCAACACGGTAAGCCGGGACTCGTCGCCGTCGGGGAGATCGCGGTCCGCGCTCCAGAGCGACCCCGCGTCCTCGAGGACGTCGTCGACGAGTGCTGGCGTCGTTCGGGGCGAGGAGAGGCGGAGTTCGCCCACGCGCGCGGCCCCATCGCGCTCGTGAACTTCGAAGTATTCGGTCATACCCGATATGGCCGCGGCGAGCGAAAGAGGGTGTCGATAGCGAGCGGTCGGTTCGACCCGTCGTCGGCCGCGGCGAGGGCCGTCCCGGTCGTCGATTGATAGAAACGTGTGAAAATCAACCTTTATGATCACTCGGTCGGATGTCACTCGTATGGAATCGAAATCGAACCTCCGCTCTACGGACGGGTTCAGGGCGTTCCTGATCCTGCTCGTAGTCGCGGCAGTCGGACTCGCGACCATCGGCCTACCGGTCGTCTACGGCGGGTCGACGACGACTGCTGTTGCAGCGGAACCGACCGTGGAATCGTATCAGACCGCCTCCCAAGCCGGCTCCGAACTCGGCGCGGCCGACGAGGTCTATCTCGGCGAGAACGGCAGCGCCGTCCTCGCATACGAGGACGACATGGAGGACCTCGACGAGTTCGAGGTCGGCATGGACGTCAGCGAAGGGCTGGCCTACATGCTGGTCGAGGGCGACTACGAGGAGACCGACGAGTTCGAGAGCGGCTCCGTCTCGGCGGTCCTCGATCAGGACGGCTTCACCGGGAACGGCTCGTTCGTCATGGAACAGCCGGAGGACCTGAAACGCCTCGACCTCGACGTCTCCGGTGAGGTCACCGACGAGACCAACGCGTTCGAGGCGAGTGCGACCGGTGCGTTCGCCGGCGAGGACTCGACCCCGACGACGGTCGAGTCCAACGGCCAGCTCACGATGAGCGCCGACCGCTTCGAGACGAGCGGCTCCGCGACCGTCACGGCCGAGAGCGCGATGGGCGCGACGAGCGACGGCCAGACCCTCGACGTCTTCCTCGAGGAGACCTCGAACGGCTACACCCTCGATGTGACCGATGAACGGGCCGTCTCCAGCTACGCCGCGTCCGACTGGGAGACGCGAGAGCAGGCCAAGCAGACGCTCACCGAGCAGTACGCCAGCTTCGCCATGCAGCTCGGCGGGGATGCCGACGTCACGATCGAGAGCTACAACTTCGACGAGAGAACCAACCGCCTCGAACTCGAGTTCACGATCGAGTACACCGGCATCGACAGCGGGATCGAACAGATGCTCCCGGTCATGCTGATGAACGACGACACCGCCGGGCTGAGCCAGGAAGAGGCCCAGGCGGTCGCGACCGGCGTCACCGACCTCGAGATCGAAACCGTCGACGTGCGGGTCGAAAACCGCGGTGACTCGATGAACGCCGAGTGGGACGTCAAGCTCTCGAACTACGACGAACTCACGATGGCGATGCTCGATGCGGCCGAATCGGCCGCCTCGGAGGAAGACCTCGAGCAGATGAACATCGAGGACGCCCGGACGGCCATCGAGGCACAGCAGGCCGCGAACCTCGAGACGAACATGGAGTGGGACGCGTCGCTCGAGCAGACCACCGGAGAGGAGCTGCAGTTCGACGTTCAGGCCTCCAGTGACACCGCGAACTGGGCCGACTACGTCGACGAACTCGAGTCCCGAGGTATCGACTCCATGAACGACGTCAAATTCGAACTGTCGGCCGACACCGACGGCGAGCAACTCTCGCTCGAGGGCATGTTCGAACTCGAGGGCCAGGAGCTGTCCCAGCAGGCGATCGACGCCATGGCCCAGTCGGCCCAGACCGGTCCGACCGGCACGACGTCGCCCGAGGCAACCCAGTTCATGCAGGCGCTGTCCGACGCCAACCTGCAGGTCGCTCGCGTCGACGCCGACATGAGCGACGGGACGGTGCGCCTCGAGGGCGGTGCGAAGTTCGAGGACATGAGCGAACTGACCGACACCGTCACGGGGACGATGGCCGTCAGCGGCGTCTCCAGTACGGCGTCCGGTGACACCGCATCGATGTACGTCCACGTCGAGGACATGGGCGACGTCGACACCGCCTCGGCCACGAAGGCCGATATCGATCACCTCGAGGTCGTCGGCGACGAGACGACCGTCCACGAGGCCGGCGAGTGGGACAAGGAGTTCCCCGCGGTCCCCACCGACACGATGAGCGAGTATCTCAGCACCGAAAGCGCCGAGACGAGTAACAAGACCGACGACGGCGACGACGAAGACGACAGCATCCCCGGCTTCGGTCCGGGGATCGCGCTCGCGTCGGTCGCGGGACTGCTGACGGCACTGCTGCTCCGCCAGCGGAACTGAGACGATCGCTTTTTTTGGCCGTTCGACCGGTAGCGACGCGGCGCTCAGGCGCGTTCGAGATACGTCGCCGTCGCGGAGGTGTGGCCGCGGTTGAACGAGAGGATCTTGATGCGGATCGCGTCGGTCGGCTCGCAGTCGGCGGGGACGTCCTCGACGAAGACGACGAACCCTTCCACCTTGCCGACGGCCCGTCGCTCACCGGAGTGGTGATCGGTGAACTCCCGGATGGCGACGGTCTCGACGTCGCCGATATCGACCGGTGGGTCGCGGTCCTGTGCCTCCTCGTGGCGCTTTCGGGAGCGCTGCGCGGCCGCCGACCGCCCGCGGCCACGCATCCGTCTGAACAGCCACGTTCCGATCACGAACGCAACGAGCAGCCCGCCGCCGAGTACGGCTGGTCCGAACATACCGGGAACGGGAAGCGCCGAGGGTTTCGGTGTTCCGATCCGGATAGCCCACCGCTGCGGTCGGTCGGAAACGTTCCGTCGGTGCGGACGAGTGACCGGTCGCCGCGACGCGCGAGGGCAGCCAGCCGTTCCGAACAGTGTGGGAACCGAATTGCGGCACAGCGAACGTGAGGCGGTTGGTTTCGACGTACAAATAGCGCTCTATCCGAGGCAATCGCCGTCATCGTTTTATACGCAACGCCGCTTGAGTACGTCGTGACAAACTCCTCCACCGGCACCGGCGGCGACGCAGTCCACGAGACGGTCAGTAGCGCGGTCGTCAACGTGATCGCGACCCACCGGAACGTCGATCCGGTCGATCTCCCACCCCTCTACGAGTGGATCGATCCGGACGCGATCGACGCCCTCTTCGAGCCGACGCGGACCGGCGGCCCTCGGCACGGTCGCCTCGAGTTCGACTACGACGGGCAGCGGGTCGCGGTCGACTGTACCGACGACGTCGAAATCTCGATCGACGGTGCGTCGGCCGCCCCGTCGGTCTCGGTTCGCCAGTCCAACGCGTAACCTCGCTCCCGCCGGAACCCGGCCGCGACGGCCGATTCCTCGTTTTCCTACTCGAGTCGCCCCGGCTCACGCCTCGTCAGCGAGATCGACGAGGGCCACCCCGTCGGGGAGTCGCTCGAGGACGTCGGCGGGCCAGTCCCGATGGGCCAGCGTGACGCTGGTCTCCGGGCTCGTTTCGACGAGGCGAGCGACGCCGTCGGCGGCGGCCTCGAGCGCGGCCCGATCGGTCCGCTCGGGGGTCTCGGCGGTGAGCGGATACGTCTTCGAGAGCGCCCGCGGGAAGGGACCGAACGGGGGTTGGACCCGCCAGACGTCGTCGTACCCCGCGTCGGGCGCGGATCGGTCGACGGTGAGCAACAGCGAGTCCGGCACCGAGAGCCGCTCGAGTCGCCGGTGATGCCGGACGACTTCGGGCCGGCGGGCGCTCTCGTGGGAGGTGTAGAAGAACGACCCCTTCGAGACGGGATCGGATCGCTCGAGCTGGGCGGCGTGATCGAGCAGCGTGCGGTAGCCGTCGAGCATCGCCGGATGCGAGCGGGCGCGTTGCTCGACGAGTTCGAGCAGGTTCCCGGCCCGGATCGCCTGCTTGATCCGGCGGATTTCCGCGAAGGTGACGTGGAGGTTGTGGGCGGCCAGTTCGGACTCGCGCTCGGCGTCGGGCAGCGCGCGCAGTTCGGCCGGCGAGTGGTCGGTACAGACGGCACACGAACAGGGGAAGTAGTCCAGATCCGCGAGATGTCTGGTGCCACGGACCGTCAGGTAGCGGTCGTCGCGGGCGTACAGCGCGTAGGCCGCCGAGTCGAACAGGTCACAGCCCGCGGCGACGGCCAGCGCGAACATCATGGGATGGCCGGCCCCGAAGAGGTGGACCGGCGCGTCGGCTCCCAGTCCCCGCTTGGCGGCGGCGACGACGTCGATCATATCGTCGTACCGGTAGTCGTTCATCAGCGGGACGACCGCACCGACCGGGAAGACATCGAGGTCGGTTCCCGCGGCGTGGCCGCCGGCCCGCTCGCGCAGACCGGGGTACGTCGAGCCTTGGACCGGCGCGCTGACGAGCATCTCGCCCGTATCAACGTCCTCGGCGATCTCGAGGCGTTCCTGTGTCGTCTCGAGGTCGCTCGCGGCCCGATCGTGGGAGACGTCCGGCGGGGTCGGGATGTCGACCGGCGTGGCGATGTCGGAGCCGATCTCGCGCTGGAAGTCGAGGATCTCCTCGGTGGTGACGTCGATTTCGCCGTACTCAGAGAGCTGGAACGAGCCGGAGTCGGTCATGATCGCGCCCGGAAAGTCGAGCAAGTCGTGGAGCCCCTCCTCGAGGGCCCGCTCGTGGAGCGTGTCGTCGCCGTGGATAATGTAGGAGTTCGTGATGAGGATCTCGGCGCCGAACTCGTCGGCGAGCCGACGGGGGCTGATCGTGTCTAAGTTCGGGTTGATGACCGGTAACAGGGCCGGGGTCTCGACGGTCGTCCCGGCGCGGGGAACCGTTAGCTCCCCGATACGGCCGCCGGCGTCGGTGTCCCGGATTTCAAAGGACTCGCGCATTGGCTTCGGCTTGGCCCGTCGGACGTAAGTCGTGACGGTTTTCGATCGGTCGAGCGGGCGGCTCCCGGTCGGACAGCCATAGACGAAGGCGCTTTACGCTCCGGGCCGCTTGCGTCTCCTAATGAGCAAACCGAGCCCCGAGGTCTACGAGCAGGGCAAGGGCATGGACGCCCACAATCAGGCGATGCGGGAGATCCGCTCGCGCAAGGAGGCAAGCTACGATCCCCACGAGCCGACCCGCGTCTGGCTCGACGAGGACAACACGCCAGACGGCGTCAAGACGAGCCTGACGATCATTCTCAACACCGGCGGCTGTCGGTGGGCCCGCGCCGGCGGCTGTACGATGTGTGGCTACGTCGCCGAAAGCGTCGACGGTGGGTCGGTCTCCCACGACGCTCTGATGGACCAGATCGACGTCTGTCTGGCCCACGAGGCGGACAATGCTGACGAGCAGGCCGACCTCATCAAGATCTACACCTCCGGCTCGTTCCTCGACGAGCGCGAGGTCGGCGCGGAGAGTCGCCGGGCGATCGCCGACACCTTCGCGGACCGCGACCGGATCGTCGTCGAGTCGCTGCCCGACTTCGTCGACCGCGAGAAGATCGCCGACTTCACCCAGCACGGACTCGATACGGACGTCGCGATCGGCCTCGAGACGGCGACCGACCGCGTCCGTCACGACTGCGTGAACAAGTACTTCGACTTCGCGGACTTCGAGGACGCCTGCGCCGAGGCCGCCGCTGCTGACGCTGAGGCGGACGGCGACGTCGAGGCCGGCATCAAGGCCTACCTGCTGATGAAGCCGCCCTTCCTCACCGAGTCCGAAGCCGCCGAGGACATGATCTCCTCCGTCGAGCGCTGTGCCGACGTCGACGGCTGCCATACCGTCTCGATGAATCCCTGTAACGTCCAGCGCTACACGATGGTCGACGACCTCTACTTCGAGGACGGCTACCGGCCGCCGTGGCTCTGGTCGGTGGCTCACGTCCTCGAGGAGACCGCGGACGCCGACGCGATCGTCGTCTCGGACCCGGTCGGCCACGGCTCCGACCGCGGCCCGCACAACTGCGGGGAGTGTGACGACCGCGTTCAGAAGGCGATCAAGGACTTCGATCTGCGGCAGGACCCATCGGTCTTCGAGCAGGTTTCCTGTGAGTGCGAACTGACCTGGGAGACGGTCATCGAGCGCGAGCGGAGCTTCAACCAGCCGCTAACCCGATAACGGCGGCAGTCGCAGGACGAACCGTTTTGGCACTGGCGCGGGTCGGGCGGATATGGCGCTTCCCGTCCCATCCCGATACGTCAACGAACTCGAGCCGACCGTCCTGATCCTCATTGGTATTCTCCTCGTCGTCTTTCCCGAGCCTGCCACCTCCGCGTTCGGCGCAGGACTGCTGTTGCTGGGGCTTGGCTGGTGGTTCTACGAGTGGGGTCGGTAGCGCGGCCGCCGCCTCATACGGTTCACTGTCGGTTACCACCGGTGTACCTGCGACGGTCCTGCGGGGACACCAGTATACAGTGACAACAACCCGTCTCAGTCGCCGGTAGCCGGCTCGTCCGACGCCGAGCGGATCGGTTCCGCGTCCGCGCGCGGGACCTCGAGCGTGACGACGGTCCCGCGGGGGTCGTTGTCGGCGAAGGAGAGCTGACCGCCGGTCTGGGTGACGACCCAGTTGACGAGCCAGAGGCCGAGTCCGCTGCCGTGGCGCAGTTGGGTGATCTCCCGTTCGCCCTCGAGCAGTTCGCGCTCCTCGTCGGGGATGCCGGGGCCGTCGTCGGCGATCGAGAGCGTCAGCAGTTCGTCGTCCGGGCAGTCCCGAAGGGTCACGTCGATGGCCGGCCGGTCCCGATCGCTGTGTTCGACGGCGTTCTCGAGGACCTGATAGATCGCCGTCTCGAGGTATTCGTCGGCGCGCGCCTGGACACCGTCCGGCAGCGTTCGGGTGACCTCGACCGCCGGCGCAGCGTCCTCGAGGCGGTCGATCGCGCGGTCGATCGCCGCCGAGATGTCGAGCGGGCCGGTCGGTGCCTGATCGCAGTCGAGGACGCGCTCGACGGCGCGGGTCTTCTCCGCCAGCCCGACGAGTTCGTTCGTCCGGTTCCGAATGGTTTCGACGTACTCGTCCTCCCCGACGGCGTCGGCGAGCATCTCGGCACAGCCCTCGATAATGTTCATCCCGTTTCGCAGGTCGTGTCGCAGCACGCGGTTGAGGATCTCGAGGCGTTTCTGGCGCTGTTTCCGCTCGGTGATGTCGGTGTACAGGCCGAAGGCGCGGTCCGACGAGCCGTCCATCTCGATCGGGACGACCCGGAGCCGGAAATCGCGAAGGCCGTTCGCGGTCCGCCGTTTGACTTCTGCCTCGCCGACCTTGCCCCGGCTGCCGCGTTGATTGAGTAGCTCGGATTCGTCCGTTCTGTCGCTCGATACGATGAACCCATCGAGGGGTTCGCCGATGAGCGTCGACTCCTCGTAGCCGAAGAGTCGCTCGAACGCCGGGTTGACGGCCTCGACGATCGGCCCGTCCGAGAGGTTACTGACGCTGACGACGCCGTCGGGGACGTTCTCGAACAGGGCAGCGAACCGGTCGCGCTCGGTTCGTAGCCGCTCCTCGAACGCGATCCGGTCGAGTGCGTCGGCGACGTGAGAGAGCAACAGCTCCGTCAACTCCTCGTCGGTCGGGGAAAACGCCGACGGCTCCCGGGAGACGGCCTGGAACACGGCCCGATCGCCGATCGGGGCCGTCAGGACCGACCGGCAGCCCTCGATCCGTGGCGTTCGATCGCCCGTCACGTCGTCCAGTCGGAACAACTGGCCGGTGCGATAGGTTCGGCCGGCGAGACAGCCGTCGATCGGGGTCCTGTCTTCGGGGTCGGCCGTGAGAGCCGACGACGCGGCTTCCGTGACGAGTTCGTCCCCGCTGACCATGTCGATGACACAGCCGTCGAAGTCAAGGACATCCTCCGCGGCTTCGATGGCCACGTCGTAGATCTCCGCGCGGCTCTCACAGCCGTCGAGCCGGGAGGCGACGCCGTGGAGCCCCTGAATCTTCGCCTTTCGATCAACCAGCTGTCGCTCCATGCGCTTGCGGTCGCTGATGTCGCGGGCGATGCCGACCGTTCCCTCGAGTTCCCCGTCGGTCGTCAACAGCGCCATGTTGACCTCGGCGGGCGTTTCCGTCCCGTCCGTATTCGTCAGCGTGATCTCGTAGGTCGCGACGCGTCGGTCGTCGTCGGCCAGCAACTCCTCGACGTAGCGTTGCCCGCGCGCGACGCTTTCGTCGGTGAGTATCGTCGAGACGTGTTCGCCGAGGAGGTCGTCGCGATCGTAGCCCGTCGTCGTCGCCATCGTATCGTTGACGGTCACGAACCGGCCCTCGTGGTCGAGTTGATAGACGCAGTCGCCGACCGTCTCGACGACCGTCTTCGTTCGCTCGAGTTCGCGTTCCCGAGCGGCCCGATCGAGCGCCGCCTCGGCCGTCGTCGCGAGGACGTTGAGGAGGTTGCGTTCGGCCTCGTCGAGTTCGCTCGTCGCGGGGGACGCCACCGAGAGTATGCCGTGATCGCCGAGCGGCTGGAGGACCGCGTTCCCCATGCCGATCGTGACATCGTAGGGGACCCGGTCGGTTGATGGCTCCTCGACGACGGTCGATTCCCCCTCGGTGTAGGCGTTCCAGAGGCTCGTATACTCGCCGCCGACCGACGAAATATCGCCGGTACGACGGTCGAGTTCGGACGTGATGCCGGCGAGTTCGAGGCGGTCGGTTTCCTCGTCGTAGTACCTGATCGAGCCCAGCGGCCGGTCGATCACGTCCTCGGTCGCCGCCATGACGATGTCGGCGATCTCGTCGGTCGATTCCGCCCGGAGCAGCTCACGGGTCGTCTCCTGCAGCGCCTCGAGCGCGGTCGTGCGCTTGACGTCCGCGGTGATGTCCTGCCCGAACGAGAGGACGCTGACGATCTCGCCGTCCTCGACGATCGGCGTGTTGAACCACTCACAGGTTATCGTCGTCCCGTCCTTGCACCGGTTGCGGTTGACCTGTCGCGAGGGCAACCCGTCCGGGTCGCCGTCGACGAGTCGCTCCCAGTACTCCCGGACCGCTTCGCGGTCCCCCTCGGGAACGAGGAAGTCGGGCGCGACCTGGCCCATCGCCTCGCTGGCGGTGTAGCCGAACAGTTCCGTCGCCGCCGGGTTCCAGTTTCGGACCCCGAACTCGAGGTTCCACTCGATGATCGCGAGCGGCGACTGTTCGACGAGCAGTTCGAGTCGGCTCGAGGGATCGGCCGTCGATGACGGAACGGCCTCGAACGGACGCTTGTGTTCGGTGTCCGACGGGTCCCGGTTTCCGTTCTCTCGGTCCGCAAGCAGTTTCCGAAGCCGCTCGAGGAGCGGTTCCGTTCCCTGTGATCGGGGGACGTAGCCGTCTGCCCCCGCCGCGACGACATCGCCTGCGAGCCGTTCGCTGCCGTCATCGGGGAAGACGACGATCGGCACGTCGGCCCGCCGGTCGCGGAGTCGCCGACAACACGCGACCGGGTTCACGGCCGAACCCGAGCCGGCGATCACGATGCAGTCGGCCGTCCCGAGTCGGTCGAGACACTCGGCGACCGACCGAGTCGACGCGACCGAGACGCCGCGCTCCTCGAGGGCGCGTTCGGCGTCGCCGGTGTCGGCACCGATGACGACGGCTCGCGTGTCCGGACCGATGATCCTATCCATGCCTCGATAGTCCGGTCGTGTTCAACGAACCAGTCCCCTATTACTGTTTCACTCAGTTCACGAACTGCGTCGTAGTTCTTATCGTTTCGAAAGGAGGGTAAAATGGACCGAGCGGCAGTGACGCTGTGAATTACTGTTCGAACCCGCACAACACACCCTGCCCGTCGGTCGGGCCGATGTCGGGGAGGGTCGCGCGCTCGGGGTGGGGCATCAACACCGCGACGGTGTCGCGTTCGCCGAGGACGCCCGCGACGGCGTGTTTCGAGCCGTTGGGGTTGGCCTCGGGGCTCGTCTCGCCGTCCGCATCGCAGTACCGGAAGAGGACCCGCCCCTCGTCCTCGAGGTCGGCCAGTCGGTCGTCGGCGATCTCGTAGCGGCCCTCGCCGTGGGCGATCGGCACCTCGATGACCTCGCCTTCCTCGTAGGCGGCGGTCCAGGGGGTGTCCGCTCGCTCGACACGCAGATGGACGTGTTCACACTGGAAGCGCGCGCTCTCGTTGGTGGTAAAGGCACCCTCCGTAAGTCCGGCTTCGCAGCCGACCTGCGCGCCGTTACAGACCCCGAGGACGGGGACGCCGTCCGCGGCGGCCTCGCGGACCTCGGCCATGATCGGCGACCGGGCCGCCATCGCGCCGGCCCGCAGGTAGTCGCCGTAGGAGAACCCGCCGGGGAGGACGATCCCCGTCGTGTCCGCGGGAAGTCCGTCCTCGTGCCAGACGATCTCGGCGTCGATGCCGAGGTACTCGAGGGCGCGCTCGGCGTCGCGGTCGCAGTTCGAGCCGCCGAAGCGGACGATCGAAACCGTCACAGTCGCCACCCCGCGGTGTTGCGATCGACGGTTTCGATCGGTGTGAGAGAAACCGTCATCTACCGTTCGGCGACCTCCACGTCGTAGTCGTGGATGGTCGGGTTCGCCAGCAGCCGTTCGGCCATCTCGTCTGCGCGCTCGCGCGCAGCCTCGGCGCTTTCGGCCTCGAGGTCGACCTCGAAGCGGTCGGCCGAGCGCAACTCCTCGAGTTCGAAGCCCAGCCGCTCCAAGGCCTGTGCGGTCGTCTCGGCCTCCGGATCTAAGACGCCACGTTTGAGTCGAACCGTCACCGTCGCGGTGTAGGCGGTCATCACCTGATACCCCGCAACCGTGCTCAAAAACGCTTTCGCCTTGGCTCCGTAATACATGTTCGTGGATATCGATACGAGTCGGGGGATCGCCCCGTATCCCGCTGCCCCAGTCGCCGGTGGCGTGGACGGTCACCGCATCGGCGTCCGACTGGAACGGCACCTGTCCGGCGGTCCGATCCGTCGCCCGTGGGGCAAACAGCGTCTCGTGTCCGGCGAATCCGCTCGAGGGAGCCGTCTCGCTGCTGGCACGGCAGGAACGCCACTGCCATCGGAACGGCATGGTTCGCCCCGACGGACCGCTCCGAAACGGAATGCGGGCGATTCTCACGCACTCTGCCGGAAAGCAGGACTTTTAGCCGCTCGTGGACTGGGATCCGTCGTGATGAATCGCGAATCGCTCGAGCGGAGGTGGCAGCGTTGACGACCGACGTAACCGAGATCACGGTGATCGGAGAGGACGACACGGGACTGATCGCGAACGTAACCAGCCTCCTGTTCGAGCGCGGAATCAACATCGAGGACCTCGATCAGGCGGTTCGTGACGGCGTCTTCCGGATGTATCTCGCCGTCGACACCTCGGAGATGGTCTGTACCGAGTCGACGCTCCGGGAAGACCTCCACGACCTCGGGGACGACCTCGGACTCGACGTCCAGGTCCGGTTCCCGTCCGATCGCGAGAGCCAGCAGATCGCCGTCCTCGTCACCAAGGAGAGCCACTGCCTCGAGGCGCTGTTCGAGGCCTGGGCCAACGACGAACTCGGCGCCGACATCGGGGTCGTCATCGGCAATCACGACGACTTACAGCCGCTGGCCGAACACTACGACGTCCCGTTCCACGACATCGGCGACGAGGGCGGCCAGCAAAACGAGGACGAACTGCTCGAACTCCTCGCGGAGTACGACGTCGACCTGATCGTCCTCGCGCGGTACATGCGAATCCTCTCGCCGAACGTGGTCTTTCGCTACGAGGACCGCATCATCAACGTCCACCCCTCCCTGCTGCCGGCCTTCCCCGGCGCGGAGGCCTACCGGCAGGCACTGGACGAAGGCGTCCGCGTCGCGGGCGTCACCGCCCACTACGTCACGACCGACCTCGATCAGGGGCCGATCATTACCCAGCGCGCGTTCGACGTCCCCGACGACGCCGATATAGACGACATGAAACACCGCGGCCAGCCGCTGGAGGCAGACGCCTTGCTCGAGGCCGTCCAGCTCCACTTAAACGGCGACGTTTCGGTCCACCGCGGTCGGACCTCGGTCCGGGAAAACGGCACCAAATACCAGCTCGGGCTCCCCGACGAAATCGACGAGTTCACGCCCGATCGGCCGGTCGACGGGATCGGCAGCGCGGTCGCCAAGGACCAATAGCCGCGGCGGCGTTCGTCTCTCCCGCTATCTTCCGTTTGAGGACCGTAGCGACCCGTCTCGAGCCCGATACTCAGGCCGAGTCCGACGATTCCCACTGATCGCGGCAGTCGTCGCTGCAGAAATGCCGGTGGACGGCGGTGCCGTCCTCGACGGTCGTGATCACGCGCTGTTCGGAAGACGGTCCCACTGGGCTCCCACACTGTCGACACTCGGGCGAATCCGCATCCGTCGAGTCAGTCATCGCTTGATAGAAGACACGAGAGCCACTTGAACGAACCTATTGCGGCGGATTCGGCCACGGCCAGCCGAACGAGTTCGTCCGACCCCGGCAGGCGTTCTCCCGGTCGATCGCGACCCGTTCGAACAGCGGAGCGTGGTCGTCGTGGATGTCGGGAACGCAGCCGCAACCAGCGCCGGTCGCCGCCGAAACCGGATCGGGGAGTCGAATCGGCGTCGCTCGACATAGTTTCGCCCCGTCGTCCGTTCATCCGAGGGCGGACGAGCGCTCACCGTCGGTTCCGTGAGCGGCACCCTTATCGACGTCAGCGACCAACTATGGATTGGTATGGCACAGCAAGACATCCACCGGGAGCTGCACGTCGACCAGTACACGCTCGGGCTCGTCGGCCCCGATCAGGAGTGGGCGGGGACCGTCGCGGACGGCGGGACGATCGAGACCTACACCCCGCCGGGCTGTTGGGGGCCGATGGTAACGCCGGAGTTCCACGGCGGCCACGAGGTGACCCGGCCGATCCGCGTCGCGGGGGCCGAGGTCGGCGACGCGATCGCCTTACACATCCGCGATATCGAGGTCACGAGCATGGCGACGAGTACGGGCTCGATGGCCGAGCGCGAGGACGCCTTCGGCGACGATCCGTTCGTCGACCACCGCTGTCCGGAGTGTGGCACGAAGTGGCCCGACTCGATCGTCGAAGGGACCGGCGAGGACGCGATCAAGTGCGCCGAGTGCGGCGCGAACGCCTCTTCGTTCGGCTTCGAGTACGGCTACACCGTCGCTTTCGACGACGACGGGACCGTCGGAATCACCCTCGACGAGGATGCGGCCCACGAACTCGCCGAGGACGCTGCGGAAGTAATGGACATCCCCGCCAACTCCAAACAGCACCCGATCCTGCTGTACGAACCCGGCGAGATGCCCGGAACGCTGGGTCGGCTGCGCCCGTTCATCGGGAACGTCGGGACGACCCCGCCGGTCACGATGCCCGACTCGCACAACGCTGGCGACTTCGGCCAGTTCCTCATCGGGGCCGACCACGACTACGGCGTCGACAGCGAGGCCGACCTCGAGGCCCGCACTGACGGCCACATGGACATCCCGCAGGTCCGCGAGGGCGCGACGCTGATCTGTCCCGTCAAGGTCGACGGCGGCGGGGTCTACGTTGGCGACCTCCACGCCAATCAGGGCGACGGCGAACTCTCCCTGCATACGACCGACGTCAGCGGCACCGTCCGAATGGACGTCGAGGTCATCGACGACCTCGAGATCGACGGCCCCGTCTTGCTCCCGCCGGAGGAGGACCTGCCGTTCATCAGTAAACCCTACAGCGACGAGGAGCGCGAGGCGGGCCGCGACCTCGGCGCGGAACACGACGTCGACGTCGAGACGGACATGGGCCCGATTCAGGTCGTCGGCTCCGGCGCGACGGTCAACGACGCCACGCAGAACGCCTTCGATCGCGCCGGGAAGTTGCTCGAGATGAGCGAGGGCGAGGTCCGCTCGCGGTGTACGTTTACCGGCGGCGTCCAGATCGGCCGGCTCCCCGGCGTCGTCCAACTGGACATGCTGGCTCCGATGGACATCCTCGAGGACCGCGGGATGGACCACCTCGTACGCGAGCAGTACGGACTGTAGCCGGCCCCGTGCCGTAGCCCCCTCCGCCTTCCCCCTGCGGTGGCGTGCGCTGGGACACGGCGAACCACTGGTGAGCCGTGGCACGATCTCGCGCGAGGGATGAGCGAGCGAACGGAGTGACCGAGCGTTAGCGCGGAACCGACGGTTCCGCGAACCATACGAACGGGCACTTCGTGCCCGTGAGTAGAAATCGGTTGGGGAGGGCGTGGTCCTCACTGCAGCCACGATAGCAGCGAACTCGTTCGTTTTCCCGTTTCTTTCGCCTCCGTCCATCACTCAGTGACGAGATCCGCCCTGCACGGCCGGCACTACCGCCAGCGCCGCGCCCTCGGGTACTGACTCGTCGAGCCCGGCCCGATCGCCCTCGAGCGAGACCCTGACGCTCGCACGCACCGCGTCGCCGTCGTAGAGGTGCGACGCCGCGCGCGGATAGGCGTCGACGAGCGCCGCGAGCGCGTCGGCGACGGTCCCGCCCGCCCACTCGAGGACCACCGTCTTGTTGCCGGTCGCGCTCCGGAGCGGGCCGTACACCGTGACTTCGGTCTCCATACCGACTACTGGGACGACCGACGACATATACCGACCGCCGCCCGTTGCTCGAGGACGTCGTGTCGCTCCGCGCGGTAGGGATCGAAGCGAGCCCGTTAGGGTTCGGGTCGCTTCGTCTCGGTCCGGAGATCGAAGTCGTCCGGAGTGGCGGCCTCGGCCGCGGGGAGGCGGCGGAGCCGCGGCCGCAGGAGGACGTAGGCGGCCGTGAAGCCGAAGCCGCCCGCGGCCAGCGCCATGGTGGTCGTCGTTCCCAGCGTATCGGCGACGACCCCGCCGACGAGCGAGCCAAGCGGGAGCGTCGCCCCCGAAGCGGTCCCCTTCGTTGCCGAGATACGGCCCAGTAGGTCGGCCGGAAACAGTCGCTGGTTCAGCGTCGCCGTGAGTACGCCCGATGCGCCGATCGGCACCCACGCGAGGCCGAACAGTGCGACCGTAAGCGCCGGCGACGGCGCGACGACCGCCGCGACCCAACACCCCGCACCGAGCCCGTGCGAGAGCAGTACCGTCCCGTATGGGACGCCAGCCACGTACGGACCGAGGATCGATCCGACGAGCCGACCGATGCCAAGGGCCCCCAGCAGCAGGCCGTAGATCGCGGGGCCGCCCAGTCCGTCGCCGAACGCCGGCAGAATCGCCAGCGCGACCCCGGTCGCGAAGTTCGCCACCGCAGTCAGCAGAATCAGTTCGACGAAGAGGGTCCCGCGGAGGACTTCGATACCCACTCGGAGGTCCGAACCGTACGACCGGAGTACCGATCCGACGGACGGTGCGGACTCGTCGGCCCCACCGCTTTCGTTCGAATTCGCGGGCGTTCCGATCGTGATTCCGGCGAAGAGTACCGCTGCGACGGCGAACGTGAGCGAGTCGGCGAGGAACAGCGTCGTCGCGCCGAAGACGGCGATGACCCCGCCTCCGATCGCGTCGAACACCATGTCCAGCCCGAGCGTCACCGTCGCCAGCGCGGAGTTGGCCTCGGAGAGCCGGTCCTCGTCGACGACCCGGGGGAGCAGCGCGGTCTCCATCGGCCCCATCACCAGCGTCGCGAGCATCAGCACTGGGGCGACGACGAACAGGAGACCGACGCGGAGCCGTCCGGTCACCGCTGCGAGCGGCAGGACGAGTACGACGACGCCCTGGACCACCTGTGAGCCGACGAGGACGGATCTGAGCGGTAGCCGGTCGACGAGCGGGCCGGCGAACACCTGCAGCAGCCACGGGAGCAGCAGTATCGCGTTCAATGTGCCGGTGACGAGGGTCGACCCGGTCAGTTCGAAGGCGAGCCAGAGTACGGCGACCGTGTAGAGACTGTCCCCGGCGTTCGTCGCGAACTGACCGGCGACGAAGCGGCGAAAGTCCCGGTTTCGCCCCAGCAAGCGCCCGGCGGCGATCATCGCGGACCACCCCTGCGGAGCGGCGACACGGCTCCGGGCGGTTCGAGCGAGCGGGGCGGCGGTGATTCGAATATCGATACGCGGTCGTGCGAGCCCCGGCCGGTGACCGGTGGCTCGGTGGATGTCGGCATGTGCGTGTTCGGTCGAGAGAAAGTGCGGCTACCGCGGCGGTAGCGAAACGAACCCGAGTGCTGCGGCTATCGGGCCCGTCACGCGGCGGGGGGCGAGAGGGGGTCGAACACCGGACGAACCGAGATCCGGCGGGTCATAGAACGAATCACCGGGAAGATACGCACGATCCATCAAAAATGTACTGATTCCGTACTGTCCGGAACTCCGTCACGTTCGGCGGTGAGTACAGGCAGGCGAAACCCCAGGCAGCCGCATCCGCTGGAGTCGTCGCTCGAGACGAACCGATGGCTCGAGCGGCGAGGGAGACGACGCGAGCGGAACGGGCGACGGACGAGGTGTTCAGTCGTCGCTCGGTTCGGCACTCGCCGCCGCGGTCGCGTCCTCCCGACCCGCCCAATCGCTCGAGCGAAGCGGCGCGAACGTCAGAAACAGGATGGCCAACATGAAGACGCTCAGCATGACGGTCGCGACCATCGCGATACCGGACGTGAAGCTGAACAGGACGATACCCGCTGTGCTGGCTATGAGACTCATTCGTGTTCGTTCGATCGTCGCCACTCCCGCCATATGAGGGTTACTTTGTCCGGTGCCGAGTGCGAAATGACAGCAATGGACGCGTGATCGAGCCGGTAGCGGCGCTCGTTCCCGCCCGGACTCGCCGTCGTCAGAGCCGCCGGACCGCGCCGATCGCGCTCGAGAGCGGCGGCGCGTCGAAGAATTCGCGGTCGGTGTAGGCGTTCGCACCGCTGCGATACAGTTCGCTCGCGGTCTCGAGAACCGACTCCTCGAGGGGCTCGGGCGCTTCCTCGCAGAGCGATTTCCAGTCGGCGACGTCCTCGGCTTTGGCCTCGGCCTTGGCGTCGTCGACGGCCCGGACCCAGTCGGGCTGGGTGCGCTTGTGGTACTGGCGCAGGACCTCCTTCGAGAGCTGGGTCCCCTCGTAGCTAAAGCGGTTCTCGTCGAAGGTGCCGACGACGTCGCCGACCCGGATCTCGCCCTGATAGTAGAGACACTCGATCTTGCCGTCCTCGTGGGTCAACCCGGCGGCGTCGGCCTGCTCGGTAACGATCCGGTTGACCTCACGGGCCAGTGACTCGAGGTCGTCGATCGACGCCTTGCCGGCGATGGCGTCGGCCTCCGCCCGCTCGAGATAGCGGTCGCCTTCCTCGTACTTCGTGGAGAACTCGACGATCGGCTCCGCGAGGTCGACGGCCTCGTCGGGCCACTCGTCGAACGCGAGCCCGTGGTCCGCGGGGTCGGTTCGGCTGCGCAGGCTCGAGCCGACCGGGACCCGGTTACGGAAGACGATCTCCAGCGGGATCAGGTAGTTCTCGCCGGCCGCCTCGTGGTAGCTGTCGTAGTCGTACTCGCGGCCCTCGTGGGGGAGGTCGGGCACCTGCGTCAGATCGATGGCCATCTCCCAGGGCGGGTGGGACGCGTCCGCGAGGTCGACGACATCGCCGTTTTCGACAACGCCGCGGTAATGGGTGGGGACGCCCTCGGACTCGAGCAGTTCGAAGTTGAACGCGCCCATAGTACAGAGGCTCGCACCCTTCTGGGGGATCTGGTCGGGCATCTTCCCCCAGTCGAACACCGAGTAGTCGTCGGTGAAGACGAACGAGCCGCGGCCGAGATCGTCGTCGGTCGCGTCCTCCTCGATGCGGAACTCCTTGACGCTGGTCATCGGCTCCACCTCGCGTGGAGTCCGTAACCGTCGAACGGTTGCGCTGTGCGTGCAGTCACGCGAGACACCTCAGGACGTGTTCGCCCCCGTCGCTCATATCCCAGTTGCCGTGGCCGGAGCGTAAGAAGGTTTCAATATTCGGTCGGTGGTCGGGAGCCGGAGCGCCGGAGCCAGACGCGGAGTGACGATCGCCACCACCGGTTCGGTTCGACGGCCGGTGGCGGCCGCGATCCGCCTTGCCTCGCGTCATCGGTAGCGGCAACTCTCGACGCGGCCGATTCTGACGGGGCGGGGTCCGGATCCATCACCCTTTTCTCGCTGTGCGAGCATCGTTACGTCGATGGAGCGACCGGTGACCGAGGCCGACCTGGCGTTCGAACACGTTCCCGAGACCGACCAGTCGTTCGAGAACGCACTGGCGAAAGCGCGCGATGGCGACCGACTCGATGTCGACGACGCCATCGAGTTACTCACGACTGGGACCGACAGCGACGGCATCGATCGCCGGCGCAAGGAACGCGTCCTCGAGGCGGCCGACCGCCGGCGCGCCGAGCAGGTCGGCGAGGAGGTCACCTTCATCGCGAACCTGAACAACAACGTCACGACGGCCTGTAACGTGGGCTGTCTGTTCTGCAATTTCAAAGATGCAGCTCACACCTTCGAGAGCGACACGGAGATCGAGACGGCGGGGTTCACGAAGACGCCCGCCGAATCCCGCGAGATCGTCGCCGACGCCGTCGAGCGGGGCATCTACGAAGTCACGTCCGTCTCGGGACTGCACCCCGCGTTCGCGCTCGACGAGGAACATCGGGAGATCCTCGAGGCCCACCCGAACCCGAAGGAAGTCAACTACAAGCCGCCGGCGGTCTACGACACCAGTCCCGGTACCTACACGGACCAGCTCTCGGCGATGAGCGTCGACGGCGTCCACGTCCACTCGATGACGCCCGAAGAGGCCTATCACGCCCGTCGGGGCACCGACTGGTCCTACGAGGAGGTCTACCGCCGACTGCAGGAGGCCGGGCTGGATACCGTTCCCGGCACCGCAGCGGAGATCCTCGTCGAGGAGGTCCGCGAGGTCATCTGCCCCGGCAAGATCAGTACCGAGGGGTGGCTCGAGGCCATGGAGGCCGCCGCGAACGTCGGCCTCGGGATGACGGCGACGATCATGTACGGTCACGTCGAGAACGAGGCCCACCGCGCGCTGCACTTAAAGCGAATTCGGGACTTACAGGACCGCACGGGCAACATCACGGAGTTCGTCCCGCTTTCCTTTATCCACCAGAACACGCCGCTGTACGAACACGACGTGGTCTCTGGCGGGGCCAGCATCGACGAGGACGAACTGCTGATCGCCGTCTCGCGGCTGTTCCTCGATAACATCGATCACATCCAGGCCTCGTGGGTCAAGTACGGCGACGAGCAGGGGCTGAAGATGCTCTCGTGTGGGGCCGACGACTACATGGGGACGATCCTTTCGGAGGAGATCACCAAACGCGCCGGCGGCGGCTTCGGCGAGTTCCGCTCGTTCGAGGACTACGTCGAGATGATCTCCTCGATCGGCCGCGTGCCCGTCGAGCGCTCGACCGACTACAAGCAGCGCCGGGTCATCGACCCCGACGACCCGCCCTTTGGCCCCCGACTCGGGCCGAAGGCCGACGGAACCCCGCTACTGACTCGAGCGGAACGCGAAGAGCGGGCGGTGCCGGCCGACGACTGATCGGTGCCGGCCGTCTCCGTCCGTCGTTCCGCGATGATGGCACACTGCCGCCGCTCCCGGAGACTACAGTCCCTCTTTCAGTGAGATGAATACTTAACTGCGGCCCGGTCCCACTCACGATCGTGTCTCGTGACAGACCTCTTGAACGTACTCCTGCCATCGGTGTTTTGTCCCGATAATGACGGCTTCGTTTCACGGGAACGGGCGATTAGTACTGGGACTCGTTCTCATCGTAAGTACGGTAGCGCTCGGCGGCTGTCTGACCCAAGCGGACTACTCGACCTCGGTCGGCGAACCGACCAATGGGACGGTCATACGGAACGTCTCCGTCTACGACGTCAACGAGCTAGACGGGGCGCGATACGAACTCGACCACCGTCTCGACGACGACGAGACCAATTACTCCCTCAAGACGTACGAACGGATGAACGGAACGGACGAAATCGTCAAAATATCCTCGCTGACGGGGCACGAACCGACGTACAAGAACGATCTTGCACCGCCGCAGGACCGCGGCGACGAGCGGACGTACAGACTCGTCGTCGTCCGATCGGACACCGGTGCGACCGTCGACGCCATCACGATAACGATCAAGCGGAACTAGCGGTCGCAGTAATTACTCGCGGTCGTGAGGCCTAGTCCCCACCGCGGACGCCGACGGCCCGCACCGGCGCGCCATCGCCAGCGAGCGCGAGCGGATACGCCCGGAGTTCGAACCGCTCGCCGACCGCCTCGAGCCCGGTCAGATTCTCGAGGATCAGCCGGTCATCACCGAGCAGTGCGTGGTGGGCCGGGACTCCGTCGGGCTCGTCCGCGCCAGCACCCTCGGTCGGCGTCGGATCGGGGTTGAGCGTGTCGACGGCCACGTCCAGTCCCCGTTCGGCACAGGTTTCGGCCGCGGCCGGCGAGAGATAAGGATGCTCGAGGTAGCGGTCGGTCCCCCAGTGGGCGTCCCAGCCGGTCCAGAACGCGGCGAGGTCGGCGTCGTCGGGCACTCGCGACGCGGGGATCGGCTCGCGGGCCTCGAGGTCGCGACAGTCGACCCGGACGGCGTCGAAGACGAACCGCTCGAGCGGATAGGCAGCGAGCGTTCGGCCGTCGGGCTCGGTGTGGGCGGGCGCGTCGACGTGGGTTCCGGTGTGGCTGCCACACTCGAGGCTCGAGACGCGAGCGCCGTCGTCCGCGTGGGTCGCGTGGGGGTGGACGGCGACCGGGGGGTCGCCGGGGTAGGTCTGCATCCCCGTTTCGATCGGCTGGGTGAGATCGATCTGCATGCGGGATAGCTGTCGGCGACGGGGCATAACGCTGTCCGGACCTCGAGCCGATCGACGGTCGATTTTCAGAACCGGTGACAATCATTATACGGTATCCCGATAACGTGTGGGTATGCGACTCGAAGGCAAGACAGCGTTTATCACGGGTGCGGGCTCAGGTCTCGGGCGGGAAGCAGCGCAGCTGTTCGCCGAGGAGGGCGCGACGATCGTCGCGGCCGACATCGATCACGAGAGCGCCGCGGAGACGGTCGCTCGCGTCGAAGACGCGGGGCGGGACGGCACCGCGCTCGAGTTGGATGTCCGGGACGCCGACGCGGTCCACGCGGCCGTCGACGAGGCGGTCGCCGAGTTCGGCCTCGATATCATGCTGAACAACGCGGGCGTGAGCCACGAGCGCTCGAAGATCGAGGAGATCGACGAAGGCGAGCGCGATCGGGTCATGGACGTCAACGTGAAGGGCGTCTGGAACGGCTGCCATGCCGTGATCCCCCACTTCAAGGAGCAGGGGTCGGGCGCGATCGTCAACACGGCGTCGCTGGCGGGCGTCATCGGCGCGCCCCAACTGGGTGCCTACTCGCTGTCGAAGGGGGCGGTCGTCAACTTCACGCGGACCGTCGCGGCGGAGGTCGGGCCGGCCGGCGTCCGGGCGAACGCGGTCTGTCCGGGCGTCACCGACACGGCGATGCCCCGGCAGAACCGCACCGAGGAGGAGTGGGAAGCGACCAAGGAGGAGATGTCGCGACACTACCCGCTCAAGCGGCTGGGCGAGCCGGAAGACATCGCCAACGCCATGCTGTTTCTGGCCAGCGACGAGGCCGACTGGATCACCGGGCAGGCGCTGGTCGTCGACGGCGGCTTCTCCTGTACGTAACACCCTGCTCGAGTGCCGTTCGAGGGGAAGCGTTTCGGAACCGGCGACCGAACGGCCGCTATGGCCACCGACGAGTCCTACGTGCGGCGGGCGATCGACCTCGCAGAATCGGCGGTCGAGAACGGTAACACCCCCTTCGGTTCCCTGCTCGTCGTCGACGACGCGGTCGTCCGGACCGCGGAGAACACCACCCTAACTGACGACGACGTGTCGGCCCACCCCGAGTTCAAGCTCGCTCGGTGGGCCGCCCGCGAACTCGAGCCGGCCGAACGGGCGGCCTGTACGATGTACACCAGCACCGAGCCGTGTCCGATGTGTGCGAGCGCGATCGTCTACGCGGGGCTGGACCGGGTCGTCTACAGCGTTCCCGTCGACTCGCTTGCCGGGATCCGGGACGATGGCGTGATCGAGATTCCCTGCGCGGAGGTCCTCGAGCGGGCGGACGCCGACACCAGCGTCGACGGGCCGGTCCTCGAGGACGAGGGACTGGAACTCCACGAGGACTACTTTTCCGAGTGACCGCGAGACGAACTTCCCTCCCAGTCCAAAACTGATCTTGCTACCCACCGCGCGGTGGCGCGCGCTGTGCCGCGGTGAACCGCCGGTGAACCGCGGCGCGACGCCGTGCGAGGGATGAGCGAACGAAGTGAGCGAATCGGCTGGGGAGGGCGTGGCAACTCCGTGTTGCCACGATAGCAGGACGCTCGTCGCCGTCAGTACCGCCGTAGCCGAATCTCCTGTTTTCGATCACAAATCCGTGAATTACCGATGCTCGAGTCACAGCGACTAGTTCTCACTACACCATCCAGTAGTTATAAGTTATAATGAGGGTACATTCAACTGGAAGCCGGTCTCCGAACGGAGCAAGGGGGCTGCATCGAAACGCCCCGGGTGCGGACACACCCGAGACCTGGCTTCCAAGCGACCTGCTTGAAGCCATGCTTCGCTTCGTACTATCGGGATATAAACGTCCCGCACGACGGTGGAATCAACCCCGACGATCAGCGACGGCCCTCGAGTCCCCGCTACGGTCCTCGAGAACCGGTGATCGCGATGCCTGACAATGACCCGTTCGAGTCGTCGCTCCCCGACTGTCCCCATTGCGGCCGCCCCGTCTGGGTGGTGACCGTCAGCGGACCCCGCGACGGGACCGCCTCACCCTGTGGCTGTTCCGTCGTGCCGGACCGCCTCGAGCGGGAGTAGCCAGCTCGGGGCTCAAGATTCAGTCCCGGTTGTCGCCGTCGACACTGTCGGCGACCCGCCTGACGAACCGCTGAATTGTACGCGATTCCGACCATCATCAAAGGATTGATAATTGAAGCCGAGGCACTATAGAGACAAGCGAGATGCTTCGCTTTAGACGGGCGGTAATTGCGGTATCGGTAGTGATTCTGTCGGCAATAATGAACTATGTCGAATTTCACGGAACGAGCAGGAACGTTTCCTCGATCGGAGATTTCATCGTCTGGTTTGCGGTCGGCGTCCCTGTTGCCTATCTGTTCCTCACGATCAGTATCGTCTGTAGTACTGTTGTAATGGAGCGTCTATTTTCCGTTCTGAGATAACCTGGTCCTCTCGGGATCACTCTCTGAATTATAATCAGAGTCAGTCGCTAACCGTCTAGAGAAGGGAAAGAGCGGCAGGATAATTCACGTCCAGTCACACTTGCAACCGTTGGTAGCGTCCCGCTGGCCAATCTCAGTGTGACGCGGCCGTCTCTCCGTCCCGAAGCACCGACCGGTACCGCCCACCTGCCGCGTCGTCGGCCTCGAGCGCCGCCCGAATCGCTGCCGAGATCCACTTCCGGTCGCCGTCCGCGCCGTCGGCCAGCCGACCGTCGAAGCCGTCGGTCCGCAATTCGGCCGGCAGGAACCGCTCGTAGACCGGTAGTCGCTCGCCAAGCGGCACGCCCGCGCTCGCGGCGATTTCCTCGAGTTCCCTGAGCGCGGGCCACGTGTACTCGGGGTTGATGTGGTCGTCGGTGACCGGCGAGACGCCGCCCAGATCGTCGACGCCGCAGTCGATCAGGTCCTTGGCGGGGGCGAGATTGGGCGGCACTTGGACTGAGACTTCCTCGGGCAGGGCGGCCCGCGCCATCGCCGTCACCTGCCGCATCGTCGCGAGATCGGGCGAGCCGCCGGACCAGCGCTCGTTCTCGACGACGGGCTGGACGATCACCTCCTGGATGTGGTCGTAGCGTTCGTGGAGCTCCCGGATGGCCAGCAGGCTCTCGGCGCGGTCCCGCCAGTCCTCGCCGATCCCCACCAGGATTCCGGTCGTGAAGGCCACGTCGAGTTCGCCCGCGTTCTCGAGGGTGCGCAGGCGCTGTCCGGGCACCTTGCGCCGCGGGCCGGCATGGGCCCCGACCTCGGCGGTCGTCTCGAGCATCACGCCCATGCTGGCGTTGACGTCGGCGACTTCGGCCAGCTGCTCGCGAGTCTGGTCACCCGGATTCGCGTGCGGGAGCAGTCCTTCCTCGAGCGCCACTTCGCAGGCCTCGCGCAGGTAGGTGTGAATCGAGTCGTGGCCCCACGCCTCGAGTTGCGCGTGGATCTCGGTGTAGCGGTCGTCCGGATCGTCGCCGAAGGTAAACAGTGCCTCAGTACAGCCGGCGTCGGCCCCCCGCCGACAGATCTCGCGAACCTCCTCGAGCGAGAGCAGTTCGGCCTGACCCGGCGGGTCGAAGTACGTACAGTAGGTGCAGGTGTAGCGACAGGCGGTCGTCAGCGGCACGAAGACGTTCCGAGAGAACGTAAGCGCCGGCGGCGCGTCGACGTCGCTCGGGCTGACTTGGAGGAGGTCGTCGACGGCTTCCTCCTCGACCGTGACGTCGACGCCGTACTTGCTGGCCCCGGGAACCATTACCTCCGATTGTCGTGGCTCGGCACATAAGGCCTTCACTTCGCGGCAACCGCTGGGCCGTCACTCCGTCGAGCCACCGTCGCGGACCGCGGCGACCCGGCCGTCGCGACGCTCGAGTTCGAAGCCGAACTCGCGGAGGACGGCCGGCGCGCAGTCGCTCTCGCGGCCGTGGACGAGGACCTCGACGAGGTCCGCGGGCTCGTCGATGTCGGTCCCCAGCCGGAAGGAGTCGACCGTCTCGAGGCTCGCGCCGACTTCGCGGGCGATCCCGCGGTGATCCAGATAGGAGAGCCCGTGGTAGTCGACGCGGAACTCCGGATGGTCGACGACGAGGGCGTTGGTGCCCCCGCCCCGACCGGGCGCGATCGCGACGTCCGCCGAGGGAGTCAGCAGGGCCGCGAGCGCGTCGGGCGTCGCGAGCGCGAGATCGGCCATGACGACGGCGACGGGCTCGTCACCGACGTCGGCCGGCAGCCGAGCGTTGACCGCCTCGGTCAGCGGGCGGTCGTCGACCGTCAGCGACGTCGCCGCGGCGACCTCGCCCGGCATCTCGAGGGCCCCGAGGTCGAGCGGCGCGGTCGAGACGACGGCGGGCTCGTGGCCCGCGCGGACGATCGCGCGAAGCACGTCCGCGAGCATGGCGCGGGCGAACTGCGAGCGCTCGGCCGGCGAGAGAACTGACTCGAGCCGCGTCTTCGGCGTCTCGGCGGCGAACGGAACCACGACGCGCATGTGAATCTAGTTGCGGTAGCCGGGGTGGCCCCAAAAGTACGTCGGAGCGAAGATCGAGGGCGGCCGACGGTGACTGCTGGCTCTCGAGAACGCTGGCGATCGACTGCCCCCTCCCGGCGAGCGCGGCCGCTGGCCCGTCGATCGTCGAAAGAACGGCGGCCTAGAACAGCGGCTCGAGTTCGTCCTCGTCGTCCTCGACGAGTTCCTCGAGGTTCTCTTCGCTTTCCTGCTGGATGTCGTCGATGTTGTCCTGTGCCTCGATGGCGACCTGCTGCAGTCGCTTGATCCGGGGGACGTTGGTCACGCCGGAAAGCAGGATGGCAGCGGCCACCTCGGGCTCCTCTCGCGGGAAGTCGCCACCGCGGACTTCCATGCTGCCCGTTTCCTCCTCGAGCCACTTGCGGCCGCGTTCGATGCCTTTCCGATTGAGGTACTCGGAGGGACCGGAGAGAACGAGCAGCGCGCGCTCGGTACCCTCGATCTCACAGGGAAGCGTGAGCCGGCCGAGCGCGGCCTTGCGGACGAGGCTCGTGATACGGTTGGTCGTGTTTGCGGCGTCTAAGTCGTCCTCGCTGCCGCCTTCGCCGGTAAAGCGAGAGAGGAGGCCACCGCCGGTGTTCATCTCGACTTCCTCGCTCGCGAAGCCGACGGTCGAGACGCCGCCGCCCGAAAGCGTGTTGATGATCTCCGAGGAGTCGACGACGCTCTCGGCGACCTCCTGTCCGTCGCCGACCTCGCCGGCACCAAAGAGGATGCCAAAGCGGCGGACGATCTCCTCGTTGATCTGGTCGTAGCCGCCCTCCACGGACTCGCCGGTCTGTCGCCAGGAGTCGTTGTCGAAGACGAGCAGGTTGTCGACCTCGCGGACGAACGTCTGGAAGGATCGTGCCGCGTTGAGCGTGTAGATTCCGCCCTCGTCGGTGCCCGGCAGGACGCCGAGGCCGTAGACCGGGATCGTGTAGATCCGCTGGAGGTGTTTCGCGAGGACCGGCGCGCCACCCGAGCCGGTGCCACCGCCCATCCCGGCGACGATGAGGAAGGCGTCGACCTCGTGGGTCGGGATCGCGTCGATCGCGTTTTGCACCTCGTCGATGTCTTCCTCGGCGACTTCCGCGCCGAGTTCGTTGTCAGCACCCACGCCGTGGCCCTTCACGCGGGCCTGGCCGATGAGTACGCGATTCTCCTGTGGAATATTCTCCAGGCCCATGAGGTCCGCTTTCGCGGAGTTGACAGCGATCGCTGCCCGGACGATTCCGCTTCCCGTCCGATCGTCGTAATCGAGGAACCGATCGACGATTTTGCCACCGGCCTGTCCGAATCCGATCATCGCCAGCTTCATTGTTTATCAGGGGGCTCCGTTGGATTGGTAACAGTGGGATAGAGGATATAAGTCTTGTGCTAATCTGAATTTCTCGATTAATAGAGTATTGCTCGAGAGCGCCGCGTAGAGACAATGAAGCGCCCAATATCGCGAGTAGTAAATATCTTTTTACCCTCCCCTATAGTGTTTTTTATATTACGTTTCGTACCTGATCGCCGGTGATCGGAACGGTGACCGCCCCGGCTGGCGCTCGATCAGGCAGTTCCCGCCGGCCGTCCTCGGCGACCGGGTCCCGCGAGGCCGAGATACGAGGCGAGCGTCGTCAGGTCGGCCGGATCGCGATCGAACGCGGTCACGTCGTTGTCGGTAACGGTGTTGTCGAACGCCAGCGAGCGTGCCTGATCCGGGCCGAAGGGCAGGAACGGGACCGGGCCGATCGCCGAGAGGCCGACCTTGGCCAGTCCCATCGGGATCGGGACGATCGTGATGTCTTTGCCTTCGGCCGCGTAGGCCAGCTCGGTCACGTCCGCGAGGGTCAGGACCTCCGGCCCCGCGAGGTCGTAGGTCTCGCCGGCGTGGGCCTCGTCCTCGAGCGCGTCGGCCAGCATCGGGACGAGATCGCCGACCCAGATCGGCTGGAACCGCGTCTTTCCGCCGCCGGGGAGCCCGGTCACGTACGGCGTCGTCAGCGCCTTCGTGAAGTCGACGAACTCGCCGCCGTCCCCGAAGACCACGGAGGGGCGGACGATCGTCGACTCGAGGGCGGACGACCGGACGACCGCTTCGGCCTTGCCTTTCGTGCGGATGTAAGCGGTCGCGCCGTCGGGGTCCGCACCGAGCGCGCTCAACTGGAGGAACCGGTCGATGTCACCGGCCTCGGCGGCTCGCACGAGGTTCTCGGTGCCGCCGAGGTGGACCGTCTCGTGGCTCTTCCCACCGCGGGGCTTGAACAGCGGCGAGAGCGCGACGAGATTGACGACCGCGTCGTGGCCTGCGACGGTGTCGACGATCGAGTCGTAGGCGCTGACGTCGCCTATCGCGACCTCGACGCCGTCGGGCAGGCCGCCGCCGTCGGGCGAGCGCGACAGCGCCGTCACCTCGTGGCCGCGCTCGGCCAGTTCCGCACACAGGTTCGTCCCGATGAAGCCGGTGCCGCCGGCGACGAGGATCTTCATACACGAACGTGCCGGCGCAACGATAAATAGCTAGGCGGCTACGTAGTGAGGTCGTCCGTCTCGACAGATTGTAGTAGCCGTCACGCCCAGGTCCGGGCATGCTCGTCACGCTCGAGGGGTTAGACGGCAGCGGCAAGACGACGGTCCGGGAGGCCTTACGCGAGCGCTATCCGGACGCGACGGTCACGCGTGAACCCACTGACGACTCCTGGTACGGCGAGGCCGTCTACCGCTCGATCGCGGACGACGACGCCGACCCCCTGGCGGAACTCTTTCTCTACACCGCCGACCACGCGGCCCACCTCTCGCGAGTGATCCGCCCCGCCCTCGAGGCCGGCGACCTCGTGATCTCCGATCGCTACTCGGACTCCCGCTTTGCCTATCAGGGCGCGACCCTCGCGGACGCTCCGGCCTACGACTTTGCGGATCCGCTCGAGTACGTCGTCGATCTCCACCGGCCGTTCTCGATCGAGCCCGATCTGACGATCTATCTGGACCTCGACCCCGAGACCGCCGCCGAGCGGGCGGGGACGACCAACAAGTTCGAACGCACCGCCTACCTCGAGACGGTCCGGGAGAACTACGAGCGCCTGCTCGAGCGCGACCCCGAACGCTTCGTCCGGGTCGACGCAACACAGTCGCCCGCTGCGGTCCTCGAAACCGTCGTCGACGCGCTCGAGGCCGCGCGCTCGAGCGACCGCTGAGCAAGTCACGACCGCGTTTTGGGATTCGGGCAAAGGCTTTAGTCGTGGCAGAGTGTACCACACCGCCGATGGTCCACGCCTTCATCATGGTGAAGACCGCCGCCGGGAAGTCCGAGCGCCTGCTCGCGGAGATCGGCGATCTCGAGTCGATCACCGATGCCCACATCGTCGCGGGCAACTACGACATCATCGCCGAGGTCGATACGCCGGAGGTCTACGACGTTCTCCAGACCGTCTCCTCGGACCTGCAGGCCCTCGACGGCGTCACCGACACGAAAACGTACATCGCGATGGGGTAGGGTCGCTCGAGCGCCGTTCGTCTCGTGGGCCAGTCGTCGTTTCTCGCCGCCCGCACATCGTGCCCTCGAGCCCGCCGGCCGAACGCATGGCATGGTAATCCGGGGCAAGCTTATTGACCAGGGCCGGCGTATCCCCCTGCATGCGGTTCGTGATTATCGGGGCCGGACGGGTTGGGCTGCGCACCGCGCGCGTCCTGCGCGACGAGGACCACGAGGTGACGATGGTCGAGCGCGACGAGCCGACGCGCAGACGCGCCCGTGAGCAAGGGTTCACCGTCGTCGACGGCGACGGCTCCCGCGAGGACGTCCTCGAGGCGGCCGGAATCGCCGACGCCGACGCCCTCGGCGCGCTGACCGGCGATCTGAACGTCAACTTCACCGCCTGCATGATCGGGAACCACCACGGCTGTCGGACGGTGATGCGGATCGACGAGGCCTACCGCGAGGGCATCTACCGAAAGTACGCCGACCAGGTCGACGAGGTGATCTACCCCGAACGACTCGGCGCGATCGGCGCGAAAAACGCCCTGCTGGGCGGGACGATCCGCGCCATCGCCGATGTCGCGCCCTACCTGCAGGTAGTCGAACTCACGCTCACCGCCGACGCTCCCGTCAACGGCTACACGATCAGCGAACTGCATCTGCCCGCCGACGCGACCGTCCTCGCGTTCGGCAAGGGCGACGGTCCCCTCGAGATCCCCACCGAGGACCTCTCGCTCGAGGACGACGACCGACTCGTCGTCCTCGCGGACTTCGACGTGTTGAGCGAGGTCCGTCAACTGCTGGTCGGCGAGACCGCCGAACGGGCGACCGCCAACGCCGGCACGGGCACGAGTTCGGCCGCGACCGAACTGCTCGAGGGCGACTCCGACGGAGGTGCCAACTGATGGTTACAGCATTCGTCATGATCAAAGCGAACACGGGCGAGGCGGATCGGCTCAGAGACAGCATCGAATCGGTCGCGGGCGTGGAGTCGGCCCACATCGTCGCCGGCGACGTCGACCTCATCGCCAAAGCCAGCGTCGAGACGCCCGCGAAGGTCAAGGAGATCGCCGCTACCCACGTTCAGGCGATCGAGGGCGTCGAGGACACGCAGACGTACATCGCGATGGACTAGAGACGAAGTTTTGCGCTGTCGTTCGAGAGAGCAAAGCTCTCTCGGACCTCGCGGGAGCAAAGCTCCCGCTTAGCTTCGATTAAAAGCACTCCTCCTTCCGTTCCGTGACGCTTCGCGTCACTCCACATCAGTCGTCGGCCCGCTCGCTCCCTTCGGTCGCTCGCGGTGAGTGTCGGGTAAGCGCCTGCCCTCCCCCGAGTCGCGGGGCTCTCGCGTCTGCTCGAGCCCCGCTCCCGGCCCCTAGACTACACTGAACCGTTCCACGAATAGTATATCGGCGAGTGAGCGGTTCGGAGAACCCGAGCGACGCCGTTCACCGAGCGCTGCGCGCTCGGGCCGACGAGCGACCACCGGGAGCGAGGAGGCTTTTATACTAAATTTTGCCGAGGGCCGCCTACGGCGGCCCGTGGTTCGAAAGGCGCTTCGCGCCTTTCGTCATCACGAGAGAGCTTCGCTCTCTCGAACGACAGAGCAAAATTTAGGTTTACATCGGCATTCCGCCGCTGCCGTCGCCGTCCGCGGCCTGTTGACCCCTGTTCTGGGCGTTCTCGAGCAGCGTCGCCGCTTCGCCGCGGTAGTCGTAGCCTGGAATGATCCCCTGTGCGAAGGTCCCTTCGACGAACTCGATGAGGGCCTTGGCGTCGTCGACGCCCTCGGCGGCGTCCCAGGCAGTGTACTCGAGGTGGACTCGAACTTCGTCGGCGTCGCGTTCGACGACGGGCTCGTCGTGGGTACTCGTGTGGGCGACAGTGAAGACGTCCGCGAGCCGTCGCTCGAGCGTTTCGAACCAGCCGTCCTCGACTGGGTCGGCGACGACCTCGCCCGCCACGGCGGCGTCAAGCGTCGGCAGGACGACGGTGATCGAAAACCGACCGTCGCGTTTCCCCTCCGCGTCGTCGGCCGTGACGGTCGTCTCGAAGACGGTCGTCTCGAGGTCGTAGGCGTCCCCGCGGGCCGTAAACGCGTCGTGGGACTCGAGTGCAGTGGCGACAGGATCGGGCAGGTCGGTCATTGGCGAACCAACGGGCGTGGCGGAAAAGGGTGTTACGTTGTTCGATGCGGTGCGGTCGACACGTCAGCAACCGTTTCGAACGAAACCGCACGACAGCGCGGGGATCGTTTCACGCGGGAAGCGCGGCGTTTCGAGCGCAAACGGCCCCTATTACTACAAGGGACTCCCCCATCTGTCGTCGGCATGAGTCTCGATAGACACGCCGCCGATCGCCGTCGCTTCGCTCGCCTCCTCGGGACGGACGGCGACCGCGGCTCCGGCCTGCCGATCGGCGGCGACGATAGCGACGGCGCGGATGCCGACCCCGATGCGGATGCGGACGCGGACGACCCGCCCGAGGCCGACGATACCGATAGTGACGACTCGAGCGCGGATTAGTCGAGTTCGCGCTCGCTGAGGAACGTATCGAGCGCCGTTGCGACCTCTTCGAAGTCCTTGACCGTGAGGCCGTCCGTGGTGGCGAAGACCCCCTCGCTGTCGTTCGTCACGCGGATGAGGAACCCGTTTTCGAAGACCCGGATCGTGTAGTCGTAGCCGCCAAGTTCCGACCCCTCGTAGGCGGTCTGGGTCGTCTTGAAGCCGCGCCACTCGTGGCCGATGAACGTCGAGAGGTCCGCGTCGCGTTCGAGGTCCTCCCGCAGGTAGACCTGCTCGAAGTCGTCGCGCGTGAAGTAGGTGACCGACCGGAGACTGTCGCCGATGGCCGTCCGACAGGTCGCGACGATCTGCTCCGCCGCATCGTCCGTGAGTATCCCGGTTGCCATATCCGACCAGTCGAACGCCGGTCCCTTAACCGCGGGGGCTAGTCACAGCGCAGTGAAAACGTCGGCCGGCCGCGGGCGGCGATCGATCAGGCCTGTTCGATCGCGCGATCGAGGTCCGCGATCACGTCGTCGACGTCCTCGATGCCGACCGAGAGCCGCACGAGGTCGTCGGTGACGCCGCTTGCCAGCTTCTCCTCCTCGGTGAGTTGCTGATGGGTCGTACTCGCGGGGTGGATGATCAGCGTCTTCGCGTCGCCGACGTTTGCGAGCAGGCTCGCGAGGTTTACCTCGTTACAGACCGTCTCGGCGGCGTCGTAGCCGCCCTCGAGTCCGAACGTGATCATGCCGCCGTAGCCGCCCTCGAGGTACTTCTCGGCGTTCTCGTGAGTCTCGTGGCTCTCGAGGCCGGGGTAGTTGACCCACGCGACCTTCTCGTGGTCCTCGAGGTACTCCGCGACGGCCATCGCGTTCTCGCAGTGTTTCTCCATGCGCAGCGGCAGCGACTCGAGTTTCTGCAGTGTGACCCAGGCGTCGAACGGCGACTGCTGGTTGCCCAGATCGCGCAGGCCGCGGGTGCGAGCGGTGAAGGCAAACGCCGCGTCGCCGAACGTCTCGCGGAAGTTGATGCCGTGATAGGCCGGGTTCGGCTCGGTGATCTCGGGGTAGTCGCCGTCCTCCCAGGGGAAGGAGCCGCCGTCGACTAAGATTCCGCCGACGGTCGAGCCCGCGCCGTGGATCCACTTGGTGGTGGAGTTCCAGACCAGGTCCGCGCCGTGTTCGAGCGGCCGGCAGAGATACGGCGTCGCGAAGGTGTTGTCGACGAACAGCGGCACGTCGTGATCGTGGGCGATGTCGGCGATCCGCTCGATATCCGGCGTCACCAAGGCGGGGTTGCCGATCGTCTCGAGGTGGACGAAGGCGGTGTCGTCATCGATCGCCTCGGCATAGGCCTCGTAGTCTAAGGTATCGACGAACTTGGTCTCGACGCCGCGTTTCGCGACGGTGTGGGTGAGGTAGGTGTAGGTCCCGCCGTACAGCGCCGACGAGGAGACGATGTTGTCGCCGACGTCGGCGAGGATGAACGTCGCCAGATCGAACGCGGCCATCCCCGACGCGGTCGCGAGCGCACCGACGCCGCCCTCGAGCGTCGCGATGCGTTCCTCTAACATCGCGTTCGTCGGGTTCATGATCCGCGAGTAGATGTTTCCGGTTTCCTCGAGGCCGAACAGGGCGGCGGCGTGGTCGGTGTCGTCGAACTCGTAGGAGGTGGTCTGATACAGCGGCGGCGCGCGAGCCCCGGTCGTCGGATCGGGTTCCTGCCCGGCGTGGACGCTGTCGGTGGCGAATCGGTTCCCCTCGGAGTCTGAATCGTCGCTCATACCCGCCCCGTCGCAGGCGGCCTAAGTAAAACCACTAGACGTATGGCTTCGGCTGGGAAGCACTGTGGATCGCAGGGCGGCCGGCCGCGTCAGAGAACGCTGACGACGCCGAGGCTCTCGACGAGCAGCCAGCAGACGAACGCCCCGTACAGCCCCAGGAGCAGCCACCCCTCGCGCCGGGACAGGGCCATCCCGGTTCGGGAGATCGCGAAGAACGCGACCGTCGCCAGAACCAGAAACCCCATCATCGGGACGATGTTGGCGAAGTTGACCGTCAGTGCCCCCGCGACCATGACGCCGACGGGCACGGCCACGAGCAGGTCGAACGTGTTGCTGCCCAGGACGTTCGCCAACGTGACCGTCGGTCGGTCGGCCCGCGCGGCCGTCAGGCTGACGAACGTGTCCGGCAGACTCGAGCCGGCGGCGACGACAGTCATCCCCCAGAGAAAGGAGGGGGTCCCGAAGGCCTCCCCCAGCCCGATCGCCGCCCGAACGAGCGCTTCCACGCCGACGACGATGAACGCCAGCCCGACGACGAACCAGAACCACGTACGCGCGAGCGCGATCGAGCCGTCCGCCTGCTGCCCGGACTCCGCAGCGTCCAAGTACTGTGTGAACAGGTAGAGGCCGTACAGCGCGAGCGGGAACAGGGCGAGCGGCCTCGAGACGGTGCCGCCGATCCGGACGCCGGCCGCGTCGGCGGGGTTGTAGATGACCGCCAGCGAGAACGTCAACAGTAGCGACGCGACCGCGAGCATGTAAAACAGCGACTCCTTGTAGACGAGTTCGCGCGTCGTTTCGACCCCACCGTTGCCGATGACGACTGCAAGCCCCGGAATCACGAGGAGGTTGAACACCGCCGAGCCGACGATCGATCCGACTCCGAGTTCGAACTCCCCGTGTACCAGCGTCGCGAGCAATACGCTCGCCAGTTCCGGCGTACTCGAGCCGACCGCGGCGATGACGGCACCCTGGACGACCGCCGGCAGTCCGTACGCGACCGCGAGTTTGTTCGCCGAATCCTCGAGCCAGCTGCTGCCTTTCCAGACGATCGCCGTTCCGAGGGCGGCAAGTCCCAGCAGCGTCGCGACCGCGAACATGACGGTCAGTTCAAACGACCGATTGATAAAACGATCGACCGCGTCGTCGGTCGCGTCGCTGCGGCGGAACCGCGGTCGCCATCGCAGCCACTGAACCACACGAACGCCGGACGCCGTCGGGTTGCATCAGCGGGGGAATCGGGTCAGCGGCTCCGATCCTGCCGTCGTGCGAGCAGGCCGCCCGCGAGGACAGCGAGCGCGAGCAACGCAGTGCCGCCCGCGAAGCCCGGAACCGCTTCCGAGTTCGACGCCGAGTCATCGTCCGACCCGTCGGTCCCGCCGGCTGGCTCCTCGTTCGAGGCCACTCCGTCGCCCGCGTCGCTCCCGTCGTCCGGCGTGCCTGTCGATTCGGCCGCCGTCGCGTCCGTCTGAACGGTGAGCGTTCCCGGCTCCCGTGTCGGGTCGATCCGGCTGCCGCCGTCGGCGTCGAGCCGGGCGTCGGTCACCGCGAGCGCCGCCGTGCCGGGCTCCGTCCCGCTGACCGTGACCGTCGCGAGCGTGACGTCGCTCGCGCCGGGGGTGACCGCGTCGTCGAGATCGACGGCCTCGACGGTCACCGATTCCCCGTCGTCGCTCACGACGGGGTCGGTCGTCATCCGGTAGTCGTCGGGATAGCCGGCGTTCTCGACTGCCGCCGCGTCGCCCGACAGCTCGAGGGTGAGTTCGAAGCCGGCGAGCCCGTCGGGCGCGTCGGTGAGTACGATGCGGTGGACGGCGGTCCCACCGGGCTCGACCGTCGCGTTAGTGATGACGAGGGCATCCCCGGTCGACGCGGACGGGCCGCCGGTCGCCGTCGCGGGGGCCGTCCCCCCGTTCGCGGCCGCCGCAACTACCGACGATGGTGCGAACGCCGCCCCGATCGCGAGGGCGACGACGAGGGCGACGGCGGGCCGTCGCCACCATCGTTGTCGGGGAGCCGACGCCGCGGTGTCGGCCCGGTCGGACGAACTCGTCGCAACGGTGTCGTCTGCGGCCATCGATTACAGCTCGTCGGACAGCTCGACGACGTCGTCGTAGTCGATGCGGCCGTTGTCGTTGAAGTCGTACGCGTCGACGGTCAACGACCCGGAGTCGTCCTCGATCTCCTCGAACAGGAGAACGATATCGTCGTAGTCGAGCCGCTCGTTCCCGTTGACATCCTCGTAGCGACCGTCGCCGTCGGGATCGGTCGGCACTGCCCCGCTTCCGCCCGCGCCGCCGTCGATCGGCGGCGGCCCGGTGACCACGACGCCCGTGTGCGGCCGGGACTCGATCGGCGCGCCGTCGTCGTCGTCGAGCGAGTCGACCGTCACCGAGATGTCGGTCGTCCCCATGCTCGTGCCCTCGAGTTCGACCGTCGCCACCGACACGTCGGTCGCGCCGGGCTGGATCTCCTCGTCGATATCGGCGAACCGGAACTCGACCGTCGAGCCGTCGTCGCTGACGGTCGGGCCGGCGGTGAGTTCGAGCGCGTCGTGGTAGGTCGCGCCCGTGATCTCGGCGACGTCGGTGTGATCGACCGAGACGGACACCGTCCCGCCGGCGAGTCCGTCCGGCACCGCGGACAGGGTCAGCTCGGCCGCGGCGGTCGCGTCCTGTCGTATCGCGACGGAGTCGATGTGGACCGAGGTCGGCGGCTCGTAGACCCACAGCGCGTCGTTGGGGTACGACCGGCCGAAGCTGCCCTTGTCCTCACAGAGGAGGACGCGGCCGTCGTCGAGTACCATGACGTTGTCCACGTTGATCGGTGCGGCGTCGACGATCGACTCGCGGTCGGTCGCGTCGGGGCCGACGACCGCCGGCTCGAGCGTCGAGACGTCGTAGTCTTCCTCGAGTTCGGCCCGGTAGACGACGCCGCCGTCGACCCGGTCCATCCGTACGTCGCCCTCGTCGTCGCTCATGCCGTCGTTGAGTTCCGAGATGCCGAGATAGAGGAAGTCGCCGGGCTCGGCGTCGTCGAGCGAGTCGATCCCCTCGGCCTTGCGGAACTCGACGGTGGCACCGATCGCCTTCGCAGCGGCACGGGTCTCGAGGAACGGGATCCGACGAAGCGTCTCGTCGACGCCGTCGGGGCCGTACTCTTCGTACTGGCGGGCCCACTCGACGATCTCCGCGTCGGTGATGTAGTCCCGATTACCGTTGATCGCGACTTCCTCGTCGGCCGCCGCCAGCGCCGCCTCGAGGTCACTCTCCCAGTCGACGTCCGCGTGGGTCTCGAGGTAGTCGACCTGCGTGATGTCGTCGTAGTCGGCGATCCAGGACGCGACCTCGGCGTTGCTCGCAGTGCCGAGTTCGACCCACTCGATCTCGAGGTCGACCTCGGCCGGCGGGTTGTTCTTCGCGGCCTCGTCGTTCGTGACGCGGGCGGCGAACAGCGTGCCGCGGACGTCCATCCGGTCGTCGTAGCTGGGGATCGGTTCCTCGGCGACGAACTTGTAGAGCCCCTTGCTCGCGCCGTCGGAGGCGAGGTAGACGGTCCGCTCGTCGGGCATGAACTCGGGACACTCGAAGGCGGCCCGACCCATGACGTAGTGTTTGACCGGGGTCGGCTCCGCGGCCGTCGGCTCGGTGACCTCGACGATGTGACCGTATCGGTAGCGGTTGGGGTACTCCTCGCCGATCGGCTCGGTCGTGTTGGTGTCGCCGTCCTGATCGACCGGCTCGGCCCCGAGGTAGTAGGCCTGCATCTCGACGCCGCCCAGCGCCCAGGTCCCCTGCGGGTACCAGCTTTCCTCGAACAGGTCGCCGTCGTCGCCGAGTACGCCCGCGATCTCGGTCGGGTTCGGCCGGTTCCAGAACGCCGCCGCGCCCCGGACCCCCACGCCGCTTTCGGCCTCGATCACGTCGCCGACCGTCGCCGACCCGGACACGCGCGGGTGGCTGTAGTCCTCTTCGGACGACATCGGCGTCCCCCACGGACTCAGGTCGCCGTAGCAGTTGATCCGCGTGCCGCCGATCTCGCGGAAGGACTCGCGGTTCTCGAGTTCCATCGCGTTCGCCGCGTCGGCGCTCCAGCCGTCCTCGCCGCGGCTGATCGGCGTCCGCGTGATACAGCCGGGGCTCGTCTCGTTGTTCGTGAAGAGGTATCCCTCGAGCCCCTCGTCGTCGGTCGGGACGAAGAAGTTCATGTCGGGGTTGTAGCCGACGTCGCCGTACCGACTCCCGACGAACTCGGTGACGTCGGTGCCGTCGGGCGTCTGGGGGTGGCCCCACCGTTCCGAACCACCGTTGATCTCCTCGCCCTCTTGGACGAGGATATCGTACTCGCCGCCGGCCACCTGGACCTGCTCTCGGGCCGCTTTCGAACGCGGTGGCTCGAGTTCGTCGAACTCGTCGTTGCGGCCGTTGAACTCGAACTGATGGCCGGCGAGGACGCCGACCGCTGCCGTGTCGTAGGGGGCGGCGTTTTCCCGGCTCGGGTGCTGGAGGCTGAACAGCACCTCGCCGTTCTCGAAGACGAACGGGCCGGTGACCTCGGCCCCGCGGGCCGTGGTCGCGAGTCGGTCGATGTCCCCTCGAATCGTCGGCGCGCCCGGTGTGTCCGTATCGTCCGCGCTCACGGTCCCGATCGCACCGATACCGAGCGCCGCCGCCGCGGACGACGCCATCAGTTTCCGCCTGGTGAATTCGACCATGCGTGTGGGGAGAGACACCCGACATATGGTTAGATTTTATAATAGTATTCTTTACCTGAATTATTTTGGCGAAGGAATACTATGCCGGTCAGAGAGAAACGAACGGAAACCGACCGCTCTGTACGGCTATTGAGACGGAAACCGACCGCAGTACTCCCCCGTGCTGGAGACGGATCGAAAAGAGCGCGACTATAGTCGCCACTGACAGTCACTGCAGACCCGATCGCACGGCAGCGGTGCGATCAGTGTGTCAATCGTTTCAGCGGCGACGATACCGAGACGCTGCGGACGAGCGCCCTACTCGAGGCCGTGGGCGTCGGCACGGGAGCGGATCTCGTCGGCACGGTCGCGAACCCACGAGCAGTAGCGCTCGATCTCCTCGGGGGTCGTCCCGTAGAATGAGGCGACCCAGTTGACGTCGGCCCACGGGCAGGTCACGAGGTAGGCGGCGAGGGTGTCCTTGCCGGCCTGGACGACCTCCGGCGGGACGCCGCGGGTGCCGGTGTCTTCCTCGACGAAGCCGTTGACGTCGTAGTAGACGGCCCCGTAGAGCCGGGCCGTCTCGAGGTCGTCGAAGTCGATGGCGGTGTGGTTCGGTGCGACGAACCCATACCGTGGATCGCCGTCGGCCGACTCGGTTTCGACGATCCGGACGCCGAGGACGTACTCGTCGACGATCGACTCCGCCTGGGTGGTGGCTGACTGGTTCATGGCGTTCGGCTGCACGCAGGCGTGTCGACCCATTGAACCTTCGTATGTGCCGTATATAGCGCTCGGGATCGCTCCGTTCGGCTCCGGTCGGTTCGCGACGCGACTCACCGCGATCGGTCCGCGTTCGCCCGGCGGTCCGCAGCCGCCGATCGGTCGGCGCGTGTCCCATCGGCCGACTGCGCCGCTGACGGGTCGACGACGCCGGGGAGCCGAACCGTGACGCGCGTTCCGCCCTCGTCGGTTTCGAACGCGAGATCGCCGCCGACGGCCGTGACCGCCCACGAGGCGATCCACAGCCCGAGTCCGCTGCCGTGTTCCAGCGGCGTCTCCTCGCCGCGCTCGAGGACGGCGAGTTCGTGGTCCGGAATCCCCGGGCCGTCGTCGCGGACGGTAAAGACGGCGGTCCGATCCGGATCGACACCCTCGAACGCGACTGTGACGTGGGGATCCTCGTCGTCGTGGACGAGCCCGTTCTCGACGAGGTTCGAGACCGCGAGTTCGAACAGGTCCCGATTCGTTCGCAGCGTGAGGTCGGTCGGAACTGTCACCGCGACGCGACCCCCAGTCTCTCCCTCGAGGTCGGCCGCGACCGCGTCGAGGACGTTCCGGGCCGAAAACGTCCCTGCGGCGGGCGTCGCCTCCACCGCTCGTTCGAAGGCCCGGACCTTCTCGGTCATTCCGATCACGCCGTCGACGTCGGCGGCGGCCGTCTCGAGGCTCGCCCGGACGTCCTCGTCGTCGGTTCGATCGGCGGCGAGGCCGACGTATCCCCGGACGGCGGTCAGATCGTTCCGGAGGTTGTGACGCAGCACGCGGTTGAGGATCTCGAGGCGCTGTTCGCGTCGCCGCTGGTCGGTGATGTCCTGGAGGATGACGGTGTGGCCGACGACCCGTCCGGAGTCGTTTCGGAGCCGCGAGGTCGAGACGGCGAATTCGCGGCGTTCGCCGCCGTCGGAGCGGGTGATGACGCGGCCGTCCGCATCGTCGATCCGCAGTTCGGTCACGGCCGTGAGGGGGTCGCCGAGGACGGTCGGTTTCGCGACGCCGAACAGGGAGGCGGCCGCGGGGTTGCAGTCGACGATCCGCTCGTCGGTGTCGACGGCCAGGAAGGGGTTCTCGAGATCCTCGATGGCGGACCGGTCGGCCGTCCGGCGGACGGAAGGGCTGTAGGTGAACAGATCGCCGCCGACGAAGGCGTAGGCGTCGAGGGCGACGTGGGGCAGGAACAGGACCGCCGAGAGGTTGAGCTGGGGGACCGGACCGAGTTCGAACAGCCAGACCAGTAGGGCAACGCCCGGCGGCAGCGTACTGAGTCCGACTGCGAGCGCTTCCGTCCGGTAGAGCGGGCCGTAGCTGACGACCGTATCGAACAGCAACAGCGTCCCGGAGGCTGCGAAGACGGTCGCGGTCATGATCGCGAAGAAGGCCCACGCGTTGGGCTCGTAGGCGACCGTCGCCGCGCCGAAGACCGGCTCGAGTCGGAACCCGGTCCAGACGAGTTCGTGGAGGGGGTTCGTGACGACCAGGACCGTCGTCACCGCGGGGACGAGCGCGAGCAGCCCGAACCACGGGGTCTTGACGAGGGCCCCGCGGCCGGTGTACGTGAGGCCGAAGGCCAGGAACGGGACGCCGGTCCAGACGATGCCGGTCCAGGTCAGGGCCTCGAGCGCCCAGCGAAGCGTCGGGTCGAACACGAGCAGCCCGGCCCCGTAGGCGAAACACCACACCGCCTGCGCGACGAGCGTCAGCAGCAACCAGTCGGCGCTCGGGGTCCCGCGATGCTCGCGGAGACACCAGAGCAACAGCACGGTACCGACGCCGGACAGCAGGGAGCCGGCCGCCGGCCACGGGATCGGAAGCACGCTACTCGAGGGTACGAACACAGCGACTTCGGTGTTGCGGCCCGACCCCGGCCCGATCGCGAGCGGCGTTCCGCGAGTCCCCGCCTACTCGAGCAGCGACTCGCCGGTCATCTCAGGGGGCTGGTCGAGGTCGATGACCTCGAGGATGCTCGGCGCGATGTCGGCGAGCGTGCCGCCCTCGCGGACGGTTCGGCCGCCGTCGGTCCCGTCGCTCACGGGTCGTTCCTCCCCGTTCGCATCTCCGAGGTCGCTTTGCGACCTCGCTCCCGGCGAGAGATAGACGAGCGGCACCTCGTTGTAGGTGTGGGCGGTGTGGGGGTCGTCTGCGGTCCCCATGTCGTCGGCGTTGCCGTGATCGGCGGTGATGAAGACGTGCGCGCCGGCGGCCTCGAGCGTCTCGACGAGCCGGCCGAGTTGCGTATCGACGGCTTCGACGGCCTCGATCGCGGCCTCGTAGTCGCCGGTGTGGCCGACCATGTCGGGGTTGGCGTAGTTGAGGACGAGGACATCGGGATCGTCCGATTCGATAGCGTCGATAGCGGTATCCGTAACTCCGGGCGCGCTCATCTCCGGCTGCAGGTCGTAGGTCGGCACGTCGGGGCTCTCGACGATCTCCCGGCTCTCGCCGTCGAACTCGACCTCGCGGCCGCCGTTCAGGAAGTAGGTGACGTGGGCGTACTTCTCGGACTCGGCGATCCGCAGTTGCGTCCGGCCCGCGTCGGAAAGCACCTCGCCGAGTACCTGTTCGGGCTGGTTCGGCGGGTAGGCCACGGGGAGGTCGAACGTCTTGTCGTACTGGGTCATCATCACGACCTCGGCGTCCGGTGGGCTGGTCTCGACTTCGTCGGCCCAGTCTCCCGGGCGGATGTCCGCGAGCATCCGCGTGAGCTGACGAGCGCGGTCCGAGCGGAAGTTGAACCAGACGACCGAATCACCGTCCTCGAGCGCCGGTTCGTCGGCGATCAGCGTCGGCTCGACGAACTCGTCGGTCACGTCCCGGTCGTACGAATTCTCGACGGCCTCGACCGCCGACTCCGCGGTCCACTCGGCCTCGCGGTTCACGATCGCGTCGTAGGCCCGCTTCGTCCGCTCCCAGTTCTGATCGCGGTCCATCGCGTAGTAGCGGCCCGACACCGTCGCGACGTGGCCGGTGCCGTGGTCGTCGACGACGTCCTCGAGCGTCGCGAGGTAGTCCCGACCGCCGGTCGGTGAGGTGTCGCGGCCGTCGGTGATCGCATGGGTGACCGCCTCGACGTCGCGGTCGCCGGCGAGTTCGATCAGCGCGTGCAGGTGTTCCTGGTCCGAGTGGACGCCGCCGTCGCTGACGAGGCCGACGAAGTGGACGCGACCGTCGTTGTCCCTCGCGCGGTCGAAGGCCGCGTTGATCGCGTCGTTCTCGCGGAAGGAGCCGTCCGCGATGGAATCCGAGATCCGCGTGTACTCCTGATAGACGACCCGGCCCGCACCGATGTTGAGGTGACCGACCTCGCTATTGCCCATCTGGCCTTCGGGCAGCCCGACACGTCGGCCCGCGACCTCGAGTCGACCGTCCGCGCCCGATTCCGCGAGTCGGTCGAAGACCGGTGTTTCGGCCGCCGCGACCGCGTCTCTGCCGCCGTCACCGAGTCCCCAGCCGTCGAGGACGATCAGCGCAGCTTCCATACGAAATCGCAACTCGCCGTCCCGTAACTAGCTGTCGTTGTTCGTCGTCGCGACGCCAATATCGACGGACCACCCAGAACAGTGTCATTCGATGGGGCCGACTCGAGCGGACGCCGTCAGCACCCGTCCCGCGTCGGTTCGGTACGTCGCTCGAGTTGCGTTCGGTCGTCCGATCAGCCCCGCGGGGCGTGATCGAACGCCGTGCCGCAGTCGCCACAAACGGTGCCGTTACCGGGTTTGCTCCGCTGGGCGAACACCGCGCCACACTCGTCACAGATCATGAACAGCCGGTGTTCGGGGTCGATGCCGGCCTCGAACTCGGCGTGGATCCAGGCGTCGCCGTTGCCCTCCTCGTAGAGGGTGACGCCGGAACCGGTCTGTCGCCAGTTGACTGGACTGTCCCCGCGGTCGACTGCCGCCGACTCTCGCTCGGACATCGAGATATGCCGACCCTCGAACCGCCCATACATACGCTTTCTGATGGTAATTTACACGGGATCGAGTGAACGTCTCCGTCACCGCGATCACTGGCTTTTTGCCGGTCGGGTCGGTCCCACCGTGCATGACGCTCGATCCGGTCCACTTCGACGGTATCGCGCGACTCGCCGGGCGGATCGACCACGGGACCGACGAGCGCGACCGCCGCGCCCTCGCCGAAACCGTTTGGGAGGAGTTCCTGGATCCGCTGGTCGTCGACGGCCGGCCGATCCTCGAGCCCCTCGACGAGCGAGCGCGACGGCTCGTCGACTGCGAGGCCGTCGCCTTACGCGACCGGGAGTTCCCGACCGAACACGGCCTCGACGCGGGAACGATCAATCCGACGACGTTCAAGAACGGACTCGTGATCGACATCGCGCAGGCGGCGATGAGCGCGACGCCGAGCGACCTCGACCTCCACCGGTCGCGGACGACCGTGATGACGGTCCACTCCAACGACGAGACGATGGCCGTCGATGAATCCTGGGGCAAATTCGACGCGGGCTACAGCAAGAGCCGGGCGGTCAAGGTGCCGCCGCTGCCGCGCTTTGCCGAGGGCGTCGTCCACGCGCTGGCACTCTATCTCGCCGAGAGCAAACACGCTCGCGACCACGCCCAAACGGTCTCGGACCTGCTCGTCCTCGACGGCCCGCTCTACCCCCGTGGCCTGTTGCGCTGGGCCGACCAACACCCCGACCTCGCGGACTTCCTGCTCGAGGACCCCCGTCCGACGACGGTGCTGGAGAACTACGTCCGGCTGGTCGAGGAGTTCGTCGACCGCTCGGTGCCGCTGGTCGGCTTCGTCAAAAACCCCGCGACGCGGGTCATCACGCGCTCGCTCAAGTCCGAACGGGAAGTCAGCGTCCCCTGGGCCGACGATTCGGCGCTGTTTACCCGCCTGCTCGAGCGCGGCGAGTACGTCGACGACGTCGACGGCGACCGCTGGGAACGGGACGACTCGGCGCTTTCCTACACCAACTGGTTCCGATCGCGGGGCGGCGTCGACCGGCCGCTATCGACCGACGGCGACGCCCTCGGCGTCGAACGCCGCCTCGAGCGCGCGGCCTACGAGGTCACCTTCTTCGTGATCTACGACCCCCGCGACGACCTGCTGTACCGGATCGAGGCCCCCTACGCGTTCACGAAGGATCCGGACACCCGCGAGCGGCTGACGATGCAGTTGTTACAGGACGTCGCCGTCGCTCACGGCCCGCCGACTATCGTCGAAAAGGCCGACGAACTCGCCCGAATCAGCAATGCCGAGAAGGCATCGCTCCGGGAGACCCTCGAGGATCGGTTCGACGCCGCACAGGACCGAACGTACGACGATCACCGGTGGGACGAGCAGCCCTATTGAGCCGCTCGAGCGACCTAGCCGTCGCTTTTCTCGACTGCGAGGTCGACGTCGTCGGGATCGACGCCGATCCGGGCGAACTGCGTCCGGACGTGTTCTTTGGCTCCCTCGAGGGCCTGCTCGCGGGTGTCGAACCCCCGCGGCATCGGCGACTCGAAGGCCAGATTGACCTCCCGGCCGTCGACTAACTGCGTCGAGCCGCCGCTGTCGACCTCGTAGAACTCGTCGCAGACCCAGACGTACGCGGCGTCCTCGTCGGGCGCGCCGCTGAAGGTCGGGGCCCGCTCACCCCGTTCGTACAGCGTCCCCGTGAGTTCCGTCCCGCCCGCGTGACCGCGTACCAGTAGCATGACCTAGTGTACGGCTCCTGACGGCAAAAACACGGCGCATCGGGATCCGGACTGAGCGTCTCCACGCGTCGATCGACCCCGCGGGCGGTCGGCCGAGGACGGGTCTCGAGCGACCGCTGTCAGGCCGACCCGCGTCACCGGTCCGTCACTCGGCCAGTAATCATGTGGTACGGTGACACTGGGATCGGTCCGTCCGACGTAATCAGCTCGTACCACACCGCTCGAGCGACAGTAACCGTCTTCTGAGCCTTCCGGTGCGGTGATTGTTTTCGGACGCTGAGACTCGTATTTTCACCACAGGTCGGCTCTATCCACCGATGTAGGCTGTCTCAGCCCAGTACTACGAGGTTACGGGAGTAACGGCTGACTTGCGGCCCAAATCGTTTTGGAAACGGGCTTATCCCCGTTGCAGGGGTTGGTGGGGGTAATGAGTTCGGACGCTCACCTCGGCGACGACGTATCCCATCCACTCGCGAACGTCCCGACGGAGTGCTACGAGATCCTTCGCCATCCCCGTCGGCTCCGCGTCCTCGAGATCCTCGGCGCTCGCGGGACGCGACTCTCCCTGTCGGAACTGACGACCGCGCTGCTCGAGCGGGCCGCGACGGACGACCACACTGACCAACGGCGACGCGAGGTCCGGATCAGCCTCGTCCACAACCACCTGCCGCGGCTCGCGGACTACGACATCCTCGAGTGGGACGAGGACGGCGTCGCGCTCGTCGACGAGTCGCCGGTTCACCCCGCCGACCTCTCGGTGTTGCTCGATCTCTGCGGGGACGGCGACGGCGCGGAACTGCTCGAGACGCTCGTCGATCCCGCCCGGATGCGCCTGCTTTCGGTCCTCGCCGACAGCGACCGACCACAGTCGGTCGAGCAGTTGGCTGGTCGGCTCGCCACCCCCGACGGCGGCCCCTTCGTCGACCCCGACCGCGCGGCGATCGCGCTGCATCACTCCCACCTCCCCGCGATGGCGGCGGTCGACGTCCTCAACTACGACCCCGAGTCGGGGCTGGTGACCCGATACGCCGACGCCGTCTCGATCGTCCAGTAACCGCCGATTCGATCGCGTCCGTCCGATCGTTTCTCCCTATCCCGTTCCGTTCCTGATTGCGTTCTTGACCGGCGAGAGGGGACCGTCTCGCTCCTCGCTCGGCCCTCTCGGCCGCCACATCCGGAACCTGTAAGCGGGCCTCGGCCGTAGCTCCGCTCGATCCATGACATCGGCCGACGGCGACCGCGTTCACGGACCGTCGAGCGACCCCCGCAGGGCCGTCGCCGTCATCGTCGTCGCCGTCGTCCTCTCACTCGCGTCGATCACCGCCGTTGCGAGCGTCGCCGCGATCGATCAGGTCGCCTTCGTCTCGCCGGACCGGACCGAACTCGAGGCCGACCCCGGCGAGACGGTCGAGATCACCGTCGCGCTCGAGAGTCGGGGCGGCCACGGCGGCGAGGGCGTCACGGCAGTCGCGTTGATCGCCCAGTACAATCCCGATTATCTCACCGTCACCGACATAGAGCGAGGGCCGTGGCTCGAGGGGGAGGATACCGAAGTCGAAACGCGGTCGACGCTCGCCGACGGGGCCGGGACGGCGATCATAGAGCAGCGCCGCGAGCCGGCCGCCGGCGGGACGACCGGCTCGGGGACGATCGCGACGCTGACCGTCCGCGTCGCCGCGGACGCGCCGGCGGGCACGACGCCGATTTCGTTCGGTGAAAGCACCGTGTCGCTGACCGGCGACTATCCGCCGGCCGTCGTCGACGAGTCCGCAACCGTCGCCATCGCCGGCGGAAACGAGTCGCTCGGCGAGTTCGACCACCCCGATCCGGACGGCCTCGAGCGCGACGGCGAGTTCGACTCGAGCGGGGACGCGGAGGAAACCGACGCGGCCGCGAGCGACGGCGGCGCGCCGGTTCCGGGCATGACTGTCGGGGCCGCGCTCGCGGCCCTCGCGCTGGGAACGGCGGCTCTGGCGGTCGCCCGTGACCGTCGGCGCGGATAAACAGTCCGTCCGACTGGAGGGAAACGCGTTTGGGGGCCCGGTCTGATGGGACTGATATGAGCGATCTGGGAGACTTCGGCGATTTCGATGCCGACGCCGACACCGACGACGGCGCGGCGGACGCGGCGGACTCGTCGCCAGCGTCGTCGGACGGCGAGCGCGCGGCAACGAGTTCGACGACCGACGCGGACGACGGGTTCGAACCGACGAACGTCGAACCCAGCGGCGAGGACGTCGGGATCGGGACGATCTGTGTCTCGCAGGGGCTGCGCGTCGCCGAGGACGGCGACGACACCACCCTCCGGGCCTACGTCACCCGCGGCAACCGCTCGTCGGTCCGCATCGGGAGCTACCTGCTCGCGCCCTACCCCGACGGCGAGACGCTGTTCTGCCGGATCACGGGGCTGGAGTACGCCCAGCAGTACCACGCCGACGACGCGACCGAGATCCACGCCCGTCGGGCGATGCGGACCGACGACATCGACGAGTCCGACTACAAGTTCGTCGCCGAACTCGAGCCCGTCGCAGTGCTGTACGACGACAGCGATGAGCAAAGCTCATCTGGCAGCCGGACGCAGTCCGGCGACGACGGCGAACTCAAACGGCGGATGACCGACCGCGTGCCGAAACCCCAGACGGTGATCCGGCAGGCCGACGACACCGCCGAGATCAAGACCGGGCTGAAGATGCCCGACGACGGGGTCTTTCTGGGCCATCTCTCGGTCGGCGGCGAGAAGGTCCGGACCGCGGCCTCGCCGCCCACGATCGATTACCGGCTCAAGGACGACTACGACGCGGGCGATCCGCTCGTCTTCCGCCACACCCTGATCGCCGGCGGGACCGGATCGGGGAAGACCCACGGGGCGAAGAACATCCTCCGCCAGTACCTCGCGGACGAACGGACCTACCCGATGGCCGACGGCCGCGAGGTCACCCCCGCAGTCGTCCAGTTCGACCCCCAGGACGAGTACGCCCAGATGCACGACGACAACCCCGAACTGGACGACGAGTTCGCGCGCCGCCTCGAGCGCGAGGGGATCGCCTACGGCGGCCACGACGATACGACGGCGTTCGTCCCGAAGGTCGGGTCGGCGTCGTACGCGGCGGGCCACCACCGCGCCCAGCAGGTCGAGTTCACGATTCCGTTCGCGATGGTCCACGACAACCCGTGGCTGGTCGCGGGCAGCGGGTTAAACGACAACCAGTACGGCGCGCTCGTCAGCGTCCTCCTCCCGCGGTTCCGGAAGCAGTACGGCGCGGACGGCACCTACGAGGAGTTCACGACGTTCCTCGACGACCCCGCCCTGCGGGAGGAACTCGACGAGTCCGGCCGGGTCCACGAGGCGACCTTCGATGCCGTTCGCCGGCGCGTGCTGGGCTTCGACAACGTCTTCGATCAGGACGCCCGGCCGATCACCGAACTGGTCAGTGACTTCGTCCGCCCCGGCGGGCTGACCGTCGTCCCGACCTACCACATCAACGACAGCCGGGCGACGGAGACGATCGTCCTCGCGGTCTCCTCGCTGCTCATCGATCAGAAGCTCTCGAACGACCCGGACTACGACCGGATCAAGGAGACCCCGCTCCTGCTGGGGATGGACGAGGCCCACAACTTCCTGACCGACGCCGACAGCGTGCAGGCTGGCAAGGTCATCAGCAAATTCACCGAGGCCGCCAAACAGGGCCGCAAGGAGCGACTCGGTCTCTTCCTGATCACGCAGGACCCACAGGACATCCACGACGCCGTCTTCAAACAGATCAACACCACCGTCGTCCTCAATCTCGGCGACGAGGACGCCATCAAGAGCGTGAACATTCCGAGTAACCTCGAGTCGAAAGTGCCCTACATGGAGAAAGGCCAGATGGTCGTTTACTCGCCGGACAACTCCGAGCCGGTCGAACTCATCGGGCTCCCGAAGTGTTTGACCAGACACGGCCGAGACTGAGCCCAAAATATCGTCTGTCTGGAGTTGGATTTAGTGGACGCACCGCTCACTACGTCTGCGAAGTGAGTACCGGTGTTTCTATCAGATTTGGGTCGTGTATAGCGAGGCGTGCTGCATACAAGGCGCGAATCTCGAATCGATTCGTCCGAACTTCCGGACGACCAGGCGAACGGCTCTGGCGAGAACGCCCCCTACACCCTCCGGAAAAGACCTAATTGACTGCCCGCCACCACGACAAGTATGAGCAGTATGGCCCACCTCACGATAGAGACGGGAGTGAGGCCCGTCACGGAGGTCAAAGAGGAGGTGGAGGCGGCGCTACAAGCGGCGGACGACGACCAGAAATCCCGCTACCCGGAGGTGTACGAACACCACGGCAACGTCGCCGCGACCAGGGGCTACCGGCCGAAAGACCTGTCCGGGGTCGACGTACCGCGCGTCATCTGGACGACCTTCAACGACACCGTCGATGCCGGTGCCGGGAACCTGCACGAGCGGATCGGCGACCGGTTCATTCAGGTCGAAAACGTCGAATCTCCCTACCAGGAGGGCCGCTACGGCGGCTACGTCGGCGACTTCTTCCGCATCAACTACGGCATCGTCCCACGATACGGCTACGAAGAGACGCCGAACGTCGGCCAGACGAGTCGGCCCGGGTGTGAGGACTGGCACTCCATTCTATCTACCGGGGATGAAAGCCCCCCGATGCCGCCTGAGGAACTGGGAGCGTGGCTCGACGGATATCCTCCGGACGGTCTGGACCTCGAGACCATCCGTGCACTGCTCGACTACGACCCCTACTATCGGGTGGCCGGCCACCTATTCGCGAGCCAAGCCCGAACCTGGGTGACTGGGGACAGTGCTGAGTCGCTTTTCGACCAGCTCGACGAGCCCGACGACGCAGAGCGAGCACGCATCGTTAGGGCTGCATGGGCTTGCGGTACCGATGACACCGACCAGTACAAGGAACTGCTCGCAGCGTTGGGGACAGTCGACGAGCGAACGAAAGCGCTCATCGCTCCCAAGTTGTGGGACCCAGCACCGTTGACTGACGACGAACCCCCGGCCCCCTCGTTGCTGACGGCGCTTCTGGACCTGGTCGACGACCCCGTTCCGGAACTCCGAGTCGGGGCCATCATGGGTGCGAGCATGGTTCTGGGCCATCTTCAGAAAGACGCCATCGGCGGCAAGATAGAGGCTGATGTGGCGTTCGACGGCGTGGTCAAGCCGTTCTACGAGGCGCTTCGGGAGCTGATGAGCGATTCGGACATCCGTGTCCGCGAGCGTGCCGTCACCATTACCGACGAGTTCGTCCCGGTGACCGACGAGACGATTCCAGAGTTCACCGCCGCCAACATCCTCCGGCCGATTACGAGAAATCGTCTCGACTTCCAAGACCGATGGGCGTTCGCACGGGCAGTCGCCGAAGCAGCAGCGGAATCCAGCTCGGAGACACCCGACCGTGGAATCGTACTCGCCGGGGCCTTCGACGGCGAACCCAACGCCGTCCCCACGCTCGTGGAGTACGCGTACGACGAGCGCGGCCCCTATTACGAGCGCGTCCGGCACGAACTGGCCCGGTTCGCCGACGACCTCCCGGACGCTGCCCTCGGAGCGCTCGAACCGGCAGTCCGGGCGGTCGAAGCAGGAACCGAGACGACGGCTGACGTGAAGTTGCTCCAGGCCCTTGCGAGCGAGGCGCCCGACAGAGTTGCGCCGGCAGAACCCCGATTAGAGACGATCCGGGACGGTGCCGATGAAGACGACAAGCGCGACGCTGCCGACCGGACACTCGAACAGCTGCGCGGCGGTGCAGTGTGAGGCGGCTCCAGACGATCTTTGCTGTATCTACACTCTGCATTCAGTAGGTGAATTTTGAATATTTCAGACAAATAGATAGCCGCTTCGGTAACTGCTTGTCCCCTACTTATCGCTGTGACCTCTCACGGGTCGATTTCGGTCCCGCCCGTCAGGTCGCCTCACACAGCGTCTGCTCGAAGTACTCCCGGACCGCGGTCGCGATCTCGTCGCGCGTGCCGAGGAAGAAATGGTCGGCGGGCAGCGACGTGGTCCCGTCGCCGCGTTCTCGCGCCCGTTCCACGACCGGTTCCCAGTCGACGGTGGTGTCGCGTTCGCCGTAGAGGACGTGAGTCGGGCGCTCGATCCGGTCCAGTGCCGCGAGCGCGTCGAGGTCGTCGGCAAGTTGCGCTGTCGGCGCGAGGACGGCGACGGCGTCGGGGTCGGCCTCGGCCGCGGCGAGCAGGGCAAGCGACGCGCCGAAGCTGTAGCCGAAGAGGCCGACCGGCAGGTCGCCGCGGCCCCCGTCGTACTCGTCGCGCGCCCAGCGAACGGCGTTGCGGACGTCTTCCCGCTCGCCGTAGCCCTCGTCCCACGCGCCGTAATCGAATCGCAGGCAGGCGATGCCGGCCTCGACGAGTGCGTCCGAGACCGCCCGGAGCCGCTGGTCGCTGCGCGAGCCACCATGCTGTGGATGGGGTGGGCAGGCGACGACGATCGCCCGCGGCTCCGCTGTCGGTTCCTCGAGCGTGCCCCGGACGTCGCGGCCGCCCGGAACTAAGACGTCGCTCATGGGCGTTCGTTCCGAACCGGTGCTAATGAAACCCGGCGTCGCCGGCGGCCTCGAGCCACGCTCAGGACCGGACCGACGAGGCGGTAAACGACTCGCGCAAGCGGGACCGTTCGTATTCGCCGAGGACGGCGTAGGCGACGAAGCCACCGAGGAGGGCGAGACCGCCGAGCGACTGGGGTCCGACCTCGAGGGGCGCACCGGCTCCGGTGGAGCGGACGGCCGCGGCGACGAGTCCGAGACCGATCGCGATGCCGAGGCCGCCGGGACGGCGCTCGGCGGCGTCCGTTCGGACCGTGGCCCATAGCCGCCACCCCGCCGCGAGGGCGACGCCGGCGGCCAACAGGAGGAAGACGGCGTGTCGGGCGACGACGATCGACCCGACGAACGCGATGGCACCGCCGACGCTGGTCCCGAACGCGGCGCGTTGGAGGGCAGCGATTCCCCCGTCGATGCCGGTCTTCGAGCGGGACTGCCCCGCGTCGCGTTCAGTCGCCGCGTCGCCCCCGGCCGCGATCGCGTCGGGTTCGCGGGTCCCGCTCGAGGCTGCGTCGGCCGCCCCGACGTGGGCGACGCGCTGGCCGGCGCTGAGGTATGCTCGGCCGTCGTCGGGAGCGTCCCCGGTGCCGTCGGAGCGTGGTTCGTCGATGTCCGCTCGAGCGCCCGGCCACTCGGCGTCAGCGTCGTCGAAGGCGATCGGGAGCCCCGCCGCGAGTTCGAAGCGGGGGTGGTCCTGCAGCTGGAAGTGGAGGTGTGGCTCCGAGGAGTTCCCGGAGTGGCCACAGCGACCGACCTCCTGCCCGCGCTCGACGCGGTCTCCGGGGGAGACCGTCAGGCTGCCGGGGACCAGATGGGCGAGACAGCTGTACTCGTCGGAGGCGTGCTGGATCACGACGTAGCACCCACGGATGTCCCGTTTCAGCGGGTGGGAGAGGCCGCCGCCGCGGGGGGACTCGAAGTCGGTGTCGAAGACGTCGACGACGACCCCGTCAGCGGGAGCGAGGATCGGCTCGTCGTAGCAGTAGTACGAGTCCACTGCCGACCCGGACTCGGTGGGGGCGGTGTGACCGTCCGCGTCGGTGATCACGAAGTCGTAGGCGTATCGCTGGGTGACAGGGAGCCACGAGTGGGAGTAATCGTGGTCGTAGCTGCCGTTAACGACGGTCCAGGTCCCGTCGAACGGGAGCCGGTAGGCGGTTTGCTGGTCGTAGTTCTCGGGGTCGGGGAACGCGCCGCGGTGGCGGACGAACGCCACGCCGGTGCCGAGCCACTGCGAGAGGTCCTGTGCCAGTACGAGCGGATTGACGAACGTCAGCGGCATCGTCAGGAACCACGCCGCGTACGCCCGCCAGTTCCCCATATGGAGCCAGTCGGTCGGCTCCGCGCGCTCCTCGCCGGCCCCGCGTCGCAGCACCAGATCCAACAGCGGCGAGACGAACGGCCAGAGGAAAAAGAGGAAGAAGAGTTCGAAGACCTCGAGGACGGCCAGCGAGTCGAAGACGTAACTGGGAACCGCCAGCAGACCGAGCAGGGCTAGGTACAGCGGTTCGAACGATCGCAGCCGACGCCGGACTCGCGCGGCGATCGTCGTCGATTCGGCGGTTCGGATCCCCTCTGTCATAGGGTAATGGTGGTGCCGAGAACACGTAATCACTTTGTGAACTGAAATTCACGAGGGCGGTTGTCACGGCAGGTTTCGGCGGCACAGCCGGAACGGTCAATGGGGCGTCGAGACAACGTCGGGACATGAGTCCGGACGACGAGTCGGCGGCCGCGGTTCGGGACGCCTTCTCCCTGCTCGGTCACGAGATCCGCCTCGAGATCCTGCTCGCCTTGCTCGAGGACTGGCACGCGGTCTACACGGAGCCGCGGTCGTACGCGGAGCTGATGGATGCGGTGGGCATGCGCGACAGCGGAAAGTTCAATTACCACCTCGACAAGCTCCGGGGCGTCTACGTCCGCGAGGTCGAGGACGGCTACGTCCCGACGGCGGCCGTGACGGCGCTGTACCGTGCCGTCCTCGCTCACCGGCCGACCGAAGGGGTCAGGGACTGGACACCGTCCGAGCCGACGCCGATCGACTCCGAGTGCCCGGATTGCGGTACGGGGGCGGTCCTGCGGTACGAACGGGGGTTCGTCACCGTCGCGTGTTCGGCCTGCGAGGAGTGGTCCGGCTTCACCTATCCGTTCCCGGCGAACGGCTTCGCCGGGCGGAGCGCGGACGACGTCGCACGCGAAACCGCACGTCGTGCCCGCTTTCACGTCGGACTGGCCCGCACCGGTCAGTGTCCCTTCTGTGCCGGGACGACGACCGCCGACCTGCGTCTCGAACGCGAAGGCGAGGACATCGTCGAGATCACGTGTGACACCTGTACGTTTCTCGTCGGCGTGGAGCCGCTCTCGGCGCTGCTGAGTGACGGTCGCGTCGCCGCGGCGCTTTCCGACGTCGGAATCGACCTCGAGCGTCCGGACTGGGAACTCCCCGCGCCGACGACCAGGGTCGAGTCCCGGGACCCGGTCCGAATCCACCTCGAGGTTGCGGGCGACGCCGGCACGGCGACGATCGTCGTCGACGACTCGCTTGCCGTCCGATCGGTCGAGACCGACCGCTAGTCCGCGGTGTGTTCCGCCGTCGGCAGCGCCACCGGCCCCGCGCTCGCGAACATTGGATATTCCTGAAGTGACATTTTTAAGGCCCGCGAGCAATACGTAGCGAGTATGGGCATCCTCTCTCGGGCTTCCTACGTCATCCGGTCGAAACTCAACTCGGTGCTCAACCGGGCCGAGGATCCGACCGAGACGCTCGACTACTCCTACGAGCAGATGCGTGACCAGCTCCAGCAGGTCAAACGCGGCATCGCCGATCTCACCACGCAGAAAAAGCGCCTCGAGATGCAGAAACGCCGCCTCGAGGAGAACGTCGAGAAACACAACGATCAGGCCCGCACTGCGGTCCAGCAGGGTCGGGAGGATCTGGCGCGACGCGCACTCGAGAAGAAGAAGACGAAGATGAACCAGATCGAGGATCTGGAGCGCCAGATCTCGGACCTGCAGAACCAGCAGGATCGGCTGATCGACCAGAAAAACGAACTCCAGAGCCGCATCGAGGAGTTCCGCACGAAAAAGGAGACGATGAAGGCCCGCCACGAGGCCGCCAAGGCCAGCTCCACGGTGTCGGAAGCGATGACCGCGACCGGCGAGGAGTTCGAGGACGTCGGCCGCGCCATCGAACGCGCCGAGGAACAGACCGAGGACATGGAGGCCCGGGCCGCCGCGATGGACGAACTCCACGAGTCGGGCGCGTTCGACGACGTCCTCTCGGACAAGGACAACATCGACCGCGAACTCGAGCAGCTCTCGACCGACAGCGGCGTCGAGGCCGAACTCGAGACGCTGAAATCCGACGTCGGTGCCGACGACGCGGAGTCGGCGGCCGAGCAGACCGGCGAGGCCGACGAGGCGGAGCTGACCGACCTCGAGGGCGAGGACCAGGACGAGGTCGAGGCCGAACTCGCGGAACTGCAGGACGAAGAGAGCGCCTGAGCCACCGACGGATCGACTGCGTCACAGCGACCGCGAGCGTCTCGAGCCGACGCTCGGTCTCCGCTGCTGTAGTCGGGAGAAACTGTTACCATTGTTCACGGTCAAGGGGTAGTATGGGCAACGTCTCGCGGTTCGACTCGATTTCCCTGACCAATCAGGCCGTCCTGCTGGGGCTCGCCGATCTCGCTGGCGAGGGGGAGACGCCGGTTCAGACCCACGACGTGAGACGGCACTGCAAACAGCGGCTCTCGGATGTCGATACGGAAGTCGTCGGGACGATCTCCGAGGCCGACGTCATCCGATCGCTCTACCGGCTCGAGGAGGAGGAGTTAGTCGAGGAGGTCCCGCCCGCGGAGACGTCGCCGACGGGGAAGGGGCGACCGGCCTACGCCCTCGCCGTCGAGTCCGACGCGGTCTACGACGGCGTCGTCGACGAACTGGTCGCAGGGAAGCGGGACTGACGCCGCGGATCGGGGGAACGATGGTCGCGATCGCCGGTTCCGACGCCGGTCACGAGGGCGTTCCGAGTACCGTGATGTCGTAGTCGGCCACGTCGCTGGGTGCCTCGAGGACGACGACCTGAAACTCCCAGGCGTCGCCGGCCCCGAGGTCGCCGGTGCTGGCGAGATACCGGCCGAGGAGGTTGCCGGCGTCGTTGTAAATTCGGGTCCGGACCTCGACGGTCTGGAGCCGGTCCGATCCCGTGTTGGTCACGGTTCCTTGCACCGTCGAGCCGAGGTAGCCGTTCTCGAGGACGAACTCGTGTTCGACCAGCTCGAGGGAATCGAGCGGCGTCACCGAGTTGGTCGGTTGCTGTTGGGCCAGCGACGAGGCCGTGGACATCTCGCTTGCGTTCCTGCTCGAGGCGTTGCTGGCGTTTATCGGGCCGACGTTACCGCTCTCGTAGCTGGGGTCGCCGCCGAGCGCGTCGCTGCCGGTACAGCCGGCGGCCGCGGTCGCCATCCCGACGCCGAGCGACGCGAGCAGTCGTCGTCTGCTCGTCGTCTCCGAGCGCGTCATCGGGACCTGCCCGTCGTCCGCGAGTCGATTCCGGTGCCGAGCATGTCTTCGGGAACACCGCCGACGCATTTCAGTGTAGGCCCTGAAGCGACAGCGCTCGGCGGTGTATGCAACGCAGGCCCTTATTGTCGGGTCGATTGAACGTGTCGCCATGTCCTCCGAGACCGACGAGACGCTCGAGTCCTACGGGGCCGACGTGGGCGGGCCGGAGGGGCCGCTGACGCGGTTCCACGAGTGGGTGCTGATTCAGGGGAACCGATTGGTCGTCGCGGCGTTGCTCTCGGCGGTCATCTTCGCGCTTATCGTCGGCCTGTACGAACTCGGCGTGATCAACTTCGTCAACGGGAGTTCCGTGACGAGCGTGGCAAGCGGCATGATCGCGGGCACGTTCTCGCTGGTGACGCTCGTCGTCTCGGTCAACCAGCTCATCCTCTCCCAGGAGTTCGGCGCGGCGGGGAAGGCCCGCGACCGGTTCGAGGGCGTCGTGGCGTTCCGCGAGGACGTCGCCGAGACGGCGGCCGTTTCCGCGACGCCGACCGCGCCCATGAGTGTCCTCGAACTGCTCATCGAGTCGGTCCGACGCGACGCGGCCGAACTCGCCGACATCGTCGCCGATCACGACGACGAGGTGCGGGAGACGGTCGTTCGGTACACAAACAGCGTCAGGGAGCGGGCCGACCGGGTCGACGAGACGCTCGAGCGGTCGGACTCCGACGCCGACACCTTTGCGGCCGTCTGGGCGGCAATCAACTACGACGAGGCCTGGCAGCTGTACGTCGCGACTCACCTACGCAACGACTACAACGAGTCGCTGTCGCCGACGGCGAAAGAGCAGTTCGACGACCTGATCGGCACGTTGAAACTGTTCAGGGTGGCCCGCGAGCAGTTCAAGACGACCTATCTGCAACGGGAACTCACCCGGTTCTCGCAGCTGACGGTCTACTGCGGCGTCCCGTCGATCCTGTCGGCGATCGTCGTCGGCCTCCTCTACGCCGACTTCGCCGGGCCGAGTCTCAGCGTCGTTGCGCTCCCCTACGTCGTCGCTGCCCTGATCGTCGTCGTCCTCTCGCCGCTGTCCCTGCTGGTCTCCTACATCCTCCGGATCACGACCATTACCCGCCGGACCGCGTCGGTCGGTCCGTTCGTCCCCCAGAAGGATCCCGACGAGGGACCGTTCGACGTGACCGCCGGCGAGGACCGCTGATCACTCCCGGTCCGCGTCGGCTCCACGACCGGTCTCCCGGCGGATGAACGGCCCGATCGCCGCGTCCACTTCGCGAGGTTGGGAACCGGGAATATGCGACGGGACGATCGCGAACGGTGTCACGGAGCGCGAAGGCGATACTGACGACCACCAGTCCGTGGTCGATCCCCGGGGTTCGTATCCCCTCGGCGGCTACCGGCGACCGTGATCGTCGTCATCTGCGGGCCGCCGGGCACGGGCAAGTCAACCGTGACGGCCCGCGTTCGGGACCGCCTCGAGACGCGCTCGATTCCCGTCCGGACCGTCCACTCCGACGACTTCTCGAGTCGGACCGACGAGCAGTTGGCCGAGCGGGTCGCCGACGCGCCCGCGACGGGCGTGACGCTGGTCGATGGGACGTTCTATCGGCGACCCTGGCAGACCCGGTTTCGGACGCTTGGCGATGTCCGGTTCGTCCGCCTGACCGCGAGCCTCGAGACCTGCCTCGAGCGCAATCGCGCTCGTCCCGACTCGATCGACGAACGGGGCGTCCACGTGGTCTACCGGGAGTTCGACGCGCCCGACGCCGCCCTCGAGATCGATACCGACCGCTGCGGCCCCGACGCGGCGGCCGTTCGGGTCGCGGCCGCGATCGAGGGCTGGCTCGAGTGACGTTCCGCGAGTCGTTCCGGAGCGATCACAGCCCCAAATCGATGCCGAACGGGTCGAATCCGGACGGGTCGAACGGGGCGAGATCGGCGGGTAGTTCGTCGGGGACGACAGCCTCTGGGAGCGCCGCCCAGCCGAGGTCGTCCTCGCCGGGAACCGCGTCGGTGTCGAACGTCGGTTCGTCGGCGGGGTCGACGTCGCGGTCCTCCCGGGGCGGCGCGTCGTGGGCGTAGACGCTCTCGGGATGGTCGACGGTCCAGACGTGGAGCATACAGGGGGTCCGACAGGGGAACTCGAGGTCGCCGTCCGCGGCCGCTCCCTCGTAGGTCTGCCGGTAAAACCACCACGCGAACCGACCGGGGAGGCCGGTGTGGGCGTGCCACGGCGAACACAGTTCGGCGTCGGCGTCCTCGCCGTACACCGCCGGCGGCGCGACGGCCGTGCCGTCCTGCGTCGCGATGAACATGACGCCGATCGAGCGCCACGTTTCGTTGTCGACCAGCACCGATTCCGGTCGCTCGGGCTCGAGGAGGTCGCCGTCGCCGATGAACGCCGGGTTGAGCCAGTGCGACCAGCTGTCGTCGCCGGTCTCGAGCGTATCGAAGTACGGTTTGTAGCCCGACTCGAGCAGTGCATCGACGTCCGGGTACCGGCGCTCGAGGGCGTCCGCGACCGCGGACTGCAGGGCGACCGTCCTCGGGTGGTCGTCCGCACATCCCTCCATGCTCGCACCCTCGCAGTGGGCCATACTGGGCTCGATCGTCGCGTCGGGACAGTCACGATCGAACCGTCGGACGAGGTCGTCCCGCTCGTTGCCGTCGTCGGCACGGGCGCTCCCGATGGCCGAGAGTGCGGCCGTTCCGGCCGAGGCTCGCAGGAGCGTTCGTCGGGACACGGTTCGATCGTCGTCGCTATCGGACATACCACACGTTCCACACCGACGATCGGTATGAAACCCCGTTGGGAGTTGTCCAGACAGTCGCCGACAGTGGTGTGATGCGCGCAGTTGAACGCTGACTCGAGGACGGCTTCGCCGTCGCGACCGAGTGGGCGATGTCGATCCGGACGCGAACCGGCAGTGGCTGGATCGATGGGCATGCGTCGCAGTCTCGCACTCTCGATACCGCTTGCTTGCCTCTGTCCGACTCGGAACGCAAACACCTCTAATTGTACGTTCATTTTCCGGTGATGGACCATCGAGCGAACGCAGCCGCCGGTCCGGCTGGGTGCCATCGAAGGAGCGCCGCTGCCGATTCGGGGACGGTCCGGCCGTCGGCGGGACGGTCCCGTGATCAGGACGAACCGAAGCCGGCACCCGTCCCGGACCGCTCGAGGGCGGCGAGGTCGATCCGACCGTCCGCAAGGGGGACGCCGTCGACGGGGTCGTCGGCGAGCAACAGCGAGCCGTCGAGGTCGGCGTAGTCGAGCAACGGCGCGAGGTGACAGGCCGCGGCGATCGAGGCGTTCGACTCGTTCATACAGCCACACATGACCTCGAGGCCGTGGGCCCGGGCGGCGCTGATCAGTCGTCTGGCCTCCCGGAGCCCGCCGCATTTCATCAGTTTCAGGTTCGCGATGTCACAGCGGTCCGCGATACGGGGGATGTCCGCGAGCGTTCGACAGGACTCGTCGGCGGCGATCGGCAGCGCCGAGCGCTCGGAGACGAACTGCAGCCCTTCGGGGTCCTCGGCGGCGACCGGCTGCTCGACGAACGCGAGGTCGAACTCGGCGAGCCGGTCGATCTTTCGGACCGCCTCGCGGGGGGTCCAGGCCTCGTTGGCGTCGACGAACAGCCGCACGTCGGGTGCGACCGATCGAATCGTCCGGACGATCTCGAGGTCGCGGTCGGTCCCGAGTTTGACCTTCAGGGTGTCGAACCCGCGCTCGAGGGCCGTCTCGGTCTTCTCCCGCATCCGATCCGTGTCGTCGAGCCCGATCGTGTACGAGGTCGAGAGCGTCTCGGCCGGGTCGAGTCCCCAGTAGCGATAGAGGGGCACCTCGAGTCGCTTCGTGACGAGGTCGTGGAGCGCGATGCTCACTGCGGCGCGGGCGGCCGGGTTCTTCCGGACCGTCTCGCGCATGCGGCGTTCGATCCGCTCGAGTTGGTGGGGATCGCCGACCGATTCGACGACTGCGAGCAGGTCGGGCAGGACGGCCGCAACGGTGGCCGCGGTCTCGCCGTAGTGTGTCGACGGGGCGGCGGCCCCGAGACCGGTCGTCCCGTCGTCGTCCTCGATCCGGACGTAGACGACCTCGGTCTCGGTCGTCGTGCCGCGGGAGATTCCGAACGGGTACTCCAGCGGCAGCGAGCGCCGCTCGAACGATGTCTCGAGGCTCATAGCAGCGCCTCGAGGACGTCGTCGGTTCCGAACCGGATGACGTCGTCGGCCGGCGCGCCGAGGGCGTCGGCGTATTCGGCGACTGCGTCGCTGGCGGCCGCGTCGTCCGCCAGCCCGGACGTGTTGAGCGCGCCGGCGACGACCTGCCCGTCCGCGACCGGCGCGGCGACGCTCTCGTAGAGGTCGATGTACGTCGGGATCGACGGCAGCGCGAACGACTCGTAGCCGTGGATCGCCTCCCGGCCGGCCTCGTGACAGAGGACGAGTTTGTCGGCCATCGAACCGTGGAGAATGCCGAGCGTGACCGGCGAGTACGCCGGATGGACGATGCTTCCCTGCCCCTCGACGAAGAGGTAGTCGTGGTCGTCGCCGATCTCGAGGATCATCTCCTCGACCGCGCCGGCGGTGAAGTCGCTGACGACGCGGTCGATCGGGGTGCCCCAGCCCTCGATCATGATGCCGGTCTGGCCGGTCGGGACGACGGCGGCGTCGTGGCCGGCCGCGCGGGCGTCCCGGGCCAACTCCATCGTCGTCGTCATCTTGCCGACCGAACAGTCCGTGCCGACGGTGAGGATCACTTCGGCGTCGACCTCGTCGGCGACGCCCTCGGCCACCGTGAGGCCCTCGGGCGGCTTCCGGACGTCGCGCAGTTCGCAGTCGTTTTCCGCCGCCAATCGGGCGAACTCCTCGTCATCGGACAGGAAAGAGTGCAGCCCCGAGATCACGTCATAGCCGTTCTCGAGCGCGACTCGAATATCGTCACGCCAGCTTTCCTCGAGATCGCCGCCGATCGGTGCGATCCCGATCAGTAAGGCGTCGACGGCGTCGGCCTCGAGGTCGTCCATGCCTTCGACGATCGGTGCGTCCTGGACGTCCGGGACGAAGTCCGACACTCGTCGGCCGGCGCTGTCACGGTCGAGGACGGCGACGATGTCGTGGTCGGCGTATCGGAGAACCCCGAGCGCGGTCTTGGCTCGGTCGGGAAACTGTTCGTGGGCAAGAATTGCGACGCGCATATCGGGACCTAGACGGGTGGTGATTAAAGTGGTGCGATCGGAATCGGCATCGGGGCGGTCCGGCGGTCGCCCCCGTAAGCCCTTCTTTCGGTCACGGTCCCGTTCACGGACCCACCGTTTCGGTTCCCGGATCGATCGATCGATCAGCAACGGTCGGTAGACTTATGACCGTGCGGAGTGGCACCATGTGCCATGAATGGTGTCCTCAACGAGACGACGAACAAGATCCACAAGCACGAACACGGTCGTTCGGACTTTCAGACGACTTGTGGCGCGACCGCCCACGTCGCCCACGAGGATCTCCGACTGATCCCCGTCGAACAGGCCGACGACGCGAACCGCTGTGGCCGCTGCTTCGAGGACGGCGGCGGCTACTGACCCAGACGTACTATTGGCACCGGTTTCCGGTAACCCGCAGGACGGCGGCGGCTACTAGAGGACTCGCAGTTCCGTCGTCCAGAACGACCGATAGGCGTCCTCGAGCGCGGATTCGGGATCGCCGGTCGCGTCGACCGCGGCGGTTCCCGCCGGCTCGAGGCCGACTTCAGCGACGAGCGTGTCGACGACGCCGCGCTGGCCGACGACGAACAGTCGATCCACGTCGCCACGGCGTGTCGCGACGGCCTCGCGACAGCGCTCGAGGTGGTCGTCGATCTGTTCGTCACGGATCCGTTCGAACCGGGCCTGTGAGAACCCGCCCTTCGAGTGGGTGCCCTTGACGTCGCTTTCGAACCCGCGGTAGTCGATCCGCTCGTCGCCATCGTAAACCCCGAGCGCGAACAGGTCCGTCCGGACCAGCGCGAGGGCGTGGCGGCCGGTCGGCAGGAAGGTCTCGCGGTCGATGGCGAACCCGTCGTCCCATGTCGGCTCGAGCGTCGGCTCGACCGGCGGCGACAGGGCCACCGCGATCAGGCCGGCGTCGTCGACACAGCACAGACACGGTGCGGCGTCCTCGAGCAGCGCAACTCGGTCGCCGAGCGGCTCCTCGAGGGTCGACCGGACCGATTCGGGTAACCCCGACTCATCGACCGCGACGGTCAACGCGCCCTCCGGCCCCGTCCGGAACGAGTCCAGTCGGTCGAGGATCGCCTCGAGACGTCGTCCCCGGACCTGTGTCCGGCGACGGACGGCGACGCCGTCGTCGGCGTCGTCGACCTGCTCGAGTTCGCCCTCGAGTTGGGCGATCCGGTCCTCGAGACGGTTGACCCGCTGTTCGGCCTCCTGTCTCGCCGTGGCCGCCTCGGCCCGGCGGTCGGACTCGGCCTCGTAGCGCTCCCGTAACCGTTCGTTTTCGTCCTCGAGGTCCTCGATGCGCTCTTTGAGCGACGCACGGCCGAGCAACTCGTCGATCATTCGGCGGAAAACGGGAAGCGAGCCTACTTCTAGGTTCCGGCGTTGGACAGGTCCGTGCCGGCCGGGTCGGGTTGCCAGCCGCCGGCGAACTCGAGCAACCGACGGGCGCAGTCGCGCCGGGCGAGAAACACCTCCCGGAGCGACGGCGGGTTCCTGATATCGGTCCCCTCGAGCATCGACTCGGGGAGCGCGAGCGTGTTCGTCGGGACGTTCTCGCCCCCGTGGACCGCGAAGTGTCGCGACTCGAGTTTCATTACGAGCGGGGTATCGAGCCGCTCGAGGCCGTCGCCGCTGGCGTAGACCTCCTCGTTGAGCCGCTCGTGTTGCTCGCTGTGCATGAGTGCGTGATCGCCCTCCGTGGGAGTCACGTAGAGTCGTCCGAGATAGTAGCTCCGCGAGAACACCTCGAACATGGTGTTTGGTGACAGGGGACGCACCGATATAACCCTTTTCGGACAGGTTTAAATCGACGCGCTAACAGACCGGTCCGTCGGTGAGGCATGATGCGGTTCCGGGTCGCGGCCGCTCGGCGGTCCGGTAGGGAACGTCGACGCCACCGCCGACGGTTCCGCGGCCCGTGAAACGGTTCGAACGGTTGGTGACCGAACCGTTCGTGAGACCCGATCGGCGGCGACGGTCGACCGGAAACGACGACAACTCCGCCCGCCTTGAACGCTCAAACGGTACCTCGACCGACGATGAGATCGATTAAACGGTCCGAACGAAGGTCCGTCTTTTTACTATGTTCCCGCAGACAACACACACGATGACAACCACTCGGTCGGTCGCCCTCCTGGTGGCCCTCGCAGTCGGCCTCACGGTCGCGCCGCTTGCGAGCGGTGCCGTCGTGAGTCCGTTCGCCGAGCCCGCCGCTGGCCAGAACGAGTCGGTAGCGGGGAACGCCTCCGTCGGAACGCTTCTGCAGGCGAGCGCGGCCGATACGGAAAGCACAGTCGATTCCGAGCAGTTCGAAGCCGCCCTCGAGAACGCGGCCAACGAGAGCCGGTTGCTTACCGACCGGACGGCCGACCTCGAGTCACGGTTGGCCGACCTCGAGGCCGAACGCGATCGCCTCGAGGCCGACTACGAGAACGGCACCATCACGAAGGGTGCCTATCGATCCCGGATGGCGAAGCTGACGGTCGAACTCGCCAGCCTCGAGCGGTCGATCGAACGGACCGAACGCCACGCCACCGAGGCTGGCGTCGCGGCGGACCGCCTCGCTGATCTCCGCGGAAACGCTTCTGCGGCTCGACAGAGCGCGGCGGAACGCGGTGGGCCCGGCGTCCGCGGCGTCGCTCGCGGGCTAGCCAACGGCGGTGGCCCGCCGGACGATGCCGGCCCGCCGGGCGATCGCGGCGGTTCGAACGGTCCGGCGGCCGACCCGGGCAAGGAGTCACCGGGAAACGGACCGGATAACGCCGGCTCCGCCGGGAACGCGACTGCGAACGGGTCCGGCGGTCAGTCCGCCGGGAACGGCGACGGCGGTGGACCACCCGAAACGACCCCACCGGCGTCCGGTTCGGGGGAGACTCCCGACAAAGGAGCCAACGGCGAGTCCGCAAGCGGTTCGAAGTCGACGGATTCCGACGACTGAGCGTCGTCGCTCCGCCTGAGCCGCTCGCCGTCGCGGATCCGGCAAGCAGACACGCTTTTCAGCGGTGACCACTTACCCACGCTCGATGGATTCCGCCGCGTTGTTGGACTTACTCGGGAACGAAAACCGGAGACGGATCCTTCGGTTGCTCGCCCGCAAACCGTGTTACGTAACCGAGATTTCGGAGTACATCGGCGTAAGTCCCAAGGCGGTCATCGAACACCTGCGGAAACTCGAGGAAGCGGGGTTAGTCGAGAGCCGGGTCGACGACCAGCGGCGAAAGTACTTTCATATCGCTCGGAACGTCCGGCTGGAAGTGAACGTCTCCCCGTACGGCTTCGCCAGCAAGAGCGCGTATCCGGCCAACAGTAGCTTCGATATCACGACCTGTCGACACCTCTCGATGGACGTCTCCTGGGACGATACGGACGACCTCGGCGAGTTGCTTGCGGCGCTGGAGGACCTCGAACAACTGGAGAACGAACTATCACTGGCCCAGCGCTGGGTGCAGGGCCAGCTCTGTGAGGTCCTCGATCACGTGTCGGAAACCGTCGGCGCCGGCCCGGAGAGCCGGATCTACGCCGACCTGCTCGCGAGCATCCGGACCGAACCCAAGTCAGTCGGCGAACTCAGCGACGACATCGACGCCCCGCGGGAGGTCGTCGCCGAACTCCTCGAGGTGATGGCCGACAACGGCGTGGTTCGACGGACCGAACGCGGCTGGGAGCTGACGACGAACGGTTAGATATCTCGTGCGAGCCCGTCGCGCAGGTCGCGACCGAAGTAGTAGCCCACGACGGCCGCGAGTAGCCCGACGGTCGCGCCGACGGCGACCAGCGACTGGCCCGAGCCGACTGCTGCGAGAACGGCGTTGTTCAACACCGCGGCGATACCCCCGACCGAGACGCCGGCGATTCCCACCTCGAGATAGCGCCGCTTCGACGCGACGAGGCCGACGAGGAAGGCGACGCCGAACATCCCGATCAGTCGGCCGGCGACGGGCAGCACGGTCGAACCGCCCACCAGACCGACCCCCAGCAATGCGACGAGTGCGAGGTACTCCTTCGGTGAAAAGTATCGACCCAGCGAAAGCCGCGACGTGATCGGCGCGAGCCACGACCGCGAGTCGTCGCCGTCGTCGGCCGCCTGTTCGGCGTCGCGGTCGGCTCCGGTGCCGGGACCGAGCGACGAGTCGCCCAGCGGGTCGTCGATCGGGGCTGCCGGCTCGCTCCCGGCGGCGTCGGCTGCCGTCCCCGCGTCGCCGACGTCAGCGCCCGAGTCCGAGAGCAGTCGGTCCGTCTCCTCGAGGAGGTCGTCGGTGGCGGCGGGATCCCGACTCTCGGTCACCTCGTCCGAGCGATCGCTCATGCTCGAACGGAGGGCGGCCGTCGGCATGGGCCTTTCCCCGGCCACAGGCTATCGGTCACCGGCCGTCCCACTGGCCCCCGAGCTGGCTCGGCCCGGCGATCGCGGTCGCGGCCCCCGGCGTCGGCCTCGGCTTCCTCGTCTTCGCGGGACAGGCGTACTCGTGGTGACGGCGGCCATCGGGGACTGCGACGGAGCTACTGGAGACTACTCGAGGCGCGGGTGACCGAAAAAGAGCGTAAACGAACGGGCCGTTAGCGGACCGAGTCGAGCAGGAGCTTTTGTTCGACGCGTTTGACCTCGTGTTGGACGTCACGGACGGCGTCGATGTTCGCGGAGATCGACGTGATGCCCTCCTTGGCGAGGAACTTGACCATCTCGGGCTTGGAGCCGGCCTGCCCGCAGATGCTCGTGTCGACGCCGTGTTCGCGGCAGGTCTCGATGACGTCGCCGATCAGGCGCAAGACGGCGGGGTGGAGTTCGTCGAACCGGTCGGCGACGTTCTCGTTGTTCCGGTCGACTGCGAGCGTGTACTGGGTCAGGTCGTTCGTCCCGAAGGAGGCGAAGTCGATGCCGGCCTCGGCCAACTCCTCGACCGACAGTGCGGCCGCGGGCGTCTCGATCATCGCTCCCCACTTGCGTTTCTCGGGGTCGATGCCGGCCTCTTTCATGCACTCTTTGGCCCGATAGACGTCCTCGGCGTCGTTGACCAGCGGCAGCATGATCTCGACGTTGTCGTAGCCCATCTCGTAGAGCCGCCGGAACGCCTCGAGTTCGTGGGCGAACACGTCGGCACGATCGAGCGAGCGTCGGATGCCCCGGTAGCCCAGCATCGGGTTGTGTTCCTCGGGCTCGTCGGCGCCGCCCTCGAGCTGACGGAACTCGTCGGTGGGGGCGTCGAGGGTGCGCACGCGGACGGGTCGGGGGTAGAACTCGTCGGCGACGCCGCGGATGCCCTCGACGAGTTCCTTCGTGTAGGCGTCGGTGCCGTTTTCCTCGATGAACTTCTCGGGGGTCTGGTTCAGCGAGAGGATCATGTGTTCGGTCCGAAGGAGGCCGACGCCGTCGGCACCCGTCGCGGCCGCGCGTTCGGCCGCTTCCGGGATCGAGACGTTGACCTTCACCTCGGTCGCGGTCATCGGCTTGACCGGCGACTGCGGGCGGACCTCCTCGACCGGTTCGGTCTCCTCCTCGGGTTCGACCGCAGAGCCCTCGAGGACCGAGCCCTTGTCGCCGTCGAGGGTGACGACCTGGCCATCCTCGAGGACGGTCGTGGCGTTGGTCGTGCCGACGATGGCGGGCACGCCCAGTTCGCGCGAGACGATGGCGGCGTGGCTGGTCATGCCGCCCTCATCGGTGATGATTCCCGAGGCCCGCTTCATCGCGGGCACCATGTCGGGCATCGTCATCTCGGTGACGATGATGTCGCCCTCGCCGACCTTGGCCAGATCGTCGAGTTTGGTGACGATCTTCGCGGGGCCGCTGACCGTCCCCGGGCTCGAGCCGAGTCCGTCGACCAGAACCTCGCTCGAGCCGCTCGCGTCCGCGCCGGTACTCGCGCCCTCGGCGCTCTGGACGCTCCCGCTGCCGTCGGTCAGTCCGGCCGCGGCGTCGACGCCGCCGGCCGCGTCGGCTCCGTTGCTGGAACTCTCGTCGATGGTCGTGATCGGCCGGGATTGGAGCATGTAGACGTCGCCCCCGACGATGGCCCACTCGACGTCCTGGGGCTCGCCGTAGTGGTCCTCGACGCGCTCGCCTAAGTCCATTAGCGCGTCGATCTCGTCGTCGGCGAGGACCCGTTCGTTGCGCTTGTCCTGGGGTACCTCGCGCTCGACGGTCTCGCCGGTCGCCTCGTCTTTCTCGTGTTTGACCTTCTTCTCGGCGACGGTGACGTCGACGTCGCGGTCCTCGCGCTCGACGACGTAGTTGTCCGGTGACACCGCCCCGGAGACGACGGCCTCACCGAGGCCCCACGCGGCCTCGATGATCATCGTCGGCTCACCGGTCGAGGGGTGGCTCGTAAACATCACGCCGGACTTCTCGGCGTCGACCATCTGCTGGACGACGACGGCGATGTTGACCGCCGAGTGGTCGAAGCCCTGCTCCTGACGGTAGTAGATCGCCCGCTGGGTAAAGAGCGAGGCCCAGCACTCCCGAACCCGGTCGAGCAGGTCCTCCTCGGTGACGTTGAGGAACGTCTCCTGCTGACCGGCGAAGGAGGCGTCGGGCAGGTCCTCGGCCGTCGCCGACGACCGGACCGCGACGAACGCTTCGCCGTCGCCGACCTCGCCGTAGCTCTCGAGGATCTCCGCGCGAAGCTCGTCGGGGAAGGGCGTTTCGAGGATGAGTTCCTGTGCGCGGTCGGCGGCCTCGGCCAGCGCACTCGAGTCGTCGACGTCGACGTCGACGGCCGCGAACAGTTCCTCGTCGATCTCGGCCTCTTCGATGAACGATCGATAGGTCCCGGCAGTTACGACGAATCCCGGCGGAACGGGCAGCCCCGCACCCGTCAGCTCGCCCAGGGAAGCACCTTTACCGCCGACCTTCTCGAGGTCGCCGGCACTGATCTCGTCCAGCCAGAGTACAGCCATCTCTAGTGAGTCACTCGCTGGAACCGATAAAGAAGGTTGCGAACAGTCGCGCCGGATCGCAACTCGGCTGCGAGGTAATTTACGGCACGGTTCCGTCGGCCGCCGCTGTCCGCTCCTGACTGGGTCGGTCGGAACCGCCGCTTTAGCAGTACTGGCGATCGTCTTCCCATAGCGACTATACGATTCCAGCGACTGTCATCGCTATGGGGCTTCGCAACTCGTTCAAGTGGACGATCGTCTATCGGGGAATCACCGTCGGGTCGCTGGTACTCGGGCTGGCGCTCGTCGGTGCCGGGCTGCTCGCCGGCTTCGGCTCCGCGGTCACCACGCTGTTTACCGACCCGCGCAACGCCGAGTCCGCCATCGAGCAGGCGGATCCGATCATCACCCTGCTGTTCGCGGCCGCGGGGATCGTCGTCTGGCAACTCGGCAAGACCTACGCGCTGTTCGTGACCTTGCCCCGTGCGGTGGGTCGGGCCGCCGGCCGGCAACTCGACGCGACCAAACTCGCAAGCGAGGTACAGGACGGACTCGACGACCGGCTCTCGGACCTCGAGGACGACCTCGCCGAGACGAAACGCGCCGTTCGGGCGCTGGAGAGCGACGGGCAAACGACGACCTTCGACGAGACCGACCGCCTCGAGGGCGAGACGGACCGGCCCTCGGAGCTGGAGCCGGCGACTGCGGAGACGAACCCGCCGCCGTCGAGCCCATCCGACGATCCGAGGACGGAGTCCGCGGACGATGGCCCCGCGAACGACCGGTCCGCGACGGAGTTCGACGACGATACCGAGCCGGCGGACGAAACCGGCGACGACGCGGACGACCCGCTGGCCTGATCAGGCCTCGAGGATGTCGTCCTCGTCGGCGGCGGGGACGGCGATCGAGCCGTCGAGGACGGTCACGCCGCGGCCCCCCACCTGCACGCCGTCCGCGAGCCGCACACGGACCGCGCCGGGCCGGTCGACGTAGTGGCCCTGCTCGAGCCGGAGTTCGTCCGGGAGATCGCCGTCGAACGCGCCGAACCGATCGAGGTAGGCGGCGACGGCGCCGCTCGCGGTACCCGTGACCGGGTCCTCCGGGACGCCGGCTCCCGGCGCGAACATGCGGCCATGCAGCGTCGATTCGGGCTCGAGCGCGTCGAAGGTAAAGAGGTAGACGCCGGTCGCGTCGACGTCGTCGGTCAGCGCTTCGATCGCGGCCATGTCGGGGTCCGCGTCCCCGACGTCCGAGAGGTACGTGATCGGGACGATCAGGAACGGGAGTCCGGTCGAGGCGACCGCGAGCGGGATGTCCGCGCTCGCACCCTCGAGCGCGGCCCGGTCGACCCCGAGCGCGTCGGCCACCCGGTCGTAGCCCACGTCGACCTCTCGGATCGTCGGGTCGTCCTGTCGCATCCAGACCGTGCCGTCGGCCGCGAGGTCGATCTCGAGGACGCCGACGTTCGTCTCGAGGGTCGTCGTCCCGGGCTCGAGCCCCTCGTCGTGGAGGTGTGCGAACGTCCCGATCGTCGCGTGGCCACAGAGATCGACCTCCTGCGTCGGCGTAAAATACCGGACCCGGCGGTCGGCGGTCTCGCTCGAGCGCAGGAAGGCGGTCTCGCTGACTGCCATCTCCGCGGCGATCGCTTGCATCTGGTCGGCCGAGAGTTCGTCGGCGTCAGGGACGACTCCCGCCGGGTTCCCCGTGTGCGGTTCGTCGGTGAAGGCATCGACCTGCAAGACTCGCGTCGTCTCCATACGACGTGGGTCGGGCGAGTGGCGTATGAATCCTCGGACCCACGGCGGCTACAACCCGCGAACCCACGTCGCAATGTCGTTGACGACCGCCTCGGCGACGTTGTTCCGGACGGCGTAGGCGAGCGCCACCGGCTCGCCCTCGCCGGGCATGAACAGGTGATTGCAGTCCGCGTAGGTTTCGACGGTGGTCGCGCCCGCGAACGAATCGTCCCACTGCTCGAGGTCGTCGGCGACGGACACCTGAAAGTCCCGTTCGCCCTGACACAGCAGGACGGGAAGGTCGGTCGCCGCTGCGACCCCGAGGTGATCATAGTCGCCGATGCTGTCCCAGAACGCGCCGGGTTTGCCGAGGAGCCGCTCGGCGGGTTCGTACTCGCCCGACCGGACTCGGTCGATCTCGTCGCCCCAGGTCTCGTAGGTTGCCGTCAGGTCCGCCCACTCGTGGGTCCCGACCGAGACCTTGTATTCGAGCTGCGAGAAGGTGAACTCGGGGTAGGGCCGTGCCGGCGGTGCGAGCCCGACGACGCCGGCCAGACTTCCGTCCCGATCGGCGATTCGAGGTGCTGCCCGGCCGCCGAGTCCGTGTCCGGCGACGACGATCCGGTCGGGATCGACGCCGTCGACGTTCCGGAGTCGCTCGATCGCGACCGCGGCGTCGTCGACGGTGACGCGATCGAGCGTGTACGCCTCGGGCGCGACTTCACAGGCCGGAACCCGCTTGTCGTATCGCAGCGTCGCGACGCCCTCCATCGCGAGTCCCTCGGCCAGATCGGCGAACGTCTTGGTGCCCCCGCGCGGGGTATCGGCCGTCATCGGCCCGTCGTCGTGGACGAGGACGACTCCCGGAACGCCGTCGCCCGCTGCGGGCGTCGTCACCGTCCCCGGCAGCGAGCAGTCGGGCACCGAGAGGGACACCGACTGCGTCGTTATCGCGTCCGGATCGACGTACGACGGCCGCTCGTACTCGTCGCTGAGCCCGTAATTTCGCACCCGCGTCTCGCCATCAATGACGACGGTACAGTCGTGGTCGCCGCCGTCGAACGCCGCGGTCACTTCGACCGCACGTAGCTGCTGGCCCTCTGTCACTTCCGTCTCGAGGATCTCCTCGAACGAACCGCTCGTAGTCGTCAGTGCCAGCCAGAGCCGCTCGAGGCGACCGGGATCGCCGTATCTCGAGCGCTGGTCCGACCGGAACCGCTCGCTCGCGCGCTCGAACCGCCCGTCCGCGAGGTCCTCGACGAGCGCCGTCGCGACGTCGGTTGCGGCTGCCGGATCGTCCCCGTCGTCGCTCGTCTCGTCGGTGAGGAAGCCGGCACAGCCGGCCACTGCCGACGCTGTCGCAGTCGATACCGCCGCCAGTACGGTCCGTCGTCGGGGTGCCATCGATACCGAACCGACCACGGTCCGTCGGATAAGCACACTGTCGATTCTCCGTGACTGTAATCGGAACCAAGGGGTCAGTCGTCGCTCGGTTCCTCGAGCGGCTCGTCACCCTCGTGATCGGCCATCGGCGGTAGGTCGCCCGACCGGTGGGTCCCCACGGGCGGGCGGTTGACCGCGGCGGCCGGCGAGGCCTCGAGGTCGGTGCCGTCGGCACCCTCGATGGCTTCCATCTCGCCGTCTTCCCTCGCGTCCTGATCGATCCGCATCGAACAGAACTCCGCGCCACACATCGAGCAGAAACGGGCTTCCTTGTAGTTGTCGCCGGGCAGGGTCTGGTCGTGGAAGGAGCGGGCGCGATCCGGATCGAGCGCGAGGTCGAACTGCTCGCGCCAGTCGAAGTTGTACCGCGCCTCCGAAAGCGCGTCGTCCCAGTCGCGTGCGCCCGGCCGCTCGTTGCCCACGTCGGCGGCGTGGGCGGCGATCCGGTAGGCCGCGAGGCCGTCGCGGACATCGTCCTCCTCGGGGAGCCCGAGGTGTTCCTTGGGTGTGACGTAACACAGCATCGCGGCCCCGGCCTGTGCGGCCATCGCGGCACCGATGGCGCTCGTGATGTGGTCGTAGCCGGGTGCGATGTCAGTGACCAGCGGTCCGAGGACGTAGAAGGGCGCGCCGTCACAGACTTCCTGCTGGCGCTCGACGTTCTCCGCGACCTTGTGCATCGGGACGTGGCCCGGCCCTTCGACCATTACCTGGACGCCGTGGTCCCAGCCGACGCGGGTCAGTTCGCCCAGCGTGTCGAGTTCGGCGTACTGGGCCTCGTCGCAGGCGTCCGCCAGCGACCCCGGACGGAGGCTGTCGCCGAGGCTGAACGTGACGTCGTGTTCGGCAAAGATCTCGCAGATCTCGGGGAAGACCTGATACAGCGGGTTCTGCTCGCCGTGTTCCTCCATCCACTTGGCCATGATGGAGCCGCCCCGCGAGACGATTCCCGTTTTCCGGCCGTCGGTCAACGGCAAGTGTTCGGCGAGGATCCCCGCGTGGATCGTCATGTAGTCGACACCCTGCTCGGCCTGTTTCTCGATGATCTCGAGCAACAGCTCCGTCGTGATCGCCTCGGGACTGCCCGCCTGCTTGACGGCCTCGTACAGCGGCACCGTTCCGATGGGTACCGGCGAGTGATCGACGTGGGCTTCCCGAATCTCGTCTAAGTCGCTCCCGGTCCCGAGATCCATCACCGTGTCCGCGCCGTAGTGGACCGCGGTGTGGAGTTTCTCGAGTTCCGTCTCGAGGTCGCTGGTCGTCTCGCTGTTACCGATGTTGGCGTTGACCTTCGTCGCGAACTCGCGACCGATGATCATCGGATCGAGGGTGTCGTGGTGTCGGTTGGCCGGGATGACGGCCTGGCCCGCGGCGACCTGCTCGCGGACGTACTCCGGATCGCGGTTCTCTCGCTCGGCGACCCGCTCCATTTCGGGCGTGACCGTCCCGTCGCGGGCGGCCTGCATCTGCGTTTTCGACATCGATAACTAGATTGTACTACTAGGTTATAAAACTCTCCCGCTCCCGCGGCTCGGCGCTATCTCCGTCGCTGACCGCCCGCTCGAGGGGCGGGGATACGTCGGCCCCTCACGGTCGTCGATCCGTTCGACGTCTCGCAGTGGTCCCGGCGACGGGGCCGCAATCGCTCGATCGGGGGTGAAACCAGTTTCAGCCGACTTAAGGGGCGCGGGCTCGAGGGGTCGCGTAGGTGGCCACCAGATGTCCGACTTACCGGACGATTTCGACTGTACGATAACCAACTGGGAGTACATCTACGGACTGTGTCGGGACGTCGCCGACGACGTGCGCGACGACGAGTTCGAGCCCGACGTGGTCGTCGCGCTGGCTCGCGGCGGCTGGTTCGCGGGGCGGTGTCTCTGTGACTTCCTCGGGCTCGACGACCTGACAAGTCTGAAGATGGAACACTACGTCGGTGCCGCCGAGAAGTCCGACGAGCCGAGCGTCCGCTACCCGATGCCCGAAGGCAGCGTCGAGGGCAAGGACGTGCTGATCATCGACGACATCGCCGACACCGGCGGCTCGATCAGTCGCGCGTACGACTACGTCGCCGACCGCGACGCCGGCGAGGTCCGTACCGCGACGCTGCAGTTGCTCGGCACCAGCGAGTTCCAGCCCGACTACGTCGGCGAGCGCTTGGAGGAGTGGACCTGGGTCGTCTACCCGTGGAACTTCATCGAGGACATGGTCGACCTGATCGCCGGTGCCATGGAGGCCAGCGACCGCGAGACGTTCACGGACGAGGCGATCCGCCGTGCCCTGACCGACCACCACGGCATCGAACGCATCGAGATGGAGATCGCCCAGCCCGACCGCCTCCCCGAGGTCCTCGCCGAGATGGAACGCCGCGAGGTCCTCGAGTCGGTCGGTGACGACCAGTGGGCGCTGGCCGGCGAGTAACGCTGCCACGCTCGCGGATCGCTCCGAACCTCGCTTTCTCGCCGTCGTCTCACGCCGCTAACCTAACAAAATATTTATGCCACGGCTGCGGCCTTTCGACCGCATGAAACGAGTCCTATCGAGACTCGGCATCGGTTCGGCGACGGTCGAGACGGTCCTCCCGCCGACCCTCACGGCGGGCGAATCAGTCGACGCGCGCGTCGACGTTACCGGCGGCAACGACAGTCAGGACGTTGAGAGCATCTACGTCGCCCTGGTGACGCGGTACGAGACCGACGAGAGCCACGGAACCGCGAAGCTCGAGACGGACGCCCTCTCGAATTCGTTTACGATCGACCCCGACGAGGAACGCTCGTTTACTGTCACCATCGACATCCCCTACCACACGCCCGTCACGTCGGATCGAACCGACGTCTGGCTCGATACCGGCCTCGACATCGACTGGGCGGTCGATCCGGACGACCGTGATCCGATCGAGATCGAACCCGACCCGCTCCGCGAGACGCTGTTCGACGCCCTCGAGTCACTCGGGTTCGCCCGCAAAACGGCGACGTGCGAGGCCACGGAATCGCTGTTCGCGGACCACCGTTTCGTTCAGGAACTCGAGTTCGTTCCCCGGTCCGGCCCCTTCGTGGACGACCTCGACGAACTCGAGGTCGTCACGCTGCCCGAGGGCGACGGCTTCGATCTGCTGCTCGAGATCGACCGCCGCGGCGGCCTGCTCGCCGAACAGTTCGACGCCGACGAGCGACACGAGCGCCTCTCGCTCCGGCCGGGTGACGAGTCCGACCTCGAGCGGCGACTCCGGACGGCGATCGAGCGAAGTCTCTGAGCATCGGGCTCGACATACCTCCGCGTCATCACTCCCCGTTTCCTCGAGCCAAGACGGCCCGCTCTCAGTCGGCGATCGCCTCGCTCGCGTCCGCTTCCACCGCGGCCTCCCTGATCCAGAGGTCGCCGAACAGTTCGTCCTGCTCGAGCGCGATCCGGCCCCGATGGGCCAGAAAGAGCAGCGCCAGATAGGACATCACGCGCGAGCCACCGGCCGCGTCGATCTCGGCGAACAGCACCTCCTCGCGCCCGTTCTCGTAGTGGACCTCGAGTTCGCCCTCGACGTCGTCGATGACCGCCTCGATGTCCTCCTCGTGGGTGGTGTGGGTGACGTCGTCGCTGGTCGGTTCGTCGTCGACCCGGAAATCGTCGCCCGAGCGGTAGTCCAGCTCCTGCATACCGCGGTCGTACCCCGACGGCGAGTCGCTCGTGTCGTAACTGCGCGACTCCTTCCACCGGGTGTCCCGTTCGGCAGTCCGCAGTTCCCGAACGAGTTCGTCCAACGTCTCCGGCTTCCCGCGGGCGTGCTTGCGCTCGAGGCGACGCTCCATCTCCGCCTCGAGGCTCTCGACGGGATCGAATCCCTGCGGGTGGCGCTCCTCGCCCTCGGCGTCCATCGCGGGATCGTCGGCGAACGGTGCCTCCCACGGCGGGAGTTCCTCCTCCTCCTCGGGCTCGTCGGTCGCGAACAGTTCGTCGCTTTTCATCCGCAGGAGGACGCTCGCGTAGAACAGCGCCCGGCCCGACGTCCGGAGGTCCGCGTCCTCGATCGCCTCGAGGAACTTGTCGGTGACCCGGACGACGTCGATATCCCAGGGATCGATCTCGCCCTCTTCGGCGAGCTGGACCAGCAGTTCGACGGGTTCGACCTCCTCGTCGTCTCCGGCCCCCGCGTCCACCTCGTCCTCGGAGAACTCGAGGATGGAGTCGTCGGCTCCGGGTGCGTGGCTCGCGGCGTTCGTCTCGTCGTCGCCGCTCGAGTCCGCGTCCCCGGGCCGCTCGCGGTCCTCGTGGCCCGTGATATCGAGGGGGATCTCGTCCCCGCCGTCGGTATAGAACTCGTCGCGGTCCCGTTCCGTCTCCGAGCCGCATGGCGGATCGCTACCTCGCGGGTCACTTCGTTCCCCGCTCACGGATCGCTCCGCTCCCCGTTCGCTTTTCCGCGGCGCGTCGCGCCGCGCTCCGCTCAGATCATCCGAGTCGCGTGGCGACTCGCTAGTCACTCACGGGCACCTCCTCACCACCGTCGTCGCTATCGCTGAGATCGATCCCGGTCACCGCGCTGACGTTGTCCTGTTGCATCGTCACGCCGATGGCCCGCTCGGAGCGATCGAGCATGGCCGAGCGGTGCGAGACGACGACGAACTGCGCCTCGCCGGCCAGTTCCTCGACCATCTCACCGACCCGCTCGGCGTTGACCGCGTCGAGGAAGGCGTCGATCTCGTCGAGCGCGTAGAAGGGGGCGGGGTTGTGTCGCTGGATCGCGAAGATGAACGCGAGTGCGGTCAGGGACTTCTCGCCGCCGGACATCGCGTCCAGTCGCTGGATGGGCTTGTCGCCCGGCTGGGCCTTCATCGTCAGTCCGCCGTCGAACGGGTCGTCCTCGTTCTCGAGATGGAGGCTCCCGGTCCCCTCCGAGAGCTGCTCGAAGATCTCGGTGAAGTGACCGGCGATCGCCTCGTAGGCGTCCATGAACGTCCGTTTCTTCTGGGTTTCGTACTGCTCGATCCGGTCACGGATACCCTCCGCTTCTTCGACAAGCGTCGCCTTCCCCTCCTCGAGGTCGTCGAGATCGTCCCGGACCTCGTCGTACTCCTCGATCGCGAGCATGTTGACCGGCTCCATCGCGTCCATGTCGGACTGCAACAACTCGATGGTCTCGAGGACGGTCTCGTGGTCGGGCACGTCCTCGGGGTCGTAGTCGCCGACCGCCGATTCAAGCGACTCGATTTCCCACTCGAGGCTGTCGGCCCGCTCGCGGGCATCCTCGAGTTTGCTCTCGACGGTGTTGACCCGATCCTGTTGTCGGTCTCGTTTCGTCCGCGCTTCCGAGAGTTCCTCCTTCAGGTCGCTGCGATCGGCTTTCAGCTCCGTCAGCTCCTCCTCGAGTTCCGCGACGGCCGCGCGTTTCTCCTCGAGACCCTCGCGCTTGCCCTCGATTTCGGCCTCGTACTCTTCGATTCGCTCCTCGTGGTCTGCCTTGCGGTTCTGGGCCGCCTCGATGTCGTCGTGGCGGTCATCGATCGCGTCCTCGGCGTACTCCTTCTCGAGGGTGAGTTCGTTGATCTCGCTGTCGATCTCGGTGATGCGGTCCTCGCGCTCGTCGATCTCGGCCTCGAGGGCCTCGATCCGATCGGTCAGTTCGGGGATCTTCGAGTCCGCGAGTTCGGTTTCGAGATCGTCGATCTCGGCCTCGATCTCTTCGATCGCGGCCGTCTTTTCGTCGATCGTCGCCGAGATCTCGTTCATCCGCTCGTCGACCGACTCCCGCTCCTCGCGCAGGTCCGCGAGTTCGGCCTCGAGGTCGTCGATCTCGCTTTCGACCTGTTCGCGTTTCTCGTCGAGTCCCTCGAGTTCGGCCTCGATCGAGCGCACCTCGTCGGCGGCGTCGGTCTTGCGGTCGCGGGCGTCGTCGAGTCGTTCCTCGACGCCGCGCAGTTCCTCGCGCAGTTCCTCGCGTTCCTCCTGCAGTTCGGTGATCTGCTTGGCGACGCGCTCGAGTTGGCCCTCGCCGCCGCCGGTAAAGGAGTACCGGGAGCCGCCGCCGGAGCCGCCGGTCATCGCGCCGCTTTTCTCGACCAAGTCGCCGTCGACGGTGACCATCCGGTAGTCGCCCATATAGGAGCGGGCGGTCTCGATGTCCTCGACGACCAGCGTGTCCCCGAGGACGTACGAGAAGACGCCGGCGTACTCCTCGTCGAAGTCGACGAGGTTGTACGCGAAGTCCACGACGCCAGGATCGCTGGGGGCGTTGGGTAGCCGGCGCTGGCTCATATCGGTCAGCGGCAGGAAGGTCGCCCGACCGGCGTTGCGCGATTTGAGGTGTTCGATACACTGCTGGCCGACCACGTCGTCGTCGACGACCACGTTAGCCAGTCGACCGCCGGCGGCGGTTTCGCAGGCGACGGCGTACTCGCCGGGCACCGTGCCGAGTTGGGCGACTGCACCGTGGACGCCGTTGATCCCCGAATTGAGGATCGTCGTCACCGCACGGCCAAACGAGGAGTCGCCGCTCTCGCCGGCCTTTGCCTCGAGTTCGGCGTACTCCTGCTGTTTGGCCTGGATCTCGTCGTCGAGTTCGTCGAGGTCCGACTGGAGTCGGCGTTTCTCGCCTTTCAGATCGTCGACGACGGCGGCGATGTTCGACCGGTTCTGCTCGGCCTTCTCGAGTTCCCGCTCTAAGTCGGCCCGCTGGTTCTCGATCTCGGGCAACGTCTCCTGCTTTTCCGCGATGGTCTCCTCGGTCTCCTCGATGGTGGTCGAGCGCCGCCGGGCCTCGTCGAGCAGGCGGTCCTGCTCGCGCTGAAGGTCGTTCTTCTCGGTCTTGGCGGCCTCGAGGTCGTCCTTGCGCTCGGCGAGGTCGGCCTTGAGTTCGTCGAACTCGGTGTCGACAGCCTCGATCTCGGCCTCGAGGTCGTCGCGTTCGGCCTCGCGCTCTTGAATCTCGGTCTTGATCGAGGCTTTCTCCAGCTTGTGTTCGCGGATCTCGTCTTCGAGGTCGTCGATCTGCTCTTGCTTGCGGTCGATCTCGACGAAGGCCTCGCGGCGGTCGGCCTCGGCGGCCTCGATCTCGGCCTCGCTGGACTCGATCTTGTCCTCGAGTCGCGAGATCTCGCCTTTGAGTTCCTCGATCTCGCTTTTGATCCGCAGCTGTTCGTCCTCGCCCTTGCGCTCGATCTCGTCGTTTATGTCCGCGAGGTCCTCCTCGAGCCGGACGACCTTGCCCTCGCGTTCGTCGAGTTCGCGCTGCAGTTCCCGGAGTTCGTCCTCGCGGTCGTCGATCTCCGCCTCGACCGACTCGAGGTCCGTGCGTTTCTCCTCGAGTTCGCTGGCTTTCTTGTAGCCCTCGTACTCCTCTTTCTCGCGGCGGAGCCGGCGATACCGCATCGCCTCGCGGCGCTCGTCCGCAAGCTGCTCGAGCCGGTCGCGTTTCTCCTCGATGCGGAGTTCGGCTTCGTCGATCCGTTCCTGGACCGTCTCGAGTTCCTCGAAGGCGTCTTCCTTCTTGGCATCGAACTCGGCGACGCCCGCGATTTCGTCGATGATCTCCCGGCGGGCGTGGGGAGTCATGTTGATGATTTCGGTGACGTCGCCCTGCATGACGACGTTGTACCCCTCAGGGGTAATCCCTGCCTGAGCCAACAGGTCCTGGATGTCGGAGAGGTTGACCGAGCGGTCGTTGAGATAGTAGTAGGAGTAGTAGTTGTCCTCGGTCTCTTTGACCCGGCGACGAATGCGGATCTCGTCGACGTCGCCGACGTCCTCGCTGCCCGCGGCGTTGACGACCTGCGAGCGGGTCAGCGTCCCGTCGGCGTTGTCGAGGACGACCTCGACGGTCGCCTCCCGGGAGCCGCCGGCGTCGCCGTCACCGTCCTCGTGACCGGGATTGTAGATGAGGTCGGTCAGCTTCTCCGCGCGGATCCCCCGCGTTCGGGCCAACCCGAGCGCGAACAATACGGCGTCGATGATATTTGACTTGCCGGAGCCGTTGGGCCCGGTCACGACCGTGAAGTCCTCGTAAAACGGGATCTTCGTCTTGCGGCCGAAGCTCTTGAAATCGTCGAGAACGATCGACTTGATATACATTCTTGATCCGAGCCCTCCGTCACACACGCGGCCGTCTGCCGGGTTGTCCGTTCCCCGACCGCGGCCGCCGCTGCAGTTATGCGACGATGATGTCGTCGCTACCTGAGTCTTCCGTTTCCTCGTCGGCCGTCTCCGTCTCGTCCTCGGCGTCGGCCGCCGCCTCGGCGACTTCGTCGGGTTCGGCCTCCGGCGTCTCGTCTCCCGCCACCGTTCCCGCCTCGTCGCCCCGCCGATCGGGGACCCGTGTCGGCGTCTCGGCGTCGAGTTCGGCCTCGAGGACCCGGATTCGCTCCTTGGCTTCGATGAGTTCGTCCGTCAGGCCCTCTACCGTTGACTCGAGTTCCGCGACCGTCGATTCGAGCTGCTCGACGCGATCGTTCGACATATCCACTAGGGGCCCGGCCGGCCACATAAACGTACGTCAGACTCATATCTAGAATCTCATATGTGGGCCGACCCCAGAAGCCGCCGGTCGTCCCTCGGTCCGACGACGACCGCAACACTGTTGGAAACACGGTATCGAGCTGACAGTATGGCACTCTCGCCGGATCGACGGCTCCAGTTCCGGATCGTCGGTGCCCTCGCGCTGGTGGTCGGCGTCAACGTCGGCGTCCTCTCGGTTCTCGCCTGGAGCGGGCTCCGCGTGGCGGCGGCGAGCGGCTGGTCCCGCCCGGCCGTCGTCGGCGTTCCGTTCGTCGTCGGTGCGGTCCTCCTCGGTGCGGTCGGTCTCGTCACCCTGCAGGCGCGATACGGCTCGCGATCCGCCGTCGCCGGGCTCGAGTTGACGACGCCCGAGGGCGACGGTCCGAGAAACGTCGCCGGACGCGTCCAGCGGTTGGCGACGCAGGCGGCCGTCCCGGTGCCCTCGGTGGCCATCGCCGACCGTGCCGAACCGACCTGTCTGACCGTCGGGAGCCGCCGCTCGCCGACGATCGTAGTGACGAGGGGGCTGCTCGCAGAACTCGACGACGACGAACTCGACGCGGCCCTCGCCCACGAGGTCGCACACGTCGCGAACCGGGACCTCCCGGTCGTCACGGCCGTCGCCGCGACCGTCGCGATCGGCGATCGATTGCTCGAGCGCGAACGGCTGCTCCGTCGCGTCCTCGAGAACGCGGTGATGCTCGGTCTCTTCACCGGGGTCGGTATTTTCATCCTCGCGGTGCCGATCCTCGTGACCGGGGTCGTGTACCTCGTCGTGAGCGCGGTCGCACGGGCGCTGCTCGGCGTGAACGCAATCGCGCTCGGACTGTTTGCAAAGGCCCGCGAGTACGCCGCCGACCGCGGCGCGAGTCAACTCATCGGCGACCCGGCCGCGCTGGCGAGCGCCCTCGAGACGCTCGCGGACTCGCGCCCGAAACGGGACGCCCGACTGCACGCGAGCGCGACGCTGGGGATCGTGTCGCGGCCATTGCCCGTCTCGGCGGACGATGACGACGGCGAGGACCACTGGGTCGAACGGTTTCTGCCGCCGGTCTCGCTCGAGGGGCCGGCCGATCCCCGCGGACTGAACCGGGGGCTGGTCTGGCTCCACGTGCGCGTCGTCCGCCCGGCGGTCGCAGCCGTTCGTCGGCTGCTCGGATGGCGGCCCGCGACGCATCCGTCGACCGAGGCCCGGATCGAGCAGTTACGGACGCTCGAGCGGCGGCGGGCGGACGCAAGCTGAGTCGCTCACTCGGCGTCCGCCGCGGGCAACACGACCGAAAACGTTGCCCCTTCGCCCGGCTCGGAATCGACGCGGATCTCGCCGCCGTGGCGTTCGACGATGCGCTGACAGAGCGCGAGCCCGATCCCGGTGCCGGCGTGGGCCTCGCGACCGTGCAGCCGTTCGAAGACCTCGAAGATGCGGTCCTGATCGTCCGGGTCGATCCCGATCCCCTCGTCGTGGACCGAGACCACCCAGTCCTCGCCGCGGCGCTCGGCGTCGACGCGGACGCGGGGCGGCTCGTCGCCGCTGTACTCGAGGGCGTTACTCAGGAGGTTCTGGAACACCTGCCGGAGCTGGCTGGCATCGCCCTCGACGCGGGGCAACTCCCCGACCTCGAGCGCCGCGTCGGTCTCCTCGAGCCGTAACTGCAGGTCCTCGAGGACGTCGTCGAAGACGGTTTCGAGGGCGACGGGCTCGAGCGGCTCGCCCTGGGTTTCGACTCGCGAGTAGGCAAGCAGCCCGTCGATCATGTCGCGCATCCGTTCGGCCCCGTCGACGGCGTACTCGAGGAACTCCCGTCCGTCCGAGTCGAGGGCATCGGCATAGCGGCCCTCGATCAGCTGGAGGTAGCTCGAGACCATCCGCAGGGGTTCCTGCAGGTCGTGGGAGGCCGCGTAGGCGAACTGCTCGAGCCGTTTGTTCGACTCTTCGAGGCGCTCGACCGTCTCCTCGAGTCTGCGCTGGTACTCCTTGCGCTCGGTGATGTCGTGGGCCATCGTCACGCCGGCGAAGACGTCGCCGCGGGTATCGGTGATCGGGACCGTGTAGACGACCCACTCGCGGTCGGCGTACTCGAGTTCGACTGCCCCTTGCTCGCCCTCGAGTGCGCCCCGAAGCGCCGGCTCGAGCGCGTCGCTGGTCGCCGCGTCCCAGGCATCCCTGTAGTGGTTACCCTCGATGTCGGCCGGATCGACCGGGATCTTCTCGAAGCCCTGGCCCGCCGCCAGCGTGTACTCGAGGTCGTGGTCGAACAGCGTGACGACGCCGTTCGGGAAGTTCTCGGCCAGGGTGCGATAGCGCTGTTCGGACTCCTCGAGTTCGCGCTCGCGTTTCTTGCGCTCCGTGATGTCCCGGTCCGAGACGACGATCGAGACGACGTCGCCGTCGTCGTTCGTGACCGGCCGGAAGACACCATTCAGGGTGTATCGCTCCCCGTCCGGTCTGGAGAGGTCGGCCTCGAAGTTGACGTACTCGCCGGCGGCGGCTCGTTCGGTCCACTCCCTGACGTCCTCTCGAACGTCCGCGGACTCCCCGCCCCACCACGGCGTCTCACAGAACTGCTCGCCGATCACGTCCGTCAGCTCCGCGTCGACGTACTCCATGGCGGTTCCGTTGACGTCGATCACCGTCCCGTCGGGCTCGAGCAGTCCAACGAGGATGTTCGGGTCCTCGAAGATAGCCTCGAAGCGCCGCTCGGTCCGCTCGAGTTCGCGTTCCCGTTCCCGCCGTTCGGTAACGTCCCGGAAGTAGACCGAGATCCCGGTCTCGGAAGGATAGAGGTTCGCCTCGACCCGGAAATCGAGCGTGTCGTAGTAGAGTTCGTAGCTGGTCGGCTCCTGGGACTCCAGGGCCGTATGGAAGGCGTCCCAGACCTCGTCGATCTCGTTGAGGTCGGGAAACACGTCCCAGAGGCGTTCCCCGAGGAGTTCCTCCTCGGAGCGTTCCAGCAGCTCCGCCGCACGATCGTTGACGTGGGTGAACCTGAACTCGTCGTCGACCGCATAGAAAGCGTCGGAGATCCGCCCGAGGATACGCTGCAGTTCGCTCTCGAGTTCGCGCTCGCGCTCCCTGCGGTCCGTCATGTCGCGGGTCACCTTCAGATAGCCCCGATGGGTACCGTCGTCGTCCCGGACCGACGTGATCGTGACGTTCGCCCAGAACCGCGTCCCGTCCGCACGAACGCGCCACCCCTCGTCCTCGACGGAGCCGTTCTCGAGGGCCCGCTCGAGGTTCCGCGCGGGAACGCCCGCGGCCCGGTCCGCGTCGGTGTAAAACTGCGAGAAGTGTTCGCCCAGGATCGCCGCGCGCTCGTAGCCCTTGATCTGGCGCGCGCCCTCGTTCCAGCTGACGACGTGTCCGTCGGTATCGAGCCGGAAAATGGCGTACTCCTCGACGGCGTCGACCAGCGACCGGAACGCCGCTTCGCTCTGCCGGAGCGCACCTTTCGACTCCTTTTGATCGGTGATATCGTAGTAGAACTCGACCCGTCCGCCGGCGAACTCTCCCGATTCGATCGGTTTGCTCTGGTAGGACAGCCAGCGGTCCTCGTGGTCGCCGTCGCCAGTGATCCGACACTCGAACCCGTCGACGTAGCGCTCGTCGTCGTACGACGACAGGACGGTCGCTGCGAAGCACCCGGGATCGTCGACCCGGTGTTTGAGGACTTCGTCGACGACCGTCCGGTTGTCCCGTCCGATGAGACTCGCGCGATCGAGGCCGAAGTACTCCTCGACGGACTCGTCGGCCCACTCGATCTCACACTGCTCGTTGAGGACGATGGCGCCGATGTCGGCCCCGTCGATGACGCTCGTGATCGACTCGTAGGAGGCGATCGCCGACGCGAGCGTGTCCTGTCGACGGCGCTTCTCGGAGCGGTCGCGGGCGACGCCGATGGTCCCTCGAAACTCCCCGTCCTCGAGCAGCAGGTTGACGCGGAGTTCGAAGGGGATCGCGTCGCCGTCGGCAGTTCGAACGGCGAGTTCGAACGTTGCGATCTCGTCGTCGTTCGCGGCGATCCGGGTCGCGATTTCGCGTTCGACGCGGGCCACGTCGTCGTCGGCGAGGACGAGCGAGACGTGTTCACCGAGGAGGTCCTCGCGGGCGTAGCCGGTCGCCTCGACGATGCCGTCGTTGACCGCGACGAAGCAACCGTCGGTGTCGAGCTGGTAGATCGCGTCGTCGATCGTGTTGACGAGCGTCCGATAGCGCTCGAGCGCGACATCGTCGGTGGCGTCGCCCCAGAAGGCACCCTCGTCGGTCCCGGCTCGGGTACTCATGCTACGTCGAACGCCGTAGAACGGCAAAAGACGTTCGCCGGCGCGAGCGGCCAGCGAACCGCGGCCGCGGATACTTTTATGCCCGTCCGCGGTGAGTGGCAGACGGAAAACATGTCCCAGACGAAAGTCACGGCACCGACGGTCGACGACGACGAGATCTACCGGTTCCCCGATGATTCGTTTACCGACCGCAACGTCTGTCTCGTGACTGGCGGAGCCTCCGGTATCGGCCGAGCGACCGCACTGGCCGCCGCCGGTAACGGCCTCACGGTCGCGGCGACCGACGTCGACGAGGACGGCCTCGACGGGACGGTGGCTCGCGGCGAGGACCTCGGCCTCGAGGGCGAGATCGAGGCGGTCCCCGGCGATCTGACGGTCGACGACGACATCGAGCGGATCGTCGACGAGGCCGCACAGCTGGGCGATCTCAAGTACCTCGCGAACGTCGCCGGGATGCAACACATCGACCCCATCGACGAGTTCCCGATGGAGACCTACGACCTGATGCATCGAATCATGCTCCGGGCCCCGCTGTATCTCTCGAAACTGTGTCTCCCACACTTCCGGGAGACCGACGACGGCCAAGGGTGTGTCGGCAACATGGCGTCTGTCCACGGTCACTACGTCACGAGCGACAAGGTCGCGTACAACGTCTCGAAGTTCGGCCTGCGGGGACTGACCCAGTCGATCGCCGCCGAGGGCGAGGGGCAGATCCGGGCGTTCTCTCTCAGCACCGGCTACGTGAAGACGCCGCTGGTGACCGCTCAACTCGAGGATACCGCCGAACAGCGCGGCATCTCGGTTGACGAGGTGATCGAGGACGTGATGCTCGGTCAGTCTCGAGTCACGGAGATGATGGAACCGATCGACGTCGCCAACCTCTTCTTGCTCGGCTTCTCGGATCTCGGCCGGCACCTGGACGGCGGCGACCTGTTGTTTGATGGTGGCATGACGCTAACCTACGAGTGACAATGTCCGGGAACACGAGCCCAAGCCTCGAGGACATCGACGAGATCGCCCACGAACCGAGCCAGGAGTTCGTCGAGTCGACGAACGTCGCCGAGTTCATGGAGACCTACGGGATCGACGACTACGAGGAACTCATCGAGCGGACGACGACCGATCTCGAGGGCGAACCCGACAGCGGCGTCGACTGGTTCTGGGACGAACTGATCGACTACCTCGATATCGAGTTCTACGAGGAGTACGACGAAATCCGAGACGACAGCGAGGGACCGCAGTTCACCGACTGGTACCCCGGCGGCGAACTCAACATCGCCCACAACGTCGTCGACCGCCACGCCGCCCTCGACGAGGAGCGCCGGAACAAGGTCGCCACGATCTGGGAAGGCGAACACGGCGAGGTCCGCGAAGTCACATACCACGAACTCCACCGGGGGGCGAACCAGGTCGCAAACGCGCTCGAGGAACGCGGGATCGGCACCGGCGACACGGTCGGGCTCTACATGCCGATGGTGCCGGAGGTCGTCTCGATCCTCTATGGCTGTTTCAAGGTCGGCGCGATCGCAGTACCGATCTTCTCGGGCTTCGGCGTCGACGCGGCCGCGACCCGGATCGCGGATTCGGAGTGTTCGGTCCTCTTTACCGGCGACGGCTTCTACCGGCGCGGCGATCCGGTCTTCCTCAAGTCCGCCGCCGACGAGGCGATCGCGGAGGCCGGCCACGTCGAGTCCACGATCGTCTTCGATCGACTGGGCTCGAGCGACGAGCGGAACGAACATCAAGTCCCCTGGGACGACGACCGCGACGAGTGGTGGGCCGACGCCGTCGAAACCGCCGCCGACGACTACGAGACGAAATCGCTGCCCTCGAGTCAGGAGTCGATGCTGCTGTACTCGTCGGGCACCACGGGCAAACCGAAGGGCATCGTTCACACCCACGCGGGCGTGCAGGTCCAGTGTCCCAAGGAGGTCCACTTCGGGATGGATCTCAAGCCCGCGGACCGGTTCTTCTGGGTCTCCGACATCGGCTGGATGATGGGCCCCTGGAGCCTGATCGGGACCCACACCTTCGGCGGCACCGTCTTCATGTACGAGGGCGCGCCGGACTACCCCGAGCCCGACCGGTTCTGGGAGATGATCGACCGCCACAAGCTCACCCAGTTCGGCATCTCGCCGACCGCCATTCGGGCGCTGCGCAAGCACGGGGACGAGTGGCTCGAGGGCCACGACCTCTCCTCGCTGCGAATTCTGGGCTCGACGGGCGAGCCGTGGGATCCCGAGTCCTGGCACTGGTTCCACGAGAACGTGGGCGGCGGCGAGGCCCCGATCATCAACATCTCCGGCGGCACCGAGATCTGTGGCTGTTTCCTGATGCCGATGCCGACCGAGTCGCTCAAGCCCTGTACGCTCGGCGGACCCGGCCTCGGGATGGACATCGACGTCGTCGACCGCGAGGGCAATTCGGTCAAGGAGGACAACGAACGCGGCTACCTCGTCGCGCGTGACTCCTGTCCCTCGATGACCAAATCGCTGTGGTCGGGCGACGAGCGCTACCTCAACGAGTACTGGTCGACCTTCGAGGACATGTGGGATCATGGCGACTGGGCCCAGAAGGACGCGGACGGCTTCTGGTTCCTCCACGGCCGGGCCGACGACACCCTCAACGTGGCCGGCCGGAAGGTCGGGCCCGCGGAGGTCGAAGGCGCGCTCATCGACCACGCGGCGGTCAACCAGGCCGCCGCCATCGGCGCGCCCGACGATACCACCGGCACCGCCGTCGTCGCCTACGTCGTCCTCGAGGACGGCTACGAGGAGACCGACGACCTCCGCGAGGAACTGCGCGCGCAGGTCGGCGAGGAACTGGGCAAACCGTTCCGCCCGCGCGAGGTGCTGTTCGTCGACGAGTTCCCGAAGACCCAGTCGGGCAAGATCATCCGTCGGGCCATCCAGGCCACCTACACCGGCGAGGACTTAGGCGACATGAGCAGCATCGAGAACCCGGCGGCGCTCGAGGAACTCGAGGACGCGCGGTAGTCAGCGCGGATCGTACGGATTCGTCGCGGTCCCGAGTCGAGTGACCTCGTCGACGCGATCGAAATCGTCGTCGAACGCGTACAGGCATTCGACATCGTTGGCTTGCATATACGCGACAATACAAACGTCGACGAACGAAAGGCCGCTATGCCGGCGAAACAGCGATTTCGCTGTCGCCAACGTATCAGCTGATATCGAAACGAGGTGAAATCTGGCGTTTTCTTCTATACGGTCGAGAAAATCGACGGCCGGCTCGTGACCAGCGTGTGTCGTCAGTCCATTGAGCGTCTCCGCGAGAACGTAATCGAGGACGATCGCCTCGGGCAGGGACTGATCGTCGATCCCGCGAAGAATCGGAAGTGCGGCTTCGTGTGCCCCGTCTCGGCGGTAACTCGCGGCAAACAGCACCGACGTATCGACGACCGCACGCGGCATCTATTCGACTCCCCAGGCGTCGTGATCCGTCGTTGCGTCGGTCTCCTCGTCACCGTCGTATCCGGTGAAATCAGCGAACGAGCCACCGCGGCGGTGAACGACCTCCACTCGGACCGTTCCGTCATCTCCGACGTGCCACCGAAGTCGATCACCGTCATCGATATCGAGTTGTCGACGGATTCGCGCGGGAATATTGGCCTGATTCCCGGAGACCTTGCTTTCGGCGTCGACCCGATCGGTACTCATACTCGATGTTAGTCGCTGAAGGCACAAATATAGTGTGGTGGCACACTACTTGAGCGGCGACGAAACGAGCGCGTCCCGTTACGTTTTACCCCTGTGGGGCCGAATCGCCTCTAATGACTGCCCAGACCGTCCAGCAGGGCGACCTCGTGACCGTCATCGGCCTCGAGGTCCACGTCCAGCTGGAGACCGACACGAAGATCTTCTGTGGCTGTTCGACCGAGCCGAGCGACGAGCCCAACGACAACGTCTGCCCGGTCTGTCTCGGCCTGCCGGGGGCGCTCCCGGTGCTGAACGAGGGGGCCGTCGAAGCCGCGGTCAAGATCGGCAAGGCGATCGACGCCGACATTCCCGAGGAGACCCGGTTCCACCGGAAGAACTACTACTACCCCGACCTCCCCAAGAACTTCCAGATCACCCAGTACGACGAGCCGATCTGTCAGGACGGCGACCTCGAGATCGCCGTCGAGGGCCAGCGTCGGACCGTCGCGATCGAACGGGCCCACTTGGAAGAAGACCCCGGCAGCCTCCAGCACGTCGGCGGCGGTGGCGGCATCGACTCCGCGGAGTACACCCTCGTCGACTACAACCGCGCGGGGACGCCGCTGATGGAGATCGTCACCGCGCCGGACTTCCGCAGCCCCGGCGAAGTCCGGGCCTTCCTCGCGGAACTCGAGGAGGTCCTCGAGTACCTGGGCGTCTTCGACGCCGAGCGCGACGGCAGCCTGCGGATCGACGCCAACCTCTCGATCATTCCCGAGGAAGACATCGAGGGCGACGACACCGACGAGATCGGGATCGACGCACTCGAGTCGGCTAACCGCACCGAGGTCAAGAACATCTCGAGCCACAAGGGCGCCGAGAAGGCCCTGGCCTACGAGGAGACCCGCCAGAAAAACGCCATCCAACGGGGCCGCGCGGTCGAGCAGGAGACGCGTCACTGGGACGAGTCCCGCGGTATTACGGTCTCGATGCGCTCGAAAGAGGAGGAGAAGGACTACCGCTACTTCGAGGAGGCCGACCTGCCGCCGCTGCGGGTCTCGGACTGGAAAGACGAGATCGCGATCCCGGAACTTCCCTCGGCCCGCCGCGAGCGGTTTCAGGCGGAGTACGGCCTGAGCGAGGAGGCCGCTTCCAAACTCACCTCCACGAAGCAGGTCGCGGACTTCTACGAGGACGTCGCCGGCGAGTTCGACCCCGATCTGGCGGCGACGTGGGTCGCGGACAACCTGCTGGGTGAACTCAACTACCGCGACATCGAAATTACGGAGATCGAGGGCCGCCTCGAGGAGATCAAACGTCTGGTCGAACTCGTCGCCGAGGACGAGATCACGGCGAAAAACGCCCGCGAGACCGTCCTGCGGTCGATGCTCGACGACGGCCGAACCCCCGACGAGGTCGTCGCCGAGGAGGGACTTGGCAAGACCGGCGAGGACGAAGTCCAGCAAGCGGTCGTCGAGGCGATCGACGAGAACCCCGACGCCGTCGACGACTACGAGAGCGGTGACGACGGCGCGATCAACTTCCTGGTCGGGCAGGTCATGCAGAAGACCGGCGGGAGTGCGGATCCGGGCGACGTGAACCAGCTGCTGCGGGCCGAACTCGAGGAATAGGTCCGCTATTGCTCGTCGTCCGTTCCGCTGCCGTCGGACTGGAGTCGCTTCGTCGTCTGGACGAGCGGGTGACGCGCGTAGTCGACGACGTCGATGTCGTCGATCCGTTCCAAGTCTTCCTTTTCCGCCGTGCGGGCCATTCCCAGATCGATCTCGTGATCGATGACGATGACGTAGGCGTCCATTTCGTCGATGTCCAGCCGGTCGGCCGCCAGCACGCGGTGGTGGCCATCGGCCAGCAGGAGCGTGCCACCGTTGTCGATGACCACCAGCGGCTCGGCCAGCCCCCGCTCGAGTTCGTACCGGCGGCCCTCGAGTTCGTCGGCGTAGACCCGACCCTGGGTGGGTGTGAGGTCGGCGAGGGCGACGGTCCGGCGTTCCTCCGCGAGTTCGATCTCGTGGATCTGCTCCAAGGTCCGTTTGAGTTTGCCGACCTTCTCGGGGGTGGCTCGCTCGATCTGGCTGCGGATGACGTCGGCGTTGGAGATGATCCCCACGAGGTTGCCCGCGTCGTCGACGACGGGGAGCTTCTGGATGCCCGACCGGAGGATGACCCGCGCGGCGTCGGTCACCTTCATGTCGGGGTGGGCGACGAGCAGATCGGTCGCCATCACGGTGAAGATCGGATCGTCGTCGTCGGCCAGCAACAGGTCGCGGGCGCTGATGAAGCCCTCGACGCGGCGGCGCTCACAGACCGGAAAGCCGCTGTGTTCGTCGCTCTCCGCGATCCGGGCCGAGACCTCGCCGACGGTTTCGTCCGGCGATACCGTCGCGACGTCGCGCGTCATGTAGTCTTTGACCTTGGGCTTCGTTCGGTCCGACACGACCTCCATACGCGGACCGACGGCGGCCGCGCGCAAAAGTACTGTCACTGACGCCCCATCGCGGCCGCCCACCCGTCACGCTCACGCGGATTCCCCGCCGTCCGGCTCGCCGCGTTTCGTGAACAGCCACTCGCTGGTCTGGGTGTAGGCCCCGACCGGGACCCCCGGCCGCGTCTCGATCGCCTCGAAGAAGCGGTTGGTGATCACCTCCTCGACGACGCTGACGATCGACTCGATCTCCGCCTCGTCGTCGGCGCTGCCCAGAATGCCGATCTCGAGCTGTGCGCCGGCCATGTCGGCGTGGCCGCCGGCGCTGCCGATCCGGTCGAACGCGTCCCGGAGCGTCTCGCCGAGATCGACGTCGGCGGCCCGCGAGCGGGCCGACACGTAGACCATCTGATCGTTGAAGCCGAAGACGAGCGTCGTCTCGACGCCCTCCATCGCGAGCAGCTGGTCGGCGGCTTGGGGCAGCGCATCCCGGTCGCCGATCCGGCCGACGCTGGCCACCGCGACCGAGTCGCGCTGGATCCGGTTCTTGATCGCCCGCGCGATCGTCTCGAGGGTGTCGCCCTCGAGCGACGGCTGCTCGATCTGGCGCAGGACCGACGCGTCCGCGTGGGGCGACAGCACCGACGCAGCCCGGAAGTCGGCGGGGGAGACCTCGCGGGTGAAGTCGTTCGTGTCGACACGGATGCCGTACAACAGTGCCGTCGCCGTCGACGGATCGAATCCCAGATCGAACCGCTCGACGTACTCGGTCAGGACGGTACTGGTCGCGCCCGCACCCTGACGGAGGTCGACGAACTCGCCAGGCACCGGCCCGCGCGGCGGGTGATGGTCGATGACGATGTCGACGTGCAGTTCCGTCGGGAGCTGGTCGTTGACCCCCGGCCGGGAGTGGTCGACCAGCGCGAAGGCCGAATACTCCTCGAGCGACTCCGTGGGTCCGAGGTTCCGCAGGTCCAACTCGAGTAAGTTGACCATCGCCCGGTTCTCCTGATGGGAGATGTCGCCGAAGTAGCAGGCGTCGGCCGGGACGCCGACGGACTCGGCGATGTCGGCCAGCGCGACCGCGCTGGCGATCGCGTCGGGATCGGGGTTGTCGTGGGCCATGACCGCGAGCCGGCCGTCGATCCCGGCAAGCTGGTCTCGGAGTTCGATCGCCGACTCGGCCGACGGGCTCGCCGCTTCCGCGAGGACCCACTCCGACAGCGCGCTCGCGGGGCCGACGACTCTGTCCGCGAGGGCGTCGAAGCGCTCGCGGTCCGCGGCCGTCGCGTTGCCGCCCAGATAGGCCACGATCGCGGCCCCGGGGAACCGATCGCGTGCGGCCTCGAGCGCGGCCCGGTTGACGTCGGTGCGGTCGCTGCCGACGAAGATCACGTCCGGTTGGTCGACGGCGGCGACGGTCGCTGGATCGCTCGGATCACCGTCTCGAGCCGGGATGCTCTCGTCTCGCAGCGTTTCGACGACGCCCGCGTCGTCGGTGATGACGAGCAGTCGGCCGTCGCGCTCGGCGAGATGATCGATGACTCCCCGACAGACGGAGCCGCAGCCGAGCACGAGCCGGAAACACATTTGTCGCGGCTTGCGACCCCGGCGGGTAAAAGCTACCGGGTGCGGCTCAGCCGACGACCGTCGCGGCCGCCTCGGTCGCGACGTCGGCGATCGGACCGAAGGCCGCGAGGATGACCGCGGTCACGACGGCGGCGGCGACGATCGCCGCGTAGAGGCCGGTCGGTTTCGCGAGCGTGTCCCGTTCGAGGAGCGGCTCCTCGATCCACAGCGCCTTGACCAGCCGGGAGTAGTAGTACAGCGAGAGCGTGCTGTTGATCACGAGCGCCGCGGCGGCGGCGAGCAGCGCCGTGTTCTCGGTGGCTGCCTCGATCGTGTGGCTGAACAGGAGGTACTTGCTCCCGAACCCGCCGAAGGGCGGGATGCCCGCGAGGCTGAACATGAAGACGGCCATCGCGGCGCAGGCGACCGGTGCCTGGGTCGCGAGCCCGTTGTAGTCCTCGAAGGTACGGCCGACGCCCCAGTATTCGGCCAGCCCCACGAACAGGAACGCGCCCGTGTTCATGAAGCCATAGACCAGCAGGTGGATCATCGCCGCGCCCATGACGAGGTCGCCCGACGACGTCGAGAGCGCCGCCAGTCCGATCAGCACGTAGCCCGCGTGGCCGATCGAGGAGTAAGCGAGCATCCGCTTGACGTTCTCCTGGGTCGCCGCCGCGAAGTTGCCGAGCGTCATCGTGACGATCGCCAGGATGACGAACGCCCACGTCCAGTCGACGCCGATCACCGCCGTCGTCGCCTCGAGCGGGAACGCGGTCGTGAACACGCGGAAGGCGAGTACGAAGCCGGCGGCCTTCGAGGCCGAGGAGAGGAACGCCGAGATCGGCGCGGGCGCGCCCTCGTAGGCCTCGGGGGCCCAGAAGTGGAACGGGACGCTGGCGGTCTTGAACGCGACGCCGCCGATCAGCATCAGGATGCCCAGTCCGAGCAGGCCGCCCATCTCGCCGGCCGCGTCGAGGTTCGCCGCGATCGCCTCGAGCTGCAAGGAGCCGGTCGCGCCGTAGACCAGGCTGACGCCGTAGACGAAGATCGCCGACGACAGCGCGCCGATCAGGAAGTACTTCAGGCCGGCTTCGACGCTGCCACGGTTGTCCTTCAAGATCGCAACCAGGGCGTACGACGGCAGGCTCGTCAGCTCGAGTGCGATGAAGACCGTCACGAGGCTGTTCGAGACGGCCATCATCGACATTCCGGTTGCCGCGAGGACCAGCAGCGAGTAGTACTCGGCCTGGTAGGTGTGGTCCTGCAGGTAGTCGTGGCTCGCGACCGCGACTAAGGCGGTGACGATCGCCACGACGATCATGAAGAACAGCGCTAGCTGGTCGACGACGAACTGGCCGTCCATGATGTCGATGACGCCGTAGTTCTCGATCCCCGTCGCACCGACGCCCGCGGCGGCGTACCAGACGGCGACGGCCAGCGAGGCCAACGCGCCGATAACGGTCGTCCCGGAGAGGACGGTTCGGTTCGTCGAGTGCGGGTTGATGCTGTCGAATAGGAACAGCACGAGCGCCGTCGCGGCGAGTATCAGTGCCGGTGCGAGCGCCAGCCACTGGGGGAGGTCGATGACCGCCATCAGAGGTCACCTCCCTGGACGATCGGATCGATTGCGTCGGTTATCATGTCGAAGATCAGGTCGGGGGCCACGCCAAGCAGGACGACGAGTCCGAGCAACACGAGCAGCGACGCGACGTCGTGAACCGGGGCGCGGCCGACCTCATAGTCGGTTTCGAGTCGATACGGGCCGAAGACGGTCCGCTGGAGCGCGAAGAGGAGATAGCCCGCGACGATGACGATGCCGAACATCGCCAGCGAGGTAAACAGCGCCGAGTACGACAGCAGCTCGGAGCCGAAGGAGCCGAAGAAGATGAAGTACTCGGCGGCGAAGCCGCTCATCAGCGGGAGTCCCATGTAGCCGAACGCGCCGGCGATCAGCACGCCGACCGCGATCGGCATTCGGTCTGCCAGCCCGGACATGTCGGTGACCATCCGCGTGTGGGTCGCGTTGTAGATGACCCCGACGGCCATGAACATCAGTCCGGAGATCAGCCCGTGGGAGATCATCTGGAAGGTCGCACCGCCGACCCCGAACTGAGTGTACGCGACCAGCCCGAGGATGACATAGCCCATCGACGACACGGAGGAGTAGGCGACGATCCGTTTCAGGTCGGTCTGGGCAAGCGCCAGCATCGCGCCGTAGATGACGCTGATGACGGCGATCGCCGCGATCGGCACCGCGTAGGCCTCGACCTGGTCGGGGAACATCGTGAAGTTGAACCGCAACAGCGCGTAGGTCCCCATCTTCAGCAGGACGCCGGCCAGCAGGATCGAGGCCGGCGTCGGTGCCTCGACGTGGGCGTCGGGCAGCCACGTGTGGAACGGCACGATCGGCACTTTCACCGCGAAGCCGAGGAACAGGCCGATGAAGACGACCGACGCGAGGGTCGTTCCGCTGAGACCGAACAGGCCGTCGGGCCCGCCCTCGAGCATCGCGGTCGCGACCTCCGGCAGTGCGAAGGAGGTCACGTCGCCCAGTCCGAAGACCAGCGCGACGAAGGAGCCGAACATGACCAGCGACGCCACGTTCGTGTAGACGAAGAACTTGATCGCGGCGTACTTCCGGCGCGGGCCGCCCCAGATCCCGATCAGCAGGTACATCGGGATCAGGACCGCCTCCCAGAAGACGAACCAGAGGAAGAAGTCAAGCGCCGAGAAGACGCCGATCAGCATCGCCTCGATGAACAGGATCAGTCCGTAGAACTGCGACTGGCGTTCGTCGATCGGGGTCCACGAGCTGACGATCGCGAGCGTACAGAGGATCGTCGTCAGGACGACCAGCGGCAGGCTGATCCCGTCGAGGCCGACGAACCACGAAATCGAGTAGTCGCCGATCTCGAGCCAGGCCGCCTGTGATTCGAAGGCGAGTTCGCCGCCCCGGAGGGCGTTCCCGCTGCCGTCGAAGGCCCCGAACAGCCACAGCGATAGGGCCGCCGGCACGAGGCTGATCGCGAAGGCCAGCTTGCCGGCGATGCGATTCGGCGCGACGAACGTAACGAGCGCGCCGATCAGTGCGACCGCGATCAGTGCTTCGATCATCATGCGAACCACCCTCCGAGATAGCCGAGGACGAGCAGTAAGGCGATGAACCCGCCCACCAACAGCGCCGCGTAGTTAGTCACGATACCCGTTTGGATCCGTTTCACCCAGTCGCTGCCGAACAGGCTGATCTGTGAGGTGCCGTTGACCACGCCGTCGATGACGGTCTGGTCGAACCGGTCGGCTGCCCGCGCCAGCGGCAGGGTGAAGCCTTCGGCGAGCCAGACCTGATACTCGTCCTGGTAGTAGTTGCTTTTGAGGACGCTGTAGGCGCCGCCGAGTTTCGTCGTGTGGCGGTCCGGGTCGGGCACGTTGTACAGCGTGTGTGCCGTGAACGCGCCGGCAAGTGCGAGCCCAAGCGAGAGCCCAGCACTCAGCAGCATCGTCGTCGTCTCGGAGCCGATGTAGGATTCTTCGAAGGCCATCTCGGCGACCGTCTCGTGGTAGTGGTGGTAGGTCAGTCCCTCGACGTAGCCGTACTCGCCGTCGAGCCAGAACTCGAGGAACGTGATGTCGACCCCCGCGAGCTTCGCGATCGGGGCCATGTTCACGAGGCCAGCGACGGCGGCAAGGGTCCCGAGCGCGAGCAGCGGGACCTTGACCGCCCACCCAACCGGGTGGGGGTCCTCGGCGGTGTCGGACCGGGGTTCGCCGTGGAAGGTCAGGAAGACCATCCGGAACGTGTAGAAGCCGGTGAAGAACACGGCCACCAGTCCCATCGCGTAGGCCGCGAGGATGACTGGTTCGGAGAGGCCGACGGCCAGCGCGTCGAACAGCACCTCGTCTTTCGACCAGAAGCCGGAGAACGGGACGATCCCTGCGAGCGCGAGCGCGCCAGCGAGGAACGTGTAGTAGACGACGGGCGCTTTGTCTTTCAGGCCGCCCATCTTCCACATGTCCTGTTCGTGGTGCATCAGAATGATGACCGCGCCGGCACCGAGGAACAGTAAGGCCTTGAAGAAGGCGTGGTTCATCAGGTGGAAGACGCCGGCGACGTAGCCGCCGACGCCCAGTCCGAGCATCATGTAGCCGTACTGGCTGATCGTCGAGTAGGCAAGCACCTGCTTGACGTCGTCTTTGACGACGGCCATCGTCGCCGCGAACAGGGCGGTGAAGCCGCCGACGAAGGCGATGATCGAGAGTGCGGTCGGCGAGAGCGCGTAGTAGCCGAACATCCGGGCGACCAGGTAGACCCCGGCCGCGACCATCGTCGCCGCGTGGATGAGCGCGGAGACGGTGGTCGGACCCTCCATCGCGTCGGGCAGCCAGGTGTGGAAGGGGAACTGCGCGGACTTGCCCAGCACGCCGCCCAGCACGAGCAGTCCGGTGATCGTCACCCAGGTCTGGGCGTCGAAGCCGAACAGCGTCGCGCCGTCCTCGATCGCCGTCTCGGCGGCCGTGACGAACGAGCCCTCGCCGGCGAAGCCGACCGTGCCGAACGTCGCCGCGATGGCGACGACCCCGATCAGGAAGAAGTAGTCACCGAAGCGGGTGACCAGGAACGCCTTCTTCGCGGCCGAAGGGGCCGATTCCGTGCGGAACCAGAATCCGATCAGCAGGTACGAACAGAGGCCGACGAGTTCGAAGAACATGAACGCCATCAGCAGATTGTCCGCGAAGACGAACGCGAGCATGCTGAAGGTAAAGAGCCCGAGTTCGGCGTAGTACCGCCGCAGCCCGGTCTCCCCTTCGGCGTTCATGTAGCCGAGGCTGAAGACGTGGACGAGCAGGGCGACCAGCGAGACGATCACCAGCATGAGCGCCGAGAGCGGATCGATCAGGATCCCGAACGTAAAGGCGATCGTCTCCGCGCCGGTTTCGCTCGCCGCTGCGCCGGCCGTCCACTCGTACAGTTCCGTGTGATGTGCGTCGCCGCCCGCGACGGCCGCGGCCATCACCAGCGAGACGACGAGCGACCCGCCGGTCGCGATGATGCCCGGCAGCGCGCCCTTCTTCGGCAAGTGCTTCCCGAACAGGAGCGTGATCACGAACGCCACGAGCGGGAACACTGCGATCGCCGGTGCGAATCCGAACGGTCCTGTTGCTGTTGCTGCCATCTTACCACCTCATCGTCGTCGGTACCGTGACGTCGACGTCACGGAAGTTGCGATACAGCACCAGAATGATCCCGAGCCCGACGGCCACCTCGGCAGCGGCCAGCGCCATCGTAAACAGCGCGAACAGCTGGCCGGTGAGGTTGCCGTGATAGAACGCGAACGCGATCAAGTTGATATTTGCCGCGTTCAGCATCAACTCGACGGACATCAGGAACAACAGTGCGTTACGACGCGTCAGGACGCCGAAGAGACCGATACAGAACACCGCCATCGACAGCAGGACGTAGTACTGTACGTCGACGGTCATCGATCCTCACCTCCGGACTCCGTGCCACCATCGGCGACGGCCGGCTCCGGCGTCTCGCTCGAGGCCTCGTCCGCACTCGAGAGCGCGGACACGGGTTCGCCGCCCTCCTCGCGTTTCGCGAGGACGAGCGAGGCGTCGAGCGCGGCGTCGAGCGCGACGGCGACGAGCAAGACGGCGGCGAGGAACGGTTCGGTCCCGCCGACCGTTTGCAGTTCGTCGTAGCCGAAGAGTGCGTAGCCGAGTTCGGCCGTAACCGAGATCCCCTCGGGGAACCCTTCCATGCCGCCGAACGAGGCGTTGAGTGTAATCAACGCCATCACGGCGAACAGTCCGACGGCGAGTAGCCCCGGGACCAGCGTCTTTCCGAGTCGGAGTTTCGGGCCGGTCGTCATGCCTGTACCACCTCGTCCGTCTCGGTGTCGTCGCGCTGGGTCAGCATGACGGCGAACGTGATGAGGACGAGGACCCCGCCGACGTAGACGAGGACCTGCATCATGGCGACGAACTCGGCCGCCAGCATCACGTAGTGGACCGCCACGCTGAGCAGCGCCACGCCCAGCAGGAGCGCCGAATGCCACGGGTCCTGCATGAGCACGACACCCACCGCGCTGGCCAGCGTCACCCCGGCGAACAGCGCGAACGCGATCAGCTCGTAGTTCATGGTTGTGTTGATAGTGCCCGTTTACGGGACGGGCGGACCCGTTACTGGTAGTCGACCTCCCCCTCGCCTTCACCGACCCACGCGCCGCGATCGGGTTCGCGGGAGGCGAGCGGGTCGATGTCCTTGTACCACGGGACGGCCTTCAACTGCTCTTTGTTGTAGACGAAGTCGTGTTTCGTGTCCGCGGTGAACTCGAAGTTCTCCGTCAGGAGGATGGCGTCGACGGGGCAGACTTCCTCACAGAGCCGACAGTAGATACACTGTCCGATATGGAGGTTGTACTGTTCGCCCTGTCGCTGATCGTTCGTCACGATCTGAATCGTGTCGTTCGGACAGACGTTCTCACACTGGCGACACCAGATACACCGCTCCTGACTGAACTTGTGGACGCCGCGAAAGCGCGGCGAGACGTCCGGTGCGGTCTCCGGGTACTCCACCGTGAATGTGGAGCCGTCCAGTGCGTGTTTCATCGTCGTTGCCATCGATTTGAGTATCCCGATCATGCTATCAGCCCCACGATTACCGCGGTCAAGACGAGATTGGCGAAGGCCAACACGAGCAGGCCCTTCCAGCCGATCTCGATCAGTTGGTCGATTCGAACCCGTGGCACCGCCGAGCGCAGCCACTGGGTCGCGAAGAACACCGCCCAGATCTTGATGATGAACCAGACGATGCCCGGCAGGACGGGGCCGGCCGGGCCGCCGAGGAAGATCGTCGCGATGATCGCCCCGCCGAGGAAGATGTGGAGGAACTCCCCGAGGTAGATCAGCACGAAGTAGACCGAGGAGTACTCGGTCTGGTAGCCGGCGACGATCTCGGTCGGTGCCTCCGGCGTGTCGAAGGGGTTGCGACCGACCTCCGCGAAGTTCGCCACCAGAAAGAGGACGAACGCGAAGGGGTTGATCAGCGCGTACCACGTCGGGATGTCGATCCCGGCGATCGTCACGAGCGTTTCGTGTTGCTCGGCGACGATCGTCCCCATCTGCAGCGACCCCGAGAAGATCACGACCGACATCCCGGTGATGACCAGCGGGATCTCGTAGGCGACGTTCTGTGCCACCGCCCGGAGCCCGCCGAGCATCGAGTACTTGTTCGCCGACGCGTAGCCGGCCATCACCAGGCCCAGACTCGCGATCCCCGAGACGGCGAAGACGTACGCCAGTCCGACTTCGGGGTCCGCGAGGTGGATCCCGTTACCCATCGGGATGACGGCAAAGCCCAAAAGCGCCGACGACGCGACGACGATCGGCGCAAGGTCGTAGGCCGGGCGGTCGGCGTTCTCCGGGATGACCAGTTCCTTCGACAGGAGCCGGACAGCGTCGGCGACGATGATGAAGAGGCCGGCCGGCCCGAGCCGGTTGACCGCGATCCGGTCGGTGAATGCGGCGGTGATCTTTCGCTTCGCCCACGGCCCCGCGACGCCGGTCATCGCCAGCATCAGGTTCCCGATGAGGAAGGCCGCGAGGAAGGCCGCGAGCAACTCGCCGCCGAGCCCGAACCCGTCAAGGCCGGTCAGCTCGCCGATCCGTTCGGGGAGCAAGACCGTGTCCTGCAGCGGCAGCGCCGGCGTCGCGGTCGCTGTCTGTGTGCCGGGCATACTATCGGTCCACCTCCCCGAGGACGATATCGAGGCTGCCAAGCGACGCGATCAGGTCCGGGATGTACTCGCCTTCGGACATCTCGGGCAGCGCCGAGAGGTTGTGGAAACACGGACTCCGGATCTTGAACCGGCCCGGCTTGTCGGTCCCGTCCGAGCGGATGTAGATCCCGAGTTCTCCCTTCGCGCCCTCGACGCTGCGATAGATTTCCGTGTCCGCGTCCGGCTTCAGCGTCCGCGGCACGTTACTCTGGACAGTGCGTTCGTCCTCCGGCCAGTCCTCGAGCAGGTCGAGACACTGCTCGATGATCTTCGCGGACTCCTCGACCTCCTGCATGCGAACGAGGACCCGAGAGTAGTTGTCACAGCCGTCCTCGGTGACGACGTCCCACTCGAGGTTGTCGTAGTAGCCGTAGGGGTCGTCGCGGCGGAGGTCGTAGTCGATGCCGGAGCCGCGGGCGACAGGGCCGGTACAGCCGTACTGTTTGGCCACTTCCGGTTCCAGGATTCCGGTGTCGTGGGTCCGGACCTGGAAGATCTCGTTGCCGGTCAGCAGGTCGTGGTACTCGTCGACCTTCGCGGGCAGTCCGTCGAGGAAGTCGCGGGTCTTTTCGATGAACTCCTCGCGGGGTTCTGGCAGGTCCCAGGCGACCCCGCCCAACCGGAAATAGTTGAACATGAGCCGCTGGCCGGTCAGATCCTCGAGGATGTCCTGGACGACCTCGCGGTCGCGCATGCCGTACTGGAAGATGGCGGTAAAGTCGCCGTAGACGTCGAGTGCGAAGGTCGCGAGCGCGAGCATGTGCGAGGCGATCCGGCACAGCTCCGCGCCCATCGTCCGGATGACCTGTGCGTACTCCGGGACGTCGATGTCCGCGAGGTCCTCGGCCGTGCGCGCGTAGGCCCACTCGTTGAGGAGGCCGGCCGAGACGTAGTCCCAGCGGTCGGGGTAGGGCATGATCTGGTGCCGGTAGGTCCCCTGCTGGCACATCTGCTCCTCACAGCGGTGCAGGTAGCCGATGTCGGGGTCGACGTCGACGACCGTCTCGCCGTCCAGGACCGTCTCGATGTGGAGGACCCCGTGGGTCGCCGGGTGGTGGGGACCGATGTTGAGAAACATCGTGTCCGACTCGTCGTCGTGGTGGTCCGGCTGGACCGGGTTGGCGTGTTCGCTCAGGGTCACCAACTGCGGCTTCTCCTGGTTGTAGTCCTCGGAGAGCGGATGGCCCTGCCAGGTCTCGGGCAGGAGGATCCGTCGCGGATCGGGGTGGCCCTCGTAGTCGATCCCGACGAGGTCGAAGGCCTCCCGCTCGTGCCAGTCGGCGGTGCGAAAGACCGGTTCGGCGGTCTGGCTGACCGGGTCGTCGGTGGTCGTCGGCACGACGACCGACACCTCCTGGGTCGGGTCGGCGTACTTCCGGAGGTGGTAGATCGACTCGTACCGGTCGGCGTACTGCTGGGCCGTGAGGTTCGCGAGGTGGTCGAAGCCGGCCTCGTCACGCAGGTCCGAGAGGACCGATTGGACGTCGTCCGGCCGGACGACGAACCCCGGCGCGTTCAGGTGATCGTCGCGCGCGAGCGCGCGATCGCCGATCAGCGCCTCGAGGTCGTCCTCCGATACCTCGATCGCCGGGTCGCGCTCGAGTCCCGTACTCATGGCGAATCAGCCCAGTTGTAACGCATGACCAGATCCTCCTCGTCGATGTCGTCGGCGAGTTTCTGGACGAGTTCGTCCTGTGGCAGGTCGCCGAACTCCTCGAGTTCGTAGGGCTTGACCACGACGGGCGTGGACTCGCCGTTGCGGATCCGTTCCTGGAGCTTCGCGATGCCGTAGACGAGCGCTTCCGGCCGGGGCGGGCAGCCGGGGACGTGGATGTCGATGGGGATGATCTCCTCGGCGCCCTTGACGACGTTGTACCCCTCCTGGAAGGGGCCCCCGGAGATGGTACACGAGCCCATGCCGACGACGAACTTGGGTTCGGGCATCTGGTCGTAGACCCGCTTCATGCGGGGGCCGAACTTCGAGACGATCGTCCCGGGGACGATCATCACGTCGGCCTGTCGGGGCGAGGCCCGCGGCACGCCGGCCCCGAAGCGGTCCAGGTCGTGTTTGATCGCGTAGGTGTGCATCATCTCGATGCTGCAACACGCGATCCCGAACTGGAGCATGAACATGGAGTTGCCCCGCACCCAGTTCATGAACTTGTCGAACTTCGTGAGGATGAACGGCGTGGAGCCGAAGGCCTCCCGAAGCTTGGAGTTGAAGCGGTCGTCGGCACCCTCACCGATCCGCGAGTCGCGGGTGTCCGTCGACGGTGCGGTGCTGTCGTAGATCGACTGGCGTGGTTGGTCGCTGCTCATTGTCTGTCAGCCTTCAGTTGTTCGGCCGTCCGGGCCCACTGTACTGCGCCTGTGCGCCACGCCCACGCGAGTCCGACCAGCAGGATACCGACGAACAGCAGCATCGGTCCGAGCGCGCGGACGAGCGAGATTTCCGGCGACGCGAGGGCATCCTGGTAGGCAACCGCCCACGGGAACAACAGGACGGTCTCGATATCGAAGACGACGAACAGAAGCGCAACCATGTAGTACTGAATGTTGAACCGGATGCGCGTGCCGCCGGTCGGAATCTCGCCACTCTCGTAGGTGGCGCGTTTGCTCGTTTCGGGCACGGTGGGTCGCAGGAGAGACGATACCGACATCATCCCGAGCGGTATCAGTACCCCGACGAGTGCCAGCGCCCCGATGGCGATCCAATCATTCATCTCCGTAACGTTCGGGGCTTCAAACCGCACGCACATAAGGGTTGATTCTTCGTTTTTCGGGGAAACACGGGCCGAGACGCGACTTCAGCGAACGCGGAACCCTCGTAATTAATCACCTTATACTATATGTGTCCCTATGAATAGCGAACGAACCGGTAACAGGCTATTACTCACGGCCGAAAACGGCCGGTTTAACGGCGCTATGGCGGTAATATCTTCCTGCCGAATCCGTTCGGATGACCGAACGGTCACTGCCGTCGGCAGGCGACGGCGACTACTCCTCTCGATCCCGGAACGCCGGCGTCCCCCGGTCGTGGAGGTCTCGAGAGACGTCGCCGACGCCCGCCCGCAGGTCCTCGTGGTAGGCGACCAGCCGATCGCGGACCGCGTCGTGTTGCCGGGCGAGGATCTGGGCGGCCGAGAGCGCGGCGTTGAACGACTTCCCGGCGTCGACCGCGACCAACGGCGCGCCCGTCGGCATCCCGATGACGCTGTCGACGGACTTCTCCTGGACCGGAACGCCGATCACCGGCAGCGGGTACGCGATGGAGGCGGTCATGTTCGGGAGGTCCGCCGACTTCCCACCGGCCCCGGCGATGATCACCTCGAGCCCGCGCTCCTCGGCCGTCTCGGCGTAAGCCGTCATTAAGTCCGGCGTCCGGTGGGCCGAGGTGACGTAGGTCTCGAAGGTAAACCGCTCGTCGGGTGGGCTCTCGAAGTCGGTCTGCTCGGCGAACCCGAGTTCGTCCACGAAGGCGTCGTAGGCCCCTCGGCGCTTCCCGCCGGTCATCATCGTCTCGAGGTCGGAATCGCTGCCCATGACGATTCCCACGTCGGGCGTCTCCGCAGTCGGTCGATCCTGGGTCGCTTCCTCGTGTAGCCGGTCGATTAGGTCCTCGACTGCCGATGCGGTCATACGCCGGGGTTTCGTCCCAGCCGCAATGAAAGGAACGGCTTCGCGGTCCGTGTCAGCGCGACCCCTTACAGCCGCCGCGGAGCCGGCTACACTCGGAGCGACGCGTGCGAAGGCAGAGATCGGTCCCCTCGTACTCCTCGGCCAGGACGTCTTCGAGAAGGCTCAGTTCGCGCTGCCCGTAGCCGTCGTTTGCGATGAAATACGGGACGAGCCGTTGCTCGGCGACCCGCCGGCCACACAGCCCGTCGGCTTTGAACGCCTGGACGACATCACGGAGGTCCGCTCTCGTCGGCTCGGGATCGAGGTCGATGCCCGATCCGCGGCCCTCCGAAAGCCGCTCGAAGACGCGTTCGCTATCTATCATGTCCACGCAATAACAGAGCGATCGGTAAAACGCTTTCTACGGTACGGCGCTCGAGACCGCCGTTTCGGGCGAACACGTTCGTAACGATTCCGCGTGGCGTCGCTATTCGAACGTGACGGACTCGCGGAGTGACACCGCCCGCTCCAGCAATTCGTCGACGCCCTCGTCGTCCCGTCCGGTCATCGTCACGTGTCCCATCTTCCGGAGCGGTCTGGCCTCCCGTTTCCCGTACCAGTGGAGGTTCGCACCGGGCGTCTCGAGGATCTCGTCGAGGTCGCTCAGTTGCGCGGACCGTTCCTCCTCTACGTCGCCGAGCAGGTTCGTCATCACGGTCGGCGAGCGCAGCGCGGTCGAGCCCAGCGGCCAGCCCAGCACGGCCCGGACGTGTTGTTCGAACTGTGAGGTCTGTGCGCCCTCGATCGTCCAGTGGCCGGAGTTGTGCGGGCGCGGGGCGATCTCGTTGAGCAGGACCTCGCCGTCCGAAGCTTCGAAAAATTCGATCCCGTAGACGCCTCGCCCGTCCATCACCTCGAGTACGTCGCGCGCGATCGCGTGGGCGCGTTCGGTGACGGCCTCGCTCGAGCGTGCGGGAACGACGGTCTCCCGCAGGATCTCCGCCTCGTGGACGTTCTCGCCGATCGGGAACGTCGCGATTTCGTTGTCGTTGCGAGGTCCGTCCTCGCGATTCGCCGAACTCCGTTCGGCGGCTCCCTTGACCGCGATGACCGAGACCTCGCGCTCGAAGTCGACGAACGACTCGACCATCGCGGGGCCGGCGACCGACTCGAGGGCGTCTTCTGCCTCTGACTTCGACTCGACGGGGACGTTCCCCCGGCCGTCGTAGCCACCGGTACGGGCTTTGAGCATCACCGGCGCGCCGTAGTCGTCGATCGCCGCTCGGACGTCATCGGCGTCGGAGACCGCGCGGAACGGCGGGACCGGGACGCCTGCGGCCTCGAGTTCGCGTTTCTGGACGAGTTTGTCGTGGATCGTCTCGAGCGTCGCGGGGTCGGGGTGGACGGGGGTCCCCGTCTCCTCGCTGACGCGGTCGAGGACCTGCTGGTCGGCCAGTTCGATCTCGAACGTGAGGACATCGGCCCGCGTCGCGAGGTCGCGGATCGCCGCCTCGTCGTCGAACCCAGCGACGATCTGCTCGCGGGCCACGGGTGCCGCCGGACAGTCCGGCGTCGGATCGAGGACGATCACCTCGACGCCCAGCGGCGCGGCCGCCTCGGCGAGCATTCGCCCGAGCTGTCCTCCACCGACCACGCCGACCGTCGGGCCCGGCGTTCGGAGCGTCGTCATTACGCCCCGATTCTCGTCGCCCGCGCTTAAGAATTCTCAAACACCACCGCTCGCGGGTCCGTTCTCGTATAAAAACCCTCGGGGAGAACACCCGGGTCGGAAACCCGAAGGGAGTATATATCGAGCTGGCAACCCACAGACACGAACATGCAACGACGAGTCTCCCGACGCCGGGTACTCGCTGGGGGCGGCCTCGGCGCGCTCGCGTCGCTCGCGGGCTGTCTCGCGACCGGTCGAGGGGAAACGGAAACCGTCACCGAAACGTTCGACACCGAAGGAATACGCGAGGTGTCGCTCGACACCGAGAACGGCTCGGTCACCGTCGAGGGAGCCGCGGACGACGCGACCGCGCTCGAGGTGCGCGGGCACAAGGCCGCCCCTACCGAGGGAACCCTCGAGTCGCTGACCCTCGAGAGCGAGCGCAGCGACGACCGGCTCACGGTCGAGACCGTCAGCGAGGACGTCCCGTTCCTGATCGGTCCCGATCCGAAATTCGACCTCGAGGCGACGGTGCCGGCCGAGGTGGGCGTGATCCGAGGCGAGACGACCAACGGCGATATCGACATCGAAGGGGTCGACGGTGATCTGACCAGCGAAAACACCAACGGTTCGATAACGGTCTCCGAGGTCAGCGGCGACGTTCTGGCGGAGACGACGAACGGCGACATCGACGTAACCCTCGCAGCGGACGGCGGGGACTTGACCGCCGAGACCACCAACGATTCGATCACCGTCCGTACCCCGCCGTCGATCGACGCGACCGTCACCGCATCGGCGACGAACGGTGAAGTGTCGTTCGAGGGGTTCGACGGCGTGACGGCCGACGACGGGGACGACGCGACGGTAACGCTCGGCGACGGCAGCCGGCGGCTCCGTCTCGAGACGACCAACGGCTCCGTGACGGTGCAACGCGAGGCCGACGACTAGTCACGCAGCCGCCGTCGCGGCGGCTCCGTTCGCCATTGGGCGGCCCCGTCGACCGCCGGAGAACGGTACCTCTTTTACCCGCCCTCCCTACCGCTCGCGTATGATCACGCTCGGACTGGTGGTCGCGCAGTTCAACCGCCCGATCACCGAGCAGATGGAGCAGGAAGCCCTCGAAGCGGCCACCGCCGCTGGTGCCGAGGTGTACGAGACGGTCCAGGTCCCCGGCGCGTACGACGCGCCGCTTGCAGCCGACCGGCTCGCGCGCCGTGACGCCGTCGACGCCGTCGCCGTCGTCGGGACCGTCATCACCGGTGACACGGACCACGATCAGGTGATCACCGACGCCACCGCCCAGCGGCTCTCCGACGTGAGTCTCGAGCGTGACACGCCCGTGACCCTCGGCGTGACCGGGCCAGGAATGTCCGCCGCGGAGGCCCGCGAACGCGTCGAGAACGCGGCCACAGCCGTCGAGGGGGCGCTCGATCTCGTCGACGAACTACCGGCTTCCGATTCCCAACAATGACGATGGAATTCACCGACCGCGTATCCCGAGTCGAACCGTCCGCAACGCTTGCCATCTCCGCGCTCGCGACCGAACTCGAGAACGAGGGCGCAGACGTCGTCGACCTCTCGGTCGGCGAACCCGACTTCCCCACGCCTGAGAACATCGTCGAGGCGGGGAAGGCGGCGATGGATGCCGGCCACACCGGCTACACGACCTCCGCCGGCATCCTCGAACTCCGCGAAGCGATCGCCGACAAGCTGGCCGACGACGGCCTCGAACACACGACCGACGAGATCATCGTCACGCCCGGCGCGAAGCAGGCGCTGTACGAGATCGTCCAGGCCCTCGTCGAGGACGGCGACGAGGTCGTCCTGTTAGACCCCGCGTGGGTTTCCTACGAGGCCATGGTCAAGATGGCCGGCGGCGACCTCACCCGCGTCGATCTCGCCGAAACCGACTTCCAGCTCGAGCCCGCCCTCGACGATCTCGCGGCCGCCGTCTCCGACGAGACCGAACTGCTCGTCGTCAACTCCCCCTCGAACCCCACCGGCGCGGTCTACTCCGACGCCGCGCTCGAGGGCGTTCGCGATCTCGCCGTCGAACACGATATCACCGTCATCTCCGACGAGATCTACAAGGAGATCACCTACGGCGTCGAACCGACGAGCCTCGGCACGCTTGAGGGGATGGCCGACCGCACAGTCACCGTCAACGGCTTCTCGAAAGCCTACTCGATGACCGGCTGGCGGCTGGGCTACTTCGCCGGCCCCGAGGAACTGATCGACCAGGCCGGCAAGCTCCACAGCCATTCGGTCTCCTCGGCCGTGAACTTCGTCCAGCACGCCGGCCTCGAGGCCCTCGAGACCGAGGAGCCGGTCGCCGAGATGGTCGACGCCTTCGAGGACCGGCGCGACCTCGTCATCGACCTGCTCGACGACCACGGCGTCGACGTCGCCGAACCCGAGGGGGCGTTCTACATGATGCTGCCGGTCGACGAGGACGATCAAGCGTGGTGCGAGGGCGCGATCGAGGACGCCCACGTCGCTACGGTCCCCGGCAGCGCCTTCGGCACCCCCGGCTACGCGCGGATTTCCTACGCCGCGAGCGAGGAACGGCTCGAGGAGGGTATCGAGCGGCTGGCAGAGGAAGGTTACCTGTAGCGCTTCTCGAGATCTCGATACGGCGACTCGTTTTCTGTCGATCGCCATCGGCCGCGGGTTTATATCCGAAGGCGCGGCCACGCCCCGTATGGACTGTCCGACGTGTGGGAAGTCCCTGGCGACCGAACAGGGGATGCGCCAGCACCACACGAAGGTACACGGCGATCCGCTTCCGAATCGGACGTGCAGCGGCTGCGGGCTCGCGTTCTACGATCCGAAAGCACGTCGTGAGTACTGCGACGACTGCGATCCGAACGCCGGCGAACACAACGGGAACTGGCGCGACGCGACGGAACTGACCGACTGCACGCGCTGTGGGTCGACGTTCGAATACTATCCGTCCGACAAACCGGGCGTCTACTGTTCGGACTGCGTCGAAGCTGCTGAGGGGCTGCTCCCGGACAATCCGTCGATAAAAGCGGAGCGAGTAACAGTCGGTTGTCAGTCGTGTGGCGACGACCTCGAGGTGCGGCCGGCACGGATCGACGAGCAGGAACGGGGGTTCTTCTGTACGCTCGCGTGCTACGGCGACTGGCTATCGGCGAACGTCGTCGGCCCGGCCCACCATCAGTGGGAGGGCGGTCCGATCGAATACGGTCGGTCGTGGTGGCAGGTTCGACGGCAGGCGCTCGAGCGAGACGATTACGAGTGCCAACACTGTGGCGTTGAGGCGGCGGAACTCGACCGAAACCCGGACGTGCATCACCTCGAGCCCGTTCGGTCGTTCGAGGACCCCGAGGACGCACACGTACTGGAAAACGTGGTGACGCTCTGTCGGAGCTGTCACCGACGCGCCGAGGAAGGTCAAATAGCCGTTTCGTCCGCCGGCGAAAAGTAACACTATTGTGCGGCGGTTTCGTATGCGGAAGTGAAGTCCCGTGGTGGTGAGCAAATCCATCGGATTTGCGAACGACACGGGACGACGAGTGAAACGAGGAGTCCCGTGGTGTAGTGGCCAATCATATGGGCCTTTGGACGTGTTCGGTTCGTTCCGTCACGGAAGCAAGCCCATGACGGCGGTTCGAATCCGCCCGGGACTACTTTTGCGCCGACCAAACCCGTGAGACGTGAGTATCCCGGCGGTTCGAACCCGTTCTGAGATCTCCGGTAGAGTGAGGATAAACAACTGAACGCCGGGGTCGGCTATTTCGAGACGAGTGTCTCGTCTTTGGCGACCACCTCGTCACGTTTTCGATCGACGAAGAGCGCGTCCTGCCACTCGGGATCGTCAGCATTCGTGTTCTCCGTCTCCGAACCGTCCTCGAGGGCCTCCAGTCTGGCGGCGGTATCGAATTTGGCAGCCGACAGCGACCTGTGGGCCTGCTCGCCGATCACTTCGATCTTGTGCCGGGCGCCTCCGGGGACGTAGACGAACTCCATCGGGCCGATTTCTATGACTTGATGGCTCCCGTCTTCGCGTTCGAGTGTGTACTTGGCTCGCCCCTCGAGACACAGGTTCACTTCATCGAGTCCGGGAACGTGCGTGTGCCAGTCGATCCGTCCGGATGGCTCGAGTTCGAAGTAGAGGAGTCGGAACTCGTTCGTCCTGATGATCAGCGGCGAGTGGCGTACGGCCTCGGAATCCGCGCCGTGCGCCGCCGGCGTCTGAACCTTGTACATCGTTTGCTCGGGGAGGTGCTTGTGGGCAAGGTCTTCCGGTGTCAGCTCCGAGTCGTCTTTCTGATCCATGACTAGGTGTCAAAAGACGCGAACGGTATTGTTCTTATGCCCCGTGATCAATCGTCGTGAGCGCCGTTCGTGAACGGTGGTGGCGTGTTCTACTGTCGTGTAACAGAGCGAGGTGTCGCTCCAGATGGAGACCGCCGCCGAACTGCGCGCTCTCGAGTAGGACTGGCCAGTCAGGGCAACCGTACTGAACGAAACCCGATCGAATACCGCCGACCGGACGGACAGCACATCCGGGAGACCGCTCCGGTCACGGACTCCGATCCGCAATGGCCGAGCGGCCGGCGCTAACAACTCCATAGTAATCCTCGCGTCCTCGAGGAGGGAGGATATGTTCGGAACGAGCGGAATCCGTGGACCGGTCGGTGAAGAGATGACGGCTGCACTCGCGCTCTCGGTCGGTCGTGCCGTGGCCTCCGAGGGCTACGATCGCGTCGTCGTCGGACGAGACGCCCGGGAGAGCGGCGCGGTCCTAACCGATGCGCTGATCGCCGGGGTACGGGAGTGTGGCGGGGACGTTCTCGAGGCCGGCATCGTGCCGACGCCAACGGTCGCCCGGGCGGTCCAGCGAACCGACGCGGACGCGGGTCTCATCGTCACGGCCTCGCACAATCCCGCGTCGGACAACGGGATCAAACTTCGGGCTGCCTCCGGGACCGCCTTCGATCTCGAGCAACGCAAGGCGATCGCGACGCGCGTTGAAACCGACGAGTACGACCTCCGCCCTGGGACGGACAGGGCTCGCTCGAATCGCTTCCGGACGCGCTCGAGCGACATGCGACGGCGGTGGCCGAGTCCGTGTCGATCGACGATCCACCGAGCGTCGTCGTCGATATCGGAAACGGGACCGGGGGGATCACCGCCCGCGTACTCGCGGATCTCGGCTGTGACGTCGTGACGCTGAACGGGCAACGGGACGGGCGCTTTCCGGGCAGGCCGAGCGAGCCGACGCGGGAGACGCTCGGCGACCTGTCGTCGGTCGTGGCGACGACGGCCGCGAGCCTCGGCATCGCACACGACGGCGATGCCGACCGGATGGTGGCCGTCGACGAGACCGGGACGTTCGTCCCGAAAGACGTCCTCCTCGCCCTGTTCGCACGCGAGGCTGCAACCGCGGGCGACACGGTCGCCGTGCCGGTGGGGACGAGCAGGGCCGTCGACGACGCGCTCTCGAGGACCGGTGCCTCTGTGACCCGAACGCGGGTCGGTGACGGCGCAGTGGCGGAACGCGCTGTGCAACCGGGGGTCGTCTTCGGCGGCGAACCCAGCGGCGCGTGGATCTGGCCGGCCGAAACGCCGTGTCCGGACGGGCCGCTCGCGGCGTGCAAACTCGTCGAACTCGTCGCCGCGCGGGGACCGCTCTCGTCGCTCGTCGACGGCGTCGAGACGTATCCAATCCGTCGTACGTCCGTCAGGGTCGACGAGAAACGGGCCGTGATGGACCGGGTTCGCGAGGACGCCCGGGATCGGTACGACGACGTCGATCTGCTCGATGGCGTCTACGTCGGTGTCGACGACGGCTGGTTGCTTCTTCGGGCCAGCGGAACCGAACCGATCATCCGGCTCACGGCCGAGGCACGGGACGAGTTTCGAGCCGAACAACTGGAAGCGGACGGTATCGGACTCCTCGAGAGCGCGATCACGACCGTGTCGGGACTCCGACCGTGAGCGGGATCTCGTGCTGGTCGCGAGTGCGTCTATCGGCCGTTCTCGAGGCCGAGAGCGCGTTTAACGGAGTGATAATGAAGTGATCCGTCTGCGACGTTGCCGGATAGAGACGTGGTGGAACGAACAACGATGCTGCGGTGGGATGTCCGCAGCAGTCGAGCGAACACGAACGTGACAATGAGGGATAATTGAGCCGATGACTCGGACGTTTCGCCGCGACGACGCGACAGCAGGGAGTACCGAGGCCGAATCGACCGGGCTGGAGACGCTTCTCATCGGTATCGATGCTGGGTGTCTTCCGGTTTTCGAGCGATTGTTCGAGGCCGATCGGATACCGACCATCGAACGGCTCTGCACCGAGGGGGTGACTGCGCCCCTCGAGTCGCAGATCCCCCCGTGGACGCCGAGCGCCTGGCCGTCGATCTATACGGGTGTCAATCCCGGGAAACACGGCGTCGTCGGCTTCGTCAGCTACGACGGCTACGACTGGCACGTGACGAGCAACGACGACGTCCGCGAGCATCCCCTGTGGACGCTGTTGGATCGCCACGGCCGCTCGAGCGTCGTCGTCAACGCGCCGGTCACCCACCCGCCCGACGAGTTCGATGGGGCGATGATCCCCGGATTCCTCGGCCCCGAGGACCCGCCGTGTCACCCCGCCGGACTCTTAGACGACGTCCGCGACGCGATCGGCGACTATCGCGTGTACCCGAGCTACACGCGCGACGACGACTCGCTGTCCGACGACGCAAAGATCGAGGAGTACCGATCCCTCGTCCGGATGCGCGGTCGGGCGTTTCGCTACCTCGTCGACGAGTACGACCCGGACTTCGGCTTCGTCCAGTTCCAGAAGACCGACACGGTCTTTCACGAGTTCAGCGGGGAGCAACGACACGTCGATCGCGTCTACGAGACGACCGACGAGCAGATCGGGGCGATCCTCGAGGCCTGCGACCCGGACCGCGTCTTCCTCGTGAGCGACCACGGGATGGGCCAGTACGAGGGCTACGAGTTCCGGGTCAACGAGTATCTGCGCGATATGGGTTACCTCGAGACGACCACCGGCGGCAAGGGAATGCCGTCGTGGACGCCGATGCGGCGGCGACTCCGCGAGGGCGAGACGGTCGACACCTGGGAGCCGGGCACGGTCGCACGCGCGGCCTCGATCGCCGCCCGGTTCGGGATCACCGCCCGCCGCATCAGAGCGGCGCTCGAGCGGGTCGGGCTAGCCGACGTCGCCATCGAGTACGCTCCGGGCGGCGTCTCCAGAACGGCCAACGAACAGGTCGACTTCGCCGAATCGGCAGCTTACGTCCGTGCGCGGACCGAACTCGGGGTCCGCATCAACCTCGAGGGGCGGGATCCGAACGGCGTCGTTCCGCAGTCGGAATACGAGGAACTGCGCGAGGAACTCATCCGGGCGCTACAGGCCATCGAAACCCCGGACGGGGAGCCGTTCTTCGAGACGGTCGCGCCCCGCGAGCAGTACTTCCACGGCGACGAGATCGAGGAAACGGTCGACATCGTCACGATCCCCGCCGACTTCGAACACATGCTCTCCGAGCAGTTGGCCGACGGCGACTACTTCGGTCCCGCCGAGCCCTGGAATCACAAGCTCGACGGGATCTTCGTCGCGGCGGGCGAGGGGATCGACGAGAGTCCCTCGCTCGAGCGGGCCCACCTCTTCGACGTCGCGCCGACGATCATGGCCGCGATGGGAGTCCCCTACAGCGACCGCATGGACGGCAGCGTCGTTCCCGTCGTCGACTCCGTGGGGTCGGCCACCTATCCGGCGTACGCGGATCGGGACGACGAGTCCCGGCCGGCGACGGACGAGGCGGTAACCGATCGGTTGGCCGACCTCGGCTACATGAACTGAGTCGCTGACGGTTCGGGCCGTTGCAAGCCGCTTATGCGTGGTATAAGTATAGGTAGGCGGCCCCGACGACCGAATACGATATCTGGATCGCAATGGGAGTTATCGCAGAAGTCCATCTCGTCCACGACGATCTGCCGCTGGTACCGACGATCGAGCGCTGTTCCGGCGTGCCGATCCGATACGAGTACGAGACGACGGTCGACGAGCGACGACTGCAGTTCGTCTCCGCGTTCAGCGACGAACATGCCCCCCTCGAGGAAGCGATGGCCGCCGATCCGACCGTCTCGAATCCGACGCGTGTCGCCGCGTTCGACAATCGGGCGATCTATCGCGTCGCCGTCGATACCGACCTCGAGATCGTGCCCGATCGCTGTGCTGCGGCCGGGCTGTTCGTCTTCACGATCGCGAGCGACGAGGGCGGCTGGGTCACGCGGGTTTCCCTTCCCGACCGGGACGCGCTGTCCGCGTTCCGCGCCCACTGTCGCGACCGTGGGATCTCGTTTCGCGTGAACCAACTGTACGATTCGTCGGTCTCGGACGACCGGACCTACTTCCTGACCGACCGACAGTACGAGATCCTCATGATGGCCTACTACGACGACTATTTCGAGGTGCCACGCGGGGTCACACAGGACGACCTCGCCGAACGGCTCGGGGTTTCGGATTCGGCGGTCTCCCAGCGGCTTCGGCGCGCGATTTCGACGCTGATCGGTGCCACGATCGAAAACGGCCGCCCGCCCGAAGCGTTCGAGAACGATTGCGGTTGAACAATTAGTTAGAAAATGACACTAGTTTACATCGGAGACGATATTGGGTCAACTATGGTCGACCGGAATACGCCTCAAAGAGGCTCAATAGCGGCCCTTATCGGCAGTCGGATTTCAGAACCCCCGAATCGAAGATACAAATATTCGGGTAGCCAGATACTGTCGCTTAACTATCAACTCTCGCGATCAGTTCGGGGTGATCGGCTCTCGAACTTAAAAGCTTGCCATCCGAATCCATAGATACTGGACCCCATCATCACTCAGGAAAGAGTGACTCTCAATGTCGGATGGAAATGATCTGCAGCGCTCGAATCGTACCAGTTCTCGTCGTTCTCGGTCGGCTGCCAGGGAGGACGGTCGGCGATCCCTCGAGGAGGTAAGTTCACGGACACGCTCGCGTCGCCGGTTCCTGGGAGGGGCGGTCGCGGCGTGTGTCGCCGGAGTCGGACTCACGTCGACTGCCAGTGCATCGACGGATCCGTACAGCCAGTATTACGACGACTACGCGACCGTCGTCGACGTGACCGAGGCCGGGGCGGACGCGACGGGCACCGAGTCGATCACGCCCGTTCTCGAGGAGCTTCGGGGTGACGACACGCTACTCGTGTTCCCGGAGGGGGAGTACTTCATGGATGAACAGTTCAGGTTCACGGGGTTCGAGAACTTCGGCGTCGTCGGCGAGAACGCGACGCTGATTCCGGCGAACTACCACGACTTCGACGGCCCCCAGTATCGGTTGTTCCGTCTCGGCGTCTCGTACAGTCCCGGAGGTCACCTCCGCTTCGAGGGGTTCGACGTCGATCAGTCGGCTCCCGAGACGGGGATCCGGACGATCGAGGCCTACGCGTCAGACCGCCTCGAGGTGCGTGACGTGACGGTTCGGGGCTTCCACGACAGCGGGACGTGGGGGCCGGGGCTGTTCAACGTCACCGACCCCGACGGTCGGGGGATCGTCGAGCGGTTCCGAGCGCCGGACGGCGGCGCGTGGGTGGAAAACACCCCGAACGCGGGCAACCGCTGGCGCGGCCCGATCGGGATCGAAGCGAACCAGAACGCGGGCACGCTCGAGTTCAGACACTGCTGGCTCGGCGGGTTTCCGAACAACGGGCTCTACGCCGCGGGCGGTGACGGGACGATCATCGTCAACGGCGGTTGGTTCCGGAACAGCAACGGTGCGAACGTCCGCGTCGGCGGCCGAGACAGCGAGATCCGATGGCCGACCGTCGAAGTCGATTCGACGCGTCCGGAAGACGTGTCCCAGCGGGGCATCCGGATCGAAAGCGGACGGAACATCGAGATCCACGGTGCCGCCGTGGAAATCACCTCGCCCAAACCGACCAGTCACGCGATCTCGGTGATGAACACCTGCGAGAGCGCACGGATCGACAACACTCGCCTGCACCTCGAAGGGTCGGACGTGAACCACGGCATCGTCGTCTCCCCCGAATGCGGGGAGGCGACGATCGTCGAGACGGAGATCACCCACGAAACCGCGGGCGGCTATCCGCTCTGGATTCGGGACAGCGATAGGACCGAGCAGGTACTCGCCGAATACCTCACGATTTCGGGGCAGGCGGGCGACGCCAGCGGCTTCCGCGACGGGATCCGCTGTGAACGCGACAACTGTCGGTTCAGCCACGTCGACGTCGCCCAGCACGGGCGCGATGGGGTGGACCGAAACGCCATCGTCAACACGGGGGCGGACCTGACGGTCTATCAGAGCGATCTCCGCGCCAGTCAGTATCCGTTCGTCGATCTCGGTTCCGACGCACTCGTTCGCGACTCGACGCTCGAGTCATCGGGTGGCCACGAAGCCGTCTGTCTCTACTCCTCGTCGACGAACCCCACGTTCAAGAAGAACCGGCTGGTCGACGGGATTCGCGACCTCGGTGCAAGCGGCGTCACGACCTGGGAGAACACGTACCAGTAACGAGCGCCCGGGTTCGGGGCCGCGGCGAGGTGGCAGCTACCGGTCGGCGATTCCGGTTCCATGCCGCCGCTTGGCCCCGTTTAACGCCCGTATAATAACGCCACGCTGTCGCCACCGTCTCGCTACAGTGACTCCGTCGGACCGAGGCCGATCGTTGGCGAGAGGGGCGGTCGACCGTCCCGGGGGGAGACCGTGAACAGGAGTATCGCGAGCGGCGTCGTTTCGGTCGTCAGTGCCAAAGTAGTCGTTCTCGTCGTCACTGCGCTCTCGACGCCGCTTTTGTACCGGCTGCTCGGTGCAGCGGCCTTCGGCGAGTACGCGTTTTTGCTGTCGGTCTTCGCGATCTACATGATCTTCGTCAGCTCCGGCGTCACCGACGGCGTCCGGAAATTCCTCGCGGAGGACCGCGCCGCGGCCAACTGGAGCGAACACGTCGTCGGCTTCTACCTGCGGCTGGCGATCTCGCTCTCGGTCCTCGGGGCCCTCCTGCTAGTGGTTGCGACGCGGGTCGGACTCGTCAGTCGGGCGTTCGGACCCGAACTGACGAGCTATTTCTACGTCCTCGCTGCACTCGTCGTGACGGCGCAGTTCCGCGATTACGCCCGGAAGACGCTCATGGGCTTCGGCCTCGAGCGGTACTCGGAACCGCTGAAGATCGTCGACAAGGTCGGATTCGTCGTCGTTGCAGTGCCGCTGGTTTACCTCGGTGCCGGGGTGTTCGGCGCGCTTGCAGGGCAGTTGGTCGCGAGTACGCTCGTTGCCGCCATCGGGTTAGCCCTCGTCCATCGGCGGGTCTCGTTGTCGTGTCTCTTCAGTCGCCCGACGGAGCGGTTTCCCCGGAGACAGATGCTCACGTTCAACTCGATGAGCATCGCCCTGGTCTTCCTGTTGATGTCGCTCTATCACATCGACATCGTGATGCTCCAGCGGTTCACGGAGAGTTCCGCGGTCGGAAACTACAAGGCGGCGCTCACGCTCGCCGAGTTCCTCTGGTTTATCCCGATGGCCCTTCAGACGGTGTTCGTCCACTCGACATCGGAACTATGGTCCCAAAACCGGCTCCGGGAGATTTCGGATCTCGCGTCCCGGACGACGCGGTACACGTTTTTGCTGACGGCCGTCATGGCGGTCGGTCTCGCGGCGTTAGCTGATATCGCCGTGCCGATCTACTTCGGCGCGGATGCCACGCCGGCGATCACGCCCCTGTTGCTGTTACTTCCCGGATCGCTCGGCTTTGCCCTTGCACGCCCGATCCTGGCGATCTCACAGGGGAAGGGTATGCTCCGATATCCGGTCGCGGCCACCGGCGTTGCGGCCGTGATCAACGTCGTCCTCAACGTCGCTCTGATCCCCCGCTTCGGAATGCACGGTGCCGCTGTCGCGACCAGCGTCGGATACGGATCGATGTTTCTGTTCCACTGTTGGAGCGCTCGACTGGTCGGCTTCGATCCCCTCTCGGACGCCCGGCTCGGGCGTTCGATACTGGCGACCGTCCTCGCAGCCGTCCCGATCGTCACCCTCTCGACGGTCATCGGGAACCCGTGGCTCGCACTCGCGGTCGTTCCGCCCGCCGGCTTCGTGATCTTCGTCGTGTTCGCACTGCTCGTCGGCGCACTCGATCCGGCCGAGCCCTTCGAGGTGCTGTCGACGTTCCCCGACCCGCTCGGCGCGAAGGCGGACGCAATACGCGGTTGGCTCGCGGCCGGCGGGACGAAACAACGGGAGCAAAACAGGTTACACAGTCTGCTGTTCGTCGTCGGATTATCCCTGCTCGTCTCGGGGCTCACACTGGGGCTACTCGGCTCCGGGATCGGGAGCGTCGCGCCCTGACCGAGTCGGTACGTACCACGGACTCTCGAGCCCGGTTACCCCTTCCAATCGATCACTGTCGTGATACCGGGGCCGTCGAGACGTTCGGACAGCTGCGTACGTACCCGATCCTGCGCGTGTCCGGTGTTACTGGATCTGGGTCTCGAGGCTGTCGCTTTCGGCCATGTCGAACACCATCGCCAGCAGGAGAAACGCCGTTCCGGCGACGAACAACAGCAGGCTCGTCACGCTCCCGACGGCCGGTGTGCCGGGACTCGAGAGCGCGGTAGAGACGACCGCGCCGACGCCGAGGACGCCGGTCGTCGCCGTCGCCGCTCCGAAGAGGTAAAACAGTGCGAGCGGGTGGAAGTCCAATACGAGGTACTTCGTTTTCAGCCGCCACAGGAAGTTGCGAAGCAACATCGACGAGACCTTGGGAATGTACCGCCAATACGTAATACTCGACTCCTCGTCGCCGTAGACGGCCGGCATCGCCACGTCGGCGACGCGCATCCCGTGGACGTTTAGCTTCACCAGCAGATCGTTGCAGTAGCCGTAGTACTCGTAGAGGTTCTCGACCTCGATCGCCGCGAGGGCGTCGTGGGAGATCGCCGTATATCCGTTCTGGGGGTCCATCGTTTTCCAGTAGCCGGAGGCGATCTTCGTCAGGAAGGTCAGAACCGCGTTGCCCACGAACCGAAATCGTGGCATCGCGTCCCGGTACTCCCGGGACAGGAGCCGGTTGCCCTTCGCGTAGTCGGCCCCACCGTCGACGATCGGATCGAGGAGCCGCTGCATCTGTGAGAGGTCCATCTGCCTGTCGGCGTCGACGGTGACCGTCGCGTCCACGCCGTCCGCAAGCGCGGCGAGATAGCCGGTCTTGATCGCCCCGCCGGCACCGCGGTTTTCCGTGTGCTTGATCGGGACGACGCGGCCGATGGCGTCGTGGACCGCCGCCCGGTTCGTGAGCGCGGACGCACCGCCGTCAGCCACGAGCCGATCGACGGTCTCGCCGTCGCCGCGCTCGGTCGCGGTCGCGTCCGCCCGGGCAGCCTCGCGGATCTCGTCCCAGGTGCCGTCCGTCGACCGATCGTCGATCGCGTAGATCCGATCGACGTACGCGGGCATCTCGCGGATCACGTCACCGACGAACCCCTCCTCGTTGTAGGCGGGCAACACGACGCCGACGCTCGCGTCCCGGTACATCAGCGATCGCCTCCGCTCGTCCTCTCCAGCAGGTCGGTCGCGGTGACGACGTCGACGTCTTGCGTGTCGACGTACTCGAGCAGGTCCGCGAACGCGCGCTCGCTCATCCCGTTCTCGCCGATGTGTTCGAAGTGCAAGACCGCGAGCTGTCCGTACTCGGCGGCGAAGTCGACGTAGGATTTCGTCACGTCGCCGGCATCGCCGGCGAAGAAACCCGCGTTGTGTAGGTCGGTAAGCGGCAACCCGTTCGGACCGCCACCGAACCGGAACGCCTGCTCGTGGTACTCCCGGACGAGATCGCGGGCAGTCGAGCCCAGGACGTTTCGCGGCGTGACGAAGTGCTTCGCACCGTCCTCGAAGCCGCGGCTCTCGAGGGCCGCTTTCGTCCTTCGAATCAGCTCGTCCTGTGTTTCCGGCGGGAACTCGTCGAGGGACCGCGCGCCGGTTCGCGGCCGGGCAGCCATATCCCAGCCCGCGGCATCGAGTTCGGAGAGTGCAGCGTTCGTGAGCCGTCCCGTTTCGCCGACGGCCTCCGGGATGACCGCTTCGACGCCCGCGAAGCCGTACGCCTGCAGCTGCTCGAACGCGGCCGTGTAGTGGCTTTCGAGCGTGCCGTCGAACAGGAGCATGACCGCGCCGGTTTCGGGACGGTCGACCGCGCGGAGGTCGTCGACCCGACAGTCGATCGGGCCGGTTGAGTCGGCGCGACGGCGGGCGATCAGCCGTACCTCCCGGACGTCGGTCAGATCGGGCTGGCCCTCGACTCGATCGGTCCCGAAGTCGACCCGGACCCACCGATCGGTCGGTCCGACGAGCGTACGCTGCATGGTGTGGACGTTGCGCGAGTTCGGTGCGAACAACTCGAGCGTGAGGTGCAGCTGCTCGCGGCCGGTGAAGCTGACGGCAAGCGAGAGGCTCTTGTCGCTCAGATCCAGTCCGTCCGGAATCGTCCTGTAGACGGCTGCATACTCGGTATCCTCGGCGGCCGTGAGGTGGGCTGACTGCGAGCCGACGTACGGGTCGGCCGTTCCGGCCTCGAGTTGCCCGGCGTCGATCATCGGCGTCCATCGGCCGAGATCCTCGAAGCGGTCGATCGGGTCCCCCGGAAGGGACAGTCGGTCGCCGGCCTCGTCGCCGTCGTTCCCGTCGCTCGACTGGGATGTCGCCGGCTCGCCGTCCGCGCCACGCCACTCCCGCATCCGCGAGAGACAGCCGGCGAGGCCGAGCGTTCCGGCCGCTGCAACCGTCGTTACGAACGATCGGCGGTTTCTGTTCGTCATCGACCGCGTCGACGAACCGTTCGCCCTTGCTTATACGGCTATTAGTGCGGGCATCACGATCGAACGCCGTCGATCTCGAGCCGGCCGGTCGCCGAGGGGGCGAGTCGACGCGGCCGCAGCCGTCCGATGGTGGCGTTTATCGACGCGATAATAATCCGAGACGCGCCGGAACTGCCGGGAAATGACTCGCGTCAGCGTCATCATCCCGACGTACAACAGAGCGGCGACGCTTCCGCGCGCGATCGACAGCGCGCTCGCACAGACGATCGACGACCTCGAGGTGGTCGTCGTCGACGACGGTTCGACCGACGACACCGAGTCGGTGCTGGCCGAGTACGAGGACCCGCGGGTGCGGCCCGTAATCCACGCGACCAACCGAGGCGCAAACGTCGCCCGGAACACGGGACTCGAACACGCCCGCGGCGAGTACGTCGCCTTCCTCGACTCGGACGACGAGTGGCAGCCCGCGAAACTCGAGCGCCAGCTCGCGGCCCTCGAGGATCGCTCGAGCGACTGGGTCGGTGCCTACTGCGGGACGGCGTACGATCTGTCCGGCGCGAGCGGACGGCTCCGGTCGGTCGCCGCGTCCGTACTCGCTCGCTCGGACGACGAACCGACGAGAGAAGGTGGCGAAGAACTGATCGGCGAGATCCTCGCGGACAACGTCCAGCCGGGCGCGGGGTCGACGCTACTCGTTCGCACCGAGGTCGCCAGAGAGGTCGGCGGCTTCGACGAGGACCTCGACCGGTTCCAGGATCCGGAGTTCTGTCTGCGCGTCCTCGAGTACGGGAACCTCGCGTACGTCGACGCGGCACTCGTTCGCCGCAACGAGACCGGCCATCCGCCCGCGGACGTGACGAGAACTGCGAGCCGACAGTACCTGTCGGCCTACGAATCCGAGGTCGAGCGTTTCGAGGCTGAGGGCTACGAGATCCGCTCGAGGCACGAACTCATCATCGCGAAGCGGTACTTCGCGGAGGGGCGGTTCCTGCGGGCCCTCTGGCACTTCCGCAAGGCTGGGGCGTCGCCGCGGACGTATCCCGGCGTCTGCTGGGTCGCCGGGGCCGGGCTTCGACGGCGATCGCGACCGATCGTCGCGGCGCTCGTCGCCCTGCTGGTCGCGATCACGCTCGGACGGTACACGCGTTCCGAGTGAGCGGTCCCCACCGATCGTCTCGAATCGGCACCGAACAGCGCGAATCGACGCACGACGGGACGGTTGCAGAACTGAAACGGTACTGTTTCCATCGGTTATCGCACCTGTAGTAAACCCGTTCGGAACCGACGGGTCGACCGGATGAGACGTGATATCCACTCACGACGATCCGTATTGGCCGTCACAGCCAGTTGTGTACTCGCGAGTGCAAGCGCCGCCAGCGTCGTCGGCGATACGGCCCGATCGGACGCGGGGACCGTTTCTCGAGCGTCGTTCGTCGTTCGCGAGGGGACGCCCGAAGAGACGACGGTGTACGTGACGACCGCGGACGCCGAGGGACCGACGGCGGTCGTCGTCGGCGGGATCCACGGGAACGAAGTCGCGGGCTATACGGCCGCTGGCCGGATTGCCGACTGGCCGATCGACGCCGGCACGCTCGTCGTGATCCCGGCGGCCAACGCCGTCGCCATCGAACGCGGGACGAGAAACGATGACGACGGAAACAACCTCAATCGACAGTTCCCGGAGGGCGAACCCCCGGGAACGGAACTCGCAGGGGCCATCTGGGACGTCATCACCGAATACGACCCGGACGTCGTCGTCGATCTCCACGAGTCGACGGGCATCTACGCGGGCGATCCCATGGATGGCGTCGGCCAGGCGATCTTTCACGGCGAGAGCGATGCGGCCGCCGACACCGCTGCCGCCGTCGCCGACGCCGTGACCCGGAATTTCGTCGACGACCCCGAACTCGAGTTCCGGCTCGGACCGTTCTCCAGCCCCGAGAGCGATCCGACCGGCTTGCTCGTCCACAAAGCCGCCCGCGATCTGGGGGCCGATGCGTTCCTCGCGGAGACGCTCTCGACGGGCGTCGAACTGGACACCCGCGTCCGGTGGCACACGGCGATCGTCGACCGGCTCCTCGCGGGCGACCTGCTGCTCGAGGACGCCGGCGACGGCAGTCCTCCCGAGAACCGGGACGGCACGGAGCCCTCGGAACCGGTCGACGACGGCACCGACGACGAGGGCCAGACCGGGGAATCACCCACTGCACGGATCACGACCGCCCCGGCATTGGGTTCCGACACGACGCTCGAGCCCGGGCAGACGGTCACGCTCGACGCGTCACAGTCGTCCGACCCGGACGGAGAACTCGTCCGCTACGAGTGGCGTCTCGGTGATACCGGCTCGTTCGATGAGACCGGGGAGACGATCGACGTGACGATCAGCGCGACCGGCGACCACCCGGTGGCGTTGCGCGTCGTCGACGACGACGGAGCGACTGACGTCGATCGGCTCACGCTCTCGACGGACTGCTAACCGCTTCTCGTTGCAGTCCAGTACCTGCCTCGAAACAGAGACGCATCGTTACCCGCTGTCGGTCGATTCGGTACGCGACTCCCGCTCGACGAAACGCTCTCGTGGGCCCGAATCAGTGGTCGGCCACACGCAGCTTCCAGAGGTCGTCGAACGTGATGACCTCGATGTCAGCACTGTCGATGTACTCGAGCAACGACTCGTAGTCGTCCTCGGGCATCGTGTTGTTGGCCTCGAACGTGTGGAAGTTCAGAATCGTACACTGGTTGTGTTTGGCAGCCAGATCGACACACCGCTTCGAGATGTCGAGGTCGTGCCCGATCGTCCGCGGGAGGGCGAGCGGATCGAAGCCGTAGACGCTCGTCGTGTTGACGTTGCCGGCCTGGTTGAACCCGCCACAGTAGTGATAGTCGGTCGTCCGCTCGAGGCTCGTCTTGTCGAAACTGTTGTGCGGATGGACGATGTAGTTCGCCCCCTCGAAGCCGTTGTCGATGTACCACTGTTTGTCCCGCCTGAGCCGTTCGTCGATCGTCTCCCCGTCGTCGAGTTCGTGAATCGGATCGTGGGTTCCGTGGACGACGATCTGATCGCCTGCCTCCTGTCGCTCCTGCAGTTCCGGGATCGACATGTGCCCGTCAACACCCTGTTCGGCCCACCGCGGCACCGGTGCCTGCACCGCCGGGAACCCGTACTCGTCGTGCAGCGGCGCGGCCGTCTCGTAGTAGTCGAGCGTTCCGTCGTCCCAGCTCAACATGACGTAGCCCTGATCGGGCGTCTCGTGGGTGCGCAGGTCGTCGATCCAGACTTCCGCTTCCGGCATCGAGTGCAGCACCTGCACCTCGAGCCGATCGAGGTAATCCAGCGAGGGCTCGGGCTCGCTTTGCTGGAAGACGCCGGGGCTCGTTCTGAACCAGCCGACGTCGGGCGCACGGTACCTGATCTGGCGGAGGGAGTAGACCTTCTCGCTCCCGAACTGGTCGACGAGACGCAGGTTGACGGCGATACTGTCGGGCGTCGTCGTTCGCACCGCGACGGACAGATCCGTCGCCGTCAGGTCCTCGCCGTCGAGGCTCCGTTCCGCGATGACGTTCTCGCTCCCGTTTGACTCGAGCCTGAAGCTCTGTTCGCCGTCGAAAACGACGTCGGTGTCGGCCGTTCCCGAGCCCTGAACGACTGTCCAGGCGTCGAGATCGCCGAAGTCGTCCAGCGATTCGCCCGGCTGCCGGAACCGGTCCCGGCTATCGAACGCCGTCTCGAGCGCTGGGACGCCGTCCGCAAGCCCCGGCGTGGCCGAGTCGTCCGGCGCATCGGTCCCGTTCGACGAACCGGTGTCGTCCCGATCGACCGCCGACTCGATACGATCCGCACAGCCGGCCATTCCGACGGCACCGACTGCACCGGACAGTGCGAGGAACCGACGTCGCGTGGCGCGTTTCCGTGTCATTGGCGAGCCGATGCTACCGACAGCGATCCCATTATTATAGATCCGATAGGCCGGATCGACCGTCGTCGGGATCGGCCCGGCCCCGTCGAGACGGTGCTTAACGGTCGCATAGTAATTGCACGCTCGGCCGGAGGAAAGCTACGGAGGCGGACGTGCGGACGGCCGTTCGGACCCGTCCCCGCATCCGGACGCCGTCTGCGAGGTGGTCTTCGACGATGAACAGGGAACTCTTCGGTGTATTCGGCGGTATCGACACGTTCGAGCAGTTTCGATCCAGCGACGACTTCGACGAGGTACTCGCCGGGCCGACGCTCACGGTCGGAATCAGGGATTCCGACCTCGGCGTTCCGGGTTGGAGCGCCACGTACACCGGCGATGAGGGCCGTTGTCTCGTCTGGGGCGAATCGTACGTCCCCACGGACGACCCGAACGCGGCTCGCTGGCTCCTCGAGCGCTACCGGGCGGACGGTATCGATGCGCTCCGTGATCTCAACGGCTCGTATCTGGCCGTGATCGACGCCGGGCCGACCGACGAGGCGGTTATCGCCACGGATCCGGTCCGTTCCCGCGAGTGCTTCTACACCGACGAACCGGGACCTCGAATCTTCGGAACCGACGCCGCTTCGGTCGGTCGAACCGTCACGGAGCCGACGCTCGACCGAGACGGGGTCCTCGAGTTCCTGCATCTGGGGGTGGCCCTGGGCGAGAAGACGCCGCTCTCGGAACTCCGTCGGGTTCCGCTCGACAGCCGGCTCACGTCGACGGCGATCGACCCGCTCGACCGGTTCGTCTACGATCCCCAGCCGGCAGCGGACTTCGACGCGGTCGGGGAACTCGCCGATCGCCTCGAGCGGGCGATCCGTCGGCGATCGGTCCTCCCCGGCCGAAAGGGCGTCCTCCTCTCGGCGGGCTATGACTCGCGGATCATCCTCTCGCAACTCCCCGAGATAGCCCACAGCTACACGGTCGGATCGCTAGACGCACAGGAGGTCCGCGGCGCGAGAGCGGTCGCCGCACAATACGGCGCGAGCCACACCGCCTTCCCGCCGGACGAGCGGTACCTCCGACCCGACGAGTCGAAGCGCCGGTACTCACAGGGGATCAAGGAGTCGTTGCACATCCATCACGCGGGCTACACCGACGAGATCGATGTCGATACGATGTATCACGGCCTCCTCTGTGATACGTTCTTCCGGGGCCACTTTACCGCCGAGAACACCGTCGACGTCCTCGGCAAGCGGGTTCCGACCGGTCGCCTCGAGTCCGACCCGGACCCCGTCGATGCCTTGCTCGAGAAGTTCGGGTACAGCCGCGAAACCAGCCTCGATCTCGCCGAGCGGACCTCGTTCGCCGTCGATCCGGACGCGTTCGTCCGAGGGGCGATCCGCGACGAGTTCGACTCGAGACGGTCGCGTGCGGACCGGATACAGAACGCACTGACCTGCTGTGGAATCGCCAATCAGCCATCGATGCCGTTTCACAATCACCTCTCAGATAACTTCCTGACGTCGTTTCTGGCGGCCGATCGGGACCTGATCGACTGGCATCTCCGGACGCCGCCGGAACGCCGAACGACGGAGACGTTCCTCCGGGCGTGCGAACGGATCGACGACGACATCTTGCGACACAGACCGCCGGACCGTCCACACGATACGACGCTTTTCAACGAGATCGAAGGCTTCGTCCGCCGGAAGACCCCGTTTCTTTCGTCGTTCGAACCTCCCTGGCCGGACCGGGAGGCACTCTTCGAACGACACGACTTTGATCAGCGGCATCTGGGCGACCTACCGCACGTCCACAGCCTCCCGACCCGTCACAAGCTCAGGGTCATCGACCTCCGCGGGTGGCTCGAGTTCCGGCCGGAGGGAGCAATGCGACTGCGCTCCTGGCTTCGACCCCCGGATCCAGCGGTCGCATAACCAGAGAGCCACAGCGGAGACAGGTCTATTATCCGACATGTGCGGCCGCGGCGAACTCCCGTGAACAGCGCCTAACAGCCACCTATTCAGTTTACGGGAAATAAACCGTGAGAAACCTTATATACCACGGGGAGTTAGCCTGGAATATGCGTCTGACGCCATCTTGGTTGCGCTCTTCGTCGGCGGATTCCGCTGAAGAGCGGTCCGAGGAGTCCGATCCTGATGCCGGGTCGACGACGGTCTACGCCCCGGGCTGCGATTTCTTGGCGGGAGACGACACCGATACTCGGGTGGGGGAGTTCCTTCCGGAGTCCAACGCCGCTCTCGTGACCGTCCTCGACGAGATGGCCATGCCCGCCACCGTCGACGAAATTACCGACGCGTTGGTCGAACCAGCCGACCCGCCGATCGAAACGTGGGCGGCCGTCCACGAGCGCCTCCACGAGGAGCGGCTGCCGGCACTGGACGCATCGGGAGCCATCGAGTTCGACGAAACACAGGGACTGGTCGAGCGCTCGGCGACGCCCGTCGACGGGACTCGCTCGGTTTCGCCGGCCGTACTCGTCGCGATCTCCATCGGTGTACTGCTCGTCGTACTCGCGTTCGGTGTGGTTGTGACGAGCGCACAGATCGAACCGCAGACCTTGCGCCGGTTGTTCTCCCTCGGCAGTGTGACGGCAGCCGCCGTCAGTTGACGAGCCGGCGGATCGTAAGCACGGTAAACAGCGACAGGATGAGTGCGCTCAAGCCGATTCCTGAGAGAAGCGAAGTGAACGGCATCTCCATCACTGCACCGAGGAGGATCGCGTAGGAGACGACCGTCGCGAAGATATAGGAATCCTGCCAGTCGGGACTCTCAGCGGCTGTCTCGTCGGGCGAGTCCTCGGACGGATCCAGCTCGAGGAACGTGTCGACGCGATCGGCGAGGGGCTTTCGTTCGACGATCCCGCGGTTCTTCTGATACTCGATCAGGCCCGCGTTGTCGAGTTTCGAGAGATGGGACTGGTACAGCGGAATGTAGACGCGCTGGCGTTGGGTAGACGTGAGTCCTTCGACGGTGGTATCGTGTTCCCACGCAGCGACCTGTTCTGCGACGTCTCGCATGCGTACGGGCCCGTTGGTGCCCCGGAGATACCGGAGAACCATGCGCCGACGTTCGTTCTGGAGGAGATGGAAGATCTCGTCTTTCGAAAACGGTGGCTCCTCGGAGGGGTTATCAGCTTCGTCAGCCGGGTCCTGAGCGTCGTCGGTCGTCCCCTGCCCACCTTTCTCTTCGGAGCTGATATGTTTCGCTTTCATTTCGCCAGTCTTCCGTAGTCAGAGGGAGGTAATAAAGCATAGAAACCGTGTATCCGAGAATTACTGATTTTATGTATTTTCACGGGACGCTACCTGTATTTTCTGTGTTTTTAAAACCGCGATATTGGAATTTATAGGGGCTGAAAACCACTATATGAACTATCCAATAGGGCATTTATTTCACGTCTAATGAGGATACATCGTTCGGAATCTTATAGCGAGTTTTGGACCGTTCATGACCGCGTGACGTTCACGAAATCCACTGTTGTGAGTGGGCGGCTATTCACTGTCGGCTTCGTTATGGTTCGGTGCCGATCCGACCCGATGGGTCGGGCTTATTCTGGCGATAATAAACCATCACCACCCGCTAGTGACGAGGAAATGAGCGACACCGACTGGTGGTTTTTCGATCTCGCGGTCGTCATCGCAGTCACTGGCGGGCTCACGTTCGGGATCATTTCGGGTCTCTCCGGTATCGAACGAATCGTCTTGACGATTCCCCTCGTCCTCTTTCTACCCGGGTATGCGCTCGTCTCCGCACTCTTTCCGGACGAACCGAACGACGAGTACCAATCCTTCGACGACGAGAAGACGGGACTCGGGAATCCGTTGCTGGTCAGTGGCGGACTCGAGGCGATCGAGCGGACGATCCTGTCAGTAGTCTTTAGCGTTGCCCTCGTTCCCGCGATTGTCCTTTTCGCGACCGTAACCCCTAGGGGTGTGGCGTTGAAACCGATCCTCCTCGGTCTCTCCATACTCACCGTCGTCCTCGCGCTCCTCGCGATCGTCTCTCGCTACCGTTGTCCGGCCGATCGACGGTTCGTGCCGTCGATTACGTCGGTCTCCCCGTTCTTCGATCGCGGACGGCCGAGTCCGTACGAGCGGACCAGCCGTCGACCGTACAACCTGGCGATCGTGATCGGGCTCGTCCTGTTGCTCGCGAGCGGTGGGTTCGCCCTTGCGAATCCGCCACAACACGACGGGTTCACGGAGTTTTCGGTCGAAACCGAGAACGTCACGGGCGAGACCGACACGATGTACGAGTCGACCTATACTGCGGGCGAGCGACAGGAACTGCAGGCGACGATCACGAACCGGGAACACGAAGAACGGACCTACACGACGGTGGCGTTGCTCCAGCGGGTGAGTTACGAGGAGAACGCGACGACCGTCCGCGAATCGACCGAGGTAGACAGGCGGACTGCGACGGTCGCCGCCGGCGACTCCCACGGACAGACCCTCGCGATCACGCCGTCGATGCGGGGCGACGACCTACGGGTGACCCTGTTGCTCTACGTGGGCGAACCGCCGGCGGAGCCGACGACGGAGAACGCCTATCGTGCGATTCACCTGCCGATCGAGGTGACATAGATGTGGCCATGGGAACACCTCGCGGTCGCGTACGTTCTCTACTCGCTGGCCGCGAGGGCGATCGCTCGAGAGCCGCCCTCGGCGTGGGGGGTACTCGCCGTCGCCGTCGGGTCACAGTTCCCGGACCTGCTCGACAAACCCCTCGCCTGGACGGTCGGACTGACGGACGCCGGCTACTCCGTCGGCCACTCGATCTTCGTCGCGCCGATCGTCTGTCTCGGTGCGTACGCGGTGGCCGCCCGGTGGGGCCGTCGAACGCTTGCAGGTGCGTTCTCGATCGCGTATCTCTCTCACCCGTTTGCGGACCTGCTCAGCCAACTGCTCAGAGATGGGGCGGTCGATCCCCGGACCGTCCTCTGGCCGATCGCGTCGCCGCCAGCGACCGCTCACGGGGGGTTTCTCGACCATCTCGGTCTGTACGTCGGCCGGTACGTGAACCTGCTTCTCGCCGGCGGCATGACGCTGCAGGTCCTGTTTCAGGTACTACTGGGGCTTGCGGTGTTCTCGCTGTGGGTCGCCGACGGCGCGCCGGTCGCGGCTGACATGTGGCGACTACTGCGCGCCCGTCGGGCTCGCTGAGCGGGTTGGCTGCCCGCAGAAGAGTGTCTTGACTCGAGTCGCTTTGTGTGCTACTGTGTCCGTTCTCGCAGTCGTTCGATGGAGCCCGACCGGAGCGAGAGCGATCGAGCCGACGTCGACAACGGTACCGATCGACTCATCGTCGCGGTGGGGTGACCGGCCGCTCGGCCTCGAACTGTCACTGTTCTCGAGCCGCCGGGCAACGAAAGGGCCGCGATCGGTCGCTCAGCGACCGAACTACCGCCGACGAAACGCGACGGCAGAAGCGCTATTTCGCTCGTCGTCGAATCCGTGGCTCGAGCGCGATCCGGTGCCGTCGACGACGCCGGCCCGGTAACGGGGAAACGATTAGCTCTCCGCCGGGGACGGCGTACACATCGTCACGTCGCCGTTCGTGTAGACCGTCGCTTGCTCCGGCCGGCAGAGCTGCGTCCGTGAGAGGTCCGCAATCCGTGCGTTCTCGTCCGGGTCCGTGACGTACGTGGCATCGGTCGACTGGGCCGATCGATAGACCGTGTAGTCGTGGTCCGCTCTACCGCCTTCGGGAACCGTCGCGGTCGTCGTTGACGGATACGCGCCGGTCCGTTTGAACAGCGTCTGATACGGGTGGTCGGTGTGGAGTTGCTGATCCGGCCGGATCTCGTCGCCCTGTGGCGAGCCGGTCAGTTCGGCGATCGACTCGGCCGCGGCGAGTTCCGACTCGTCGTATGCGAGGCGCTCGTGGTGGTCGGAAAACACCGGATCGTCGGCGTTGCTTTCCGGGGCGAGAAACATTGCACCTGGATAGGCGAGGACGACGACCAACAGGACGGCGGTGGCGAGCGACGGCGACAGGTTCCCGCGCAGCGTCTGCAACCCGATCGCGCCGAGAATAGCCATCGGCGCGTAGAGGAACGCGAACCAGCGGGTCGGGATGAACGTCCGGACGCCGAACATCGGTAATCCGAGGACGAACACCAACATGAACGCCGCCGCCAGCAGGAGGGTAAACACCGACTGTTCGGCGCGTCGCCTGTGGACGACGTACAGACACCCGACGAACGTCACACCGAGCAGGAACAGAAAGCCCAGGACGTCCACGTAGGGGACGATCTGGTCCAGCAGCGTCTGTGCGGCCTCGGTCCCCGCCTCGCCGCCGTCGGACGAGGACTCGCCTGCGGTGTTGAGAAAGCCGGCGCTCTCTTTGAGCGTCTGCGTGAAGTAGCTCAACACGGTCGCTAGAAACGACTCCTGCCGGTACGGCGTCAGCGACCACACGAAGATCGTCAGCCCGAGGTTGAAGACGACGAGCCCGACGAGGTTGACCGGCTTTTTCGTTCGGAACACGCTCGTATCGAGGCGCGTGAGCCCGAACGGGCCGACGACGAACACGACCTGAGCGATAAACGCCGCCAGCAGCAAGACGAGCATGATGAACGTCGATACCTGGTGGGTGAGGATGACGGCGACGCTCAGCAGTAACAGCAACGAGAAGTCCCGGATCGAGTACTCGATCCGCATCACCCTGAGCAGCGCGTACAACATCGCGAGGAAGAAGACGAGCCCCAGACTCGTGGGAATGTGATGTGTCCCCCACCGCACGACGTGACTCGCGAACGCGTAGAGGGCCGTCGCCAGTACCGCCCACCGCTGTGTGACGAGCAAGTTCGTCGTCGCGTAGACGAGCAGGACCGAGAGCGGCATCACGAGGCCGACGGAGAGGTACAACGCGGCGCGGATCGGAACGTCGTACAGCAACGACGAGGCGGCGACCAGCAGGTGGTAAAACGGCGATCCGTAGTGTTTGTCGTGGGAGATCGCACTCAGTGACTCCTCCGTGAGGATCGACTCGACGAGTTCGCGATGAGTCCAGATGTCGATCCCGATGTAGCCGGGCGTCGCGTACAGCGCGGTAAACCGGAAGACGACCGCGAAGCAAACGATCTGGAGCAACAACAGCCCCGGATGGAGGTCCCGGTCGCTTGCGAAGACGATCTGGGCGACGACGAGCGTCCCGACGACGCTTGCCGCCCCGAAAAAGAGGGGCGTTCTGGCTCCCTGGACGACCGTCAGCATCACGAGTGCGGCGAGTCCGGCGAAAACGATGCCCGGAAGCGCCATCGTTACCGGCGACGGCAGGGTCGGGACGGCCCGCGCGTCGTCGCGCTGATACAGCGAGAGGAGATACAGCGCACACGCGGTCCCGAGGACGATCGGTACCGTCTGGATGTAGATCTGTGACGCGAGGAATCTGAGCGGGAACAGTACGAGCGCGAGGACGAGTCCGACGATCGCTGCGACGGTGTCGAGTCGCAACGGCCGGAGTTCCGACAGCGAGCTATACGTCATGACTGACCCCCGTCGGATAGCCGGTCGCTTCCTCCCGTTCGAGTACTCGGCGATACAGCCCGGAGAGACGCTCGCCGAGCGAATCGACCGACAGTCCATCGACGGCGTCGCGACTGTGGGCTCGGTCGCCCGTTTCGACGATCCGCTCGAGGCCGCCCAGGAGGGCACCGTCGTTGTCGCTGACGATACAGTTCGTCACGTCGCCGACCGTCTCGCGGACGAAGCCGACGTCGGTCGAGACGACCGGCAGATCACACGCAGCGGCTTCCTTGACGACCATCGGACCGCTCTCGCGTTTCGACGTGACAAGCAGGAGGTCGCTCGCGTTCATGTAGTAGGGCATCTCCGCGTGATCGACGCCGGTGACCGTTCGGAGTTCGACGTCGACCTCGGCCCGCTCGACGAGTCGCCGAGCCCGCGGGAAGTCCTTCACCGCTCGTGTCCGATCGTACGGGAACAGCGCGACCGGTCGGTCGGTCTCCCACCCGAGATACTCGCGCGCGTGCGCTCGAGACATCGGCCGAAACAGGTCGGTGTCTACGCCGAACGGAATCAGTTCGTGATCCGTCTCGAGTTCCCGCGACATGGGCCGGCTCGGGACGACCGCGGCGTCCGCCCGTCGGACACCGTACCGACTGACCGAACGGAGCCACGACTGCTGGCCCATGAGGTCCGTTCCCCACAGGGACACCACCACGGGCCGAGTCGGCTGTGCGAGCGCGAACGGCGCGACGAGGCCGTAGTTCGCGTGAACGATGTCGAACGACGACGAACGGACTGCCGAGAGAACGGTCGGATAGAACCGTGCGTACGCCGCGGGCGACCGGCCCGAATCGCCGCTGTGTCGGCCCGGGACCTCGAGGACCGTGCAGTCGACGCCGCGATCTTCGAGGGCCGATACTTGCTGGTCGAAAAACGGTCGCCGCGAAGTAACCAGTTGGAGGACGTTCATGATCGGTCCGGGTTCGCTGCGGGAGCGGGTCGGTCGGCCGTCCGCGTCTGTGCGATCGTCTCGAGCTGTTGCACGACGAGATCCGTCACGTCGATCCGATCCGCGAGCAGGCGCTCGCGCCGGCGGGCCCACGTGTCGTCGGGTTCCGCGAGGACCGAGACCGCCCGCTCGAGGCCGCGGACGTGTCTCTCCTCGCCGGTGTACTCGAACAGGAGTCCGTACTCCGCGTCGAGTTCCGCCGTGTAGCCCAGAGAGAGGGGGTTCACGTAGACGGCCGGCGTGCCGAGGACGGCGGCCTCGGCCGCGGTCGTCGCCCCCTCGCTCAGAACGACGTCCGCGGAGGCGAGCAGGTCGTGCATTCGCTCCGGTGCCGTCGTGAACTGGTAGGACTCGAGGGCCGCCGGCGGCTCGCCCTCCGCGGTGAGCAAGACCCGCAGGCCCGCCGCCTCGAGCCGATCGACGACCGCGTGCGGGTCGTCGAAACCGCCGTGGCCGACGTCGTGGGAAGCCGCCCAGCTACTGAGCCGAACCACGGCGAACGACTCCTCGGGCGCGAGACCGACGGCCTCGAGGACGGTCGGATCGGGCTCGAACCGCTCGGGGTGGAGGTAGGCGAGTTCGTGATAGCCCGGATACGTCACCTGTTTCGGGCCGATATCGTCTCGGTAACACTCCGGCGTCGAGATCGCGTCCGCGAACGGATAGCTGAGTTTCGTGACGAGGGTCGCGTGTTCGGTGTCGTAGAAGACCAGGCTCTTCGCGCCGACCACCGACGCGACGTGGGCGGCGGCGACGCCGCCGATGGCCGTGATTACGTCCGGCTCGAGTCGCCGCGCCCGCTGGAGCAGTCGGAGTTCGTACGTCGCCTGGACTGCCGCCAGCGAGACCAGCGAATCGGCGTCGCCGGCCAGTACCTCGTGGTCGATGTCGTACGCCTCGAGGAGTTGGACGGCGACGTCGCTCTCGCGGGCGAAGACGTGGATCTCGTGACCCCGATTTTCTAGCTCCGCGATGGCGTGTCGGAAGAAGTGGACGTGACCGGGGTGTTGGATCGTTATCATGACGCGCATGTCACGACACCCCCATCTCCGCACAGGCTGGAACAGCTGCTCCGCCCGGCGATGGTCGGGTGGCCGTACGGCCCGTCACCGTCCCGGTTACGTATCGCTGGTCTCGCATCGCCTCACAACCCCCGGTAGACGAATCCCGCATCGACGGCGGCGTCTTCGCCGACCGTCCCGGTCACGTCGATCAGTGCGGGGTCGTCGGTGAGTTTCCTCGCTACTGACTCGAGATCCAACTGTTCGAACTCCGCGTGGGGCGTCGCGAAGACGACGGCATCGAAGCCCTCGAACGCGAGCCGCTCCTGGACCTCGATGCCGAACGATTCCCGGGCCGCGTCGCCGTCGGCGAACGGATCGTACCCGGCGATATCGATGTCGTACTCCTGAAGGGCGTCGATGACGGCGTCGATCTTCGAACTGCGAATGTCTCCGACGCCGGCTTTGTACGCCAGTCCGAGTACCAGAACGCGACTCTCGCGGAGCGTCTTGTGACTCTGGTTGAGCGCTTTGATCGTCAGCTCCGCGACGTGATCGGGGACCGATTCGTTGACCTGCCGACTCGTCTGCATGAGTTCGGGGTCAAAGCCCTCCCGTGCCGATCGGTACGCGAAGAAGTACGGATCGACCGGGATACAGTGGCCGCCGACCAGTCCCGGTCGGTACTCGTGGAAGTTCCACTTCGTGCCCGCGGCCTCGAGAACGGCCCGACCGTCGATGTCCATGTTGTCGAGGGCCATCGACAGTTCGTTGACGAACGCGATGTTGAGGTCCCGCTGGGCGTTCTCGACGACCTTGCAGGCTTCGGCGACTTCGATCGACGGGGCGGGGTGGACGCCCGCGTCGACGACCGACTCGTACAGCGTCGCGAGGTCTTCCAGCACTTTCTCGTTCTGTGCGCTGACGACCTTGACGACGTCTGCGAGACCGTGTTCGTCGTCGCCCGGTGTGGCGCGTTCCGGGGAGTAACCGACGAAGAAGTCCGTGCCGGCGGTCAGTCCGGACGCGTCCTCGAGTGCCGGGGCGAGGACCTCGCGCGTCGTCCCCGGGTAGACCGTCGACTCGAGGACGACCGTCGTCCCGGGTTCCATCTTCGAGCCGACGGTGGCCGCCGCGCTCTCGACGTAGCCGAGGTCCGGCCGCTCGTCGTCGTCGATCGGCGTCGGAACGGCGATGATGACGTAGTCGGCCTCGGCGATCGAGGTCGCGTCCGTCGTGTAGGAGATATCGCCGTCCTGAATCGCCTCGTCCGGGAGGTCACCGGTCGTGTCGACACCCTCCTGGAGTCGGCCGACGGTCACATCGTCGACGTCGTATCCGATCACGCGGTAGTCCGACTGGGCGAACCCGACCGCAAGCGGCAGTCCGACGTACCCCAGTCCGACGACACAGATCGTCGCTTCGCGCGTGGACCGGTCCGTCGGGTGTTCGAGGGCGGTTCCCTCATCGCTCGTTTCGAACGCGTACTGGCCGCTCGTTCCCTCGTCCGCTGTCTCCTCCGTATCGCTGATTATCGTAGTCATGGGTGATGCGTTGTCGCTGGACCGTCACACGACCGCGTGCGACGGCGATGTCCGAAACCGATGCGCCCGCGGTCCGCACGCGGTCCGCGGGCCGTGCCGTAAAATCCGCAAGTCGCTGTCGGGGGTTTACTATACCGCGGCTAAGCGACTGCAAGCGTGAGAGGGAGTGAGACCGGGCCGTGTCGGGGTTGTCGACGGCGTCGACCGGTCGAGCCTGAACGGCCGTCTGAGCGCTTAGAACGTTATTAAACTCGCCCATATGGATTCATAATGAAGGGGCCGCGGCTCGGAACTCCAGTGCGGTCGGCGAGTCCACCCCATCGGACTCGATCACGCACCGACCGTCACAGAATCGCGTACTCATGGTTTCCCATCCTCAGATCGGTGTCGGCGCCCGGTTCGAATCGATTCACACCGTCGTCTCGATCGACGCCGGCCCGACGTCGATCTCCCACCAGGACGTACACGCGATCCCCCCCGGAGTCGGCGGTCGATCCGGTGGACCGTTGGCCGTGATCCAACTGCTTCGCGTGACGTCGTTCTGGGAAGCTACCCTGATCGTGATTCTGTCCCTGCTGATCAGTGCCCTCGTCGGGATTCGCATTGCAGACGCGCTGTCGGAGCGCGAACTCGAGCTGCCGTCGCTCGCGCTCGGTACGGATCCGACGGGAGCGACGGACGACCCGTCCGACGCAGCCACTGCCGACCGCGAGCCACCCGGCTCGTATCTCTCGCCCGAAACGCCACCGAGGCTCCTGAGCGACGAGGGGACGGTGGTCCGATTGCTCATCGCGAACGACGGCCGCATTCGCCAGCGGACAATCGCGGCGGAGACCGGCTGGTCGAAGTCGAAGGTGAGCAGGATCTGTTCCCGAATGCACGCCGACGGGACGATAGAGAAGCGATCGCTCGGACGAGAGAACGTCATCGTCTTCGCTGAGCGACCGGTCGGCGACGAGACGCAGTCGGACGACGCCGAGAGTCCGGCCGCCTGAGCGCCGCTCACTCCTGTCAGCGCCGTCGTCCGGGTCGGACGACGACCGGCGTCCCCGAACCGACGACCGGCGGCGACGTGGCTCCCGCCGCCGTCGGACCACGTCATCGGCATCTGTAACGGCGTTCGATCGCGTAGTCGACCCCGAAGCCGCTATTTGCTGCCGGCCGAAGCCGATCGGGACACCGTTCGGCCGTTTCGTTCCGATGTGCCGTCCCTATCGACGGGTACGGCTCCGGATAGGCACCGTGACCGCCCCGTCGATGCGCGACGCCGCTGGTCGCCGACAGTAGCCGCGGGAGCGACGGACCGATCACTGCTACGACAGGAGCGACTCGAGCAGTCGTCCGTGCTTCGTACAGGGGAAACAGGATCGGCTGCGGGGTCGGAACGCGGCAGACGAACGCGTCTTATACAGTCGATAGCCGGCGTCGTATTCGCGGTACCGTCTTATTCGTGCTATAGTAATGGCCGCTATCGTCCACGGGGGAAACGGAGCCCGACCGTCCGCGATGGGCGGCTCGGACCGGAGATACCAATGACACGGAACAGGACTGAACGCAAGGCAGCGGTCTCGAACCGACTCGATTCGTCCGTCCCGCTCGACGAGTATGCCGGTGCACACCGGCCGGGTGGTGCGGTGCAGCCGCCGACGGTCACACGAACGGGGGTGAGTGGCTAATGTGCGGTATTATCGCGCGCATCGGTCACGGGAACGCGGCGGAACCGCTCCTCTCGGGCCTGGAGAACCTCGAGTACAGGGGCTACGACTCGGCTGGGATCGCCGTCCAGAACGGGTCCGGCGTCAAAGTCCACAAGTGTTCCGGCGAGGTGTCCCGCCTCAAATCGAAGCTCGATTCCCAGCCACACGGGAACATGGGGATCGGCCACACGCGCTGGAGTACGCACGGGCCCCCGACCGACGAGAACGCCCACCCGCACACGGACACCGCGGGCGACGTCGCCGTCGTTCACAACGGCGTCATCGACAACTACGAGGAACTCAAGACCTCCCTCCGGGCGGAAGGCCACGAGTTCGAGAGCGACACCGACACTGAAGTCATCCCACATCTCATCGACGAGTATCGGGCGGAGACCGGCGACACCGAACGAGCGGTTCGTCGGGCGGTCGACGTCCTCGAGGGGAGCTACGCGATCGCCGCCATCGTCGACGGAGAGGAGGCGGTCTACGCCGCGCGAAAGGGATCGCCACTGGTTCTCGGGCTCGACGACGATGAGTGGTACCTCGCCAGCGACGTCCCGGCGTTTCTCGAGCGCACCGAGGACGTGATCTACCTCGAGGACGGTGATCTCGTCGTCCTCGATCCGGACGCCTACCGGATAACCGATCTCGACGGCAATCCGGTCGAGCGGGCCGTCGACACCGTCGACTGGGATCCGGAGGACGCGGGGAAAGGCGAGTACGACCACTACATGCGCAAGGAGATCCACACACAGCCGACGGCCCTCGCGAACACGATCGAGGGCCGGATCGAGGACGGCGACGTCGCCTTCGAGGACCTCCCGGCCGGTTCGTTCGAGGACGTCGAGTGCGTCCAGTTCGTCGCCTGCGGGACGTCCTATCACGCCGCGATGTACGGCGGCCAACTGGTGCGCGAGGCCGGGATCCGAACCGAGGTCCTGCGTGCGAGCGAGTACGAGTCCACGTCGGGGCCGGTCGACGAGAACACGCTCGCCGTCGCGGTCACCCAGAGCGGCGAGACTGCCGACACCCTCGACGCCGTTCGGACGGCGGCCGACCGGGGCGCGCGGACGCTCGCCGTCACCAACGTCGTCGGGTCGACGGCCGCGCGTGAAGCCGACGACGCGGTCTACATCCGTGCCGGCCCGGAGGTCGGCGTCGCGGCGACGAAGACCTACTCCTCGCAGGCGGTCACGCTCACGCTGCTCAGTCAGCGCATCGCCGGCGACGTCCCGACGGCGACCGCCGCCGACGATCGAGCGGCGATGCTCGAGGCGCTCGCGGACCTCCCCCAGCAGGTCGAGACCGTCCTGGAGACGAGCGAGGCCGAACCCCTCGCCGCGGACACCATCGACAGCGAGTCGTTCTTCTTCATCGGGAACGGCCCCGCCCATTCGGTCGCGCTCGAGGGGGCGCTGAAGTTCAAGGAGATCACCTACGAACACGCGGAGGGATTCGCTGCCGGGGAACTCAAACACGGCCCGCTCGCGCTCGTGACCGGGAAGACCCCGGTGTTCGCGGTCGCGACCGGCGATGCCGACGGGAAGACGAAGACGAACGCGATCGAGGCCAAGTCCCGTGGCGCGCCGATCGTCGCCGTCGGACCGGACGACCATCCCCTCGTCGACATCGCCGACGCCTACTTGTCGGTTCCCGATACTCACCCCGTCTGGACGGGGCTGCTCGCGAACGTCCAGTTACAACTGCTCTCCTATCACGCCGCGACACAGCTCGACCGCCCGATCGACAAACCGCGGAACCTCGCGAAGAGCGTGACGGTCGAGTGATCGTCTCACGCGGTCGTTAACTCCTTTTGCGCGCTGTTCGATACCCGGTCCAAACCGAGAACTTTCTCTAGCAGTGCGGCGACGGAACGATGGGACTGAGAGACGGAAGCGACGGCCCGACTCGAGTCGCACACGGAATCGCGGAGCGCCGACCGTTGGCTTCGGCCGGTGGAGCAGCGCCGTCCTCGGCGCGACGACTCGGTACCAGTGAGTCCAGCGAAGCGACATCGACCGCCACCTGAACCGGGCCCAGGTCATCGTCCCGTCCGAGCCGGCGAAAGATGCACGTGGCTAACGCGTCCACTCGAGGCGGCGGTGGCGGCGCGGTCGCTCACTCGGACTGTCGTACTCGATCCCGTCGCCAGATTCGAGACGCGAACGCGGCGGACGATCGCCGACCGATCACGCGTGGCTCCGACGGCGACTGTGACAGCGTCCGCGACGGCGGCTTATACCCGCGATTGTCGCGTTCGATGTACGATGCGATCGGCTCGCGGTTCGACGGACGGAGGTTGAGGGTCGGCACACAGTGGCTCGACGGCCGATCAAGAAGACGCCGACCGAGTCGGTCGATCACCGGACTCGAGTGCAACGAGCCGGAACCGCAACAAGAGAGCCGACCCCGCGTGACACACCGAGACCGGCAGCCGATTCGATTACCCGCCGTTCGACGCGAGCGTCAGTGTAATCTCGTCGTCCGAGCCGTCGATCTCGACGTCTCGTGCCGTTTGCTCGAAGCCGTCCGCCGACGCAGTCACCGTGTACTCGCCGTCCTCGAGGGCCGTGAACTCGACCGTCCCGTCGTCGCCGACGTCTTTCTCGTCGGTTTCGCCGGTGGTTAGGAACCCGGCGTCCTCCTCGAGTTGTACGGTCGCGTTATCGATCGCATCGCCGTTCTCGTCTTCGACGGCCACTGACAGCGTGTGACCATCGGTCTCGCTATCGTCGTCAGTACCGCTACTATTGCTATCGTCGCCGGTGTTTCGTTGTTCGAGTGTCAACGTCTTCGTCACGGCATCGCCGTCGACCCCGACGGTCTCGTTCGAGGGCCGGTATCCGTCGGCGTTCGCGGTCACCGTGTACTCGCCATCCGCGAGCGAGAACTCGGCTTCCCCGCTTCCGTTGACCGACTCCTGCTTGCTCGAGTCCGGTCCGGTGTCGACGGTGACGGTGGCGGTATCGATCGGCTCCCCGCTCCGATTCTCGACGACCGTCGTCAACGGACGGAGATCGTCGCTGGCATCGGTTTCGTTGTCGCTCCCGGTGTCCGCTCCACCGTCGCTACTGTTACCGCTTTCCGTCTCGCCGTTTCCGTCGCTGGTCTCGTCGGACTCGTCGTCGCCGTCGCCGCTTGTCGTGTCGTCATCCGATGGATTGTCACCGCCGTCAGTCGGCTGGTCGAACCCGTCCACGCTGTCACTGACCGAGCCGATGGCGCTGCTAACTGAGGCACCGCTTGCAGCGAGTGCCAGCCCGGCCAACAGGAAGACGATGCCGGTGACGGTGAGCAAAATCTGGACGCTGCGTTGAATCGATCGGGTTTCCGTCCGGTTTTCTCGGGCATTACGGCGCATTATCGGTGAACGAGGGAAGACGCTGCTGGGTGTTGCATTACACACTCCTCGACTCGCCGACTGCCCCGCTCGAGGAACGTCGGCACTGCTGTTCGTCCGAGACTGGTATTCGAGATATCATTACCCGACAGTTCACCGTCTACCGGTTCACTATACGGTCCATAAGTCCGTTTCAGTCCGAGCAACCGATCGGCTCGCCGCTGCTTCGGCGGTTGCGACAGTGCTGTCTCATCGCCTCGGGGCCGACACGGTGAGCGGCTACCGGTAGTCGAACGAGGCGGACACGGTACCATCTCGCCCTCGGCGAGGAGGGCGGGTTGGGCCGTGCCGATCCGCGTTGCTGCCGATTCGTTCGTCGGTGCCACCGCATGCGTGATCGACCGCCCGGATCTTAGCCGGCGTCGCTCTCCGTTCCGTCCGCCGAATCGTCGACGAGTTCGAAGTCGGTCGAGCCGCAAGAACACCCGTCCTGCCCGATAATCTTGATTTCGCCGTCCGGCCACTGCCGTGCTGCGTAGACGGAGTTACGGAAATACAAGGAGAAAGCCCCGCCCTTTAGGGCGGGGATGAATCCGACACTTTTCTTCACAAACCACTATTCGATGGCACGGCAGAATATNTTACGGAAATACAAGGAGAAAGCCCCGCCCTTTAGGGCGGGGATGAATCCGACACTTTTCTTCACAAACCACTATTCGATGGCACGGCAGAATATTCCACGGTCGAATCCATGTTTTCAAGTAGGTTTGTCAACATAGATTACGTATGGCGAAACAGGTCGTCGCCCGCACCTACACTGCCTCTATCAAGAACCAGCAACAGGTGCAGGATGACCTCGACGCCCTCGGGTTCGCCGCCTCGAAACTCTGGAATGTCGGACGGTGGACAATTAGTCGTGTCTGGGATGAAATCGACTACATCCCCGAACACGACGAACTCACTGCCTACCTCAAGAGCCATGAACGCTACGATGACCTGCATTCTCAGTCAAGTCAGCGCGTTCTTCAAGAACTCGCTGAGGCGTTCAACGGCTGGTACGGCAAACGACGCAACGGAGACCAACGGGCGAACCCGCCCGGCTACCGCAAACACGTCGACGACCACCCGCGTAGCACGGTCACGTTCAAGAACAAAGGCTTCAAACTCGACACCGAGTACAACCGAGTCCGACTCTCGAAAGGCTCGAACCTCAAAGAATACTGGTCGGACTTCGTTCTCTGCGAGTACCAGACTCGTCCCGACGTTGACCTCTCTACCGTGGAGAGCGTACAACAGGTTCGGGCAGTCTGGACAGGTGAAGAGTGGGAATTGCACATTGTGTGCAAAGTCGAAGTCGAAGTTTCAGAAGTTCCCGGTGAGAAGACGGTGGGTGTTGACCTTGGTATCAACAACTTCGCCGCGCTTGCCTACGAAGACGGTCACAGCGAACTGTACCCGTTGAACTGCTTGAAGCAGGACGACTACTACTTCAGCAAGCGACTCGCTCGCTGTGATGACTCTGACTCAGAGCAGGCCAATCGGTTGAACCAGAAGAAGTCCGCTCGGCGCACCCACTACTTCCACACCCTCTCCAAGCACATCGTCCAACGATGTGTGGACGAAGGAGTTGGAACAATTGTAGTGGGCGACCTCTCCGGCATCCGTGATGACGAGGAGAACGGCAAGGCGAAGAACTGGGGGAAACACGGCAACCTTGACCTGCACTCGTGGGCGTTCGATCGCTTCACCGACCTCCTCACGTACAAGGCCGAGATGGAAGGTATCTCGGTTGAGGAAGTGTCCGAGCGGGATACCTCGAAAACGTGTTCGTGTTGTGGTCGCAAACGTGATGCAAACCGTGTTGAACGCGGACTGTACGTCTGTGATGACTGCGAGACGGTGGCGAACGCTGATGTGAACGGTGCTGAGAACATCCGGCAGAAAGTATCTCCGAATTCGCCGAGTCTTTCGGCGAATAGGAGTAACGGTTGGTTGGCACAGCCATCGACGTTCCTGTTTGACAAGGAAACTGGTGCGTTCGNGCTGAGAACATCCGGCAGAAAGTATCTCCGAATTCGCCGAGTCTTTCGGCGAATAGGAGTAACGGTTGGTTGGCACAGCCATCGACGTTCCTGTTTGACAAGGAAACTGGTGCGTTCGCACCTCAAAAACAGGTCACGTCGTAAACCACAATATCCCAACGTGGGAATCCTCGCCCTTCAGGGCGGGGAGGATGTCAAATCGTCGGCGTGTCCGAACACGACAGCGGCGGGTTTCTCGTCGAACAGGGCTATTTCACTGCGCTGGAGCAGTACTTCGAAAAGACGTACGTTTTCAAGCGGACGTACGACGGCCTGGAACCGGACGAGATCGAAACGGAAGCCGACCCGGAAAGCCCCTACAGCGGGATGCAGACGTCTATCTTCGAGATGCTCGCGGACGCGGATCGACTCCGCACCTGGCAAACGGAGGACGATTTGCTCGAGTGTGCGTCCGAGCTTCCGTGACGACGGTTCCTGCGGGAATGGCCGCAAACGACCGCGAGTCGCGACAGCATCGGACGCTGAACGCGAACCGATAGGACGATACCCTCGGCTTCCCGACTACCGCCAACGCGGATGACACGAACGCTTCTCGTTGCCGGGACCGCGAGCCACGTCGGCAAGTCGACGGTCGCGGCCGGCCTCTGTCGCCTGCTCGCTGACCGCGGGGTCGACGTCGCTCCCTTCAAGGGCCAGAACATGAGCAACAACGCCCGCGTCGTCGTGCGGCCGGACGCCGAGGGCGAGGGCGGAACCGACGCCGACCCGGGCGGCGACGGTGATCCGAACGCGAACGCCGACGGCGACCGCTGGGGCGAGATCGGCGTCTCCCAGTTCGTGCAGGCTCGAGCCGCCCGGACTACCCCGACCACCGACTGCAACCCGGTCCTGCTCAAGCCACGCGGGGACGGCGAGAGCCAACTGGTCCTGCAGGGGGAGGCCCACGACCACGTGCCGGCCGGCACCTACTACGAAGAGTACTGGACTCGCGCGCGCGAAGCTGCCGCGGAGTCGTACCGCAGACTGGCGGCCGACAACGACGTGATTATCGCCGAGGGTGCGGGCAGCATCGGCGAGATCAACCTCCACGATCGGGACCTCGCGAACGTCGAGACCGCCGACTTCGCCGACGCCGATATCCTCCTCCTCGTCGATATCGAACGCGGCGGGGCCTTCGCCAGCCTCTACGGCACGATCGAACTCGTCCCCGACGACCTCCGGGACCGCATCGTCGGCGCGGTCATCACCAAGTTCCGCGGGGACCCGTCCTTGCTCGAGCCCGGCATCGAGGAGATCGAATCCCGTACCGGGGTGCCGATTCTGGGCGTACTCCCGTACGACGACCCCGGACTCCCCGAGGAGGACAGTGTCGGCCTCCCCGGCAGCGAGGAACGCGGCGTCGTCGGGGACGACGACGGCGTGCCGGCCGACCGACGGCTCCGGATCGCCGTCCCGCGGCTCCCCCGCATCTCGAACGCGACCGACCTCGAGGCGCTGGCGGCGGCGCCGGGCGTCTCGGTGGTGTATCTCCCGGTCGACGAGGGCGGCCGCGACGGGGACCCAGCCGCGACCGATCCGCTCGCGGGCGTCGACGCCGACGCAGTCGTCCTTCCGGGGACGAAGAACACGGTCGACGACCTGCTGGCGCTGCGGGCCGCCGGCTACGCCGACGCGCTCGCGGCCTTCGACGGCCCGATCGTCGGCCTCTGTGGGGGCTACCAGCTGCTGGGCGAGCGCATCACCAACGCCGCGCTCGAGGGAACCGGCGAGGACGACGTCGTCGAGGGACTTGGCCTGCTGCCGGTCGAGACCCGATTCGAGGGTAAGAAGCGCCTCGAGCAGACCGCGGTGCCCGTCGACGGGTCGGCGTCGCCGCTGCTGTCCGGTGCGGACGGCCCCGCGACGGGATACGAGATCCACGCGGGACGGACGGAGGCGGTCGGCGACGTGACGCGGCCGCTCGGGGACTCGAGCGCGGCCCGTGGGCACGTGCTGGGGACCTACCTGCACGGCCTGTTCGACAACGAGTCGGTCCGGGCGGCCTTTCTCGATCACGTCGCGGAGACGGCCGGCGTCGACCGGCCGACAAACGGAGTGGGTGGCGGATCACCGTCGGGAGGAGCCGAACGGACTGGCGCGACGCCGTCCGATCGAGCGGCGCGGCTCGTCGCCGAGAACGTCGATCTGGCGGCACTTGGCGAGCCGTTCGTCGAGTGAGTGAAAACCGGGAGAACAGCTTCGAACGGACAGCTACGCCGACTCGTCGCGGTAGGTGCCGAGCAGTTCCTCGAGAATGATACACTCCTGGTCGGTCTCGTCGTAGTGGGTGTCGATGAAGCGTTCCGCGGCCTCGTAGTTGCCCCGGAGCCCGTGTTTGCGGACGTTGATCACGGCATCGAGGAAGAATGTCCCGCCGTCGGCCCCGAGCGCTTCGGCGTGGTCGCGGTCGCTGATATCGAGTTCGCCCTTGATCTCGTCGAAGTTGAACGTCTTGACGTCGTGGTCGTCGTTGATCAGGGTTAGGACGTATTCCGCGGAGAAGCGATAGAACTCGGATTTGCTCTCGAACATACCGTCGTCGACGAGTGCGTCGATTTCCTCGACCACGTCGTCGGGGTACCTGACGGTATCCTTCGCCATGGGGGAACACTCGTCCCCGCTGATTAATCACTGTTTCGACTATATGTTTGGGAGTCTACTATTTCGGTCGCAAGTGAGGGCGATCCTCGAGCCATGGGATCGGTTCCTGTCGGCGGATCGACGCTCGAAAATCCCGGCGTTCTCCTCAGTACCCTCCCATGGTAGCTCGCGGCCCCGCTGATCCAGCTCGCGGTGCTGGTGTTCGGGATGGCGCTCGACGAGACCGACGTCAACCGAACGACCGTCCTGACGGGTGCGATCGCGGTTCAGGCCGGCGAGTCGACCGAGCGGGGACTCCGCTCCGAGTGCATGCGCCGGCCCTGTCCGCGATCGCACCCGGAAGTTAATGCGCCCGCGGGATAATCACGACCTAACATGACAGTCGAAGCAGACCTCCGAGAACAGCTGGTCGACGCGTTCGAGGGCGCTGACTATCCCGTTTCGGACCCCATGACGCTGATCCCGGCTCTCCCTAACGGCCCGAGTACGCGGTTCGAGACCGGGGAGTTCTCGATGACCGCGATGGAGTTGTACACCAAGACCGACGGCGGTGACTTCCCCTACGAGGGCGTCGACCCCCTCGTGGACGATCTGATCGATGCGCTGCGGGAACGAGGCGAACTCTAATCGGTCGCGGGACGCCGGGATAGGGGGGTTGGGTTTCGTCGTAGCTCCCTCGGCGGGCCTCCGCTCGAGGGAGTCGCCCGGCGTCGACTGTGGCGCATTCACGCCCGGTCGAGTTCGCGCCGATCGACCCCGTCTGACCAGCAAGCTTTTATTTCACAGTCACGATGTGACAGAAAGGAGCGAGGCAGTAGCGGTGTCGGCGGATGCGACGGGAGAGATACGGATGACCACTGGAGACTGTCAACGACCGATCGTCGTCGTGATCGACGCTCGAAGCGAACGGAGTCGCCTTCGACCCCGACTCGAACAGGCGACCGACCGCGCCGTTCGAGCGGTGTCGACGGCCGACGACATCGGGTCGATCCTCGAGTCGTCGGTCGATGAGCCCGAAACGGACGGGGGGAACGACTCGGGTCCCGCGACTGACGACGAGTCGACGGCGACGGAGCAAGCGGCTCTGACGTCCGCAGACGAAGCGGGGGTATCGCCACCGGGCGCGGTGGTCCTCGAACTGGAATGTCCCGGCGAAATCCAGACGCTGTTACAACGGGTCCACGCCGAGACGCCGGACGTGCCGACGATCGTCGCCCCACAGGACGGCAGCGAGCGACTCGCTACGGTGGCACTCCGTGCCGGGGCGACCGACTACGTCCCGAGCGAGCGCGACGAAGACCCGATCGATCGGATCGTCTCGACGATCGGGTCGCGGGACCGTGTGACGACGGACGAGCGGCCGCACCGTATCCTCGCGAACGAACTGCCCGACGAGGCCTTCGTCATCGGCGAGGACGGGACCTATCTGGAAGCGAAAGTACGCTCGGAGTCGGCAGAACTGTACCGGACCAGTGTCGACGAACTGCGCGGCAGCCGACTCGACGACGCCTTTCCGGACGAGGTCGCCGCGGAGTTACAGGACTGTCTCGACCGGGCCCTCCGAACGGACGAGGTCCAGTCGGTCGAGTACGACGCCGAGACGACCGACGGCCGCCGACGGTTCGAAGCCCGCGTCGTCCCGATCGACGAGCGGATCCGGGGGCGACGCGCCGTCGTCTGGTTGGCCCGGGACATCACCGAGCGGGTCGAACGCGAACGGCGGCTCCGATCCCGACAGGACCAACTCGAGACGTTAAACCGGATCAACGCGGTGGTTCGGCAGGTGATCGAGACGCTGGTGGAGGCACCCGCTCGCGACGCCATCGAGCGCGAGGTCTGTACACAGCTCGTCGACTCGGAACTGTACTGTGGCTCGTGGATCGCCGAACGAACCGGCGAGGGCCGACTCACCTATCGAACGGGGACGGGCGAGGCCGATACCTACCTCGATCGGGTCAGCGACGGTATCGAGTACGCCACCAGTCGGGAGCGACCGGTCGCCAGAGCCGCCCGAACGGGCGAGATTCAGACGACGAATCACATCCTCGACGACGAAACGACGCCAGAGCCGCTTCGGGAGGCGGCCCGCAAGGACGATGTCCGGTCGGCGATCGCCGTCCCGATCACCCACGAGGACGCGACCTACGGGGTGTTGACGGTACTCGCCAGTCGGGACGACGCCTTCAGCGAACGCGAACGGGCTGGGTTCCGCCTGCTCGGCGAGACGATCGGCTTTACCATCATGGCCGTCAAGAACCGCCAACTGCTCTTTGCCGACACCGTCGTCGAACTCGAGTTCCGCATCGACGGCGGCGACACGTTTTCCTTCGATCTCTCCGAGGAGTACGGTTGTACCTGTTCGCTCGAATGGGCGGGGACGACCGCTGGCGGGCGAACGTTCCAGTACGTCACGATCGAGGGTCTCGACGGCGAGACGGTCCGCGACGAGGCCGACGCCCACGATTCGGTCGAGGAGTGTCGGCTCATCCACGACGGCGAGGACCAGTGTACGGTCGAGATCCGACTCGCGAAATCGGGTGTTCGGACGCTCGTGAACCACGGCGCGACGATCTGTGACGTCGTCGTCGAGAACGGCGTGGGACGCTGTCTGGTCGAAGTCTCACAGGACGCCGACATCCGGGAGATCGCGGACGCGTTGACCGTCGTCTACGCGAACACCGAACTCGTCGCGAGGCGGGAGGTCGACCGACCGGTACGGACGGCAGCGGAGCGCCGCGATCGGATCCTCGACGAACTCACGGACCGACAGCTCACGACTTTGCGACTCGCCTACTACGGCGGCTTCTTCGACTGGCCCCGGGAGAGTACCGGCGAGGACATCGCCGAAGCGATGGACATCTCGCCGCCGACGATGCACCAGCACCTGCGAAAGGGGCTCAAATCGATCCTCAGCGAGTTCTTCGAGGGCGGCAGCAGCACCGAGTGAGCGTCGAGCCGCCGCTCGAGTGGCGGATCACACTCGGGCGGAACACGGAACCGCGGCGTCGGGAGACGGGGCCGGGCACTGACGGGCCGGTCTTCGACCCGCTCGGTCCCGGGACGCCAGCGGAACCGCGCGACGCCGCATCCCGACGCGGTAGGTGGTGGTGTTTCGAATGGTGTCACAATCGCGCGGCGACTCCGACTGACGCCGGTCGAACCCAGTCACTCGATCCTGATAATGGTATCCACAGACATGATCGGGAGCCGCTACTATACTCCGTGATCTCGGTGTCCCGTGTTCTCGTTTGCACGACACTCATGATCGCTTAACAGTCGCGTATATGAAGCCAAGCGGCGACGGGGCTGGCCCCGGTCGGCTCGGACGAGAATGCCGAGATCCGTTTCCGGGCAGCGGCTGGCGGGCCGAGTGAGGGTGGGCGTTCCGTGGTGACGTCGCCGTATGAAACCGTCCTCAGGGGGTCGAACGGTCGGTACTACACCGACTGGCAAGTCCGAACCCAACTCCGATCCGGCGAGTGGGCGCTCTGTCTGCGCCAGCGAGAGCCGGACAGACGGCTGGTCGAAACCGCCGAGGACGCCTTGCTCATGCTCCGTCCGGTCGAGCCGACCGCACTGCCGGCCGGACTCGAGATCAGAGTCACCGGTCGCCGCGCCCGCGTGGTCGATACCCGACGGCCGCCGGGTGGACGCGGTGTCACTGATCGACCCTAATGCGTGTCTATATTCACCCGCAGGATCTGAACGGCGGCGGTGAAAGTCGTCGCCGTGAAGCGCCGCGTGTTTCTGGGGACCGTCGGCTCGATGGCGTCGCTCGGCACGCTGGCGTATACGACGCGGGCCGACGACGACGCCCTCGCGGTCCGGATCTGGCTCTCCGAGCGGGCTGGTCGCTACGACGGGGTAGCCGACCGCGTTCGCGCGTTCCTCGCACGGACGCTCGCGCTCGAGCGGCGGCGCGTCGAGCCGACCGTGGGGGGCACGGTTTCGGTGTCGACCGAGGACGCCGCACGTCTCACCAGTCGCGGTGAATGGCCGCTGGCGCTCGCGTCGGGGCGGCTCGGACGCCGTGACATCGACCCCGTCTCGGGCGTCAACCTGTTGGTGACCGACGGCGGAATGCAGGACGCGCCGACCGGCTACGGGGTCCCCCACGTCGCGTCGGTCGGCGGCGCGCGACACATCGGACGGCTCGAGTCGGTCGACGACCTGCTCGGCGACGACTGGATCGTCCCGGTCACGACGGCGGCGCGGACGATGCACGTACTGCTTCACGAAGTCGGGCACGCGCTCGGACTGGCCCACCGCCACGGCGTCGCCGTTCGATCGGGTGATGCGATCGTCACGACGCCGATGCTGAGTTCCTACGCCTGGGACCCGGAGTTCGATCCCTCCCCGACGCGGTGTGGAGGCGCGATTCCGCCGACGGACGGTCGCGAGCGACGACTCGATTTCGCCTTTTCCGCGTGTGCCAGGCAGGAACTCGCCGCCGACGGACGAGACGGGGGCCGACCGGTGACCCGTCACCGGGCCAGCGACTGACCGACGCTCGAGTCGGCGACAACTCGGTTCGCAGGCTTTCCGGTCCGCAGGCTACGGAACCCTGGGTTGTCCGGTCGGTACGGAGCGGGTGCGCGGAGAACGAACGTTACTCCCCGTCGTCGGCGTCGTCGCTCCCCCGGACGAAACTCGCCCGCTCCCCCTCTCCATCAGTGCCGGCGTTCGGCCCCTCAATCAGCGCCTCGAAGTCGTCGACCTCATCGTACTGATCGCGATACACCAGTGCCGCCTTCCCCGCCGACGTGATCTCGTAGAGTCCCGAGCGTTCCGCGGGGCCGATCTTCCGGACCAGCCCGTAGTCCTCGAGGACCGGGAGTCTGGTGTTGATGTTCTTTCGGCTCTTTCCCGTATGCGCCGCGAGGTTCGTCGCGACGTTTCGCCCCTCGTCCTCGAGCGCCTCGAGGATCAGGAAATCAGTTGGCTGTCGGAGTTTCACACACGTTCACACTCGTCCCCATTGTATTTCCAGTGGTAACTAATACTTTCGGCCCCGGACAACAAATTTCTGATTTGTGTTGTTTTCGGAGGGTTCGAGTGGTCTATTCGGGTGGCGAAACCGGTCCCCTTGCCGACGACGGGACGTCCGCACGGCCCCCGGCGATTCGGGCCCGGCTCAGGGTCGCCGCTCGGGACCGGACGACATGCCGTCCGCGAGTCGGGTGAGCAACGACGCGACGCCCGCCGGCGACTCGACCCGACGGGAGGCAGCCGACGGGCCGTCGCCGCCGACCCGCACCCCGATCCCGTCCGGCTCGACGGCACGAAACGCCGACTCGTCGGTGACGTCGTCCCCGACGTAGACGGCGGCCGTCCCCGGCGGCTCGTCGGCCGCGATCAGGTCGACCGCGTTCCCCTTCCCCCACGGGATCGACGGCCCGATCTCGAGGATCCGCTTCCCGCGGGAGAGTTCGAGCGCGCCATCGTTGAACGCCTCGAAGACGGCGGTCGTGAGCCGACGGGCGACCGATCGGGCGGCCGTCGGCACGGACCGGAAATGAACCGTCCCGGACAGGCGCTTGTTCTCGATCCGTACGTTCGGGATCGACGCGAGCGTCGTCTCGAGGACCGTACAGAGGCGGTCGATCCGAGCGGCCCGTTTCCGCGCGACGGGATGGACGGCGATCGATCCCCGCCGCTCGAGTTCGAGACCGTGGTTGCCGGCGTAGATCGCCGGCCCGTCGATGCGACCGCGGACGTCCCGTAGCGCCCGGCCGCTGACGACCGCCGTCGTCACGGCCGGGTGGGCGGCCAGCCTCGCGACGGCGTGGCGGTTGTCCTCGGTCGGTCGGGCCGCGTCGGGATCGTCGACGATCGGCGCGAGCGTCCCGTCGAAATCGAGACAGACGAGCAGTTGCTCAGCGTCCGCGAGTGTCTCCCGAACGGCCGGGAATCCGTCTTCGAGCGGCCGGGGCGACGACTCGGCAGCGGCGGTTCCGGATTCGGAGCTGGTCATCCGTTAGACCGGCGGCGTGGGTTCCCGCGAGTCGGAATCGCTGTCCGAGCCCGCGTCGGTCCGACCGCGCCCGTCGCGGAGCCGCCGGAACCAGTCGAACTGCGTAGCCATCCACGACTCGAGGTCGCCGGCGAACACGCGCTGGCGCAGCGTGTTCATCCGCCGCCGGCGCTCGTGGGCCGGCATCGAGAGCGCCGCCTCGAGCTGGGCCGCGAACCCGTCGGTGTCGATCGGATCGATCGTCAGCGCGTGGGAGCCGAGCCGTTCGTGCGCGCCGGTCCGGTCGCTCAACACCAGCGTATCGTCGCCATCGACGCTGGCCGCGACGTACTCCTGGGCGACCAGGTTCATCCCGTCGACCAGCGGGCTGACGACCATGGCGTCCGCGCGCCGATAGAGCGTACAGATGTCGTCCGTCGAGAGGAAGTCCTCGGTGTAGGCGATCGGCCGCCAGTCGTCGGTCTCGAAGCGGCGGTTGATCCGCGTGACCTCGCTGCGGACGAGGTCGCCGTGGCGCTGGTAGGTCTCGATGTCGGTCCGCGAGGGGGTCGCCTTCTGGAGGAAGGTGAACTCGCCGCGCCAGCCGGGGTTTCGCTCGAAGAACCGCTCGATGGCCGCCAGCCGTTCGGGAATCCCCTTGGTGTAGTCGAGTCGGTCGAGGCCCAGCCCGAGCGTCGTGTCGGGGGCGATGTCGTACTCCTCGAGCAGGTCGGCGAGGCGGTCGGGGTCGATCGACCGAGCGTCCCGGTCGTAGGCCGCGGCGTCGACTCCCATCGGCGTCGCGACGACGCGAGTTCGCCCCCCGTCGTACCGGACCGTTCGGCGCTCGTGGTCGACGGTCGCCGTCGGCAGGAACCGGTCGACGCACTCGAGGAACCGATCCGCGTACTGCTCGACGTGAAAGCCAAGCAGGTCGTTGCCGAGCAGTCCCTCGAGGACGTGGCCGCCGGCGGGACACTGCCGGAACGTCGGCGGCGACGGCCACGGGATGTGCCAGAAGTGGGCGACGGTCGCGCCGGCCGGCACGGACTCCCGGATCATCCGCGGCGCGAGCGCGAGATGGTAGTCCTGCAGCCAGATCACGGCGTCGGCCGTCGCGTGGTCGGCGACCGCGTCGGCGAACCGCTCGTTGACCGTCCGGTACCACTCGAAGTCGTTCGATCGGTCCTCGATCAGATCGGGAAAGCCGTGACAGAGCGGCCAGAGGACGCGATTGCTGAAGCCGTAGTAGTAGGAGTCGACCGCTTCCTCCGAGAGATCGAGCCGGCGGAGGGTGTAGTCCTCCTCCCCGGGCGGGACGGCGACGCAGTTTCGCTCGTCGGTCACGTCGAAGTCCGCCTCGCCGTCGCCCCAGGCGATCCACGTCCCGTCGGTCCGCTTGACGACTGGATCGAGCCCGGCTGTCAGCCCGCCGGTCGGCTCGTCGACCGTGATCGACCGGGTCTGGGCAGTAGCGCTCGAGTGGGCACCGCCGTCAGTCTCAGTCGGCGGCCCCGCGTCGTCGTACTCGTGACGATACGGTTGCCGGTTCGAGACGACGATCAGCGAACCGGGACAGCTCGGCCCGCCGGTCGCGGACTCGTCGTCCGTTCGGCCTCGACCGTCGGCCCGGCACTGTCGATTCCGTACAGCCGTCGACGACAACCGCTCGGGAACTCGCATTCGCTGTAATGACACAGCGTCCCGACGGGTTGCTTCGCGGCCTGCGGTCGCTGGGGGGTTAATACGTTTCCGACGGCGTTCGCCCTCGAGTGACCGTCCACCCGCGGCAACGGTCACGTCGGGAAACTGGTGCGGTCGGCGATGGGTCGAGTCGTAGGAATCGGAAAACGACTGGCGGTGGCGTGCGCTGTCGGCCGGACGAGTGCCAACGAGGACGGCCGACGACACCGCGCGAGGTCTTCGCGAGTTTCACGAGCGAAGGCTTGTCAGAGCTTGCTCTGACAGTGGATGAGCGAGCGGTGCGAGGCCGACCGGAGGGAGGTCTCGAGAGCGAACGGTGACCAACGGGAGCCGTGAGCAGCGAGCGAATCGGCTGGGGAGGGCGTGGCCACTCCGTGTTGCCACGATAGCAGGACGGTCGATATCGTTGAGTCGATGTTCACGACAGGAGCCGATGTTCACGACAGGGGCCGATGTTCACGACAGGAGCCGATGTTCACGACCGGAGCCGCCTTCACACCCGACTAACCAAACGTTGATTCGCCGCTCGAGCGAACACCCGTTCATGGAACCACCGTTCGAGCGCCGCATCGAAGCCTGCAAGCGCCGGCTCACGGCGGAAGGGGCCGACCTCGTCGTCTGTTTCCCGAGTCCGAACCTGACCTATCTGACCGGCTTCGAGGAGTCGCCCTCGGAGCGACACCTGCTGCTGTTCGTCCCTCGAGACGGCGACCCCGCGATCGTCGCGCCGGCGATGTACGAGGCGCAACTGTCCGAGCTTCCGATTCCGGACCTCGAGCGGCGGTTCTGGACCGATGCGGACGACCCGCTCGAAGCCATCGAGGCCGTTATCGATGGGTATTCGCTCGCGGGAGAGATCGAAGGGCCGCCGACCGTCCTCGTCGACGACCGCATGTGGGCGACGTTTACTCAGGACCTGCGTGAGTTGCTCCCCGAGGCCGCGTTCGGACTGGCGGGGACCGTCCTCGAGCCGCTCCGGATCCGGAAGGGAGCGGTCGAACTCGAGACGCTGCGGCGAGCCGGCGCGGTCGCGGATCGGGTCGCGCTCGAGATCCGTGAGCGGGGGACGGACCTGATCGGGACCACCGAAGCGGAACTGGCGACCGAGATCGATCGCTTGCTCGCGGCGGACGGCGGGGAGGAACCGGCGTTCGAAACCATCGTCGCCGCCGGCCCGAACGGCGCGCAACCGCACCACCACAGCGGCTCGCGGGAGATCCAGAACGGTGACCCCGTCGTTCTGGACTTCGGGGCCTTCGTCGCGGCCGACCTCGAGGGAAGTGGAGCTACTATAGGGCGGTATCCGGGCGATCAAACCAGGACGATCGTGGTCGGCGACGAGCCACCCGCGGCGTACGAACGTGTCCACGAGACCGTCAGAGAAGCCCAGAACGCCGCCGTCGAGGCGGTCGAGCCGGGCGTGACGGCAGGGGCGGTCGACCGCGCGGCGCGGTCGGTTATCGAGGATGCCGGCTACGGCGACGACTTCGTCCACCGGACCGGCCACGGCGTCGGCCTCGAGGTCCACGAGCCGCCCTACATCGCCGCGGGCAACGACCGCGAACTCGAGCCCGGCATGGTGTTCAGCATCGAACCGGGGATCTACCTCGAGGGGGAGTTCGGCGTTCGAATCGAGGACCTCGTCGCCGTGACCGAGGACGGAGCCGAACGGCTGAACGACACCCCGCGGGGCTGGGCGACGGGGCAGTGATGCCGCGGGAGAGTTCGATACCGGTCGATCGGCTCCTGCAGCCGGGACACCGGGTTTCCGGTGAAATGTCGGCCGAATGCGGTCTCCAGGGTTCGATCCGTTGCACGGAACTCGATTCGATATGGGGTCGGTTCCACGTATGGGGTCGGTTCCACGGCGGCCCCGCCGATCTGTCGCTCGGCTACGGCTCGTCGGTTTCGACGAGGACGGTCCGGACGACCTCGGGGTCCTCGAGCAACTGATGCTCGGTATAGCTGCCCTCTGCGCTCCCACCGCTGCGACGGGTCTGCTCGAGGATGTCGAGGAAGGCGTGTTCCTTCAGGAGATCGCGGACGCGGCGCAGGGAGAGCGGATCGGAGCCCTCCTGCCGGCAGATTTCCTCGTAGACGTCGTAGATCCGTGTCGTCCGGAACCCGTCCTCGTCGGGCGTATTGAGCGAGAGGACTGCGAGGGCCTGTAACACGTAGCGCGAGTGGGGCGTCGAGCCGCGGATGAGTTCCCGGAACCGGTCGGTTTCGGCCCGCTCGCGTGCCTGAACGACGTACTCCTCGCGAACCGTCTCGTGGCCCTCCGATTGGGCGATCTCCCCGGCGTAGCGCAGGATGTCGATCGCCTTCCGCGCGTCGCCGTGTTCCCGGGCCGCGAGTGCGGCAGCCCGCGGGATGACCGACGGCTCGAGGACGCCGTCCTTGAACGCGTCGCTGCGGGCCTCCATGATGTCCCGGAGCTGGGTCGCGTCGTACGGCGGGAAGACGAACTCCCGTTCACAGAGGCTCGACTTGACCCGCTCGTCCAGCCGGTCCTTGTACTTGATTTTGTTGCTGATCCCGATAACGCCGATCTTGCACGACTCGAGCTTGCCGGCCTCGCCCGCGCGCGAGAGTTGCATGAGGATGTCGTCGTCGTCGAGCTTGTCCACTTCGTCGAGGATGACCAGAGCGACGTCGTACTGGGCGTCCAGCACCGTCCAGAGGCGCTTGTAGTAGGTCGACGTACTTAGTCCCTTATCGGGGATTCTGACATCAGTGATCGCCGGCTCGTTCAACGTGTGGGCGATCGTCTGGACCGCCTGTGTCTCCGTGTTGTCCTGGGCGCAGTCGACGTAGGCAAAGGCCGACGTGATCCCCTCGTCTTCGGCGACCCGGACGAGCCGTTCGGAGATGTACTTCGCACAGAGGGACTTGCCCGTCCCGGTCTTCCCGTAAATGAGGAGGTTGCTCGGGCTCTGGCCGAAGATCGCCGGATTGACCGCGTTCGCGAGTTCGGCGATCTCGTCGTCCCGGCCGACGATCCGCCCCTCCTCGGGCAGGTGGTTGATCTCGAGTAGCTCCTTGTTCTCGAAGATCGGGTCGTCGCGGGTGAACAGGTCGTCGCCGGAACTCGACATAGTCGGACACCGTGTTTCCGGTGAAATAGCACTTCCGTTCCGCCCCGGCGGATTGGGGATCGATCGCACGGAGCGTGTTCGGCACCGAGCGGGCGGTTACGGACCGAACTGACGATCAGATCGGGACGTCCTCGTCCGGAGACTCGAAACCGGAACCTCGGTTGCGATCGGTGATCGGTCGCGGACACACACACCGTGTTTCCGGTGAAACGGGGCGACTGGGGGGTTGGGGTGGAGTCGAAGTCGGGGTGCGTTTCACCGGAAACACGGTGTGGGGCGGCTCGAAATACGGTCGCTCTGGACGTACGAACCCGCTCGAGCCGGGAGGAACGAGCGGTTCACCCTCGGAAACGTTGCTGGCGTGATCCACCGATTCGACTGCATCCGTTCTCGATCTCTCTCGAGAGTACCTTCCGATTCACTCAGTGGACTATACTCATATCTATTACTTATATGTGGCTATAATCATGACAGGATACCAATCACCACTCACGAGGGCAGTCAAAGGATATCAAGGGCTGTCAATTGCCCTCGAGATATTCTCCGGTCTCTGCCCGGTCTCCACTCAATCTCTAACTCCGTCTCCACTCAGAGCGGCCTCTTAGACGCTGAGTCGGTCGATTAACTCCCTATGGCGGCTACAGTGGCTTTGCGGATTCACCGGATCGGTATCAGTCGATGAGTCTCGGACTGCTTCACCGGAAACACGGTGTGTCTCACCACTCCGCTCTCGAGCGGCGGCCGCCGCCCCGTTTCACCGGAAACACGGTGTGACCGCGCGACCGGTCGAACTGCCGGGTTCATCGAGCGGCCCTCATCGAGCGATGGGTGATCGAACTCGAGCGGGGACCAGCCAAACCCGTCGAGTCGGTAGTTCTCACGTCACCGAATCGGTGACAGAACAGTACCGGTACAAAAAGAACAGCACCGCCGCGGAACGAGGATTCGGGAACGCTCCGCTGATTCACCGGAAACCCGGTGTTCGAACCCATGGTTACTGCCGATTCGACCCCACGGCTGTTATGGATCCGACTCCACTATGAATCAGAACGGGTCGCGGCCGTATCGGTGCCGAACCGAGTCGTCTCTTGCACTGATTCTGTCCTCCATCTCAGTCCTGTCCACCGGAAACTTGGACCTGCTCACCGGAAATTCGGTCCTGTTCACCGGAAATTCGGTGTGTTTCAACATGGCCATGTCGAGCCAGTACCAGCGTCCCTCTCGAATTTCACCGGAAACCCGGTGTGAGACACGTCCGCTCGAGCCAGTAGCGGCCCCCTCGAGTCCGGGCCAGTGGCACACGACTGCAGCCCTCTCGCTCGTCGTCACGATCCCGGATGTTCAGGTTCCGATCCGACGGCGACCAGTTCGGTCGACCGATTCCGTACGGCCCGCTCAATAGTAGTAGAGTTCGAGTTCGTGACCGCAGTTCCGACACCGGGTTTCCTTCCCCAGGAGCCGATTCGAATCGCTCTCCGCGTGGATTCCCGGCCCCGGCGGCACGGACGCGACGACCGTCGCGTCGCACGCCGGGCACCCGATATCCATATCCGAATTGGTTGACAGAGACATGCCTTGGTCGTATTCGATACTCCCCGATAGTTATCGGAGCCGTACCGAACTATTGCGGTTCGTTTCGGAACGATTTCGCCCGCTACGATCGGATTTACCTGGAAAACGATTCCCCGCGACACTCGGTAGTCGTCCGACCGGACGTGGACCGCGTCGGTTTGCCGTGAAAATAGCAGCGGCTCGAGCCGGAATCCCGAAAGAAGCTGTTTCCGGCAGCACGGCCGGAGACGCCGGCGGCTGACCCGCAGTGTCGATTCAGCGGACGCGAACCCCGTCCCGACTCAGACCGTATACGTTACGTCTTCGAATTCGAAAAACGCCGTTTCGTAGCCGTCGTGACGGGACACTTGCGGCGGGGAATCGACGGTGACTCTCAGTCGGTCTCCGGCGGCGAGATCGTCGACCGCGAGCCCGTAGTGGTGACCGAACTCGCCGTCTAACGTCTCGGTCAATCGCTCTTCCAGGCGGACCGAGCCGTCGCGCTCGAGGGCCGCCGATAGTGACGTCAGCGGGAGGCTGATACCGTGATACGGCGTCCTGAGACAGACCGCCAGGTATTCGCCACCGTCGCTGCCGACGAACCGCTCGGCGTCGGTCCTGATCGCGGTGATCGCCGCGTCGCCGCTGCGTTCGGTCCCCAGCGACTCGCCGGGGAGGTCGTCGATCGGCGGCCCTTGCCCCATCGGTGGCATCCCGCCGCTTCCGTCTCCGGCCCCGTCGCTGTCCCCGCCATCACCGTGGGACATGAGGGGCAACGCTCCGCGGTTCCCTCGCCGCTCCTCGTCGATCGTCTGGAACGAGAGACCGTTGATCGACGAGCGGCTGTACTCGAAGTCGACCTCGAGCGTCGCGGCCGACTCGAGTCGGCCGTCGAACGCACCGGTTCGGTCGGCCGAGACGGGACCGGCACGGACTCGAGCCGTGTACTCGCCTTCGCCGGGGAGGCGGATGTTGTCGCCGTAGTGAAACCCCATCCGCTGGGAGATCATCGGCCACGGCGACGAGATGCCGGCGTCGACGGGCGATCCGTCCTGTCGCACCTCGATGACTGGATCCACCGGAAGGACGGTGTCCGTCTCCCGGTCCCAGACGGTCAGCATGAGATGGAGGCTGTCGTCGGCGTCGACCTCGACGAGCTGTTTGCCCTCGCTGGTCGCCTCGACGGTCCAAAATCGATGCGGAAACGTGTACGAGAGCCCGAGGGCGTAATCTCCGTCGCTGTCCATCCCGTACATGTCCATCTCCTCCCGAGAGGCGGGCAGGTAGACGGCGTCCGGGCGGTCCTCGACCAGCGGCGGGTTCGCCCACGCCGATTCCTCTTCGAAGCCCAGCCGCTCGAGACAGCCGGCGAGGCCGGCGGCTCCGACCGCTCCAACCCCGGCAACGCCGCGGAGATAACGCCGACGGTTCATTGACTCACGGTTGGAAACCGGTGATGAAACGCCTGTTGGTTCGCGGGTCGAAGGGACCTCTCGTCTACCGGTCGTAGGGTGACTCTCGTTCACCGGTCGTATCAGTGGTCGGATCCGTGTCCCGTGGACGGAGGATCGCCCGCTCTTCGGGAACCGAACCAATGAACCTTTGATCGGCCCACCCTTCGAGTCGATTATGGACCGGCGAACATACCTCGGTACGGCCGGGATAACGGGACTTACCAGTATTGCCGGCTGTCTCGGTGAGGCGCTGGGGGGAAACGAGAACGACAATGGGGACGCGGGCCATCCCGATGCCGTTCTCGGGCCGCCGGAAACTGACCTCAGCGCGGCGACACACCCGAGCTACGGGGACGAATACCCGTCGGTCACGCTGCCTGACCCGCTTTCCGACGAGACGATTTCCGTCGAGCAGTTCGAGGGAGACCGGACTGTCTTGATGACGTTCATTTATACGAACTGTCCGGACGGGATGTGTCCCGCACTGACGTTACGACTGCAACGCGCACAGCAGGCTGCGGTCGAAAACGGCTACGAGGACGAGGCGGCGTTCCTCGCGATGACGTTCGATCCCGAACGGGATACCGCGGAGCAACTACGGACGTTCGCCGACCGACGCAGCGTCGATTACGAGGCGGACAACTGGCATTTCCTGCGGCCCGAGCGCTACGAGAAAGCCCAATCGATCATCGGAGAGACCTACGGGCTCCCCGAGGAGTCACTGAAAAAGAACTACGATCACGATTACGAAAACGTCGAGTATACCTTCCCGCATCTCCCCTATATCTTCCTCGTCAACGAAGCGGGAATCGTCGAACGCGTGTACGTCAAAGGGAATTCGGTCGAGGTGTCCCGCCTGATCGACGACTTCGAAACGGTGGTGAACGGCTAGATGCGACGGCGGGAGCTACTCGCCGGAATCGGTAGCCTCGGTATAGTCGGTGGCGCGAGTGCGGTCGCTATCGGCGGCGTCCCCTCGTTCGGGAATACCGAAGACGCCGACCCCGTCGAGCCACAGACGGTGGAAACGATCGCCGCGCCGGGCAGCGAGGCCGGCGAGGTACGTGTGCCCGCATCCGATCAGCCGACGTTCATCGACTTCTTCGCGACGTGGTGTCCGCCCTGTTCCAAGCAGATGCCCGATCTCATCGAGGCCCACGAGCGAGTCGGCGACGACGTACTGTTCATGTCGGTTACGAACGAGAACGTCGGTGGCTCGGTCACGAAAGAAGAGGTCGTCGACTGGTGGGAAGAACACGACGGCAACTGGACGCTCGGAATCGACCCGATCCGGGACCTGAGCGCCCAGTACTCTATCGAGGGGCTCCCCTACGCCGTCGCGATCGACGCCGACGGACGCGTTCAGTGGACGGACAAGGGGCGGAAATCCGCCGACGAGTTCGTCGACGGTATCGAACGAGCGATCGAAAACTAACATGGTCGATACCACACTCGCGACGTCGATCGCGTTCGGACTGACCTCGGGGATCGCGACGTTCTTCTCGCCGTGTTCCTATCCGCTCCTGCCCGGCTACGTCGGCTTCTACGTCAGCCAGACCGACGGCGACCGTGCGTCGCTCGGCGGCGCACTCAGCCGGGGGCTGATCGCCGGCCTCGGCGTGTTGGTCACCTTCGGCGTCTTGCTCGGCGCGACGTTCTGGGTCGGCTACTCGACGCTGTCGGCCGTCACGTGGTTCGAGGTTTTCGCCGGCGTCGTCCTGATCGCGTTCGGCCTCCTGATCGTCTTCGATCGCGCCCCGTCGCCGTCGATCGCGCTTCCCAAGCGGCGCTCGAGCGTCCTCGGGTTCGGAATCTTCGGGGTCGGCTACGCGCTGGCGGCGGCCGGCTGTGTCGCACCGGTGTTCTTCGGTGTGGTCACCCGCGCGCTGTCGCTGCCGACGACCTCGGCGGCGATCCTGCTGGGGACCTACGTCGGAAGCTTCGTCGTCTTGATGGTGTCGCTGACCGTCGCGACCGGAATGGGGCTAGTCGCGGGAGCGGGCCGGCTCGCGGCCTACACCGGCCTGCTCAAGCGCATCGCGGGCGTCGTCATGATCGTCGCCGGGATCGGCCAACTCTACCTCGCGATCGTCGTCCTCGACGCGATCGATCTCGCCGCGCTGGTGCCCTGACCGTCGGCGCCTCGCCCCGGCTGCGTTCCGACCGGCCGTTTCGAACCGCTTTTTCGAGGCCTCGCTCGAGCCACACCCCTCCGGCAGGCAACGGCAGGTCCGGAACCTATCCCGCCGTCACTCGAATCGGGGGACATGTATCAGGATCTGCTGGTCGCGACCGACGGGAGCGACGCCGCACAGCGGGCGACCGACCACGGGATCGAACTCGCGGACCGACTCGACGCGACGCTGCACGTCCTGTCAGTGTCCGAGGACGGCCCACAGGCGACGGAGAAACAGGATCGGCTTCGCTCCGATCCGGAAGACGAGGCCGCAGGGGCCGCCGAACGCGCTCGAGCGGCGGCTGAACGCGACGGGGTCGAGGCGACGACGGACGTTCGCCACGGCGTTCCCCAGGAACAGATCGTCGACTACGCGGAGGTGAACCCGGTCGACATGGTCATCGTCGGGACGGCCGGTCGGTCCGGACTCGATCACTTGATCTCGGGCAGCGTCGCCGAGGAGATCGTCCGGAACGCGCCGGTACCGGTACTGACGGTCCGCGAGCAGCCCTAACCGCGCCAGCGCGGTGTCTCCGACTCGCCAGCTGACACCGGCCGCCACGATGGCCCCTGGCCGCTCGACAGCGGCCGCCGAACCTAATCCGGTGCTACCCGCCGGTACGAGATCGATACTTAACCCGTCCGGTGGTGTTGTGACCGCTATCGTGACCGCTCGAGTCGGGCACGTTCGGTGGCAGTCGGCGACCGAACCGGCACTACAGCGGCCGGCAGCCGTCGACCCGTCCCGATGCCGATCCGCTCCCTACACGGCCGCGATCCTGATGNTATCCTGATGGGGGTGGTCGCCGGGTGAGCGACGCTGCTGCCACGGTCGTCGGCGACTCCCCGTGCGTCCTGATCGTCGGTGAGTCCAGTTCGGCCGACGACGCGATGGACGCCCTCGCTGGGGCGTTCGCGGAGCAGTCGCTGCTACGGGCGCGAACGGCCGCGGCTGCCCGCGAACGACTGGCCGAGCGCGACGTCCACTGTCTGGTCTGTCCCTTCGACCCCGACGACCGCTCGGACTCGCCCTCCCTTCTCGAGCAGTTGGCGGACCGAACCGACGGCGTCCCGATCGTCGCACTCGCCGACGGGGACGACGCCGATCGCGCACTCGAGGCGGGAGCCAGCGACGTCGCGAGCGACGCGTCGGCGACCGTCCTGCGGACCCGCGTTCGGAACGCCGCCGATCGCGAGCGGTATCGCCGCGCCGCGTCCGCGGCCGCCCAGCGGCACCGCGCGATTCTCGAGTCAGCCGACGCGGTCGTCTGGGTCGTCGACGCCGAGGGGACCGTCGAGTACGCGACGCCGGCCGTCGAGTCGCGGCTGGGGTATACGCCCGCCGAACTCGAGCGAACGGCGCTGACGCGGCTCGTCCACCCCGACGATCGTGAGGAGGTTCGCGACGCCGTTGCCACCGCCGTCGCGGGACCGACTGGAACGACCGAACGGGTCCGGGTCCGCCTCGGCCACGCCGACGGCACCTGGCGGGTCGCGACGCTTACCTGTACCAACCGGCTCGCGGATCCGGCCCTCGAGGGACTCGTCGTGACGCGGACGGACGCGAAATCGACCGCCGACGCCGGCGGTCCCGACGCCGTCCGAACGGGGCTCGATCGGCTGGCGGACCCGCTTTTCGTCCTCGGTTCGGACGACGACGTACAGTACGCGAACGCGGCAGCCAGCCGATTCGTCCGGCGGTTCGATTCGACGATGGCCGACGACCCGCTCCCGCCGGGCGTCGTCCTCTGGGACCGGCTTCCGGACGCCCTCGGTCGGTCCCTCTCCGAACGGGTCCGGGAGGCCGAGCGGACCGGCTCGGTCACCGTGTTCCAGACGACTGCCCCCTCGCTCGAGGACCCGATCACTGTCGCCGTTCATCCCGGTGACGACGGCGCGACGATCCACGTCCGGAACCGGCCCGCCGAGGCCGTGGAGACGGATCGGGATCGGCTCGCGCTCCTCGAGTCGGTCGTCGACGCCGTCGACGTCGGGATCGCCGTCCTCGAGGGGGCGACGATCCGGCTTGCGAACCCTGCGCTGCTGGAGTTGGCCGACGCGGCGTCGCTGGTCGGCCGGGACCTCGAATCGGTGTTCGACGACGACCTCGCGGCGGCGGTGCTGGAGCGGGCCGACTCGCCGGTCGTCAGGTGGCTCGACCCCGTTTCGGGGACGCTCGCGACCGAGCCGCCGCGGCCGGTCGACGTTTCCATCGCACCGTTGTCTCCCGACTTCGACGCCGACCGCGCCCCATCGACGGCGGATCGAACGCTCTGTGTCGTGCGCGATGGGGCCGAGTCCAGCGACGGCGCGGCGTCGATGCTTCGTCGAACGACCGCTGCACTCGCCAGTGCGGAAACCCCCTCGGCCGTTCGGCGTGCGGTCGTCGACGCCGTCGGCGAGTGGATGGGGGCCGATGTCGCCGTCTGGTACCGCGGGACCGACGACCTTCGGCCGGCGGCCACCGTGACGGCCGACCATACTGGCAGCGACGACGCGTCGATCGAACCGCCGGCGATCGACCCCCGTGGGACGCGGCTCGAACCGATCCTCGAGTCGGGCGAGCCGACGGTCGACGACCGCGAGGCGTTCACGGACGTCCTCGCACGTACCGGGCTCCGAGCCGAGCGGGTACTCGCAGTGCCGGTCGGGAGCGACGGGATCGTCCTCGCGACCAGCACGAAGCCGACGGCGTTCGATGGCATCGACATCGACGGACTCGAGGCGCTGTCGGCGGCCACGGCGCTCGCACTTGAGGACCGCGATCGCGCCGCTGCCCTCCGGACCTGCCGCCACGAGCGCGCCCGGCTCGAGACGGTCGTCGACCGGGACGAGCGACTGTGGGACCTCGGACGGTCGCTACTGGGGGCGGAGACCCGCGAGGGGGTCGAGGAACGGCTCTGTGAAGGACTGGTCTCGCTCCCGCTGCCGGCCGCGGCCGACGGCGTCGCACTCGCCTGGGTCGGTCGCGCGGACGACGGCCGCGAACGGCTCGTCCCGACGGCGTGGGCCGGCCGTGACGCCGCGTTCCTCGAGTCGGCGACGGTGTCGCTGAACGGGGGCGAGGAGACGCCGGCTCACACCGCGGCGACGACCCGCGAGGCGGTCGTGATCGACGATCTCGCGACCGACGACAGTGGTTCCGAGACGGCCGACCGTGCCGGCGGGGACTCGTGGCGGCGACGCCTGCGCGACCGCGGGTTCCGGTCGGCGCTGAGCGTCCCCCTCACTGCCGACGAGTTCCGCTTCGGGACGCTGACCGCGTACGCGACGGTGCCGGGCGCCTTCGACGAGCGGACCCGCCGGGCCTGTGCCCATCTCGGAACGATCGCGGGCGCCGCGATCGGCGCGCTCGAGACGAAAGCGGCGCTGCTCGCCGACCGGGTAACCGAACTCGAGGTCGTCTGTCGGGACGAAACCGAGCCGTTGTCGTCGCTCGCCGCCCGGCTCGGGCGGGCGATCGACGTCCGGGCCGTGATCCCGCGGTCGACGGACGGTTCGACGGTGTACTGTTCGATCTCGGACGGCGATTCGGACGCGATCCGGGACCGAGCCGCGGCCGCGCCGGCCGTCGAATCGGTCACGGTCGTCGGCGACGGCGACGACCGGACGGCCCTCGAGATCGTCTTTGCCGCGCCCACCGTCGCCGGGACGATCGCGGCCCACGGCGGCGTCCTCCGGTCGCTCGAGCCGGTCGACGACCGGACCCGGCTCACGATCGAACTCGGCGAGCCCGTCGACGTCCGCGCGTTCGTCCGCGCTCTCGAGCGGCGGCATCCGGGGACGGAGCTGATCGCTCGCCGAGCGCGGGAGCGACCGCCCCGGGCAGCGGGTGCGATCGACGAACTCGCCGAGCGCCTCTCGGAGCGCCAGCGGCGGACGCTCGAGGCGGCCTACCACGGGGGATTCTTCGAATGGCCCCGCGATCACACCGGCGAGGAGATCGCGGACTCGCTCGGCATCTCCCAGCCGACGTTCAGCCGGCACCTCCGGTTGGCCCAGCGGAAGCTGTTCGCATTACTGTTCGACGACGCCGACGGAGGGTGATCGCGTGCCGCCGATCGAACCGTCCCAGCCAGCGGCGACGGGGCCCAACTCAGCCGGCATCGGTCGTGATGGCCGGCCAACTCCGGCCAGCATCGATGCCGGACCGTGCGTATTTCGGTCTTACTGTGCCGATCCATCGGGTAACACATGCTTTCCCGTTCGGCCCAAACTGGATAGCGAGTTGACTGATGAATACGTATTGATGTCGGTCCCCTGTTCGGTTCCGTGTATAGCGTCTACGACCATGTACTCGGCTCCTAATGAGCCATTCAATGAGTGCGTTCGAGGTAAGACCTGATTACAGCGGCCGCCCGGGCGGGCGGGGGATGGTCCTGTGAGCATCGAGATCGCCGACGCCGAGGACCGACCGGAGCCGGGAGCCGACGCCGACGGAACCGGCGCTGACGGAACCGACGTCGGCGCGAGCGGCGTTCGATCGACGGCCGACGGCGGTATCGTCGCCCAGCTCCGGCTCGATCACTCGCGGCTGTTTCTGGCCCCCTCGCTCCGGCGGGCCCCGGACGTCACCCTCGAGCCCGACTACTGGACCGAGCCCGAACCCGGCCGGACCGTCGTGTTCGTCACGGCCCACGGAACCGACCTCGAGGCGTTCGAGGCCGGACTCGAGACCGATCCTACCGTCGCCGATCCCGTCCTCGTCGACCGCTATCCGGACAGGCGAGTCTACCGGGTGGCCCTTACCGACCGCGCAGTCACGTTCACCGCCGCGACTGCCGCCGTCGGCGGTCGTCTCCTCGATTGCTCGAGCTGCCGGGCCGGCTGGCAGCTCCAGTTGCGGTTCCCCGACCGGGACCGACTCGTCGCGTTCAACGACTACTGCCGCGAGCGCGACGTGTCGATCACCGTCGATCACCTCCGGGTGTCCGACGAGGACGACGACGGCGTCGTCGCCCTGACCGACAAACAACAGGAGTTGCTCGCCGTCGCCTACGAGGAAGGCTACTTCGAGGTCCCTCGCGGGATCTCCCAGGACGAACTCGCACAACGACTCGGCGTCTCGAAGTCGGCCGTCTCCCAGCGACTGCGACGGGCGATCGGCGAACTCTGCGCACAGACGCTCTGACCGAGCCGCAGGGCCGCCCATTCCTCCAGCGGTGTCTCGCCGTTGCAGTTCGTCCCGACGCTCTCCTATCGAGCGACGACAGTCATACGTCCGCGCGAGAAAACCGAGATGTAAGCAGTTCGACGACCTGCGGACCGTCCCAAGCGGTTCCGGGCGCTCCGGTCGCCTACCAACGCGTTACTCGTCGTCTTCGTCGTCTTTCATCGCGCCGAGCTGGTCGACCAGCTCGTCCGTCGATACGTCGGATTCGAACGACATCTCGCCATGATGGTCGTTTTCATGGACGTTGACGGCTTCGACGTCCTCGTCGTCGTCGGCAGTCTGCTCTTTTTGTTCGGATTCGTCGTAGCTACCAAAACCCATACGTACACGTTCGCCGCCACTGCAAAAGGTGTGCCGGTTTTTGCCCCTTTCTGTCAACGTGGCTGCAACCCTTCGAAACCGGGTCGACCGGTCCCGTGTCCGTCCCCTACCGATCGTTTTGCCGTCCGTACTAGAGCGGCAATCCCCTGTTCGTTTGCCGTACTTTTCACCGCCGGCCGACGCCTTCGGCAAAACCGCTCGAGAGCGCGGCCGGGACCGACGGTTCGGTCGTGATAGCGACTCGATACGGCGACCCGTCCCCCGCATTCGAAACGGCCGAACCGCGACTCAGGCCTCGAGTACCCGGAGACTACGGCGTTCAGTAGTCCGTCTATAGTAATGGGTTCGGGAGGGTTGCCTTGGCTCATGGTCGCGTACCGGTTGTCATCTCGAACACTCGATTCGGATCACTGTGCTGTCAGATCGCGTCGGCCCTCGTCGTCGGGGGCGAGCCGGGCCGTCGCTGCACACGCAACTACCGTGAGCGGGCCACACGACCGTTACCACCGGCCCGACGGGGGGTGAGCCACCGATGTGTGGCATCATCGGCCGCGTCGGCGACGGCAACGCTCTCGAACCGCTGCTGACGGGCCTGGAAAACCTCGAGTATCGCGGCTACGATTCCGCGGGCGTCGCCGTCCAGAACGGCTCCGGCATCAACGTCGAGAAACGCTCCGGGAAGGTCGAGGAACTGAAATCGTCGATCGGCGAGCCGCTTCAGGGGGAGGTCGGGATCGGTCACACCCGCTGGAGTACGCACGGGCCCCCGACCGACGCCAACGCCCACCCCCACACCGACGAGAGCGAGGACGTCGCCGTCGTCCACAACGGTATCATCGAGAACTACACCGAACTCAGAGAGCGGCTCGCGGCCAACGGCTACGAGTTCACCAGCGACACCGACACCGAAGTCATCCCACATCTCGTCCAGTACTACCTCGACGCCGGCTACGACAGCGAGCCGGCTTTCCGACAGGCTATCGACGAACTCGAGGGCAGCTACGCCGTCACCGCGATGGTCTCGGGCGAACACGTCCTCTACGCGGCCCGCCGCGGGTCGCCGCTGGTCGTCGGCATGGAGGACGGCGAGTACTTCCTCGCCAGCGACGTCCCCGCCTTCCTCGAGTACACGGACAGCGTCATCTACCTCGAGGACGGCGACGTCGTCGTCGTCGACGAGGACGGCGTCGAGTTCACCGACCTCGAGGGGGACCCGGTCGTGCGCGAACCCGAAACAGTCGAGTGGGACCCCGAACAGGCCGGCAAGGGTACGTACGACCACTTCATGCTCAAGGAGATCCACGAACAGCCCACGTCGCTGTCACAGGCGATCGAGGGCCGGATCGATCCGGCCGGTGGCCGGATCGCGCTGGCCGACTTCGAACCCGGGACCTTCGCCGATGTCGACAGCGTCCAGTTCGTCGCCTGTGGGACATCGTATCACGCCGCGCTCTACGGCTCGCTGGCGCTGAATCAGGCGGGCGTCCAGTCGACCGCCCTGCTGGCCAACGAGTACAGCGTCTCGGCCCCGCCGATCGACGACGACACGCTGGTGATCGCGGTCACCCAGAGCGGGGAGACGGCCGATACGCTCACTGCGCTTCGGCGGGCCGCCCGCGAGGGTGCCGCTACGCTCACCCTGACGAACGTCGTCGGATCGACGGCCGCCCGCGAGGCCGACGACGCGCTGTTTATCCGGGCCGGCCCGGAGATCGGCGTCGCCGCGACGAAGACCTTCTCCTCGCAGGCGGTCATGCTCACCTTGCTGGCCCAGCGGATCGCCGCCGACCTGCGGGGCGAGCCGCCGGCCGACCTCGAGGCGCTCCTACCGGAACTGGAATCGATGCCGGCGGCCATCGACGACGTTCTCGCCGGGTCGGCCGCAAAGACCGTCGCCAGACGCTACAGCGACAGTGAGGCGTACTTCTTCATCGGTCGCGGGCTCGGCTACCCCGTCGCGCTCGAGGGGGCGCTGAAGTTCAAGGAGATCACCTACGAACACGCCGAGGGCTTCGCCTCGGGCGAACTCAAACACGGGCCGCTGGCGCTGGTGACGCCGGAGACGCCGGTGTTCGCGATCTTCACCGGACAGGAAGACGAGAAGACGTTGAAAAACGCCGAGGAGGCACAGACCCGCGGCGCGCCGGTGATCGCGGTCTGTCCCGACGACCACCCGGCCGTTGAGGTCGCCGACGACCACCTCCCGATCCCCGACACCGAGCCCGATCTGGCGGGCCTGCTCGCGAACGTTCAGCTCCAGCTCGTGTCGTATCACGCCGCCGATCTCCTCGGCCGTCCCATCGACAAACCGCGGAACCTGGCGAAAAGCGTCACCGTCGAGTAAGCGGTCCCCGGCGACCCGATTCCTCGGGTCCGCGTTCCCACTGCTGTCGTACTCTCGTTTTCGACCCGCCCGCTGCCGCTCTGGACGCTTTTCTGTCACCCCGCGAAAAGCCCGATCGGTCGGTTTCGAGCAGGGGTCACCGAGGCCGCAGGACCCGAGGCCACCCCCGTAGCCCGGTCCACACGGCGTCGTCGATCGCGACCCGTACTCGAACGACATCGGAATCGAACGTGGAGGGTCACGCTGGCGATCGAGGTCGCCGGTGGCGCCCACCGGAACCTGGGTATCGATCGATACCCTCCGGTTAGCCTAGGTGTTTGCCGCTCGTATAAATGGCACACCTGATAGCTACGGCCGTCGCTTCGTCGGTCGCGATCCGCCGGGTCGCGACGAGTTGGGTGTCGGTCTCGTGACGACGGTTCACGCCTTCCTATCGAGGCCCGTCTCTCGGTTTGGTTCGTGCGAGTTCAGACGGACTTGGACGGCGATAAAGACGTTGTTACTCGCGTTTAATATCGTATTTCCCGCGGCTCCGTGGCTCACACTCCCGATCCTCGAACAGTCTTCCGACTCGAGCCGTTCCGGGATCACGTTGCAATCCCCTGCTGCGACCGGCATTATGCGGTCTATAGTAAATACCGTTCTGTCGCTACGGACTGTTGATGTCGACGGACCCATCCGCCAACTGGACGCCCATGACGGCCGGCCAGCAAACGACAGCCCCCCGATGTGTCAACTGTGGGAATCAGGTGACCCGCCAGTTCGCTCGCGTGTTCGGCGACAACCGCGACGTCGTCCACGCCTGTCCGGACTGTGCGACCTACCGCGAGATGAAGACTTCCGATTTCATCCCGAAAGAAGCCAGATAACCGATGTTTTCGACCGAATCGTAGTCGTCGTCGCACCGTTGTTCCGCTCACACCTCGAGTCGCACCGTTCTCCCGTCGTACTGTCGCCGCCTACGCCGACGAAGGGATGGCCTCGGCGAGCAGCGACTGGGCGGTGTCGAACAGATCGTCGGCGTCGGCCGGCGATCGTGCCTCCGCGGTGACCCGGATCAGCGGCTGGGTCCCGCTCGCACGAAGCAGGAACCAGCCCGCCTCAGTCTCGACTCTGACGCCGTCGAGCGTATCGACCTCGTCGTATCGCTCGTCGACCCGCCGTCGAACGGCGGCCATCGCGGCCCGCTTGTCTTCGACTTCGACCGACGTTCGCCGGATCGGATACCGCTCGATTTCTCCGACGAGGTCCGACAGCGATCCCCGATCCGCGACCAGTTCAACTAACGTACAGGCCGCGAGCGGCCCATCCGGACACCGGGTTTCTGTCGGCCAGATCCACGCGCCGCTCGGTTCGCCGCCGAAGACTACGTCCGGCTCGGTCGTCCGCTCGGCGACGTAGACGTCCCCGACCCGCGTCCGGGTCACCGATGCACCGACCGCCGCGAGCGCGTCGTCGACCGCGAGGCTGGTATCGACCGGTGCGGCGACGCGGTCGCCCTCGCCGGCCGCGTCCCGGGCGAACAGTGCAAGGAGGACGTCTTTCGGAACGAACGCCCCGGTTTCGTCGACCGCCAGCATCCGATCCGCGTCGCCGTCGTGGGCCAGTCCGATCTCCGCGTCCGTTTCCGCGACCAGCGTCGACAGCGTCTCGAGGGTCTCGGCGGTCGGCTCGCTCGGTCGGCCGGGAAACGAGCCGTCCCGCTGCCCGTTGAGCGTCTGCACCTGACAGCCCAGTTCGTCGAGGACCGATGCCGTCACCCCGCCGGTACCGTTGCCGATATCGACGACAACGCTTGGCGTCCGCTCGAGGTCGACCGCTGCTTTGAGTTCGTCGGCGTGGTGGTCACGAACGCCCGCGCGATGGGTCCGGTCGCCGATTCCCTCCCAGTCGGCCAGCTCGTAGTCGTCCTCGCGGACCCGCCGCTCGATCGCCTCGCGCTGGTCGGGACCGAAGGCCTTCCCCGACGGCGTCCAGAGCTTGATCCCGTTGTCCGTCGCCGGGTTGTGCGACGCCGTGATCACGACGCCAGCGTCGGCCTCGAGATGATCGATCGCGCGGGCGACCGTCGGCGTCGCCTCGACGCCCACCGTCACGACATTGGCGCCACACTCACACAGCCCCGCCGCGACGGCGTCGACGAGCATCGCCCCGCTCTCGCGAACGTCCCGTCCGACGACGACGCGGTCGTACCCCTCGGACGCGACCGCGCGACCGACCTCGAGGGCGGTCGCCGCCGTCACCTCGTCACCGACCCGGCCACGAATACCGCTCGTTCCAAACATACGATTCTCTGCGTGGGGCGAGTGCCTTACTATGTGTGGATTAACCAGCCGACGAGTGGGGTAGCACCGGCTAGGATCGCCGTTTTCGACGGGGGTCGTGGGGTGGCCGTCGGCCGTCCGTGTCCGGTCGTCTGTCACGTCGATACGACCGGTTAGCATCCGCCTGTCTGGCTGAACTGTCTGGGCCGTATATATGACCGACGCGGGTAGGATCGAACAGCATGGGACCGACACAGCCAGCGGCCGTCCGATCGAGTCGAACCGTATGAGCGCGACCGAGTCCGACACCCACGGTGACGATCCCGGGACCGACGTCTCGCTCGACGACCTCCCGCCCAGTGCGAAACTCGTCTACAAGGTCCTCGAGTACGAGGAACCGCTCACACAGGAGGGCATCGCAGCCGAGTCGCGGCTCTGTCCCCGGACCGTTCGCTACGCCCTCGGGAAACTCGAGGATCGGGAACTGATCGCCAGTCGCGTCTGTCTCGAGGACGCGCGCCAGTCGACCTACCGGATCCGCGAGTAGTCTCGGTGCCCCCGTTTCGACGGCGTTGCCGCGTTCCCATCGTAGCCACTGCAAGTCGGTACTGACGGGCGAGAACTGACCCGGGTACGCGTCGTATCGGAGTCCCCGCTCCCATGTCACTGCGAATGGGGGTATGGCACTGATAAACAATTCTTATGCTCGCCGAGTCGATTTCCTGAGACAGAATGGTACGTGAGAGTTGGACGAGCCGGGCCGGATTCATTTTGGCCGCGGTCGGAAGCGCGATCGGACTGGGGAACATCTGGCGATTTCCCTGGATGACCGCGGAGAACGGCGGGAGTGCCTTTCTGCTGTTGTATCTGCTCATCGTTCTCCTCGTCGGGGTACCGGGATTACTGGCCGCGTTCGTGATCGGCCGCCGGTCGAACCGGAACCCCGTGGGGGCGTTCAAATCGCTCTCCGGATCTCGCTTCTGGACGGTGTTGGGCGTCCTCTGTGTCGTCACCTCGATCATGCTGATGTCGTTCTACAGCGTCGTCGGCGGGTGGATCCTCCGGTACTTCCTCGAGAGCGCGACGGGTGCCTATTTCGCGGCCCCCGAAACCCACTTCGCGGCGATCAGCTACGGTGCCGAAGCGTTCGGCTACCAACTCGCCGTCCTCGCGGCCACGTCGCTGATCGTCGCCGCGGGGATCAGACGCGGCATCGAGGCGTCGACGAGGGTGATGATCCCCGGCGTCGTCGTGTTGCTCGTCGGACTCGCGATCTGGGCGGCCCGCCAACCCGGCGCTGCGCAGGGATACGAGTTCTACCTCGCGTTCGACGGGGCGTACCTCGCGGCGAACTTCCTCTCGGTACTGGGCGCAGCCGCCGGCCAGGCGCTGTTTACCCTCTCGATCGGCAGCGGGACGATGATCACCTACGCCTCCTACATCGACGACGACCGCTCGCTTCCACTCGACGCCTCGGCTATCGCCGTGTTCAATCTCGGTATCGGCATCCTGGCCGGACTCGTGGTGTTCCCGTTGTTGTTCTCGTTCGCGCCAGGGCCGACTGCTGGCGGCCCCGGTGCCCTGTTCATCGGGATCGCCGGCGCGTTCGCGAGCCTGCCCGGCGGGCGGCTCCTCGGCGCGGTCTTCTTCCTCGTCGTTCTCCTCGCAGCCCTGACGAGTCTGATCAGCATGCTCGAGATTCCGGTCTCGTTTCTGGTCGACGAGTTCGACCTCGAGCGGTCGACGGCCACCCGGGGACTGTTCGCGCTGGTCGTCGTCACCGGCGGCGTCAACGCGTTCAGCCCCGCGGTGTTTACGCTGTTTGCGGACCAGCTCGTCAACCTCCTCCTAATACTCGGCCTGACCGGGTTCATGACCTACACCGCCTGGGTTCTCGGCCCGGCCGCGATCGAGGAGTATCTCGCGGGTGCGGGACGGTTCTCACGCCCGCTGGTGGTCCCGTGGCGATACGCGATCGGGACCATCTTTCCAGCGTTTCTCCTCTTTACGTTCTACGCCGACGTCACGGCGCTCGTCGGACTCTCGGCGGGAACGGGACCGTTGTTAGTCGCAGCGGTGCTGACGCTGCTGGCGCTCGTCTTCGTGGCCCGCCGGTCCGTCTCCGAAAACCGACCGCAACCGAGCGAGCGGGCTGACTGACTGCGACGCGTCGCTCAGTGCGAACCGAACGGTTGCGCTGTGATCGCGGCGGCGTCACGCCCTCGGCGTTACCGGTGTTTCTGATACTGATCGACGAGGAGATCGATCCCGAACGCGCCCCGCGTGATCTCGTAGTGGGTCTCGAGCCGGGGGTTGAACTTGGCTTTGTAGCGGTTGATACTGGGGACGCCGGCCCCGACGAGGTCGTATTCGTCGATCCCCTCGCGGAGCCCGTCGCGCATGACGTGCCAGTCCAGGAGGTCGTTGATCGCGATATCGACGTCGACGTCGGGCTTGACGCCGCCTTGCCACCGGTAGCGGGTGCGGTCGGACTCGACGACGAGGATGCCGCCGAGGAACTCGCCGTCGACCCGACAGGCGTAGGGCCGGATCGCGCCCTCGGGCAGCGTCTCGTACAGCGACCGCGCGAAGCCGGGCCGCAGCCGGAACGGCTGATCCTGGCTCTCGTAGCGCTGCTGGACCTTCTCGACGATGCGTTCGACGTCGTCGCCGTCGCCCTCTTCGATGACGTACGCGTCGTCGTCGGCGTTGCGGACGTTGCTGCGAGCGTCACTGCTGAACCGCTTCAACAGCTCCTCCTCGCTGCCCTCGAGGTCGACGACGTAGGTGTGACCGGGGACGACGTCGTACTCGTTCCAGCGGAACGGCCGGATGTCGTCGAACGCGGCACCGGTGACGAACTTGCTGTACAGCGGCGAGATGGTCTCCTCGATCCACTCGAGACAGCCCTCGAGGAAGCGCTTGATCCGGCGGTCGGCCTTGCGGCGTTTGAGTTTCTCGACGTTCAACAGGGCGGGCCCGAGGTAGGACGTCCACGAGTGCGGGGCCGGCGAGAACGCGCCGGTGATCGGCCCCTTCGCGTACTCGAAGACGGGAAAGACCCCGACGGGTTCCTGTCCCTTGAACCCGGCGAGGAGATGGGGTGTCGTGTCGGTTTCCTCGCCTTGCAACGCCAGTGCTTCCGCCCGGAAGAACGGGTTCGTCCCGTCGGATCGCTCGACGTAGCGGTTCCACTCGTCGGCGTCGGTTCGCGGATCGAACTGCCGTATCTCGATGCTCATAGATATCCGAGGTCCGAGAGTCGGTCTTCGACGGTTCCGTCGTCGGTCGCGGTGATCGGGTCCGGATCGTAGGCCGGATACGCTCGCCGACGACCGCCGTCGACGGCCGACAGCGGCCCGCCGTCCATGTCGTCGTCGACCGGGACGTCGAACAGCGAACAGATCGTCGGCGCGATATCGAAGATCGTCGCCCCCTCGAGGTCGGCGGCCGCGTCGAAGGCCGGGCCGGCGGCCGCGACGACGCCGGTCCGCTTGTGGTTCCACGGCTCCATCGGCTCGCCGAACCGCTCCCTGCCGAGATCGGCGGCGATGGCGTTGTCGAACGCTGCGGGGATCGTCATCACGTCCGGGGCCCGCTCGACGTGCGGTCCTTCGAAGTAGGTCTCGCGGGGTTCGACCGCCTCGAACATCGGCTCGCCATCGGGGGTTCGGACGGCCGACAGCGACGCGATGAGTTCTTCCCGAACGGTCTCGTACGCCTCGGGCGGGACCGTGCCGTCGGGTTCGCGCCCCTCGAGGTTGATGCGGACGCCGAGTTCGCTCTTCGAGCGGACGTAGGCTCGCGATTCGGGGAAATCGACCTGCTCGCTCGCCGCCCGGATGGCGTCGTTGGGAACCCGCTTGCCGATCGGTTCCTTCAGGCCGACCCGATCGAGCGCGCTCGCGATCCGCTGGGTCGTGAGTCCGACCGTCGCGGCGGCGTTGAGCGCCCGTTCGATGGCGCTCGGTTCCCGGTCGCCGGCTTCGGAACCGTAGAGGAGGTCGTTCTCCCAGGTCTTCGACCAATCGGGCATCCCCTCGCCGCCGCTGCGGGCGCTGACGTAGCCCTCGTCACGGAGGTACTCGTTGACTCGGAACTCGTCGCCGGTCACTTTCCCCATCCCGTGGTCGCTGACGACCAGCACGTTCGCCGGCTCGGTCCGCTCGATGGTTTCGGCCACCTGTCGATCTACCTCCCGGTAGACGGCCTCGATCGCCCGCTTGTCGCCCGGTCGTTCGTGAAACACCGAGTCCGTCTGCTGGAACTGCAGAAAGCCGAAGTCGGGGTCGAACCGCCGGGCGAGGTAGCGAAACGCCTTCCCCCGGAGTTCGATCGTCCGCTCGTAGCCCTCGATCGATCGGTCCGGCACCGGCCCGCTCTGGGGGTAGATCCAGTACTCGCCCCCGCATGCGAGCTTGACGTCCTCGAGGATCCCCTCGGGGTGACAGGCCGGTTCCTCGGGGGCGGTCAGCCCCGGTATCAGTGCGCCGTCGAACTCCCGTGCCGGATGGGTCACGGGGACGTTGACGACGACGCTCGAGCGGCCGTGATCGCTCAGCAGTTCCCAGATCGGTCGCGCCCGGACGTGGGTCGCGTTGACAACGTCCCAGTCGTAGCCGTCGAAGGTAAGGAAGTCGTAGACGCCGTGTTTGCCCGGGTTCTTGCCGGTGTACAGCGACGGCCAGGCGCTCGCGGTCCACGGCGGGATCTGCGACTCGAGCGGCCCCGCCGCCCCCTCCGCGAACAACCCCCGTAGCGTCGGCAGCTCGCCCGACTCGAACAGCGGCTCGAGTATCGGCAGACAGCCGGCGTCGAGCCCGACGACGAGCAGCCGAAGGTCGTCTCCATCCGTCGAACCTGCCATGGTGGCGTTGTGCCGGCGGCCGGGCTTTGTTATGCAAGTACTGGGACGCTGTAAGCCGATGCTGGCAGCGGCCGTCCCGGAACACGGGCGAACTGCACGACCGACAGCGCGGCTGTAAGTACCGGTTTCTCACTGGCGCTAACCCTGTACCCTCCGCATCACTAAGGGCGCGGACGAACCGTCTCTCGCTGATGACCCTCTCTCCTACTGACCGCCCGCGACCGCAGGCATGATCAGTGCGACCCCGTCGGTGTTCGACGCCTCGCTCTCCCGGTCGGCCGGCGAGGGGATCGACGCCTACGTCGAGCGCCACGCTCCCGGCGTCGGCTACTCCTACTACGGTGCCGGCAAGGTCGCGCTTCGGGACGGCCTCGACGGCCTCGTCGAACCCGGTGGCAACGTCCTCGTTCCCGCCTACCTCTCGCCGGCCGTCGTCGAACCGTTCCGCGAACTCGGGCTCGAGCCCCGGTTCTACGCCCTCGAGCCGTCGCTCGCACCCGATTTCGCCGACCTCGAATCCCGACTGGACGAGGACACCGTCGCCGTCACCTCGGTCAACTACTTCGGGTTCCCCCAGCCCGGCCTCGAGCGGCTCGCGGACCTGACCGACGAATACGACTGCTACCACGTCGACGACAACGCCCACGGGCCGCTCAGCGTCGCGGACGGCCGGCTGCTTGGTACCCACGGCGACCTCGGGTTCACGACGCTGCGAAAGCTGCTGCCGGTCCCAGACGGGGCCGTCCTCTACCGAGCCAGCGACGAGGTGGAAGCGGCGTTCGAGCCGTCGTCGCTGGCCGGCAGGGCGGACCGGTTCGGTGCCGATGACTATCGATACCTCGCCACGTCGGTCGCCGAAACCGCACTCGACCCGCTCTATCGATCGATCGAGTCGTTCCTCGACGACGACGATGTCTCGAGCGTCGATCCGATCGCCAGATACGAGGCCGCGAAGGCACCGATGTCGAAGCTCTCGGCGGCCGTCACCGATGCCGCCGATCCGGACGCGATCCGGACCGCCCGCCGCGAGAACTTCCGGGCGTGGGACCGCGTGCTGGCCGACCGCGACGACCTCGCCCCGCTGTACGAGGAGCTACCGACCGGCATCAGCCCCTACGAATATCCCGTGCTAGCGGACGACTCGTCGTCGTTTCTCGCCGAACTCGAGGCCGCTGGCGTCGCCGGTGCCCACGGCTGGCCGATCCTCCGGGAGTCGGTGCGGGGCGACGACGCCTACGAGACGGCGAACCGCTACGCCGAGTCGGTCGTCGCCCTGCCGGTCCACCAGGGAATCGAGCCGAGCGCGATCGAAACCGTCGGCGATCGACTCCGGGGCCGACGGTGACGTTCCGACGGCGGTGAGAAAGCGGGTCGGAGGCCGATCACTCGCTGGGGGTCGCACTCCGCAACTCTGCCCGGACGTTCTCGTGTAGCGTGTAGGTCCGCTCGCCCGCCCGCTCGAGGACGCCCTCGGTTCGCAGCTCCGAGACGAGGCTCTGGACCGCGACCCGCGACCGATCGACCCGGGCGGCGACGGTCTCGGTCCGGAGCGGACCCGCCCGCGCGAACAGTTCGATGATCGCTTCGGCCGTCTCGACCGAACACTGCGACCCCTCACAGGCGCGGGCGAGTCGGTCCTCGAGGTCCGTCTCGAGTATCTCTCCGATGCGACGGTCCTCGTCCGCGATGACGACTCCCTCGTCCGACCCGGACGAATCGGTATCGGTTCCGCCGCTCGAGTCTCTCTCCCTATCGTCGTCGTCGGACATGTACCCGAACTCGACGGCGTCGCCGCCGGCTTGGACGATTTCGGACTCGTCCCCGCCGGCCGACTTCGCCCCGGCGTTTTCGGCTCCGCGCCCGTCGCCACCCGAGTCCTCCTCGCGTCTCGCCGCGCGCTCGCGGACGACCTCCCGCAACTGCTCGTTCTCCCCGCGGAGTCGCTCGAGTTCGGCGGTCCGATCCTCGAGTTCGCCCTCGAGCGCCTCGATGCGCTCGTCGCGTTCCGCGAGTTGCTCGCGTAACTCGTCGCGCTCGTCCTCGAGATCGGCGATCTCCTCGTGGAGCCGGCGCAGGTCCCCGCCGCCCTCCGGCAGCTGAGATTGGACCGTCTCGGTGTTTTGCAAGGCGTCGGCCATCTGTCTGGCCGCGCTCGAGACGTCACGGGCCGACGAGAGTTCGTCTTCGAGGGTCTCGATCCGTTTCTCTTTCTTTGCGAGTTCGTTCTCGAGTTCCTGGATCCGGTCCTGTTCGCGGTCCTTGCGCTCGGAGATTTGCTGGAGGTCCCCGACCAAGGCGTCGGAGACGGACTTGAGTTCGGGCCGTTCGACGTCCTCGAGGCCGGGGGTCGCGCCGGCGTCGAAGGTCCGCTTGCGTCGGAACTGGACCTTTCGGACGTCGGTCTCGGTCCAGTCGGTCTGGACGAACGCCTGGCCGTCGTCGAGCTCGGAGACGAGATCCGAGTACTCGGTGTCGATGATCCGGCCGACGACCTTGGTGTCGTTGTCCCAGGTCAGCCGGTGCCAGACCAGCCAGTTGGCCTGCGTGATGAAGTCCTTCTTGACGTCGGCGGGCCGCTGGCTGATCCCCAGAATGCCGAGTCCGTGTTTCCGGCCGCGCTTGCTGATCTTGATCAACAGGTTGCCCGTCTCGCCGACGCCGCCGCCCTCGGGGATGTACTCGTGGACCTCCTCGACGACGAGCAGGAAGGGCTTTTTGAGCTTCTTCTCCTTGACGAACAGCTGTCGGGCGACCTCCCGGAGCAACTCGTCGGCCACGTCCGAATCGAGATAGCCCGAGACGTCGAGGATGACGGGGACGTTCTCCTCGAGCGCGATCGTCGCCATCTGCTCGGCGTGTTCCGGTCCGATCTGGATGTCACACTCCTCGTCGGCCCCCGCGTGCAGCATCTCGTACTCCTCTTTCAGGCCGTAGTACTCGCCGTCGGTGTCGACGATGAGCAGCGGGTAGCCGGCCTCGAGCAGTTCCTCGGCGATGACCGACGCGGTGTTTGACTTTCCGGAGCCGCTCTTCCCGGTCGCGAACCCGCGGCCGGTGAGGACCTCGATCACGGGCAGTTTGAGCGGCGCTCCATCGGCCGTCTCGCCGACGCGGATCTGGCGCTGCTGGGTGTCGTCGCTCACCGACGACCCACCCCGGCCACGCGCGAGTCAGTCATATCAGTACGGTTCGAACACGGCACCTTGAAGATTGGCCTCGGCTCGAGCCGCGAGGCCGCGGCGGCGAGGCTACTGCGGTCAGTCCTCGTCCGCGCCCGCACCCGAACCGTCCTCGTCCGCACTCGAACCGTCTTCGACCCGCTGCTCGCGGACCGTGATCCCCTTGCGGCCCAGGTGCTGGAGCTGTTTCCGGGCGAAGTCCTCCTCGCGGCTGCCCCGCGTCGCGAGGACGTAGACGAGCGCGCCGCCGGCGGGCCGCATCGTCCGGCCGGCCCGCTGGGTCCCCTGCCGGCGCGAGCCGCCCAGTCCGGAGGCGACGATGGCCAGATCGGCCGTCGGCAGGTCGATCCCCTCGTCGCCGACCCGCGAGATCAGCAACAGATCGCGCTCGTCGCGTCGGAACTCCTCGAGCAGCCGCCGGCGCTCGTGGTGGGGCGTCTCCCCGCTGAGGAAGGGGACGTCAAGCGCCGCGGAGAGTTCCCGGCCCTGCTCGAGGTAATCGACGAAGACGATCGCCTTCGCCTCGGGATGGGCCGACAGCAGGTACCGCACCTCGTCGATCTTGCCCCGATTGCGGGCGGCGATGCGGTACTTCTCCTGACCCTCGGCCGACGCGTAGGCGTTTTGCTGTTCGTCGTCGCCCCACGGCACGTAGCGGATCTCGAGTTCGGGTTCGGCCACGAAGCCGGCGTCGAACAGCGCCTCCCAGTCGGTGCCGATCGGCGGGCCGACCAGCGTGAAGATCTCGGTCTGGCGGTCGTCCTCCCGAATCGGCGACGCCGACAGGCCCAGCCGGTGTTTGGACTGCAGGTGCGTACTCCGCCGGTAGACGTCCGAGGGGACGTGCTGGCACTCGTCGAAGATCACCAGTCCCCACTCGCGGTCGTCGAACAGCGAGCGGTGCCGGTCCATTCCCGCGATCTGGTAGGTCGCGATCGTCACCGGACGGACGTTCTTCTGCCCGCCGTGGTACTGGCCGATCTGATGGGGCTCGAGCGAGGTGTACTCGACGATCGTGTCGGCCCACTGCTGGGCGAGGTCGCGGCTCGGGACGAGGACGAGGGTCTCGCCCTCGACGTGGGCCATCGCGCCCATCGCCGCGACGGTCTTCCCGCTGCCGGGCGGGCCGACGAAGACGCCTTCGCCGGCCTCGGCGAAGCGGTCGACCCACGTCCGCTGGTAGTCCCGCAGCGACACCGTCAGCTCGATCGCTAGCTCCTCGCCGGACTCGAGGTCGCGGTGGTCTTGCACCGGGTAGCCGGCCTCGTAGAGTATCCGCTTGATCGCCGCTTCCGCGCCCTCCCGGACCCAGTCTTCCGTCTCGGAGATCGGCGCGTGGACGTGTTCCTCGTCGAGTTTCTGGCGGGCGACGTTGCCCATGATCTCGGGGGTCTGGGCCTCGAGGACGGTGTAGCCGTCCTCGTGGGTGGTCAGCCGGAACTGGTGGGCCCGATCCCACTGGCTGTGGACCCAGTCCTCTAAGTCCTCGGAGCGCTGGCCGAGCGCCTGTCGCATCGTCCGGGCGAGGTCGTCGAAGCTGTCGTGGGGCGTACTCCAGACGTCCTCGGGCCGGACGACGTAGCGGTATCCCTGGTCGCCGTTGGCGTCGGCCAGGTGGGCGAACTGGGCCAATTGTGCGCGCGTGAACTGGTCCGGCCGGTCGACGACGATTTCCCGGCGCTTCGGAAAGACGACCACGCGTTCGCGGTCCGTGAGGTCCTCGAGTTCCGTCGGATACCAGACCACGGGGTCGGTCGACACCGAGAGCCGCTCTATGTCGCCTCCCTCGGCCAGCGCCGCGAGCCGGTCGCTGGCGTCCTCGTGGGGAATCTCGAGCGCGCGGGCGACGGCCGCGGCGGTCAGGACGGGCCGCCCCTCACGCTGGCTAGCGTCGTGGAAGTCGGCGATGGTGAACGCGTCGTCACCGACCGCCCCTTCGTCGGCGTCGGTCGCCGCGCCGTCGCCGGCAGTCGACGCGGCGTCGGCCTGCTCGTCAGGGTCGCTTCGCTGCTCATCGGAGGGCGTCGCAGAACGTTCGTCGGTCACTGCCCGATTTAACGGCGGTGCGGATAAACCGATTTCGTTCGCGGGTACCGGTCGCTCGAGGCCGGCGGCTCTCTGGGACACTCCGGCCGCGAGCCCGGATAGCTATATCTGACTGGGCACTGTCGAATGGAGCATGTACCGCGCGATCCTCCCCGAGGGACAGATCGAGTGCGACCGGTACGACCACACGGACACGGGCGTCGAACTCTACAACGACGACGAGCAGTTCATCGCGTTCGTTCCCTACGACAACCTGCACGCGCTGGTCGACGAGGCGTTCTACGGCGAGAACGACCGCTCGGTTATGTAGCCGGCTGCTGATCGATCGCCTCGAGTTGCTCCCGGTACCGGTTCCGGACCGTGACGACGGTCGTCTGGGCGGTGTCGGCGACGGCCCGCTGCGGGATGGTCTCGTCACAGAGCAGGCCAGCGGCGTAGATGGCCGCGGCCGCGAACCCGGTCGGCGACTTCCCCGAGTGCAGGCCCTGCTCGGTCGTCCGGTCGATGATCTCGACGGCCTTGGTCTCGACGTCCGTCCCGACGTCGAGTTCCGAACAGAACCGCGGGACGAACTGGCGGGGGTTCGTCGGCTCCAAGTTGATGCCCAGTTCGTCCGCGATGTACCGGTAGGTCCGACCGATCTCCCGTTGCTCGACGCGTGACACGGCGGTTACCTCCTCGAGGCTCCGGGGGATGTCCTCCTTCCGACAGGCGGTGTACAGCGAGGCGGTCGCGACGCCCTCGATCGAGCGCCCACGGATGAGGTCCTGCTCGAGCGCCTGCCGGTAGATGACACTCGCCGTCTCCTTGACCGGCTTGGGGACGCCCAGCGCGCTGACCATCCGATCGATCTCCGAGAGGGCGTACTTGAGGTTGCGTTCCCCGGCGTTTTTCGTTCGGATCCGTTCCTGCCAGACCCGCAGTCGATGGAGCTGGCCGTGTTTGTCCGCGGACATCGAGTGCCCGTTGGCGTCCTTGTTTCGCCAGTCGATGGTCGTCGTCAGCCCCCGATCGTGCATCGACTGGGTCAAGGGCGCGCCGACCCGGGAGAGTTCGTCGTGTTCCTGTGCGTTGAACGCCCGCCATTCGGGCCCGTAATCGATGGGATCTGCGTTCAGGACGAGCCCACATTCCTCACAGACACGCTCTCCCCGATCGGGATCGTGTACGATCGTGTCGGTCTCACAGTCGGGACACAGACCAGCCTCGACCTGCTCGGATTGTGATTCGTCGCTGGCGTGATCGATGATAGACCGCGTCATCAGTAGTCGATCGAAACCGTGCCGGCACTGTAAGGGGTTCACATGGTTTCGACGGAAACACCGACTTACCGTTCCCTCCCGGAGATTCGAAGCGAAAAGCAAAGAGAAAGGACCCGACCATCGACTGTCCGCGAGCGAACAGCCCCGATAGTCGAGTCGAAACCGTGTCCCATCGGTCGTGTCCGGGCGAAACGACCGACTGTCGGTCGTTTCGACCCACCATGACCAATGACCACATGCAACAAGAAACGCCCCGATCGTTTCGGCGAATCGCCGACGTAAATCACCCCTTCATTCCGTAAACTGCTCTTTCGTGTGTGAACTGTCGCTCGATTTTATATCGGTCCCAGCGGACGTTCGGTACCAGTGCCGTGTCCCGCTCTACCCCACCACCGCACGGTCGTCGTTCCTTCCACCCCTTACTCGCCCGTACGTCGTCGATATATGCACGCAATCGCCGGATACGGTCCGGACTCGACAGCCGTCGTCATTGCTCGTCTCACCCTCGAGGAGCCGCCGCTATCGGTCGGTCGAGAAGTCGATCCATACCTCCTTTGCAGACGGTGCGAAACGTAGTCGTGTTTAAGAGTATCTCTGTTGGTGTTCAACCTGGTGTGTCAAACGTGATTTCGACCCGCCGTTCGAACGTACAGCGGTCGTCGTCGAGTCGATACGCCGGTGATCCGGCGTTCCGGAGTCAGGGGGCTGCAAGCTCGAATGGGGCCGATACGACTGGGGGGAGTCGGTGATGTCCTCGATCGATACGTCGTTGCCCGACGAGATCGCATCGGTCGCCGACGACGAGGGTGAACGCCTCTCGAAGGACGTCATTTTCGAACTATTAAAGAACCGCAGACGGCGGGAAGTCCTCACGTACTTGCTGGAAGCCGACGAAACGGTCACCCTCGGCGAACTCGCCGAGCAGATCGCGGCCTGGGAGAACGACACCGATATCAACGCGCTCAGCTCCGATCAGCGAAAACGGGTCTACGTCGCCCTCTATCAGACCCACCTGCCGAAGATGGACGACGCTGGCATCGTCGAGTACGATCAGGACCGCGGGTTGATCTCGCTGTCGGACAATGCCGACCTGCTGATGATGTATCTCGATACCGAGACCCATCGACAGGACCGCTGGGACCGGTGGTACGCCGCCCTCAGTGTGGTCGGTGTTGCCGTCCTCGCTGCGGCGTCTCTCGGCCTTCCCGTGCTTGCTGCCGTCCCGATGACCGCGCTCGCCGCCGTCGTCGTCGCCGCGTTCTGTTGTCTCTCCGGTGCCCACCTCGTCCGGAATCGCCATCAGGAGCGCAACGTCGACGGCAAACTCTCCCGGATCGAGTGATCCTCGATCCGCCGGTCTCGGTTCGTCAGTTTCGCCGCCCGTCACTGCGGACGTTTTCCGACCGCTTTCGCCCACCGAGCGGTGGGTCCTCGCTCCAGCGGCCGGTCCCGATCCGCGAGCGCTCCGTCGCGGTCCGATCGCCGCGCCGTCGACCGATCGTCGCCGACCGCTGAGAAGCTTTTTGGTACCGGGTCCCGTAGCCACGGCTGGCTCCCGACGACCGTCATCCAGTACCGGAGCAGTCGCGTGCCAGCAGCTGTTCCAGGCGCGGGAGCCTTCTCGATACGACGACGATCCGTACAGTTCTCACGCCGTCTCGAGAGACGGGGCCGGCCACCGCTCGCGTCCGCCGTCGCCGCGTTCTGTGGCGGATCGCGCGCTCGCGACCAGTAAGAAAACACTCGAAATTATTGGTCGCGTGCGTTGTACTGCAGGTCGACCGCTGCGTCGCCGCGCAGTCGGAAATCGTCGAGATCGCCGTCGAACCAGTAGGCGTCGAGCCAGTTGCCGACCGCGCCGCGGACGGTTCCGTTCTCGACGACGTCCTCGTCGTCGATCGAGGCGTCGCGATAGTCCGATCTGACGACCGCGCCGTCGACCTCGAACGCGTAGGTCGTCGGCCCGTCGGCGTCGGTGCCGTCGATGACCAGCGCGTGGGGAAGCATCTCGTGATCGTCGTACTCGCTGGGGTCGATCGGTTCGCCGTCGACCGTGATCGTCGCAGCCCCGTCCGAGAACGTCACGTCGGTTACCGCACCCGAGAACCGGAACGTCTGGGTGCCGTCCGTGATCGAACTCTGGACGGTCGAACCCGAGACGGTCGTGGCCTCCGCGGCCGGCTCGTCGTCGGCGACGAGTTCGATCGTCCCGTCGACGGTGATCTCGTAGCTCGTCGCCGTCCCGTCGCCGCTGACCTCGAGAACGTGGGGAAGATCCGAACCGTAGTCGTCGGGGTCGACCTGCTCGCCGTTGACCAGCACGGAGCCGGGACCGTCGACGGTCAGTTCGGTGAGATCGCCGGCAAAACGGAAGGCGTCTTTCCAGTCGGCGACGCTGCCCTGGACCGCCGAGCCGTCGATTCGGTCCTCGTCGTCGATCGACGCGCCCGCGGCGGTCGAGCGCTCGAGTTCGCCGTCGACGGTGAACTCGTAGCGCGTCGCGTCCGCCGGACTGCCGTCGACCAGCAGGAGGTTCGGTAGCCCGTCGCTGTCCGTCTCGCCGGCCGAACCGGCGGTCGGATCACTCGAGCCATCGCTATCGCCCGTCGCGGCTTCCTCGGGCGTCGTCGGGACGCCGTCGGGGACCGAGAGGTCGGGGTCGCTCGAGACGGTGCTGGCGACGTCGACCGTCGAGCCGCTGGCGCGTTGGATCTCGCCGCGGACGCCGCCGCTTTGGAAGTCGACGCTGCCGGGCGACCCGTTCGCGCCGGCCACGAGCGCGTAGGGGTAGGGGCCGGCCGCGAAGTGGGAATCGCGGATCGTCACGGTCCCGCCGTTCCAGACCCAGACGGGGCGGCCGCTGGTTTCGCCGTAGCCGCCGTAACCGGGGCCGTAGTCGGTGTCGTCGTTGTACGCGACGCAGTCGACGATCTCGTCGTCGGCGCTGCCACACCGGAACGTGGTGACGCCGTTGTTCTTGCCGAAACAGCGCTCGAAGCGGACGCTGCCGCCGTAGGGCGTATTCGAACAATAAAAGCCGTTGTTCGGGAACCCCTGAACGTTGCAGTGCCGGAACGTCACGTCGGCGTCGTTTTCCGGATGCATGAAGACGCCACCGGGGCCGTGAACGAAACTCGAGCCCTCCTTGGTCGCGCCGTCGCCGAGGTAGACGTTCTCGACGAGAATGTCGCCGACACCGGCCTTGATCGAGATCATAAAGGAATCGCCCCGGTACAGTCCCTCGAACCCGACGTTTCGGATCGTCGCGTTCGCGCCCTCGACGTAGAGCAGGAAGCCTTCGCCGGTGGTCAGGTCGATCAGTTTGTTCTCGAAGGTTTCACCGCGGCCGATCCTGATCGTCTGTCCGCGGGCCTCGATGGTCTCGTACTCGTCGCCGGCGGCGGCCGCCGCTCCCGTCAGCGTCGCCGCCGCCGTCGTCGCACCGGCCAGCTTCATGTACGATCGCCGGTGTAGTAATCCGTTCTTACCGCCGTCGTCGCTCGCCTCCCCGTCCGGGGAAGGGGACGACTCGCCGTCCGATACCGAAGGGTCGCGTGCCATGCAATCGGGTAATACGAGACTACCTGTATAAACTTTCTCCATCTACTAGCGTAAAATTAACAGACTGTAACTACATACAGCACGATTCGTAGAAGATTCGGTGATGTTCCGTGTCGTATTTTACGAAATTCGAAATTCGACATACGGGTTCGGTAAGTAGCTATTACCGAGACGGGCAGCCGATCCCGGGCCCGCTCGAGAACGGTCTCGGTCAGTAATAGCGGATTACTCGAGTTTCAGCGGCGGAACGTGGATGGGAGGACCGAATGCGGTGTGGTAGAAACAGCGGGGACGGCGGTGGAGGTGGGGGAGAAAGCGTCAGCGGGGCGGTAATGGGGAGGGTCGGAAAGCGTCAGCGGGGCCGAGATGTGGAGACGAGAGGCGTCGGCGGCTCAGTCCGAACCGCCCGACGCGGCTTCCTCGGGCGAGGTCGGAACGCCGCTGGGAATGACTGGCTCGGGATCAGTCCCTACGCTGTCACCGAGTTTGACCGTCGAGCCGGCGTGTTCGGCGATGCCGGCCCCGTCGTCGTACTCGGAGTCCGTAACGACGACCTCGGTCGGATTGCCGTTTGCACCCGCGTCGATGGCGGTGTTCTGTCCGTTCATCTCGATCTGGCAGTCCTCGACCTCGACCGTGCCGGGTGCCCACGCCCAGATCCCGCGGCCGACGTAGCCCTCGTTGGTGTCGACGTAGACGCTCGAGTTGGTGACCTTGCTGCCCTCCGTCCCGAGCCGGAAATGCGAGACGTAACAGTTGGCGGCGAAACTGCTGTCGATGTGGATCGTGCCGCCGCCCTTGTTGCCGGGCGCGGAGCCGTAGATCGCGTTGTCCGAGAAGTTCTGGATGTTGACGTTCTCGAAGTCGATGTGACCGTTGTGGTCCGGGGCGACCCAGAAGGCCGTCTGGCCGTGGCCGTTCGGGTTGGTGTTGCCCGTACTCGCGCCGTCACCGAGGTAGACGTTCTCGACGGTGCTGGTGCCGTTGCCCGTATCGGAGATACCGAACGTCGCGGTGCCGGTGCCGGAGGTGTTCTCGCCTTTGAAGCCGACGTTCCGGATCGTCCAGTCGCTGCTGTGGGCCGTGACGACGATGTCCTGGCCGGTCGTCATGTCGATGAGTTTGTTCTCCCAGGTCTCGCCCTCCTCGAGGGAGATCGTCTGTCCCTGGGCTTCGATGACCTCGTAGTCGTCCTCGGCCGCGGCCGCGCCGACTCCACCGAGTGCGGTCGTCGCGGTCGCCACCGCAGCGAGCGAGCGCACGTAGTTTCGGCGGGTTAATCCGCTGTTACGGCCTGTCGTCGGCATAGATTCCGTGTCGGACGTACGGGGGTTCTGCGCCATACACTTGCGTAACTCCGACTTACACCCATAAACTTTTCCTTGGAGATATGGCTTAAATTTACAGACTATATTTCTAACACTGTAGAATCGCGAACAATATACCGCTGTACGCTCACGAAATTACGAACGTAATCGTGAGGAATCGGCGGTCGGTAAGCAACTCTTTTCGGCAGGAAAGACGGGAATACAGCGGCCACTGGCCGGCTCGAGCCCGATCTCTCCGATCAAACCGTGTGTCTCCGTCTGGGACGGACACCACCGTTTCGACGACACACGGTCGCGTTTTCGGCCGTAATAGCGTATTACCGGCGCTTCAACGGTTGTCGACGGTCGGATTACCCGCCGGGAAAGCGGACGGGACGGACTCGAGGCGACGCCGGTAGGCGCGACGGGCGATGACGACGACTCGCGGTCCTCGATGTCTCTCGATCGCGCGGGCGGAAAACAACTTATTAGCTTGCTTCGGCGACCCACCGGAGCGACGATCCGAGACCGACGACGGTCGGTTACGCGTCTCGGACGGCGTACATCTCGAACTCGTCGTTCGAGATGACCTTGTTCGCGCCGCGATATCGATCCATCCCCTCGAGGGCCTCGCGCCGGTAGTTGAGTTGGTCGTAGATATCGATCTCCTTCGTGCGGTCCCACTCCGTGTAGACGAAGTAGTACTCGTCGGTCGGATAGGCCCCGCTGTAGTTCCCCCTCGAGAAGACGGTCGCGTTGGCCGTGCCGGTGGCGGCCGAGGCGCTGCTGAGCGTGTCGTTCCCCGCGAGGCCGTTGATCCCGTGGTCGTACCGGTAGGGATCGTACCCCATCCCCACGTGCGGCGTCCCGTTGGCACCGTGTTCGAGCCCATCCTCGTAGCCGCTCATCATCTCGGGGGTTACGTGCTGGCCGGGATTGTAGATCAGCGGCGAGGCGAACATCGTGAGCAGCCCGAGGACGAGACAGGCGCCGAGGACGAGCGCCGCGACGGCGTTCGCGCCCGGCCGCGTGATCCACTTCGAAAGCCCGCCGACCAGCTGTGCCAGCGCGATCCCGGCGAGGATCGTCAGCAACACGTAGATGAAGCCGACCTGTCGGAACGCCATCGTCGGCGTGCCAAGAAAGTAGGCCGCGAAGAGGCCGCCGAGCGGGACGAGCGCGAGCGAGACGTAGTTGACGAACGCGCGGGGTTCGTCCGCGAGACTCGACCGACGGACCCAGACGACCAGCACGAACAGGCCCACGACGAGGCCGACGATCGCCGCGTCGAGGAACAGCTTCACGAACAGTTCGGGCAGGCTGCCGCCGATCTCCGTCAGCGACGTCCCGCGCTGGTTCACCGTGTTGCCGGCCCCGGTGTCGTCCGCGAGCAGTCCGGAGACGAGCGCGATCGCCGACGACCGGAACCGCTCGTTGCCGAGCGCCCAGAGCCCGAACAGGCCGCCGAGAAGCAGCGTCTGTGCCGCCAGGGTCGGATGCTCGAGCATCGGGTGGTCGTCCAACCGCCAGCGGGCGAGGTACTGGACGGCGGTGATCGCGCCGATGAGGATGACGACGTTGAACATCTGCTGGGGATGGACCAGCAAGAGCGCGGTCGCGGTGAGAGCGAGGAGGACGCTGAACGGCGACAGTCCGAGCGGGAGCCGCTCGACGGTCGCCCGGCGGCGGAGATAGGCGACGACCGCGAAGACGACCGGTGGGACGAGAAACAGCGCGTTCGAGTTGGTGTGGACGGCCATGTGGGTCGCGATGTTGTTGACCGGCAGTACCATCCAGGAGACGATCGCGGCGAGTCCGACCGCGAGCCCGCTGTCGGCCATCTCCCGGACAGTCAGGGGGACGAAAAGCAGGAACGGGACGAACAGGACGACCATGCCGAACAGGAGCGCGCGCTCGATCGAGACGCCACCGAGGAAGTGAAAGACCGACGCGAGCGCGTGGAGGCCCGGATAGAACAGTTCGTGGGGCGCCGTCCCGCCGGCGACGATGTCCCGCGTCCACCCCAGATGGCTCATCGAGTCGCCCATTCCGAGGAAGTGGTAGTTCCGGATCACGGGGAGGCTCGCGACGGCGGTGACCGTCATCGCGCCGAGCGCGATGCCGAGCCCCTGCCGCCGGCCCCGACAGGTAAGCGCCGTCCCGACTGCGATCGCGAGCGCGAGCGCGAACCCGACCCAGACTCCCGTCGGCGAGCCGGTGTACACCGAGGACTCGTATGCCGTCGCGGGGTTGGCTCTCGCGACGAGGATCCCCGCGGCGACCGCGAGGTAGCCGACCGCGAGCGTCACGTCGAGTCGCGAGCGGTTCACGCGTTCTCACCGCGCCCGTTCGGCGGGCTCTCGACACGCATGTATTGGTCAGTCGTCGGCACTGGCCACGTTTGTTATCCGTCTCTTACGGCCGAAAACAGGTGTGTGAATCGACCCCATCCACGAACGTTCGACCGTTGCCGATGCTGAGATCGTCGATATCGCCGTCCGAGACCGCTCGGAGCCGGCTCGAGTCGTGACCGCGTGGCGACACCCGTCCTGTATGGCACCCCTGCCGTTCCGAACGGTCGGCTACGGAACGATTTCTCGATCCCGAACTGATCAACGGTTCCGGTCCCTTTTGTAGACGGTCGTGGTCCGACCGGGACGAGAGGCGATTCCGAATGTCATCCATTCTCATCGACGACCTATCCGTCGACGAACGCACGCTTGAGTGTTCCGTCCGCCCGTCGAGCGATCTCGAGCGGTTTTTCACCGACGAACCGTTTCGCGCCAGCTACGACGTCCCCATCGAGAACGTCCCCGCGGGGATCCTCGCGATCCCCGTTCTCGCACACGTCTGCCCGGTCGCGTGGGCCAACGGGGCCGACGTCTACGTCGACGAGGTCGACGCGACGTTCGCCCGCGCCCTCGAGGACGTCGAAGCGTCGCTGTGTGCGATGTACGACTTCCTCGAGGGCGGGGAACTCTACGCCCGCCGGACCGTCGAGCCGGATCCCGAACCGGACGGGGAACGCGGACTGCTCTTTACCGGTGGGGTCGACTCGACGTGTTCGTACGTGCGCCATCGCGACGAATCGCCGACGCTGATCGGGATCCGCGGTTGGACGATCACCCCCGACGCGGCCGACGACGACAAGTGGGCGGCGCTCCGCGAGCGTGTGTCGGGATTCGCCGACGACCGCGACTGTGACGCCGCGTTCGTCGAGTCGAACATGCTCTCTTTCCTCGATCACCCCATGCTGTTGGCCCACTACAAGCGCCACGTCGACGGCGGCTGGTACAGCTCCGTCGGCCACGGCCTGGGACTGCTCGGGCTCTGTGCCCCCCTCGCGTACGCCCGCGGCATGACGGACCTCTCCGTCGCCGCGACCCACTGGGACGGGATCGACCTCGAGTGGGGGTCACGTCCCGACGTCGACGAGCGGGTCCGGTGGGCCGGCACCCGGTGTCACCACGACGCCTACGAACTCACCCGCCAGGAGCGACTCGACGTTATCGCCGACTACGTCCGCACCGAGAACCCGGGGCTACAGCTTCAGACCTGTAACGACCGCATGGACGGCAACTGCGGCGGGTGCGAGAAATGTTATCGGACCGCAGTCGGGCTCCGGCTGGCCGGCCTCGAGCCGACCGATCACGGCTACCCCTTCACCGACGCCGACTATCGCCGCCTCCGGCGCTCGCTCGAGCGCGGCGACTGGGTCCTCGGGCAGGACGAGCGCCACATGTGGGCCGACATACGCGAGCGCGCACGCAAGACCGAGCCGGCGTCGCCGGCCGAACGGGCCTTCTTCGAGTGGCTCGAGGGCGTCGATCTGGACGACCTGATCACGACCGCGGAGCCGCCGCTGTCCGATCGACTCCTCCGGGCCGGCGCGCGGAACGCCCCCGCGCCGGTCTACAACGCGGCCTATCCGGTCTGGACGACGGCGAAGGCCGGACTTCGGCTCGTTCGCTCCGACCGGTAAGCGTCTGGGCCCGTCCGAGTCACTCGAGATATCCCAGCTCCGCGAGCCGCTTTTCGACCCCCTCGTCGGCGGTCTCGACGGCGCGGTCCGCGTCGAACCGGGGATACGAGCGGGTCTCGGGCGGCTCGACGCAGGGGAGCGCCTCGCCATCCATTCGCTCGTCGGTCGGAACGCCCAGCGTCGAGAGGACCGTCGGCGCGATGTCGAAGAGCTGTGGCTGTCCGATCCCCGCATCGGGATCGATCGCGTCGCCGCTGGCCGCGACGGTCCCCTCGAGCTTGTGGTTCCACGGCTCGCTCGGCGGGCCGAACTGCTCGTCGCGCAGCGTCGCCGAGAGGAAGTGATCGAAGTCGGCCGGCACGGTCACGACGTCGACGGCACGATCGCTCTCCGGGCCGTGGAAGAACTCCTCGCGGGGAGCGACGGTCTCGAAGACCGGCTCTCCGTCCGGCGTCGTGACCGACCGCAGTTCCCCGATGAGCCGCGACCGGACCGTCTCGTACTCCGACTGCGGGACGACGCCGTCGGGCTCGCGACCCTCGAGGTTGATGCGGACGCCGAGTTCGATCCGCGAGCGGACGGAGGCGGTCGACGCCGCGAAATCGACCTGGGTCGCGCCCGCGTTGACCAGCCCCGCGGGGGCGTACTCGGCCACGAAGTCGTCGATCCCGAGCCGTGCGAGGACGGCACCGATCCGCTGGCTCGTGAGTCCGACGCCCGCGGCCCGCGCCATCGCGCGCTCGGCGAGGCCGGGCTCGTAGTCCGCGGCCTCGTCGCCCTGCTTGAGGTTGCCGTCCCGAACCGTCGCCCACGTGGGCATTCCCTCGCCGCCGCGTTCGGTCTCGACGACGCCGCGGTCACGGAGATAGTCGTTGACGCGGAACTCGTAGCCGTCGTACGGTCCCATCCCGTGGTCGCTGGCGACGATCACGGTGTCCGGATCGTGCGTCGCCAGGGTCTCGCTGAGCTGGCGGTCGACCTCGCGGTAGATCGCCCGAATCGCTGCGTCGTCGTCGGGCCGCTCGTGGAAGATCGAGTCGGTCGCCTGGAACTCGAGGAAGCCGAACTCGGGGTCGAACCGGTCGGCGAGATACCGAAACGCCTCGCCGCGGCTCCGCACGCAGTCGGCGTAGGCGCTCCCGAGGTCGGCCGCGTCCTCGTCTGGGTAGACCCGGTACTCGCCGATCGATTCTCGTACGTCCGCGAGCAGGCCGGCGGGATGACAGTCGGGGTCTTCCGGCGCGGTGTACCCCGGAATGAGCGCGCCGTCGAACTCGCGGGGCGGGTGGGTCACCGGGACGTTGACGACGACGCTCGTGATCCCGTGTCGGTCGAGCAGTTCCCACAGCGTCCGCTCGCGGACGTCGGTCGCGTTGACCACGTCCCAGTCGTAGCCGTCGAAGGAGAGAAAGCCGTAGACGCCGTGTTTGCCCGGGTTCATCCCGGTGTACAGCGACGGCCAGGCGCTCGCGGTCCACGGCGGGATTTGGGACTCGAGCGGCCCGCTCGCCCCGTTCCGGTAGAGCGACTGGAGGGTCGGTACCTCGTCGTCGTCGAACAGCGGCTCGAGGACCCGATCGCAGGCCGCGTCGATACCGACGAGTAGCGTTCGAAGGGAGGATCCGTCGTCCATCGGGGGAATCTCCCTCCTCTCTACCCTTCGTTATAGACGAAATTATCATGGACCGACTCGTTTTCCGGCTCTGAGCGGCTCCTCTATCGTCGACCGGTCACCGGTAACGACTCCGAATAACCGTCGAAACGACTTCATACCGGCCGCCCCTGCGGCCGCGAGGCGTTACTTGACCGAATCGTACAGCGACGCGACCTGCCTGACCCCCCAGGAGCCGTACTCGAGGCTGTAGTAGCTCCGCAATTCGGGGTTGAACTTCGCCTTGTAGCGGTTGATCCGGCGGGTGTCGGCACCGACGAGGTCGTAGGTCTCGAGGCCGCGCTCGAGACCGTCGCGCATGATCGCCCAGTCGAGGAGGTCGTTGGTCGGCAGATCGACGTCGGCGTCGGTACGGACGCCGCCGAGCCAGCGGCCGACGGTGTCGCCGTACTCCAGCGCGAGAATACCGCCGACGAACTCGCCGTCGACCCGGAGAGTGTACGGGCGGACCTGACCGTTGGGCGATCGGTCGGCGAGATCGAGGACGAACGCGAGCGGCACGTCGAAGTCGATTCCCTGGGATTCGTAGCGGTCCCGAACCTGCTCGTGGATCAGCCGGATCTCCTCGCGGCCGCCGACGTCGATCTCGTGGGCGTCGTCGTCGGCGTTGCGAACGTTGCTCCGCGCGTCGCTGCTGAACGACATGAGGAGGTCGTCCGCGTCCCTATCAAGGTCGACCGCGTAGGTATACGACGGCGTCACGTCGTACTCGTTCCACTGGAACGGTCGCGCGTCCGCGAAGGTCGTCGCGGTGCGGACGTGGCCGTATTTGGGGTTCAGTTCGGCGTCGATCCACTCGAAGCAGCCGTCCATGAACCGCTGTCGTCGTCGCTCTCGCTTTCGCTGTTTCAGCTTCCCCATGTTCAGGAAGGCCGGCCCGAGGTAGGGGACGCGGAGCCGCGGCGGCGGCGAAAACGCCGTCGTCACGAGCCGCTTGGTGATCTCGAAGATGGGGAAGATCCCCACCGGCTCCTGTCCCTTGAACCCCACCAGCGGGTGCAGCGTCGCGTCCGCGTGGTCGGCCTGTACCCGCAGCGCCTCGAGTTCGTGACACAGCCGTCCCTGGGGCGATCGCTCGACGTACCCGTTCCACCGGTCCAGATCGTCCTCCGTCGCGACGCGGACGTCGATGCTCATGGCCGCGGTCCCTCACATGCGATCGAGGCGGTCGTCGCTCGGCGTTCCATGAGCGATGGCTCCCCGCACAGCTACTTTGTAAGCAGCCTGTTTCCGTCGTCGGAAGCGACAGCGAGCGGACACACTCCGACGGTTCGTTACTCGAGGGAGCAGTCGCATCCCACGGTCCGCCGACGCTCCGCGATCAGTGATGGACGCCGCCGGGTCGCGTGCCGGCGGTCGGCGTCGACCACCACGGTAACCGACCAGTAACAATGGCTGACAGGATGGTGCGGTCGATAAATCACAATGAAAGGCCTGCCATTTCAGCCGGTCACGGCCCTGCGGCGGCGCAGCAAGTCCGTCCTCGCTGGCGCTCCCATCGATCTGATCGGCATCGCCGGTTTCGTCCTCGTCGCGGCCGTCCTCTTGACGATCGTCGACGCCCCGTCGACGGTCCTGCGGGCGGCGGTCGGGTTCCCGCTGTTGTTCCTCGCGCCCGGGTACGTGGTCCTGTCCGCGCTCTTCCCGCGGGAGACGCCCGCGAGCGCCGACGGTCGGCCCCTGCTCCGACAGACGGTTTCCCTGTCAGACACCGAACGAGCGGCGCTGTCGTTCGGACTGAGCTTCGCCCTCCTCCCGCCGTTGGGGCTGGTAATCGCCGTCACGCCGTTCGGGTTCACCACCTCGACCGTCGTCAACACCGTTGCGGGAGCCACCCTGCTCGGGGCCGGCGTCGCGATCGCCCGCCGACTGGCGGTCCCGCCCGCCGACCGCTATCGCCCCGCTCGCCGACTCGAGGCGGCTCGTGCAGCGATCTTCGACGCCCGGTCGACACGTCACGTCGCCGTCAACGTCGTTCTCGTCATCAGTATGCTGCTGGCGGTGACGACGGTCGGCTACGCGCTCGTCGCACCCCAAGACGGCGAGCAGTACACGAGCCTCCGGCTGCTCACGGAAGACGACACGGGCGAACTCGTCGCGTCGGGCTATCCCTCGGAGATCGAGTCCGGAGATGCAATTCCGCTCGTCATCGCGGTGGAGAATCAAGAGGGTCACGACGAGGACTACACGGCCGTCGTTCAGGAGCAGCGTCTCGAGGACGGCGAGATCGTCGAACGCAACGAGTTACAGCGCATCGACTACAGCGTCAACGCCGGCGGCACGGCCTACGCCGATCGCACGCTGTCCCCCGAGGCCGAGGCGGAATCGATCCGGATCACCGTTCTCCTGTACGACGGGGACGTCCCGGAGACACCGACGACCGAAAACGCGTACCGCCACGGTTACTTCTGGGTCGACGTCACCGACGGCGAGTGAGCGCCTCTCGTGACCGCTTCCGGGCGGGCTCGTCCTCGAGCGTCGTTCGGTCCGCGGTGACGGTACGAGCGAACTTACAGTCGGCAACCGGTGAATAACAAGGCCCGCGATCGGGCAACGTCTCGGCAGTTCGAATGTCTTCCCAGTCAGCCGTCGACGATGATCCGATCCGGAAGCTGGTACTCGCGATCGGCTTTCTCGCGGTCAGCGCCAGCGCGTTCGTCGCGCACACGAACCCTGCGACCGGCTACGAGCTATCGATCTACACGATGACGCCGTGGGCGGTCTGGGCGGGGCTGCTGGTCGCGCTGAGCGTCTCGCTTGCCGTCGCGTTCGTCCCGTTCTCGCGGGCACACCGGCACCAGTGGAGCCGTTCGATAGCGCTCGTTCTCGGCGGGCTCGTGATGGTCGTCTTCGTCGGGCTTCCGATCGTTCGCGGCTACCGGTTCTACGGCCACTACGACGCGTTGACCCATCTGGGGTGGGCCCGCGGTATCAGCGAGGGGACGTTCCTCCCCTTCGAGCTGTTCTATCCCGGTATCCACACGGTGACGGTTCTGATCAACGCGACGGTCGGGATCGCGCTCTCGCGGTCGATGCTGTTCGTCGTGTTCTTCGCCGTCCTGCTGTTCTGTCTGTTCGTCCCCCTGTGTGTCGGCGTGATCGTCCGCGACTGGAACGCAGTGGCGATCGCCGCCTTCTCGGCGTTTCTGCTGTTGCCGATCACGACGATCTCGATGAACCTGTCGGCACACGCGATGTCACAGGCGGTGTTGTTCTCGTCGGTCCTCCTGTACCTGTTCGCGAAGTATCTCCGCACCGATCGGGACGGACGCTCGTTCTCCGCCGTCGGCGTCACGTTCGCGCTCGGATCGGCCGCGGTCGTCCTCTATCATCCGCAACTCGCGGCCCATCTGCTCGTCGCCTTCGTCGCGATCGGGCTCGTTCAGTTCCTCGCCCGGCGAGGCGATCACGGTCGCGTCTCCGAACACCCCACCCTCTACGGACAGGTGCTGTTCCTCGCCGTCGTCTTTCTGGCGTGGAGTTCGAACTACGGGTTCTTCGCCGGCACGGCCGAGTACTTCCTCGGTTCGGTGATCGAGTTCGTCCTCGGCACGGGCGGCGGCGCGGGCGACACGGTCGCGACCCAGGGCACCTCGTTGGCATCGATCGGGGGGAGCCTCTCGGAGATCTTCTTCAAACTGTTCTTCCCCTCGCTCGTCTTCTCGCTGCTCGCCGGCGGCCTCGTCTTCGCCGTCGCGGGACGGCTGAGTTCGCAGTGGCTTGATCGCTTCCGCCTCGAGACGACGTATCTCGCCGCCGGCCTGGTCGCGCTCGGCCCCGTCTTCGTGGCGTACTTCCTCGCCAGCGGGTCGAAGATGTACTTCCGCGTCTTCGGACTGATGATGGTGTTCGTGACCGTCCTCGGGGCGATCGCGATCCACGGGCTGTTGACGCTGCTCTCGGCGCGACGATCGGGGGGTCGCGGACCGCCGGTCGGGCGACCGCTGATGGCCGTCGCCGTCGCCGTCTTACTTGTCCTGTCGCTGCTGGCCGTCTTTCCCTCGCCGTACATCTACAAAGCGTCCCCCCACGTGAGCGAACAGGAGTTGCACGGCTACGAGTCCGCCTTCGCCACTCAGCAGTCCGATCTCGCGTTCGTCGGGCTGCGAAACGGACCGAACCGGTACGACGACGCGATCAACGGCAACGAACAGCGGATGCACGCCCACGACGGTCTCCCTCCGTCCGCGATCGAGGACGGGGTTTCTAACGAGTACGAGGGCGATCGGTACCTCGCGCTCACGCGATCGGATTACGAACGCGAGGTGATAGCGTACCAGGGGCTGCGATATTCCGAGCGCGAACTCGATCGAATAACGGCCTCCCCCAACGTGAACCGGGTTCAGTCCAACGGGGAGTTCACGCTGTACTACGTTACCAGTAGCGGGGAGTCCGAGGCGGCATAACGGACTGCATTCGGACCCGCGGTCAATTCCGCGGAACGGTCAATCGCCTCGGACCGGCGCTGCTCTCGTCACTGTTTTCGACACCGGGAACGCGATCCCGTCGTTTCGGTCCCGAACCGGACACGGTCGGAAACCGACTCCGCCGGCGTGATCGCAATCGAACCCGTCGCCGGCATCCCTTCGCCGTCTCGGTAGCCGCCTCCAGCGGCGGCCCCGCCTCGGTTTCTTGCTGCCGTCTCGAGTCGAGTTAGGACGCGACCGTCTCGCTCGTTGGCGGTCCGTTCGGCGATCTGCTCCAGCGACCGGTCGGTTTCTCGGTTCCGGTGCCGCCCGATCGCCGTCGGCGGGGTTGAAGCGATCACACTGTATCCTTCGACCGAAGGTCCAGCCGTCCGCGTTGAGTTGATCGGTGGCGATTCGAGCGCCGCGTTTCGATCGCGGTCGCCTCGAGCGACCCGCCGTGTGATCGGTCGGTCTCCGTCGGTGTCCTGACTGGACCGCGTCCGACAGTCGACACCGCTACGGTAATATGGTGTTACCGGCTCCCTGAGCCGGCCGGAGAAGCGCGTTTCGGCCGGTAATACCTATTTACTGCTCTTCAGATTAGACCTTCCTCGAGCCGAGACATACATAACAAACACACAAATAATTCAAAATATTTTGAATCTATATTCGGCGAAATAGTGTTTTGATATGGGAATGTGCAGAAATTAGGAAAGGCTTATGAGGGTATAATACTCGATTTCGGTCGCATGGCACGCGACACTTCGGTACCGGACGATGACGCTTCGTCCGAGACGAACGGCGACGACCGACGGAACGGCGGTAACGAGTCATTACTTGGCCGACGATCGTACCTGACGATGGCCGGCGCCACCACGGCGGCGACTCTCGGCGCGGCGACCGCGACGGGACAGAGCGCCAGCGGGGACTACGACGTGATCGAAGTCAGCGCCGGCGAGCGGTTCACCAAACGCCTTGAGGAGGGCGAGACCTGGGGGAACAAGCTGATCGACATCACCGCCAGCGGGGCCGAATACCTCATTCACACGCAGGGCAACTCCTGTACGATCCGCAACGTCGGGATTCGGGGCGTCTGGGACGGGCACGACGGCTCCCCGCTCGTCGCCTACGCCACCGATCCGAACGGCGAGGTCCTCGTCGAAAACGTCTATCTCGGCGACGGCTCGACCGCTGAGAACTACCCCGCCGGGAACCCCGGCGTGTTCGTCCCGCCCTCGCACGCAGGGACGGTCACGGTCCGGAACCTCAACTACCAGGACAACCCGAGCAACGCCGTCTACGGCTCCTCCCCGGGCAACCCACAGGAGCATCCCAGCCCCGGTGCGGGCGGTACGGTGATCATCGAGGACTCCTACTCGTCGAACCACTCGTCCTCGGGCTTCCGCGTCGGGACCGACGACTCCCGCGTCGAGAACTGCGTGGCCGTCGGCGGGAACCGCGGCGGTTGGGCGTATTTCAACAACCCGACGTACCGCAACTGCGACTTCTCCGGGGCCAACATCGGCGATATCTACGGCGGCAACGGCGCGTGGTCGCTCGACGGCGTCGCCACCCTGGAAGAGGTCTACGGCTCCAACCCGGGCGGCAACGTGGACGGCTCGTTCGCCGGCTCCGCCCGGCGGACCCGGCCCGAGGAGGTCGACGGCGTCCCGACCACGCCCGAGGAGGCCGCGTCCGGCGGTTCGAGCGATAGCTCGAGCAGCGGTTCGAACGAGGATACCGCCGAGTCCCAGCTCTCGAACCTCCTGCTGGTCAACGGCAGTTCCTCGGATGTGACCCGCTACGAGTTCACGGTCGGCGGCGACGTCGAGCGCTCGACCGCCGAGGGCGCGTCGATCGACGACGAGGACCGAATCGACGGCTCGACGGTGAACGGAACCGTCGCCGACTGGAAGGACGCCTTCCGCTTTAGCGGCGACCTCGCCGAGCTGACCGTCGACGGCCCCGGCACCGTACTGGTCAACGGCGAGGAAGTCGATCCCGCCGACTACGGCGAACAGCTCCCCCACGTCCTCGAAGTCAGCGGCGAGGGGACGACGATGAGCTACGAGATCACCGTCGACGGATCGATCGAACTCGTCGCCGACGACGAGCCGGCCGCGGAGGCGACGACCGTCTCGGGCTCGACCGCCCAGAGTTCGATCACGGACGGCACCCAGACCTACCGCTTCTCGGGCGCGCTGACCGACGTGACGTTCACGGACGGCACCGCGATGATCACCGTCGACGGCGAACGGATCGATCCCCGCGAGTACGGCGCGTACGAGATGTTCCCCCACGCGCTGGTCATCGACGGCACCGACGCCGACGGGCCGACGACCTACGCGTTCGAGATCGACGGCGCGGTCGTCCAGTCCGACTACCAGAACGCCTCCATCGACGAGGAAGACGTCGTCGAGAACGGGACGGTTCGGGGCGGCGTCGGCAACTGGCTCGACGCCTACTGGTTCGACGGCGATATCGCCGACTTCCGACTGCGCGGCGACGCGGCCGTCGACCTCCAGTACAACGCGCGCGACCGGTGACCCTGGGAGAACCCGATCCCGAAAACTCGACAGTCGTCGGTGAGATCGAGAGCGACGCTCGCGGCTCAGGAGAGCGCACTGGCATCGAGCGGTAACTCGCGACCGGCAAACGGGGACCGTCGCTCCGCCAGCAGGATCGCGGCAGTGACCGTTAGCAGCAGATATATTTGGTGGTTATCACAGGATGTGGTATCGTCCGTGAACCGGCGGACGACGTCCGTGTCGAGATAGGTCTCGAGCGACTGCGACCGGGCAACCGAGTCACTGAGGAGTCGCGCGACGTTCGGGTGGTACTGGGAGTTGACTTCCCCGCGGTACACGACGCGAGCGATGTCCTCGAGGGAGGGATGGCGACCGAGCAGCGAGAGCCCGTACTGGACGAGTTTGTATCGCGGCGAGGCCATCGGCGTGCCGAAGTCGGCGTCGTCGAACTCGATCGCTCGGGGCCACAGTTCTCGGAGGAACTCCCGATAGAGGCGGTTGTGTGCCTTCTGCTCGTCCGGGACGTTCATCGCGTACGTGAAAAACGGTGCCGAATAGAACGGGGAGGTACTCCAGAAGTAGTACCGATTCCGGTCTTCGCCCTCGAACAGCCAACTGAACCCGCGCTCGTGCGTGAGGAAGTGGACGTACTTGTTCGTCAGCTTCGACTCCGGATAGGACGATAACGTCGCCGCCACTTCACCGACGATTTGATCCCGATCGAGGCCGGTGATCGCCGCCACGTCCTCGATCGGGAACACGCTGTTTCGAGCGATGGTGTAGGAGACGAGTTCTTCGGACGAGGACAGTGACTTGGCGGGACTGAGGTCCGGCAGCGTCTTGTCTCCGCCGTCGCCGGTGAAGTACGTGAGGTCGGACCCGTGGGCGGCCCGTAGCTGCTCGAAGAAGTCGATCAGGAACGCGAGACCGAGATGGTTGAGTCCCCGTTTGATCGTCAAGAGCGTGTCCGCGTTCGACGCCTGTACGGGGTCGACGGTGAACAGTTCCCAGTCGACGTCCAGGCTCCGGCTGATCTCGCGTGCGATCTCGACGTCCGAACTCGTCTCCTGGGTCGACTTGACGAACGTCGCCGCGGAGCAGGGCACGTCCGACGCGTGGAACGCGGCCGCGATCGATCTCGAGTCGTGACCGCCGCTGAGCGAGAGGAGGTTCGTTCGATCCGGATCGCTTCGGTCCTCGCAGGCCGCCCGGAAGCGTTTCGCGAGGTTTTTAGCGTTTTCTTCGACGCTCTTGTCGGCGTGGCGTTTCTCGTCGAAGTCGAACTCCGCGACGGACCTGAACGAGGCGGTTCCGTCCGGTTCGACGATGACCTGCGTTCCCGGCGGGATCGTCGTAACGTCCCCCCAGAGGGTCCGGTCCCGGAGCGTGTACCCGAAGAGGAGAGTCTGTGCGAGCCCGTGCCGATCGAACGCCGGAGTATCGAGGGGCGACTCGAAGAAGTACCCGATCTCGCGCGTGAAGACGGGGCTACCGTCCCGGTCCGCGTAGTACACCGGGAGTCGCCCGAACACGTCGTTGAGAACGGCGAGTCGCCCGGTCGCTTTTTCGAGGGCGTACAGGACGAACTCCCCGTCGGTCGTCCGGAGCCAGTCCCGGACCGACGAGTGTGATTCGTCGTCCGAAAAGATGGCCGTCACGATTCGCTCGAGCGTCTCGGCCCGAGACGACGGCGCGTCGTCGTAGATCCGGCCCTCGAGACAGATCCAGAACTCGTCGGTTTCGAACTCGTCGATCGGATAGGACGGATACTCGGTGGTGCCGATCGTCCACGGCTCCGCCTCTCGGACGACGCGACTCGTGTAGTTCTCGACGTAGCACAACTCCTCGAGCGTTCGTCGCATCGACGCCGAACGCCCTCGGGATCGTGAGTGCTGGACGCTGACTCCGGGCATGCTCACATCACGATTCGTGAATGCCTTCGTTATGGACGTACTAGACGAATCGGCGGTTCCGACGGGCGTTCGCTCGCCATTGCTCGTCGATCGACCGACAGCGGTAGTCTCGGTCCGCCCGTCAGGCGATGCGTCGGCCGGGAACCGACCGCCGCGTCGCGGTGAACGCGGCGTCCGGCCCAACCGGCAGTTAGGGTGAGAAACCGAGGGATAACAAAGGGAGACTGTAGTCTCGAGCGAAACGATGAATCGAACGGTTCGCGTTCCTCTGGAGCCGCGAGAGACCGACCGCCGTCCCCGCCGACGGAGGAACTCACGATGAAGACCGTCGTCCTCGGGTTCGACGCTCTCGACTTCCGCTATCTCGATCGGTTCGAGTCCTCGCTGCCGAACCTCCGGCGACTCCGTGATCGAGGGCTCGAGGCACCGTTGGCCTCGACCCATCCCCCGTGGACCGGCAGCGCGTGGCCGTCGATGTACACCGGAACGGACCCGAGCCACCACGGCGTCTACGGGTTCTTTGATTACGACGGCTATCCCGACGACGGAACCCTCGTGTCGCGAAGCGACGTCCGTCGGCCGGCGCTGTGGAACTACGTCACAAGCGACGGCGGCCGCTCGGTCGTGCTGAACGTCCCGATCACCCATCCCGCGGAGTCGATCGACGGGGCGTTGATCCCGGGCTATCTCGCCGCGGAGGACGAGCCGGGCCACCCCGAGGGGATCCGGGACGAGCTGGCGGACGCGATGGGCGAAGAGTACACGATCTACTCGCGGGGCGAACTCAGCGACGATCCCGACGAGAAGTTCGAGGGGTATCTGGATCTGGTCGAGAACCGGCGTCGGGCCGCCGTCGCCCTGCTCGAGCGCGAGGAGTGGGAACTGGCCGTGATACAGGTCCAAAAGACCGACGCGGTGTTTCACAACTTCGACGATCCGGACCGGCATCGGGCGATCTACGTGGCCGCGGACCGGCTCGCCGGTGACGTCCTCGAGACCGTCGGCGACGACGTCAACGTCGTCCTCTGTTCCGACCATGGGATGGGGCCGGTCACCGGCTACGGCATCCACGTCAACGAGATCCTCAGGGAACACGGCTTCGTCGCGGCGACCGACGAGGGCGAGGCGATGTCGATGAAAGCCGAGAAGGCGTCGCTGATCGGGGCCGAAGAGGGTCCCGCAGGCGACGCCGCGGACGGGACCGGGGGGACCGCGACCGTCCTCGAACGGACGCTGCACGCCGGCCGGCGCGCGGCCTCGCGGGTGGGGATCGAACCGGCCGACGTCTACGCCGCCGCGGAACGCGTCGGACTCGAGGAGGCGCTGCTCCGGGTCGTCCCGGACGGGGCCCGATCCGCCGCGAGCGAGAGCATCGACTGGCGAGCGTCGAAGGCGTACTGCCCCGACGGGATGCGGATGGGCGTCCGGATCAACCTCGAGGGGCGTGAGCCCGACGGCGTCGTCCCGCCCGCCGAGTACGAGCGCGTTCGCGACGAGATCATCGAGCTGCTGTCGGGGCTCGAGACGCCCGACGGCGAGCCGGCGTTCGAGTTCGTCCGCCGCCGGGAGGAGCTGTTCGGCGGGCCCTACCGCGAGAACGCACCGGACGTCTGCTTCCTGCCGACCGACATGAACCACACCGTCTCGAGCGGGCTCTACGGCCGCCGGTTCGTGCCCGTCGAGACGCACAACCACAAACGCGACGGTGTCTTCGTCGGTGCCGGTCCCGGCTTCGCCGACGCGACACCGGAGCGGCTCTCGCTCCCCGACGTCGGCCCGATCGTGATGGGGCTGCTCGACCGACCGATACCGGCGGTGATGACCGGCTCCGTCCCCGAGGGGCTCCTCGTCGACGAGCCCCCGCGAACGGAGTACGGAGACGTGCCGTACGGCGATTCGGCGGCCGACCGATCGACCGACGACGAGCGAGTCACCGAACGGCTCGAGGATCTCGGCTACCTCTGATGGTCGCTCGCGAACGCGAACTGTCCGCGCTCCTCTCGAGTGCGGCGATCGTGATGGTCGGCGGGATCATCGGGTCCGGTGCGACGCTTGCCGAGCGGGTCGTCATCGGCCGACTGCTGTCGCCCGACGCGTACGGCGAGATCAGCGTCGGACTGGCACTGTTGAACGTTGGCGTGACCGTCGCGCTCGTGGGCTGTACGCAGGGCGTCTCCCGGTACATTCCGCGGTACGACGCCGTCGAGGACCGCCGCGGCGTCTGGATCAGTGGGCTCCTGGTCACAACGGTGTCTTCGGTCTGTCTCAGTGCGGTCCTGTTCCTGTTCGCCGACCCCATCGTCTCGGGGCTGTTCGAGACCGAAGCGGCGGTGCCGTTGGTCAGGCTGCTCGCCGTCGCGATCCCGTTCGTCGCGTGCTTTCGAATCGCCGTGGCGGGGATTCGCGGCCACGAGAACACGATTTACCGGACGCTGACCCGCAACCTCCTCGATCCGCTCTTGCGAATCGGGTTGCTCACCGTCCTGTTGCTCTCGGGCGTCGGCATCGTCGCGGCGGGCGTCGCGTACCTCGGCGGCGCGATCGTGACGCTCGTCGTCGCTCACGCCTTTCTGAGCCGTCTCATGCCGCTTCGCGGCCGGTACCGGACGCACGTCCCCGAACTCCTCAGGTTCTCTGCCCCGCTCGTGGTCTCGACCGTGATCAGTATCTTACTGACGCGAACGGACACGCTGATGCTGGGCTACTTTCGAAGCTCCTACGAAGTCGGCATGTACGACGCCGCCTATCCGATCGCCGGCGGGTTACTCGTCGTCCTCTCCGCGTTCGGGTTCCTCTATCTCCCGCTGGTCTCTCGGTTGGACGACGACGGCGATCGGGACGCGGTCGACGAGATCTACGCGACGACGACGAAGTGGGTCTACGTGGTCACGTTCCCGGCGTTTCTCCTGCTTGTGGTCTTTCCGCTGGACGTGATCCACCTCGTCTTCGGGACCGCGTATACGGACGCGGCCCGCGTCCTGCCGATCCTCGCGACCGGCTTCTTCCTCAGCGCCGCCGCCGGTCGGAACCGAGAGACCCTCTCGGCGCTGGGTTCGACGACGTGGATCGCCGTCGGCAACGTCGTCGGGCTCCTGCTCAACATCGGGATCAACGTCGCCCTCATTCCACGGTACGGGGCCGTCGGGGCGGCCGTCGCGTCCGTCACCTCGCTGGTCGCCGTCCACACGGTCATCTGTAGCGTCCTGGCGGTCCGCTACGATATCACCCCGATCTCTCCGGAGGCGCTGCGCTGTTACGTCGCCCTGCCGGCCGTCCTGCTCCCGCTCGCGTTCGCCCTCTCGCCGTGGCTCTCGATCACGGTCGTGACGATCGGGCCGGTCCTCGTCGGCGTCGGGCTCGCCTCGCTCGTCGTCGCCGGCCTCGTCGGGGGCCTCGAGTCGAACGACGTCGTCGTCCTCGATCTGCTTGAGGACGCCGCCGGCGTCTCGGTCCCGATGCTTCGCCGGTGGATCCCGTCGTCGGGCGACGAGGACCTGGACGCGAAATCGCCGAACTGATCGCCCCGACGGCACCGCGTTGTCGGGGACGGCGGCGGGCGATCGGCCCCGAAATCCGGGTCGCGCTCGTAATTCGATCCATAACAATTGGTGGGGCCGGGGTCAACGCGAACGAGACACTGGTTCATGACTACCGACTCGACCACTACCGACCGCGCGTTCGTTCTGGGTATCGACGGCGTGCCGTGGGACCTCATCTCGGACTGGATCGCGGCCGGCGAACTGCCGAACTTCGCGACGCTCGTCGAGGACGGCGTGGGCGCGCCCCTCGAGAGTACGGACCCGCCGACGACGCCGGCGGCGTGGCCCTCGATCGCGACCGGCGTCTGGCCGGACAAACACGGGATCTACGGCTTCAAACGGCTCGAGCGCGACTACACGCAGGAGATGAACACGAGCGCGAGTCTGGGGCGGCCGCCGCTGTGGGAGCTGCTGTCGCCGGCGGTCGTCGGCAACGTCCCGATGACCTATCCCGCGAGCGAGATCGACGGCACGATGGTCTCCGGCATGATCTCGCCGTCGATGAGCGACCGGTTCACGCATCCGTCCGGGTTCGTCGACGAGATCGATGACCGGATCCCGGAGTACCGGATCGCGCTGGACTGGAACGACTACACCGACGACGAGACGGCGTTCACGGACGACCTCGAATCGCTCGTGAGCGCGCGCCGGGAGCTGATGGACGAACTCATGGCGATCGACGACTGGCGGCTGTTCTTCTTCGTGTACACGGCCCCGGACCGGCTCCAGCATCTCATCTGGGAGGAGGACGTCATTCTCGACCACTACAAGCGGCTCGACGATATCGTCGGCGACGCCCTCGAGTACGCCGATCGGCGGGACGCCACCCTGTTCGTCGTCTCCGATCACGGGTTCGGGCCGATCTCGACGTTCGTCAACCTGAACACCGTGCTGGCGGAGGGCGGCTATCTCTCGGAGCAGACCGACGGGACCACGCGGAACTCGCTCGCCCGGTTCGGGATCACGAAGTCCACGCTCCACGGAACCTTGGACCGCCTCGGGGTCGACGACAAGCGGCTCGTCAAGCATCTGCCGAAGCGCCTCGTCGACGGGATCGCGGAGCAGGTGCCGGGCGATCACAGCCTGTACGACGTCGACTTCACCGAAACCGTCGCGTTCGCACACGGCCCGAGCTACGTCTACATCAACGACACCGAGCGGTTCGCGGAGGGGATCGTCGCCCCGACCGACGTGCCGTCGATCAAGGCGGAACTGCGTGAGCGGTTCTCGAACGTGACCGATCCGGACACCGGCGAGCCGGCGCTGAGGGTCCGCGACGGGGACGAGGTGTTCCCGTCGGATGAGGCCGGGCCCGATCTGGTCGTCGTCGGGCGGGACGGCTACGAGGAGAAGACGAGACTCGCCGATACCGTGTTCGAACCCGCGGACGACAAAGCCGCCAACCACCGAAAGCAGGGCGTGTTCTTCGCACACGGTCCCGACATCGACCCGCACGCGTCCGCCGACGGACTGTCCGTCGTCGACGTCGCACCGACGGTCCTCCACAGCGTCGGCGAACCGATCCCCGACGACGTCGACGGCCGGGTCAGGACCGACGTCCTCTCGGCCGACGCGGAGCCGACCGTCCGCGAGGCCGTTCCGGACGCGACCGCCGGCTCGAGCGGGGCCGCAGACGCCGACGAGGACTTCGACGACGTGGAGGACAGGCTCCGCGGACTCGGGTACATGGAGTGAGACGGCCGGCGGTCGAACCGCGCTGCTGGCGCTCTTCTCGCTGCTGTCGTTTCTCGCTGAAACGAAGCCGCTTCCGTCTCGCTGCGGTGACCGCCCCGCGCCGTTACGACCGGTCGCGTTCGGCTCGCTGTCCGCCGGCTTTTCCCGTTACTTCAACGCGCTGGAAAACGTCTGGTACGCCGATTTGGCCAACGACATCTCGAGGCCCGACGACTCGACGACGTAGTACTGGCGCAGGTCGCCGTTGAACTTGGCCTTATACTCACAGAGCCGCTCGGTGTTCGCACCGACGAGGTCGTAGCCGGTCACCGACTCGAGGGCGGGATCGGAACAAATGTCCTCGAGAATGGCCCGATGGAGGAGGCTGTTGACGCTGACGCCCTCGTAGGTGGCCGTCACCCCGCCCTGCCAGAAGTACGCGAGGTCGGGCGAGTAGAGGGTCACAACGCCGCTTTGGTACTCGCCGTCGGGCGACCGGGCGACGTAGACCCGCCACAGCTCGTCGTCCAGAGACGTGAGGAGATCGCGAAGAAACGGGCGGGAGATCGGCGGCGGATCGTCGTGGGCCCGATACTGTTCGACCACGTCCTCGTAGACCCGCAGTGCCGACTCGATTCCCTCCCGCTCGATCGAGAGATCCAGCTCGTCTTGCTTCCGCATCTCCCGGCGCAGGCTCTTGCTGAAGCCTTTCATGAGGCTCTCGATCGTCTCGCCCTCGCAGTCGAGGACGTAGGTGAACTTCGGCTCGAGCGAGAAGTCGTTCCACTCGTAGGGGCGGGGATCGACGTACTCGATCGGACACCGCATCCGGAAGAGCGTCGTCCGATCGCCGACGCCGACGGCGTCGATCACGCCCGCCGTCAGCTCCCGGTTGATCCGTTCGCGCTTGTGTCGCTTCGGGCTGGCCGGATCCAGGATCGGGCCCAGCCGCGGCACGCTGAACGAGACCGGCGGCGAGAGGACCGTCCGGCCGATCGAGCGGTCGCCGACGAACACCGGCAACAGGCCGACCGGCTGCTGGCCTTTGAACGCGCCGTACAGCTGTAGCTCCGCGTCGGTATGGTCGTCGAGGACGCCCAGCGCGTCCGGCTCGTGAAACACCTCGTAGCCCGTCGCCGGCAAGGCGTTGCCCCACTCCTCGAGGGTCAGCCGTTCGATATCCATGTAGGTCTCCCTGCGGTGAGTATTCGCTTTGTTATCGCGTCGCTACCGGCGGTAATCGAGGTCCTTCCGGTCGCCGGCAGCCGCTCGAGTGCCGCGTCGCAACCGGCACCTGGCTCACCGCTCGAGGGTCGCCAGGATCCGCCGCCAGTCCTCGCTCGCCCGCTCGAGCGAGACGTCGTCCCGGACCGCCGTCGCGGCGGCTCCGAGCGAGCGCCGGAACGCCGGCTCGTCCAGACAGCGCTCCATCGCCGCGGCGACGGTCGCGGGCTCGCGATCGGCGACGACGATCCCGTTCTCGCCGTCGGTCACGACGTCCGGGATCGACCCCACCGGCGGGACGATCGCGGGCAGGCCGGTCGCCATCGCCTCGAGCATGACCAGCGGCAAGGCGTCCCGCTCGGAGGTCAGGACGAACGCCGCCGATCGGCGGTAGTACTCGAGCGGCTCGTCCACCCAGCCGGGGCAGTCGACCCGGTCCGACAGTCCGCGGGCGTCGAGTTCCTCGACGACGACCGACCGGAGGGGGCCGTCGCCGACCATGACCGCCCGGAACTCCCGGTCGGCGGCCTCGAGTTCGGCGACGGCGTCGACGAACCGCAGCGGATCCTTTTCGGCGCTGAACCGGCCGACCCAGACGAACTCGTAGTCGCTCTCGACCGCCCGCTCCGGCGGCCGGTAGGTGTCGACATCGATCGCGTTCGTCAGGCGTTCGATCCGGTCCGGGGGGACGCCGAACCGGACGAGCCGCTCGGCGTGTGAGGAGCCGGGGACCGACACCGCGTCGAAGCGCCTGAACAGCCACTGCGGGACGGTCCCGTACCACTGCTCGGCGTGATGGTCGAGATCGATCCCGATGATCCCGAGGTGGGCGGGGTAGCCGTAGATCGCTTTCAGCGCGAGCGCATAGCAGCCGTAGGGTACGAGCGAGATCGACGCGACCGCGTCGTAGTCGTTGCGATACCCCTCGTACAGCGCGAGGAAAAAGAGACAGAGGACGCGGACGATCCGCGGGCCGATCTCGGGGACGCGAACGGTCCGTGCGGACTCGATGTCGCCGGTCGGATCGAGACAGACCATGGTCGTCTCCCCGGCGACGTCGGCGAGCGGTCCGTAGTGGCGCTCGTTTTTGTGTCCCAACCCCGTCACGACGAGGATCCGGCGATCGTCGGCTGGCGGTGGCTCGTCGTCGGGCTTCCCCGATACCGCTGTCGTCGAGACGGCGTCCGTTCCGGTCGTGTCCTGCGGTTGCTCCGGCCGCGTCGACGAGCCGGGCTGACTCATCGGTCGCCGACCACCGATGGATCGGCCGCCCCCCGATGCTCTGGCACCCGATCGGGGTCGGCCCGGTTCGCACTCGCAAGCAGGAACGCCGAGAGCGCGTAGGACATCCACCCCTGACACCAGCGCATCAGCGTCACCCGCTTCGTGTGGTAGCGGTACTTCCGATAGTAGAAGCGCCCCTGTTCGGGCTGGAGGTTCGCGAGGACCCACCGGAGGATCCGCTCCGCGAACGCCAGTTCGCCCTCGCGGGTAAACACCAGAATCCCCTGCGTGCTGGCGTGAATGTCGCGGGGATACGCGTTTTCCTCGTCGAAGTTGGGTGCGCCGTCCAGTTCGAACAACTCCGTTCGGTAGAACTCGAGGGCGGTCTCCAGCGCGTCGGCGTACCGGTCCGCGTCGACGACGTCGCGATAGCGTTGGAGACACTCGATGATGAAGCCGTTGTGGTGGCTGTCCATCGAGAGGTGGGAGGCAGAGGCCGGCAGCCGGTAGGGCCATCCGCCGCGGTCGGTCTGGTTGGCGACGACGTGATCGAGGATCTTTGTCGCCCGCTCGCGGTAGTCCTCGTCGCCGAAGTAGTCGTAGAGTTCGACGAGCATCCGCGCGCCCAGCGCCGCGGAGTTGAGCGTGTAGGAGTCGTCCGGGTGGTTCATGTGGTAGTCGATCTTTGCGCCCTCCGGCACCTCCCGGTAGTTCAGGTCCTCGACGAGGAAGTCGCGTGCGGTCCGGGCAATCTCCGCGTATCGCTCGTCGATCCGGGCGGCGCGCAACAGCGCGGTCACCGCGTAGGCGGTCGAGACGATGTCGGGATCGCTCGGTTCGCCCTTCGTGTGGAGATGCTGGATCTCGTGTCGATGCCCCCCGCAAAACCCGCTGTACCCCTCACATCGTTCGGCGACGAGCCAGTCGGCGAGCCGTTCGGCCTCCGCGAGCGGGTCGAACCCCGGCTCGCTCGCCGGGTCCCACTCGGTTCCGAGGTCGTGATAGTTCAGATTCGCCATCGCGAACAGGCCACCGCCCTTGAAGTTGCGTCGGAGTTCGACGCGAAACAGCGGCCTGACGTCGACCGGCGTCCGTTTGACCGTCTCCTGAACGGCGAGGTTGAGCCACTTGTTCTCGACCGGCAGCGCCTGCAGGAGCTGGCTGCTCATCCCGTCGCCGTAATCGGGTCCGACGTAGTCTCGCTCCCGGGCGTACGCGAGCGTCGACTCGAGGACGGGGCCGTATCGCTCGAGCGCTCGAGCGGCCGTCCCCGACCTGTTTTCCCCCGTCGAATCGCCCGCTGGGTCGGCGGACCGGGAGGAGACGGTACTCGAGAGTCGCCGGACGCCGATCCGCGGAATGTACTCGGACTGCATCTGTCTCCGCCCTCCCGCCGGCAGGCCATTATTATACGGCGGCTACCCTTTCGAGCGGCCGTGCCGGCGATCGATCGGTTCGGTGAACGCTCCCGGTGAAACTGGTATGAGCGAGATAACAATTGCAGTGACGGTCCCACGTACGGATATGGATCCGGGTGGTCCGTGACATGAGATACCTGTTCTTTACGAATACGCCAGCACACGTGCACCTGTACAAACACGCCGTCGCGACGTTGCGCGAGCGGGGCCACGACGTCCTCGTCCTCGCGCGGGACTACACCTGTACACTCGACCTGCTCGAGTGGTACGACCTGCCCTACGAGGTCTACGGCTACTGTGATACGTCGAAGGGGTCGCTGCTGAGCCGGCTGCCAGCCCATTACCTCCGGGCGATCCGGCGGGCCAGACGGTTCGATCCCGATCTCGTCTTCGGGATGGGGGGCTACGCGGCTCACACGGGGGCCCTGCTCCGGACGCCGACGGTATTGCTCATCGACTCCGAGCCGGCGTCGTTCGACCACACTGTCTCGACGCCGTTCGCACGGGCGATCCTCACGCCGAACACCTTCCGCAAGGACCTCGGGGAGGATCACTACGTGTTCCCGGGGCTCAAGGAGTGTGCGTACCTCCATCCCGAGGTCTACGAACCGAACCCCTCGGTCCGCGACCGACTCGGCGTCGGCGAGGCGGAGCCGTACGTCCTCCTCCGGCTCAACGCCTTCGGCTCCCAGCACGACGTCGGCAAGGACGGCATCTCGAGCGAGCAGTGTCGCCGCCTCGTCGAGCGACTGAGCGACGACGCGACGGTCCTCGTCTCCGACGAGGGGAACGACGTCGACCTTACGGGCCTGCCGGCACGGTCGTTCGATCTCCATCCCGCCCTGATGCACGACGCGCTCGCCGAGGCAACGCTGCTGGTCGCCGACACCCAGACGATGGTCACCGAGGCCGCCCTGCTCGGTACGCCGGCGGTCCGATCGAACTCCTTCGTCGGCGACGCCGACATGGGCAACTTCGTCGCGCTCGAGAACCGAGGGCTGATCCACAACGTCGCCCGTTTCGACGCCCTCCGCGATCGGGCAACGGCGGTCCTTCGCGACGAGGGCGTCGACGAGGCGTGGCAACGGCGTCGCCACGATTACCTGGCCGAGACGATCAACCTCACGGACCTGCTCGTCGACGTCGCGACGGCCCGCGGTCGCGTCGACGACATCGATACCGTCCGGCAGTTCGACCAGCCGGCGACCGACGATCCGAACGCACCCGTCGGCGTCGGCAGCGACTGAGCCTCGATGTAACGGCGTCTAGATCCCCAGAATGGCCGGGACGAGAACGGTCGCAGCGACCGACAGGACGAGCCCGTTGATGAGCGCTGGAATCACGAACCGCTCACCCGAAACACGCTGAATCAACGGGAGCGTGACGTCCATCGTCGTTGCGCCACCTGGTGCGATACTCGTTACCCCACCGAGATACTTGGCGACGGCTGGTAGCACCAGGAAGGTAACGATCTCCCGAAAGAGATTCGCGAGAAACGCGATCGTCCCCAGTTCAACCCCGCCGAGATCGAAGACGACGACACCCGCGTAACTGTACCATCCGAACCCTGCTGCGACCGCTGCGGCGTGGGTGACTGGCATGCCGATAACCGCCCCGAGCAACACGCCACCGAGAATACTCCCGACGGCCACGGCCACCGGAATCAGGAGGACGCCCCAGCCAATCCGGACGATATGACTCACGGCCTCGGTATCGCCGCCAACTGTAATACCGACGCCGAACAGCAGCGCCAGGAGCGCGTAATCGGAGATCGAGACGATACGTGTGATGACGTGTTCCGGAAGCCCGACGGCCGAGAGTCCGAGCCCGACGGTAAGCGAGACGACGATGAGGCCCGTGACCTTCCAATCGAAGCCACCAGCGTCTAGTTCCGACGGTGTGTCCGGCCGAGTGACGGTCCCATCGGCCGAGGCGGATTCCGGATCGCCGATCGACGTGGCCGTGATGAGGAGGTAGACACAGCCGACACTTCCAATGATACTGCCCAGACACAGCACGAGGGCGGAGCCGCCGATCGTATTCAAATCCTGTAGAATCTGCTCGTCACCGCCGAGTTGTGTCCCGATCGAAACGAGCAAGACGGCGAGACCGCTGAAGATAATGGCATCACCGATCTCCTGAATCCGGTGCAGAGCGGTGTAGTATCCGACCAGACTACCGACTACCAGTGCGAGCAGGAGCGTTCCGATACTCATGGTGCTTCCCGAGCCAATACGGCATACCAGGATTTCATCGATGGTCGTTGCATCGTTTGCTCGTGGTCACGAATACAATTGCTTCTCGCTACTGGTTCGTTGTTCGACGTATTCTCGCGTTTCGCCCTGTAACACGTATTCCGTTCGTTGAAGCGCGTCGATCGACCCCGAACCGGTCACGAACATCGCCGTCCGTAACTCGGCGATCAGGTCCTCGACGCGCTCGATAACGGCGTCCGGGCCGTTCGTGGCCGGTTTCAGGAACGGTTTCGCCAGCCCGCCGGCACGGGCACCTACCGCGATCGCTTTGGCCACGTCTAACCCCGTCCGCACACCGCCACTCGCGATCACGCAGTCGTGTTCGGCGACACACTCGAGTGTACTTGCAGCGGTCGGGATGCCCCAGTCACGGAACAGGGTCCCGATCCGTTGCTGGCGTGGTTCGTTCGCGGTAGCCGCACGGTAGGCTTCGATCCCGGACCACGTCGTGCCGCCTTTGCCGGCGACATCGATCGCGTGTACACCTGCCGCGGACAGCTTTCGGGCAGTCTCCCCGGAAATCCCGTTGCCGGTCTCTTTGACGATGATCGGAACCGAGAGATCCGCGGCGACGCGTTCGATCGCAGCCAGACAGTCCCGCCCGTCGACGTCGCCTTCGGGTTGGACGGCTTCTTGGAGGAAGTTCAGGTGGACCGCGAGCGCGTCCGCCTCGATCATCGCCACTGCGCGCTCGACCGTTTCGATGTCGTACTCTCGAAGCTGTGCGGCACCGAGATTCCCGTAGATGAACGCGTCGGGCGCGACGTCGCGGACGACGGTATACGACTCGAGGACGCCGTCGTCGTCGAGTTCGAGGCCAGCCCGCTGGCTTCCAAGCCCCATAGCGATGCCCGTCTCGCTGGCAGCACGGGCCAGTGCCCGATTGATGGCCGTGGTGTTGCGGTGCCCGCCAGTCATGCTCTCGATGAAGATCGGGGCCGACAACTCGTGTCCCAGAAATTCGATGGCGGGGTCGATCGCGTCGTAATCGAGTTCCGGCAGCGCGTCGTGGACGAGGTGTACGTCTTCGAAGCCCGTTCCCGTGGTTTCGACGTCTCGCTCCTGTACGATCCGGATATGATCGTCTTTTCTATCTTCAGTCTCCGACGAGCCCTGCTCCGTCATTAGTCGAACTTGCAAAAGGGATGGCAAAAGGGTACTGTTATTCTGATTCACCCTGACCCGGCTAACTCTGGAATGACGTGTCCCTTCCCGCGGTGTCCGCTGTATGCAGTACAACCTTCAGCTCGATTTCTGACTCGACGGACGGGTGGTACGCGGGACTCCATCGAGAGGAGAGTAGCCGCTGAACGTCATGCTCCCCTGATCGCGCGACGCCATCGCGATCAGCGCGTACACCGTCTTGGAAACCGGCCTTCCGCGGCTGCGGATGCCGCCGCTATCGGTCGCGCAGTCTGGTCGTCGCCAGCCAGCCAAGGCCGATGACTGCCCCCGCGGCGAGGCCCGCCCCGAGTCCGAGCAGGCCGAGCGAATCCGACCCACTGCCGGATGCCGGCGCGACCGCGACGGCCGAAGGCGCGGTTACGTCCGCCTCGAGCCGGTACGCATCGTCGGACTCCGCGAGGACCGTGGTGTCGGCCTCAGCCCACCCGTCAGCGGTCTGCTCGTAGAGGACGACTTCTTCGGGCTCGAGGCCCAACTCCTCGAGTCGGTCCTTCTGGACGGTAACGGCAACCGTCCCGGAGGCGTCGGCGGCGCCCGACTCGTTCGTGATGGTTAGATACGACAGCGCCTCGACGCCGTCGGGGCCGCTCCCGGAGAGTTCGGAGAACCGGCTCTCGAAGCCGATCGACGCCTCGCCCTCGAGGCCGGTCAGCTCGACGCCGTCGAACCGGACGCCGTCGTCGGTCCCGCGGGTCGGCTGCAGGAAGACGCGATCCTCGGGCGCGGCGTCGGTCACCCTCGCGGTGATTCCGCCGTCGGTTCGCTCGTACGTGACCGACGGATCGTCGCAGGTGCCGGTCCGGATCGTCACCGGCTCCTCGAGGGAGGGCAGTTCCGTCCGCCGGTTGCCGTCGCCGGCCGCGCCGGAGAGGACGTCCCACTGTTCGATCTCGCCGTCGCCGTCGAAGTCGGGGTCATACAGTTCGCTGCGCCGGTCGGCGAACGCCGAGTCCTCGTTGAAGCCCGGCCGGATAGTCACGGCGAACTGACCGTCGAGCCCGCCCCGGATCGCGCCGCCGTCGGTCCGCCCCTCCTGAAAGATCCAGGATGCGGACGTCCAGCCGTCGCCGCGGTCGAACTCGTCCATCCGCGTTTCGGCCGTGTAGTTGTCGTCCTGGACGACCCACTCGCTCTCGGCGGGCAGGCCGGCGATCTCGTAGGTGACCAGTCCACCGGGCGTCTCGCTATCGAGGCGGCCGTGGACCGTCACGAGACTCAGCCCCTCGGGGCCCTCGTGGAGGAACAGGGCGGACGTGTTGTCTCGCTGGAGGTGGGTCGTCCCGTAGGAGCTGTAGAAGCGGTCAGTTCCTTCCGGATGGGTCTCGTGGCTGCGATACTCGTAGAACGATTCGACCGATTCGCCCGAGGACAGCGGCTCGATCGGCTGACAGAACGAGCCCTGTTCGACGACGTAGCCGTCGGCCTGCTGCGTGTCCGCCTGTGCGATCGGCGAGCCGGACTGGCCGGCGACGCCGCCGACGCTGCCGACGAGCAGTAGCACGGTGACGACGACCGCTGCCGCGCCCGTGGGGAGTCGTAAACTCATGATTTTACCTGTGTGAATCGAAATTCGGCGGGGTCGGTTTCGGCGCGATGCGATCCGTCGGAGTCGCCCTCGAGCGCCGCCTGTAGCGCCCGCGGTGGGCCGATCCAGGCCCCCAACTCCCGCGCTCGCTCGATCAGCCAGCGATACAGCGTCCGGTAGCCGGGAAACTCCCGGTCGCTGAAATAGCGTGGATGCCAGAGAACGGTCATGACAGCCCCGTTTTCCGCCGCCTCCGTCAACAGCCGCTCGCAGGTTTGACGGGCCCCACAGGGCTGGCTGGCGGGATCCGGAAGCGCCTGCTCCATGATCGTCAACGGAAAGACGAGAAAGTCGTCGCCGAACGGTCGGATCGGGTCGTAGCCCGCGTGAAACCCACACTCGGTACTCGAGCCGAGGCTCGCGTCGTACTCGAGGCCGATCGCCCGGTGGTAGCGCCACGTCTCGGGGACCGACAGCCGCAGGTAGTGTTGGCGACCGCCGGCGATGGGACCATCGAGAACGTCCTCGAGGGTCGCTTTCTCCTCGCGCAGCCGCTTGGGCTCGTCCGCGGAGTGGTAGGAGCCGTGGAGGCCGACCTCCCAGCCGCCCGAATCGAGGTCACGGATGACGCCGGCGATCCCGTCGCCGGTCACGTCGTAGCGGCCGAGGTGCTGGACCCAGTTGGCCGGCGAGAGCCACTCCCGGGCCGGCCGGTCGGCCAGCAGGTGCTGTTCGTTCAGGAAGTAAAACGCCGAGCGTACCCCTAACTCGTCCTCGAGGGCCATGATCTCCTCGAACTGCCAGTAGGGGTTGTCCCCGGAGACAGCGGTCCGGAGGTGATGTGTCGGTCGCTCCTGGAGGGCATAGTACAGCGACCGGATCCCCTTGAACGGCCGGTCGACGTCGTGGGTCAGACAGAGGGCGAACGACGCGTCGCCGGGAGGATCGACCCGCGCCCGCGGGAGGTCAGCCACCCGGTCGAACGTCACGTCCGACGAGGGGTCGTCGTCGGTCGCTACCTCCGTCTCGGCCCGCCCTGGAGTGGGTGTCTCAGCCATCGTCGACGTGTCGCTCGAGCGTCGTGACGATTCGCGCCGCTGCGTTGCCGTTCCCGTAGAGGTCGGGCTTGGCGGGCGGGTTCTCGGCGGCCCGGACGGCGTCGACGATCCGGTCGGCGTTCGCCCCGACGAGGTCGTTCCAGCCGGCGTCGACCGTCGCCGTCCACTCCGTCCGATCCCGGAGGGTGACACACGGCGTGTCCAGATAGAACGCCTCCTTCTGGACGCCGCCCGAGTCGGTCGCGACGCAGGTCGCGCCTTCGACTAGCCCGATGAACCGGGCGTAGCCGACGGGATCGACGACGCGAACGGCCGCGGTCAGTCGCTCCCAGAGGCCGTAGTCGTGGAGCGCGTCGATGGTCCGCGGGTGTGCCGGGAAGACGACCGGTCGCTCGAGTCGCGTCAACCCGTCGACGATCGCCTCGAGACGATCGGGGTCATCGGTGTTTTTCGCCCGGTGGACCGTCGCGAGGACGTACTCGTCGGGAACCGACGGCTCGTCGCCGCCCAGCGTCTCGAGGCGATCGCGGATCGCCAGCAGCGTGTCGTACATCACGTCCCCCGGTACGGAGACGCCCTCGGTGATTCCCTCCCGCTCGAGGGTTCGCTTTGCGTCCGGGCCGGGCGCGAACAGGAGGTCGGCGGCGTGGTCGGTCAGTCGTCGGTTGACCTCCTCGGGCATCGACCGGTCATGTGAGCGCAGGCCGGCCTCGACGTGTGCGAGCGTCGCCGACGACTTGGCGGCCACGAGTGCGCCCGCCAGCGTCGAGTTCGTGTCCCCGTAGACGAGGACGACGTCGGGTGATTCGTCTTCGACGACTCCCTCGAGTGCCGTCAT
>AOIR01000057.1 GCA_000337115.1 Natrinema thermotolerans DSM 11552
CCGCGGAGAGTTCGGGATCGTAGTGCTGGCCGGTGTGGACGAGGCGTTCGTCGTGGGCGTCCCGAAGCCGTCGCGAGACGGCCGCAGCCTTGACGAACTGCGGTCTGGCACCGACGACCGACACCACCTTCATTCGCCGTTCACCTCCGCGGCCCGCTCGCGGCCGGCGGACGGGCGATCGTCGGCTCGCGGGCGCGTCTCGAGTCCGTCAGCGGGCCGTCGGCGGGTTCCGACGGGGAGCGGGCCGCTCCGAGTCTGACCTCTATTCATTGTCTGTTTGACCGATTACGTCTCATCACAGACACGGTGTTAGTAAATAGTCGCATACCGGAGAGTCCCGGTCGATGACGGGACGCGACCGACGGAACCGAAACCGGCCGATCAGGAGCCGAAACCCCGATGTCTGTCTCTTATACACAT
>AOIR01000058.1 GCA_000337115.1 Natrinema thermotolerans DSM 11552
GCCCGCTCAGAGATGTGTATAAGAGACAGGTATCGGCCGGCTCCGATCCGTCGGCTCGGCGGGCGATCGATGTGAGTCGATCGGATCCGATGAGCGTTAGCGCGCCGACCACCGCGGTTGCGATCGCGATCAGTAGCTTCTGCCGTATCATCGTCTCACTCGAGACACACGCGTTCGACCCGCCGACTGCGCTGACGACGATGCCGACTACGGGTGCGTACGAACGGTCACCGGTGCCGACACTATTAATTATATATGTGTTTCTCCGCGGACGGGGCTCCTTGTCGCCCCGTAGCACTCACCTACCGACGATAGGATCCTGCTACCGCTCGCGTCTCGATGTCGACTGCCCCATCGACGACGAACTCGTTCGGTCTGCCCGGTCGTCCGGCCCCGATAGTGTCGTCGTGACAACAGCACCCATACCCTTTTCGGGTTCTAACACTAACGCATACCAGAACAGTCGTATGGAGATGAGTGATCTCTCGTCCGTGTTGCTCGAGCATGCTCGGGAAAAGCTCGTGGTCGTCGACGCGGCTGGCACGTACGTCTACGTCAACGAAGCCAGTACCGAGATCGTCGGCTACGAGCCGAGTCAACTCGTCGGTGACCGTGCCATCGAGTATGTTCATCCCGACGACAGAACGGCCGTTCTCGAGCAGTTCGAGGCCGTGATCGAAGCGACGGGGTCGTCGGCGACGGTTCGCTACCGACACGCGGCCGCGGACGGCGGGTGGGTGTGGCTCGAGAGTCGGTTCACGAACCCCCCAGACGAGGGCATCGAGGGCTGTGTCGTGAGTTCGCGCGACATCTCCGAGCAGGTGGCTGCGGAGCAGGAACGCCGCGACGCGGAGAGCCGCTTGCGGACGATCGCCGGTACGGTCGGCGACGTTCTCTGGATGTTCGACGGGGACTGGGAAGAGGTCCTGTTCGTCAACCCCGCGTACGAGGCCGTCTTCGGCCAGCCAGTGTCGACCCTCGAGGCCGACCCACAGGCGTTTCTCGACGTCGTCCACCCCGACGACACTCCCTGTGTCAGGGAGGCGATGAAACGGGCAGCGAGCGGCGAATCGGTCGATATCGAGTACCGGGTCAACCCCGCGGCCGACTACGGCCGCTGGGTCTGGGTCCGCTCGGAACCGATCCTCGAGGACGGCGATGTCGAGCGGATCGTCGGCTTCTCCCGGGACATCACCGACCGACGACGGCGCGAACGTCAACTCGCGGTCATGGACAACCTCCTGCGACATAACCTCCGCAACGACATGTCCGTCATCCTCGGCAACGCCGAGTGCATCGCCAGCGAGGCATCGGAACCTTCCCGCGGGCGCGCGGAGATCATCCGAACGCAGGGACAGGAACTCTTAGAGAGCGCGGACAAACAGCGCGAGATCATCGAGTTGCTGACCGAGCGGTCGGTCCCGGAACCCATCGACCTCGTCCCGGTCGTCACCGACGCGGTCGACCGGATCCACGACTCGTATCCCGACGCGACGATCGAGACGAACCTGCCGGACGCGGCGACCGCCCGCGCTCTACACGAGGTCGAACTGGCAGTGATGGAACTGCTCGAGAACGCCGTTCGCCACGGCTCCGACGGGTCGACGGAGCTGTCGGTGACCGTCCGTACCCGGTCGGACGGGGTCGATATCGTGATCCGCGACGACTGCCCGCCGATTCCGGAGGTGGAGTTTCGCGTCCTGACCGGCGACTGGAAGATGGACGACGTCTATCACACCTCGGGGCTGGGGCTGTGGCTCGTTCACTGGGTCGTCGACCTCTCGGACGGCCACATCGCCTTCGAACGCGCCGAGGGGGGAAACACGGTCACCGTGTCGCTGCCGCGGGACTCATAACGGCCGACCGTCACCCCGAGTCGTGCCTGCGGTTCGCGACCGGAATCACTCCATGTAACCCAATCCTTTCAGCCGGTCTTCGACGTCGTCGAAGTCCTCGTCGACGTCGTCACCAGTATCGATCTCGGTGACCGCCGTCCGTTCGACACGGCTCGTCGCCGGCGTACTCGTCTCCGCGAAGGCGTCGAACAGGACCCGCCCGTCCGCGTTCTTCGGGACCGGCTCACCGATCCCGTGTAGCAGGGTCGGCGCGATGTCGACGACGCGAGCCCCGCGCAGGGTCGCGCCGGGGTCGATCGACGGCCCCCGACAGAGGACGATCCCCTCGCTGCGGTGACTCGCGTCGTAGGTCCCGGTGTCGCCCCGCACCTCGTCGGCCATCCCGCTGCGGGACTCGTAGACGCCCCGCCCGCCGACCACCAGGTCCGGCGAGTCGTCGTCGGTCGGGAACAGTTCGTCCCCGTCGCGGACCTCGAGCAGCGGCTCCCCCGTCTCGTCGGTCACCGACTCGAGGGCGGCCCTGACGTCGGCTTTCACCTCGGGAACCTCCGCCGGCGAGACGGCGCCGCCGTCGAAGCGATCGGTGTCGTTGATATAGCAGTTGCCGGTGTCGTGGACGAACGCGACGGTCCGATCGAAGTCGACGTCGTAGAGGGCGTGATCGCCGGGGATCTGCTCGGCGACGGAGTCGACCAGCCGCCGGGGCAGCGACTGGACCAGCGTCTCCTCGGTGATCCCGACGCGGCTGAGCGCCCCCGTGATGGTGTCCCGCGAGATACCGAGACTGGCGAGCGCACCGCGGGTCCCGTCGTCCTCGCGCCTGGCCAGATACCCCTCCTGCTCGAGGATCCGGTTGGCGTAGACGAGTTCCTCGATCGGGCCGAAGCCGTGGTCGGAGACGACGTAGAGATCGGCGTCGTGATCGTCGGTGTAGGCCATCATTTCCCCGAGAATTTCGTCTAACTGCTTGTAGTGTGCCAGCAGCCGATCCATCTCCCAGACGAGATGCTGGAAGCGGTCCGGTGCGGTAAAGACGAAGAAAAACAGCTGCCAGTCGTCGCCGGCCCGTTCGAGTTGTAACTCGAGGAGTTCGCGCCGATTTGTGAGCATCTCCTCGACGGCAACCTCGAACTCGTCGGGGCGGTTGGCGTACTCGGGGTAATCGAGGCTGATCTCGTAATCGGGGATCCGCGACTCGATCTCCGCGCTCAGTTCGGGCGGGTGTGTGAACTCCCGGTCCGTCGCGGGCGTCATCATCCCGGTCACCATCGAGCCGTCGATCTCGCGGGCCGGATACGTCATCGGGACGTTGCCGACGTGGGCCGGGCCGAGCTGGTCCCACAGGGCCGGCTGTGCCAGGTCCCGGCTCGTGTACATCTCGTGGCTGTACTCCGACGAGAGGTTCTGAAAACCGTATATCCCGTGTTTGTCCGGCCAGACGCCGGTCGCGATCGACGGCCACGCAAGCGGCGTCGTCGGCGGCTGGGTACTCTCGAGTGGGCCGGCGGCGCCCTCCTCGCGCATCCGGGCGAAGTTCGGGAGTTCGCCCTCGTCGCTCCATCGCTCGATGAGTCGCCACGGGACGCCGTCGAGTCCGAGTACGAACGCTCGCTCGGAAGGGGGTATAGATCCGCTCATGATTGGGTTTTGAAGTGTCTGCGACGCCTGCTATCCCGGGAATCGCTCGATGAGCGTTTTGTTATAGAGCGTGTTCAGGCAGTGTCGCGTCGACCCGGTCCCTGTTCGGTTCGGTTAACCCGGTGGCGACCGCGGCTCGTCTCGCCGTTGCGGGCTCGTCGACGGGCAACGACGCCGGTCCCGATTCCGTCGCCGGCAAGAGATCCATAACAAAGTCATCCCGTCGGAACCGTCCAGATATGAAACGCGTCCAACCGTGGTGGGATCCGTGGGCAGCGTCGTAATCTCGCTCGATGCGGAACTCGGCTGGGGGTTTCACGATCTCGTGACGCCGCCGGCCGAACGGGTCGAGGCCGGCCGTCGCGGCTGGTCGGTCATGCTCGAGCTACTCGAGGAGTTCGAAGTGCCGGCGACCTGGGCCGTTGTCGGCCATCTCATGCTGGATAGCTGTGACGGGATCCACGACGACCATCCGGCCCCGGAGGGCTGGTTCGCCCGCGAACGGGGCGAGTGGGCCGACCGCGAGGACCTGCGATACGGCCCTGACCTCGTTGCCGACGTCCTTGCGGCCGACGCCGATCACGAGTTCGCCAGCCACACCTTTTCGCACGTGTTGTTCGGTCGCCCCGAAACCGACCGGGAACTCGCGGTGGCCGAACTCGAGCGCAGTCGCGAGATCGCGGCCGACTGGAACCGATCGATCGACACCCTGGTCTATCCCCGCAACGACGTCGGCCACCGCGACGTCCTGGCCGAGCAGGGGATTACGGCCTATCGCGGGCGGTCCCCGACCCGGGACGGCGTTCGCGGCCTGTTCGACTCGACGGTCCGGGATCGATCGATGCTCGTGGAACCGGTCGTCGACGAGTACGGGCTGGTCAACGTTCCGGCCTCGCTATTCCTGTTCGGGTTCGAAGGGGCTGCCCGTACCGTCGCCGAATCGATCTGGGCGGACCCGATGGTCGAACTGGCCCGTCGCGGTATCGACGAGGCTGCCCGCACCGACGGGCTCTTTCACATGTGGCTGCACCCGAACAACCTGACCGACGAGCGAGACGACCGTCGCATGCGGGCGATCCTGTCGTATCTCGACCGCCAGCGGGCCGCAACGGACCTCCGGGTCGAGACGATGGCCGACGTCGCCGATCGGGTCGCGCCCGAGTCGGGGTTTAGCGAACGGGCAACGGCGAGCTGGCAGTGAGCGGCTGAAAGGGAGCGCTACACGAAAGCTCGACGAAACGTACGACGGCGATAACAAAGCCCGCTGGCGGCCCCGTTTCGGGCAGATGACTCCACCGCTTCTGAATCGCTGGACGGACTCGAGTACGCTCTCGCTCGGTATCCTCGGCGTCGGCAACATCGGCATGGTACACCTGAAATCGGCGGCGGCGATGCCGTCGGTCGAGGTCGTCGCGGCCGCCGACGCCGTCCCGGGGAACCGCGAGCGGGCGGAACGGGCCGGCGTCTCGCGGACCTACGACGATTATACGACGCTGCTCTCGGCCGAGGACGTCGATGCGGCGGTCGTCGCCCTCCCGCCCTTTCTCCACGCTGACGCCGTCGAGCGGGCCGCCGAGGCCGGCGTCGACGTCTTCGTCGAGAAGCCGCTGGCCCGCTCGACCGAGGAGGCCGACCGGCTCCTCGAGACGGCCCGCGAGGGCGATATCGCCGTCGGCGTCGACCACACGCTGCGCTACCAGCCGGACATGCAGGGCGTCAAGGCGGCCTACGACGAGGGCAGCGTCGGTCACGTCCCCTACGCCTCGATCACCCGACTCAACGACGGGCCGCTCGGCCGACCGCCGGCCGAGGACGCCCCCGCGTCCTGGCCGCTCGATGCCGACGCCGCCGGCGGCGGCTCCCTGCTGGAACTCGGCGTCCACTGTTTCGACGTCCTCGAGTGGCTATTCGGCGACCTCGAGGTGCGGGACGCGTCGATGGGACGAAGCCTCGAGACCGACGTCGAGGACGCGGCGACGGTCCTCATGGCCGCTCCCGAGACGGGGACGACGATCACGCTGCACTGTGGCTCCTATCAGTGGGAGCAACTCCCCGAGGTCAACACCCGGCTGCGTCTCGAGGGCGTGACGGGGACGATCAGCAACGACGACTACCTGCCGGGGAACTTCTACGCCGACGCGGCCAAGTCGGCGCTCTCGAACGTCGCGAGCCGATTCACGAGCGACGAACCCGACGTCTTCGGGCCGACGTTCTACCTGCAGGCCCACTACGACGCGCTGGCGGACTTCTGTGACGCGATCCGCGAGGGCGAGCGCCCGCCCGTCGACGGCGAGGCCGGCAGACGGACGCTCGCGCTGGCCGAACGGGCCTACGAACTCGCGGCCGCCGAAGCGGGCGAGACGGACGGTGAAGCGAACGAGACGGACGCAGGCGCGGACGACCGCGGGACTCCGGAGGTGACGCGATGAAAAACGAGACGGTCCGTGCGGCCCGAATCGACGACGCCGATCGCCGCGGCGGCTGGGATCCCGACGTCGACGCCCGGCTGGCCGCCCTCGAGTCGCCGGTCCGGGATGTCCTCGGCCCCGCGCTCGAGGAACTGAGCGACGCCGAGCGGATCACGATCGTTCCCGACGCCCACTACCCGTTTCACCCCTCCTCGGGGATGGTGACCGACCCGGCGGTCGTAGGCGCGATCGTCGCCCGTCTCGAGGACCGGACCGACGCCGAGATCGCCGTCGCGGGCGCGACCGACGACCGGATCGACTTCGATCGGGCCGCCGAGTACCTGGGCTATCCGGACCTGCTCGAGCGGTTCGACGCGACCCTCGTCGACCTCGCGGACGAGCCCCGAACCGGCGGCCTCAGCGGGGTCGAGGACGAACCGGTCGCGCTCTCGGTCCCGACCCGGCTCGCCGAGGACGCGGTCGTCGTCGTCCCGTCGCTGCGGCCGACCGCCGATGGGCCGGTCGCGGGCGCGATGCGGACCCTCGCCGCGCTGGTCGACTGCGACGCGGGTGCGGACCGGGCACCGGTTGCGGTCACCCGGTCGGTCGAACCGACTCTCGCCGTCCTCGACGCGACGGTCGCCTACGGCGGCGATCCGATCGCCGCGGACGCGCTGTTCGCCGGTTCGGCTCCCGCCGTCGATGCCGTCGCTACCTCCTTGCTCGGCCGCTCGCTCGAGGCCGATCCGGTGCTTTCGGCCACCCGTCGCACCGACGACCCGGTCACCGTCGACGGGGCGGGCGTCGACGTCGATCGCCTGCGAGGCCGGATCAGTGACGGTGCCCTCCCGCCGTCCGACGACCCCCACCCGGCCGTCACGACCGCGTACCGACTCTACGCGGCAGTAGCCGGCGACGCCGTCCCGCCACAGCTCGAGGGGGGTCGATAACCGTGTCCGCCGACGCCCCCACTGCGGCAGTCACCGGCGCGACGGGGTTTCTCGGCTCGCACCTCTGCGAGCGGCTGCTGGCGGATGGCTGGACCGTTCGTGGCCTCTGCCGGCCGACGTCGGAGCGGGGCGACCTCGAGGGCATCGACTGGCACGTCGGCGATCTCGCCGACGGGGAGACGCTGCGCGAACTCGTCGACGGCGCGGACGTGGTCTTTCACCTCGCGGGGATCGGACTCTGGAGCGCCGGCCCGGCGACGATCTGGGCAGTCAACCGCGACGGTACCGAGCGGCTCCTCGCGGCCTGTCGCGACGGTGACGTGGGTCGCGTCGTGTTCACCAGCACGGCCGGCACTCGCCGCCCGCAGGGCGACGCCGCGTTCGCCGACGAGACCGACGTGGCCGAGCCGGTCGGGGCCTACCAGGCCTCGAAGGCCGCCGCGGAGGAACTGGTCGACGACTACGCCGCCAACGGCGGCGACGCCGTCACCGTCCATCCGACCTCGATCTTCGGTCCCGGCGACGAGGCGTTCACCGCACAGTTGCTCGCGATGGGCGTCGAACCGACGATGCCAGCACACCTCCCCGGCGGGCTCAGTATCGTCGGCGTCGCCGACGTCGTCGACGGGCTGCTGGCGGCCACAGAGCGCGGCGAGAGCGGCGACCACTACATTTTCGGCGGCGAGAACCTCACCTACGACCGCGCCGTTTCCCGGATCGCCGACGTCGCCGACGGCTCCCCTGCGCGGATCCGCGTCCCCGCGACCGCGATCCGCGCCGCCGGCCCCGTCGCCGAGGTCGTCGACGCCGTCGCCGACCGCCGGGTGTTCCCCTTCGATCGCGACATGGCCGAGATGGCGACCCAACGGCTGTTCTACACGTCGCGCAAGGCCAGCGAGGAACTGGGCTACGAGTACCGCCCGCTCGAGGCCCACGTCCCCGAGGCAATGGAGTGGTATCGGGCGGCGGTGCAGTGACTGCGAGACGGACCGTCGCTGACGACCGACCGTCGGACGGGGTTACGGCGGTTTTTCGTTCGAATTGAGGGCCGCGGGATCGCCGGCCTCGAGCGTGTCCCACCAGCACTTGATAACCGCGAGCGTGACCAGTTTCGGCTCCTCGTGGGCGATACACGACTCGCGGTGTTCGGCCGGGTTCGCGGGCGGATGGAAGTGCTTGTCCGGCACTCCCGGCCGGATCTCCCAGCCGAACCGGAACTCGAGGTCGGCCTCGCTGTAGTGGTACTTGTATCCGTGGTTCGTCCACCACTGAACGTCGAACCGACAGCGATCGGCGTCGAAGCCGGCAGTGAGGGTCACCTGAAGTTCGACCGGGTCGATCGCGTCGGGAACGTACTCGACCGCCGAGACCAGTCCGTTCAGTCGGTCCCGAAAGACCCCTTCGACGGCGCGGAGCGCGTCCCAGTCGATCGGTCCCCGCTCGTCAGGCATTCTCCGTGTGTTCCGCACCGGTACTCATCGCGTCGACGAGTCGCGTCTCCACGAACGACCGGGCCGTTTTCGCGAACGCGAGATTCCGACGCGTCGTCTTCCATCGGGAGAGGTCGTCCCAGCCGTCCTCGTCGTCGGGTTCCAGCCGATCCACGAGTTCGTCGGGGCCCGTCGCGTCGTAGCGTTCCTCGAACTCCTGGATCCGCGCCTTCATCTCGCGGATCGAGCGCTCGAGTTCCGCTCGCGAGTGGTCGTCGGCCAGCCGCTGGACCCGCTCGAGCCGTCGCCGATCGGGATCGCGACGGAACCGTTTCCCCGTGCCAGTCTCTTTCGTCGTCGCCCGTCCCGTCTCGGCGAGCGCCGTGAGGTGTTTGCGTGCGGTCGGTTCGGAGACGCGGGCGCGATCGGCAATCTCGCTCGCGCGCTGCCAGTCGGTCGTCCGACCTAACACCGCGTCGACGCGTTCGAACGCCGTCGTCGCGGCCCGCCATTCCGTCTCCGCGGCGTCGTTGACCTCGTCGCCGGTATCCGTCTCCGGAAACGGCTCGAGGTCGGCGACTCGTGGACCGTCCTCGCTCATACGCCACCGTACGTGCCGGCAAAAGATATGTTTTCCCCAGAAAAATATACTTGGGACGGACGTCGAAGGCGAGACCGACGCCTACTCGAGCCGTCCCGTTCCCACGACGCGCGGCTGTTCGCCTTCGGTCTCGGTATCGATCACCGTGTCCGCGACCCGCTCGTAGACCTCGAGCAGTCGGTCCGCGGTTCGATCGATGCTGACCTCGCGGGCGGCCGCGCGGCCGTTCGATCGCTCGTCGCGCTCGAGGACCGCGAGCAGCCCCTCGACGAGTTCCTCGTCGCTCGTCGCGACGACGGAGGGGTCAACGCCGGCCAGCCGTTCGGGGACGTCGCCGACGTCCGTGGCGACGACGGGGAGGTTGCAGGCCAGCGCCTCTTTGACCGAGTTGGGCGAGCCCTCGCTGTCGGAGGTCAAAAGCAGCGCGTCGGCGGCGTTCATGTAGTCGGCGACGGCATCGTGATCGACGCCGTGGACGGTCCGGAGCCGCACCGGTTCCTCGCGGAGGTTGTCCACGACGGAGACGATCCGCTCGGCCCGCGGGTGGTTCTTGACCCCGCGAGCGGGCGGGTACGGAAAGAGGATATCGCGGCCCTCGTCGTCCCAGCCGACCCGTGCTTTCGCCCGCGCCTGCGGCTCGGGCCGGAACCGCTCGAGATCGACCCCGTCGGGGATCACCGTACACTCCCGTCCGAGCGCCTCGCGCATGCGATCGGACATGACGACGACCGCGTCACAGAACGGCGCGGCCGCCTTGCTGATGGGGGCGACGGGGCCGTGGACGTCCGATCCCCACAGCGAGAGGACGATGGGCGTGCGAAGCCCCGCGAGCGCCAGCGGTGCCGTCAGCCCGTAGTGGGCGTGGATCAGGTCGTAGCCGGCCGCCGCCTCGCGGACGACCCGCGGGACGGTCCGAACGTAGTCGACGGGCCGCCGATCGGTGTCGGCGGCGACCTCCCCGGCCACCGACAGCGTCGTAAAGGAGACGCCGCGTTCCTCGAGCGCGGCCTGTTGCTGGGTCATGAACGGGGCGTCGGCGTACGTCGTGAGCGTGAGGACCTCCATCTCGACTGCGGGGGACGACGGCCCGGAGCCGCTTTGTTAGCCGCGGCGCTCGAGACCGTTTTCCTTCACGTACAACGGGACGTGCCGGTCGTATCTCGAAATTTCGTCCAGCAACTGCCTGTAGTAATGCGATTACAAAGCGTCGAGGGCGGCTACCTCCCGACGATGCGGATCCTCGTCCTGGCGAACACGCCGGCACACGTTCACCTGTATCGACACGCGGTCGACCGCCTCGAGCGGGCGGGCCACGACGTCCTCGTCCTCACCCGGGAGTACGCCTGTACGACCGACCTACTCGACTACTTCGGGATGCCCTACCGGGTCTACGGCCGCCACGGGACGGACGGCTACTCGCGGCTCGGGTTCGCCCGCGAACTGGGCGGGCAGTTCCTGACGATCGGGCTCGAGGCGCTGCGGTTCGATCCGGACGTGATCTTCGGCCGGGGGCCCTACGCGGCCTACGCCGGCACGCTCTCGCGAGCGCCGGTCGTCCTCGTCCTCGACGACGAGCCCGGCGACTTCAACCATACCGTCTCACGGCCCTTCGCCGACTGCATCATCTCGCCCGCCGTGACTCGCCGGGATCTCGGCGACGCCCACTACACGTTCGACGGCTTCAAGGAATGTGCCTATCTCCACCCGGAGGTGTTCGAACCGACCGGCGACGTCCGGGAGTACCTCGATGTCGACCCCGACGAGCCCTACGTCATCGTCCGGTTCAACGCGCTCGACGCGCTCCACGATACCGACCTCGAGGGGTTCCGGCCCGAGCAGCGCCGCGAGCTGATCGAGCGGCTGGGCGAGGCGGCGACGGTCTTCGTCTCCGACGAGGGCAACGAGTTGGACCTGCGAGACCTCCCAGCGCGGCCCTACGACCTCCATCCTGCCCTGATCCACGACGCGATGGCCGAAGCCGAGCTGCTGGTGGCCGATACCGGGACGATGGCCACCGAGGCCGCGCTGCTTGGGACCCCGGCGTTCCGGTATCGGGGCACCGACGACCACGAGTACGGCGAGTTCCGGGCACTCGAGCGGGCCGGGCTAGCCGAACAGTTCGACGCCTACGACGCGGTCCGGGACCGGTCGCTCGAGATCCTCGCCGACGACGGGGCGAGCGACCGCTGGGAGCGCCGGCGGCAGGAGTACGTCGGCAGCCTGGTGAACCTGACCGACCTGCTGGTTGCGGTCGCGGAATCCCGGGGCTCGATCGCCCGGCTTGAGGGCGAGGCAAAGCGGGCGCTCCGCCCTCGATCGCACTCCCTGTGAGGTTCCGGACACTCGTTCAGTAATAATAATGTCGTACCGACAGTCGCGAAACACTTATGACTCGCTCTGGAATAGGAGCGATCACCACCCCGTTCTATGAGCCTCTCCACCCTCCTCGGTGACCTGTTCTCCGACGCGGAGTCGGGGACGGACGCCCCCGAACCCGCTACGGAGAGCGGGGAAGACGGGTCGGTCACCGTCCTCCACGAGTGTCGAAACTGTGGAACCAACGTCTCGGCCGAGACGAGCCGTTGTCCCGCCTGTGAGAGCCAGGAGATCGTCACCTACTCGATCGAGTAGCCCTACTCTCTCGGCGGCGACGACGCGGCTCGAGCCGCTGCTGTTGCTCTCGACTCCCTCTCACTCCCCTTTCTCCCTCGGCGCCGCGTCGCTACGGGTCCTGCCGTGCCGGCGCTCGGTTCTCGCGGCTGACAGGCTCCGCATCGCCCTCGCGGTCGGCACACGGGCGCTCGAGGTCCTCGCTCGCCGCGGCGTCGAGTCTGATCGCGGAGCCGAGCGAGACGAGGCCGAGCATGGTGGCGACGAACGACGCGAGTCCGGCGGTGAACCCGTCCCCCTCGCGAGTCGCTCGGGCGGCCGATCCGGCTAGTCCGATCAGCCCGCCGGCCAGGCCCAGCGAGCCGACGGCGTAGTGGACGACGGCCGGGTTGAACGACCGGGCGACGTACTTGGTCTTCAGCCGCCAGCAGAAACTACGCAGCAACAGCAGGGAGACGAACCGGACGAACGGCACGTAGCGGATGCTGCTCTCCTCGTCGCCGTAGACGGCCGACATGGGGACGTCCGCGACCCGGCGATCGGCGACGTTGAGGTGGGTCAGGATGTGGTTGAGGAAGCCGTACCGGTCGGTGATCGCCTCGAGGTCGAGGTCCTCGATCGTCTCCCGCGAGATGGCGGTGTAGCCGTTCTGGGGGTCCCCGATCGACCAGTAGCCCGACGCGAACTTCGAGAGGCCGGTGAGGACGGCGTTGCCGAACAGACGGAACCTCGACATCTCCGCGCGGTCCGCGGGGCTGCGCAGCCGGTTGCCCTTCGCGTAGTCGGCCTCGCCCGTGGCGACCGGGTCGACGATCCGATCGAGGATCGCGGGGTCCATCTGGCCGTCGCCGTTCATCACGGCGACGACGTCCATCCCGTCCGCGGCGGCCCGCCGGTAGCCGGTCTTGACGGCCGCCCCGTAGCCGCGGTTTGCCTCGTGGCGGATCGGGACGACCCGGCGATCGTCGCCCCCGTCGGCCACGGCGACGGCCGGATCGGCACCCTCGCTTGCCGCCCGCTCGTTGAGCCGCTCGGCGACCCGCTGAATCACGCTCCAACTCTCGTCCGGCGAGGCGTCGTCGACGGCGTAGATCCGATCGACGAAGTCGGGGACGGTCTCGATGACTCGCCCGACGAACGCCGCCTCGTCGTAGGCCGTGACGACGACGCCGATCCGCTTTCCCTTATACATCGGTTCCTCCGTCGGTCGTCGCCGGCGTCGTTTCGGCGTCGCCGCCGTCCGTTCCACCGCCCTCACGACGCTGGCCTCGAGGCGGTCGCCCGTCGCTCGAGCCCGCGAGGTCGTACTCCCGATGGTGCGTCCCCGAGAGGTCGACCGCGTCCCGGCCGTCGACGACGACCATCGGCTCGAGGGCCTCCCACGCGATTCGGTCGAACGCGGCGTGGGGCGTGACGACCACCGCGGCGTCGAACCCCTCGCCACGTAGTTCGTCGATCTCGACGGGCCGCGCGCCGTAGTCGACCGGATCGACGAGCGGGTCGACGCCCGCGACGTCGGCCCCGAACTCGTCCAGCGCGTCGATGACTCCCAGCGCGGGCGAGGCGCGAGTCTCCTCGACACCGGGCCGATACGTGATCCCGAGAACGACGACCGCGGCGTCCGCGAGGTCGGTGCCCTCGCGGGCGAGTTCCCGCTCGAGGCGCTCGACGACAGTCGCGGGCATCCCGTCGTTGACCCGGCGGGCCGTCTCCGTCACGGCCATGGACTCGTCGGTCCGACCGAGCAGGAAGTGCGGGTAGTAGGGGATGCAGTGGCCGCCGACGCCCGGCCCGGGGTCGTGGAGCTGGCACATCGGCAGGTCGTTGGCGGTGTCGATCGCCTCGCGCACCGAGATCTCGAGTTCGTCCGCGAGCCGGCCGAGTTCGTTGGCCAGCCCGATGTTGACGTCGCGGTAGATCCCCTCGAAGACCTTGACCGCCTCGGCGGTCGTCGCATCCGAGACGGGGTGGACCGCGTTGTCGGAGAGTTCGTCGTAGACGACGGCCGCGGCTCGGGTACTCTCCGGGTCGACCCCGCCGACGACCTTCGGGTACTGGCCGCGGATGTCCCGCAGGGCGGTCCCCGAGGACGTCCGCTCCGGACAGAACGCCAGTCCGAACTCGTCGGGCGCGAGGCCGCTCTCGCTCGCGAGATGGGGCCGGAGGACGTCGCGGCAGGTCCCCGGCGGCAGCGTCGACTCGGCGATCACGAGATCACCGGGGGCCAGTCCGGCCGCGATGTCGTCGGCGACCGACTCGATGGTCGTCAGGTCGGGCTCGTTCTCCGCGTCCAGCAGCGTCGGCACGATGATCACGTGGATCCGCGCCGCCGCGGCCGCCGCCGGGCCGTCGGTCGTCGCCGCGAGCCGCCCGGCCGCGACCTGCTCGGTAACCAGCTCGTCGAGTCCGGGCTCGCCGATCACGTGGCTCCCGCCGTCCGCGACGGTTTCGACTACCTCGGGATCGACGTCGACGCCGGTGACGTTCCCCGTCGTCTCGGCGTAGACCGCCGCCAGCGGCAGCCCCATTTTGCCCAGCCCGTAGACGGCGACGGGAACCTCGCCGTCCGTCAACCGCTCGCGCTGGCGGTCCGGGGACAGCTGCGAACCGTAGAGCCCCTCGACGGTCGCCCCGGCTCCATCGTCGCGTTCGTCGTTCGATCCCGCGACCATCAGGCTTCCACCTCCCGGTCCTGGGGGAGTTCGTCGTCGGAGTCGTCGGACGGCCCCGCAGCGAGCCGGTCGATCAACTGGACCGTCTCGAGGGCCGCGATCCCGTCGTCGGCGGTGACTTCCGGCACCGAGCCGGTCCGGACGGCCTCGAGAAACGACTCGAGTTCGTACCGGAGCGGCTCGCCGTTGTCGACGTGTGGCCGCTCGACGACGCTCTCGTGGCGGTAGCGGGGCTGGCCGTCGTCGGCGAGGTACTCGGGGTAGGAGTCGCGATGGATCAACACCGACTGCTCGAGGTAGTCGACCTCGACGAGACACTCGCGGGCGGTGACGGTCAGTTTCCGCACCTTCTTCTGGGTGACGCGGCTCGCGGTCACCGTGGCGATGGCGTCGCCGTACTCGAGCGTCGCGGTGGCGTAGCGGCCGTTCTCGGTCCCCATCGCGGCGACCGATCGGGGCCGTTCACCAAGCAGCGCGCCGACGATGTCGACGTCGTGGACCATCAGATCGAAGACGACGTTGTCCGTCGCCGTCCGGTCGATCGGCGGCCCGAGCCGCTCGGCCTCGACGCTGATCACGTCGAGGTCGTCGATCAGGTCCGAAAGCGTCCGGACGGCCGGGTTGAACCGCTCGATGTGGCCCACCTGGAGGACCAGCCCGGCCTCGCGAGCCTGCTCGGCGAGGCGCTGGCCCTGCTCGACGGTCTCGGCGATCGGCTTCTCGACGAGGACGTCGACCCCGGCCTCGAGACACGTCGAGACCGTCTCGTAATGCACGTGGGTCGGCACCGCCACCGTCACGGCGTCACAGCGCTCGCAAAGCGTCTCGAGGTCGATCGCCTCCGTTCCGTACTCGGCGGCGACGCGGCGGGCGACCGCGTCGTCGTGGTCGGTGATGCCGGCCAGTTCGACGCCCGGGAGTTCGCGGTAGACCCGTGCGTGGTTCTCGCCCATGGAGCCGACGCCGACGACGCCGGCGCGGAGCTGTTCCTCGGTCGTCGCGTTCGCTCGATCGTCTGTACTCATTGGGTCGTGAAATGGTCGCGGACTGCTTCGACGACGGTCCGCCTGTCGCGCTCGGAGAGGGTCGGGTGGACGGGCAGGGACAGCACCTCGTCGGCCGCCCGTTCGGCCACCGGGAACTTGGCCGCGGCCGAACTCACCGTCTCGTAGGCCGGCTGGCGGTGGATCGGCGTCTCGTAATAGATCCCCGTTCCCACGTCGCGGTCCTCGAGGGTCGCCGCGAGGGCGTCCCGGTCGTCGGTCCGGACGGTGTACTGGTGGTAGACGTGCCGGTAGCCGGCCGGCTCCGTCGGCGTTTCGACCGGCAGCTCGGCCAGTGCCTCGTCGTAGACGGCGGCGTTCTCGCGGCGCGCTCGATTGCGTTCGGCGAGCCGATCGAGTTGCGCGCGGCCGATCGCCGCCTCGAGGCTGGTCATCCGGTAGTTGTGTCCCAGTTCGACGTGATCGTAGCCACCGGTCCCACCGACGTCGCGCCCGTGGTTGACGTAGCTCGCGGCGCGCTCGGCGACGTCGTCGCGGTCGGTGACGATCATCCCGCCTTCGGCGGTGGTCATGTTCTTGGTGGGATAAAACGAGAAGCAGGCGGCGTCGCCGAAGCCGCCGACTCGGGTGCCATCGACGGCCGCGCCGTGGGCCTGACAGGCGTCCTCGAGGACGAACAGGTCGTGGTCGTCGGCGATCTCACAGAGAGCCGCCATGTCGGCGGGCAGCCCGTAGAGGTGGACCGGCAGGAGGCCGACGACGTCGTCGCGCTCCCGGAGGACGCGCCGCACGTCGGCCGGGTCCAGCGTGTACGTCTCGGGATCGATGTCGGCGAAGACCGGTTTGCCGCCTGCCAACCGGACGGCGTTCGCACTCGCGACGAAGGAAAACGGTGAGGTGAGTACCGCATCGCCGTCTTCGAGCCCGATCGCCTCGAGGGCGGCGTGCAGCGCGGTCGTGCCGTTCGAGGTCGCGACTCCGGCATCGGTCCCACAGTAGGCGGCGAACTCGTCCTCGAAGGCCCTGACCTCCGGTCCGTCGGCGAGGCGGCCGTCCGCGAGGAGCGACTCGACCCGCTCGAGGGCCGCCTCACTCAGTTCCGGATCGGCGATCGGGACGGGGCCGGCACCGGGGTCGACCTCGGTTGCCGCGGTCTCGTCCGACCCGGCCGTTCCCTCGAGGCCGCCGTCGGGCTCGGCGTTCGTTTCGGTGTCGGTCATGCGAGCCGGTTCTCCCCCTCGAGCGGCTCCGGCAGCGGTTGCGTCGTCGCCGGCGACCCGACGGCCAGTCGTCCGGCCGGTACGTCCTCCGTGACGACGGCCCCGGCCGCGACGAAGGCGTTCTCGCCGATCGTCACGCCGGGCAGGACGGTCGCGTTCGCGCCGACCGACGCGCCGTCCTCGATCGTCGGCCCCTCGAGCCCGTCGTCGGTCCGGACCGGGTACTCGTCGTTGGTGAGGACGGCGCCCGGCCCGACGAAGACGTTGGAGCCGATCGTCGTCTCGGTCGGGACGTAGACGTTCGTCTGGAGGCTGACGTGGGAGCCGATCGTCGTCTCGCCGTCGATGACGGTCTTGGTCCCGACGAGGACGTCGTCGCCGATCGTCGTCCCCTCGCGGACCAGCACGTCGTGGCCCGTCGCGAACCCGTCGCCGATCCGAACGTCGCCGTAGACGATCGAGCCGGCCCTGATCGTCGCGTCGTCGCCGAGCCGGGTCGGCTCGTCGAACTCGCCGTAGCCGACCGTCGCGTCGTCGTCGATCGTACAGCCGTCGCCGCGGACGACCTCGCGTACCGTCTCGCTCATCGTCCACCTCGAGTGCGGTCGGGCGCGGGCCGACGCTCGCTTGTGCGAGCGCGGTCACGCGCGGTCCGCGTTCGAGCCGCCGTTCGTCGTCGGTCGTGTAGTCGTTCCATAGTGAATCGATACCCGCGTGGGCAGTCGTGCTGACACACCCGGTAACGAGGCTTTGTTATCCCCGCCTTGAGCGGCCCGTAGCCGGGAACTACAGCGTCGCTGTCGGTCGCTTCCGTCGCTCGCTGGGGCTGCCGTCGTGACCGTGATCGAGGGTACGGCCTCCGCTGAATCGACGAAACGTCGGTATCAGCGTCTGTCACGGACGCTAACTGGTATAATTCGCTTTCGGACGGGTAGCCCGGCGATAGTAAAGTGTCAATCGCTGTCACTCGAGGCTGTGAGCTATCCGAATACACCCGTCGGATCGGAACGGGACCCACTGGGACACGACGAGGGCACACATGGCTGAGAGCAACCTCACGCAGGCCGAACTGTTCGACGTCTTCAGCAACGCGCGCAGACGACACGCAGTCCAGTATCTCAAACGCACCGGCGGCGCCTGCGACCTCGCACCGCTCGTCGAACAGGTCGCCGCCTGGGAGAACGATACCGACCCCGACGACGTCACCCGGACCCAGCGCCGCCGGGTCTACATCTCGCTGTATCAGACCCACCTCCCAATGCTCGAGGACCACGGCATCGTCGACTGGGATCCCGACGGCCACCGGATCGAACTGCTGCCGAGCGAAGAACGGTTCGACCCGTATCTGGATCGCCACCTCGAGGACGAGCGGGCGTGGCAGTATTGCTACGGGGCCGTGACGGCCGTCGGTGCGATCGGCATCGTCCTGTCGGCACTCGCCGTCGGCCCGTTGACGACGGCCGTCGCGCCGGTCGTCGCGGCGGGGCTCTGTCTCGTCGTTCTCGCGCTCGCAACGGCACAGCACGTGTCACACCGGTCCGATCTCCGCCGTTCGCTCGGGTTGGCGGGCCGGTAATTCGGCCGCCGTGTCTCCAGTCGCAGCCCGAACGCGATCGCTCCTCACCGGAGTAACTCCTCTCGGCTCCCGCGCCACTGATACGATTCACACACCGATCACGAGGTCGTCGTGTAATCCGGTGGACAGTGATTCAGTGGCGACGGGATCGGTCGACGAGCCGTCCAACGCGAACAGTTCCGCCCGTCGTGAGCGATCGCATCCCTGGGCACGGCTTCCCAGCTCCGATCTCACGGTAGCAACAGTGGGTTGAGACGGGCTCGAGCGAGGGCCGAGTTATCCGCCGGTGACCGTCACCCAGAAGTGCGTACTCTCGGCCGCGTTTTCGTTCGTCGGCGTCGACGGTGGGTCGTCCTCGTAGAGCAACACGCTGATCCGAACCGTCTCACCGGCGTCTGCCGTCGGCGCGATCGCTCGCTCGCCGCTTTCCGTCTCCCCCGCCGGGACGGTCGTCTCGATCCGCCGTAGCTCCGTCCGCTCGACGACCTCACCGTCCTCGAGGACCTGTTGTTGGACGACCGCCGTGTACGTCCGGTCCTCGCCCTCCTGGTTCTCGATCTCGACGACGACCGGGACCGACTCGCCCGCCTCGACCTCGCTCGGGAGATCCGCCACGATCTCCCCGTCCGCGGTTTCGTTGTACAGCGCGAGTTCGGTGAAGCCGCCGCCCGAGACGGGAAACAGGAAACCGACGAGCAACGCGCCCACGGCCGTTCCGATCGCCACGACCAACACCACCGTCGACACCGTCGCCGCTGCCCGGCCGTTCCGACGGAGCCGCTCGAGGCCGGCCAGCGGCGACACGGTAAACCGCTGTGGTGCCGGCGTCCGAAGCCGTCGAACCACGCCGAGTTGGGCCAGGCAGACGGCGATGCCGGCCAGCCCCACCGCCACGGAGGTCGTGGTCAACCCCCACGACGTGACCGCCAACACCAGCACGACAAGCGGCGCGATCGTCAGCGACAGGACGAACGCCAGCCCGAGCCGTTCTATGGCATCGATCCCGCGGGGGCGAGCGTCGGAGGCCGTCGCCGCCGTCTCGCGGTCCTCGCGCTTGTCGGCCGGGAACAGAACCGCCCCCAGCCCGTAGCCCGGCAGGAACAGGGCGAGCGGCAGCGTCGCCAGTAGTCGAAGGCCCTCGTTCCCGCTTTCGCCCGTTACGAGCAGGTACGCGACGACCGCGCCGATCGAGACGGCGGCGAGATCGAACGGGTAGCGGCGAACGAACCCGAACCGCGTCCAGCTACTCGTTCGATGACTCATCGGTCCACCGCCGTCGGCGCGTTCGGTCTCCGTTCGGACGATCCGGATGCCATGCTCCTCCGATCGGTATACGCTGTCGTTCTTTGTTATGACCGTATTATCGAAGAAAATGTGTGCCGTACAACGCGGCTCGAGGCCGCTACTGGCCGTCCTCGAGCGATCGGCCTGTCCATGTGCAGTCGGTGTCGGGTACACGGCGGTCGGCGACCACGAACGACGGGCGACGGCCGCGGACCGACGATCGGATTGGCGGCCGTTCAGAAATCGACGTACTGCGATTCCCACTCCCGACGCTCTTGGATCTGCTCTCGACCGGCATCGGTGATCGCATAATAGTTCGTTCGTCTGTCGAGCTGTCCCTTCTCGACCAGTTCCTTGTTGACGAGCGTGTCCAGGTTCGGATACAGTCGTCCGTGATTGATCTCCGAACTGTAGTACTTCTCGACTTCGTCCTTGACGGTCTGGCCCGACGGACGGTCGGCACCTGCGATCACGTACAGCAGGTCGCGCTGGAAGCCGGTCAGATCGTGCATTGCTCAATCACACTGACCGTTCCAGTGAACGGATATTTGTTATCCGTATCATACAGCCACCGTTCTCCGATTTTACCCCGTATTACCGGCAGAAACGATAGTGTCACTTAACTATCAACCTCTCCTAATGGTGTGTTCGACCGACCGCTCGCACCCACGCTCGCTCGAGTCGGTCGGTCCCGATCGCGGCCGCGGCGTCACTCTCGGTCCGACAGGTCCGGCTCGTTCGGTTCCGAAACCGCGACCTCGATCCCGTCGGCGTCGATCCGAACCCGAAGGCTGTCGACGGTCGCCTCGTAGGCGGTGGTATGGGAGCCGTCGTCCTCGAACCGCACACACTCCGCGATGAGGTCGCTCTCGAGGAGGTTGTTGATCCGGCGATAGACGGTCGCCGACGAGCTGTCGGTCCGCTCGGTCAGTTCCTTGGCCGTCTTCGGCCCCTCGCTGGTCGCGACGAGGATCGTCCGGGCACAGTCGTCCCCGAGGACGTCCAGCTGGGTCGCAGGGTTGGTCGTCGATTCCGTTCGCGTGTCACTTGCTTGTGTTGACATAGTGGGAGTCACCGAATGGGATGGATCTGGTCCGTTCGCTCTTCGTGAGAGGTGGCGATTCGAGAGAGGTCACAGGGGGGCAGCCACTGTCGGGGGGTCCACCGATACATTCCGGCACGAGGATCGGTAAGCCATAGTGGTATTTTATAACGATGTACCTTATGCGCGTTTGGCACGTCCTTCGACAACGTAAGATCGTATTTCGACCCGGAAACGACTTGTTTCGAGCGGCGACCGGCCGGCACAATCTCTCGTTTGAAAGCCGACACAGCGCCAAGACGACTGAATTCGGGTTGAGGTCGGTCGACCGGATAGTTCCGGAACGGCGAATTTGAGCCGCTGCAGCCGTTTTGGCGGGCAGCAATCGGCTATTTCCCGCGTTCGGGGGTCGTGTCATCGGTGAACGGTCGGCGTCCTTTATTCTCGTTTGCCCCCCTCGATACGATGATGCCCGGACGGGTATCGCGGGACATCGGCGGTGTTACCGTTGCTTTCGGTACGGCCCGAACTCGGTTCCGCACGACGGTCCCACGCTCGTCCGAGTACACCCCCCACCACCCATGAACGCCCACAAACACGACTGGAAGCCCATGGAATCGTCGACAGCCGGCGCTCGCTGTCGAAACTGCGGGACACACGTCACACAGCAGTTCGCTCGCGTCTTCGGCGATAACGGCGACGTCGTCCACGGCTGTCCGTCCTGTACGACCTATCGCGAGATGCAGTCCGGCGGCCACCTCCCCGGCGACTGACCTCGGTCGGGTGTCGAGACGACGGTGACGCCGCTGCGACGGTACGTGGCCGCGATTCGTCGCCCCACCGGCCGCTTCGACGGTCACGACGAGCGGTTCGCGAATCGATTCACATCGTTTCGAGGGGCGGTTGCTCTTCTCCGAGACGAACCGCCGACCGACAGCGCCGTCCGAGACGACCCGCTGCTGTACCCGCTCCCTACCCCGGCTCCCGATCCTCGCCGGCTCGCGGCTCTGGCCGGCGACCCCCGTAACCTGCAAAAGTTAAAGTCGCTGGTGTCGGAACTAGCGGGATATGGTCACTGGTGGTGGATCGCCCCTCGAGAATCGGCTCCCCTTCTCCCTGATCGATGTCAGTTCAAACGAACCGAGCTGACCCGTTGGCGGAGAGCGAAGTGTTTCACATCCTCGGCAACGACAGGCGACGAGCGATCGTCCAGTTGCTCGCCGAGGACGGCGGACAGATCGACGTCTCCGATGTCGCGACCGAAATCGCCGCGACCGAATCCGACACGACCCCGGTCCCGAACAACCTCTACAAGAGCGTCTACGTCTCCCTCCAACAGACCCATCTCCCCCAACTCGAGGAAGACGACGTGATCAAGTACGACTCCGACGCGAAGACGATCCAGCCCGGCCGGCACTTCGCCGAGGTCCTGCAGTACGTCGACGGTCACGCCGACGACCACTCTCGAGTCCTGCAGTTACACCTCGGCTGTTGTCTCCTCGGGCTCGCGATCATCGCGCTGGTCGGGCTCGGCCTTCCGGTGGTTTCGGCCCTCGATCCGGTCCTCTCGAGCGTGCTGGTGTTGCTCGTCGTCGGCGCGAGCAGTCTCTATCAACTGCTCGCCTGAGGACGATTGACGCCGCTCTCCGGTTCGAGTACTGTCACAGGCGACCGCCCTGACCGGCCGGTCACTCGAGCCGTCGGTTCAAAATGAGAAAGCGCGCTGTCCGTTGGGGAACTCTCCTTACGCGCCGACGAGTGCGGTTTCTTCGTCGGTGTCGTTCTCGAGACCGTCGTCGGTCCCGTTGTCCGCAGTTTCGTTGTCGGCGGTGTCGTTCTCGAGGCCGTCGTCGCCATCCTCGAGTTCGGTGTCGTCGGTCGCCTCGGTCAGCTCGAGGGTCGCGACTTCACCGGCCTCATCGGTCAGAATCATGTGGATGTAATCGCCGGCCGCGAGGTCGCTCGTGTCGACCTCGAACTCGACGTCGTCGCTCTCGTCGCCCTCGAGCGTGACGTTCTGCTCGTCGACGAGGTCACCGTCGAGACGGAACTGTGCCGTCTCGGTGCGTTCCTCGTCGCTCGGGTTCTCGATCGTCGCCGTCACGGTGATCGTCTCACCGACTTCGGCGCTCGCGGGCGCATCGAGGTTGCTGACCTCGAAGGACTCCGCCGGTTCCGTCTCGTTGTCTATCGGCTCCTCTTCGGTTTCGTTGTCGGTCGGTTCGTCCTCGATCGGCTCGAGGCCGTCGTCAGTTTCGTTGTCCTCGGTTTCGTTGTCCTCAGTCGGCTCGTCTTCGATCGGCTCAAGGCCGTCGTCAGTTTCGTTGTCGTCGGTTTCGTTGTCCTCAGTCGGCTCGTCCTCGATCGGCTCGAGGTCGTCGTCGGTTTCGTTGTCCTCAGTCGGTTCCTCTTCGACCGGTTCCTCGTCCTCAACCGGTTCTTCCTCGACGGGCTGTTCGTCCATGTCGCCGAGGTTGACGTATACGGTGGCCTCTTCGATGGTCACCTGGATCTGGTCTCCCTGCTGGTCACCATCGTCCTCGACGGCCCCGTCGTCACCGTTATCGACACCGTCTGCAGCGTCGTCGGTGTCGGTTTCGGTGTCGTTGGTCTCGGTGTCGAGATCATCACCGGTTCCGTCATCGTGCGAGGGGTCGTCGGAAGCGCTCTGGATCTCGATGTTCTCGACGTCTACGGTGACCGTCACCTGCTCGAAGGACAGATCGCCGTTACCGAGCAGTCCGGCGGCGTCCGCCGTCGTCTCGTCGCCCGTTTCAGTTTCATCGTCAGCCATCCCGTCGTCGCTGTCGACTGCACCGTCGTCAGTGGCCGTCTCGTTTCCGTCGACGGTCGCCCCGTCGTCGGCCTGCTCGTCTTCGTCTCCGGCGTCCGTCTCGCCGTCCATCCCGAGGTCGTCACCGTTCTCGCCGACGATGACGGTGAGCTGTTCGATCACGACGTTGATCGTTAGCCCGTCGTCCATCGCCGGTTCGTCGTCGACGACATCCTCGTCTTCGTCAGCTGGTTCCTCGTCAACGATCGTTTCGTTATCCTCTTCGACCGGTTCCTCGTCAACGACCGTTTCGTTGTCCTCTTCGGCCGGCTCCTCCGCAACGGGCTCCTCGTCGGCCGCGCCGACGGAGACCACTGCGTCGTCGGTCACCGGCTCGTCGTCGGCCGTGAGGTACGGCCCGTCGGCCGCACCCTCACTCTCGACGAAATCGTATCCCTCGTTGTCGTTCGTATCCCGATGCGGCATCGCGATCAGGGTCTCGTCCTCCTCGAGCGGTTCGTCGAGGGTGACTTCGACCTGTTCGTGGGTCCCCGCCTCGAGATACGCGGAGGTGCCGATGACGCTCTCGAAGACGTCTCCGACCAGCAGGCTGCTGTCGTGGATCGTCACGAAGCCGCCGCTCGCGAGCGTGACGTTCTCGACCACGACCGTCTGCCCGTCGGTCTCCTGGTCTTCAAACGTCACGTACGCGGACTGTTGGCCGGCCGCGTCTTCCTCGAGGCCGGTTTCGTTGTCCGCCATCTCTCCATCGTCGTCACCGACTGCCGTCTCGTCTTCGTCGGCAACTGTCTCGTCTGTCGTTGATTCGTCGCCATCTGTCTCGTTCGCCGAGTCGTATTCGCCGTCGCTGGCAGTGTCACCCGAATCGACGGCCCCAGAGCCCGAAGCTGCTGTGACCATCGCCCCGCCGGAGCAAACTACCATCAGCGCGGTGAGTACGACCAGTACCTGTTTGCGTGCGTTCATGGTTGCCGTAATGGCATCCGTCACGTCGTGGCTTCGGCGGATAAACCGGCAGAACCATTACGCTGAGAAATCGGAAACTACGGCCCAACAGTGGCGAATTCAGTCTCTCGTTCTGATCCCGAAATCAACGATTGCTGATAGGAACGGTGGCCGCGCTAGTCATCGCCGGCCTGTTCGGGCGATTTCGACGCGGTCGGTTCGTGTCCGGGAAGACAGACGAGGTTCTCCCGACCGAGGCGCAGTTTCGTGATCTGGCCGTCCTCCTCGAGATCGGCGAGCAGCCGACTGACCTTCGCTTTCGACCAGTCGACGGAGTCGACGATGTTCGATTGCTTCATTCGACCCCCATTGTCCCGGAGCAACTGTCGGACCCGCTCTCGGTCGGTGACGAACTCCTCCCGATCGGGCTCCGTCTCGTGACCGGTCTCTGGACCGTCGTATCGGTTCCGAGCGACGAGTACGCCACCGAGCAGTGCGAGTGCAACCATCCCGACGAGAGCCGCAAGGTGTGCGTTTCCCTCTAGTTGGAGCGGTTCAGCGGCTCGCGAAACCTCGGGTCGGAACCCGAACCCGACCGTCGTCGCAACCGCCCCGTTGGTCGACGATTCGAACGCATCGACGACCGCGGACGCCCGTCGTCGGATAGTCATGCCCCCCGAGATGCTGTATTTCGATGGTTCATGTCCGATACCCTCGTGACCGTCTCACAAGTCGTTTTTTATAACCCATATGCTGTTAGTCGCGTCGGTGTCTCTCATGTCGACCGAACGGTCCGTGCGTTCGACCGGTTCCGGTCGGACGTCTCATCGGTGATCGGCTTCTCCCGGTGGCTGGCGGGCGTCAGTCCTGTCGGTGCCGGGTTCCGGTTGACACTCCCTAGTCATGATATGGCCACTCGTTGCTCGACGGGAGGAATAAACCGGCCCGGACGTTTCGATCGGTTAGCCCGGATTCGCTCCGGATTCAGACGGTAATCCGATACTGGCGTGACTCTCCGTGGAACGAACACGGTCGGTAGTCACTCGAGACCGCCGGCAAGACGACGCAACATCGGTCAGTTCGGACGGCCGCGTTCTCCCGCGAGCGGCCCGTCGATGGCATCGCCAGGGAGAGCTATCGAACACCGGGTCACTCGCCGGGTAGTTCGACCGCCTTCTCGGGATCTCCGCGGGTCGGGACGCCCGTATCGCGTTCGACCAGCGATCGGATCCCCGACTCGAGGCCGACTCGCGCCTCGAACCCGAGTTCGCGGGCTGTTTTCGTGGTGTCGGCACCGCTGTGTCTGATGTCGCCGGGGCGGGGCTCGCGGTGGACGATCGACGAGGACGATCCGGTGGCGTCCCGAACGGTTTCGGCGAGTTCCCGGATCGTCGTCCGCTCGCCCGTCCCGACGTTGTAGGCCTCGCCGACCGCGTCGGTCGCGGCCGCTCGCAGGTTCGCGCGAACGACGTCGCTGACGTGGACGAAGTCCCGGCTCTGCTGGCCGTCGCCCTCGATCGTGATCGGCTCGTCGGCGCGGGCCTGCTCGAGGAACGTCGAAATGACGCCGCTGTAGGGACCCCGCTGGCGCGGCCCGTAGACGTTGAAGTACCGCAGGGCGACCGTCGGGAGGTCGTACAGCTCCGCGTAGAGGCGGGCGTACTCGTCGAGCGCGAGTTTCTGGACGCCATAGGGAGAAGTCGGATCGGTCGGTGCCGCCTCCGAGACGGGCAACTCCGCTGGGTGGCCGTACACCGCGGCGCTCGAGGCGACGACGACCCGGGCGTCCTCCTGACGGGCCTGCTCGAGGACGAGCAGCCCCGCCTCGAGGTTCGTCCGGTTGCTCTGTCGGGGGTTATCGACGCTCTGGGTGACGCTAACGACGGCGGCGTGGTGGAAGATGACGTCGACGCCGCGGGCGGCCTCCTGTAGGGCGATCGGATCCCCCACGTCGCCCACGATCACCGTCGCGTCGTCGGGCAGGTGGGCCGGATCGCCGGTCGAGAAGTCGTCGAGGACTCGTACCTCGTTGTGTGGCACCAGAGCGTCGACGAGGTGGCTGCCGATGAAGCCGGCACCGCCGGTCACGAGTACCGTGCTGTCGCGGATCGCTGGGGAGTCCATCCCCTGAAGCGACCGGATCCTCGCTGTTTAGTATCGCGCTCGTACCCCTGCCGATTCGGCGACCGCTCGAGCGGAAGGCAGTGCTTACGGGACCCGATCGATGGTTTCCGTGGACGATCTGCCGGCACTCGAGCGGAGACACAGCGCGGTTTCCGGCAGAAGAGGTGACGGATGGGATACACTTTTGGCCAACAGGTACCTCGGTTCGGGTATGCTCCGAACTGCCCTGTCGCGGCTCCGCGAGTGGATCGCCGTCGACGACCCCGAAGAGCGCATCGAGGGGTCGGGCGAGGCGATCGTCTCGCCCCAGCACAGGCGATGCCGGGACGCCGAACAGGCGCTCGAGGAACTGCCCGACGACGCCCGGGACGAAAACCGCTAACTCGACCGCTCGGTCGCTCCGACTCGACGACCCGTTTGGGGAAGCTATATGCGCCGCCCTCGGCAACTGCCGGACAATGACCGTCGATCTCGTCGTGCGCAACTGTACCGTCGTCACGCCCGCGGGGCGGACGCCCGACGCGGGCGTCGCCGTCGAGGACGGAACGATCGTCGCCGTCGGGCGAAGCGACCGGCTCCCCGACGCCGACCGCGTCCTCGACGCCGAGGGCAACGTCCTCGTGCCGGGCATCGTCGACGGCCACATCCACAACCGCGAGCCCGGCCTCGAGTACAAGGAAGACTGGGAGTCCGCGACCCGGGCCGCGGCCGCCGGCGGCGTGACGACCGTCGTCGGGATGCCCAATACGGACCCGGTCATCGACCGACCCGACCACCTCGAGTTGAAGTTCGAACGCGGCGAGGCCTCGGCCCACGTCGACTTCCAGAGCTACGCCGTCGTCACGTCGGAAAACCTCGATCTCATCCCCGACATCGACGAGGCCGGCGCGCTCGGATTCAAGATCTTCCTCGGCTCGACGGTCGGGGACGTCCCGCCGCCGAACGACGGCGAGATCATAGAGGCGATGGCAAAGATCCGGGAGACGGGCAAGCGCCTGGGCTTCCACGAGGAGAACGGCGAGATCATCGACCACTACACCGAGAAGTTCCAGGCCGAGGGCCGAAACGAGCCGATCGATCACTCCCACTCCCGGCCCGTGATCGCCGAACGCGAGGCCGTCGAGCGGATGATCACCTTCGCCGAGGAGACGGGCGCGAAGATTCACATGTTCCACGTTTCCTCCGGGTCGGCCGCCGAAGCCGTCGCCCGCGGCAAGGACCGCGGCGTCGACGTGACCGCCGAGACGACGCCCCACTACCTCTGGTTCACCGAGGAAGTGATGCGCGAGAAAGGCAACCCGGCCCGCATCCAGCCGCCGATCCGAAACGCCGCGGAACGCGAGCGACTCTGGAAGGTCGGGATCGACGACGGCGCGATCGACTCCATCGCCACCGACCACGCGCCCCATACTCCCGAGGAGAAGAAGGTCGACGATCCGTTCGGCAATACGTGGGAGGCGATCTCGGGCTTCGTCGGCCTCGAGACCGAAATCCCGGTCATGCTCACGTTCGTCGATCAGGGCCGACTCACGATGGAGGAGTGGGTCCGCCGCCACTCGACCCGGCCCGCTCAGATCTGGGGGATGTACCCCCGGAAGGGGTCGCTGCAGGTCGGCACCGACGCCGACTTCACGATCGTCGATCCCGACCGGGAATGGACGCTCGAGGACGCCGACGAACTCCACTCCAAAAACTGCGTCACGCCGTTTATCGGCGAGTCCTTCACCGGGAAAGCGGTCGCGACGGTCGTCCGCGGCGAGATCGTCGCCGAAGACGGCAACGTCGTCGGTGAGTCGGGGTACGGCACCCGTGTCGACGTCGATACCTGAGTGAGGCGGCGTCCTCTGTCTCTCGACGATCGTCGAAGTCGAATTGGCCGTTTCCCGTGACAATTCTCAGTGCCTGAAAGTAGCAACCTGTTTATATTCACGTTTCGGCCTTCCGATGCCGACAGGGACCCCGCTATGACCGATTCAGACTCTCAGACGGACGCAGGCGACGAAACGGATGGTACGGACAAGACGGAACAGCTCCGGTCGCTGTATCTCTCCGTGACCGACGGCGACGCCGAGCCGGTCGTCGAGACACAACGGGAGGGCTCCGACCGCCGAGAAATCGACGAAGCGCGGGCCGACGAAGCCGTCGGACCGGCCGAACTCCACGGGCTCGACGACGCGATCGACGACCCCGAACCCGCCGACTGACTCTCCCTTACTCGAGATCCGCACCGACTGCGTCCTCGACCGAGGCGAACCCATCACGCTCGAGCAACGCGGCCAGGCCGCGGTTGATCCGCTTTGCGGTCGAGGGGCCCTGATAGACGAACCCGGTATACAACTGGACCAGCGAGGCACCGGCCCGGATCTTCTCGTAGGCGCTCTCGGCGGAATCGACGCCGCCGACGCCGACGATCGGCAGATCGCCGTCGGTGTACTCGGCGAGCGACCGAATGACGGCCGTCGAGCGGTCCGTGATCGGCTTGCCGCTGAGCCCGCCCCACTCCTCCTGCCGGGGCGACTCGAGTCCCTCGCGGCTCGTCGAGGTGTTGGTCGCGACGATGCCGTCGAGGCCGAACTCCTGAACGATGTCGACGAGATCGAAGATCGACTCCTCGGGCTCGTCGGGGCCGATCTTCACCAGGATCGGCACGTCACGGTCGTTTTCTTCCTCGAGGGTCTCGAAGATCGCCCGCAGATGCTCGGGCGATCCCTCGTCGAACTCCTCGGGCGTGTTCGGACAGGAGACGTTGACCACGACGTAGTCGGCAAAGGGCGAGAGCCGGTCGAAGACCCGGCGGTAGTCCTCGATCGCCTCGCGCTCGCTCGAGGAGTTCATTTTGCCGACGTTCACGCCGAGCGGAATCCCGGGCGTGCCGTCTGCCTCGAGCCGCGATTTGACCCGTTCCATCCCCTGGCCGTTGAAGCCCATCCGGTTGATCATCCCCTGGTCCTCGCGCAGGCGGAAGAGCCGGGGCCGGTCGTTGCCCGACTGCGGATACGGCGTGACGGTGCCGATCTCGACGAAACCGAAGCCAAGCGCTGCGAGCGCGTGGGTCACTTCGGCGTTCTTGTCGAAGCCGGCGGCGACGCCGACCGGGTTCGGGAACGTGGCGTCGAACAGGTCGACCTCGAGGGCCGGATCGTCGTACCGATACGCATACGAGAGCGCCGCCCGCGTCGGTCGCGTCGACTGGGCCGCCCGGAGCGTCCGTTTGCCCAGGTCGTGGGCCGTCTCGGCCGGCAGTTTGAACGCGAGGGGGCGGACCCGCGAGTACAGCGTCATTGCCGGGACGTGGGGGCGGCCGACAGGTAAACGTCCCGAAGCGGCGCGCCCGGTCGCTCGAGGGGCCGTCCGCAATCAGAGCGACTCGAGGACGTCGCTCACGTCCGCGACCGATCGCAGGTCCGAAAGCGCTGCCAGCGCGTCGTCGGTGGCGACCGCAGCCGGCGCGCGGTCGGCACACATCCGGAACTTCTCGCGCAGTTCGTCCATCGAGAGCGGGTCGTCGTGGGTGCCCGGCGGCCGCTCTCGGGTGCGTTCGTACGTCTCGCCGCCGCGGGTCGTCACCGCGACGCGGGCGGCGTTGGAGTCGTAGGCCAGCTCGTCGTCGACGGTCAACGTGACCCGCCTGCGGACGGTCTGGACCGCCGGCTCGTCGATATTGGCCGCGTCGAAGGCGGCGAGTCCGACGGCCCGGCGGGCGATCGCGCGCCCGATCAGGTACGGCATCGAGAACTTCGCCTCGAGCCCCGTCTCGGGGTCGTCGTGGGCCAGGGCGTCGGCCGCCCCCTGCGAGGCCGTCACCGTCACGTCGTCGATCGCGTCGGGCTCGAGGTCGTACTCGTCGGCGAGCCCGATCGCCGCGTAGATGGCGGCGTGGGTGTAGTAACAGCAGGGATACTTCTTGACGTCGATGCCGTCCTCGAGGATCGACCAGCGGTCGCCGAGGGCGGGCAGGGCCTCGAGATCGGGCTCGCCGTCGCCGCGATAGAGGTCGAAGAAGCCGCGTTCGCCGTCGATCGCCGTCGAATCAGCGGTTGCGCCCTCGGCGGCGAGCAGGGCTGCGGTCGTCCCGGAGCGGGCGGCCTGGCCCGCGTGGACCGGCTTGGTCGTCGAGCCGAAGTTGCGCTTCAGACCGGCCGGCATCGAGGCGGCGATCGAGAGCGCGTGTGCGGTCCGTTCGGCCGAGAGATCGAGCAAGTTCGCCACCGCCGCCGTGGCACCGAACAGGCCGATGGTCGAGGTGGCGTGCCAGCCCCCCTCGTAGTGTCCGGGGCTGATGGGAGCCGAGAGGTAGTGTTGGGTCTCGAAGCCGGCGACGAAGGCCGTCAGCAGGTCCCGGCCGCTCGCGCCCTCGCGCTCGCCGACCGCTAGCAGCGGGGCGACCATCGGTACGCTGGGGTGGCCGTCCATCGCGGCCAGCGCGACGTCGTCGAAGTCGAGCGCGTGGCCGGCGGTCGCGTTCACGAAGACGGCGTCGGAAAGCGGCAGTCGGTCGTCGCGACCGAGAACCGTCGTCTCGCCGTGGCCGTCGCTTGCCGTGGCCGCGGCGATACTGCCGGCCTCGGCGTCCGCGCCCGCGAGGGTCACGCCGACGGTGTCGATGATCGCCCGTTCGGTGAGTCGAAACGCGTCCTCGGGAACGTCGGCGGCGGCAAGCGAACTCACGAACGTCGCGAGGTCGGTCGCGACCCCGCCTGCGTCTGCGTCCGTCATGTCGTATCCGTCTCTCGGGCAGCGGCATAATCGTGGCCCCGCCGGTCGGGTTTTTGACCGGTCGCCGCCTCGAGGCCGGCCCGACGCGACGCCGCGACGGAGTCTCGCACGCACCGCCGCGTCCACAGGCAGTTTTAGTATCGCGGCCACACGGGACAGTCGTATGCACGAGCCGACCGAAGGCGACCGCCATTCCTTCGAACGGGCGTTTACGACCGACGACGTCCGCCGGTTCGCCGACCTCTCACAGGACACCCAACCCCGTCACACCGAGCCCGACGCGGACGGCCGGCTGCTGGTCCACGGCCTGCTGACCGCGACGCTGCCGACCAAGATCGGCGGCGACCTCGAGGTGCTGGCCAGGACGATGACCTTCGAGTTCGTCCGGCCGGTCTACACCGGCGAGACGATCGCCTGTACGCTGACGATCACGGCCGTCACGGAACGGGACGACCGCTACGACATCGAGGGGGAGGTTGTCTGCGAAAACGAGGACGGCGAGGCCGTCCTGACCGCGAGCCTCGAGGGACTCGTCGAGAAGGCGTAGGTTTCAGATCACGTCCGCGTCGCGCAACTCCGCGATCTCCGCGCTCGAGTAGCCCAGCGCCGCGAGGACGTCGTCGGTGTCCTCGCCCAGGTCCGGCATCGGCTCGGCCGCGAACTCGAGTTCGCTCGAGTCGATCGGGGTGTCGACGTAGGGGACGGGGCTGTCCTCGGTCTCGAACTCCTTGACGAGATCGAGGTGGTCGGTCTGTGGATGCTCGAGGACCTCGTCGAGTCGGTTGACGTCGCCCCACGGGATGCCCGCCTCGGCCAGCCGTTCGGCCCAGTAATCGCGGGGGTGTTCGGCGATCAGGTCCTCGATTAGCGGCTCGAGGGTCTCGCGGTTTTCGACGCGCTTCTCGTTGGTTTCGAAGCGCTCGTCCTCGAGCAGGTCGGGGCGCTCGAGGACGTCCGTACAGAGCAGTTCCCAGTGGGCCTCGCTGAGGATGGCGAAGTTGACGGATCGGTCGTCGGCCGTCTCGTGGGGGCCGTAGGGGGTCAGCAGGTGATGGCGCATCCCGATCCGTTCGGGAATCTCGTCGGTGTGCCAGTACTTGTGGGGGAAGTAGCCGAGCCACGAGAGGATGCCGCCGAACATCGTGACGTCGAGTTCCTGGCCCTCGCCGGTGCGCTCGCGGTGAAAGAGCGCGAGCAGCGTCGAGATCGTGCCGTAGGTCGCGGCGTTGATGTCACAGATGCTCAGCGGGATCTTGGCCGGGGCGTCGGGCGAGCCGTTCATCGGAATGAGGCCGGTCTCGCCCTGCATGACCATATCGTAGGCCTTGCGGTCCTCGTAGGGGCCGTCGCGGCCGTAGCCCGAGATGTTGAGATAGATCACGTCGTCGTTATCCTCGGCGACGTCTTCGTAGCCGACGCCGAGTCGCTCGACCACGCCCGGCGAGTAGTTCTGGACGATCACGTCGGCCTCGGTGGCCAGTTCGTGGAAGACCGCGCGGCCCTCGTCGGCTTTCAGGTTCAACTCGACACTGAGCTTGTTCCGGTCGACCCAGACGTGGGCCGACGAGTCGCCGTAGACGGCCGTGTCCCAGTGGCGGTTGACGTCGCCGACGCCCGGGCGCTCGACCTTGATCACCTCCGCGCCGAAGTCGCCCAGCAGCCGCGTACACAGCGGTGCGCTGATCCCGCTCTCCAGACTGACGACCGTGACGTTCTCGAGCGCGAGCATCAGCAGTCCTCCGGCTGCGTGCCGATCCCCTCGGGCCAGCCCGGCGGCTCGGCCGCGGACGGCTCGGCGTACTCGCGTTTCAGCACCATCGGAGTGCGCTCCAAGCTCAGGACGAGGTCGTCGTGCTGATTGTACGCCCGCAACTCGGTCTCGACGATGCCGACGTGGTCGCGGGACTCGAGTTCGCGCTTCGAGCGGACCTCGCTCTCGGCGAAGATGGTGTCGCCATGAAAGACGGGGTTGTGGTGGCGAACGTCGTCGTAGCCGAGATTGGCCGTCGCGTTGACCGAGACGTCGACGACGCTCATTCCGACGGCCGTCGCGATGACGACGAGTCCGTTGACGAGGCGCTCGCCGAACTCCGTCTCCGCCGCGTAGGCCTCGTTGAAGTGCATCGGGTTAGCGTTCATCGTCACGTTGGTCAGCCAGACGTTGTCCGTCTCGGTGACGGTCCGGCCGAAGGGGTGCTTGTAGATGTCGCCGACCGCGAAGTCCTCGTAGTAGCGGCCGTGCCAGCCCTCGACGAGGCGTTTGTCGGTCGATTCGTCCGCGTCGTCGGTGTCGCTGTCGTCGGTCATTGTTTTGGGTAGCGAGCAGTCGTCGATCAGTACGAGCGGGGCAGCCCCAGGACGTTCTCGCCGATGTAGTTCAGTGCGAGCTGCTGGGTGATCGGCACCAGCCGGGTCAGTCGGGCCTCGCGGAAGTAGCGCTCGACGTCGTACTCCGTGGCGATGCCGAACCCGCCGTGGGTCTGGACCGCCGCGTCGGCCGCCTCGTAGGCCGCGTCGGCCGCGAGGAACTTCGCCGCGTTCGCGTACGCGCCCAGATCCACCTCCTCGTCCGAGGCCGCCCGGTCGGCCGCGTTGTAGGTCAGTTGCTTCGCCGCCTGCAGGCGCGCGTAGGCCTCCGCCAGCGGGTGCTGGATCGCCTGATTCGAGCCGATCGGGCGGTCGAACACCTCGCGGTCGGTGGCGTACTCGACGGCCCGCTCGAGCGCCAGCCGGCCCAGCCCGATACACTCGGCAGCGATGACGAGTCGCTCCTCGTTGAGGCCATCAAGCACCTGATAGAACCCGTCGCCCTCGACGCCGATCAGGTTCGATTCCGGGACTCGCAGGTCGTCGAACCAGAGTTCGAACGAGTGGACGAAGTCGCTCGCGGACTTCGGGATCGGCTCCATCTCGAGCGCGCCCTGCTCGTGGGCGTCCGCGAGGTCGACGAGAAACATCGAGATGCCGCGGGTGCGCTTGTCGACGTCAGCGCGGGGCGTCGTCCGCGCGACGAGGACGATGTAGTCGGAGACGTCGACGCGGGAGGTCCAGATCTTCTGGCCGTTGATGACGTATTGGTCACCGTCTTTTTCCGCGCGCGTCTCGATCGCCGTCGAGTCCGAGCCGGCGTTGGGCTCCGTGAGGCCGAACGCCTGGATCGATGTCTCACCGGCCGCGACGTCGGGGAGGAGATCGTCTTTGATCTCCTCGCTGGCGTATTCGACGATCGGCACGGAGTTGTACACGCCGCCGTGGACCGCCTGTGCGGCGCTGAAGCCGCCCCCGTTGGCGGCGATCTCCTCCATCATGACGACCGTCTCTCGAGTGCCCATCCCGGCACCCCCGTACTCCTCGGGGAGCAGGATCCCCATCCACCCATGATCCGCCAGCGCGTCGACGAACTCCTTGGGGTATGCCCCCTCGTCGGCCCGCCGACGCCAGTACTCGCGGTCGAAGTCCGCGCAGATCTCCCGGATGTTGGACCGAACCAACTGCTGGCGTTCCGTCAGTGCCACCGCGTCGCTGAGGAGTCGGGCCATTGGGGGATGATCTCTCGGTCGGAAGAAAAACGTTATGTGATACCGTGGCTCGGTGGCACACTCGCCGACCGTAACGGCCGCATCTGTTCCTCACCGACGCGTCGATCCGCTTTCCGACAGCGAGGTTCGGACGGCGATCCGACCGCTCGAGGCGGCGTCCCCATCTTTGGCCGTGAGAACGCGACGTCAGGCCTCGAACCGATCGCGGACCTGGTCCCGGAGGACGGTCTTCTGGACCTTCTCCCCGTTCGGCCCCTCGGTCGTCGGGAACTCGTCGACGACCTCGACCGCCTCGGGCACCTTGTAGTCGGCGACGCGGTCGTCGAGGAACGCCTCGAGGTCGTCGGTCGGGACCTCGCCATCGGCGGGGACGACGAACGCGACCGGCACCTCGCCGTGGCGCGGGTGGGGCGCGCCGACGACCTCGCAGGCGCGGACGGCGGGGTGGTCCTCGACGGCGGCCCCGATCTCGCGGGGCGCGACGAGAAAGCCCCGGACCCGCAGGGCGTCGTCGAGTCTCGAGCGGTAGTAGACGTACCCGTCCGCGTCGATCTCAGCGAGGTCGCCGGTGTAGAACCATCCCGCTTCGTCGAAGGCCTCGGCCGTCGCCTCGGGCTTGTCGAGGTAGCCGTCGGCCAGCGGGTAGCCCCGGATCGCGAGTTCGCCCTCCTCGCCGGCCGGCAGTTCCGCGCGCGTTTCGGGGTCGACGATTTTCGCGTCGATCGCCGGATGGATCGGCGGGCCGCCGACCCGTTTGCGCCGCTCGGCGGGGTCGGCCGGGTCGCCGACGAAGAGCTGGCTGTTGGCCTCCGAGAGCCCGTAGGGCTGGACGACCGGGAAGCCGAACGTCGACTCGATGCGCTCGAACAGCGTCTCGTCGAATCCCTTGCTAATGAACCCCACCACGCCTTTGTCGATCGTCTCGACCCGCGTGGCGTCGAAGGCGTCGGCCTCGAGCATCCGTTCGAACATCACGCCCAGCCCGGTGAGATAGGTGGCGTCGTACGCGTCGACCAGCCGGATCGTCTCACCGGGGTTGAAGTGAGTCTGTGCGACGAGCGTGCCGCCGGTCGCGAGGACGCTGAACAGCGTGTTGTAGCCCCAGATCCCGCAGAACGGCAGCGTCGCGACGCCGACGTCGCCCCCATCCACGCCGAGGTGATCCGCGACGTGTGCGGAGTGGTTCAACAGCGACCGGCTCGACTGGAGACAACCCTTCGGATCGCTCGTGGTCCCGCTCGTGTAGAAGATCGCCGCCGGGGCCGCGGGATCGGACGCGGGCTCTACGTCGTCGCTCCCCCGCGCTCGCCCCGTCGCCAGCACGTCGTCGTAGTCACGCAGCGCCGGGCGTTCGGCCGCCGACTCGAGGCTGACGACCGCCTCGAGGGCCGGAAACGAGGCGGGATCGAACGCCTCGGGCAGTCCCTCGGTGATCTCGGGAACCGCCGCTTCGAGCATCTCGTGGTAGTCCCGCCCGAGCAGAGCGTCCTCGGTGACCAGCACCGACGCACTCGAGTCGGCGAGCATGTACTCGAGTTCGTGGCTCCGGTAGCGGGTGTTGACCGCGACGGTCGCCGCGCCCAGCATCGAGGTCGCCAGTTGGCAGGCGATCCATTCGGGGCGGTTCCCGAGCCAGACGGCGACGACGTCGCCGTCCGAGACGCCCAGTTCGGCGAGGCCGGCCGCGAGCGCGCGGCTCTCGGCGAGCAGGTCGTCGTACGTCCACGTTTCGCCCTCGAAGACGACGGCCCGCTGTTCCGGCCGCTCGGCCGCGACCGTCGCGATCCCCTCGTAGATGGTTTCGTCTGGCCACGTGAGCATTAGGCGTGCCATCACAAACCACGGATAAAACGGTTGCGTGCCCGGCCGTCTTCGGTTCCCGACTCGGGCGGCCGTCGCAGTTTCGGTGTTACCGCAGAACGGTCGCGTCGTTCCGCGAAATTCGGATGGCGGACCGGCTCAGGCCTCGCCGACTCGTTCGGCGTCCGGCCCGAAGACCGACTCGAGCAACGTGGGGACGTCCTCGGGGGAGACGTCCGAGTACCAGCGGTTTCGCGGCTGGATCGTGATCGCGGTCCCGTCCTCGCTACAGAGGCCGAGACACGAGGTTTCGCTGACCGAGACGGCGGTCCAGAAGGCATCTCGCTCGCGCAGCCACTCCTTGACCGCCGCGGCGGTCTCGTCGGCACCGACCGCACCACAGCTTGCGTGTTCGCCGTCCCGGTCGTTCGTACAGACGAAGACGTGGGCATCGAGCCGTTCGGTGTGTTGCTCGGTCCGGTCGTTCATGGACTCATCAGCAGGTCGTCGTGGCGCTCGGCTGCCGGCTGCGCGCCGGCCCGCGTCTGGAGCCAGCCGAAGCAGGCGGCCACCAGCGCCCAGAGCGCGGCCTGACTCAGGACGGTCAGTCCGCGGAACGCGGTCACCAGTTCGGCCGACAGCGCGCCGGTCTCGACGATCGTCGGTGCCGCCACCGTCGCGACGGCGACGAGCGCGACGATCGGGACCGCGGCCACACCGACCCCAAGCGGCCGGTTCTCGGGAGACAGACGGCCGTAGCCGTAGACCGACGCCGCGGCGACGACGGCCCCGACGGCCATCATCCCGGCGTAGATCGCGCTTCGCAGCGTCGGGTCGAACGCCAGTTCGGCCCCGGGCGTCGTCGGCGGCAACACCAGCCACGGGGCGACCGAGACGGTCAGGAAGCCGGCCGCGGCCAACACGTAGGCCTTGACACGTCCGCGGCCGGGCAGCGCCGGCTCGAGGAAGTAGAAGGCGAGCGCGAAGGCACCGCCGAGCAGGATTCCCCAGAGGACGCCGCTGCCGATGCTGACGGCCGCGGTCGTCGCCTCGCTGACCGCGTGAGCGCCTTCGCCGGCGGCATGGGCGTGTTCGCCGGCCTCGTGTGCGTGTTCACCGGCGTGGGCGTGGTCGCCGCCCTCGGCGCGCGTCTCCATGTAGCCGACAAGGGGGTTCGCGACCAGCGCCACGTAGGCTCCGTAGGCGATCCCCGCGATCGCCCCGGCGACGACGCCCCGCTTGAGGTAGTCGGCGAGCATCAGTGACAGATGACGCCGGCCGCGTGCCGGAAGTTGTGCATCGCGTCGTGAGCCAACGGCTCCTGCAGGAACAGCAAGGCGAACGTCGCTGCCGCGACGAACGCGAAGACGGCGAGCAGTTGTCCGGTTGTGAGGTCGTCACGCGCGGTCCCGATACGATCGTGGACGGTGTCGGTCGTCGTCATGCAAGTCAGTTTTCCCTACTGAAACTCCGATTGTAAAACTACCGATCGTCCGACGCCGGCACCGTATTTCCCCATCGTCGACCGTACGACCGAACGGAACTCGAACCGTCACGAACGATCCGAATGAATTCGACGGATCGGGCGACTGCTGGGGAATAACGAAATCGTTTTCCTACGGCTGACGCTTGACTCGACCAACGAGAGTCATGCATATCCAACGACGGTCACCCGGAGGGAACGGCCGTGGCGGTTGAACGCCTGCTCGTCCCGCTGTCGGACACGGTGACCGTCCGACAGACGGTCGGTTACGCCGTCCAGTCGGGCCTCGAGCGCGCTGACTCGCTCGAGTGTCACCTGGTCGTTGCCCTTCCCTACGACGACGACGTCCCCGAGAGCGCGCGCCAGCACGAGGACGCCGACGACCTGCTGTCGCGGGCACGCAACTGGGTCGAGGAGGACGCCGGCGAGGCCGACGTGACGATCGAGACGGCGACGCTGGGCACCGACGAGTACCTCTTCGGTCCCCGCGACTACGCGGAGATCTTCGACGCCTACGCCGCCGAGAACGACCTCGACCGAGTCGTCCTCGATCCCGAATACGAGCCCGGCGTCACCGCTCGCATCCTCCAGCCCCTCGAGCGGGAACTCGACCGGATCGGACTGGCCTACGACGAGGCACCGGTCGAGCGCTCGACCCGCCGCGGCCGACTCACGGGGAGCGAGGACTTCGACCGGCTGTTCGCGACGTTCATGATCTCCTACGGCTTCTATCTCGTCCTGGGCGATCCCACCTACTGGTTCGACCTGGTTACCGGCGCGGCGGTCGCGGGCATCGTCGCCATCTCGCTCGCTCGAGTGACGTTTTCGGTGCCGCTGGACCGTGTCCAGTCGCCGATCCGGGTCGTCCGCTTTGCCCTCTATATCCCTTACCTACTCTGGGAGATCGTCAAGGCGAACATCGCGGTCTCGGCCGTGATACTCCGGCCGTCGATGCCCATCGAGCCGACGCTGACGCAGGTCGACTCCCGAGTCAGAAGCGGGCTACCCCTGACCGCACTGGCAAACAGCATCACCCTCACCCCGGGCACGCTGACCGTCCGGGCCACCGACCAGCGGCTGCTGGTCCATACGCTGATTCCCGCCGCCCGTGAGGACCTCTTCGACGGCGGCTTGGAGCGAGGGATCAGATTCGTCTTCTACGGCCGCGAGTCGGCCGCGATCCCCTCGCCGCGCGAACGCGACGACGCCGAGATCGTCGGAGGTGACGAGCTGTGACGCCGGTCCCGCTCGAGGACGTCTTCCTCGCCGCGGCCGGCCTGTTCGTCGTGCTGGCGATCGCGATGTTCTACCGGGCGGTCGTCGGGCCGACCACGCAGGACCGACTGCTTGCGGTCAACGTCCTCGGGACGAACACGGTCGTCATCCTCGCCCTGCTGGCGGCGGGACTCGACCAGCGGTGGTTTCTCGACGTGGCGTTGATCTACGCCCTGCTGAACTTCCTGATGTCGGTCGCCATCTCGAAGTTCACCGTCGAGCGGGGTGGTGTGCTGTGATCGAACCGACCCCGCTGCAGGTAACCCTCGAGACGGTCCGGTTCTGGGCGATCGTCGCCCTGCTTGGACTGGGCGTGTTCTTCACGCTCGTCTCGACGATCGGCGTCCTCCGACTGCCGGACATCTACGCGCGGGCCCACACCGCCTCCCAGACGGACACGCTCGGGGCGGGCTTTGCGCTGGCCGGCGTCGCCCTGGCGTTCGGTTGGCAGCACGCGGCGGTCTATACCGTCTTGCTGCTGTTTTTCGTATTCATCACGAACCCGACGGCCGCCCACGCGATCGCGCGATCGGCGGCCGAGACCGGCGTCGAGCCGATCCTCGCCGAGGAGGGCGAACCGGACGATTCGACCGCCGAAACGGAGGGCGAGACTCGATGAGCCTCTTCGTCTACTCGCTCGTCGCGTTCGTCCTCGCGACGGCGGTGGCGACGGCACTGTTTCGCGACGTGTTATCCACGATCATCGTCTTCGGGGCCTACAGCCTCGGGATGGCGATCATCTATACGTTCCTGCTTGCCCCGGACGTGGCGATGACCGAGGCCGCGATCGGTGCCGGCGTCACGACGCTGTTGCTCTTGCTGACGATCGCGCGCACGACCCGGCCCACGACCGACCGGCTCAGAGAGCGGATCCACGTCCCGGCTGTCGTCGTCGTCGGCGCGTTCGTCCTCCTGCTGTGTGCCGCGGTCCTGCCGGAGATGTACGCGGTCGGAAGCACGGAGACACCCGTCTGGTCGAACCCCGACGTAACCCAACACTACATCACGGAGACGTACCACCAGACCGGCGTCGAGAACGCCGTCACCGCCGTCCTCGCCGCCTACCGTGGGTTCGACACCTTCGGCGAGGCGGTCGTCGTCTTCGCCGCCGGCGTCTCGACGCTGCTGGTTCTGAAACGAGAGGTGTTCGCCTGAATGACCGACTACGACGATACCTACACCGAGAGTCAGGTGATCATGACCGCCGTCAAGATCATCGCACCGTTTACCCTCACCTACGGGCTGTTCATGACCTTCCACGGCGGCGACGCCCCCGGCGGCGGGTTCCAGGGTGGGACCATCGTCGGCGTCACCGTCCTCATGCTCGCCTTTGCCTTCGGGATCGACCCGACCCGCCAGTGGCTCCGCAACTCCGTTATCACCGGCCTCGTCACTGGCGGCGTCGTCATCTTCGGCGCGATCGGGCTGGGGATGATCGCGCTGGGCGGGGAGTTCCTCGAGTTTTACAAACTCAAGGCGGTCTTCGATATCAAGCCCAAGTGGGGGCTCGAGGCCGTCGAGATCGGCGGCATCTCGCTGATCGTCTCGGGGGTCATCATCAGCCTCTTCTTCACGATGGCAGCGGGCTTTACGTCCGACCGGCCCAGCGGCACCGGCGGCGTCAGCGGCGTCGACGACGACGCGCCGGACGCGGCCGAGCCGGAGGTGAGCGACGATGATTGAGCTGCTGACGAGCCACTACCTCTACGTCCTGACGTTCGTACTGCTCGGACTGGGGATCTACATGGTGATCGCCAGCGAGAACCTCGTGAAGAAGCTGATCGGGGTGAACCTGTTTCAGACGGCCATCTTCCTGTTTTTCGTCTCGATGGCCTACATCGACGTCGACGGTGCCTCGGCACCGATCGTTCCCCACGAGGGCACGCCGGGCGAGGTCATGGTCGCGAGCCCGCTGCCGCAGGTCATCGTCCTGACCGCCATCGTCGTCGGCATCGCACTGACCGCGGTCGGGCTGGCGCTGATCATCCGGATCTACTCGGAGTACGGCACCCTCCGCGAGGACACCCTTCGGGAGGTGCGTGCCGATGAGTAGTATCGACCTGCTCCCGCCGCTTTTGATCGCCGCCCCCATTCTGGCGGCGACGCTGCCGATCGCGCTCGGGCTGTGGTTCGACCGGGCCGGCTGGTCCGTCGCCGCGGCGACGACCAGCGGCCTGTTCGTCGGAGCCGTCGCCCTCGCGAACGCCGTCTACGGCGGCGAACGGATCACTCACGAACTCGGGGGCTACCCCCGCGAGTACGGGATCGAACTCGTCGCCGACGAGTTCTCGATGCTGATCGTCCTGCTCGTGACCGCCGTCGCCGCCGGCGTCCTCGCGTTCACGCGCCGGGGCGGCCCGCGCGGGAACACGTTCTACACCGCCTACCTGCTGCTGGTCGCCGGTCTGCTGGGCATCTCGCTGACCGGCGACGTGTTCAACCTCTTCGTCTTCCTCGAGATCTCGAGCATCGCGACCTACGCCCTGGTCGCCAGCGGCGACGGCCCCGAGGCGGCGGTCGCGGCCCTGAAGTACCTGATTCTGGGGACCGTCGCCGCCTCGATGTACCTGATCGGGGTCGCGTTCGTTTTCATGGCGACGGGGACGCTCAACATGGTCGAACTCGCCGGCGCCATCCCCGAGGCCAACACCACCCTGATCCGGGCCGGGATCGCGTTCATGATCGTCGGCTTCGCCGTCAAGGTCGCCCAGTGGCCGCTGCACACGTGGCAGCCAAGCGCCTACCAGCGGGCCCCCGACGGAGTGACGCCGCTGATAGCGGCGCTCGTCTCGACGGCCTCCGCGTACGCGTTCGGCCGCATCATCGTCACCGTCCTCGGGGTCGAGTACCTCGCGGGCACGCCGAACGTGGCTCCGATCGTCCTGACGATCGGTTGCGTGAGCGTCCTCGCCGGCACCGTTCTGGCGGTGATCCAGACCGAGGTCAAGCGGATGCTCGCGTACTCGTCGGTCTCGCAGTTCGGACTGGTAATCGCCGCCTACGGCGTCGTCATCGCCGGCGAGTCCGAAACCGCGCTGATCGGTGCCGCCATCCACCTCGTCGGACACGGCGTGTTGAAAGCCGGCATCTTCCTTGCGGCCGCGCTCGTCGCGACGAGCTACGGCGCACGCACTGTCGACGAATACGCCGGCCTTGCCAAACGGCGGCCGTTCGTCGCCGGCTCCATGGCCGTCCTCCTGCTGGCGCTGGTCGGCGTCCCGCCGGGCGTCGGCTTCGTCGGCAAGTGGTACATCGCCGTCGGTGCCGTCGAATCGCAGCTCTGGCCCGTCGCAGCCGTGATCTTCCTCAGCACCATGCTCACCCTCGCCTACGCCGCTCGCCTGCTCGAGAAGATGTACTTCACGCCGTCGGCACCCGCCGACGCGAGTCGTCCGGGGCCGGCCGCGACCGACGGCGGAACGGCCGACACCGACGCCGCGGCCGCGATCCGCGGCGCGGGGGCGGCTGATCCCGTCTCGATCGGCATGATCGCCGTCGTCGTGGTCGCCGCCGTCGTCGCCGTCGCGCTCGGCTTCGCCGGCGGCACGATCGCCGACCTGCTCGAGCCGTTCCTCACGGAGGTGTTCAACTGATGGTCGCAGACATTCGCCCGCTCGCGGCCGTCCTCGTCTCGGCGGTCGCGATCGTCCTGATCGTTGCGTCGCATCGCCGGCCGAACCTCCGTGAAGGGTGGTCCGTCCTGGCCGCCCTCGCGAAGTTCGCCATCGTCGCGAGCATGCTGCCGGCCGTCATGGACGGGACCGTCTTCCGGTGGAGCCTCGCCGACTCGACGGGAGTCGAGTTCCTCGCGGGACTGGACTTCGCCCTGCGGGCCGACCCGCTGGGGATCTTCTTCGCCCTGCTCGCGAGCTTCCTGTGGATCTTCACGTCGTTCTACGCGGCGGGCTACATGCGCGGGCTCGACGAACACTCCCAGACACGCTTCTTCGCTTCCTTCGCCGCCAGCCTCTCGGCGGCGGTCGGGATCGCCTTCGCCGCGAATCTGGTGACGATCTTCGTCTTTTACGAGCTCCTGTCGCTGGTGACCTACCCGCTGGTCGCCCACAACGAGGACAGTGAGGCCCGCATCGCCGGCCGGAAGTACCTCACCTACACGTTCTTCGGCGGCGGGGTCTTCCTGCTCGCCGGCACCGTCATGATCTACTGGCTGACGAGCCTCGTCGGCGAGCCGACGCTGGCCTTCGAGGCCGGCGGGATGGAGGCGCTGGCCGCCGCGGCACAGGCGGAACCGGTCTACGCACAGGCCGCCTTCTTCCTGCTGATCGCCGGCTTCGGCGTCAAGGCCGCGCTGATGCCGCTTCACTCCTGGCTCGCGGATGCGATGGTCGCGCCGACGCCCGTCTCCGGGCTTCTCCACGCCGTCGCGGTCGTCAAATCCGGCGCGTTCGGCATCGCTCGAGTGATCCTCGAGGTCTACGGACCGGGACTGATTTACGATCTCCCGCTCGACGTGCCGGGAATCGGCGAAATCGGGCTCAACATCCCCGTCGCCATCGTCGCCGCGTTCACGCTGACTGCAGCCAGCATCATCGCGATGCGGAAAGACCACCTCAAGCGCCGGCTGGCCTACTCGACGACGGCCCAACTCTCCTACATCGTCCTCGGACTCTCCTTGCTGCACCCCTATACCGTGGTCGGGGCCCTGTTCCACATCCCTGCCCACGCGTTCGCGAAGTTGACGCTGTTCTTCTGTGCCGGGGCGATCCACGTCGAGACCCACACGGACTACATCAGCGAGATGGCCGGGATCGGCAAACGGATGCCGCTGACGATGGCGGCGTTCACGATCGGCGCGGCCGGCATGGCCGGGCTCCCGCCGGTCGCCGGCTTCGTCAGCAAGTTCTACATGTTGATCGGCAGCGCGGACGTCGGCGGCAGCTACTGGCTCTTTGCCGGCGCACTGTTGCTCTCGGCGGTGCTTAACGTCGGCTACTTCTGGCCGGTCGTCTACACCGCCTTCTTCGAGAGCGAGGACAGCCACGACGCCAAACCGCTGCTCGAGTTCCCGGCCGGTGGGCTGGTTCAGTCCTACCGCACCGAGGCGGACGACGTCGCCGCCGACGGCGGTCGGCCGACCGACGGCGAGGCCGATGCGCCTGCCGGCGACGCGGACGCGACCGAGCCGGAACGCGCCGCCGCAGCCGACGACGGCGACTACGAGTACGCCGTTGACGAGTACCCGAGCGACGCCGACGTCCCCGTGGGCGAGCAAGTCAGTGCCGTCGACCACCACGGCAACCACGACGACCACCTCACCGGCGGCCCGCCGGCCGACGTCTGGCAGCGCCGCTCGCCGTTTACCGAAAGTACGTGGCTCATGCTCGCGCCCATCGCCGTCATCGCGACGGGCGCGGTCGTCCTCGGAGTCGGCCCCGACTACGCGGTCTTCCTCGAGCTGGCGACGCGGATCGCCGAGGAGGTCTTCGGAATGCCCTTCGAGGAACTCGGAACCGTCCCCTTTGACGAACTCATGACGGAGGTGAACAACTGATGGAACTCGAAGTCCTGTCGCTTGCGTACCCGCCGCTTTTGATCTTCGCGGCGGCACTGTTCGTCCTCGTCCTGCCCCGGATCGCCGGCTTCACCGTCGGCGCACTCAGTCTGGCGGCCGTCCTCGCGATCTCGCTGATCGCGCCGGAAGGCCAGCACCTGGCCGGGACCTTCCTCGGGTTCGAGGTCGTCCCCTACTACATCGACGACTTCTCCCGAATGGTCGGGCTCGGGCTGGGCTTCCTCGGGGTCTGTAGCGTCATCTATGCCTACTCGAGCGAGGCCAGTACAACGCTGGTCGCGTTCGCGCTCGTCTACGTGGCCTCGTCGGTCGGCGCGGCCTTCGCCGGCGACTGGCTCGTCTTGTTGTTCATGTGGGAACTGATGGCCGTGACCAGCACGCTCGTGGTCTGGCACTACGGCGGCGACGCGGTCCGGGCCGGCTTCCGGTATGCCCTCTTCCACGGCACCGGCGGCGTCCTCGTGATGTTGGCAGTCGCCGCCCACTACGTCCAGACGGGCACCTTCATCTACGACGGGACCGGGATCGCGGACGGAATCCCGGCCCTGCTCGCGGTACTCGGAATGGGCGTCAACGTCGCCTTCATCGGCGTTCACACGTGGCTGCCCGACACCTACCCGCGGCCCCATATCGCCGCCTCGGTGTTCCTCTCGGTCTACACGACCAAGACCAGCGCGTTCGTCCTCTACCGGGCGTTCCCGATCGGTGCCGAGAGCGACCTCGGTATCTACATCGCGTACATGGGCGGCCTGATGTCCGTCTACGGCGCGACCTTCGCGCTCCTCCAACACGATATGCGGGCGCTGCTCTCCTATCACATCCAAGCCCAACTCGGCTACATCGTCGCCGGGATCGGCATGGGTGCCTGGATGATCGAGAGCGAAATCGCCGTCGCTGGCGCGATGAGTCACCTCTTCAACAATATCCTGTTCAAGAGCTTGCTGTTCATGGCCGTCGGCGTCGTCATCTATCGGACCGGCGAGGAGGACCTGTACGAGCTGGGCGGGCTCTGGCGCGAGATGCCCCTGACCGCCATCGGGTTCGGCCTCGGCGCGCTCTCGATCACCGCGATTCCCGGCTTCAACGGGTACGTTAGCAAGGGGATGCTCTTCGACGCAGCCGATCCCCACTACTACGGAATCGAGGCCTCCGAGCCGCTGTACTGGCTGCTCTGGCTCGGCGCGATCGGCACGCTACTCTCCTTTATCAAGCTCGGGTACTACGTCTTTTTCCACGGCGAGAGCGACGTCTCGGTTCCCGACGCCAAGCCCGGCCAGACCGTCGCGATGCTCGGCCTCGGCGCAGCCTGCGTCCTCTTCGGGGTCTGGTGGGAAGGGCTGGCCGACCTCGCGCCGACGCTGCACGCCCACGGCGGCGGTGAGTTCACGTTCGCCTATCCGAACGACGAAGGCCACATGCATCCCTACAGCACGAGCCACCTCCAGACGGCGGGCATTCTGACTGCCGTCGCCGCGGTCACGTTCGTCGTCGTTCGCAAGCCCCTCTCGAAACTCGATCTCGGGGATCCGGCGATGATCGTCTACCCCGTAACCTACCACGTCAGTCGATGGACGATGCTCGCGGTGACCGAGATCTACGCTGCCGTCGACCGAGCCGTCGTCGGCGGCGTCAAGCGCTGCTACTGGATCGGAAACAATCCCGTCCTCGCGGTCGACGCGGCCGCACGGCGACTCCCGCTGGTCGACGTCGAGGAACGGCAGCCGACGGACGGTGGCCGGCCGTCGACGATCCACCTCCGAACGAGCATCGGAACGACCGTCCTCCTACTGACGCTCGTCCTGACGGTGGTCCTCTGGCTGCTCGTCGTCTGATCGTTCGACGACCGCTTCTCAGCCGGAATCGCTTGACTCCTCGCCCTCGACCGGCTCGGCATCGACGACCAGCGGCTCCTCCGGCGGGACGGCGATCGACTGCTCTAACACCGAGGCCCGTAGCGTCGGCTTCGAAGCCGTCGCCTCCTGTCGGTAGTCGTCGTCGATCCGGTCCCCGCGGACCCCGCGTGGCGTCAAGTAGTCGCCGTCGACCTCGAGCCCGGCCGCCTCACAGAGCCGGCGCAGGACCGACCGCGCCCCCTCGGTGGTGATCGCCGGCGGCGCGATCGCACGCTCGCGGGCGAGTTCCCGGGCCGTCGAGGTCTCGAGCAGCGACTCGATCTCTGCTTCGTCGTGGCCACGCTCAGCGAGGACCGTCCGCACGCGGCGGGCGATCGACGGGGCGTGGCCGGTCGGGAACAGCGGCCAGTCGTTCGCGGGCGGGTCCAGTACGATCCGATACCGACGCAGCGGCGTCCGCGCTCGGGCCGGGAGAGGGACATCCTCGAGGCGCTGGGACTTGCCAAGCACGCGGATCGTCCCCGTGTAGAAGTCCACGTCGTCCCACGTCGCGCCGGTGCGGCGGTCGTCGTCGGGGACCCGGAACAGCTCCGATCCCCGGACCGTCGAATGGGCGAGGACCGCCACCATCGCGTACTCGCGCAGGCGGGTGCGGCGCTCGCTCGTCGACCGGGTCCCCGATTCGAGCGCTCGCTCGCGGACGTGGCGCTCGAGTTCGCGGCGCTGGTCGGCCGTCCACGAGTCGCTTGTGGGCCGGGCGTCGGCGGCCGGCAGCGCCGCCTCGGCCCGGTCGGTCGCGGCGGGATTGGTCTCGAGGATGCCGCCGCGAACGCACCACGAGAGGAACGCCCGGACCACGGCGTAGTAGGTGCCGGCGGTCGAGGCGGTGTACTGTCCACGCTCCGTCCGGCGGCGAAGTTCCGCTGCGTAGGCGCGCATGTGATCGACTGCAAGGGCGTCGATCGATCGGATCCCGTGGTCGGTCTCGAGCCACTCGGCCCACCGCCGCAGGATCGACTCGGCGTTGGAGGCGTAAGCACCCGCGCCGGAGCCGTCGGGATCGCCCACCGCCTTGCGCTGGATGTAGGTGTCGACCGCATCGGTGATCGCGACGCCGGTCACGGCGCGATCACCCGCCCGACGCCCGCGTCTGTCGCCCCGGATCGCCGTCGCCCAGTCCGATCCCGCCGGTCGGCACGACTCTCGAGGGTGACGCCAGTGGTCATCGGTTCGTGTGTTCCTGTTCCACGGTCCTAAATCTGTGTTTCGAATCCACACCGGTCGAAAAAACTGCGATCACACGCGAGCGCGGGCCGGCGACGGAATCCGGCCCGTCCGCAACCGTCGGGGACCTACCCACTCGTCCTTGGCGGCCGGCTCGATATCCAGAATTAAGTACACTGGCTGATAATTTTTCGATAGTGGGTAGTGAATGACACGATCGATCACCGTACGAATGCGTCAGGCTCTCCAAATCGTACGAATTGAGCGGCGGCGCGCCCGACGGCGGCTCGGTCGATCATCGGCGTGGCGCACGATCCTCGTCGTGGCACTCGGTTCGGCCGCCGTACTCTTCGGGGTTGGTGCGTACGAGGTCGGCCGATCGTTACGGCAGGGAACCGCCGCTCTCCCCCTCGAGACGATACACGTCGCCACGGTCTCGGGGTTTCTCACGCTGGTTTGGGTATTCGATCGACGCACGTCGACGGTAATGGAGCGCATCGAACCCGCGTTGCTTCTTACAAGCGTTCCGACTCGAACGGTCGCGCTCGGCACCGTCGGCACGGTCGTCGCCGGGATCGCCGTTCCGCTGTCGCTGCCCGCCGTCTGTTTCGCGGCCGGGCTCGCTGTCGGACACCAATCCCTGTTAGGATTGATTACCGTCTTGCTCGCCGGTTTCGGCGGCGTCGCGCTCGCAGCGCTGGTCGGTGTAACGCTGAGCCTCGGTCGGGAACTCGCTGCCCTCCGATCGCCCCGAATCCGCCGATACAGAACGCTTCTGTACGCGGCGGGATTCGCGGCCCTCGTGACCGCGTGGTTCGTACTGGCCAGTGGTGCCGTCGGTTTGGACCGTCTCGTCTCGTGGCTTCCGGTCGTTCCGATCACCTGGATCGCCGATCTCGGTCTACTCGGACTGACGGGGTCCGAGCCGGTCGGCCGCCGTCCTATCGGCGCGCTCTGTCTGTTCGGCGTTGGACTCCCGCTCTGTACAGCCGTGGCGATCAGGCTCGCTGACCGAATCTGGCATACCGATCCGGTCGGGTCCGGAACGGTCCACCGCTCGCGGTCGCTTCTCGGACCCGGGCTCGCAACGTGGTTGTTCGGTCGCTGGGTTTCCCGGCCCGTTCTTGCCGTCGCCCGAAAGCGATGGCTTCAGGAACGGCGTGTCCCCCGGGGCCTGTTGACGGCGGGATACATGCTGCTCATCCTGCCGATCGTCTATCTACCGCTTCTCGCTGCCGGCGAGATACTGGCGGTCACACCGATTCTCCTCGCGTTCGTCCTCGCCGTCGGGACGGGCCTTGCGTTCGGACTCGAGTTACTCAGCGTCGAGTATCCCGCGCTCCCCCTGACGCTTTCCGCCGCCTCGAGCCGCCAGTTCGTCCGCGGGACCGTCCTTGCCGGAACCGCGGTCGGCGCGCCGGTGACGGTAGCGATAACCGCCGTTGCCGGGGTGGGAAGCCCCCTCGGCAGCCTCGAGGCGACCCTGACCGCCCTCGCGACCGTCCCCCTCTGTCTCTGTGGCGTCACCGTCGCTGCAGCGATCGGCATGGACGTGTCATATCGCGACTTTCGCCCGGTCCCGATCCCGTTCGTCGCCACGACCGTCTACTCGGAGACCGGTCGACGGTCGTTTCTCAAGCTTGCTGTCGTGATGACACTCGTCGGGCTCGTCTGCCTGCCGGCGCTCACGGGGTATCTCTCGCCTGTGAACGAGCCGCTGTCGACGGGACTCGGGGTCTCGATACCGACCGTTCGCCTGCTGTCGCTCGTCGGAACGGTCGCACTCGCGATCGCGGTCTCGGCGGTTTCCTACCGGCGGGCGGTGAGGGCGTTCGAGGAGTATACGATTCCATGAATCTCAGTCTCGAGCCTCTCGATCGGAACGGTACCAACGATCGGTCGTTACGCCGTCGCTCGAAAAATGGGCTTTGAGTATCGATTCGGGCGAATTCGTCGTCTCGCTTCGGTAGTTACCAGAACTGTTCGATACCACACTTGGCGGCACAGCCGGCCGCGGTACCACCGATACAGACCGCACAGGGGGCACAGCTGACTCGAGTCGGGTCGGCGACACACACCTGACACGGGGTCGCACAGAAGGTACCCCACGTGATACAGTTCACCCAGCAGTCGATCGCCGATTCCTGCGTGGTGATCCCGTCGGACTGTCCGGCCAGACTGTACACGGATCCCAGTTCGGCTCCGTCGATTTCGGCGATGAGAAGGGTATCGGCACCGCTTTCCAGCGTCGCGGAAACGAACACCCTCGAGACTCCCGACTCGAGGTCGCGATGGGCGGCCGCGTCGGCCGTATCGACCGTCGCCACCTCGCCGTTCTCGAGGGCTTCGGTCCAGTCGTCACTGGCTTGCAGCGTCTCCAGCGCCTCGGTCGTGACTGCGTCGCCGAGAACGAGGTTTTCGACGCGGATCTCGCCATCGTCACGTCGCGCTCTGACAAGGGTGTTTTCGCCCGTCTTGATTTCGGCGACGTCCGCTTCGTCGTTGTACGCGAAATGCTCGGCATCGCCCTCGATGGGGACCTGTACCCACCGTTCGGTCCGTACCTGTGTTTCGGTCGCGTCTTCGATTGCGATCGAGTCCGGGTCGACACCGGCCGTTTTCAGCGCCGTTCGAGAGACGTCCCGATCGAGCGCTGTTTCGGCGTCCGTCGTCGAGACGTCTCCGGAACTGGCCTGTACGTTTCCGATTCCAGCAACGCCGGCACCTGCAGCGATGCCGACGCTCTTGAGCAGCTTTCGGCGGTTAATGTCCGTCATTTAGTTCACCGCGAGTTGAATTAGTAGCAGACTGGTATTTACGCCTGTTATCGAGAATTCGGCGCTGGTTTCGTCGGTTACGAAACCCGACACCCCGCTGGTTCGATCTCGTAGCCGGTCCCGATTCCCGTCGTTCCACGAGGTTCGCAGAAGGAAATAAATCAATCGGAATAGAACGTAATATTATGTGTGTCCCCGATACCGATACCCTCGCAGCCGTCCTCAACGCGAGACACGCCTGTCTCCGTGCGCTGATCGACCGTCCGCAGGCAAAGCGCGATCTCGTCGAGACGCTCGAGATTCCGCGCTCGACGCTCGATGACATCGTTCGCGAACTCGAGGACGCCGGACTCGTCGAGTACAGGGACGGAACGTGGAGTCCGACGCATATCGGTCGGTTGGCCCATCGTGCGCATCGTGAGTACTTAGAGCGGTTGGAGTGTTTGATCGACGTCGCTCCGGTACTCGGGGAACTGGATCCCGAAAGCGAGATCGGCTGGGCGGTTATCGACGGTGCGGACGTTCACGAGACGCACCCGCACGTTCCGGACGCGGTGATGCCAACGGTTCTCGACCACGTCGAGGCGGCGACGACGGTCCGAATCGTGACGCCACGACTCGTGGCCGGATACGGCGACGAACTATACCGACGCGGCGTAGCCGGGCAGAACGCCTCGATCGAGCTTATCGTCCCTCCGGCGGTCGACGACTGGATCCGGTCGGAGCATTCGGTGGTCGCGACGGAACTGTTCGACGATCCCGCCGTCGATGCGTTTCGCGCTTCCATCCCGTTTTCCGTCGGAATCTGGATGTTTGACGACGTGCGTGCGGGCGTTACGGTCTTCACCGAACGAGGGATCGCTGGACTCATCGTTACCGACACGCCCGCCGCCCTTACCTGGGCCGAACAGCGCTACGAGTCCGTCAAACAGGCCGCAGAACCCGTTTCACTCCCCGACGAGGCCCTCTAGCACCGTTCCGGTCTCGCGAGCGTTGCTACTGCCCGACACGGGCCCAGGACAGTATGGTCAGCAACGCGTCTCTCGAGCGGCGCTCGCCGCGGTGTAGCGACGCACTCGAGTTCTCGGTTCGCTCGGCGGTCGGACCGAAATCGAAGCAGAATATTTACAAGTATAGTTTCAGTACTGAAATTCAGGTTTCACAATGGTTGGAAACGAAACATCGATGCGGAGTGATGGCCACGGTGGCCGTGACGTATCGACACCGGCGACGGCCCGGTCGTTCCGCGGCGGGAGGCGGTGTCGACGGCGTCGCTCGAACGACAACTCCCGAACCCGAGGTTCAGTGAGGGGACACTGATGGACGAGTCACGTCGACGGGTACTCGCCGGCATCGCCGGTGGGGGACTCGCCTCTCTTGCCGGGTGTGCAACCGGCGACACGGCCGACGAGACCGCATTTGCGATCGGGCTGGCGGCGGATCCGACCGACACCAGTCGATACGACAACTGGGGCGGCATGGCTCCCTATTGGACACGCGTCATCGAGCCGCTGGTCTGGGGCACTGATGATATGCAACCGAAACCGTGGCTCGCGACCGACTGGACCGCCACCGACGACACCACCTGGGAGTTCGAACTCCGCAAGGACGTCCGCTTTCACAACGGTGCGGAACTGACTGCCGACGACGTCGTCCACACCTTCGAGGAGAACATCCTCTCCGAGCGCGGCGACTTCGTCTACGGGTGGCTCCACCTCGAACCGGGCAGCGTCACGAAACGCGACGAATACACCGTCGCGTTCGAGACGACGGACCCGTTCCCCGGCTTCCCCGGAACGATCGCCCACAATATGATCGACATCCAGCCGCCCGCAGCCGATCGGCAGGCGGGCGAGATCATCGGTACCGGACCGTTTACCCTCGAGGAAATCCGGCGCGGGCAGTACGTCCGCGTCGAACGGTTCGCGGACTACTGGGGCGGCGAACCGGCCCCGACGGAACTCACGTTCCGGGCGGCCGAAGACGAGACGACTCGGACCGATCTCCTCGAGAGCGGCGAGGTCGATCTGATCTATATGCCGGCCAAAAGTCGTCTCTCGTCGTTTCGCGATCGCGACGACGTTCGCGTCGACTCCCAGCAGTCCGCGGGGGCGGTTTCGGTCTGGCTCAACATCTATCGCGAGCCGACCGACGACGTGGCTCTGCGGCGCGCGCTCAACTACGCGGTCTCCCAGACAGAACTCGTCGAGACGGTACTCGAGGGGGTCGGCGAGCCTGCCCGCGGCCCGATATCGACGGTCATCGACTGGGTCGACGAGGACGAACTGCCGACCTACGAACGCGATCGGGACGCCGCGCGTGACCTCGTCGATCAGTCGGTCTACGACGGCTCGGAACTGACCTGTCTCGTGGACACCGATATGGACGACGGGAGGACGATCGGACAAGTTCTCCAGTCGTCGTTCGAAGAAATCGGCGTCGACGTCAGTCTCGAAGTCCGCGAGCGCGCAGCGATAAACGACCTGACGGACCGCGGCGAGTTCCACCTCCAGATCGGGAGTACGGGATCGAACAGCCCCGGCGCGGACTACCTCATGTGGGAGAGTTTCCACACGATGGGCGTCGACAACAAGGACCGCTACGAGGCCGAGGGGACCGGGCTGTACAACCTCGGCGGCGAGGTCGATGACCTCATCGAGACCGGCTATCAGGCGCGTGACCCGGCCGCGAAACGCGACGCCTACATCGAGGCACAGCGGAAAATCATGGCGGCGGCCGTCGTCGTCCCGCTGTTCTACCAGGAGTACGTCGTCGCCGCCGACGCCGCGCTCGAGGGACTCGAACTCCCTCCGATCGAGAAGTTCGCCGAGTGGAGCGAGCTGACACGAACGGCCTGACGATGACTGCCTACGATTACCTCGCGTCCCGACTCACGACGTCGCTTGCCGTTACGGTCGGCGTCTCGCTCGTCACGTACGGGCTGATATTTCTCACGCCCGGCGAGCCGGCCGAGATCATTCTCTCCCAGCAGCTCGGCCGCCAGCCCTCTGCGGCCGAAATCGAGGCATTCCGGGCGGAAAACGGCCTGAACGAGCCGGTCCCGGTCCAGTACCTGAACTGGCTGCTGGACGTCTGCCGGGGCGATCTCGGCACGTCGTACTACAGCGACACGCCGGTCTCGACGCTGATCGTGGAGGCGCTACCGGTGACACTCGAGTTGGCCCTTGCCGCAATGGTCGTCGCGCTCGTGATCTCGATCCCCGCTGGCGTCGCCAGCGCCGTCCACCAAGGCTCCTCGATCGACTATGCAAGCCAACTGGGCGCACTACTCGGCGTTTCGATGCCGAACTTCTGGCTCGCGTACCTGCTGATCCTGCTGTTCCCGCTGACGCTCGGCGTCTTCCCGGTCGCCGGTGCCGGCAGCGTCGGCCACCTCGTGTTGCCAGCGATCACACTGGGTACTGGCATGGCCGCCGTCGTCACGCGACTCGTCCGGAGTTCCATGCTCGAGGTCCTCGACGAAGCGTACGTCGATACCGCCCGCTCGACGGGACTCCGTGAGCGGATCGTCGTCTACAAACACGCGCTCCGAAACGCGCTCGTCCCGGTCGTAACGGTTCTCGGCCTCCAGTTGGGGACGCTGCTGAACGGTGCAGTCGTCGTCGAGATCATCTTCCAGCGGCCGGGGCTTGGTACGTTGCTCGTCGATGCGGTGTTCGAACGCAACTACCCGGTCGTACAGGGGGTCACCCTCGTTACCGCGGTCGTCTTCGTCGTAACGAACCTGGTCGTCGATCTCACGTACCGGTATCTCGATCCCCGCGTCCGGCTCGGAGGTGAGACGGCGTGATCGGCCGTTTCGAGGCCCTCGTGGCGGGCCTTCGACGACGGTACCGTGCGGTTCGGACGTCCCGGGCGACCGCGGCGTTTTTTGCGAACCCGCTCAACGTTATCGGGCTGGTGATCGTCGCCACCCTGACGATCGCCGCCGTGTTCGGTCCCGTCATCGCACCCTACGACCCGACGAGTCAGGACCTCGTGAACCGGTTACAGCCACCGACGCTGGCCCATCCGATGGGAACCGATCAGCTCGGACGGGACGTCTTCTCGCGACTTCTGTACGGTGCCCGGCTCTCGCTCGGTATCGCCGTCGCCGTCACCGTGATCAGGCTCGTCCTCGGGACGGCGATCGGCCTGCTCGCGGGCTATGCCGGCGGCCTGATCGACGAACTCCTGATGCGACTCGTCGACGTCCAACTCGCGTTCCCGGGGCTGGTACTCGCACTCGTGGTCGCCGGCATTCTCGGCCCCAGCCTCCGAAACGTGATGCTCGCACTCGCGGTCGTCGGCTGGGCGTCCTACGCCCGTCTCGTCCGCAGCAGTGTCCTTTCGACGAAAGAACGCGAGTTCGTCCAGGCGGCCCGGCTGATGGGCGTCTCCCGGCATCGCATCGCCATCCGCCATCTCCTCCCGAACACCATCGGCCCGATCATCGTTCTCGCGACGATGAACCTCGGAACGGTGATACTGGGAACGGCCGGTCTCTCGTTTATCGGCCTCGGCGCACAGCCACCGACGCCCGAATGGGGAACGATGCTTTCGACCGGCCGCCACCACCTCCGGGGGGCGTGGTGGCTCGCGAACGCTCCGGGCGCGGCGATCATGCTCACCGTCCTTGGATTCAACCTGCTCGGTGACGGGCTCCGTGACGTCCTCGATCCGAACCACGATACACCCCTCGAGAAACCGACGTGATCACGACATGACTGGACAATCGATGGATTCCACGTTGCTTTCGATCGACAACCTCCACACGCAGTTTCAGACTCGCAATGGCCTCGTCCGCGCAGTTGAGGGCGTCTCGATGACCGTCGACCAGGGCGAAATCGTCGGCCTCGTCGGCGAGAGCGGGAGCGGCAAATCCGTGACCGCACGCTCGATCGTCGGCCTACAGGACCCGGGCGAGATCGTCCGGGGATCGATCCACCTCGACGACGTGGCTGTGACCGATGCGACCGACCGACAGCTCCGCCGGCTCCGGGGAGACACCGTCTCGATGGTGTTTCAGGACCCGACTGAGACGCTGAACCCCGTTTTCGACGTCGGCGAGCAGATCGCCGAATCGATCAAGGTCCACGAGGAACCCGGTCCCCAGCGCCTGCTCGAGTACCTCCATCTCCCGCCGTTTAGCAGCCGGTCGGAGTGGCGCGAGTACCGCGAACGGGCGATCGACCTCATGGAACAGGTCGGAATCGCCAGCCCGGCCGACCGGGTTGACGCATACCCCCACGAACTCTCCGGCGGACAACGCCAGCGGGCCGGCGTCGCGATCGCACTCGCATCCGACCCGGACCTGGTGATCGCCGACGAACCGACGACCGCGCTCGATGCGACCACGCAGGCACAGCTCCTCGAGCGATTCCGTCAGTACAACGCCGAGCGCGGGACGGCGATCCTGCTGATCACGCACGATCTGGGCGTCGTCGCCGAAATCTGCGACCGCGTCGTCGTGATGTACGCCGGCGAGGTGATGGAAACCGGCCCGACCGAACGCATCCTCGAGGACCCTCGCCACCCGTACACGAAGGCGCTGCTCGAGTGTCTCCCCCAGCGCGTCGACCGGGAGAGCCGACTCCCGACGATCGACGGATCGGTTCCCGAACCGACCGCCGATCGGGCGGGCTGTCCGTTTGCCCCCCGGTGTGAGTACGCGACTGCCGCCTGTCGGGACGAGGAGGTCCCAACCGTTGCTCTCGCCGACGACCGCGGAAGCGTCACCTGCGTCGAGTCGAACTGGTCCGAGTCGGATACCCCGCCCTCGAGGACGGGCGCTCCCGGTGCCAGATCCGAATCGACCGCGGCTCCCGAATCGGCCCCCGGCGACTCGGACCGACCGTCCCCGATCGTCGAACTCGAGGGTGTTTCCAGACACTACTCGCTCGCGAGCGGGCCGATCGAACGCCTCCTCGGAGACGACGACACGCTCCGGGCCGTCGACGGGGTCGACCTCGAGATCCAGGCCGGAGAGACGCTCGCGCTGGTCGGCGAGAGCGGCTGTGGCAAGTCCACGCTTGCATCGCTGATTACCGGCCTCGAGAGGCCAACGACCGGGACGGTCCGAATCGACGGGACGCCGGTCGGTAGCGTCGCCGACCGCGATGCCGCTACCCTCACCGACGTCGGCGTCGTCTTTCAGGACCCGCACTCGAGTCTCAACCCCCGACTGACGGTCGAGCGAACGATCGGTGAACCGCTCCGGAGTGTCGGCTGGAACCGGCCTCGTCGCACGGACCGCGTCCGCGAGTTGCTCGATCGCGTCGGGCTCTCGGAACAGCAGGCGACGAGCTACCCGCACGAACTCTCGGGCGGACAGATCCAGCGCGTCGCGATCGCGCGTGCGATCGCACTCGACCCCTCGCTCGTCGTCCTCGACGAGCCGGTCTCCGCGCTCGACGCCTCCGTTCAAGCCCGCCTCCTCAACGTCCTCGCGGACCTTCAGGCCGATCTCGATCTCGCCTATCTGTTCATCTCTCACGACCTGACCGTCGTCGAACACGTCGCGGACCGTGTGGCAGTGATGTATCTCGGGGAACTGATGGAGGTCGGCCCCGCCGACAGGGTGTTCGATCGGCCGACACATCCGTACACGAAGGCACTGCTCGAGGCGATTCCGTCGCTCGAACCAGACAGTTCGACCGGCACGTCGCTCGAGGGCACCCGTCCGAGCCCGGTCGAGCCGCCGAGCGGGTGTGTCTTCCGGGACCGCTGTCCGATGGCCGAGACGGACTGTGCAGAAACCGACCCCGACCAGCGCCGACTCGGGCCGGGCCGCGCGAAGTGTCACTTCGCCACCACCGACGCATCCGATCCGTGACTCGCCGGGTCATCCTCGAGTCGCGCTCGACCGGGACCGTCCGAATCCGTATATCTGAATGTGGTTTATACTCCGAGGCACGAGACGAACGCATCGATCGAGTCGCGACTCAGGACGGATGCTGGTGCCGGATCTTCTCGGCCGTCATCCCCGGTACCGGCGTCCCACAGTCCTTGCATTTCCACTCGGGCGTCGGCGTCCCGCGTTCCTTCCGCAGGTCCTGTTTGAACTCGAGGCGGGCACCACACGGACACCGGTAGGTCGTGCGGGTCATAGTCGGACCAACCCCGTCGGGAGCGATAAACGATTCGCCGGCCGGGGCTCGGGCGCTCGAGTCGGCACCCGCTCTTTCTCGGGGAGCGTCGGTATCAAGACGCTGCCGCCCGTCGTCCGGGACGATGCCGGAATCACACAGGATCCCGATCGAAACGGCGGCCGCGACGGGGTCGGCCCCCGAGGTCGCCGCGGTTCATCACGAGACCGACTCGGACGACTGGATCGTGTTTTGTCACGGCCTCCGCAGCGACAAGTCCGGCAGCTACGAGGGCCGGTGTCGGCGGGCCGTCAGGGAGGGGTACAACGCCGTCCGGTTCGACTGCCGGGGCTGTGGCGAGTCCGACGGCGCGTTCGTCGATGCCACCCTCGAGGCTCGACTGGCAGATCTCCGGGCCGTCATCGAGTACTTCGATCCGGACTCGTACGTCCTCTTTGGCTCGAGTTTCGGGGGGAAAATGGCCTTCCACGCCGCTGCGACGGATGACCGGGTGCGGGCGGTCGCGACGCGCGCGCCCGTGACGACTACCGATACGTTCGACGAGTATCGGTCGACCATCGACCGCGATGGGGCGGTGCAGTTCGAGACCGGCGAACGGATCGACCGTCGGTTTCTCGAGGCGCTGGATCGCTACCCCTTCGACGACGTCGTCGAATCGCTCTCGGTCCCGGTCGCGATCTTTCACGGCGGGGACGACGACGTCGTCGATCCCGCCGACAGCTTCGCGGCCGCTCGGCGACTCGAGACCGACGTCCTCCTCGAGCGGNGCTCAGAGATGTGTATAAGAGACAGCGATTGTTCGATTGGCTCGAGTGGGCCGGCGGCGAGAGCGGGCGGTGCTGATCCGCTGTGTAGTGGATAAATTAGATGTTGCTATACACAATTCGTGTGTCGGCTCGACGACCGACAACCCGCGACACGCCGAAGCGAGTACAGCAAGCGGCGAACGCAACCAGGACCCGGATCCGTCACCGGTTGGGGCCGGACACGACTCCGACTCGGAGCGCCTATCGAGACGTCTAGCCGGTGGACAGACCTGACTCGAGACGATCCTCGCGTGTTGTCGACGATGTTTGGCCCGGGTTTCTCACTGCATCTCTCATGCAGTTCTAGATATAGCCGGCAGCCAAGCCTACCTGGGTAGTTGAGAACGCGGTTTCTATCCGACGCTCACTACATCCCGTTCGACGGCTCTCCGGCTCGGTACTCCGGTGGCGGGGTGATATTCCGTGTCAGTTCACGGAACAGAGAGAGATACAGCAGGTATACTACCGTGAGGAGTGCTGGAAGCACTCCGCCCAGCCCGTAGATCGTACCGAGTCCGGCTGTTTTCAATGACAACACGAGGTATTTCGTCCGGCGCGGGCCGAGAGTAGAGGCAACAGTCGCGCGGTTCACTTCGTCGTCTCCGGTGATATCGCTTACGTTCCGTGACTCGACACCTGCAAAAATAATGGCGAACCAGGCCATGAACACCGCCACCGTTGGCATCGTAACACGCAGCGTCGTACTGAGAAATATCGGGAGGAAAATCAGCACTGCCCAGACCACTGCGACGTATGCAGAATCAATGAAGGGATAGCGCTTCGAGTCGTCGTACGTATAGATGAATACGAGCGGCAATTGTGCGATGAGTAGTGCGAGTCCCGTCCGTGACGTCGATGCGAGGCCGATCGCAAAGAAGAGCGTGATGGCCTGATAGATGACGATACTGGCGAGGCTCGTATAGAGCAGTGGCGTATCGAAGCGTTCGACGAGCGCCGTCCTGTACGCGTTATTGATGCGGTCTTCCGGACTGATGTTGCGCCGGTCCTCGACGTAAATGACGTATACGCCCAGTGCAGGGAGGAGTATCCCAACACCGATTGCTGAAAGTGGGATATTGAGCGTGATTGCGGTTATGCATACCATAAGCACAGCGCCGATGCAAAGCCAGAGATTCAACAGGAAGGGGGTATGAACGGTCCGTGTATCCACAGTACTCGTACCGAGGCACCATGCTGAGTTAAAATTTCCTGAGGGAATGGAATCAAAACGCCGTCGAATGGCCCCGTTCGAAGAACATGTGAACACTTACCTATCCGAAACGGTCCGGGCTGGCTCATCCTCGGACTCCGCAGGAACGGGAAGCGTAATACGGACCTGTGCACCGCCGCTGTGCTGATTTCTACACTCGAAGACACCGCCCGCCTTTTCGGTCAGATACTTCACGATCCAGAGTCCGATCCCGCTAAGATGACTCATTTGGGTCTCTCCTTCCTCTCTCAGTACCTCGAGTTCGGTTTCGGGGATACCCTGGCCGTCGTCTTCGACGAATAACGTTACAGCGTACTCCTCTATTTCGCTCCGAAGCACCACGGTAGCTTGATCGGGCTGGCCACGGTGTTCGACCGCGTTCTCGATTAGTTCCTGAACGGCGAAAGCGAATTTCGAATGACACTGCACGTCGACATCGTGGATTGACACCTCGAGAACGGTATCCGAGGGAATTTCGGCCTTCGTTATACCGTCTTCGACCATTTCCGGGAGGCTAGCAACCACGTTCCGGTCCTCACCGATCACACTATCGATAAGCCTAATTTTGTGGGCTTTGTTCACGATGTCTTCCGAGGTATCCACAATATCTGTCAAATTATCGTCGCCCCCATCGGGAAGGTCCTTTTGGAGACTTTCCGATTGACCGAGAATAATCTGCATCGACGTACGGATATCGTGTCGAAAGAACCTGATTAGAACGTCTTTTATCCGCTCGAGTTCCTTCTCCCGCTGTTTGAGTTCCGTTATTTCTCCGACGACGATTAATTTCCCGGCCAACCCACGGCCGTACGCAAACGGTTGCGTCTGCGTTGTATAGTACTTGAGTTCGCCACGCTCCGTCCGAGAGAACGTCCCTTCGATTTCGCCTGTCGAAGAACGGGTCGGCAAGACGTCCTCGATACGTTCTCGGGAGTCCAAGTTCACATCGAACGTTTCAGCAGCGGTACTGTTCCCGTCGATGATTTCGTCTTCGGCGTTAAGAATGAAGACCGCTTCGTTGATGGCATTGAACGCTTGGTTTCGAGCGACGGGTGAGAACTCCAGAAACCCATGCCGGTTCACGGAGTGAGCGAAGTAGATTCCCGCGAACCCGTACAGTAGCGCGGTTCCATCGTAGTATGGGGGAAGGTAATCGACGATCGTGAGTGTCGTGGCGACCAGTACGCCGATGAAGAATATCGCGAGTGTCACCGCTCGTCTGCGATGCTTTCCGTCCGAGTGGATGGCTTCTGCGAAGAAAAGCGCAGTACTGGCGATCGTCATCAGATAGCCGTATCCCTGAACGATACCAACGAACAAGATTCCTTGTGGAAATCCGACTTGAAGCACGCCGTCGGTCCCAACAGTGTACTCGGCAGTGTAGACGATATCACCCGGATTGATCCAACTAAGGGCGAAGAATACGATCGCAGGCAGAAAAAAGAGGACGGCAGCTCTGTTCGATAGCGGTTGTTTGTAGGCAAACTCATACGCGAACAGGAAGAACGCGCCACCTGTTGCAGTAACGACTGTCCAGAAGACGTTCGCGATCGCATACGTAAGGCCAGCGGCTGGGACTAGATTCATCGTCGCGTAAAGAAATGCCCAGGCGGCCGCCAGAACCATGAAGAGAATAAACCATTGGATTGCCGGTTTCCGCCGCTTGTCGTACACCGTATAGGCGCTGTATAGTGCTGGGAGAGCGCTCATGTATAACAAAAATGTTATAGTTATATAATTTAGCATACTCATTCTTCTATCTCAATAGAAGATACGGCTCCGATCTATTAAAAAATTCTATAGCTTGGAAAAATATTGGTGGCGATATAGAAAACGTCTGACATTCGTATCCTCTCATCGTCTCGTTGCTCAAAAACGAATCCACGATACCGTCCAGCGACGTCCGTGTGATGAGCCGGATGTCAGTTCCTTGAACGGGAACGCCGCATCGCTTATCAATGCTCATCACGCTATAGCCATGTTACTCACCCACGTTCCGTTCTCCGAACCCTATGTCGTCTCCACGGCGGGGTGTTTTCTCAGCCAGAAAAACCGGACCGCTTTTGATAGCCATGGCGGAAGGAACTGCCATACCAGTGAGTGAGGAAACCGACCTGTCGACCCTGCTTTCGGTTCTCGACGACGAGTACGCACGGGAAATCCTCACCCACACGAGCGTCGAACCCATGTCTGCTAGTACCCTGAGCGAACGGTGTGATGCCTCCCTCCCGACGATCTATCGACGACTCGATCGCCTCGAGGAGTGTCGTCTCGTCACCGAGGAGACCGAACTCGCATCCGACGGCAACCACTACAGCGTCTATAGTGCGAACCTCGACCACCTCGAACTGTCCTTGGAGGAGGGATCGTTCGAACTCGAGTTGACGTATCGCGAGGAAGACGTCGCCGACAAGTTCACCCGGATGTGGGAGGGGATGCGATGAGTCGGAACGTCGTCCGGATCGACGAGGCGACGCTGTTCGAGCTACTGACCGTCGCGAGTCTCTTCCTCGTCGCGCTGTTTGGCGCGGTCATCGCGTATCAGGCCTACCGTGGGTACCGGCGCAACGACGCACAGTCGATGCTCTATCTGTCCATCGGTCTCTCGCTGTTGACGGTGTTTCCCTTCCTGCTCAACGTCTTCGTGACGACGCTGGTCGATCCCGATCAGGTCGTCATCGCACTGCTCGAAAACGTGAGTCGATTGCTCGGGCTAGTTGCGATCACGTACTCGCTGTACGGTCGGCATTGAGTTGTCAGGCGGGCCGAAGCGGCAGGGACCACCGCTCAGGGGAACGGCCGACGCCGCACGTCCCCGCGCGAGGGGGGAATCGCGGGGACGTGTGGGGCAGGCGTCGCGGCCGTGGGATGATCGGATGCGGGGAAGCGGGGGACCACGCAGGCGTGCGGGGATTGCCTATCACGTCCCCCGTTTCCCGCTACTGCCCCGTTCCTATTAGTGATCCGAGAGCGTTTTCCGAGTCGGAAAATCCGCCCGACCGACGCGTTCGCCGGCCCCGATCCCATAGGTTTGTGTCGACCCTAACCCTGCTAACGGCCATGCAGTATCTCGTCGGAACCGACTCGGTCCATACCACCGCAGCGATCTGTGACTACCTCGAGGAACGGGCGAACGGCGACGACGCCGTCACCGTGGTCGCCGTCGCGCCAGCCGACGACCCGACGGCGCGCCGGGACCGCGAGGAGGCGTTGAACGTCGCCCCCGTTCGGCTCGCGACGGTGGGCGAGGTCGAGACCGAGGTCCGTACCGGCTCCCCGGTCGCGGAACTCCGCGACGCGGCTACAGCCTCGGCGGCCGACGAACTCGTCGTCGGGGTTCACAGCGGCGATCCCGATGCGACGCGCGACCTCGGCTCGACCACGCGGAGATTGCTTGCGGATGCGGACCGGCCGGTCGTCGTCGTGCCGATCCCGGACCTCTAGCGGTTGCCCTCGTCGCCGACGGCTCGAGACGGCCTCGTCGTCGCGCGAAAAGGGAAACAAATGGCGGCAGGCGGCTCAGAACGGGAACAGCGAGTCGGCCTCGAGATCCCGCTCGATGAGTTCGATCTCGTGGCCGTCCTGGTCCGTGGTGAACGCGTACATGTCGTCGCAGCTCTCGGGATCGCGGTAGTCTTCGGCCTCCCGGGTCATGAGCTGCTCCCAGTCGTCGTGGAGGTCGTCGAGGCGGACACAGAGGTGGCCCCAGGCGTCGCCCAGATCGTAGCTGCGGCCGTCGTAGTTGTATGTGAGTTCGACGGACATCGCCTCGTCGGCGGCGTCCGCGGGTTCGACGAAGTAGTTCGCGAAGGTGTCAGCCTCCCAGCGGCCAACCTCGTCGTAGCCGAACTTCCGGGTCCAGAAGCCGAGCGCTTCGTCGGCGTCCTCGACGCGGATCATGGTGTGATCGAGCGACCACAGCGCGCCGGTCTCACGCTGGACGATCTCGATCTCGTGACCGTCGGGGTCTTTCACGAACGCGTAGCGCCCGCCACAGGACTCGGGGTCCCGATAGTCCGCGACGCCCTCGTCCATGAGCTGCTGGTAGTAGTCCTCGAGTTCGCCCTCGGGAACGCGGACCGCAACGTGCCCCCAGGCGTCGCCCATGTCGGGCTCCTCGCCCTCGTTGTGGGTGATCTCGAGCATCGCGCCGTCCTCGTGCATGTCTTCGGGCCCGAGGTAGACGATGGTGAAGCCGTCGCCCTCGTAGCGGTCTTTCTCCTCATAGTCGAGGTGAGACTGGTACCAGTCGAGAGACGCCTCCAGATCGGCGACGCGAATCATCGTGTGATCGAGCGTTCCGTCCATACGCGAAGACAGGCCAGCAGACGGCAAAAACGTGGCGGAGGCGGCGGGCTACTCGTCTCCACCCGTCGAGTCCGCGTCGATTTCTCCCTCTGGCTCGGGCCCGGAGACGACCGGCTCCGTCGCGACCGGCTCGAGCCCCTTCCGGCCGGCGTCGAGTTCCGAGAGGCCGACGACGAGACCGACGAGGACGACGACGCCGAGCGGGAGGAAGACGATCGGCGGGACGCCGAGATAGCCGTTGAGCAGGTAGCAGCCGACGACCACGAGGAAGACGGTCAGGGCGTAGGGTAGTTGCGTGCGAACGTGATCGATCAGGTCCGCACCGCTGAACGTCGCCGAGAGGACCGTGGTGTCGGAGATCGGCGAGGCGTGATCCCCGAAGATCGCACCGGAGAAGACGGCACCGACGGCGACCGGAACGAGTTCGAACCCGCTTCCGAACTCGTAGGCGACCCGGACCGCGATCGGGGTGACGAGTCCCATCGTCGCCCACGACGACCCCATGGTAAACGCGACGAACGCGGCGACGAAGAGGATGAGGACGGGGAGCAACGCTTCCGAGAGGTACGGTTCGGCGACAGTCGCCACGTATTCGCCGGTGCCGAGCGTCTCCGCAACGCTGCTGATCGTCCACGCGAGGACGAGGATGGTCACCGCCGTCAGCATGATTCCGAACCCGTCGATGACGGTCTCGACGCCCTCGCCGATGTCGAACAGGCCGTAGGCGAGGCCGATCGCGATCGCGGTCACGACCATGGCGAAGGAACCCCATATCAGCGCCGTCGCGAAGCTGCCCGCCCCGACGACATCGATCAGTACCTGCGTGAATCCCGCGTCGTTGACGGCTGCACCGAACGCAGTCGGCGCTCCCGCCTCGGCCTGACTCGACTGCCAGGACTGATATCCCGTCCAGAACGCGCCCGCGAGCGTGACCGCGACCAGGACGACGACGGGCGCGAAGAAGGTCCGCAACATCGGCCGCTCGTCGATCGGCTTGCCGAGGTCTTCCTCGACCTTCTGGAGCGGCTGTGCCCCTTCGCGGTTGACCGCGCCCGTCGTTCGGGCGCGGTGTTCGGCGTCGAGCATTTCGCCGTAGTCCCGGCCGGTGTAGACGACGATCCCGACCATGACGATCGCCAACAGTGCGTAGGTGTTGTACGGAATCGAGCGCACGAAGGTCGCGAACGCCGTCGGGGCCTCACCCGCGACACCCATCTCCTCGTAGGCACTGCCGATCAGCGACAGCTGGAACGCGACCCAACTCGAGATGCCAAGCGTCGCGACGGGCGCGGCCGTCGAGTCGACGATGTAGGCGAGCTTTTCGCGGGAGATCCGCAACTGATCGGAGATTTCCCGCATGGTACTGCCGACGATGGCGGTGTTGGCGTAGTCGTCGAAGAACATGGCGATGCCAAGCCCCCACGTGGTCAGTCCGACGGTCTGTTGCGTCTCGAGGCGGTTTGTGGCCCAGTTTCGGACGGCGATCGCGCCGCCGAGTCGCCAGATGAGAGCGACACCGGAGCCCAGAAGCAGCGTGAAGACGAGGATCTGGACGTGGAAGCCGTCGTCGACGATGATCGCGGCCACGATCCAGTCGAAGGTCTGTGCGATGCCGTGGCCGCCGGTATGGATGACCGCACCCGACCAGATGCCCAGAAACAACGCCAGCATCGGTCGGCGGGTCGCGATCGCAAGGGCGATCGCCAGTAGCGGCGGGACGAGCGAGAGTATCCCCGAACCGATCAACTGTGAGAGCCACTCGATAGCAACCATATCTACCTACTAGTGGGGCTGCCGGATATTTTTGAGCGTTCCGTTTCGAACCCGTTCAGGTCAGAAACCCGAGGCTATCAGAAACTCACTGAGGCGGGCTAGTAAACGGCAGTATAGCCGACGATAGTACGCACTGAAACGATTCACACACTAATCGAAACGGAGTCGTGCGAGTAGGAAGCGACGTGCTGATCGTACCCGGCAGGGTGTCGTCCGCTCGGCCGAACCCGTCGACGCGCTACCGTCGCAGAATCAGTTTCAGTACGTCCTCGTCCTCGAGGACGTGGTCCGTCCCGACCTGCTGTTGGTCGTGGGCCGCACTCGGGCCGGTCACTCGCGCAAAACGGAACCGCTCTTCCATTTCGCCGCCGAGTTTCGCGACGGCCTCGCCGACGGTCGCGCCTTCCTCGACGACCAGCGGCTCCTCCCAGTCGATCCCGCGGCCGGGTTTGTCCATGTAGACCCGAATGAGCCCGAGGTTCTCCCAGAGGCGATCCTTGAGCGCCTCGAGGCCCTTCTCCTCTTCGGCGCTGATGAAGGTTACTTCCTCGGGGTCGAGGCCGCGCTCGCGCAACTGCTCGTCGACGGTTTCCTTGTAGTCGGGGTCGATGAGGTCGACCTTGTTGACGCAAGTGATCGAGGGGATGTACTCGCGATTTTCCATCAGGCCGTCGACCAGCCGGTCGATGGTGACGTTCTCTTGCAGGTTGACGTCGGCGTTGACGTAGCCGTGTTCGCGGAGGACGTGCTTGATCGTCTCCTCGTCTAGGTCCTGGTCGGTACTCGAGGTGATCTTGATGCCGTCTTTGATCTTCGGACGGACCGTGACCCGCGGGGGCTGCTGGTCGACGCGGATGTTGATGTCGTGGAGTTCCTTCTGGAGACGGTCGTACTGTTCGATCTCGAACACCGAGAGCATGAAGACGATCAGGTCGGCGTTGCGCACGACCGCGAGTACCTGCTGGCCGTCGCCCTTGCCCGCGGCCGCGCCCTCGATCAGGCCGGGCACGTCCAACATCTGGATGTTCGCGCCGCGGTGGCTGAGCATCCCTGGGTTGACGTCCAGCGTCGTGAACTCGTAGGAGCCGGTCTCGCTCTCGGCGTTGGTCATCGAGTTCAACAGCGAGGACTTGCCGACGCTCGGGAAGCCGACCAGCGCGACGGTCGCGTCGCCGTGTTTCTCGACGGAGTAGCCGCCGCCACCGCCGCTGCCGGACTGCTGGTTCTCGAGTTTCTCCTTTTTCTCGGCGAGCTTGGACTTCAACCGGCCGATGTGGGCCTCCGTGGACTTGTTGTAGGGCGTGTTGGCGATTTCTTCTTCGATCTCCTCGATCTCGTCCTCGAGCCCCATTTGGTCGTACACAGCCGGTCGGGCCGAAAAACCCTTTCGAGACTCCGCGTTCGACTCCCGCCCGAAACGAGCCGGAAACCCGGATGTTCGTTTCCTCGCGCCGGTTCGTTCCCGAGAGCTTCGATTAGCTATACCGTTCCCCGAGCGGTATGTCAGCGTATGCACAGGCGGGAGTACGTCACGGCGGTGGGAACCGTGGGAGCGCTCGCGACGCTCGGGACCGGGCGGGCACAGCGGGCACTCGAGCGGGGGTGTCCAGTCGACGACGCAACGAGCGTCCGGCCCGGCGACGACGTCGTGTTCGAAGCGGCGGCAACGCCGGGCGTCGATCCGGCGACGGCCGAGTGGACGGTCGAGGGGCCGGGAGCGGCCGACCTCGCGGGAGCGGCCCCCTTCTGGAGTTACACGTATCGGACGGGGCATCCGGCGGCTCACGGCCGATTCGAGGAGCCCGGCGTCTACGAGGTGTCGGTGACCGTCGACGGGGCGAGCCTCGCGTGGCAGGTTACCGTCACCGACGACGCACCGTCGGCACCGACCGTCGAACTGACCTGCGAACCGGGACCCGACACGACTATCACGCCGAACGAGTCGATCGAGGTCACCGCGACGGCCGCCGACGACCACGGCGTTCTCCACTGGCTCGTCTGGCAGGAAGGGCGCAACGCAACCTACCTCGAGCGGGCCGATCTGTCGGGGTCGACGGCGACGGTCACCTACGCTACGACCGGGGGCGATGCGATCTGGTTCATCGGCGGCTATCCGATGGCCGCGTGGGCCATCTGTCGCGACGGTCGGACGCGGGCAGCCCAGACCGACGGCCCGTCTGTCGAGGCGCTGCGTGACGTCTCGATCACCGGGACGAACACGCCGGTTCACGCCGGCGAGGACCTCGTCGTCGACGCCGAGGTCGCGGTCGAGGGGCACTCGACCTATCACGGGTTCGTCGAGGCGACCGTCGATCTGATCGTCGGTCACGATCCGACCCACGTCGACAGCGAGACCGTCGAGGTGTTCGCGGGCGAGTCCGAGCCGGTGTCCCTCGAGTTCACCACTGCGACGGTCCGCAACACCCAGACGTTCCCCGCCCGCGTCGAGACGCGCCACGCCGCAGCCGAGACCGACGTCACCGTCATCGGAACCGATGACGCGGCCGAACACGGCCATCTGTCGGTGACCGGCCTCGAGACGAACGCACCGGTCACGGGTGGCGAGTTCCTCGAGGTGACGGCCACGCTCGCGAACACGGGCGAGGGGCCGGCGAGTCGCGAGGTCGAACTCGTGGTGGGGCACGATCCGACGACCGTCGATAGCCGATCGGTCGCCGTCGGGGCTGGCGAGACGACGACGGTCACGATGGGCTATGACACCTATCCCGTCGCGAACGACGACGAGTTCCCCGTCCGCGTGCGGACGGGCGACGACAGTGCTTCGCAGTCGGTCCTCGTCTACGGGCGCGACGGGGGCAACGGCGGCGACGCGGCGCAGTTCGCCGTGTCGATCACCGGAACGAACGCGCCGGTGTCGGGCGGCGAATTCCTCGCGGTGACCGCGACCGTCGAAAACGTCGGCGGAGCCGCGGGGTCGGGCGACGTCGAACTCGTGGTCGGCCATTCGCCGGCAGTGGTCGATTCCAGAAGCGTCGGACTCACGCCCGGTGAGACGACGACGGTCCGACTTGGCTACGACACCTACCCCGTCGCGAACGACGATACGTTCCCGGTGTCGGTCCGATCGACCCACGCGAGCGACACGCGGACGGTAACGGTCTACGGGACTGACTGATGCACGATCGAAACGGAGCGCGATCTCGCCGTCGCGGTAGCTGAGCGTCTCGAATCGCCGTCGCCGGCCGGGGTCCGCATCGGCCGATAATCCCCGCTACTACTACCCAGTATAATTACCATTCACAACGAAATTCCGGTACACCTAAACGACCTGCGGGCGACCCTCGAGTATGTCGAACGCGTCGCAGCTGCGTGACAGCACCCAGATCGTGCTTCCCGCGGAGACCCTCGAGTCCCTCGAGCCGCAGCTCGACGAGGCGTTCACCGTCACGATCGCGCCGGCCGGCGAAGAGCGCCGTCGGATCATCGGCAGTCCCGTCGAGATCCGAGATGTCCACGAGTTTCTCACCCGCCGCGGCATCAGCGTCCGCTGATTCCACTTACCGCTCCGGGTGCGTCGGCGCGTCGAACCCGCCCCGAACCAGCGGTTTCGCGACGTGGCGACGCGCACACGGCGGCACCTCGTACCAGCCGCGCTCGAGGTCCCGCTCGAGGCGTCGAGTCGCCTTCTCGTCCCGGCTCGTCCCGCAGTCCCGGCAGCGGTACCCCTGATTCCGGCCGGCGCTTTTCATCCGCCGGTCGCAGTCGGGACAGGTCGGCGTCACCCGCTCGGTGCGGACGAGATCGCGGACCGCCAGCTTCTCGAGTTTGAGCGTCCCGTCCGCCACTTCGCCACAGGCCGTGACGCGGTCGCCGACCCGGAGCGCCCGCACCCGATCGCGGAACCGTTTCGTCGGTTCGAAGGCGGCACAGGTCAGCCGCTCGGTCGCTGCGCTCTCGCCGACCTCGGGCGGCTCGAGGTCGACGAAGACGTGGCCGCCGCGTCGGGTCTCGGGTTCGCTGGCGACCCGGCCCGGGAGCCGGTAGGCCCGTCCGTCCCGCACTTCGGGGATCGAGCTGTCCCGGAGGTGGACGTCGGTCCCCTGATTGGTCACGAACAGTTGGCTCGAAGCGGCCGGTTCGGCCTCGATCCGCCGGGCGACCGTCCGGACCGCGTCCGGATCGTCCCCGCGGATCCCGTGCAGGATCGGGCCCGGCGTATGCGGGACGCAGACGGTCTCGTCCTCGCCGCGATCGACGGTGTCCCAGACAGCGGGATAGCCCCGGTCGGCCGCCGCGAAGACGCTGTCGTGATCGACGTCGCGGGGCGTTCCCCAGCGATCCGGCTCGCGGTAGGTGATGTACTCGTAGGTCCACTCCTCGAGCGCCGCCCACGCGCCGACGGCGGCCAGCGCGCCGATCCGGCCCCGGCCGTCCCCGGCATGCCACGACCGATAGCCACAGCCGTCGACGAGCGCTACGGCGTCGTCGATCGCGAGGTGATCGCGGATCGCAGCCCGCGAGAATCGGCTCACCGCGTCGGCCACGTCGCCAGGGTCGTGATCCGCGACGACCAGCCCGGGATTCGTGCGTTCGTCGGCGGTTTCGGAAAGCGCCTCGAGGCGGTCGCGGGCGACGGCGAACGCCGTGTCGGGATCGCAGTCGGTGTGGATCGCCAGTGCGGCGTTGCCCCGCGTCTTGTACTCGACGGCGGGGTTGAGCCGGACGAGGAGGATGCGGGAAAGCGCCGCTCCGTGGTCCCGTTGCAGTCGATCCGCGATCGTCGCGGCGAGGTAGGTCGTACACATCCCGCGCTCGCGCGAGTCGGTATCGTCGATCCCGACGACGGTCATCGGCGGTCCTTGGCCGGGCAGCGGGTAACCCCTTTCGGGACGGCGTTGTCGTCGGGGATCGGCACCGGTCGCGGGTCGAACCAACTATATAAGCATATTCCCGGTACGGGTCCGAATCGCGACACGGCACACGGACATATCGGGGAAAACGTCTTATAGGAGGAATCGCTTACAACCCCCTATGTCCCGCTCCGCAATGGTCGGCAACGTGACCGCGATGTTAGAGGACGCGGGATTCGTGGTAAGCGACCGGTGTGCGATCCGGCCGAAGAGCTTCGATATCGCCGCGCGCCGCGGCGAGGATCTGCTGTTGGTCAAGATCCTCGCGAACATCGACGCGTTCAACGAGGCGACCGGCCACGAGATGCGGCGGCTGGGGACCTACCTCCGTGCGACGCCGCTGGTTATCGGCCTGCGGAGTCGCGACGAGGACCTGAAACCCGATGTCACCTACTTCCGACACGGCGTCCCGGTCCTCAGCCCCGACACGGCGTATAACCTCTTTATCGAGGAAGTACCGCCGCTGATCTACGCCGCTCCGGGCGGCCTCTACGTCAACATCGACGGTGACCTGTTGGCCGACGAACGCGAGGACCGCGACTGGAGTCTGGGCCAACTCGCCAGCGAACTCGGCGTCTCCCGACGGACCGTCTCGAAGTACGAGGACGGCATGAACGCCTCCGTCGAGGTCGCGCTGGAACTCCAGGACCTCTTCGACGCGCCGCTGACCAGCCCCGTCGACGTCCTCGAGGGGGCCGACGACGTCCACGAGAGCGAGGCGACCCCGGACGACCCCGAGGCGGACCCGGACGACGAACGGGTCGTCGCCGTCTTCACCCGGGCCGGCTACAGCGTCCATCCGACGGCCCGCTCGCCGTTTACCGCAGTCAGCGAGGACGAAGACGACAGCGACGTCGTGCTGACCGGCCACTCCGAGTTCACCAAGGCCGCGGAGAAACGCGCTCGGATCATGAGTTCGATCGGTCGCGTGACCCGCACCCGCTCGGTCTACGTCGTCGACCGGGCGAAACAGGACAACGTCGACGGCACCGCCCTGGTCGAACGCGACGAACTCGACGACCTCCGGAACGCCGACGAACTCCGCGATGTCATCCGGGAACGTGCCGACTACGAGGAAGCGGCCTGATCGGCCGCCGTCTTGGAGCCACTTCCGAACGCGGACACCCTGATGACACTCGATACTCACGTCGATCTCGTCAGTGAATACCGCGCCCTCTCCGTGGCGGTCCTCGCCGTCCTCGGACTCGTGTTCAACCTCGGCACGACCGTAACGACGGCTGGCGACGTGGTTGTGTTTCTCACAGTCTCTGCCGTCGTCGGCTACCCTCTGTTTACGGTATTCAGTCTGCTCTCGAGTCGATTCTGGCAGGACGAATAAGCCGTGTAGCCGGCGGTAACACGACTGCTATGTGCTCGATCCCATGAGAACAGTTGCTCGAGTCGGGGTCAGGCCGCGCCGCTGCCGTAGGTCTCTTCGAGGTACTCGACGATGTCGTCGCTCTCCGACATCCCGTCGATCCCGTTGGCCTCATCAACGATGACCGGCACGCCGGTCTGGCCGCTGACCTCCTGGACCTCCGTTCGATCGTCGTGGGAACGGGGCACTTCGATGGTGTCGTACTCGATCTCGAGTTCGTCGAGTTTCGAGCGGACCTTCGCGCAGTACGGACAGCCGGGGAGTTCGTACATCGTGATGTCTGCCATGGTCGACTAGTGGCCCGGAGGCCGTATCAGCCCACCGGTCGACCGAGCGGTTGCCGGAACCCGGACTGCATGGAACGACCGGTTGACGGGGCGAAAACGGACGGGGACGATCAGAACGAGAGCATCTCGGCGTCGACGGCGAAGTAGACGGCGAAGTAGGCGACGAAGGCGATCGCGAGTACCCACTGCCCGGTCGAGACGTCGTCGGCCTCGCCCATCGCGCCTTTGACGAGCGGGTAGCTCATGATCCCGGCAGCGAGCCCGTTCGAGATCGACGCGGTCATGGGCATGACCGTGATCGTCAGTCCACCCGAGATCGCCCACGCGGGATGTTGCCAGTCGATGTCGGTGACGCCTTGCAGCATGATGATCCCGACGACGACCAGCGCCAGATAGGAGGCGTACTGTGGGATCGCGCTGATCAGCGGCACGAGCAGCAGCGACAGGAAAAACAGGGCCCCAACCACGAGCGCGGTGAAGCCGGTCCGGCCACCCTCCTCAACGCCGGTCGAGGACTCGATGTAGGTCGTCACCGTCGAGGTCCCGATCATCGCACCGACCGTGGTCCCGATCGCGTCGGCCATCAGCGGGCGCTCGATCTGGGGAAGGTCGCCGTTCTCGTCGAGGAAGCCGCCGATCTGGGAGACGCCGATGAGCGTCCCGGCCGTGTCGAAGAAGTCGACGAAGAAGAACGTAAACACGACGATCACGAAGACGAGCGGATCGTCGGAGATCATGCCGAGGCCGTCGATGAAGCCGGCGACCAGCGGCGTGAAGTCGTACTGGACGTTCGCGATCAGGCTCACCAGCCCCTCGTTCGTCATTCGTTCGTAACTCCCGGGCGGCGTCAGCGTCCCCGGCGAGACGACGTCGAGGGCCGTCAGTAGCCAGCCGGCGACGGCCGTGGCGATGATCCCGATGACGATCGACCCTCTGATACCGCGAGCGTGTAAGACGAGCATCAGCGCGAGCCCGGCGACCGACAGTGCCGCGACGGCGCTGGTTGCGACGTTCCCCAACGAAACGAGCGTGTCCGGGTTGTCGACGACGAGTTGCATCTCCTGCAGGCCGAGAAAGAGCAGGTAGACGCCGATCCCGGCCCCGACGGCGAACTTGACCGGTTCGGGGAACAGCTCGATGATATAGCGGCGCGCGCCGACCGCGGTCAGGAGGATGAAGACGATCCCCTCGACGAAGACGGCCGCGAGCGCGACCTGCCACGGGACGCCGAGCCCGAGGACGACCGTGTACGCGAAGAAGGCATTCAGTCCCATTCCGGGCGCGAGGCCGAACGGCCGGTTCGCCCAGAACGCCATCACTAGCATGGCGACCACCGACGAAAGGATCGTCGCGACGGTGATCATCTGCGTGACTTCACCCGTATTGTAGCCCTCGAGCGAGATCGCCTCGCCGAGGATGACCGGGTTGACGACGATGATGTACGACATCGCCAGGAACGTCGTCAGCCCCGCGATCGATTCCGTCTCGAGGTCGGTCTCGTGGTCGCCGAATCGGAAGTACGCTGCGAGCGAGTCGAGTGCCCCCATATTGGATGCTCGAGCATAACAACAGGGGTTAGTTAAGCGTTCTTGTCCGGATCGACGCGGAATGTGACCACGTTCGTGCATAGTCGCTCGAACCCGCCGGCCCACGGCCGCCGCGAGCGCCGCGGCACCGCACCGTCTTGGGCAGCGATGTCGGACGAACGTATTTCACCCCGGAGCGTGTATCCCGTTCACATGAGGTTTGTCATTGTGGGGTACGGCCGAGTCGGCTCCCGGACCGCGCGCATCCTCGCGGAGGAAGGCCACGACGTCGTCGTCGTCGACAACGACATGGACCGGATCGAGCGCGCCAGCGACGACGGGCTCGAGACGGTCCACGGCGACGGTGCCGACGAGGACGTCCTCGTCGACGCCGATATCGGGACCGCCGACGCGATCGGTGCGTTCACGCCCGATCTCAACGCCAACTTCGCGGCCTGTATGGTCGGGACCCACCACGGCTGTCGGACAATCCTGCGGATCGACGAGGACTACCGCGAGGACATCTACGAGAAGTACGCCGAGGAGGTCGACGAGATCATCTACCCCGAGCGGCTGGGTGCGGCGGGTGCGAAGACGGCGCTTTTGGGAGGCGACTTCAACGTCGTCGCCGACCTCGCGGCGAACCTCCAACTGACCGTTCTCGAGATCCGAGAGGGATCGCCCGCGGTCGGCAAGCGAATGAGCGAACTCGATCTGCCCGAGTCCGCGCGGATCTACGCCCATGGGCGCGCCCGCGAATCGCTGACCATCCCGTTGCCCGGGACGGAACTCGCGGTCGGCGACGAGGTTGCGGTCATCACCGAGACCGACCACGCGGCCGACGTTCGGTCATCGCTGTTGCCAGCCGGTGCCTGAACCTCGCGGTAGCGATCGGATCGAAAGGGGGGAGAGGAACGGTAGCAGGCGCGCGGACGGACGGATGGGGGAGGGGTGGGGAGGCCGTCAGCGCGCCTGTTCGTTCCGACGGTTTCGAACCCAATAAAACTGCGTCAGACGATCGACTGACGACGGTCAGTTGGCGTCCGAATCGTCGGCGGGTCGGAAGACGAGGACGTTCTGGTGGACCATCGACGGGACGAACGAGAACGGGTAGCCGTAGACGTGGAGGTCCTTCGTCGGATCGTACCAGATCAGGGTCGCCGCCAGCGTCAGCGGTGCGGCCGCTTCGATCGCCTGCGCGAGTTCGGCGGAGAGGAACTCGTAGGACTGGTCGCGGTACATGTCGCCGATGAAGACGACGACGTGGCCGTCCGGTGCGACCGCGTCAGTAAAGCGGTCGAACTTCGTGGCCATCTCGTCGAGCCAGTCGGCTTTCGTCTCCCACTCGCCGTCCGTCGACCCCTCTCGGCGGGACTGGGCGCCCGGCTCGTCGTCGCTCTCGTCGTCCACACCGTCGGCGTCCCGACCGTCGAACGAACCCAGACTGCTCTCGCGGGTCCGGCGCTCGTTGCGCGTCTGCTCGAGTTCGTCCATGTGCCAGTAGGGGACGTCGGTCAACAGGAGGTCGACCGAGTCGTCGGGGACCTCCTCGATCAGGTCCGCACAGTCGCCGTGGCGCATGTCCTGCTCGGCCAGCGGCGGGTCGCCGCGCTCGCGTCGCTCCTCGTTCTCCCGGACGAGGGCCGTCTCGTAGATTTCGACCCATCGGCGCGTGCGCTCGAAGCCGATGGCCTCCCGCAGGCCGGTCCCCTCGTGTTCGCAGACGCTTGCGCCCAATAAGGTGCCGCCGACGCCGGCGAAGGGATCGAGGACAGTGTCGCCGGCCTTGCTGAACCGGCCGATCAACTCCGCACAGAGCCGCGGGGGCTTCTGGCCGCCGTGTTCCCTCCGCAAGTCGTGCTGGAGGGCCGGCGGATAGCCCTCGGCGATCACCGACTTGGTGGCGTACTTCCACTCTTTGCCGGTGAGGTCGTTGACCCGGTTGCGCTCGTCGTAGATCCCGCGGCCCTCGAGGTAGGTCTGGTGATCGGCCAACTCGTCGGTATCGATCACCTCGCCGTCCTCGACGGGCAGTGACTCCTCGCGTGCGCGCTCGGCGTCGAACCCGCCGTCGTCGTCAGTGAACAGCCGGCTCTGGCGGTGCCGGCCCCCGTCGTCTGCCATACCTCGAGTGGTCACGCGACCCGTTTAAATACTCCTTTCGCGATCCGCCCGCTCGAGCGTCCCGGTCGTCCCTGCCGTTTTTGCTTGCCCCCTCCAAAGGCGTCCGATACGATGCTCCCCGTCGGAGACGTCGCTTCGCTGATAGTCGGCGTTCTCGCTCTCTGGATCGGCGCTCGCTTCCTCGTGACCGGTGCCTCGCGGCTCGCCGGCGCGGCCGGGATCCCGGCGCTCGTCGTCGGGCTCACGGTGGTCGCCTTCGGCACGTCCGCGCCGGAGATCGTCGTCTCGACGGGGGCCGCCCTCGAGGGCCGGGGCGACGTCGCGGTCGGCAACGTCGTCGGCTCGAACGTGTTCAATCTGGGCGTGATCCTCGGGCTCGTCGCCGTCATCGCACCGTTTCGCGTGTCCGAGCCGCTGCTTCGCCGGGACGTACTGGCGATGGCCGCCTCGACGGCCATCGCGGTCGCCGTCCTCGCGAACGGCCTCGTCTCGCGGCTCGAAGGGGCCGTCCTCCTCGCGCTGCTGGCGGGCTATCTGGCGGCGCTCGTGATCGCGGTCAAGAACGGCGACGAGGCGGCCGAACCGACGGGCGACTCGAGCGGGGCGACCGACGGCGCCGGGCGGGACGTCTGGCTCGGCCTCGAGGTCGGCCGCACCGTGGCGGGACTCGCGATCGTGATCGTCGGCGGGCGCGTCCTGGTCGACGCCGCGGTCGGGCTGGCTCTCTCGGTGGGGATCTCCGAGTGGGTCATCGGCGCGACGATCGTCGCGGCCGGTACGTCGCTGCCGGAGCTGGTGACGTCCGTCGTAGCCGCCCGCCAGGGTGATACCGGAATCGCCGCGGGCAATGTCGTCGGCTCGAGCGTCTTCAACGTCCTCGGCGTACTGGGACTGGCCGCCGCGGCTCGCCCGCTGGCCGTCGACCCGGCGGTCGTTCTCGCGCTCGGATGGCTCGCCGCCGTGACCGCGTTCGCAACGGTCGTCCTCGCGACGGGGCGGCAGCTGACCCGCCTCGAGGGGGCCGCGCTCGTCGCGTTCGGAACGGCCTACTGGGTCGTTAGCGCCATTCTCTGAGGCCGCGGCGTCGCCGATCGCTGAGACCGGACCGGGTGACACGAGTGTTAGCGAGTATATATGTGGGACACAGCCCTGAACGTGTGTATGAACATGCTCGTCGACGGCGAGTGGCGAACCGACGCGTACGAGTCGACTGACGACGACGGCTCGTTCGAGCGCCAGACGACGCCGTTCCGCGACGAAATCCGCGACGACCCCGACGCCCGATTCCAGCCCGAATCGGGCCGCTATCACCTCTACGTCTCCGCCGCCTGCCCGTGGGCCCACCGGACGCTCGTGACGCGGGCGCTGAAGGGCCTCGAGGACGCGATCTCGGTATCGATCGTCGATCCCTATCGGGGCGAGGACGGCTGGCAGTTCACCCCCGAGAAGGAGGGGTGTACGCGCGATCACGTCCACGACGCCGACTACCTGCGCGAGCTATACGTAAACGCGGATCCGGACGCGACCTGTCGCGTTACGGTGCCGGTCCTCTGGGACACCGAGGAGGGGACGATCGTCAACAACGAGTCCGAAGAGATCATGCGGATGCTCGACACCGAGTTCGACGAGTACGCGACTCGAGACGTGGACCTCTACCCCGAAGGCTACCGCGACGAGGTCGACCGGATCATCGACGAGATCTACGAGCCGATCAACAACGGCGTCTACCGGGCCGGCTTCGCGACGAAGCAGGGGCCCTACGACGAGGCGGTCGACGACCTCTTCGCGGCGCTCGACCACTGGGACGAGGTGCTTGCCGACCAGCGCTACCTCGCCGGCGACCGGCTAACCGAAGCCGATGTCGCGATGTTCACGACGCTCGTCCGGTTCGACAACGTCTATCACACGCACTTCATGTGTAACGTCCAGTACATCCGCGAGTACGACAACCTCTGGCCGTATTTGCGGGACCTCTACCGAACGCCCGGCGTCGCCGAGACGGTGAACATGGACCACATCAAGGAACACTACTACACGACCCACCCGGACGTCAACCCCAACCGGATCGTCGCTCGAGGGCCGGATCTCGACTTCGAAAAATCACACGACCGCGACGACCTCCCCGGCGGCCCGCCGTCGGATCTGGTCGCGGCCGCCAGCGCCGACGACTAGGTCGTCCTCGAGCAGAAGAACGATCTCGCGGCGTCAGGACTCCGCAGTCGCCTGTTCGGTTTCGTCCTCGGATTCGGCATCGTCGGCCTCGGTGGCTTCCGTTTCGGCCGCCGCGAGTTCCGCGTCGGCGGCGGCCGCACGGTCATCGGGGGTACGGCCGGTGTCGCGCCGCCAGTCCTCGAAGCTGTGGCCGAACTCCTCCTCGGCGACGAACACTTTCCAGAGGATCCAGACCGGGACCAGGACCGGGATCAGTGGAAGCAAGACGATCACGAGTACCGCGGCCATGATATAGCCGAACAGGGACATCTGGGTGTTGGGCCCGTATCCCGTCGACTCGGACACCTTGACTGACATATGGGTTCGTACGAACGTACCGGTGTTCGGTCTTTCGATTCGTCGGGTTCGTTGCCGTGGCTGTGCTAGTCGCCGGTCAGCACCACCTCGGCGTCGTCCTGCGGTCGATACGACAGCGCCTGCATGGTCTCGGACAGCGAGAGGAACCGCTCGGCGTTGTCGGAGATGCCGTGGGCGATCAGGGGAGCCCCCTCGAGCGTCGCCGTCGCGGCCGCGTTGAGCAGTCGCCGGCAGTCGCCGGGGCTGAGCCACATCGCGCGGGCGTAGCGCTCGCCGGCCCCGTCGCGGTCACGGCACTCCGCGCGGAGTTCGTCGCGGGTGAGCAGCCAGCCGATCCGGAGGTTCACTACGTCGAACCCGTGGCGCTTCGCGTAGTAGGACCCCATCGACTCGCCGAAGACCTTCGTGACGCCGTAGTAGGTGTCGGGATCGGTCGGATCCGACGGCCGAACGATCTCGGGGCTGCCGACCGTCGACTCCGGGCGGCTCTCCGAGACGGTGTTTTTCATGTTGACCGCGTGGTTCGAACTCGCAAAGACCACGCGCTCGAGGTCGTTCTCCGCCGCGGCCTCGAAAGCGTTGTAGACGCCGTCGACGTTCGGTTCGCGTACCTCGTCCCACTCGGCCCGCGGGGAGGGGTTAGCCGCGAGGTGAATCAGGACGTCCTGACCCGCGAGCGCGTCGCTGAACGCGTCGTAATCGGCGATCTCGATCGGTTCGGACTCGAGGTCGTCGGTCTCGCTGTGGGTAAACAACGCGAGGTCGTGATCGCCGTCGGAGAACGCGGCGATTGCCTCCCGGCCGACGTTGCCCGCCGCGCCGGTGATGGCGATGTTCGTCATACGGAAGCGACGGTGACCGGCGCAAAATAGGTCGGGCCGGCGTCTTCTTGCCTAGCCGTGTGCGCCATTGCGATAGGTAATCCGGACGCCGGAGACGCGGACACGACGACCTCGATTCCCGCCCGCCGGGGGATCGATCGGGCGGCAGGAACGCGTCGGCGGTCGGTACTGTGGTGTTACGGCTCGACGACGATCTTGCCGACGCTCTCCCGGTCTTGCATCGCCGCGAAGGCCGCGTCGGTGTCCGCGAGCGCGTACGTCTCGTCGATCTCGGGCTCGAGATCCCCGTCGGCGGTCAGCTCGACGAGCCGCCGGAGGTCGTCCTGGGTCCCCATCGTGGAGCCGACGATGCGTTTGTGACCCAGAAAGAGGCTCGCGATATCGATCGTCGACTCGCCGCCCGCCGTGCGACCGCAGATCGCCATCGTCCCGCCGCGTCGCATGACCGACTGGCCGAGCCGCGTGAACTCGCCGCCGAGGTGGTTGATCACCGCGTCCGGCTCGCCGATCCGCTCGACCGCCGTGCGGATCTCGTCGACGTCGGCCGATTCGACGCCGTGATCGAGGCCGAGTTCGCGCACTCGCTCGAGCTTCGACGCCGACGTCGACGTGCCGATGGTTTCGGCACCGAACACGGCCGACAGCTGAACCGCCGCGACGCCAACGCCGCCGGTCGCGCCGGGGACGAACACGAGGTCGCCGGGGCCGACCTCGGCCCGGCGGAGCATGTGGAAGGCGGTCATGTAGGCCGTCGGGATCGCGGCGGCGGTCGTCGCGTCGACGCCGTCGGGCAGCGGGATAAGCCGGTCGCCTTCGACGCACGCCGTCTCGGCCAGCCCGCCGTGATAGAGCGAGAACCGCTCGCAGGTGTTTTCCGGCCCCTCGCGGCAGAACCGACACTCGCCGCAGGTCTCGTTCGGACAGAGAACGACTCGGTCGCCGGGCTCGACGCCTCGAACGCCGTCACCGACCTCGCTGACGACGCCGGCCACGTCCAGCCCCGTGACGAACGGCAGATCGTCGGCGTCGACCATCGCCGAGTCCCCCTCGAGGATCCAGAGGTCGTGGCGGTTGATCGCGCAGGCCGCGACGTCGACGGTGGCTTCGCCCGGGCCGGGCTCGGGCTCGTCGCGCTCGATCGTCCTCACTCCCTCGGGTCCGCTCAGTTCGGTGAAGGCTGCGGCTCGCATCGAGTTTCGGATCGATCCCGAGGACAAAGACCCTAGGGAAGGCGGAACCCCACGTCGAGCGCGGATCGGCGGGCTTGGGACCGCCGACCCAGCCCTTTTTCGCTGCCGGCCGTAGGTGTACCCGTGACAGCGCCCACGACGTGGGAGGTTGAACTCCGCGTCCCCGACGACGCCGACCTCGAGGCAGCCGGCAAGTCCCGGACCATCGACGTCCGCGCGGACGAGGCGATCCTCGCGGCGGCCCGCCGGGCGGGGCTGTGGCTCTCCGCGGACTGCCAGCAGGGGTGGTGTATCACCTGCGGCGCGCGACTGCTCGAGGGTGAAGTCGACCACAGCGACGCGAAGCGGTACTACCCCGAAGACGAGGCCGAGAACTTCGTGTTGACCTGCGTGGCCCAGCCCCGCGCCGACTGCGTTATCCTGGTCGAACAGTACGACGAACTGCTTCGCCATCGGGCCGACCACGACAGGCCGCCGGGACGGTCGAAACTTGGCTAGCCGAGGGGCGACGGCGGTCCGTCCGGATCCGACCGACCCGGCGACTGCCCGCCGAACGTTTTCGGCCCCCGCGATTGACCGCCCGGTATGACCGAGCCGCGGTTTACCGCCGTCCTGCTCTCCGACGGCGACTGTCCGTTCTGTTCGGCCGCCTCGACCGCCGTCCGGCAGCTCGAGTCAGTCGGCGTCGTCTCGTGGTCGGAGCCGGCCGCACAGGCTTTTCTCGAGGCCCAGTTCGGCGAGACGCCGTTCGCGCTCTTTTTGGCGGATTGCGAGGCCGGGACGGTCTGGGCGGGTCGTGCGGCGGCGACCGAGCTGTGCGAGCGGGCGGGGATGCCGGTGCTGGTTCGGGACATCGTCGGCGAGAACTACGAGCGACTCGCGGACGCCGTGCAGGTCGTCTCGGGGACCGACCGCGAGATCGAACCCTACCACGACGCGTATCCGATGGCCAGCGACGCCGCGGCGCTGTTCGACGAACTGGCGGCTAGCGCGGGCCGGACGCACGTGCCCGGAACCTGAGCGCCCCTCGAGGCGAGCCGGCGGTTCGCCGACCGATGGGGCGCTCGAGCCCCGCAGGGACTACACGTCGATCGTTCCCCGCATGGAGTTGGGGTGGACCTGACAGTAGTACGCAGCCATCTCGGCGCTGGCGGTGAATGTAACCGACTGGGTCGCCCCTTCTTCCCCGAGCAGGTCCGTCTCGAGTACGTCCTCCCCCGACTCGTCTTCGATCGCGAAATTGTGCTGGAGACCGTCGCCGTTCTCCCAGACGAGGGTGTACTCGGTCCCCGCCTCGAGCGACAGGGTCGGGTTTTCGGTCCCCGCGATGGTATCGGGTGCGGCTCCCTGCCAGCCGGACGTCTCACCGACGAGGCGGATGTCGGCCTGTGTGTCGGTGCCGTCGTCCCCATCTGCCGGCGTCTCGCCGCCGTCGCCGGGGAACTCCCAGTCCGCGAACGGCCCCTCGACGATCTCGTCCTGTTCCCACATCGCGTGGATAAACGGTTGAGTCTCGCCGTTCGGGAGTTCGAACGCGGTCGGTACCGGATCGTAGACGGGCCCGTCGGGTGTCGGCCTGATCGGCAAGACGACGCCGTGGGTGTGGTGGATCTGTCCGGCGATCGTCTCCGCGGGCGCGAGCGGCAGCTCCTCGTCGAGGACCATCCGATACCGTTCGTCACGCACCGTCGCAGTCGTCATGAAGTGGACGACGCGCATCCCCTCCTCGGTGGCCCGCTCGCCGTTGACCTCGAGGTGGCCGACGCCCCAGGACGCGCCGTAGGTGTAGACCTGCGGGAACAGCGGTGAGCCGGTCCCCGTGATGCCGTGCAGCGAGCTGCCGGTCAACACGCCGCCGCCGGTCTCGTAGCCGGGGATCGGCGGCTGGATGACGTGATCGTGGTCGATCCTGTACTCGTTACCCGCCGGATCGGTGAACTGCGCCTCGAGGGCGACCGTATCGGTCGTCTCGCCCGGCGCGCCGGGGAGATCGTACGGCTGGTGATCTTCGTAGGTGATCTCGAACGAACCGCTGGTAACCTCGGCCTCGTCGCTGTACAGCGTCGGCTCGGTCAGTCGCTGCTGGGCGATCGAGTCGTCGTCCGCGATCGGTTCGCGGGCCTCGTCGGGTGCGGCGACGAGAAAGGGAAGGTCCGCGAGGAGTCCCGGCACTGACTCACCGAGCGGCGAGGGGAGCCCCCGGGCCTGTTCGATTCGTGCCTCGAGGAGGTCGGTCCCGCGTCGCGGGTTTTCCGCGGTTCCGAACACCGACGGACTCAGTCGCCGCTCGCCGGGCAACACCCAGTAGACGGCGTCGCCCGGCTCCTGTCTGGCGGTGACGGTCACTTCGGGGTCGTCGCCCTCGTCGCCTTCGCCGTCGGATTGGGTCGCGCCGACGCCGGACGCGCTCGCGAGTCCGCCGATCGCTGCTATCGTCCCTAGTTCGAGGAATCGCCGTCGTGATGACGCCATAGCAATCGGACACCGAGGGTGTGGATAAAGCCCGACCCGGTGGTGTATCCCGGTCGAATAGCCATCGCTGCTGAAATCGAAGGGACGTGGACAATCACGGTGAGCGAGATAGCGGCGACCGTCCGCGGCTAGCCGCGTTCGCGGACGCTCAGTCGCGTCCGGGTGCGGGCTCGGGCAAGGCCCGCCGTTCTCGAGGCGGCACGAGGTAGTTCGCCCGGTTCGCGACGGTGATGTACTGGAGGATGCCGTTGTTCGTTCGCCGGCCGACCGAGCCGTCGGTGAGGTCGCCGCCGGTCATCGCCGTCCGGGTCGTCACGAAGTCGTCGATCGAGCGCTGCAGCGAGAGGAAGTGAAGGCCAGCCCGGTCGTCGTCGGTCGAGTCGAAGTCCCGTCGGAGGACGATCGGCTCTCCGTCTTCGCGGGCGCGAGCGGTCTTCTGTGCGTGGCCGACGGTCCCCTTCCGCCGGGCAGCCTCGTCGGCCGCGTCGGCGACCTCGGTCACCCGACTCGAGTCACCGAGGTTGTGGCCGGCCCCTTCAACGAGCCCCTCCTCTGCGTGGGTCGGGGAGAACATCTTGGCGACGCGTTGCTCGCGGCTGTCCTGCTCGTACCACTGCTGGAGATGCAGGTTGAGCTTCGAAAGGTGGATCGTGGTCCCGCCGGCGAACGGCCCCTCGTCGATCGTTACGCGATCCTCGCTGGCCTGCGTGCGCCGGAAGCCGGACTTGAAGCCCATGAACATCGGCGCGTCCTCGGGGACCGGTTCGCCGTCGGGGATGCCGGCGACGCCCGACTGTTTCTCGGCCGGGAGCCCGCGGCCGATAAACCCCGTTCGGCGTTCGGCGATCTCGAATACCCCTTCGAGCGTACCCTCGACCGCGAGGCCGTTCAGGTCCGAGAGTTCGCCCTTCAGCGCCTCTTCGGCGCTCAAGGTGACGTGGCCGTAGTCGCTGGCCAGATGTACCAGCGCGTCGTACTCGTCGAGGGCGGGGTCTTCCAGCGCGGTCAGGGGCTCGGGATCGGGCAGTTCGACCCCCTCGAGGTCGCTCTCGAACCGGTCGAAGTACGCGGGGCCGTAGCCGACGGTAAAGGCGAGCCCCTCGTTGCCCCGTTTGTAGGCCCGCTCGAGCGTTTGGAACGCGGCCTCGAGCTGGTCGCGCTCCTCGGCGGCGTCGGCGGGGCCGTCGCCGACGTACTCGAGGGCCAGCAGGAGGTGGTGGCGGGGCGGTACGTCGTTGCCGTGGTCGTCCGTCGAGAGGAACTCGTTCCAGGCGTGCTGTCGGGTCGGGAGTTCGTCGGGCGTGAGGACGGCCTGTGGGACGTCCTCGCGCTCCTCGCGCTGGAGACACGCGGCAAGCCCAGCGGCACCGCCGACGGCGACGGCGCGTTTGACGAACTCGCGACGCGGGAGTCCGCGGTCCGACCTGTCCATACACGACTCTGGGGTGCTGACGACTAAGGATATTGTGGTCTGACCGTTGAACCACCGAGGGAGCGACACCGACGGTTCTCGGCAATTGCAAGCAAAGCTTCATGCGCCGAGTTATGGGAGTGGACCGGTGGATGTCGGACGAGAAACCACACGCGGCAGGCAACGTCGACGCAGGGGACACGAGCGAGCGCGTCGGGATGGCGGTGCTTCGCGAACGCGGGCTCGAGCCCGAGGAACTGCGCGAGAAACTGATCGATGCGATCGGTGCCGAGTTCACGACCTATTACTACTACACCAATCTGCGAATGCATCTCGCCGGTCACGAGGACTACAAGGAGATCACCGAGGACGCCCGCCTCGAGGACCGGGCCCACTTCGAACTGGTCGCGCCGCGGGTGTACGAACTCGGCGGCGCACTGCCGAACGACATTCGGGACTTCGCCGATCGAGCGTCCTGTCCCGACGCCGAGGTTCCGACGCCGATGGCTGGCGACGGGAGCTTCGACACCGAGTCACTCGACGCCGAGAGCATCCTCGAGGTCCTGCTCGAGGCGGAACGCTGTGCGATCCGGACGTGGTCGGAGGTCTGTGACATGACCCACGGGAAAGATCCCCGGACCTACGACATGGCCTCGCGCATCCTGCAAGAGGAGATCGAACACGAGGCCTGGTTCGTCGAACTCCTCTCGATGGAGCGGGACGGCGAGATCAATCCGGCGGGCCACTTCGTCCGGGGCGAACCCGGCGATGCACCGCTCTCGACGAACCGCCGGTTCAACGACAGCGCGTAGCCGGGACGCGCCGGCGACCACGGCGTCGACCCCGAGTCCGACCTCGAGCGCTCGCGGGCCCCGGATCCCGGCCCACCCCCATCGCGGCGCGCCAGCGATGACCGGCAGTGCCATCCGTCTTCGAGTGGTATACGTTCCCATGAATCAGATCGAGGCGTTCGTCGAGATCGACGCGCCACCCGATGTCGTCTGGGATGCGCTCATAGCGTTCGACACCTACCCGGAGTGGGACCCGCTCACGCGAACGATCGAGGGCGTCGCCGTCGACGCGACGGGTGGTTCCGAACGGAGCGACGCGTTCGCGTACCGCCCTCGGCCCATCGGGCCGACGGTCGTCGCCGCCGAGCCGCCGCGACGGCTCGCCTGGCACGACCGGCTCGTCGTGCCGTTCGCGTTCGATCGCTACCACGAGTTCCACCTCGAGCCGATCGGCGACGGACGCCGGACCCGACTGCTCCAGCGGGAGACGGTCCGCGGGGCACTCGCCGGTCTGGCGTTCGACGAGGCACGTCTCGAGCGGGCCTTCGTCGCGATGAACGAGGCGATCGCGACGCGGGCGGAGCGGCGGATCGCCGCCTAGAACGCCGAGAGCGACGCGAGCGATCCGACCCCGTGTGTCGGCCCGACCGGCAGTTCGTCGTCGGTGCGGTGGTCCAGCCGGCGGAAGTCGGCGGTGACGCGCCGTGGCGAGGGGACGCCGGGACGAACAGCGTCTCCACGTGACTCGAGGGTGGCTCGGCGAGGGTTCAAGTACGGACAAGCGGCGAGGCTCGCCGTGACCCGCTCTACCCGACGTCGTACGAGCCGTGAGCGAACCGCCCCGAGTCCACCAGCGAGGCACGCACATGGGACATAGAGCGCTGGTCGCCTACCGGCGGCCGGACCGGCTCTACGGACTGCGGTACAGCCACTGGGGCGGCGAGGACCTCGCCCTCGCCGAGGCGATCACCTCGCGGACGCCGCTTGCCGACGGCGCGATCGACGGTGCGTTGCTCGCGGATTCGATCAGCCGCGAGCGGATCCTGACCGATCACCTCGACCCCCGCGTCCACGAAGCACTGTATCTGGTCGCCCCTGACGCCGGCTATGCCGTCGATCCCTATCGGGTCTGCTGGCTCGAGTGGGGCGACGGCCGCGACGGCGGCCGGGGCGCGATCGTCGCGACGGAGCCGGTCGACGACCGCGCGGTCAGGGTCTGGTTTCGCGCGACCAAGACCGCGCTGGCCGACGTCATCGAGATGGGCGTCCTGTCCCGGCGGGCCGCACAGACCTACCTCGAGGCCCGTGTCCACGAGGAGTGGGACGGGCGGTGCTACACCTACGGCGACGCGCCGGCCGACGAGCCGGCTGGCGGCTACGATCCGCCCCTCGACCGGTGGCTCGGCGGCGCGGACGGGCTCGAGGGGGATGGCGACGGGGAACGCGACACTGACGGGGACGAAACCGGCGAGAACGAGCGTGACGAGGGGAACAGATGGGACGGTGAGGGGAACGGACGGGAGGACGAGGAGAGCGGAGACGGGGCCTGAGATCGATCGATCACTCGCCAGTCGTCCACCTGGCGTCCGCGAGCGTCCGCTGGACGATGTCGTTGCCGACCGCCTCCGCGAGCGTCTCGAAGCCGGCCCGCTCGCCGCGGTCGTCCGCGTTGGCGACTAACCGTGAGACGATGAACTCCGGCGTCGACCGGCCAACCGTGTCGAAGCGGGGCTGGTAGTCGACGAGCAACTCGAGGTCGGGATTGAGTCCCTCCGCGAAGATGCCGTCGACGCGGGCCTCGGGTGGCAGCGGCTCTAAGTCGTCCGCGAGGTGGGTGACGAAGACGCCAAGCGCCTCGCGGTCGACCGAGAGCGTGACCAGGCCGTGTAGCAGGTCCGCCGCGCTGCCCGGTTCGGTGATCGCCTCGAACTCGTCGACTAGCATCAGCGTGCGCCCGCCCGTCGAGAGGGGCGGGACGATCGACTTGAGCGTGGACTCGAGGACGCCGGCATTGAAGCTCGCGTGCCGGCGGTGAAAGACCAGCGAGTCGACCGGCGTCACCTCGGCCCGATCCGCGGGGACCGGCAGGCCCATCGTCGCCAGCAGGACGATCTGACACAGCGTCTCGAGCAGGGTCGTCTTCCCGCCGCTGTTGGCCCCGGTGAGGACCGCGACCCGCTGCTGGCCGGGGACCGAACCGACGCCCTCGGGGACGCTCGCGACCCCGTGATCGCCGAGCCCGTAGGTCACCGGCTGGACCGACTCGTCGTCGCGCGCGGCGAGCGTGAGGTTGCGGGCGTTGACGACCGAGACGGCGGCGTCGTCGCCCTCGACGAAGACGGGACGGGTACAATCGTACTCGAGTGCGAAGCGGGCCAGCGACAGGTGCAAGGCGATGTCGTCGACGGCTTCGATGGCCTGATTAACTGCGTCGCGGGCATCGTCGAGGGTGTCCTCGAGGTCGCTCGCGACGGTGTCCTCGCGCTCGTCGACCGCTTCGGTCAGGTCGCTCCGGAGGGCCCGTAGCGTGGCGCCGACGAAGTCCGTCGCGTCGGTGGCGTCGGTCGCCATCGCGTCCCGAACCCGATCGATCGTCACGCCGGTCTCGGTCAGCAGGTGGTCCTCGAAGGACTGGCGAAAGCCCTCCACGTCGCGAACCCCCTCCGCGCGCAGCTCCTCGATCAGCTCGAGGGCGTTCGCGTCCATATCCTCGATCGCCCCCAGCGTCTCCCGGAGCCGATCGAGTTCGTCGTCGGTCCCCTCGCGGACCCGATTCCCGTCCAGCGCCGCCAGCGCGTCGGCGGCGTCGGCCAGCCGGTCGCGCTCGAGGTCGGCGATCGCGGCGAAGGGACCCGAATCGACGCCGGCCTCGAGCAGCGCTATCGCGGCCTCGACCGCGACGTACTCGCTGCCCTCGCGCTCGTCGTAGCGCTCGTAGGCCGCCAGGACCGCCTCACGCTCTTCCTCCTCGAGGGCGGCCCACGCGTCCCGCGCCGCGATCACGTCGTCGAGGCGAGAGTCCATCGCCTCGCGGGTGGCAAGCGGGGTCAGTACCCGGATTCGGTCCGCAGCCCGCTGCGTGACGGCGTGTTCGACCGCGAGATCCAGCAGTTCCTTGTAGGCCGACCGCGCGTCGCTGGTCGCCAAAATGTCCATGCCAGCGCCGCCGGTCGCCCGCCGGAGGATCCGCGTCGCCCGACCGCGGGCGAGCCCGGCGTCGGCGAGCGCCCGGACGTCGCCGTTCTCGATCGCCCGAACCGCCGCTTCCGTCCCCAGTTCGTCGACCAGCCGCTCGCGCGTCTTCGGGCCGACGCCCCAGTACTCCTCGAGTCGCATACGCTGTTGACTCGAGGCGACCGTCTTGAACACTGCGCCTCGTGGCCTCGAGTCCCGTCGCAGAACCGCGGTGAACGCGCTGATGGGGACAGCGCCGAGCCCGCGTTACCGGGACGCGGCGTGTGCGAGCAGTTCGATCGGCGTCGGCGGCGACTCGCCGTCCAGCGAGCCGCCGGCGAGGGAGCTGTCGGCCGGGACCGGCTCGACCTCGCTGTCGCCGAGTTGGGTGCGACAGGAGGTGCCCGGCGCGGCCACGATGTCGGCACCGCTGTCCTCGATCTGGCCGACGAGGATGTCGCCGATCGACTGGCTCAGCGAGTAGTGTTCGGCCTCGTAGCCGAACGTCCCGGCCATGCCACAACAGCCCGAGTCGAGCGGGTCGACGGCGTAGCCGGCCCGCCGGAGGACCCCCACCGCGTGGTGGTCTTTCTTCTCGGCCTTCTGATGACAGTGGCCGTGGTAGACGACCGACTCGTCGGGTGCCGCCCAGTCGACGTTCTCGTCGAGCCGGAAGGTGTCGAGGTACTCACAGAGGCCGTAAGAGTTGGCGGCGAACCGCTCGACGGCCGTGCCCGAGCGCAGGTCCAGGGCGTCTGACTGGAACATGACCGCGTCGGAGGGCTCCGCGACGACGACGTCCCAGCCCTCGCGGATCCGGGGCTCGAGTTCGGCCACGTTCTCCTCGATCGCATCGCGAGCGATATCGATAAAGCCCTTCGACAGCGCCGGTCGGCCGCTGTCGGTCCGGTCGGCGACGTCGACGTGGACGCCCGCGGCCTCGAGGACGCGGACCGCCGCCTTGCCGACCTCGGGATGGCTGTAGTTCGTGTAGGTGTCCGCGAAGAGGACCGCCTTCCGTTCGGCCTCGGATTCGGCGACGCGCGAGCCGCCTCGCTTCTCGAACCAATCTTGCAACGTCTCGCGCTCGAACTCCGGCAGGGACCGCTCGCTCGCGATGCCGACCGTCTTCTCGGCGATCGTTCCCGAGCCGGGAAGCGACTGCACGAGGTTCGACACCGGCGCGAGCGCGCTGCCGACGGCCGCGAGCGTGTCGAAGTTGGCGAACAGTTTATCGCGGAGGCTCGCGCCCTCCTCCTGGTGGCGCTCGTGCATGACCTCCGTCTTGAGTTTGGCCATGTCGACGCCGCTCGGACAGTCGCGCTTGCAGCCCTTACAGCCGATACAGAGGTCCAGCACCTCCTCGGCGAACTCGTCGTCGGTCGGGTCGTCCGGCAGGTCGCCGCTCATCGCCTGCCGGAGGAGGTTCGCCCGGCCGCGGGTGGCCGTGATCTCCTCGTCGGCGGCCCGGTAGGTCGGACACATCACGCCGCCGGTCGTCTCCTGACTCCCGCGACAGCCGCCACAGCCGTGACAGAGTTCGACCATCCCCTGCATCCCGTTCTCGTTGTCCCAGCGCAGCGACGGCTCGAGCCCGGCGTCGTACTCGTAGTCGGCGTCGTACCGGAGATGCTCGGACATGTCGTGGTCGCCACAGACGTTGCCGGGGTTGAGCAGCCAGTCGGGGTCGAACGCGGTCTTCAGGTCGCGGAAGGCCTGCCAGAGGTCGTCGCCGTACAGCTTGTGGTTCCACTGGGTGCGTGCCCGGCCGTCCCCGTGTTCGCCGGAGACCGACCCGCCGAACTCGACGACCATGTCGGTGACCGCGTCGGCGATCGCGACCATCTCCTCGCGGTCACGGTCGGCCTTCGTGTCGACCAGCGGCCGGACGTGGAGGACGCCCGGGCCGGCGTGGGCGTAGAAGGCCGCATCGTTGTCCCTCCCTTTCTCAGTCAGCAGCGACTGGAACCGTTCGACGAACTCGGGCAGGTGTTCCGGCGGAATCGCACAGTCCTCGATGAAGCTGATGTGCTTCTCGTCGGAAGTCCGCGAGAGCAGGATCGGGAGCCCGGCTTTTCGCAGCGTCCAGAAGGTCTCGCGCTCGCCCTCGTCGTGGGCCTCGAGGCCGTCGAACGCGATCGTCTCGTCGATCGACGGCCGCTCGGCGGGCGGGGCTGCCTCGGCGTCGGTCCCGGGCACTCTGTCGGCGAGCAGGCCGGCCGTCTGTGCCCGTCCGTGGTCGTCGTCATCGGCGTAGAACTCGACCAACAGCGCCGCGTCGGCCGCGTCGGGCACCAGCGACGCCGCTTCCTCGAACTCCGTCGTGTCGCGGGCCAACCCAAGCAACACGTCGTCGATGAGTTCGACCGCCGCCGGCTCGTGTTCGAGGACGTGCTGGACGTCGGTGACGGCCTCGAGGACGCTCTCGTAGAACAGCAGCGAGACGGCCTTGGTTTCGGGAACGGGCTCGAGCGCGACCTCGGCCTCGGTGACGACCGCCAGCGTCCCCTCGCTGCCGGCCAGCAGCCGCGCGAGGTTGACGGTCCCCGTCTCGGCCTCCTCGACGAGGACGTCGAGGTTGTAGCCGGAGACGTTGCGCTTCATGTCCGGGAACCGCTCTCGGACCGCCTCGCTCTCCTCGTCGATGATCCGGACGACTTCGGCGTGAATCCGCTCGAGTACGGAGCCGTCGGGATCGGCGGACTCGCGGAGATCATCGACGGCGACCTCGCCGAGCGTGGTGACCGTGCCGTCGGCAAGCACCGCCTCACATTCCTCGACGTAGGCGTCGGTCTTGCCGTAGACCAGCGAGTGTGCGCCCGTTGAGTTGTTGCCGATCGCGCCGCCGATCGCGCTGCGGTCGCCGGCCGCGGGGTCGGGTGCGAACTTCAGGCCGTGAGGGGCCAGTGTGTCGTTGAGTTCGCCTAGGACCGTCCCCGCTTCGACGCGGGCCCGGCGGTCCTCGGGATCGATCGAGACCACGCCGTCCATGTGGCGGGTGAAATCGAGGACGACGGCTTCGTTGACGGCCTGTCCCGCGAGGCTCGTCCCGCCGCCCCGTGGAAGGACGGGAATCCCCCGGTCGGCGCAGTAGGCGACGGTCGCGGCGACGTCGTCGGTCGACTTCGGATAGACGACGCCGATCGGCGTCAGCTCGTACGCGCTCGCGTCGGTGGCGTACAGCTGCCGCGTGTAGGTGTCGAAGCGAACGTCCCCCGCGACGCGGTCGCGGATCTCGTCGACCAGCGCCGGTTGCGCGACGTCGTCGGAGACGAAATCGTACTCGGCCCGCCGGTCACCGGTTTCGGCCCCGCCGTCGAACGTCGTGTTAGAGCTTGCAGTCATCCTCAACTGAACACGTTGGTTGATCCGTCACACGTTTCTCAACGATAAAGCGTTCGGACCACCGGCCGGTGCCGTCGGCGAACTGTTATGCGCCGGACACGACAGAGCCCCAACGGCCGGATCCGGGCGGCTCCGATACCGGGTACGCACGCACTTGGGGTTCGACGCGCCACCGAATCCTCCCGACCGGGCAGGCAATCCGGTACGTCATCACCGAGCGCGGGACCCGAGGTCAGTCGACCGTTCCCGCCGTGACGTGACAGGCCGTCACGCAGTCCCCGACGGGATATACACAAACGCGCATATAACTCTGGTCGATGGGGAGCTGAAGCACCACAAACACGGGGATTTTTATCGTCTCGGTGCCCTACGAACACCCATGACTGATGGGCGGGGCGAGACTCCCCGGCGAACAGGAATGACCGAAAAGTGCGGCGTCGTCGGCGTCTCACTCGACGGTCGGGACGCGGCACGACCGTTGTACTACGCGCTGTACGCGCTCCAGCACCGCGGTCAGGAGTCCGCCGGTATCGTCACCCACGACGGGTTCCAGCAGCACAGCCACGTCGAAATGGGGCTCGTGGGTGACGCCTTCGGCGAGGGCGATCTCGACGAACTGACCGGCGCTGCGGGGATCGGCCACGTCCGGTATCCGACGGCCGGCTCGGTCGACTCCTCGTGTGCCCAACCGTTCTCCGTCTCGTTCAAGAGCGGCTCGCTCGGCCTCTCACACAACGGCAACCTCGTCAACGCTGACGAGATCCGCGACGAACTCGCCGCTGCGGGCCACGCCTTCACCAGCGACGGTGACACCGAAGTCATCGCCCACGACCTCGCGCGCAACCTCTTGGAGGAGGACCTCGTCCGCGCGGTCAAGCACACGATGGGCCGGATCCACGGCTCGTACTCGCTGACGATCACCCACGACGATACCGTGCTGGGCGTGCGCGACCCACAGGGCAATCGCCCGCTCTGTATCGGGGAACTCGAGGACGGTTACATCCTCGCCTCGGAGTCGGCAGCGATCGACACGCTCGATGGAGAACTCGTCCGCGACGTGCGACCGGGCGAGCTGGTCGTCCTGCAGGAGGACGGACAGGGCTTTGACTCCTACCAGCTCGTCGAGAACGAGAACACCGCCCACTGCTTCTTCGAACACGTTTACTTCGCCCGTCCCGACAGCGTCATCGACGACACGCTGGTCTACGAGGCCCGCCGGAACCTCGGGCGCAAGCTCTGGGAGGAAAGCGGCGTCGAGACCGACGTCGTGATGCCGGTTCCCGACTCCGGACGCGCCTTCGCCTCGGGCTACGCGGACGCGGCAGGCGAGACGACCGCCGACGGCGAGGCCCGCGACGCCGACGACGACGGCGTCGAGTTCGCCGAGGGCCTGATGAAGAACCGCTACGTCGGGCGTACGTTCATCATGCCGACCCAAGACGAGCGCGAGCGCGCGGTGCGGCTCAAGCTCAACCCGATCAAGTCGACGATCGAGGGCAAGACCGTCACGGTCATCGACGACTCGATCGTCCGCGGGACGACCTCGACCCAGCTCGTCCAACTCCTCAAGGACTGCGGGGCCGAGGCGGTCCACGTCCGGATCGGCGCGCCCGCGATCGTCGCCCCCTGTTACATGGGGATCGACATGGCCACCCGCGAGGAACTCATCGCCTCGGACAAGTCCGTCGGCGAGATCCGCGACGAGATCGCCGCCGACAGTCTCGCCTACCTCTCGACCGACGCCGTCGCCAACGTCCTCGGGAAAGAGCGCATCGACCTCTGTCTGGGTTGTGTGACCGGCGAGTACCCCTACGACATCGAGGGCGAGGAGACCGACCGCGACGTCAGCCGGCCCGACGTCGGCGGCCAGCAGCTGCCCGCGGACGACTAACGAAATTTTGCGCTGCGCTCTGAGCGGACGGTTGCGCCATCAGCGCAACCGTCCGCTCGTCACTCGACAAAATCTTCAAAAGAGCGCTGTGCGCTCTTTTGGACAGCGAGGGACCTCCGGTCCCTCGAGCAGGCGGTGCGAAGCGCCGCCGACCTCGCGGGATCGAAGATCCCGCTCGGTTTCGATCAAAAGCACTCCTCCTTCCCCTCCGCTCGCTTCGCTCGCTCCGGGTCAATCGTCGGCCCGCTCGTGCCGACGGCACTCGCGGTCGTAATCGGTGTCCTCCTGCTCCCTGTCCGTGGAATGCGTTCGGGCACTCCGTCGAGAGCGTTCCGATCTCGACAACCTACGCGATCAAGAGCCAGTTCACCCCGAACGGCAGGATGACGCCCCACGGGATGTCGACGGTGTTCGGCCGCTGCCGGAACGCCCAAGCCGGTCACCGGTCGACTCGAGGGATGCCGCTATTGTGGTTCGAGACGACGCTGTCGCTGTCGGACGAGGAAACGACCGCTCTCGCCGATCGGGTGACGGAGCTGGACACCGACGGGATGGTGACGACGGCGGGTCACGTCGCGGTCTCGATCCGCGATCGCGGGCGGGCCGAGACCTCCACGACCTCCACCTCGAACGCGTCGTCGACGGCCCGCTGCTCTTTCTGAGGGCAGCGACTAACGGTCGTGAAAGGCGGCCGGCCGGGTACCGATTCGTCGGGGGCTGACGCCTACCGCAGACAGGCCGCGACGACCTCGAGCATGCCCTCGCCCCGGATCTCATCGGCGAACAGGGGGACCCGCCGAACGTCGGTGCCGCGGAACAGTTCCTGTGCCTCCGCGAGGGCGCTCTGCTGGACGTCCCAGCGGCGCTGACAAAATTCGCAGTCGTCCAGATTCGGCTGCAGGAACTCCCCGTGAACGTCGTCGGTGACGTTCGACAGGGGCTCCATCACGCGGTTGACGACGACGGTGCCGACCGGAATCCCGAACTCCTCGAGTTGGGCCCGCAGGCGCTTGGACTCGAAGACACTCATCTCCTCGGGGACCATGACGATCCGGAAGTCCGTCCGCGCGGGGTCGCGCAGGGCCGCCCGGAGGCGCTCGATGCGTTCGCGAAGCACCTCCAGGTCCTCGAGGTCGTCGCCGTCGTCGGGCGCGTCGCCGCCGAACATCCCCTTGACGCCCTCGAGCATCCCGCCGAGGCGCTGGCGGAGTTTCATGATGCGGCCCATCATCGTGTCCATGATCTCGGGGAGTTGCAGGAGCCGGAGGGTGTGACCGGTCGGTGCCGTATCGACCACCACGCGCTCGAACCGCGGGTCGTCCATGTACTCGAGCAGGAGTTGCATGGCGGCGGCCTCGTCGGCACCGGGCATCGCGCCGCCGAACAGGGCATCCATCGGCGACTCGCCGCCGAGCATGTCGCCGAGGCCACCGAGCGGCCCGCCCGCGTCCCCCTCGCCGCCGGGGAAGGGCGAGCCGCCCGCCTCGCCGCCAGCGAAGGGGTCCGTCTCGTCCGCACCCTCGCCCGCGCTGAAGGGCGTCTCTCCCTCCTCGAGGGCGGTTTCGGGGTCGATCTCGGCCGCGTACAGCGGGATATCGTCCCGGATTCGGCCGGGCTCGGCCGGGATGTCGGTCTCGAACGTGTCGGACAGCGAGTGTGCGGGGTCGGTCGAGACGACCAGCGTCGACGTGCCGCCGCGGGCGCTGTCCAGCGCCGTCGCGGCCGCCATGGTCGTCTTCCCGACGCCGCCTTTCCCGCCGTAGAGGACGTAGTCGGGGCCGTCGATCGGCTCGTCGGACGGCTCGACGTCGACGGTCTCGCGCTCCTCGTCGCCGACGGAGTCAGTCGGCGTTACCTCGATGGTGTGGTCGCCGTCGTCGCTTTTCCCCCGCTCCTCCTCGTCGACCGGTTCGACGTCGATGCCGCTCATACGCCGCCGTTCCCGGTCCCGACAGGAGTATTCGTCGGTCTCCCGCGGACGATCGTGCCGCTCTCGAGTCGGACGGATTGCTGTCCCGATGTCCCGGCGAACCCGCGATCCGGCGTCGGTTGTGCCGGCAATGACTGACAGGAAATCGTCTCAGTCCTTGGGCGTCACGTCGAACGTCGGGACGACGCCGCGGACGGCGTCGGCGAGCGCCAGACAGATCGGGACGGCCCACAGCGTCGCGTACAGCGCCTGCGTGATCGGGTTCGAGACCAGCGAGTACCGGACCTGTTCCCACCGGCTGTCGAAGGCGATCGCCTCCCAGGCCGCGCGGTAGGACCGCCAGCTGTAGTAGCACCAGACGACGCCGTTGAACGCGACGAGCGGGAGCAGCGACCCGGGAACGACGCCGGTCGAGCCGGTGAGGGTCAGCCACAGGACGGCGAGCCCGACCGGTAGCCCGAGGACGTTCGTCACCGCCAGCAGCTGGGTCAACACGGTACCCGCCCAGAACCGGGCGCGCTCGAGCCCGGACCAGCCCGGCGTCAGCAGGTGCCGATACGGGCCGCGGACCCAGCGGCGTTTCTGCCGGACCCAGGCCTCGAGGTCGGCCGGACAGAGGTCCTGCACGTAGCGGTCGATGATCCCGAGCGTACAGCCCCGTTCGTGGGCCGCGACGCCAAGCGCCATGTCCTCGGTCACTGCATCCAGCTGCCACCGATCGAGGTCGTAGAGGACGCCGGCCGGCACGAAGTAGGCCTTCCCCAGCAGCTGGTAGGGGCCGTCCGTCGAGTTGGCGTAGATCAGGTCCGACCACGCTGCGATCCCCATCGACTCGAGCAGCGGGAGGAGGCCGTCGTCGACGTTTCGCGCGGTCTGTTTCGCCTGCACGATATCGTACTCGGTGAGGCCGGCGGCGGCGAGTTCGAACGTGTCGAGGGGCACCTGCGTGTCCGAGTCGAAGACCGTTACGACGTCGTCGGCCGAAAACGACAGCGTCGTGAAGGCGTAGGTCAGGGCAGCGGCCTTCGTCCGTGGGACGCCCGTCCCGCTGAACGTCCAGTTGCCGGGCGCGCGGTCGGCCGCGAGCGCCGCCCGGTCGACGGCGACGAACTCGACGGCGATGTCGTCCTCGCGGGCGGCGATGGACTCGCGGACCGCCGACACGGTCGGATCGTCGGGCTCGTGGATCACGTACACGGAGACGGCCGCGGTCGGATACCGCTGGGCGGCGATGTTGTCGAGCGTCTCCGCGAGGACGGCCGGCGACTCGCGGTAGATCGGGACGAGAACGCGGAGCTGACGGACCGCCGGCTGGGGGAGCCGACAGCCCGAACTGGCTGCGGTCGGTGGTCCGCTCGAGGGGCGCTCCTCGTCCGTCGACGGGGCGTCGACCCCCGCGTTCCGTCCGCCATCGGGCCGTGCCAGCGGCCGTTCACGGTCGCGTTCGGCCGCCTCGGCGACGACCCGCTCTACGGTGGCGTCGTCGATCAGGGCGTCGGAGCGGCGAACGAGCAGCGTCACCAGCGCACAGTTGCCGACGAAGTAGGCCACCTGAGTCAGGACGAACACGGCGACGACGGCCTCGAGAAGCATTACGTGGTCGGTTGGCTGCCCGACGTATTGGTATTTCGGCCGGACTATCGTCGCCGCCGAACGGTCGGCACGGTCAGTCGAAGTACGCTGCCAACCGCCGGGCCGCCTCCTCGACGCGCGGGGTCACGAGGGCAAAGCGCAGCCACTCGGATCGGGAGTCCCCGAACGCCTCGCCGGGCATCCCCGCGACGCCGGCCTCGTCGATCAGGCGCTCGACGTTTGCGAGCGTCCCGGGGTAGCCGTCGAAGCGTGCCATCACGTAAAACGAGCCCTGTGGCGTCGTATACTCGGCACCGGCGGCCTCGAGCGCGTCGGTGAAGGTGTCGACGCGCTCGCGCAGCAGTTCGCGATTGCGCTCGTAGTAGTCGGGCCCCGTCTCGCGAAAGGCCTTCAGGGCCGCGTACTGGCCGGGGCGGGTCGTGGCGACGTTGACCAGCATGTGGCGGCTCTTGGCGTCCGCGACCAGTTCCGGCGGGAAGATCACGTAGCCGACCCGCAGACCGGTGACGGCCATCGATTTCGAGACGGCGTTGGTGACGATCCGGTGAGTCGATTCCGTCTCGAGCGCGCTCGCGAACTGGCCGGAGAGGTCGTAGTGGTCGTAGACCTCGTCGCTGATGAGAACGGCGTCGTGGTCCTCGGCGACGGCGACGAGTTCCCGCATCGTCTCGGCGGGGTAGACCGCACCGGTGGGATTGTTCGGCGTGTTCACGACGATCGCGGCCGTCTCGTCGCTCGCGGCCGCGCGGACTGCCGCGGGATCGAGTTGTCCCTCCGCGCCGGCCGCGACGTACCGCTGGGTGCCCCCGAGCATCGTCGTCTTGCCCGGATAGTAGGAGTAGACGGGATCGGTCAGCAGGATCTCGTCCCCGGCGTCGCGCTCGAGGGCCCGCGCCATCGCGAGGTAGTTGGCCTCGCCCGCGCCGTTCGTGACGACGATCTGGTCGGCGTCGACGCCGCGCCGGGCGGCGATCTCCGCACGCAGTTCGGGTAAGCCCTCGCTGGCCGGGTACTGGAACCGGTCGGGCTCGAAGTCGGCGTACTCTCGCAGGCCGTCCCGGAGCGCCTCGGGGGGCTCCCAGTCGGGGTTGCCGCTGACCATGTCGACCACGTCGCGGTCCGCCGCGTCCGCGTACTCCATCACGTGGAAGAAAAGCGGCGTTTCGTAGTCCATGCGGCCCACTGGGGCGACGGCCACCGTTTGTCTTTCCGTTTCCGGCGGTACTCGCGAGGTGACGACCCGGACCCTCGCTTTGACAACGACCGCGTCCGTCGACTCGCACATGAACGACGACATCGACCGCGAGCTGCCGATGGCCGTCGGCGACGAGCTTCGCGACCGCGAGGAGCTGCTCGCAGTCGCCGAGTCCTGTACCGGCGGGCTGATCGGTGCCGCGATCACGGCCGTGCCGGGCGCGAGCGACTACTTCGATTCGGGGTTGACGACCTACGCCTACGACGCCAAGCGCCGCCATCTCGGCGTCAGTCGCGAGTCGCTCGACGACCACGGCGCGGTCTCGGAACCCGTCGCCCGCGAGATGGCACAGGGGATCCGGGACGTGACCGACGTCACCTGGGGCGTCGCGACGACCGGCGTCGCCGGTCCCACCGGCGGGACCGAGGCGAACCCGGTCGGCACCGTCTACATCGGCGTCGCCCACGCCGCCCCGTGGGACAGCGGTGACTCCTACACCACCGTCTCCCGGTACGTCTTCGACGGCGACCGGGCCGACGTCCGTGCAAAGACCGTCGATCAAGCCCTCGAGGACCTGCTCGCCGAACTCGAGGCGCGTTGATCGGCCCGCGAGTCGCCTCCGACGGCCCCGCGCCGACGCGGCGATCGGTTCGCAAACCTGACAGTCTCGAGAGAAAGCTATTCCCGAGTCGGCTCCCCAGAGTCGGGTGAATGAACAAGAAGGGACACGTGTTGAACGCCGTGCTGTTGAGCATCGGGCTGGGGTATCTGCTCGAGCCGTCGGGGAGTCTGGAGACGTTCAGGACCATCGTGATGATCGGCGTGCCGGTGACGCTGGGGGCGCTCTTTCCGGACGTCGACACCGCCTTCGGCAAACACCGGAAGACGCTGCACAACCTGCCGATCCTGCTTGGCTTTCTGGCCTTTCCGTACGTCTTCGGGAACCTCGAGTACGTCTGGGTCGGCGTCCTGACCCATTACGTCCTCGACGTGGCGGGGAGCAAGCGCGGGATCGCACTGTTTTACCCGCTCTGGAAGAAGGAGTTCGGGCTGCCCATCGGGGTCGCAGTCAGCAGCAAGCGCGCCGACCTCATGATGGTGATCGTCACCGTCGCCGAACTCGCACTGGTCGCGCTGGTCGTCTTTCGGATTCCACAGTGGGGGTTCGAACTGGGTCGGCAGGGACTCGGGCTGTAACGGTTTCTCTATCCCACCGTCACGGCCCGCCGCTGACGAGATGGAGCCCGACGATCCCGACGACGATCAGGCCGATGAAACCGATTCTGGCGAGCGTCGCCGACTCGTCGAAGAGGACGATTCCGAGTGATGCGGTCCCGACGGCCCCGATACCCGTCCAGACCGCATAGGCCGTCCCGACTGGAAGCTCTTCGACGGCCCGCGCGAGGAGGACGACGCTGACGAGCATCGCGACCCCGGTCACGAGCGTGGGCACGGGCCGCGAGAGGCCGTCGGAGTACGCGAGTCCGATCGCCCACGCGATTTCGAAACAACCGGCGACGAACAGGAGGGGCCACGACATGCCATCGATGGTATCGATCCGCGGCGAGTATAGCTTCCGTTCTCGAGCGATGCGGCCGGGAGCGAGCTACCGGTTCGGCGTCCACTCCTCGCAGGCGTCCATGTCGTCCATGGCCGTCTCGTGGCGGGCACAGTAGGGGACCATTCCCTCCGAGGAGCGAACGTACTCGAAGTGTTCGCAGTTCCCGCAGTAGCGGTCCGTCGGCTCGGTCGGGCCCGTGGACTCGGATTCGACGATCTCGGCGTCGCCCCCCTCGAGCGGCGAGGAGATGTCCGAGGCCGCCGAGCCGCCGTCGCTGGTCGCAGCGCCGACGGTTCGCCCGGTACCGCCGGTCGATCGCGACGCGGTCGCCGATCGGGTCGTAGTCCGGCCGTCGGCCGGGGCCTCCTCGTAGGACAGCGACGTGCCGTCCGCGTCGGCGTCCGCGTTGGTCTGTGTCTCGACGTCACCGTCGGGGGTCCCACCGAGGAAGCCGATCCCGCCCAGGCCGCCGTCATCGTTGCTCTCCTCGACTTCGACGACGGTCCTGTTGTGGCGGGTGACGTTCATCTCGAGGTTCCCGCCGGGATCGTTGCGCCGTTTGAACGTAGCGACGGCGGCGAACAGACACCAGATCGCGGGGAGGAGTCCGAGCAGGTAGACCACCGAGACCTCGAAGGTCAGTTGCTGGCCGTAGTTCCGCCAGTGGTGGGGGTAGGCGTACCAGAAGAGCGCGACCCCGAGCAGGCAGAGGCTCACGCTGATCGCGGCTGCGGCCTGCACGCGACGGCTGGCCGGCAAGACGATGAAGACGCCGACGAGGGCCGTCGGGACGGCGAGGCCGGCCAACACCCCCGCGGCGCGGACGGTCGCGTACTGGGCCGCCATCCCGCTCGAGAGAGCGGTTGCGTATCCGCCGACGAGGTCGGTCGTGGCCGCAAGGACGGCCACGACGGCCAGGATCGCACCGAGGATCACGAGCGTCGTGCCGGCGTACAGCCGGCGACTCGTCACCCCCGATGCGGTCCCGTCGTAGACCTCCGTCAGGCTAGTCATACGAGCCCGTTCGATGTCCTACCACAAAACGATACGTCAGACACCTTTCGGATCATAGAGGGATCGAGGGTCGTCGACGGATCGGCGGGTATTGTACGGAGTGGGTATCCAGCCGGGTCGCCAGGTGGCCATCCCGATCGCACCGCGTTCTGTCGACCTCCCATTACGGCCGTGTACCCGCTCCCGTGACCCGTGGAAGCGAAAGCTTGAATCACTGCGCTCGCAAACGACTGGCCATGAGCGACGACGACGAGGACGCGGAGCCAGCCGTCGAACTCGGATCACACACGCCCGTCGAGGGCGCACCGCTTGCCCGCGTGAGTTCGCGGCTGACCTGGCCCAAGGAGAAAAGCGAGGTAGAGCGAATGGAGGGCGAGTCGGTCGTTCGGACGCCGGACGGCCCCCGCGAGCTATCGACGATCCTCGAGTCGGTCGACGAAACGTACTTCCAGCGCAAACGGGAGTTCGAGGGCCACGTCCGGGACGTGATCGGGACCGGCCCGATTCCGACCGCCGACGAGTAACACCGTGGGATCCGAGTCTGATCGACGCGCTGTGCGCTGGCTTCGCCAGCGGTTGAGCCTCTCCTGGGTACAGAAGTCGTTACTGCTCGGGGCGCTCCTGACGGCCCTGTGGATGCGGTTCGTCCCCGACGGGTTGGACGATCGACTCCTCGTGGACGGCGTCCTCCTGATCGGTGGGCCGCTCGCACTGGGGCTGTCCCACGGACGACACGTCGGGTGGCGGGTCGACCGGACAGCGGTCAGGAACGCGGCCCTGCTCGGGCTGTTCGTGTTGCCGTTCTATCTCGTCGGCTCGACGTTGCCGACGATCCGCGCGTACTACCCGATCTGGGAGACGTCGGCCGCGCCGGCCGCGTTCGTCCCCCACGCGATCAAGCTGTTCGTCCTCGCACTGGCCGCCGAGACCTACTATCGGGGGCTGTTGTGTGTCGGGGTCAGGGAACTGGGTTTCGGTGCGGTGTTCATCAGCCCCGTCGTCTACATGCTTCACCACACGTCGAAGCCGCCGATCGAGTTCCTGCTGTCGGGGCCGACCGACGTCCTGTTCGGTGCCGTCGACTACACCTCAGACTCGATTCTCCCCTCCGTGGTCGCCCACGGCGGCGGGCTCGTCTTACTGGACTGGTTGGTGATTCACGAGCCGCTGTTCGATCCGGCCCCGGTCCTGAACGTCCTTGAGGCACTCCCGCTCCCGATCTAACGATCCTTTCGCCGCGGCTAACAGTATAGAACACCAACACTTATGGCCGCCAGCCGTGAGGATTGCGTATGGACGCCCGGACGACGTTTTTCGCCCTCCTCGTCTCCATCCTCGCCGGCGTCGCCGCCCTGTTGGTCCGCCCGCTGCTCGAGTACGTCCTCGGTGCCTGCCTGCTCGCGGTCGTCCTCCGACCCGCGTACGAACGGCTGGCACCGCGGCTCGGCGAGCGTCTCGCCGCGCTCGCACTGACCGCCTTCGTGATCGTCGCCGGCCTCGTGCCGCTCGCGCTCGTCTCGCTCGTCGTCGTTCGAACGACTGCCTCGACGCTCGAGAACGTCTCGATCGAGGGGGTCACCGCGTACGGGAGCGAGATGGCACGTACCGAACTCGGTATCGAAGCGGAGTCGGTGGCAGTCGTCGAATCGGCACTGCAGGCACGGGTTCAGGAGATGGTGTCCGACGTCGTAGACGTCACGCTCGAACAGTCGGTCTGGCTCCTCTCGACGGCCGTCGACGTCGCGATCGGAACGGTCGCGTTCGTGTTTTTGCTGTACTATCTGCTCGTCGACGGGCCCGCATTGCTCGCCTGGCTGCGCCGGACGGTCCCGCTCGAGTCGGCCGTCCTCGACGAGTTGTTCGCTGAGGTCCACACGGTCACGTGGGCAGTGCTTCGCAGTCACGTTCTCGTGGCGGTGGTGCAGGGAACGCTCGGCGGGATCGGGCTGGCTCTGCTCGGCGTGCCCTCCGCTACCGTCTTGGCGGTGGTCCTGTTGTTCGCGTCGTTCCTGCCGACGGTCGGTGTCTGGCTCGTCTGGGGACCGGTGACGATCGCCCACGCGACCGCGGACGGGCCGGCAAGCGGGGCCGTCCTGCTCGGCTATGGGCTCGTCGTGCTGGCCGTCGCCGACTACTACCTCCGATCGATCCTCGTCGATCGCCGGTCCGGACTCCATCCGGCACTGGCCTTGCTCGGCGTCATCGGCGGGGTTTCGCTGTTTGGCATCGTCGGCCTGTTCGCCGGCCCGGTGATCCTTGGCGCGTTCGGTGCCGCATTGCGGGTCGCGAACCGCCGTCTCGAGCCGGTCTCGACCGAGTCCGGAACCGAGATCGAACGGGAGTCCCCGATCGTCGAGACGGAGCGATAAACGCGCTCAGTCGGCGTAGTGGGGCTGCTCGCGCCGACTGGTCGTCGGCACGCCCAGACCGGAAAACGCCATCACGAACAGCACGAGCGGCGACAACAGCCCGAACAGGTAAAACGGCGCGTACTCGAGGGTCGGGACGCCGGTCGCGGAGGCCATGAAGACGCCCCCGGCGTGCCAGGGGAGCAAGGCACCGGTCGGCGTCCCGGCGGCCTCGACGGCCCGCGAGAGTTCCTCGCTGTCGAGGTCGAACTCCTCGTAGAGGTTCCGTAGCGTCAGCCCCGGCAGGACGATGCTCATGTACTGTTGTGCGGTCAGAACGTTGACGAGGATCGCCGACGCGCCGGTGCCGGCGATCAGGCTTCCGGAGCTGCGGACGCCCTGCGAGAGGCGATGGGCCAACACCGCGAGAACGCCGGTCCGCTCGAGGAGGCCCCCGAGCGAGAGCGCGGCGACGACGACGGTGATCGTCCAGGCCGAGCCGGTGAGCCCGCCGGTCGCGAGGAGGTCGTTCACGAGATCGGTGCCGGTTTCGGGAGCGGTTCCGCTCATGAAGACTTCCCAGGCGGCGACGAAGCCGGTGCCCTGAACTGCGATCGAGGTGATGACGCCGGCGAAGACGCCGGCGACGAGCGTCGGGAGCGCGGGGAAGCCATAGAGCGCGAGCCCGAAGGTGACCACGAGCGGCAGGAAGACGAGGACCGAGAGGGCGTACGCGCCCGCGATCGCGGTCTGGATCTCGACGNCCATCAGAGATGTGTATAAGAGACAGGAACTGCGATCGAGGTGATGACGCCGGCGAAGACGCCGGCGACGAGCGTCGGGAGCGCGGGGAAGCCATAGAGCGCGAGCCCGAAGGTGACCACGAGCGGCAGGAAGACGAGGACCGAGAGGTCGTACGCGCCCGCGATCGCGGTCTGGATCTCGACGACGCGGTCGGTCGGGATCTCGCCGGCGGCCTGGAGTCCGAGAACGGCGAACCCGGCCACGGAGAGGCCAAAGGCGACGGCCGTTCCCGTTCGCATGCGACGGATGTGGTCGTACAGCGGCGTGTTCGTCACGCCGGCCGCGAGGTTGGTCGTATCGGAGAGCGGGGACTGCTTGTCGCCGGCGTAGGCACCCGAGATGACCGCGCCGACGGTCATCGGTGCGGGGACGCCCAGCCCCGCGCCGATTCCCACGAACGCGACCCCGAGCGTCCCGACCGTGGTCCACGAGGAGCCGATCGAGAACGCCACGACGGCCGCCAATATCGCCGCGACAGGCAGGAAGACCGATGGCGTGAGCAGTTCGAGGCCGTAGTACATCATCGCCGGGATCGTTCCCGCCTCGACCCAGGTGGCGATCAGCGCGTAGATGGTAAAGATGATCAAAAGCGCCTGGATCCCCATCAGGAGGCCGTTTGCGACGCCGTCGGAGAGTTCGGGCCAGTCGTAGCCGAGATAGATGCCGAACGCGCCGACGAAGACGATACTCCACAGCAGCGGGACGTGCGGATCGAGCCCGAGGACGGCCGATCCGACCCCGAGGAAGGCGACGACTGCGAAGACCGGAACGAGCGCGAGCGCGAACGACGGCCGCCGTTCGGGCGCGATGTCGTCGATCGTCGTCGGTGTGAAGTCGAATGTCATCGGCCGAGTTATGCATTTGGGGCATAAAAGCTGAACGATTCATTACTACAGAGCATGCACAATGCTACCAGCGACCACATTCAGCAGCTGCTATAAGTCACGTTCACAGTTATTTTCGGGACGGCAGATCGAACGATGGGATCGCGTGCGCTCGCTCACATCGATACGAGAACCGCCCCGTGACGATCGCCGGTCGAGAACCGCGCTGTTCGGCGCTCAGGTTCGACTGGAGAAGGCGCTCAGGTTCGCCTGCAGTCCTGCCGCGAGTTCGGACTTGCGGCGCAGTCGGGCGAGCGACACCGGCAACTGCGTCGCGACCTCCGAGACCGCGTCGTGGAAGGTTTCGGCCTCGCCGTACTGGCCCTCGAAGGCGTTGCGGACGCTCTCGCGGACCTGCCAGACGCCGACGGGAGCCCAGTAGTCGTCGCTTACCTCCCGCAGGACGAGACACTTCGCCTGCCGGCCGATCGACTCGAGGTACTCCAACACGCCCAGTCGGGCCGCGTAGTAGGCACCGGCGGTCTCCTCGACGTAGCTCGAGCGGCCCTCGTACCCCTCCGAGGCGCTGGCCATCCAGAGGTCGTCTTCGGGGTTTGGGTTCCAGATGCTGCCCGGCGCTTTCATCTCGACGAGTTCGAACTCCCAGTTACCGGGCGCGAGGACGATCCAGTAGCGGTTACCGACGTATTCGTTGGCCCAGACCTGCACCTCGTCGATGCTGGGCGCGTTGCGGATGCGCCCGCGGAGGAACTTCCCGACGGTGTCGTCGACGGCCGTGATCGACCACCGCGTCGGGACGAGTCGGCGCTGTTTCGTCTGCCCGAGCGCGCCCGCCGAGAGGATCGAGTTGATCTCGTAGACGTCGAACCCCCGGCGATAGAGGTAGGTCATCGCGCCCTCGGCCTGCCAGTCGTCGTCCTCTAAGGTCTTCTTGACCGGCCGCGGAACGTGGGGGTTCTCGGTGAGGTCCGCGTTCCGGGCGTTGGCTCGGGGACCGCGCGGCGTCGCCACGTCCGTTCCCGCGTCCAGTCCGAGGTCGGGCGTGTCGTCCAGTCCGATCTCTAAGTCGACCGGACGATCGGCGATGGCGACCTCGCGCTGGACGCCGACGAAGCCGTCCCACGTGTCGTGGACCGAGGGGGTCAGCCGGCTCGCGATCGACGGCGAGTCGACGTTGGCCCGCTTGTTGGAGTTCAGGAGGCCGGTCCGGCGCTGGAGGACGTCATCGATCGCGTACCCCTGTCGGTACCAGTCGCCGTCGGTGACGTACTCCTCGGCGTCGCCCTCGTTGCCGACCGGCGAGAGCAGCCCAACGGGGATATTGGGGTAGTTCGACCGCCCGACGAAGATCGAGGGCGCGGTCGACCCGACGAGCGTGTCGCCACTCAGCGCGTCGTCGAACTGCCGTTCGAACTCCTCCAAGTGGTCCGTGATCGCGTAGGATTTCTCCTTCGCGAGGCGGCGACGCTCGGCCTCCTCGTCGGGCTCTAACTCCTCGATGTAGTCGTCGAGGCGCATTCAGTCGACGTAGGGCCGGCACCGGTTTGAATGTTCGTCGTTCGGGCCGGCGGTCGGCACGCTTTCGATGACGTGTCCGAACAGAATGTCAGAGGCAGAGGTTCGGTCGGGCGTCGAGTAACCGAACCTCATCCCAACCATCACACGGGGACATAAAATAGCCGCCAGCGTATTTTCAGGATCGGAAAACGCTACGGCGGGGTCGGACGCCGTTCCGAACCGATTTGTGGGACATGGTATCGCTTGCCAGTCAACGAGGAACGTGGAAAGACAACCGTTAAAAACGGCGGGCGGGAAAGGATGGATATGAGTACGACCGACGACCGAGAGACGCGTTCCTGCGTCTCCTGTGGGCTCAACATCGCGGGCACGAACGCCGCCGCGTTCAAATGCCCCGACTGCGGCGAGCAGATCTACCGCTGTGCCAAGTGTCGCAAGCAGAGCAACCTCTACGAGTGCCCCGACTGCGGGTTCATGGGTCCGTAACAATGGGTAAGGTAGCCGCCAAAATCAAGGTCATGCCGGACAGCCCCGAAATCGACCTCGACGCGCTCCAGGAGCGCCTCGAGAGCGCCCTCCCCGAGGGTGCGAAGATCAACGGCGTCGAACGCGACGACGTCGCGTTCGGGCTCGTCGCGCTCTACCCCACCGTGATCGTCCCTGACGGTTCGGGCGGCACGGAGACCGTCGAGGAGAACTTCGGCGACGTCGACGGCGTCGAGAGCGTCGAAGTCGAGAACGTCGGCCGGATATAACCGGTCACTGGCCGATTTTCGGCTGTTTTTGTCAGTCGCGAGCCACGGCACTGTCGATTTCTCCGTCCGAGACGGGGGCCGGCAACGCTCGAGCCGACGCCGGCGAAAACGGTGTGAAAACGGACGACAGCGGAGCAGCGGCAGTGCCGGGTTCGACCGCTCTTACTGCTCCTGCTCGCGGTTCGCACCGAGATCGGCCTCCGAGACGATCTCCGCGCCGATCGGCGAGAGGTCGACGGTCACGTCCTCGGTGACGGCCTTGCTGATCTCGTCTAGGTTCCCCGCGAGGACGGTCAACACGTCGTCGGGGTTCGCATAGAGCAGCATGTTCCCGTCCTGGCCCTCCGCGACGAGTTGCGTGTCGTTCAATACGACCTGATCGTTCTGGATCGTCGCCGAAACGACCGGCAGCGCCGCTGGTTTGCCCGGTTCGTCGTCTTTGACCCTGCGGATGTGGACTTCGTCGAGGTCGATGACCTCCTTGTGTTTCTTGATCTGTTCGGCGCAGTTTACCATATCGTTGAGCAGGGCCGTCCGCTTCTCGTTGCCGTGATCGCCGTCGAGACAGTGCTGGCAGACGCGGAGTTCGAGTCGCATTGGGCGTCCCTACGCGACCGACACCGATGAGAATTCCGCTTCGGTCCCTCGAGCCCCGTGTAACGACCCGATTCGGGTCCGACGCGGTCGCCTTACGCTCGCAACTCCTCGTGGATCTCCCGAATCCGCTCGGTCCCCCGATCCACGTAACCGCCGTGAAAGCACACCACGTGGTCGATCTCGCGATCGGCCAGCTGCCCGACCGATTCGGTCGCCTGCTCCATCTCCGGCGTGAAGTGGGGTTTTGGCCCGGATAGCGGCTCGTCACCGTCCGCGACGAGCGCGTCGCCGGCGATCAGCAAGTTCCCCTCGGGGAGGTACAGCGAGACGTGGCCGGGGGCGTGGCCCGGTGTCGCCACGACCTCCATCGGCCCGGCCAGCGTCGGGAACCGAACGCCATCTGCTAGTTCGATGTCGACATCGGCCGGCGGATACCGGTCGCCGTCGCCCTTGATCGGTTCGCGCTCGCCGCACACGTACGGCGCTTCCGCCCGATGGGTCGCGACGACCGCATCGACGTCTTCGAGCAAGGCCGCGAGGCCGCCGGCATGATCGCCGTCGTGGTGCGTAACCAGAATCAGCCAGACGTCCGTCAGTTCGTAGCCGAGCGACCGCAGGTGCGTTCGAATCCCCTCGCGGGCCCCCTCCGGGCCGGCGTCGATCAGGATCGGACCGCGCTCGGTCTCGACGAGCGTCGGCGTGATGGTTATCTCCCGACCGCCGTACTCCACCGTCAGCGGCAGCACGTGGACGCCCGCGTCGCGTTCATCAGTCGCCATGCTCGAGTCGTCGACGGCGACCACGAAAGGGCTGTTCGTCTCTCTCCACTCGGTGCAGTAAATTCTAATTAGTAATAATTAGCAATAAAATATTTCAGACCAGAGAGACGAGTATCGACGATGTCACGAGAGACGATGGCGTCCGCTCTCGAGGTCGAGTCGGATCCGTTCGCTGACGCGCTTGAACACACCCTTTCACCGGGCGTTCGGCCGTGGGCCGACGCCTACGACGAGCGGATCGGCGACCGTGACCGGTCGACGTGGTTGTGGTTCGACGCGGTCGAACCGGCGTTCCGACTGTCCTGTGTCGACGACGGGGCCGGACAGCGCGTCCACGATGCGAAGGTCCTCGCGACGATGTTCATCACGGTCATCGACGACGTCGCCGAACGCCACGGCGACCGCGCGACCCTCGAGGAACTCCGCCTCGTGCCGTTCGACGCCCGGGCTGCCGACCCGACGCGAGCGGATGTCGACGGCGACTACGTCCGGTTCCAGCGGGAGCTCTGGGACGCGCTCTGCAAGCAGTTTCGGGCGGGCCCGCGCGCCGCCGAGTTCGAGGCCCTGTTTCGGTTCGACGTTCGACAGGCGCTCCAGTCGGTCGACTACTCGGCGCTGCTGGCCCGCCAGCCCGGCCTCGCCAGCGAGCGCGAACTCCTGACCTACGACGTCTACAACATGATGCTCTTTCCGTTCGCCGATATCGACATCGCGAACGCGAGCGCGTTCGATCCGCGCGATCTCTCGACGCTCCGGACCGTCGTCGCTCACGGCCAGCGAATGGCACGGATCGGTAACTGGCTCGCTACCTGGGAGCGGGAACTCGCCGAAGGAGATTACAGTTCCGGCGTCACCGTCCGGGCTCTCGAGTCCGGACTCGTCTCACCCGCGGAGCTTCGGGCGCTCCGGAACGAGCCGACCGACGCGGCCGTCGCGGACGTGATCGAGCGGATCCGCGAGTCCGGTATCGAGACCGCCTTCGTCGAACAGTGGGACCGCGAGTTCGAGACCGCGCTCGACGCCTGCGGTGACGGCGAATCGTTCGACGTACGCGCCTACCTCGAGGGGTTCGAGCCGATCTTCCGCTCGCAACTCGCCCGGCGGGCCCGGTCCGGGGAGTAGATACTCAAGCGAGTGCGGCGTCGATCGCCTGCTCGAGGTCGGCGATCAGGTCGTCGACGTGTTCGATTCCTACGGAGACGCGGATCAGGCTGTCCGAGAGGCCGGCCGCGAGCCGTTCCTCCCGCGGAATGGCGGCGTGGGTCATCGGCGCTGGCTGTTCGATCAGGCTCTCGACGCCGCCGAGACTCTCCGCGAGCGTGAAGATCTCGGTGTTCGAGACGACCTCGCTCGCTTGCTCGAGACTCGCGTCGAGTTCGAAGCTCAGCATGCCGCCGAAGTCGTCCATCTGCTCGGCGGCGATCTCGTGGCCGGGGTGGGACTCGAGGCCGGGATAGTAGACCCGCTCGACGTCGGGGTGGTCGGCGAGCCACTCGGCGATCGCGCGGGCGTTTTCGCAGTGCCGATCCATCCGGACGGGCAGGGTCTTGGTGCCCCGGAGGACGAGGAAGGACTCGAAGGGGCCAGGCGTCGCGCCGACGGAGTTCTGGTAGAAGCCGAGTCGCTCGTCGAGTGCCTCGTCGTTGGTCAGGAGGGCGCCGCCGACGACGTCGGAGTGGCCGCCGAGGTACTTCGTCAGGGAGTGGGAGACGATGTCGGCACCGAGATCGAGGGGCCGCTGGAGGTACGGCGTCGCGAACGTGTTGTCGATCGCACACAGCGCGTCGTGATCGTGGGCGATCTCGGCCGCCCCCTCGATGTCGACGATCGACATGAGCGGGTTCGTCGGCGTCTCGAGCCAGAGCAGTGCCGTCTCCTCTCGGAACGCCGCCTCGATCTCGTCGAGGTCGGTCATATCGACGAAGGAAAACTCGAGGTCGTAGTCCTCGTAGACCTGCGTGAAGATGCGGTGGGTCCCGCCGTAGACGTCGTTGCCGGTGACGACGTGGTCGCCGGCCTCGAGCAGGTTCAGGACGGTGTTGATCGCGGCCATCCCGCTGGCGAAGGCCCGGCCGTACTCGGCGTTCTCGAGGCTCGCGAGGTTTTCCTCGAGATCGGTACGCGTGGGGTTCCCGGTACGGGAGTACTCGTAGCCGCGGTGGTCTCCCGGGGCGTCCTGCTTGTACGTGGAGTTCGCGTGAATCGGCGACATCAGTGCGCCCGTCTCGGGATCGGGCTCCTGACCGGCGTGGATGGATCTAGTCTCGATCCGACTGTCGTGGTCGTCGTCCATACTCCTACGAGTGCCCCGCGGTCGGATCACTGTTATGGACGCCGTTGCTCGCAGTCGGTTGCAGAAGCGAGGTCGCTTGTCCGCTCGCGGCTGCTCGAGGCGGTGACGCCCCACAGAACCAACGCTACCGGCTTACTGGTTTTGCTCCTGTTCGCGTCGTCCCACGAACGTCTGGTATTTGAGATCGTCGTCACGCAGTTCCTCGAGGATACGCTCGACGAGGATCTCGTCGGGATCGTGCAGCCCCGAGACGCGCTCGGACAGTTCCTCGAAGCTCTCGAAGGGCTTTCGCTTTCGCTCGTCCAAGATGCCGTTGCGGAGTTTCTTCCCGATCCCCGGCAGTAGGTTCAGCTGGTGGAGCCGCAGCGTGATCGGCTGGGCGTCGTTGTAGAAGTCGACGAACCGCTGTTCGTTCTCCTCGACCAGATCCTGGACGACGTACTCGAGTTCCGACTGCGCGCCCGAGGAGAGGTCCTCGTACTCGACGCGGTGACACTCGGTGACGATGTCGCGCTCGGCGGCCGGTTCGACGACGACCTCGCTGCCGATCGTGAGTCGTTCGTCCTCGTCGAAGGCGACCTGATAGAGCTGAAAGTCCTCGATTCCGACGGCGTACCCTGCCGGAGACTTGGCGTACTGCGGTCGGCCGTCGTCCGACAGCCCGTGTGCGAGGTAGTCCAACACGACCGCCCGACGAACGTCCATCTCATCGCGATCAGCTTCGCTCATTGGTTTACGGTACGGCGAGGTCGTACTTAAAGAGTCGGCCCACTTTCACGACGTTGCTCGGGGGAACGGAAGGCGCGTGACGTCGCGGTCGGGGTCGCGGTGCGACGCCGTCGCGGTCAGTCGATGACGCCGAACCAGAGGACGATCCCGACGACGACGGCCAGCGTCCCCAGTGCCAAACTCGTCAGTTCGACGCTCGCCAGCAGCGCGAGGTTCGAGCCGATCGCGAGCAGCGGCACCCAGGGCACGCCCGGGACTCGGAACCGCCGCTCCCGGTCGGGTTCCTTCCGGCGGGACCGAATCAACGCGACGTTGACGAACACCAGCCCACCCAAGAGCATGACGTCCGCGAAGTGAGCCAGCGACTCGAGGCCGAGCAGGGGGTCGTGGGCACCGCCGCCTCCGACCGGAGACGCGCCGAAGACGACGCCGAACAGCAGGAAGAAAACGAGGATGAGACAGCCGGTCAGCACCACCGCGACCGTCGGGACGCCGGACTGTGGGTTGATCCGCTGGACCCGCTCCGGAAGGTGATCGCGTCTGGCCATCGCCAACTTCACTCGAGAGCCGGCCAGCACGGTCGCGTTGGCGGCCGAGATCATCGACAGCAACGCGCCGACGATGAAGACGTAGAAGCCGGCGTCGCCGAGGTAATACTGGGCCGCCCGCGCCATCGCGACCTCGCCGCGTTCGGCGACGAACCCCGTGGCAGCGCCGGACGACGACAGCCCGGTTCGCTCGGCGAGAAACGAGAGGAAGCTGCCGTCGTTGATCGCAAGCACCACCACGACGATTACCAGGACATAGAGGACGGTGACGACGGCGATGCTCAGGAAAATCGCCCGGGGAACGGTCCGCTCGGGCGCTTCGATCTCGCCCTCGCTCGTGGCGATCGCTTCGAACCCGAAGAACGTGATGAACACGAGCGCCGAGGTCAGAGCGATGTCGTCGAACTGCGTGGCGTTCGCCGCGAGCGACGACGCAACGACGTCCGCGTCGAACGCGCTGAGACCGCCGACCAGGAACAGCCCGATGAGCGCGATCTTCAGCCCGGTCACGACGATCTGGAATCGACCCGTCTCCTCGGCACCGGCGAGGTTGACTCCGACGAGAACCGCGAGGACGACGACCCCCGGGATCCAGTACGGGAGCGCCTCGGGGAGCGCGATCTCGGGCCGTACGAATCGGGCGAACCAGTTGGCGAAACTCGCGAGGTAGAAGGCCGCGCTCGCGGGGTAGCCCAGAATCAGTAGCCAGCCGACCACGTACGACCAGTCGGAATCGAACACCTCGGCCACGTAGGCGTAGCCGCCGCCGTCGACCGTGTAGATGGTCGCGAATTCGGCGTAGGTCAGCGCGGTGAACGACGCCACGATCGCCGCCAGCCCGAACGAGACGATCGCCGCCGCGCCGACGTTTGCGACGGCGAGTCCCGAGAGGACGAAGATACCGCCGGCGATCATCGTTCCCGTTCCGATCGCCGTGGCTCCGAGAAGGCCGATGTCCCGTTCGAGCGAGTCGGTTTCGTGTGTCCCCATCGGTTCGGTCTCCGTCTCAGCGCTGTCCACGACCGACACCACCTACCCGGATTCCTCGTCCCCCTTTCACCGAAAGGCGACGGGAAATACCAGTCGACGGTAGTTACACGAGGATTGAAAACGACGCGGAAACGCGGCCTCGAGCGCTGACGCTAGTCGCGGTCGTCGAACGCCGGTCGTCGCTGGCGGGACCGCTCCGAACGGAAACGGCGAACTGCGTTCAGGCGTACTGCGCGACGACGTTGAGAATCTCGTCGAGTTCGTCCCCCGACAGCGAGTAGCGCTGCTTTGCGTATACCGACCGGAGTTCGTCCCGGTCGCGCGGCAGGAGGTTGGCGATCTTGTACGCGGTCGGCTCGTCGACCTTCTCCAAGTCCTGCAGGTCATCGACCAGGGCCTGAGCCTCGTCGGGCTCCAGGACCGCGAACCGGTTTGCGTGTTCGATCGCTCGCGCGAGTTCGTACCGCAGCTCGCGGTCCTCGTCCATCGCGCGTTCGGCTTCGATGTCGGCGAGCAGCTCCTTCGTCTCCGAGACCGTCAGGAACTCCTCGTCGACGATCTCTTTGAAGATCGTCATCCTGCTTAGATCCGGCTCTTTTCCTGGTTCTGTGCGCGCATGTGGGCCGCGGCGACGAGCAGGGTCTTGTCCTTGCCGCCGTCGTTGATCGCGACCTTGAAGACGCTACCCTGTTTGCCGACGACTTCGCCGGTGCGACCGTCGAATCGTGGGTGGAAGCGACCGTCGGCGACGCTTGGGTCGATCTTCAGGTGGACTTTCTCACCCTCCTCGTACTCCTGAATCGCGCGCTGTGGCGGCGACGTGCCGCGGTCTCGAGGATCGTTCGCGAGCTTTTTCCGGGTTCCCTGACGGGGGCCATTAGATTTCGGCATAGTCGTACGCCCGCTTTGTCCGGTGACGGTTATAAAACACACGTATTCCACCCACAGGTTTTCTCGAGCCACGGTCGACGGCGCTGTCCGCGAACCCCGCCCGTTCACGGGCCGACAGCCCGTTGCACGTCAAGTGGGGACCGTTTTCCGCACTGCCAATGGGCGTCCGAGACGGTGCGTTTACACCCGGCCCGACCGAAGCGCCGGCAATGAGAGACCCAGACGGGCTGATCGCCCGAGCGGGCGTGCGGGGCGATCCGGACCGCGATCAACACTTCCTCGTCGACGATCGGGTGCTGGACCGGCTGCCGACCTACCTGGAAGCGATCGATGCGGACACGAGTCAGTTACTCGAGATCGGCGGCGGGACGGGGGCGCTGACCGATCGACTGCTCGCGGCCGGCGACGAGGTGACCGTCGTCGAGCGCGACCGCGACCTCGCCGAATTCCTGCGCGAGGAGTTCGCCGACGAGATCGCGGCCGGCGAACTGACCGTGATCGAGGGCGACGCCCTCGAGGTCGACCTCCCCGACTTTACCGCGTCGGTCTCGAACCTCCCCTACGGCGTCTCGAGCGAGATCGCGTTTCGGCTCTTTCCGGAGAAAAAGCCCCTCGTGTTGATGTTCCAGCAGGAGTTCGCCGAGCGGATGGTCGCCGAGCCCGGAACGTCGGAGTACGGCCGGCTCTCGGTCTCGAGCCAGCACTATGCCGATGTCGAACTCGTCGAGTCGATCCCCAAAGAGGCGTTCGACCCACAGCCCGCCGTCCAGAGCGCGGTGGTCCGGGCGGTCCCACGCGAGCCCGATTACACGGTCGCGGACGAGGACTTTTTCCTGCGGTTCGTCAAGGCCGTGTTCACCCAGCGCCGGAAGACGGTCCGCAACGCCATCCGGAACACGGCCCACATCTCCGGACTCGGCGAGCCGGACGCGGTCGTCGAGGCGGCCGACGAGGAGCTGCTCCGCAAACGGCCCGACGCGATGGCACCGGCGGAGTTCGCCGCACTGGCCGGGCTCGCGTGGGACGTCGGCGAACCGGAGACGTAGTCTGCGAGATCGAGACGTAACGTCGGACGAGGCGGCTCGAGTCGGCCGTTCGGTGGGCCTACAGCGGCCACACAACCGGGGCGAAGTAACCAACGAATACTCAAAGCTGCACGGCCGAGAACTCGGGAGACGAACGCATGTCTGTACTGACGCGGCTCGACTGGCTCTCGGAGGTGTTTCCGACGGTCCCGCTTCGGCTCGCGGTGTCCCTCGTCGCAGTCGGGCTCGTCTTCGCCGTCCTGCTCTCGTACCGGCGGCTACACGGGCACGTGGCCGAGCGAACGCGACCGCTATATGCGGACGTCGTCTCGGTGGCAGTACTGATCGGGGCCTGTGCGGTCAGCGCCGGCGTTGTTCTGGGCGTCTGGGACCGCACCGACGAGGTCCGCCAGCTCTTCGTGGGGCTCGACCCGGGTGGCGACACCGTTCCGCGGGCGGTCTTTTCGTTCATCCTGCTCGTACTGACCGTCATCGTCACGCGGTTCGTCCGACGGATCATCGAGGAGGTGATGGACTCGACGGCCGCGGTCACCGAACACCAGCGCCAGATCACCCATCGACTCTCGCAGGTGATCATCTGGACCGTCGCGCTGGTCGTGATCCTCGGTATCTGGATCGAGGATCTGGGCAGCCTGCTCGTCGGGGCCGGCTTCCTCGGGATCGTGCTGGGCATGGCGGCCCGCCAGACCCTCGGGACGATGCTGTCGGGGTTCGTCCTGATGTTCGCCCGACCGTTCGAGATCGGCGACTGGATCGAGGTCGAAGGCGACGAGGGAATCGTTACCGACATCTCGATCGTCAACACTCGCGTCCGGTCGTTCGACGGCGAGTACATCATGATCCCCAACGACGTCATCGCCTCGAGCATGGTGACGAACCGCTCGAAGCGGGGCCGCCTGCGGATCGAGGTCGAGGTCGGCGTCGACTACGGGACCGACGTCGACCGGGCCGCGTCGCTCGCCGAGTCGGCGATCGGGGACGTCGACGAGGTGCTGACCGCGCCGTCGCCGCAGGTGGTCGGGAAGTCCTTCGGCGACTCGGCGGTGATCCTCGGCGTGCGCTTTTGGATCGACAAGCCGAGCGCCAGACGCTACTGGGAGGCCCGGACCGCCGCGATCGACGCGGTCAAGCGAGCCTTCGAGGACGAGGGGATCAAGATCCCGTTCCCGCAGCGGGAACTCTCGGGCCGCGCCGAGACCGGCGGGTTCCGGATCGCCGACGACGCCGACCGTGAACGGAGCGAGGAACACCGTATGCAAACACCGGAGGAACGATAGATGGGACTCGAGGAGCAACGCGACGTCGAAACGGACGTCTACCAACCGGCCGAGGACTCGCAACTGCTCGCCGACGCAGTCTGTGAGCGACTCGAGGGGGCCGAGCGCGTCCTCGAGGTCGGCACCGGCTCGGGCTTCGTCGCCGGGCGGATCGCCGACGAAACCGACGCTCGCGTGATCGCGTCGGACCTGAACCCCCACGCCGTCCGGCAGGCCCGGGGCGAAGGCGTCGAGGCGGTGCGTGCGGATCTCGTCTCGCCGTTCCGCGACGGCAGTTTCGACGCGGTCGCGTTCAACCCGCCCTACCTGCCGACCGACCCGGAAAACGAGTGGGATGATTGGATGGAACACGCCCTCTCCGGCGGCGAGGACGGCCGGGCGGTCATCGATCCGTTCCTCGAGGCGGTCGGGCGGGTCCTCGCGCCCGACGGCAGCGTCTACCTGCTCGTGAGCAGCCTCACTGGGGTCGACGAGGTGGTCGAGGAGGCCGGCGAACAGGGTTTCAGCGCCGTCGCCGTCGCCGACGAGTCGTTCCCCTTCGAGACGCTGACGGTACTCGAGTTGCTCCGGTAGCGAGACCCGTCATCCGAAGATACTTTTCGACAGCCTGTGAAGTCCTCGCTCGATGGTCCCCACGAGACGAGCGTTCTTAGCGGGTGCCGGCGCCGCGAGCGCGGCGCTCGCCGGCTGCTCGATGCTCTCGAGCATTCGATCCCCCGCGCCCGACGAGCCGCCCCCGTCCGGGATCGACGAACCGATCGAGACGGATCGTCACGTCGCCGGCGCGACCGGCGACTGGTCGTCGTTCGGCTGTAACGCCGCCAATACCCGCGAAGTCGCCGACGGAAAGGCACCCGTCGACGGCGTCACCGAGCGCTGGCGGGTCGACGTCGCACAGCTCTCGTATCAGGCACCCGTCGTCGCGGGCGATCGAGTGTACCAGATCGACGGCGGAACGCTTCGGACCCTCGACGCCGCCGACGGCGCGGAGCTGTGGACGCACTCGGAGGCCGAGACGCCGCCGTTGGTCCGGGACGGCGTCGCCTACGTGTCGACGGGAACCGCGATTTACGCGCTCGAGGCCGGAACCGGCGATGAGTTGTGGAACCGTACGTTCGAATCGCGCGGGAGCGTGACGACGCCGGCGACCTACGCGGGACGGCAACTGATCTGTGGGGTCGGCGAGGAGGTCGTCGCGCTCGATCCCGAAGACGGGGCCGTCAGATGGCGTCGAGATGTTTTCGGGCAAGTGCTTAACCACGCGGCGTTTTTCATGGGATACGGAATCGTCGTCGCCACCGAGGCCGGACTGATCTATCTGCTCCGCGAGGACGGGATCGGCTGGCGGCGGTGGCAACTGCCGGCACGGCCGATGTGTCCGCCGAGCGCCGATACGGACTCGATATACGTTAACTGCGAGAACGGGACGACGTACGCGCTGATGGATGACGGGGATTCCGAGCCACGGATCAACTGGACGGCCGACACCGGCTGGGCCGACCGCGGTCTCGCCGTCGTCGACGGACTCGTACTCGTCGCGAACGGACGGGAACTCTCCGCCATCGACGCCGAATCCGGTGATCGCCACTGGGAACACGACATCGGCGACTGGCGACACACCGCGCCGGCGTACGGTCGGGACACCGTCTTCGTCGGCGGCGACCGCCTCTACGCGCTGGACCCGACTCCCGGTGACAGTCCGGACGGCGGCCCCGCGGCCCGGTTCGAGCGCGAGTTCGCGGGCCGCGTAGGTCCGGGGCCGGTCCTCGACGACGGGACGATCTACGTGGTCGCGGAAGTCGAACCGGAGACGTACGCCCTGCTGGCACTGGAGTGACGCCGCGACAGTCCATCGCGGCTCTCGGACTCGAGTCGGCTCACCGATCGGTCGGGGGCCGTCTCGATCCCGTTTCCGACGGTTATTCCACCGGTAGCCACTGTGTGTCGGGTGTTCACGTCCACCTTGGAGTCCCTCGTGGGGAATCGGTCGAAACTCGAAAAAATAACCCCAGTGCATTAGATTGGATGGAAAATATTAAGCGTCGGTATAGCCTAGTCGGGGCTACGATGACTGAGTACGTTTCGACCACGCCGGGGCTGTATCCGCTCCCGGATTGGGCGAAAGACGATCTCTCGGATCTCAAGGGACACCAGAAACACGACCTCATCAGCGGCGACGAAGGTGAGGAAATCACCGCGACCTACGAGGAGGCCCGCGAGGAGGTCGTCGGCGTCCAGACCGAGGCCGGTCTCGATCGGATCGTCGAGGGGCAACTGCGCTGGGACGACATGCTCGCCCATCCGCTGGCCGTCGCCGATGCCGTCGAGACCCGCGGAATCGTCCGCTACTACGACAACAACAACTTCTACCGGGAGCCGGTCGTCACCGACGACCTCGAGCCCACCGGCGACGTCGCCGCGGAACTCGAGGCGGCGACCCAGCTGACGGGCGGCGAGGACCTGCAGGCCGTCCTCCCCGGCCCGTACTCGCTGTTCGATCTCGCGACCGACGAGCGCTACGGCGACGACGCCGAGTTCCTCGCCGCGATCGCCGACTTCCTCGCGGGCGAGGTCGAGGCCTTCCCCGATGTCGAGACGCTGTTCTTGCTCGAGCCTTCGCTGGTCGAGTCCGCTCCCGCGGACGGGCTGGACGAACGCGCCAGCGAGGCGATCGATCGAGTCGCGAGCGCGACCGACGCCGACGTCGTCGTCCAGCCCTACTGGGGCGCCGTAGAGGAGAAGGTCTACGCGCACCTGCTCGACGCCGATATCGACGCGGTCGGCTTCGACTTCGTCGCGAACCAGGACGACAACGTCTACAACCTCCAGGAGTACGGCGCGACCGACGACGTCGCGCTCGGGCTCGCCGACGGCCAGAACACGCTCGTCGAGGACCCGGAAGCGATCCGTGACCGGGTCGAGTGGGTCGAGGGCCAGCTCGGGGTCACCGACTTCGAGACGGTCTACCTGACGACCAATACCGAGACGTTCTACCTGCCCTACCGCAAGTACGTGGAGAAACTCGAGGTCCTTGCCGAAGCCGCGGACCTCGCGGAGGTGACCGCAGCATGACCAACGAGAACAAAGACCAGTTCCGACCGGCCGATCACGACAACGACCACTTCCTGCTGACGACCGTCGTCGGCTCCTACCCCAAGCCCAAGTGGCTCAACCGCGCGAAGGACCTGTACGAGGACGAGGACAGCGACTTCGACGAGGACAACTGGCAGGAAGCCAAAGACGACGCCGCCCGCCTGATTACGGCCGAACACGAACGCGCCGGCTTGGACGTCGTCGTCGACGGCGAAATGCGGCGCAACGAGATGGTCGAGTTCTTCGCCCACCGGATCGAGGGCTACGAGTTCAACGGGCCCGTCAAGGTCTGGGGCCACAACTACTTCGACAAGCCAAGCGTCGTCAGCGAGGTCGAGTACGACGACTCCTGGCTCGTCGACGAGTACGAGTTCACCGCCGATGCCACCGATCGACCGGTCAAGGTCCCGATCACGGGCCCCTACACGCTCGCGAACTGGTCATTTAACGAGGCCTACGAGGACGACGACGAACTCACCCTCGAGCTGGCCGACCTCGTCAACGAGGAGATCGAGAAGCTCGTCGACGCCGGTGCGCGCTACATCCAGATCGACGAGCCCGCGCTCGCGACGACACCGGACGACCACGCCATCGTCGGCGAGGCGCTGGAACACATCGTCGCGGACATCCCCGAGGAGGTCCGTATCGGGCTTCACGTCTGTTACGGCGACTACTCCCGGATCTACCCCGAGATCCTCGAGTTCCCCGTCGACGAGTTCGACCTCGAGCTGGCAAACGGCGACTACGAACAGCTGGACGTCTTCAAGGACCCCGAGTTCTCGAAGGACCTCGCGCTCGGCGTCACCGACGCCCACGTCGCCGAGGTCGAGTCCGTCGAGCAGATCGAGGAAAACATCAAGAAAGGCCTCGAGGTCGTCCCGCCGGAACAGCTGGTCGTCTCGCCGGACTGCGGCGTGAAGCTGCTGCCGCGTGACGTCGCCTACGGCAAGATGGCGAACATGGTGCAGGCCGCCCGCAACGTCGAAGAAGACCTCGACGAGGGCAACATCGATATCGAGCGCGGCGCGCCGACGCCGGCCGACGACTGACAACTCGGCCGAACCGCGCCCCTTCTGTTTCCGCCGTCTCTCGTCCAGTCGAGGCCACCGGCACGAATCTCCGAGCCCTCCGATCAGGGGAGATCGATACCGGTGAGCCCCTCACTGCTCCCGACGACGATCCTCCCGTCGCGGCGCACGACGATCCCGTAGCCGAACAGGGTCAGCTCGAAGACCACGTCATCGGCCCCTCCCCCGTCGCTCCTGAACGGTTCCTCGACGGCGAAGGTGACCGACTCGATCCTCGGCGCGTCGCCAGCGACCGCTGCGAGCGTCGCGGGCGAGACGTCTCGGATCGCGCCCTCGACGGTAAACGCGAGGACGTCGGGTCGCACGTCGGTCGCGTCGGGACCGTCGTCTGCCGACGGCTGGAGCGTCGCGATCCCGTCCGTGATATCGTCCGGGTCCGGCGTCGTGACGCCGACGTCGACGTCCTCGAGGCGAAGCGCCGCCGACGCCGTCAGATCGATCTCGACGGGATCACCCTCGGCCGACACGGCGACGCGAACGGGGTTCAACGTCGCGCCCTCGAACTGGGCGAGCAACGCCTCGGTCATCGTCAGTCTGCCCTGCAAGGTAAACTCGAGTCGGTCCGGCGGCTCCGTTTCGACGGTGTTCTCGGTCAATCGAACGCTTTCGTTGTCGGCGACCCGAACTGTGACACTCATTGGCCCCTCCTGACGGCCGGATACGTCCCCGACCGGGGAAACCGTATCGTGCGGTGCGGAAGTAATCCGGCCTCGCGACTGCCGACCCACGGCAAAGCGCTAACTATCGGGCCGATGAACGGCCGTCCATGACCCTCGAGGTCGGCGTCCTCGGCTATCGGTTCATGGGGAAAGCACACGCGAACGCGATGGCGCGGCTTCCGATGTTCTTCCCCGACGCACCGGCGATCGAACGCAGCGTGCTGGTCGGCCGCGACGAGGCGGCGCTGGAAGACGCCGCCGAACGGCTCGGCTTCGCCTCGATCGCGACCGACTGGCGCGACGTCGTCGCCGATGTCGACGTCTTCTACAACCTCGGCCCGAACCACGTTCACGCCGAGCCGTCGATCGCCGCCCTCGAGGCCGGGACGCCGGTCTTCTGCGAGAAACCGCTCGCGCCGACGCTGGACGACGCCGAGGCGATGGCCGCGGCGGCCCGCGAAGCCGGCGACGACGTGCCCGCCGGCTGTGCCTTCAACTACCGGTTCGTGCCCGCAATCCGGTACGCCAAGACGTTGCTCGAGGCGGGCGACCTCGGCGAGATCCATCACGTTCGCGGGCGGTACTTACAGGACTGGCTGGTCGATCCCGACGCGCCGTGGTCGTGGCGCAACGACGAAGAAATGGCTGGGTCGGGCGCGCTGGGCGATCTCGGCGCACACACGGTCGATCTCCTGCGATACCTGGTCGGCGACGACGATCTCGCGGGCGCGATCGAACGGGTCAGCGGCCACTTGGAGACGTTCGTGGAGGAACGACCGGTCGAAGACGCCGGCGAGGGCGGGGATCCGGAGACCCGCCCCGTCACCGTCGACGACGCCTACACCGCCCAACTCGCGTTCGCGAACGGCGCGATGGGCACCCTCGAGGGGTCGCGCTTCGCGACGGGACACAAGAACGACCACACCATCGAGATCCACGGCTCGAGGGGAAGTCTGCGGTTCTCGCTCGAGCGGCTGAACGAACTCGAGGTCCTCCGGGCGGGCGACCGGGGCTACGAGACGATCCTCGTGACCGACGCGGACGACCCCTACGTCGACCACTGGTGGCCGCCGGGCCACGTGCTGGGCTGGGAACACACGTTCGTCCACGAGAACTACGAGTTCCTGAGCGCGGTCGCGGACGGCGAGTCGTTCGCGCCGAGTTTCGCGGACGGGCTGGCGGCCCAGCGGGTCCTCGACGCGATCGAACGCAGCGACCAGCGGGGGGAATGGGTCGCACTCGAGTGAGTTCGGCCGTGGTCATTTCCTCGAGCGGTTCGGTAGGCGGTCGGCCTCGAGATAGGCAAGTTGTGTTTTGGGTCGGACCGCCACAGCCGACGTGCGGTGGCGCACGCTGTCGACTGCTCGAGTGAGAACGAGAGCAGTCGACGACACCGTGCGAGGGATGAGTGAACGCCGCCAGGCGTGAACGAATCGGTTGGGGAGGGTGTGGAGACTCCGTGCAGCTACGATAGCAGAACGACTCTCTTCTTCCCAACATCGCAGTCGATACGGACTTCCCTGCTATCGTGGCAACGGGGAATGACCACGTCCTCCCTAGCCGATTCGCTCTCACCTTTCAGTCGGTCGCTTATCCCTCACACAGAGTCGTGTCGCGGTTCGTTACTCACTCACCGCGACACAGCGCGCGTCACCGCACACCGTGTGGTCGGTTCGGCACGAGACGTCGCTCGCGGGCTTCGAAAACGGCAGTTCGAATCGTACGCCGACGAACTGCGTAACTCGAGCGGCCGACCGAGTTCGCAACCTATTCGCCGTGGCACCGCTTCTCACTGATCGATGGCGGCCTACGAGACGACGGTCGACGTCAGGACCGACGACCTCGGGCGCAGCGGCCACGTCAACAACTCGAAGTTCGTCGCTTACACCGACCTCGCGCGGGACCGCTACCTCGCGAGCCACGGCTACGGCCCCGACGACCTCGATCATCTGGTCGTCCGCCTCGAGGTCGAGTACGAGCGGGCGCTCGCGTCGCTGGACCCGGTTACCGTCGGAATCGACGTGACCGACGTCGGCGAGACGAGTGTCACCCTCGAGTACGAACTCCGGGACGCGGAGGGGGTCGTCGCGAGGGTCACCACGGTGGCCGTCACGGTCGACGGGGAGGGCTCGATTCCGATTCCGGACCCGCTGCGCCGGGGGCTCGAGGCCGACCTCGAGGGAACGACCTAATACCGGCCACTGCGGGGCTCGATTGGTTTGTGGCCCGTCTCAGCGGTGACTATCGCTCTCGATCGTCCCGACCGTGTGGATCTCGTCGTAGCGGACACTGCCCGCGTCGAGCGACTGGCCGTCGATTTCGAGATAGCCCGGTTCGAACCCCGTCACGTCGCCGACGACGTCGGTCCCGTGGTCCTCGGTCCGTTCCTCGCTCCGGACCTCGACGGTGTCACCGATCTCGAAGTGGTCCTGCACGAGGGCTTTGATGCGATCCGTGTCGGCGTCCGGGGGAATCGTCAGGTCGGTCATCGTCCGTCGAGACGCCGACGGCCACGCGGGTAGTCGTTACACCGGTATTCGCAACCCCGCCTGCGGCGTCCGGACGGCTGTCGTGGGCCGGACGACCGTTTTTGTACGTTCAGGCCGAACTCTCGCGCCAATGAAGACGATCAAGGACAGCGTCCACGACCACATCCGGATCGACGGCGTCGCCCGCGACCTGCTTGACACGCCGGCACTCCAACGGCTGCGACGTATCAGCCAACTGGGTACCGTCTCGCTGGTCTACCCCTCGGCCAACCACACCCGCTTCGAACACAGCCTCGGCGTCTATCACCTCGCCTGCGAGGCCCTCGAGCAACTCGGCGTCGAGGGCCGGGAGGCCCAGCGGGTTCACGCCGCCGCCATGCTCCACGACGTCGGTCACGGGCCATTTAGCCACAACCTCGAGTCGCTGACCCACCGTCGGACGGGCCGGTATCACGACGACGTCCACGACCTGCTGGCCAACGGGCGGGTCGGGGCGGTGTTGCGATCACACGGCTTAGCGCCCGATCGGGTCGCGGATCTGGTCGCCGGCGAGGGGCGATTCGGGCAACTCGTTTCCGGGGAACTCGACGTCGACCGGATGGACTATCTGGTACGGGACGCCCACCACACGGGGGTGCCCTACGGGACGATCGACCACGGCCGGCTGGTCCGGGAGCTGACTTTCGTCGACGGCGAACTCGTCCTCGCGGAAGGCAACGTCCAGACCGCCGAGAGCCTGTTGGTCGCCCGGGCGCTGATGAACCCGACGGTCTACAGCCACAGCGTCGCCCGCATCGGCAAGGCGATGCTTCGCCGGGCGGCCGAACGGTTGCTCGAGTCGCCCGAAACCGATGTCGATGCGACGACACTCCAGCGGATGGACGATCCGGATCTGCTCGTCGCGTTGCGCTCGTGTCCGGCGACGAGCGAGTTCTCCCGCCGTCTCGATCAGCGCGATTTGTTCAAGCGGGCGGTGTGGGCGGAGATGGACGACGTGCCCGGCGGGATCATCGAGGCCGATCACGGGACGATCCGAGAGTTCGAACGCGAGATCAGCGACCGGGCCGGCGTCGATCCGGAGCAGGTCATCCTCGACGTGCCGAGTCGCCCCTCGATGACCGAGTCCACCTCGCGGGTGATGGTCAACGGCGAGATCAGGCGATTGGACGAGCAGTCGCCGCTGGTCGCGGCCCTGCGGGCGTCTCAGTACTCCCAGTGGCGGCTCGGAGTGTACTCGCCGGCCGACCTGCGCGACCGGGTCGGCCGGGCCGCCGTCGACGTCCTCGGACTCGACATCGACGGGGCCTTGGTCAGCGAGGTTCGAAACGGCGTGGACGCGACGCTGGACCAGTTCGTCGACTAGGGTCCCGCGGTCCGTACAGGATGTGTACGTACCGCTTATTTCGGTATAGCGTGGCAGCTCCTCGGCAATGTGCGTACCCCACTCATGTGGAGGTGACCGTCCGCTCGAACTCCTGAATTGCATCATCGCTCCCCGCGACGATCACTTCGTCGTCGGCTCCAACGGTGGTCCGTTCGTCGGTACGGATAGTGCCGCCCCGTGAGACGCCGATCACGGTCCATCCACGCTCTGGATTACGACGGGTGTCCCCCAGTGACTCGCCGGCAAACGGGGCTGCGTCGGCCCGAATCAGGCGGATTTGGCTTGTTGGAGACATGACCCGTTCACCGTGAACCTCCGCTGCGACCAGTCGGGCAGACACTTGTTGGATGGACAGAACGTAATCAGCGCCCGCTCTAAATGCCGCCCTCGTCTTCTCGCTATCTGTCACACGGGCGAGAATCTCGATCTCGCTCGAGAGCGAGCGGGCGATGGCGATGGTCATCAGTGCGGTCGAATCGTTCCCGACGGTCACGACCAGGGCCGAAGCGTCGTCGATGCCGGCGTCGCGGAGCGTTTCCGGTTCGGTGACATCGCCGACGATATCGGGTCCCCGATCCTTCGATTCATCGACGGTCGTCACCGAGACGTCCGTCGGGAGCGCGTCGACGGCTGCGGTTCCGCCCTCACCGAAGCCGGCGACGATGAGCTTCGAGGGGGTTCGGATGCGCCGCGACCGAGCGCCCGCGATCTCGTCCGTGATTTCGTCGATCTCGCTCCTCGGTCCGGCGACGACTAACACGGTGTTGGGCGTGAGTTCGTCGTCGGGCGACGGCGGCAGGTGCAACTCGCCGTCGAACCACCCGGCGACCAGCGTCAGGTTCGGATGGTTCACGATCGGCGAGTCGCGCACTTTGACGCCGTGGAGCGGGCTATTTCGTCGGACGAGGATCTCGCGGACGTCGACCTCGTCGCCGTCGGCTCGGTCGGGCACCGTGACCGGCGTCGTCGCTTTCTCCGCCAGTCGCTGGCCGATCAGCGCGTGCGGGGCGATACTGCGGTCGACACCGACCTCCGCGAGTGCCGCCTTGCGGCGCGTTGACTCCGTGAAACTGATCACCCGCAGGTCCTCGTTGGCTTCCAGCGCCGTCAGGACGATGCTCGCGGTCTCGTCGCCGGCGTCGGTGATGAGCAGCGACGCCCGCTCGATCGTCGCACGGTCGAGATCAGCGCGTTCCTCCGGATCACCCTGAATAGCCTGATAGCCGTCGTCCGAGAGCCGCTTCGCTTCCTCCTCGTCGGACTCGATGAGGACGTAGTCGATATCCAGTTGCTCGAGTTCGTCGAGGAGCAACTCGGTATCGTGCTGGTACTCCGCGATGACGACGTGGTCGTTCTTGGTCGTGAGGCGGTCGGAAAGGTCCAGCGGCGTCCGCTCGAAGAGCGGGATGACCAAGACCCGCAGCGTGACGAACCCAATGATGACGCCAGTCAACTGGATCGACACCATCAGGACGTTCATCACTGGCGTCTCCCAGGGCGAATCCGCACCGTACCCGGTCGTCGTCATCGTCTCGACGACCGTCTGGAACGACCGGAAGATCGACTGGGGGCGATCCTCGAGCGCCTGCATTCCCCAGTTGTAGACGACCGTGTAGAAGAGGACGACCGAAGCGAGACCGACCACGAAGAGTACTAACAGCCGTTGCCGTTGCGTCAGATCCCGCGGATGCAGTCCGTCTATATCCCGAAGCTCGCGCATGTGCTGTACCAGTCACTGTCGATAGCGTCTCCGATCGATTAAGTGACCGGTTTTGCTGGAACCGCCTGTTGGCACCGCGTATCGGCCCTCGAGCGCGAGCGCTGCGATGCCTGCAAATCGCTCCCTGACAGCGTCGATAAAACCACCGGCAGCGACGACTGTGATCGGTCGATCGGGACACGCCATTTATTATCACGCCCTCGCTTTGGTGACGTATGACCGTCTACGAGAGCGACCTCCCCGGCGTCGGGAAGAAGTTCGAGATCGAACTCGATGACGGGGAGCGCCTCGTCATCGTGACCCACAACACGGGGAAACGAGAGGTGTACCTGAAAGCGGACGCGGATGCAGACAGCGAGAAGGTGTTCGAGGCGTCGGATCGACTGGCCCGGAAAATCGGTACGATTCTGGAGGGAGCGTACTTCCAGCCGGTGCAGGCCGACAACGTCGAGACGATGCTCGCCGACGACACCTACCTCGAGTGGTACGGCGTCTCCGAGACCGCCGAGGTCGCCGGCCGGACCCTCGCTGAGGCGAACATCCGCGACGAAACCGGAGTCTCCGTCGTCGCCATTCAGCGCGGCGAGGAGTTGATTTCGCCGCCGACGCCGGAGACGGTCCTCGAGGTCGGTGACACGCTGGTCGTCATCGGCGACCGCGAGGACTGCGCCGAGTTCGAGGAACTGCTCGGAGCCGGACTCGACGAGTGATCGCAACGACCCTTCCTGCACGAGGTGAGCGCTAGTGGCGACTGAAACGGCGCTCGTCGATGTCGGTATTCTCTTTACTGCGGTCGCCATCGCTGGCGTCCTCTCGAGTCGGATCAAGCAATCGGTGATCCCGTTTTATATTATCATCGGGGTGGTGCTGGGATCGAACGTACTGGGAGAACTCCCTGCGCTCGCCGGCAACGAGGTCGGTGTCGGTGGCATCGCCGTCACCGTCCCCGAGGTGACGATCGGTGGCGTCGATCTTCTGGCCGCAGTCGGCGGACTCGCGCTCGGCGAGACCGACTTCATCGTCGTCGGTGCGGAGATCGGGATCGTCCTCCTCCTGTTCTTTCTCGGCCTCGAGTTCAACCTGAGCCGATTGATCGCGAGCAAAGACCGGATCGGCAAAGCGGGATCCGTCGATCTGGTCATCAACTTCGGTATCGGACTGCTCTTCGGCTATCTCGTCTTCGGAAGCTTCCTCGCAGCCTTCCTGACGGCGGGCATCGTCTACATCTCCTCGAGCGCGATCATCACCAAATCACTGATCGATCTGGGCTGGATCGCCAACGACGAGTCCGAACCGATGCTCGGCACGCTCGTCTACGAGGACCTGTTCATCGCGGTCTACCTGGCGATCGCGTCCGCACTGGTCTTGGGCGGCGGTGATATCGAGGAAGCCGTCGGACAGATCGGGATCGCGGTCGGGTTCATCCTCGCGTTGCTCGGGCTCGTCACCTTCGGGACCGGCTTCTTTCAGCGCTTTCTCGACGCCGACACGAACGAGTTCATCGTCGTCCGGGCACTCGGCGTCACGATCCTCGTCGCCGGGATCGCGCTCGCGCTGGGCGTCAGCGAGGCGGTCGCCGCCTTCTTCGTCGGCATGGCCTTCTCGTCGACCGATCACGTCCATGACTTAGAGCGACTGCTCGAGCCGTTGCGAGACGCGTTCGCAGCGATCTTCTTCTTCTGGATCGGCCTCGTCACCGATCCGGGACTGTTCACGCTTTCGATCCTCGGGATGATCGTCGCTGCGGTGTTCGTGACGACGCCGACGAAGATTATCAGTGGCTACCTCGGTGGGCGGATCTACGGCCTCGACGACCGTCGGTCACTTCGGGTCGGCTTCGGGATGGCCACTCGCGGCGAGTTCTCACTGATCATCGCGAGTCTCGCTCTCTCTGGGGCCGGCAGCGGCATGGCGGCGGAAACCGCACAGACGATCTACGCTTTCACGGTGGGTTACGTTCTGGTTATGAGCATTCTCGGCACCTCGCTCATGCAGTATTCGAACCGGATCGAACCCGCCGCTGTCTCGCTATTCGAACGGGCCCGCAGCGGAACGACACGGCTGACCGATACTTGAACGTGATAAACGAGCGCCTCGAGCCATACCGTCTACTGTCGCCCGTCGGTCGCAACGATTGAAAAGACGGCCCACGAACGGCTCGGTATGGAACGAACGGGAACGATCCTCCGCGGCCGCGAGTTCGAGCCCGTCGAGGGGCGGGTCGTGATCGGCGATGACGGCCGCATCGAGGCCGTCGAGGAGACGGCAGTCGAGAGCGACGATATCATTCTGCCGGCCTTTGTCAACGCTCACACCCACATCGGCGACTCGATCGCCAAGGAGGCCGGTGGCGGCCTCTCGCTCGAGGAACTGGTCGCGCCGCCGGACGGGCTGAAACACCGACTCCTGCGGGCGGCCTCGCAGGACGAACTCGCCGCCGCGATGCGACGCTCGCTGGGGTTCATGCAGCGGGGCGGCACGGCGGCCTGTCTGGAGTTTCGCGAGGGCGGCGTCGAGGGGGTTCGGACGCTCGAGCGGGCGGTCGAGGGCCTTTCGATCGACGCGCTGTCGTTCGCGCGGGGGTCGATCGACGCGATGCATGCGGGCGATGGCTTCGGGGCCAGCGGGGCCAACGACGACAGCTTCGATCGGGAACGGACGGCGACCCGCAAGGCGGGCAAGCCCTTCGGCATCCACGCCGGCGAGGTCGATTCGAGCGATATCAATCCGGCCCTGGATCTCGATCCCGACTTTCTGGTCCATATGGTCCATCCCGAACCGGTCCACCTCGACCGGCTCGCGGACAGTGAGATTCCAGTGGTCGTCTGCCCGCGGTCGAACCTCGTCACCGACGTGGGGCTGTCGCCCTACGCGGAACTCAACGAACGGACGACACTCGCGCTGGGGACGGACAACGTGATGCTGAACTCGCCGTCGATGTTCCGCGAGATGGAGTTCCTCGCGAAGCTGTCGGAGCTGCCTGCCGCCGAGATCCTCCGGATGGCGACGGTCAACGGGGCCGAGATCGCGGATCTGGAGTACGGTTTGGTCGAGCCCGGGCGGGAGGCCCGCCTGCTGGTGCTGGATGGCGACTCCGATAACCTCGCGGGCGCTCGCGATCCGGTTCGAGCCGTGGTCCGGCGGGCCGGCGTCGACGACGTGCGGGAGGTTCTCTACGGTACGGGCGCGACCGCGGCCGGCGACGGCGACCGCTGAGGGACGGTCAGTCCAGCCGTTCCGACGTCTCGGCGTGTTCCGACGAGAGTTCGACGTACCGGTCGGCCGTCGCCTGCAGGTGGGCGTCCTCGATCTCGGTCTTCGGCTCCGCGGGGGTGCCGGCGACCAGCGTGGACTCGGGGATCTCGGTGCCCTCGGTGACGACGCTGCCGGCGGCGACGACCGATCCCTCGCCGACGTGGGCACCGTCCAAGACGACCGCGTTCATGCCGACCAGCGCGCGCTCGGCGACGGTCGCGGCGTGGACGATGGCGCTGTGGCCGACCGTCGAGTACGGCGCGAGTTCGGCGTCCTCGTGGAGGACGGCGTTGTCCTGGACGTTCGCGCCCTCGCCGACGACGATCCGGCCGTGATCCCCGCGGATCGTAACGTTCGGCCAGACGCTCGCCTCTTCCTCGATGACGACGTCGCCGATGACGACCGCTGCGTCGTCGACGTACGCGGAGTCGGCGACCTGTGGTTCGGTCCCGTCGAACGATCGTAACATGGCCGTTCCTGTCTCGAGGACGGTCTTCAACCTGCCCATCCCGACTCGCATGTACGCCGTCGACTCGAGCGGTCTCGACGCGAGGGAAATCGGCTCGACCGACCGGCCCCGAGCGCGCAGCGCCGTAAGGGGGACGATGCTGCCGACTCGCTGGATTCGTTCGTCGCGAGGCCCAATACGTTTTGGCAGTAGGGCTAATGCCGAGACTTCCCAACGTGGGGATGGCGACACGCCATCGTCGCACCGACGGCCGCGTGTCGCCTGTCATCCCCCCGAACCCACCCGCGGTTCGGTACTTCCCCTTTCCGTTTCGTCCCCTCCACTCACCCGTCCGCTGGCGCTACTCGTCGGGCAACCGCTCGGAGAGTCGGTCGAACCGCTCCCGGGCGGACTCCCGACGCGCCCCTTCCGCGTCCGCTCGGTAGGTCGCCTCGAGCAGCGTTCCGTCCGTCTCGACTCGAACGTCGAAGACGGCCCCCTCGTGGCGGCCCTCGGCCGGCAGGGCGTCGACGCCGACGACGAGTTCGTCGACGACTGTCGGCCGTCTGGCCTCCGTTCTGTCCCTGGGTTCCTCGCCAGGTACGTTCTCGGCCGCCCCGTCGTCGTCACCATCGTCCTCGAGCAACAGCACCGCTTGCTCCCCGTCGACGATGCGGTCGAGGACCCCGGTGTAGGGTTCGCTCATCGGGGGAGCGTACGGGCGGGAGTGCTATCAAACGAGGGCCGGACCCCGTCGGCGCGCGGGCGCTCGCCCCTGTTCGGTTCTGTCGCGAGCGACGACTGCGCATCGGCTTTCCGCTCGAGCAGCGCTTCGGGATCGGTCGGCCCCTCGCGTTCGGTCGCAACGTCGATCTCACTGCCGTCGGTCGCGAGAACGACGGTCCCGTGGACGCCGGTCCAGTAGGTCTCGACGCCACGGTCGGCAAAGGCCGCCAGCACCTCGTCGTGGGGGTGGCCGTACCGCGAGTCGAGCGGACTCGAGACGACGGCCACCTCGGGGGCGACCGCGTCGAGGAACGGATCGGTCGAAGCGGTCGAGGAGCCGTGGTGGCCCGCCTGGTAGGCATCGGCGGCGAGGTCGTCGCCGCGTGTTTCGACCAGTCGGCGTTCGGCCCGCTCGGCGATGTCACCGGTTGTCAGGTAGGAAAAATCACCGTACTCGAGCGCGAGGACGACGCTGTTGGCGTCGATGTCGTCATCGGTCCCGTCTTCGGGCGGGTTCAGGACGGTCGCCTCGAGGCCGTCGCTCTCGAGCGGGAGGGTATCGCCCGCCGCGACCTCGTACAGCGTCACGTTGTAGGCCCCGATCGCGTCGAGATACGCGTCGTAGGTGGCGGTCGTGTGCGGGACGCCGGAGTCGTAGACCGCGCCGACGCCCTCGCCCGCCGTCTCGAGGTACTCGATGACGGCGGGGTGGCCGCCGATGTGGTCGGCGTGGCCGTGGGTCGAGACCAGGTGGTCGATCCGGTCGATGTCGTGGGCTTCGAGGTAGTCGACGACCGTCGCACCGTCGTCGCGGTAGTCACCGGTGTCGATCAGAATCGTCTCGTTCGACGGCGTGATCACGAGCGTCGAATCGGCCTGCCCGACGTCGATGTGGTGGATCTCGAGGTCGCCGCCGGTACCGGCCGTGGCGGTCCCGTCGCCGTCCACGCCGCCGAACCCGCCGCTACACCCGGCGAGAACGAGCAGTCCCGCGACCACGACGACCGTGCTGGTTCGACCCATTCGTATCGTGACGGACGGCCGCGGGGACAATGTGCGTTCGGACCCCTCCGATCACGGAACTGCTTGGACGGCTGACCGGAACGGGCAAGCGCCTACGGGGGCAAAACGGGAGTGACGGCTGTGGAGCCGGACTGTCCTCAGAACGCGTCGCCCTCGAAGCTCGTCTCCGCGTGCAGCCCGTCTTTGAGCGCGTCGTGGACCTTGCAGAGTTCGAAGGCCCGCTCGAGGATCTCCTCGCCGGTGTCGTCGTCGACGTCGGCCGCGACGCGGATATCGAAGCTGATCGACTCGAGTTTGTCGTCGTCGTTGAGTTCGCCGTCGATGTCGATTTCGATCCGGCCGAGATCGTCGGCCCCGCGCTGCTGGCCGCCGACCCGCAACGCCGGTACGTAACAGGAGCCGTAGGCCGCAAGCAGCGTCTCGAGCGTTCCCGGGGCGTCCTCGCCGTTGGCGTCGATGGTCGTCTCGAAGTCGCGGATCTCGTTGGTCGCGCTGTACCCCTCGTCGGAAACGGTGGTGACCTGCTTCGCCATAGCACTCGAGTCGTCTACGAGCGATGGTGTAAACGTTTGGTCGTTGGCTCCGTGAGTCGGGATCGCGGCGTCTGGCCTGCACCTGCAGCGTGGATCGACTTGCCGGTCGCGGGCCAACGTCCGCGGACGAACGATGGTGTCTCTCGACAGACGGTCGATCAACAGGCTCAGCGTCCTCTCGACGCTGATCGACAGCGCGCTGGAGTTTCGACGGGGGCGGCCGAAGAGCGGACTCCTGCTTCTCGGCGCCGCCGCGCTCTCCGCACGGCTCCCGGGCATCGGAACGGGCGCGTCGCTGGCCCTTCGAGCAATACGGCGGCTCCGCTAGCGGGTGATTCGATGGTCGATGTCACCGGTCACCTCGCGATGGCGCTGTTGTTCGCTGCCCCAGCGTGGCTCGTCTGGGGTCGCCGAGCGGCGCTTTCGTTCGCCGGCTTCACGCTGGTGACGGCCATGCTCCCGGACACCGATCTCGTCTTGCAGGGCGTTCTTCCGATCAGCCATCACGGCGTGACCCATACCGTGCTGTTCGTGGCGCTGAGTAGCGTCCTCGTCGGCGCGGTCGCGGCCCGCTATCTCACCGACTGGTTCAACGCTACCCGCTGGATCCGAAGCACCGACATCGGGAGCGAGGCGGTCTTCGTGTTCGCGACAGCGGGGCTGCTTACCGGCGGTATCAGCCATCTGTTTGCCGATGTCCTCTCCGCGCCGGACATCGCGCCTCCGCTCTCGCCGTTCTGGCCGGTCTATTCCGACCCGGTGATCGTCGACGTCATCTACTACGACTCGCCAGTGTGGAACTTCGGCCTGTTCGGCGTCGCCGTTGCCCTCCACTTGCTGCTCGTCCGGGACGATCGGTATCCGCTCGAGACGCGCTACCGAATCGGAAGCACCGAGCCGTCCGCTACCGGTACTGACGACTGATTGCTCGGTCGGGCCAAGAAAAGGCGATCGCGGGTCGCATCGACCGACTCGCTCGTCGCGGCCCTCCGCTCAGCCCTCGAGTTCGAACGGCTCGTCGGCCTCGATCGTGTGGACCTCGGCGTCGCTACCGGTGCCCGTGACTTCGCTGGCGAAGTCGTCGGGGTCCTGTTCGATCGGCGGGAAGGTGTCGTAGTGCTGCGGGAAGGCGTGGTCGACGTCGAGCCAGTCGACGGCGACGGCGGCCTGCATCGGCCCCATCGTGAAGTGGTCGCCGATCGGGACGATCGCCGCGTCGGGCTCGAGATAGGGGCCGATGACGTCTTTCATCTCGCTCATCAGGCTGGTGTCGCCGGCGTTGTAGATCGTCGTCGACTCCCCGTCTTCGACCTGCGTGGGCTTCGTGTCCGAGATGACGAACCCGGCGGGCATGCCGCCGCTCGCGTCGTTCTCGGTCATGATCCCGTTCGTGTGGTCGGCGCGAGTCATGGTGACGTAGGCGTCGCCACACTCGACGGTGCCGCCGAGGTTCATCCCCATCCCGCCGACGGCGTCCTCGAAGCCGAACTCGTCCTCGCAGTAGGAGACGAGTTCCGGCGTCGCGACCAGCGTCGCGTCCGAGAACTCGCCCGCGTGAGCGATGTGGTCGGCATGGCCGTGTGTCAACAGCACGTAGTCAGGCTGATCGACGTCTGCCGGCTCCAAATCCGTCTTCGGGTTGTCGAAGAACGGATCGATCAGCAGCTCCGTCTCCCCCACGGTGACGTGCCACGTCGAGTGGCCGTGCCAGGTAAGTTCCATAGCATCCGCCCGATTCGGGCGAATGTAACTTAAAAGTGGGCGAGGCGGACGACTCCTCGAGCTGACGGCGTCGGCGATGTCGCGGTCAACGGGTGCCTGACCCGCCGCCACAGACCATCGGCCCGCCGTCCCCGAGGTGGACGATCACCACCATTTATGCCTTCGCTCTCGCTACGCCAGCAAGCCGCAGGCGAACTGACACACCACGCATGCGGCAGTGGTCCTCGCGGCCGACCCTGCCCGGTCGCTGCGGGGGTCACTGGCTTTCGGCAGCCGCCGATCGACCGGCGATGCCGTGGCGTTTTTTAGCTCCGGTCCGTACGGCGACTATGCTCGCGCTCACGCTCGAGGAGTTCATGGTAGAGTTGAACGACGGTGCGATCAAGAACGTCGGGCCGAACAACAAGGCGGCGACGGCCAAGCTGTTCGACGTCGAGTCGGCCGAAGCGCGGGAGTTCGGCGACAAGCGCGTCAAGTTCGTCTTCGAGGACGAGGACGACAACGAGATCCAGATCTCGCTGTTCCCGGAGGACGTCCGTAAGCTGGTCGACGACGTCGAGGCCCTCGAGGAGGAGTCGCCGGTCTTCGACTGAGACGCTTTGCTGTCCCGATTTCCCGGTGGGACCACAGGGTGGTCGCGGTCCCACTGGCAATGACGGACAGCAGACCGTATGACGCCGGCCCGCGGACCGGGTTCGGCTGGCGAACGCATTCCGACAACCGTTTTAGGGCGAAACTGCTTGGTCCGAGTAGATGGGTAACTGTATCATCTGCGGCACACCCGTTGATGGCGAGATCTGCGAGAGCCACGAGGAGGACGCCGTATTCGAATTCCGCGGCACCGCCGCCTCACAGCTCACCCCCGGTCGGTACTACCGGGGTACCGTCGACGGCTACGCCGACTTCGGTGTCTTCGTCGACATCGGAGATCACGTCACCGGACTGTTGCATAGAAGCGAACTCGACCAGCGACTCGAGAGTCTCGACTGGGAACCGGGCGACGACGTCTTCGTTCAGGTCCTCGACGTTCGGGACAACGGCAACGTCGACCTCGGCTGGTCGATCCGCCAGCGCGAACGCGAGTTCCGTGGCAAACTGATCGAAACCGAGGACGACGAGTTCCAGCCCGACGACCTCGAGGACGATGCCGACGCCGAGAACGGCGACGACGGCGCGACCGAGTCGTCGACCGACGACTCCGACGCCGCCGAGGAGACAGAAACGACGACGACCGACGACCGCGCCGCGAAGGCCGGCGAGTTGCAAGCCGCCGCCGAGGAGACCGAAACCGAAGCCGAAACGGTCGACGAGCAGCCCGCGGCCGCCGAGGCCGCCGGCGCTGTCACGAGCAGCGGCTCGGTCGCGACCGAGTCCGCCGCCGCCTCGACCCCGGCCACCGACGACGCGGCCGACGCCGAATCCGAGGCCGAGGACGAACCCGCGCTCAAGCGGACGACCGTCGAGGCCATCGAGAACCAGGTCGGTAGCGTCGTCCGCCTCGAGGGCGAAATCACCGGCGTTCGACAGACGAGCGGTCCGACGGTGTTCGAACTGACGGACGAAACCGGCAGCGTCGAGTGTGCGGCCTTCGAGGAGGCCGGCGTTCGCGCGTACCCCAACGTCGAGATCGACGACGTCGTCGCCCTCGAGGGCGAGGTCGAACACCACCACGGCGATCTGCAGGTCGAGACCGAATCCCTCGACGTTCTCGAAGACGACGACCGCGAGCGCGTCGTCGACCGCCTCGAGACGGCGATCGAACGCGAGGCCCGTCCGGCCGACGTCGCGCCGCTTGCCGACCACGAGGCCGTCGCGGCCGTCGAGGACGGCGTTGCCGACGCGGCGACTGCGATCCGACGTGCCGTCATGGAGGCGCGGCCGATCGTCGTCCGCCACGGTGCGACCGCCGACGGCTACGTCGCCGGTGCAGCGATCGAACGCGCCGTCCTCCCGCTGATCCGGGAGAAACACACCCGCGACGACGCCCAGTATCACTACTTCGAGCGCCGCCCGCTCGACGGCCGCGTCTACGACATGGACGCCGCCACGGGCGATGTCACCTCGATGCTCGAGGCCCGCGACCGCCACGGCGAGCAGTTGCCCTTAGTCGTACTGGTCGACGCCGGCTCGACCGTCGAGTCCGTCGACGGCTACGACCTGCTCTCGCTGTACGACGCCGACTCGCTCGTGATCGACGACAGCCGAGCCGACCAAGAGGTCACCGACGCCGTCGACCTCGCCGTCGCGCCCTCGCTTGCCGGCGTCGACGTCTCGGACGTGACCTCGACTGCACTGGCGGCCAACGTCGCCGCCCACGTCAACGACGACGTCCGGGCCGATCTCGAACACCTCCCCGCGGTCAGCTACTGGGAGGATGCCCCCGAGGCCTACCTCGAACTCGCCCGCGAGGCCGGCTACGACGAAACCGGCATCTCCGAGCGCCGCGAGGCCGTCGCCTTGCAGGCCTACTACCAGTCCTACAAGGACAAGCGCGAACTCATCATCGACCTGCTGTTCGGCGACGGGGACACCGAGCGCCCCCGCGACGGCGACCTCGCCGCCCACGTCTCCGAACAGTTCCGCGACAAACTCGAGACCGAACTCGAGACGGCCCGCGAGAACCTCTCCGTGCGGGGCGTCGACGGGGTCACCGTCTCCGTCCTCGACACCGACGCCTTCACGCATCGGTACAACTTCCCGACCACGATCCTGCTGCTGGACGCGCTCCACCGCAGCGAACGCGACCGTGCCGACCCGCCGGTCGTCACGCTCGGCGTCGGCGACGACGAACTCCACGTCCGCGCGACCGAATCGGTCGACGTTCGCGAACTCGGCGATGCCATCGCCGAGGCAGTTCCCAACGGCGGCGTCACCGTCGTCGGCGGTCAGGACGGCCATGTCGAGTTCCTGCCCGGTGAACGCGATGCGGTTCGTGAGGCCGCGCTCGAGGCGCTCGGCGAGACGCTCGCGTAAGCCCCGTTCTTCCTCCGTCGTCCGCTTTCACCACGAGCGACAGCGACGCCGTTCCGTGAACGATCGATCGGGAGTCCGTTCGGCTCGCCGATCGGCGATCCCCTCGGACCACCAACGTATTTCCGCTCCACATCGAATGTATCCGTATGAGCGGACTCGAGGGGAGCAGCCACAAACCGGGCGACGACGATCCGTGGACCCGACTCCGTGAGAACGCCACCGGGATCGTCTCGTTGCTCGTGACGGCGATCTGGATGGGAGCGATGTTCACCGGTCAGGACTGGTGGCTCGCGGCGTTGCTCGTCGGTTATATCGCCGTCGTCCCGGTCGTCGCGATCCTGTTCGGCGACGAGGATGACATCGAGGAGTGGGCCGACGAGTTTCGTTCGTCGGCGGAGACCGAACGACCCGAGGCGACGACCGACACCGCGACGGACTCGCGTGACGCCCTCGAGACGCTGCGCGAGCGCTACGCCGCGGGTGAGTTGAGCGACGAGCAGTTCGAGCGCAAACTCGAGCGCCTGCTGGATACGGAGTCGCTCGAGGACGCCCGGGAGTGGACACGAGAGCGCGATCAGACCGGCGACGGGGTTCCTGAACGGGACCTCGAGTACGACCGGTGACGGGGGAGACGGACGGCTGACAGTCGCTTTCGGTCCGTCCGCGACGTCCTGCGATCGTACTGGGGACCCGTTCTAACGGTCCGGCTCAGTCGTCGGTCGGTTCGGCTTCGTCCGTTCGCTCGACGCGGTCGGGGCGTTCGACGGCGTCGGGATCGGGCCAGGTGACGCTTCCGAGGAACGGCACGCCGATCTGTTCGGCGGCCCGGGCGATCATGTGGGTGCCCGTCGGCACCGTCAGGAACAGAAAGCCGATCCCGATGAGGGCGGTCAGCCCCTCCGAGCCGGGGCCGAACTCGACGAAGCCGGCCAGGAAGATCGCGGCGGTGCCAAGCGTCGTGGGCTTGCTCGTGGCGTGCATCCGGTTGTAGACGTTGGGCAGGCGAAGCAGCCCGATCGTCCCGACGGTCAGGAAGAAGACCCCGATGGCGATCAGGCCGACGACGACGGCGGTGTGGATCATTCGATCACCTCCCCGTCGGTGACGAACTTGGCGACGGCGACGGTCGCGATAAAGCCGATGATCGCCAGCACGAGGCTCACCGTGATGAAGAGGCCCCGACCGGTCAGCAGCGCGAAGAGGACGGCAATCGCGATGACGTTGGTCGCGATGGCATCGAGCGCGACCACTCGATCCGGGTTCGTCGGCCCGCGGATCACCCGGTAGCCACAGGCGACACAGAGGCCACTGACGACCACGAGCGCGGCCCGGATCGCCGTCTCGAGGACGGCGGGATCGCTTTCAGTCATCGCCGACACCTCCCCGTTGGCGGTCCGCCGTACTGTCTCTTTCCCCGCCGGAGACGACGATCGGCCGCGGCTCGTCGTCGGGCGAGGCGTCTTCGGCGAATATCTCGAGCGCGTAGTCCTCCCAGGTACGGATCGGTTCGGCGATGGCCTCGGGGTTCCGGCCGTTGACGCCGTGGACGTACAGGGCGTTGGTCTCGTCGTCGTAGTCCAGGGTTACCGTGCCGGGCGTGATCGTGATACTGTTGGCGATGACCGTGACCGCGACGTCGGACTCGACACGCAGCGGTACCAAGATCACCTCGGGCTCGATCGGCATGCCCGGCGAGAGGACGCGGTAGGCGACATCGACGTTCGCCCACAGGAGTTCCCGCGTGAACGCCCCCAGATAGAGCCCGGCGTAGGGGAGCGCACGAACCCCGCGGCCGAGATCGAGTCGCCGACCGTAGAGCCGGCGGAACACGTACGCGATCGGCAATCCGACGATCAGTCCCGAGAGGAAGCCCCGAAGCAGCGAGATCGGCGTCAGCGGCTGGCCGACGACGAACACCCACAGGACGGCGAAGACGACGCCGACGACCGGCCAGGTGCGAACCCGCATTAGTGATCACCCCCGCTCGAGCCGCCGAGGTCGCTCGCTTTCTGCGGGTCGACGGCGTCGACGTAGGTATCCGTGTCGAGGGCGGCCTCCGCGGCCGTTTCCGCGAACTCGTAGACGGGATCGAAGCCGACCCCGACCACGACGATCGTGGCCGCAAGGACCACGAGGACGCCCACTTCGACGGGATCGATCGTCGCCGCGTCGACGGCGTCGGTTCGAGCGCCCCAGAAGCTCCGGTTCCACATGCGAGTCGCGTACGCGATCGTCAACAGTGAGCCGACGAGCAGGAGGACGAGAACGGGGCCGGCCCCCGCCCGCGCCGCGGCATCGAAGACGAGGAACTTACCGAAAAAGCCCGACAGCGGCGGAATGCCGACGAGCGCGAGCGAGGCGATAAAGACCGCGATGGCAAGCGGCGGCGACCGGCCCGCCAACCCGCCCAGATCGGCGAACCGGCTCGTCCCCGTCGCCGAGCGAACCGTTCCGACTGCGAGGAAGAGCAGTCCCTTCGCCAGCGTGTGATTCAAAGCAAACACCAACGCGGCGATGATCGCGAACTCGCGAAGCGTCGGGTCGACCGTCGACGCCGCGATCGCGACCGGAACGGCGATGAACCCGACCTGGCCGATGCTCGAGTAGGCGAACACGCCCTCCATGGTGTCGCGGCCGACGGCCCCGATGCCGCCCACGAGGATGCTGCCGGCACCCATGACGAGCAGCGCCGCACCGACGAACGGCAGCGGCGAGTCGCCGGCGATCGTGGCGTCGACGACCGGCAGCGGGAGGTCGACGGCGACCTCGGCACCGGCGAAGACGGTAAAGGAAAGCCGGATGATCGCGTAGATGCCGACCTTCTTGGTCGCGCCGGCAAGCAGGGCGGTGATCTGGGGCGGTGCGGCCCGGTAGGCCGTCGGGATCCAGAACTGGAAGGGGACCAGCCCGGCCTTGATCGCGAACACCGACAGGAGCATGCCGAGCAGGCCGACGACGGGAACGGGCTCGAGGCCGTAGGCTGCCGGCTCGGCGAGCCGTTGGGCGAGATCCGCCATGTTGAGCGTGCCGGTCGTCGCGTAGATCCCGCCGACGCCGAGCAGGAAGACGGCGCTTGCAAGCAGATTGAGCGCGACGTACCAGAACGCGGCGCGGGTGTGTTGGGGGCCGCCGCTGTAGGCAACGAAGACGTAGCTGGCCATCAGCATGACCTCGAACCAGACGAAGAGGTTGAAGAGGTCGCCGGTGAGGAACGCTCCCGTCACGCCCAGCGCGAGGAAATGAAAGAGCGGGAAGTAGTAACTACGGCCCTCCCCGCCGGGGAGGTGTCTGGTCGAGTAGACTAGCGATCCGATGCCGAGGACGGCGACCATCGTCAGCATGAACGCCGAGAGGCCGTCCGCGACCAGCGTGATCCCGAAGGGGGCCGGCCAGTCGCCGACCTGGTAGGTCGCGATCCCCGGCGCCGACGGCGCGAGGACGATATACCAGTCGATCGCCGCCACCGCGAGCCCGTAGCCCGCGCCGGCTGCGAGGCTCACGGCCGCTCGAGCCCGGGGGTGGCGGCCGAGAAACAGCGTCGCGGCGGCCGCGACCAGTACGATCAGCATCGGCGCGATCACGAGCTGTGACTCGGTTCCGACCGGCGTCGCGGTCATCGTCGTCATCGTCATTTCCGATCACCCAGTTCCGTTACGTCCAACGTGTCGTGTTCCTCGTAGACCCGATACGACAGCACGAGCGCGAAGGCCGTCATGCCGAAGCCGATGACGATCGCGGTCAACACCAGTGCCTGGACCAGCGGATCGGCCGTCTCCGGGACATGGTCCCCATGACCGGCGAGTACTGGCACCGAGTCGGCGGTCGCCGGCGCGATCCCGCCCATCGCCAGCAGGTAGACGTTCGCGGCCTGACTGATGATCGCCAGCCCCCAGACGACCCGGATCAGGTCCCGCCGCAGGAGCAGGAAGGTCCCGAGGGCAAACAGCGCACCGACCGCGGCCGCCAGAACGATCGCCGTCATTCGGCTCCCACCACCGAGAGGATCGTGAGCAGTCCGCCGACGACCACGCAGTAGACCCCGAAGTCGAAAGCCATCGCGCTCGCGACCTCGAGGTGGTCGTAGATCGGCACCCCCTCGAGCATGACGAACGTCTGGGTCAGGAAGGGCCGATCGAAGACCAGCGGGACGAGTCCGCTGAGGACCGCGATCGCGAACCCGTAGGCGAACAGGCGGCGATACGCCAACACGACGCGGTCCCGGGAGGGTTCCTTGCCGGGATCGACCTCGCGGCCGAGGACGCCCCGCTCCAGGAAGTCGAGTCCGAACGCCATGTAAACGATCCCGAAGGCCGTCACCGTGAGGACGCCGCCGATGAACCCGCCGCCGGGCAGGTTATGGCCCTCGAAGAACAGCGAGATCGCGACGACGAGGACGATCGGGACGATCGCCCGCGCGGTCGTCCGCATGATGACCGTCGTCACGCGTCCTCACCTCCGCTGGGGCCGCCGTCGGTGCTGGCGTCGGCGGCGGTCGGTCCGTCGCCGCTCGAGTCGGCGGGCGATCCGTCGTCGCCGGCGGGACTCGCGTCGCCGCGACCGCGCATGACGATCAGCGTCAGGATCGAGATCGAGGCGAGCGCGATCACGGCGAGTTCGCCGAGCGTATCGAAGCCGCGGAAGTCGACGAGGGTCACGTTGACGATGTTGGTCCCGCCGCCGCCCGGAACCGCCCGCTCGGCGTAGGCGCGGGCGATCTCGGTCGGCCCGTCGGGCCGAGCGTCGGTCGTGACGAGGATCGTCACGAACACGGTCACGCCGACGGCGACCGAGAGGACGGCATCGCGGGCGACCCGCCCGACCTCGATCTCGTAGCGTTCGGGTATCTCCTCGACGACCAGCAGGAAAATCACCAGCACGAGCGTCTCGACGACCAGTTGGGTCAACGCGAGATCGGGCGCGCTCGCGAGGATGTAGAAGATCGCGATCATAAAGCCGAGGATCGAGAGGGTGAGGATCCCGGCGATGTGGCTGTCGGCGCGTGCGACCGCGACCGCACCGACCACCGCCACGAGCAATACGAGGGCGATGGGGATCGTGACCTCGAGTCCGATCGTCGCCGGGACGATGGCACCGGCGGCCACGAACCCGGTGAGCGCGAGCGCACAGGTCGCCGCCAGCGTCCACGTCGCGTACGTCCGGAGATGGCCGTTGTGGACCCACTCGGCGAACAGCCGTCCCTCGTCGGTGAGTCCCTCGACGATGCGGTCGTACCACCAGTTCGCGCGGATCGGCGGGACCGCTGCCAGCCCCGCACGGATGCCGTCGTGAATCCGTCCGTAGGCCGGATACGCGAGGACGCCGGCCCCGATCGTGACCGCGCTCATGCCGACCGGCGTCGAGTACGAGGTCGGAAGGCCGACGTGCATCGCGTGGGGGTCGACCGCCGTCGCCTCGAGCCCCGACTGAACGATGAGGTCGACCGCTCGCTGCGGGTCGACGCTGACGGCCGCGGCCAGCAACGCGAGGACGGCCGGCGGGACGAGCAGGCTCACGTTCGGCCGGTGGACGTGGCCGAGCGCCTCGGGTCGCTCGCCGAAAAACAGCGAGAGGAACTTCAGCGAGTAGAGGACGGTGAAGATACTGCCGAAGACGGCGACGGCGGGGTAGAGCCATCCCAGGAGTCCGATCTCGTGGTGATGGCTCGCCTCGACGGCGGCCTCGAAGAGCAGTTCCTTGGAGTAAAAGCCGTTGAAGGGCGGAATACCGGCCATGCTGAGCGCGACGACGCCGGTGATCGCCGCCGTGACGGGGAGATCGTGACGGAGGCCACCCAACTCCCGGATCTCGCGGGTCCCCGCTTCGTGGGCGATGATACCGGCGACGAGAAAGAGCGCGGCCTTGAACAGTGCGTGGTTGAGGAGGTGGAACACACCGGTTTCAGCGCCGTAGACGGAGGTAAAGCCGAAGCCGGCGACCATCAGCCCGAGGTGACTCGCAGTCGAGTAGGCAAGCAGTTCCTTGATATCGGTCGCGGCGACGGCCATGATCGCACAGACGGTCATCGTCGTCAGCCCGAGCGTCGCAAAGAGGAAGAGCCATTCCTCGCCGACGAGCATGGGTCGGACGCGACCGATGAAGTAGACGCCGACCTTGACCATCGTCGCCGAGTGGAGAAACGCCGAGACGGGCGTCGGGGCCGCCATCGCGTTGGGCAGCCAGAAGTGGACCGGCACCTGTGCGGACTTGGTGCCCGCACCGATCGCCAGCAGGCCGAGAACTGGGAGGAACAGGCCCCGCTCTCGCAAGGCATTGCTCATGGTCTCGGGGTTTTCGAGCATCGTGGCGAGGTCGAACGCGGCCCCCGGGCCGAGGACGTCGCCGGCGACGATCGAGAGCAAGAGGAGGCCGACGAGCAGGAACAGGCCGCCACCGACGGTGATGAACATGGCCATTCGGGCGGCGTACTGCGAGGAGTCGTCGGCGGTGTAGTAGCCGATCAGGACGAACGAACAGAGACTCGTGAGTTCCCAGAAGAGGAAGACCGCAACCAGATCGGCGGCCAGCGCGACGCCGACGATCGAGCCCATAAACGCGAGCAGGGCGGCGTAATACCTCGGGAGACCGGCCTGACCGTGCATGTATGCGGGGGAGTACGTGAACACGAGCGCGCCGATACCGGTGGCAAGCATCGCGAACAGCAGTGCCCAGCCGTCCACGTAGAACTGGAGTGCGATATTCAGCGACGAGATCCACTCGAGGGAGACGCTGCCTTCGGTGCCGTACTGTGTGGCGAGCAGGCCGAACGACGCCAGCGAGACGACGGTTCCGACGAACCCGGTCGTTTCGCCGAAGAGACGGAAGACGAGCGGCGTCAGTGCTGCCGCGACGAACGGCAACGCGACCGCGGCGACGACGACCGCCAGGTCGGGAGACATTCGGTACGCCGAGGATAGGGTGAGACGTCCCTTAAGCGATTACCTTTCGGAAGCCCGACTGATAGACGGAACCGTTACACACGGACTGGACGTCGCGGTAGTAGCGGCCGGATCGAAGAGTCCGACACGCTTATTCGCGAACGGCGACCATTCGTACGTAGTGAGTACCGAGACGCCCGAACCGACCGAAACCGAAGCGTTCGAGCGGGTCTGTGAGACGCTCGTCGAGCGGATCCTCGCCGGCGAGATCGAGCGCGACGAGGTCGAGAAAGCGAAGCTCGAGGCCTGCTCGGAACACTCGGCACCCAAGGTGCCGAAGAACTCCGAGCTACTGGACTACGCGCCCGAAGAACACCGCGAGGACCTGGAAGCGGTGTTACAGCGCAAACCGGTCCGAACGGCCTCCGGCGTCTCGCCGGTCGCGATCATGACCTCGCCCGAGCGCTGTCCCCACGGGAAGTGTCTCTACTGTCCCGGCGGCCCCGACTCGGAGTTCTCGAGTTCCCAGAGCTATACGGGCGAGGAGCCCGCCGCCGCCCGCGGCGTCCAGAACGACTACGATCCCTACGGGCAGGTCACGCTCCGACTCGAGCAGCTGCGCCAGATCGGCCATCCCGTCGACAAGGTCGAACTCATCCTGATGGGCGGGACGATGACCGCTCGCAGCCACGACTACCAGGAGTGGTTCGTCAAGCGCGCCCTCGAGGCGATGAACGACTACGACGTCGACAAGGAGCCGGAGCCGGCTCAGGGCGTCAGCTTCGCCGAGGACCCCGAGGAGTACGAGTGGCAGTACCTCGAGGACGTCATCGCCGAGAACGAGACGGCCGACGTTCGCAACATCGGGACGACCTTCGAGACCAAGCCCGACTGGTGCGATCCGGAACAGATCGACCGAATGCTCGATCTGGGCGGGACGAAAGTCGAGGTCGGCGTCCAGACGACCTTCGAGCGGATCAACCGGGAGATGCACCGGGGCCACGGCGCGCAGGCGTCGATCGACGCCAACCGGCGGCTCCGGGACTCGGCGTTCAAGGTCGGCTTCCACATGATGCCCGGCCAGCCCGGAATGAGCAAGGAGATGTGTCTCGAGGACTTCCGGCGGCTCTTCGAGGAGGAGCAGTGGAAGCCGGACTACCTGAAGATCTATCCGACGCTGATCGTCCGGGGAACGGCGACCTACGACTGGTGGCACAACGGCGAGTTCGAACCGCTGGGCAACGACGAGGCCGCGGAGCTGATCGCCGAGATCAAGGACATGATTCCCCGGTACACGCGACTCCAGCGCGTCCAGCGGGACATCCCCGCGGACTTCATCGACGCCGGCGTCTGGAAGTCCAATCTCCGCCAGCTCGCCCGCAAGCGCATGGACGAACACGGCTGGTCTTGCGACTGTATCCGTTGTCGCGAAGCGGGGATGAACGACGAGGACGCCGAGAACGTCGACCTCGACGTGTTGACCTACGAGGCCTGCGGCGGCACCGAGCATTTCATCTCCTTCGAGGACTTCCAGAAGGACCTGCTGGTCGGCTTCTGCAGGCTCCGGTTCCCCAACGACCCTGTCCGCCCGGAACTCGAGAACGCCGCGCTGATCCGGGAACTGCACGTCTACGGCTCCGAGGTCGCCATGGGCGACGAGAGCGAGACGGATCAACATCAGCATCAGGGCTACGGCCGCCGGCTGATGAATCGCGCCGAGGACCTCGCGGCCGACGCCGGCTACGACAAACTGAGCGTTATCTCCGGCATCGGCGCACGGGAGTACTACCGGAACAAACTCGGCTACCATCAGGACGGCCCGTACGTGAGCAAACGTCTCTAGGCCGTTCGTGTGTGGCCGGACCCGCTCGAGGGCCGATCGGGACCGCTGCCGGCCGCTCCGACTCCCGACTGCGACGAATCGAGACACGAAATCGCGTCGCGCTTCGCATTTTTCTGCGGAAATGATTCGTCTTCTGAACGCGAAAAATTTATTACCCTATATGGTGTATGCTCGCGTGCCGACAATCGTCGGCACCGTTGTCATCCCCTCCACCCCCCATCCCACTCCGACAGCGGCACACCGCACTGTCCCGCGAGCGCGCCGGCATCCATCCCGTCGCTCGACTCCCCCTAGGGCGACACCGGCACGCTCGGTTTCCGTTCTCGCAGCTCGTTCAAGGCGACGCCACGCTGCCGTGATCAGTACGGCCGCTCCGTCAGCGGCTCGCAATTTCGCGCAGGTATCCCGTCCGAACCTCGTAGACGAGAGCCGTCAGGAGGAGTCCGGTCCCGATCCCCCAGAACAGCCGCCGCTCCGCGTCGGTACCGGCGGTCCCGAACAGCAGACAGAGACCGCCGCCCAGCAGCAGGGCCGTCCGGATCCGAGTCGGCGCCGGCACCGCCTCGTCGCCGGTGGCCGCCAGGTACAGTTGCGGCCCGACGATCGGGATCGCGATCACCACCACGAACGCGTAGATCGGTCCCTCGAGCCCGAGGGCCGCACCGAGCAGGAAGGCGGCCAGACAGAGGGCGAACGCGACGGCGAGGACGCTATTTTCGCGGGAGAGCATACGTTCGTGTGGCTCCGGTGACGTATGTTTCCTTTGACCCGTAGGCCGGTGGACGAGACACTCCGTTCAGACCGCGAGGACGGTGTCGACGAGCAGCATGACCGCGAAGCCGAGGACGAACGTCGCCGTCGCAGTGTCGGCGTAGCCGTGGCCGTGGCTCGAGGGGACCAGTTCCCGGAAGACGACGGCGATCATCGCCCCCGCGGCGAAGCCGGCGGAGAGGGGGAAGAGCCCGGAGACGACCGCGACGAGCGAGAAGCCGATTGCGGCGGCGATCGGTTCGGGGACGCCGCCCGAGAGCGTGGTGTAGAGGAGCGTTCGGGGGGCGGAGACGCCGGCCCGGACGGCCGGCACCGCCATCGCGAACCCGTCGGGGACGTTCTGGACCGCGATCGCCGTCGCGATGGCGAGGCCGAGCGCCGTCTCGCCGCTCGCGAAGGCGATCCCCACCGCCAGCCCCTCTGGGACGTTGTGAATGGTGACGGCACCGCCGACCAGTGCGGCGCGACGCAGGTCGTCGGCGTCGTCGCCGAGCGGTTCGAGGTCGCCGTCAGCCTCGTCCGACGGTAGCTCGCCGGCGGGGTCGAATTTCGGTCCCGTCCCTTCGACCCGTTCCCCGCGAAAGAGGAGATGCAAGTGCGGAAGAACGGCGTTGACGACCAGCAGGAAGCCGCCGCCGGCGAGGAGACCGGCGGTGACCTCGAGCGGCGACCCCATCTCGAGGCCGGGCAACACGAGGGCGAAGACCGCGGCTCCGACCATGATGCCGGCTGCGAGGCCGAGCGACCCGTCGTAGACGCGGTGGCTGATTCGGTCGGTAAGCAGGAGTGGTAACGCCCCGAGCCCGGTGGTACAGCCGGCGATGGTCGCGACGACGACGACTTCCTCGAGCGACGACATACGGGTTCTCTCCGAGGCCGGCTCGAAAACGGTTGCGGTCGGATACCGCGGCCGACCGTCCTCAGTCGATCGAAACCTCGAGTTCGAGCAGTCCCAGATGTGGCGGCGCACCGCCGCCGTTGGTCCGGAACTCCTGGGGCGTCGAGTTGACGACGCTGTAGAAATCGTCCTGACTGGTCGGCACGAGCGTGCTGCCGTCGTCGCGCTGGAGGAAGGCGGGCGTATCGGTTCCCTCGATGAGTTCCAGCTGTTCCTGCCAGTCCTCGTCGGCATAGATGAACGTGCCAAAGGAGAACCGGCCGGCGGCGAGGGCGTCGTGTTTCGAGAGGAACATCCCGGACTCCTCGGCGTTGTACTCCTCGTCGCTCACCCAGGCGATCGCCGCGATCCCCTCGGCCTGAAGGAGATAGAAGTCCCACGAGAGCGTCGCGTCGAAGACCGCCCAGACGCTTCGGGGGCCGACGGTGTGGAGTTCGACGCTGAACGCGGGCCGAAGTCGCTCACCTTCGGGCTCGGGGACGAACGTCGCGTCGTAGCCCGGCGAGCGAATGCCCCGATCGTGATAGACGACGCCGTCCATGTCGACGTCGGCATCGATCCGGTCGACGATCCCGCGGACCGTCGCGCCGCCCTCTTGCTCGAGATGATCGAGAAAGTCCGGGAACCGGGAGACGTCGGTCCAGGGCGGTTCCTCGCCCGCGCTCATCGGGTCGCCCCCCCGTTCGTGACCGTCCGCGTTCGGTCAGTGCCCCCTCGCAGTCGCGCGTTCGACTCACGGGTGACGCCACCCACGGCCTCGTACATGCCCCGTACTGAGTGCCCGCGGGGATTAGATGTTCCGACAGCGACCGACGGGTGGAACTGTCGACCGTCCTCGCGGACGCTCGCCGACGCGATCGACCGTCTCCGGAGCGACATCCCTTTTTGACCGGGCCGGGCAGTGTGTAGTATGGATTCGAAGCGGGAGCTGACAAGCGTCGACCTCGCGGCCCTCGTCGGGGAACTCGGCACCTACGAGGGAGCGAAAGTCGACAAGGCCTACCTCTACGGCGACGATCTCGTCCGCCTCAAGATGCGGGACTTCGACCGGGGCCGACTGGAACTGATCCTCGAGGTCGGTGAGGTCAAGCGGGCCCACACGGTCGCCCCCGAACGGGTGCCCGACGCCCCCGGCCGGCCGCCCCAGTTCGCGATGATGCTCCGAAACCGACTGTCGGGAGCGGACTTCGCGGGCGTCGAACAGTACGAGTTCGACCGCATCCTCGAGTTCGTCTTCGAGCGCGACGACGGCACGACCCGGATCATCGTCGAACTGTTCGGGCAGGGCAACGTCGCGGTCACCGACGGCGAGTACGAGGTGATCGACTGCCTCGAGACCGTCCGACTCAAGTCCCGAACGGTCGTCCCGGGCTCGCGCTATGAGTTCCCGGATACCCGGACGAACCCACTGACGGTCTCCCGCGAGGCGTTCGACCACGAGATGGACGACTCCGACACCGACGTGGTCCGGACGCTGGCGACCCAACTCAACTTCGGCGGCCTCTACGCCGAGGAGGTCTGTACCCGCGCCGGCGTCGAGAAGGGGCTGGACATCGACGACGCCGACGAGGACGTCTACGACCGGATCTACGCGGCCATCGAACGGCTCGCACTCGACATTCGCAACGGTAACTTCGACCCGCGGCTCTACTTCGCGGGCGACGACGAGGCCGACGGGGACGACGAAAGCGAGGAAACCGACGCAGGCGACGGTCCCGTCGTCGACGTCACGCCGTTCCCGCTCGAGGAACACGCGGACCTGCCCGCCGAGGGCTACGACTCGTTCCTGTCGGCGCTGGACGACTACTTCTTCCGGCTCGAACTCGCCGAAGAGGAAGAGCCCGATCCGACCGACCAGCGCCCGGACTTCGAGTCCGAGATCGCCAAACACGAGCGGATCATCGAGCAACAGCAGGGGGCGATCGAGGGGTTCGAGCAGGAGGCCGAGCAGCTTCGCGAGCGGGCGGAGTTGCTCTATGCCGAGTACGGACTCGTCGACGAGATCCTCTCGACGGTCCAGCAGGCCCGCGAGCAGGACCGCGCCTGGGACGAGATCAGGGAACGGTTCGAGGAGGGGGCCGACCGCGGTATCGCGGCCGCCGAGGCGGTCATCGACGTCGACGGCAGCGAGGGGACCGTGACCGTCGACCTCGACGGCGAGCGGATCGAACTGGTCGCCGATCGGGGCGTCGAACAGAACGCCGACCGGCTCTACACCGAGGCCAAACGCGTCGAGGACAAAAAGGAGGGCGCGCTGGCGGCCATCGAAAACACCCGCGAGGACTTAGAAGACGCCAAGCGACGCCGCGACGAGTGGGAAGCCCAGGACGCCGCGAGCGACGACGAGGACGAGGCGGACGACGAAGGGCCGAAACGGGACTGGCTCGCCGACCCCTCGATTCCGATCCGCGAAAACGAGCCCTGGTTCGATCGCTTCCGCTGGTTCCACACCAGCGACGACTACCTCGTGATCGGCGGCCGCAACGCCGACCAGAACGAGGAGATCGTCAAGAAGTACCTCGAGCCGGGCGACAAGGTCCTCCACACGCAGGCCCACGGCGGTCCCGTCACCGTGCTGAAGGCGACCGACCCGAGCGAGGCCTCCTCGAGCGACATCGAACTCCCCGAGTCGAGCATCGAGGAGGCGGCCCAGTTTGCCGTCTCGTACGCCTCGGTCTGGAAGGACGGCCGCTACGCGGGCGACGTCTACGCGGTCGACGCCGATCAGGTCTCGAAGACCCCCGAGAGCGGCGAGTACTTGGAGAAGGGTGGGTTCGCGATCCGCGGCGATCGGACCTACTACCGCGATACCCCCGTCGGCGCGGCGGTCGGGATCCAGTGTGAGCCCTACACGCGAGTGATCGGCGGCCCGCCGTCGGCCATCGAAGACCGGACGGAGACGACGATCGAACTCGAGCCCGGGCAGTACGCCCAGGCGGACACGGCAAAGCGACTCTACCGGCGGTTCCGCGAGCGCTTCGAGGACGAGTCGTTCGTCCGCAAGATCGCCAGCCCGGACCGGATCCAGCACTTCATGCCGCCGGGCGGTAGCCGGATCAAAGAGGAGTAGTCGCGCCGATCCGCACGCGATGGCCGCGGATCACCGTGTCGAGTCGGTGTCGGACCGGACCCCATCCTCGAGGGCGTCGAAATAGAGAGTCAGGGTCGAATGCGCGTGCCAACCCGCGCGAGGGAACTCTACCAGTGACGCGGACGACTACTGCGAGACTTCGAGTGCGGGTTCCGTCGGCCGCTCGAGCGCCTCGAGGTACGCTTCGGCGTCGAGGGCCGCCATACTGCCGGTTCCGGCGGCGGTGATCGCCTGTTGGTAGTTCGGATCGGCGACGTCGCCGGCGGCGAAGACGCCTTCGACTGCGGTCTCGGTCGTCGCGCGGCCGGCGTCGTCGGTTCGCGTGTGGAGGTAGCCGCTCTCGTCGCGGTCGACCGCGGTTCCCGCGAGGAAGTCGGTGTTGGGCGTGTGGCCGATCGCGTAGAATACGCCGCCGACGTCGACCGTCTCGCGCGTCACGTCGGCGCCGTTCGCGGCTTGCTCGAGGGGATAGCCCTCGGGGTGCGAGACGAGCGTCGCGCCGGTGACACCGTCTTCTTGGGAGCCCCGCAGCGCCTCGAGTTCCGTGTTCCAGCGGAACTCGATGGTCTCGTTGTCGCGGGCACGGTCGGCCATGATCTCGGACGCGCGCAGTTCCTCTCGGCGGTGAACGACGGTCACGCTGTCGGCGAACTTCGCGAGGAAGAGCGCTTCTTCCATCGCCGAATCGCCGCCGCCGATCACGAGGACGTCGTCGCCGCGGTGGAACGCGCCGTCGCAGGTCGCACACGTCGAGAGGCCATACCCCATCAGTTCGGCCTCGTTTTCGGCACCGACCCAGCGAGCGCTCGCGCCGCTCGCGACGATCAGCGCACGCGTTCGCAGCCGATCGCCGTTCGAGAGGTCGAGTTCGAACGGCCGGTCTCCGAGCGTCGCGTCCTCGACGGTCCCGTGTTCGAATTCGGCACCGAAGCGCTCGGCCTGGTCCTTGCCGTTCCCGATCAGCTCCATCCCGCCAACGCCCTCGGGGAAGCCGAGGTAATTCTCGACGTCCGTCGTCAGCGTCAGCTGACCGCCCGGTTCGGGTCCCTCGAGTACCAGCGGCTCGAGGTCGGCCCGCGCGGCATAGACGGCCGCCGAGAGACCGGCGATGCCGGAGCCGACGATCACGACGTTACGAACGTCCGCGGTCGCATCGGTTGCCTCGTTCATTCGGTGTATCTCTCGATCAGGGCTCGGAGTCGGTTTTCCGGTAACACGCCGGACTGCTGTTCGACCTGCTCACCGTCCGCGAAGAGGACGAGCGTCGGCACGCCGCGAACGCCGAACGACCCCGCGAGCTGCTGGTGTTCGTCGACGTCGACCTTGGCGATCACGGCGTCGGTCGTGTCGGCCAGCTTCTCGAGGACGGGATTGAGCATCTGACAGGGGCCACACCAGTCGGCGTAGAAGTCCACGAGAACGACCTCGTGTTCCGCCGTGACGTCCTCGAGGTGACTTCCGCCGTCGATGTAGAGCGGTTCGTCCAGCGATCGTGCCGAAACGTCGTCGCGTGCATCAGTTGCCATCACCACTACGTATGGACCGACACCGCTTAAAGGTTTTGTACATAGTGTACAATATAGTGGTGGCTATTCTCGGGCAATCGCTCCCGTTACACGGAGTACCTGGTTCGACGGCTGTGAGAAGTACATGCGTGGCCGTCTTTGGGATTGGCGGTGGGGTGAAAACCGGTTCCACCCCGTTCGGTTCGGTACGAGTAGTTTTGTGCATATGCATAACAACCGTTCGTTCAACGAGGCGGCCGCTCCGCGGCACTCGCGTCGAAGCGGGCGAAATACCCCGCTCGCGTCCCGACGCGACCGTCGAACGTCAATCCGCGTCGTTCGGCGCGGCGTCGTAGCCGTTCGAACCCGACGAAGTGCGGGTCGGGGAGCGATTCGCCGACGACGAGTCGGCCGCCGGGCTTGAGGACCCGCTCGAGTTCGTCGAGCGCCCGCTCCTGGTCGGGAACCTCGCCGAGGACCAGGACCAGATACGCGGCATCGAACGTGTCGTCCGGATACGGAAGCGCTCGTGCGTCGCCGCGGACCGGTTCGACGGGCAGGTTACCCGCCGCTCGCGTCCGCGTCCGGAGGTGTTCGACCATCTCCGATTGGACATCTACGGCGTGTACCGTCCCCGACGGCTCGACCGCCCGCGCGACCGTCCCCGTGTAGTAGCCCGTTCCCGGCCCGACCTCGAGAAGACGTTCTCCGGGCCGGGGCTCGAGTATGCCACACAGCCTCGAGCGAGTGATGACCGGACGCGGCAGATCGATCGCGTGGCGCTGGGCGTACGGACACGGTGACGGGTTCGACCGCCACCGGAGGGCGTATCCGAGTCCGGCGAGCAACACGAGCCCGAGCAGGGCGGCGACCGCTCGCGGGAGACGACGAGAACTCATAGGAGTACAGTCTCCACGGACGGACTACTGTCTTCCCCCGAACCGACGCGAGCCCTGCGGGCTTGCCGTTGCTACCCCAACGACGATCACGATCGAAATCGACCGTCTACTATGTCCGACACGCTTCGCACGCGAACGGACGGCGAGTTCGACGACGTCGTCGCGGAAACGATCGGCGCCCTCGAGGACGAAGGATTCGGCGTCCTCTGCGACATCGACGTTCGGGAGACGCTGCAGCAGAAACTCGACGAAGACTTCCGACGGTACCGGATCTTGGGCGCGTGCAATCCGGGGTTGGCCCATCGGGGACTCGAGGACGACCTCGACCTCGGGACCGTACTCCCCTGCAACGTCGTCGTCTACGACGATGACGGCGGCGTCGTCGTCAGCGCCGTCGACCCGCGACGGCTGATCGGCGTCACCGAGAACGACGACCTCGACCCGATCGGTGACGACGCGTACGAGCGCTTCGAGCGGGTTCTCGAGTCCCTGTAACACCGCGGTTCTAAGCGTACGGCACCACGATCTCCGCTCGTGTCGTGGCGCGTTCCGGTCGCCACTACCGGACCACGAGAACGGGAACCGGTGATCGTCGAACGACGGTTTCCGCGACGCTCCCGAGCAGGACGCGGGAGACCCCCTCCTTGCTGTGGCTGCCGATGACGATCAGATCGACCGATTCCTCCGCCGCCTGCGCGACGATGCGGTCATCCGGTTCGCCCGTGACTATGTTCGTTTCGAGACTGCGACCGTACTCGGTTGCGAGGTCCGTCGCCGTCTCGAGGACATCGGCTGCGTGTTCCTCCGCTTTTTCGGAAACGGGTACTTGCAGTTCCGGTCCCAGGAGTTGTGCCCAACGCCCGTCCGGCACCTCGATGACGTACAGCGCGATGACGGTCGCATCCGGGAATTCGTCGAAGGTCAATTCGAGGGCTTCCGTCGCCTGCGGCGTCCCGTCGTAGGGAACGAGAATTCGGTCGGCCATGACGAATGGTTCGACAACCCGGTATAAAGTCGTCACGCCGATCTCATGGCTGAAAAATAGATCTGAAGGGCGCTGTCGGACGTTCGCCGTGTCCTCCGTTCCGTGAACTTCGGTCAGTTTCGGCTCAGTCGCTGACGCGTCGAGGGGGACCTCTATAGTCAATGGCACCGAATCGCACGACAACGCTGTGATCTGTGTATCCGATCCAGCGGCTCCGACAGCAATGAGTGTCCGCTATCCACTGTGGCAGTACCCACACTGAACGGAACGGGTGAAACCGGCACGGAGTCGCCTGCTGACACCGTCTGGCAGTGATCCCGTGTCCGACGATCGCCGGCGAATCAGGCCGCGCAGTTGTTGGGGCCGAGTTCGAGTTCCGTCGCCTCGGACTCGTCATCGGGGGGCTCCGTCCCCGTGTTGATCTCGATCACGCGCTCGTAGTTCGGCGGCTTTTCCGGGTCGTTCTCGACTATCCGATCTACGAACTCGTCTTCGTCCAATCCGAGCAATTCGAGATCGTCGCGGAGATCGCCCAGACGAGCGCCGATCAGTTCGCCCGGCGAGCCGACCTCGTATCGGTTGTCCGCCGTGACGGATACGTGTCCCGGGAGGATTCGCGTCTCGTCCGGTAACTCGAGAACGGTGTCGTGGAGCGATTCGTACAGTAGTTCGGCGCCGTTGGCCGCGTCCTCGTCACCGAACTGAAGCTCCGTCCGGCCGACGGACTCGACGAACAGCGTGTCACCCGTCAGCAGCGCCTCACCGTCGACGAGATAGTTGACCATCTCGGTCGTGTGTCCCGGCGTCTGTAGCGTCTCGATTTCGACGTCGCCGAGGGCGATCGTCTCGCCGTCGACGAGGGGTTCGTAGTCGTATTCGACGCCCCGCTCGCTCGCACGTTCGCCGAGATGGTAGGGAACGTCCAGCTCGCTCGCCAGTTTTCGCCCGCCCGAGATGTGGTCGGCGTGGACGTGGGTATCGAGGACGCGCTCGATCGCGAGTCCGGCCTCCTCGGCGGCGATCTTGAACTGATCCGTCTGTCGGGTCGGGTCGACCACGACCGCCGACTCGGCGGCCGTCGAGCCGACGACGTAGCCGAGACAGCCCTTTGCCCGGCGCTGTAGCTGCAGGACGACGAGATCCTCGTTTGCCGTCTCGACGGGAACGACCTCGTACACCTTGCTCCAGTCTTCCATCCCGCCTTTCACGACGGCCACGTCGTCGTAGCCGCGTTGCTCGAGTTCGAACCCGAACGGCGTCGACGTGAGCCCCTTCCCACAGATCGCGACGATCGAGTCGCCGTTGCTCGCTGCCTCGATGCGTTCGGTTTTCTCGTCACCGAACTCGTCGTGCGGGTCGAACGGAACGTTTTCGGCACCGTGAATCCGCCACCCCTCGTAACTGTCTTCGGGGCGCGTATCGACGAGCGTGAACGACTCGTCCGAGTCGATCATCTCCGCGAGCCGTTCGGGAGATAGTTGGGTCACCATTGGAATCACCTTGCAAGACTCATACTGCGAGCCCGTTGATAGGTATCGTCCCTGCACAGGCACCCTCGACGACCGGGACGGGGTTCGACCGACTCGAGGACGTATATCGCGGTCGATCGGCTCGCTTCGGGACACGCTTGGCCGCCGCTATCGGAGCCACTGAAACGAATGACAACGCTGTCGTGCGGTCGGGTGTGCAACGATTGTCAGTGGCTACGAGACGATCCCGGCAGGTCGGTGGCGACGTTCCCGTTCCAGTGATAGTACGGCCTCCAATAATAGGGGGACTTTTAGCCAGCGCATCGTCGGGGACCGTATGCAGGACCCTCGATGGCTGCAACTGAGCGAAGACGAAATAAACGAATTCCTCGGTCGCGGCGGGACCGGCGTCATCTCCTTCGCCACGGATCCCGACGAACCACCGGTTTCGATCCCCGTCTCGTACGGGTACAGCGCGGACGTGAAGCGGTTTTACTATCGACTCTCGATCCCACAGGACAGCAGAAAGGAGGACCTCGTGGACAACCCCGTCTCCTTCGTGACACACGACGAGACCGACACCGGCTGGCGAAGCGTCGTCGCTACGGGACGGCTTTCGGATACGGCCGATGCGCCGTACGAGTCGACGGAAATTCAGGGGATGTGGGGGATCCAGATCCCGATCGTCGACGTGTTCGAGCGACCGCCGAGGGAGATGACGTTCCGCTATTTCAGCCTCGATCCGGACGAGATAACGGGGCGGAAAGAGGTCCGGACCGATGCGTAGCGAGCGGATGTCCATCAACGGCTCATACGGGCAACTGTCCCGATTCCCCGTGCAATCGCGGGACGGTCGGGTCTCGTCGGAACTGACGGACGGCAGCCCGTGTGATACGGCAACACCGTTGGACAGAACGACGTGAAGATCGGGCGCTCTGCTGTGGCCGTCGCCGGTAGGCCGCGAATTGGCGACCGACTTCGTAGAGACTTCTGTCCGACAGTGTAAGCGACGGGCGTGTTCCGTTATCGAACGATCGTCACCGGGACTGGGGAGCGCCGCGTGACGGTTTCGGCCACGCTTCCGAGCAGGACACGAGTGACGCCGGACCGACCGTGACTTCCCATGACGATGTGATCGACGTCGTTTTCGTCGGCGTACTGGACGATCGTTCGAGCGGGCGGTCCAGTTTCGACCGCGGTGTCGATCGTAGTCGTCTCGAGAACTCCCGCTTCCTCCGCTCGGTCGCGCGCGTCTTCGCCGAGTTCGTTGCCCCGTTCGACGGCCTGATCGTGGATCTGTGAATCGTAGTAGCCGCCGCCCCCGTAGTCGCTGTAGACGCCAGCCATCGGATCGACGACGTGTAACGTCGTGATTCGCCCGCCGTCGTGATTCGAGACCGCGTGATCGAACGCGGCCCACGCTTGCGATGAGCCGTCCAACGGGACGAGTACGTGCGTTCCCATACGGGAGACACGTCAGCAACGCACAAGAAACCCGCCGGAAACGGCCCGCTCGCGATCGGTTCGAGCGCGACCGTCGAGGACTCGAGTACGGTCGCGTGACGGTCGTACCGACGAGAGAGTCCGCCGTCGTCACACTTGGGCCCCGAGACTAAGACGTCTCGCGTGGTCGGCCTATCCGGTGTCCTCATGCCGATCGATGACTTAGCCCGCAGCGATGTCGTAACGGCCGCACCCGACGCGTCGGTCGCCGAACTCGCGGCGATGATGGACGAGGAGAACGTCGGGAGTATCGTGATCATCGACGACGATGCGCCGGTGGGTATCGTAACCGACCGCGACCTGACTGTGCGCGTCCTCGCCGACGGGGCCGACGCCGAGCGGACGGCAACGGACGTAATGACCGAGGATCCCTGTACGATCGAACGGGACGGCGGGTTCTACGAGGCGACGGATCTGATGGCCGAACACGGCGTGCGCCGCCTCCCCGTCAGCGACGGCGACCAGCTCGTCGGCATCATCACGGCCGACGATCTGACGGAACTCCTCTCCGACGAGGAACAACAGCTCGCGGACGTCATTCGGGCTCAGCGACCCGAATACTGAGTCCCAGCGATCTGTGGCCCGTCACCGTTCGCCGTCGCGAGGCAACTCCGTTGGCGTGCGGCCGGCCTCGGTGACGACCGTGACACACCGACTCGTCCGCCGGTCGCTTGACGGTCGCCGGTGACGGCGTGTTCGACTGCCGATCGTCCGGCAGTTCCGAACGCTCGAGCGCCTCGGACGGCCTCCTTTTTCGGAGCGTTTGTGTGTACTTGGGACAGGTCTGCTATCCGATTCCGTGGCCGGTGACGGCGCGCCCGCTTGCGACCGGTGCATGGTGAGGCCGCCGCAGACGACGGCCCGCTGACGAGCAGTGCTGCACCGAGTGCGATCGCCGGGTTCGCCGTCTCGCGGTTCCAGCGTTCCCGGTACGCCCCCGGTCTCGCGAACGGCAACCGCGATCGAGCCGAGCAACAGCGCGGTGCCGGCGTCGATCTCGTGGTGGTTCCGTGCGGACGGCTGCACACTGTTTCGTCGATTGGACCAGACTCCACTTATCGGTCGCTACCCAAGGACGCACATGGACGAATACCACGGGAGTGACGGCGAACGAAGCGTGCCGCGTCGAACGATCCTCGCCGGATCGGCCCTCACCGGGCTGACCGCCCTAGCCGGTTGCCTCGGCGGTGACGAGGCGAGCAGTCCCGACCCGGTCACGATCGAGGACGGGACGAGCTGTGACAACTGCACGATGGCGATCGTCGACTACCCCGGACCGGTCGGCGAATCGTTCTACGACGACGCCGAGGAGTTACTCGACGAGGACCGTCCGGCACAGTTCTGCAGTTCCCTCTGTACGTACGCGTTCACGTTCGAACACGAGGACGAGCAAGAGCCGAGCGTGACGTACGTGACCGACTACTCGACCGTCGACTACGAGGTCGATACCGGCGGCGACGCGCCCGAAATTACCAGTCACGTCGAAGCGGACGCCTTCGCACCGATAACCGATCTCACGCTGGTCGTCGACAGCGAAGTCGAGGGCTCGATGGGGCCGTCGATGATCGGCTTTTCCGACACCGACGACGCGGACGCGTTCCAAGCGGACTACGGCGGCGACCTCTACGAACACGGCGACGTGAGTCGCGACCTCGTGATGTCGATGATGTAACGACCGACCCCGCGATCGCGTCCGAAACGACGGTTACCGATTCATCGCCGCGGTTGCGACGGCGAGGGAGCCGATCGTCCACACCGTGAGTCCGACCAGACTGGCCACTGGCGAGGCCGTCTGTGGCCCGGTTCCCGCCGCCGTTATCACGACGGTTTCGAAGACGAGTCCGCGGTACGCGCTGAGCGGACTCGCCGCGAGCGCGTAGACGAGCGACGACTCGCCCAGATAGCCGCTTGCGAGGCCGTAGACGAGCGCGAGATCCAGCCCGACCAACACGACGACCAGCGCGACGACGGACAGCGCGAGGGCGCTTCGCGTTCCGCTTACGAGCGCCGAGATCGCGATCGCGACGGCGAGGATCGATAGCGCGAACAGCGCGGTCAACACGACGAACCGCGCGAACAGGAGCGGGGAGTCGGCACCGGCGTGCGACGCGTACCGGCTGAACGGTTCCTCGCGACCGACGACGACCGCGCCGCCGACGAGCAGAAGCGACGCGACGACCGTCCCGAGGAGCCCGACGGCCCTGCCGACGAAGACGCCGACGACGTGTTCGCGCGGTGCGATCGGATACGTCTCGAGGACGTCGAGTTCGCCCCGTCGGCGGTCGCCGAGGATCGCCCGGTAGCCGAACGCGACGGCCACGATCGGGACGAGCAACTCGAGCGGGGTCAGGAGATCGACGATCGTCGGGACGTAGCCGGCCCCGACGCCGCCACCCACCCACGCGATTCCCAGCAGGACGGCTGCGAACGCCGCTCCGAGGAGGACGAACGTCCGGGTCCGGGAGAGGGTTCTGAGCTGTCTCTTATACACATCTCTG
>AOIR01000059.1 GCA_000337115.1 Natrinema thermotolerans DSM 11552
ATGTGTATAAGAGACAGGTACCGAGCGTGGCGCGCCGGTCACGCGGTCTCACCCCTGACTCGAACGCGACGGAGATCGCCGGTGATCGACGCCTCGTAGACGTTCTCGAGCGACTCGACGCCGAGGCGATCGCAAAGCGCCGTCGGGCTCCCGCGTTCGACGACGGCGCCGTCGTCGAGGACGACCACCTCGTCGGCCGTCCGCTCGACGAGTTCGAGATCGTGCGAACTCACCAACACCGCGGTTCCGGTGGCGGCGAGTTCGTCGGCCACCGCGAACACGTGCTTGCTCATCCCCGGATCGAGTCCGGACGCGGGTTCGTCGAGGGCGACCAGCGGCGGGTCACCGATCGTCGCCTGTGCGATCCCGACGAGTCGCGTCATCCCCCCGGAAAGCGCCTCGACCCGACGCGTCGCGGCGTCTTCGAGTCCGACGCGCTCGAGCCGTGCCATCGCCTCGTCGCGTCCACCGCCGACGAGCGACGCGTAGAACGCGAGCGTTTCGAGGACGGAGAACCCGGGCCGAAACTCGGGCTGCTGAGGGAGATACCCGACCTCGCGGGCGGCCTCCGGCCCGTGATACGCGACGGACCCGCCGGTGGGTTCCTGGAGTCCGGCGAGCGTGCGAAGCAGCGTCGTCTTTCCGGTCCCGTTCGGACCGATCAGGGCCGTCACCGCGCCCGGTCGGACGGGGACGGATACGTCCTGTAGGATGGTCACGTCTCCGTACGCGAAATCGACGTTCGATGCCTCGAGTAGGGGTTGGGCTGTCGTCATGGTTCGATCGTAAGTGAGCCGTCGCAGGATCTGGCGCGATCGGCGTACTCGGTCCGTTCGAGCAGTTCCGGGTTGTTCGGTTCGCACGCGGGTTCCGTGTCGGTGATGCTGCCGGTCCGCATCCCGGACACCGACGCTTCGAACCCCGAGAGCGCGTCGAGCGCCGGCGCTCGGGCGAGCGTCGCTGCCCCGTCGGTGCGGTGCATCCGGCCGTCGACGGTGTCGGTCGGTGAATACGACCGGGACGGCGGGTCGCCGTCCGCGATACTGGTGGCTCCTTGCCAGTAGTTCCCGCGACCGTCGTACGTCCAGACGCGCAACGGTCCGGCGCCCGCGGTGGCGTGGTCGTCGTTGCCGACGAAGTCGTTCTCGACGACCCGGTTCGTCGGCAGTATCACCCGATCGTTGACCCCGACCCGGTTCCCCGCGAAGACGTTTCGCTCGTAGAGCGAGCCGGACGCCGCAAGCTCCAGTCCGACGTCGTTGGCTTCGAGGACGTTCTCGGCGACGTACGTGTCCGAACCGCCGATGTAGGCGCCGACCTGTGAGCCCCTGATCTCGTTGCCGACGACCGCGTTCCGCTCGGGCCCCGTCATGACGTAGATCCCCGTATCGATGACGCCGTTCAGTCGGTTGTCCGTGAGTAGCGTGCCGTCGGTGTGCATCAAGTGGATTCCCAGTAGGCTTTCGTCGATCGTGTTCTCCCGGATCACGATCCCCTCGGATCGGTACGCGTAGATCGCGTCCCGCCCGTCGACGATCGTCGTTTCCTCGATCACGCCCGGCGACCGGAACGCCATGATTCCGGCGAACCCGTCCTCCCACCGTTCGTTGCCGCGGACGGTCGCGTTCCGAACGACCGTCTCCGGGCTCTCACGAAGGATGATCCCGTTCGAGGGCGTCTCGATCGTCACGTTCTCGACCGACAGCCCTGCGGCGACGTGGGCCGAGATCCCGGCGTCCGCACCGGTGTAGTACGTCAGGAACTTCTCGTCCCAGGCGTCGTCATCGATTGCCTGTCCGGGGACGTCCTCGGCACCGGAGGTCAGCGGCCCGACGCCGGTGATCTCGAGGTCACGGATCCCGACCCGCGGTTCGGTGACGGTCACGACCGAGCCGTTGCCGTCGCCGCTGATCGTCGGCGTTCCGTCCCCGGCGAGCGTGATCGGCCGGTCGATCTCGAGGGTCTCCTCGTAGGTCCCCTCGGAGACCAGAACCGTGGTGTTTGCGGGCGCTTCGTCGATGCCTGCCTGGACGGTATCGACGACGGTGATGTTTTCGGGGGCCGTGTCGATGCGTTCCCGAACGACGTCGGCGTCCGCTCCGACGACGGTCGAGACCGGCCGATCGGTGCGGGCCTGCGTCGACTCGACGGTCGCATCGGCACGGCGGTCCTGCTCGGAAACGCGGTCGCGGACGCCGGTCACGTCGTCAGTGTCGAACGACTGCTCGAGGGTTTCGTCCCACGAATACACCTCGCCGCCGTGAGCCGTCGCGAACGCCGCCGCGTCCGCTCGGTCAGCGAACGAAACGACGGTCTCGCCCGACGGCGCTCGGGCCTCGCTGCCGACGACGAACCACGCGTCAGTGGCGTCGATCCACGGGAGCTGTCGGTCGGTGACCGGATATCCCTCCTCGTTCAACTCGACCGCCGCGTCGCCGTAGTCGGTGACGTACACCGCCAGCGGATAGCCAAAGCGCTGTTCGTGTCCGTCCTGCCGCTGGGCCTCGACGAACGTCTCGACGCCGTAGTAGCCGACGACGTACTGATACTGCGAGTAAAACGCCTGCGCTCGCGGGAGCGTGACGTTCTCGTCGAGTCGCTGTTCGTTCTCGAGCGTGAGTCCTACGGAAACGGTTTCGTCGAACGGGGCCGGTTCCGGGGGCGCTGGATCGGCGTCACCGACGAAGAGGCCACCGAGTCCGACGGTGCCAACGAGTACAATGGCAGCCAGTACGATCTCTCGAGATGGCCGGGACACAGGTATCCTTGGATCGTCGGCGAAAAAGCCCCTCTGGTCCGTCTATCGAAAGATCCCGGCAACAGCCGTGACACGGATCAGACGGAAGTCGGTTCCCTTCGGGGCGGCAGCTGCCCCCGGATCACGGATGTTTTGGTCCGGTCTCATACGGACCGTTGTCCGCGGTTCCGGTGCAACGGCGACCGTCCTGTGGTTACACTGCGAACTCGGGACGACGGTCCGTGTGAGCGGGCGATTCCGTTACCACTCCGGTTGCAGGGACTCGAGCAGCCGATCGACTTCGTTCTCGGTGTTGACGGCGTGGACGGACGCCCGAATCGCGTTCGGGGAAGGGAGGTCCCGCAGGACGATCCCGTCGGCGGCCAGCCGCTCGACCGTCGCCGCCGGGTCGTCGACATCGATCGTCACGAGCCCCGACTCCGGCGTCGACGGGCTGAGAAGGCGGTCGGCGGGGACACCGTCCGCCAGTCGGCCGGCGAGACGGCGAACGCGGTCTTCGGTCTCGACGTCGTCGATCACATCGATCGCTTCCCGGAGCGCGACGTGCGGTGCCGGGTTCGCCGATCCGACTTCGAACCGGCGCGCGCCGGCCGCGTACTCGTAGGGGTCGGCCGACGGCGTCTCGACGCTTCGGTAGCCGACCGTCCGCGGCTCGAGGCGCTCGGCGACGTCGCGGGCAACGTAGAGGAAGCCGCCGCCCCACAGCCCGAGCAGCCACTTGTGGCCGGCGGCAGCGACCGCGTCGGCACCCCACTCTCGGACGTCCATCGGCAACTGTCCGGGGACCTGCACGGCGTCGACGAGGGCGAGCGCACCGGCGTCGTGGGCGATATCGACCATGTCCGCTACGGGAAGCCGCGTCCCATGGGTCCACGTGACCGCACTGAAGCAGACGACGCTGGCGTCCGCGACGGCCTCGGCGAAGCGCTCGAGATCGACGCGACCGGCCTCGGTCTCGACGACGCGAACCTCGACGCCGTTCCGCTCGAGGCGTTGCCACGGGAGGATTCCGGCGGGGTGTTCGAGGTCCGTCCGCACGACGACGTCTCCGGGCTGCCAGTCGATCGCGTTAGCGACGGCGTTGATCCCGGCCGTCGTACTCTCGGTGAGTGCGATCTCGTCCGCGTCGGCGCCGACGAACGACGCGACCCGCTCTCGAGTGCGGTCGAACGCTCGAAACGCCGTCTCGTAGGGGTGGTCCCCGATCGGCGACTCGTACTCGTGTTCGCGGACGAACTCGTCGGCAGCGTCGACGACGTATTTCGGACTCGGCCCGTGAGCGCCGAAGTTGAGGTAGGTCCCCTGCTGGAGGGCGGGGATATCCGCCCTGAGTTCGGCGGGCGTCGTCGTCGTACTCGGTTGCATACTACTTCCTACGGACTCGTGTGGTAATAATATTGGGTGTGGGGCGAAATACTACTATGGGCGGTCGGACGCGTCTTGACACTGGGTCTCGGTCACCGTCAGTCGGTCGTCGATCCGCCCGTCGTCCGTTCGAACAGCAGTCCGTAGTGATAGGGTGGGAGTTCGATCCGCTCCACGAGGGAAAACGCCCCGCCGTCTAGCACGGCAGCGGCCGCGTCGTCGGGCGGCAACCGCAGGTCGGTCGGCGGTCCCCGCGGCTCGCCCGCGACGGTGGTCGTCTCGCGTGGCCGATCGTGCCAGTTGACGACGGCGAGGTGCCCGCTCGGTCGGAGTGACTCCGCCGCCTCCTCGACGAACGCCCGTTTGTCGTCGATGCCATGGAACGTGTTCGCGAGCAGGACGACGTCGACCCGCTCCGGGAGCAATCCGGCCATCCGCCGCGCGTCGCCGTGTACGGGGACGACGTTCTCGATCGCCTGGCGCTCGGCGAGGCGGGTACACTCCTCGAGTAGCGACTCCTCGAGGTCGAGCGCGTAGACCGGTTCGGGAGCCGTGATCCGGGCGGCGGGAAGCGCGAAGTAGCCGTTCCCGCAGGCGACTTCCGCGACCGTCAGGCTGGGGGCGATCCCCAGACGACGGAGCGTCGCCCCCGGCGTCGGCCACAGTCTGCCCCACCAGTCCCAGTCGGGCTGGCCCGTATTTCGAAATCGTTCCGCGTCCATGGTGGGGTTACGAAGACGTGTCGACGCCCAGAATCCGGTACAGGAGACAGGTTCGAGTCAGCGCCGTTCCGACCAGGACGCCCCCGATCAACAGCGCGACGGCACCGACCGCCGTCCCGAACTCGAGCGCGCCGACGAGCGTTGCGACGCCGACGGCGGACAGTACCGCACCGCCGACCGCACGGACGTTCCGGTCCATCGTTCCGATATTGTGCTTCATGTCCACAAGTACGCACAGAACACGCTTAAACGTTTCTCGACTTCCGAGTTCCGGCGAGCTGTCGTAGCCACTGAAACGGTTGCCACACCGATCGCAACACTGCCGTGCGGTCGGGTGGGCAACGACTGTCAGTGGCCACTATGGCCGGACGTCCGCCCCGTCGGCCGCGGCCGCCCACCGTTCGGGGAGGCGCGCGTAGATCGTCGCGTTGCCGACGGCGCGTCGACGGTCGTGTACTCGTCGATCGCGTGGACGGCGACGATCTCGCGCGTGTCGCCCGGTGGGTTCGCCGTGTCGATCGCCAACAGCTCGAGCGCGAGGGCGGCCAGCTCTCCGCGGCGGTCGGCGACGAACGCCTCGAGTTCGTCGGTCATCGCCGTCACTCGAGGTTCCCCGAGAGGACTTTCGCCGCCGTCAGGATCGGGTCCCAGACGGGGCTAAACGGCGGCGCGTAGGCCAGGTCCGCGTTCTGCAGTTCGGTCACGGTCATGTCGGCCGTCAGCGCCGTCGCGACCGTGTCGATCCGCTTCGCGCCGTCGCGACCGACGACGCTTCCCCCGAGGAGCCGGCCGGTGTCCCGATCGGCCAGCAGGGTGACGGTGAGTTCCGCGCCGTCGGGATAGTAGTGTGCGCGCGACGACGCCGAGATCGTTACCGAAGCGGGATCGAAGCCCGCCTCGCGGGCCCGCTCCTCGTCGACGATTCCCGTTCGGGCGGCTCCCAGTTCGAACGCCTTCACGATGGCCGTCCCCGCGATGTCGCCGACCGGCGTGGGATCGCCGGTGACGGTCTGACCGATCGCACGTCCCGCGCGGTTGGCGGTCAGCGCCAGCGGCACGTGGTCCGGCTCCCCGGTCACGACGTGGGTCGACTCCGCGCAGTCGCCCGCCGCGTAGACGTTCTCGTCGTTCGTCCGACCGAACTCGTCGGTCGCGACCGCGCCAGTCGGCCCGCGTTCGATCCCGGCCGACTCGGCGAGGTCGGCGTTCGGGGCGACGCCCACGCCAACGATCGCGATGTCCGCCTCGACGGTGTCGTCCTCGAGTTCGACCCCGTCGATCCGCTCGTCGCCGACGAACCCCGACACGGCGGTCTCGAGGTGGAGATCGACCCCCTGCTCGCGCAGGTGGTCCTCGACGACCTCGGCGACCGGCTCGCCGAACGGCTGGAGGACGTGGGGCAACATCTCGTAGAGGTGGACGTCGGCCCCGCGGGCCGACAGCGCCTCGGCCATCTCGATCCCGACGTAGCCGCCGCCGACGATCGCGGCGGTCTCCGGTCCCTCCTCGGTGACGTAGTCCTCGATGGCGTCGGCCTCGTCCATGTCGTGGATCGTGAACACGCCCTCGAGGTCGAGTCCGTCGAATGGGGGTTCGATCGCGCTCGCACCGGTCGAGACGAGGAGGTCGTCGTAGGACTGTTCGTACGTCCCGTCGTCGGTCTCGACCGTTACCGTCCGTCCGTCGCGGTCGATGTCGACGACCTCCGCGCCGGTTCGCAGGTCGATGTCCCGTTCTTCCCTGAACGCCTCGGGCGTCACGGTAACGAGATCGTCGAGGTCGTCGACCGCGCCTTTCACGTAGTAGGGCATCCCGCAGGCGGCGTAGGAGACCCACTCCCCTTTCTCGAAGACGATCACCGCTCGGTCGGGATCCTCGCGCTTTGCCTTGCTCGCGGCGCTCATTCCCGCTGCGTCACCGCCGATAACGACGAACGTCTCGTTCATATTCGGCGGTAGGGTCGCCGTGCGTAAAGTATTTTCCAAAATTCCCAATATTATACAAGTATGGTGGGCTATCCGAACGGGGTCTCCTCGAGCCGTCGCCGGACGGAACGCTCGCCCGCGAGGGCCGTCCAGAGATCGACGACGAACGCCGCCCATGCGGCGGCGAGCAGGAGATAGCCGCCGAGCGTGAGAAGCGATGCGACGCCGTCGGCCAGTGGCACGGCCGTCAACCAGAGGAGGAGCATCCCCGCGTTCGCGCTCCCGACCTGCCACCAGGACGGCTGCGGCGCCGTCTCGGCCGCCGCCGCGATCGCGTCGACGAACTCGACCGAGTCCCGTCCGGCCGCGACCGCGACGACCGGGAGGAAGGCCATCGCCAGTTGCAACAGCCAGCCGAAGACGAGCCCGTTGATCGCCGCGCGTTCGATCGCGGCGGCCGGGACGGCAGTCGGGAACAGCAACACGAACGGGGCGATCGGGACCGGAACCAGCAGCCAGAAATACGCGCCCAGCACGAGCGCGATCCGGCTGTCCCGCCGGCGCTCGCTGCGCCGGTACGTCCCGACGACGGACGCGAGCAGCGCGCCGGTCCCGACCACGTAGATCACCAGTCCGCCGATCGTGAGTTCGTGCCGGGCGGTCCACGGCCCGACGACCAGCCCCGCCGCGCCGATCGTGAGTCCCCAGTACGTGATCGTGCGAGCGCGAGGGAATCGACGGTCGGTCCCCAGCAGTTCCGGGAGTACCGTCAGGAGGACGCCAGCGACGACGAGCGCGAGGAACCCCCAGACGTTGGCGTGGACGTGCGCCTCGAGCGACCCGAAGTAACCCCCCGGTCCGTGAACGCCGAACAGCATTCCGAGCGCGGCCAGGATGCCGACGACCAGAAACCACGGTGCCGTTCGGAAGTACCGCGCCGAACCGGCGGTCGCGGTCGACGGCGACCGCAGCCGAACCACCGTCACCAGCAACGACAGGAGCGCGCTGAGAACGAGAATCGCACCGGCCCCGGCGGTGATCGTCGACCCCGTCGACATCCCCACCAGCAACAGCGGATAGCCGGCGTTCACCGACACCCATTGCAGCCATCGGCTTCGGTTGGCGGACGATCGCCGACCGGTCGAACGCGCCGCGACGAACGTCGGCAGGACGCCGAACACCGCCTGGGTCAGCCCGCCGATCGTAACGAAGTGAACCGTCACCCACCGGAGGCGGGGGAGCGGCTCGAGGAGTCCGGCCTCGACGGTCAGCGTTCCGATCGCGGCGAGCAGGCCGACCGTCAGGTACACCCCTGCCATGAGGATGAACGGATCGTTCCGCGTCTGCATGTTCATAGTTGTGTCACTACTCTCGTGTTCGCCTCCCCGTCGCGTAGGCGTTCGGCCGTACGGGTAGCCCCGTCGCGAACATATAGTTCTGCCACTACTATGTTAGTAGAGAACGTAAAAAGGCGCGACGAGTCAGGTCCTGTATGCCACGAGCCACGCTCTCGATCTCGTTGCCGGACGGGATCTGGATCCGAGACGTCTCGACGACGCATTCGGAGGCGGTCTTCGAGATCGTTACCGCGCTCGCGGGAGAGCAGGCGGGGATCGCACTGCTCAACCTGACGACGGACGACCTGCTCCCGATACTGACGGCCATCGAGCAACGGTCCGATGTCGTCGACGTGGAACTGCTCTGGAAGCAGGAGGAGACGGCGCTCCTCCAGGTCGAAGCGACCAGTCCGCCGCTTCTCTTGCCGCTGTGGCAGGCCGGAGTACCGATCAGACTGCCGTTTTCGATCCAGAACGGCGAAGCCACGTGGGAACTGGTGACGTCCTCGTCGCGATTTTCGGCTCTCGGGGAGGCCCTCGAGGCCGCCGGGATCGAGTACACGCTCGAATCCGTCGCCGAAATCGGGACGACACAGGCGGACCGACTGCTCACGGACAGACAACAGGAGGTGATGGCGACAGCACTGGAAGCCGGCTATTACGCGACGCCGCGGGAGGCGACGTTGACGGACGTTGCGGATCGGTTGAACGTCTCGAAAGCGACGTGTAGCGACGTGCTACATCGGGCCGAGGGGAGCATCATCTCGTGGTTCGCCGACGAACAGTTCGGGCCGGCATCGGAGCCGCGATCACACCTCGAGCGGTGAACGACGGGAAGGGACGACAGGCGCGGCCGGTTCGGTTTCCGCGGGTTCGATTCAGGTGTCACAGTCCGAACAGCGGGTCCGAAACCGCAGTCCGATCCCGATCACGCCGAGCGTGACGAGGGTGACCGCCAGTTGCACGACCCCGCTGCTCGCGTTCCCGGCCGCGGCTCCGCCGGCGACGGCAGCGGTCCCGCCGACCACCAGACCGCCGGTTCCGAGACAACAGAGGCTCGCAACGCCCGCGAGTCCGAGAAGCGACCGTCGGGAGGCCGAGTCGGAGTCCATGCGTCGGTTTTCGATCAGGTGTGCGTAAATGTATTGGGGCGTTTTTCCGCCCTCGCGGACGGGACGGGGGTCTCGGAACGAGCGAAGCAGCGGACCGTCGATTCGGTGACTCTCGACGAGGCGTCGAGACCGTGCCCCGGTCGGGAGGCGGCCTCGACACGCCGACACGCGCCGAGCCGTTTTCGTGTGTGGAGACGAGCCGTCGAAAGGCATTTGTCTTAAACGCCCAATACTCCACACAATGGCGTTACCCATTGACCCGAGTCAGATCGATCCGGACGACATCGGTGCCACACAGACGACCCTCGAGATGGACCACGAGGAAGCCATCGAACACGTCCGCGAGGTGTTCACCGACGCCGGCTTCGGGGTCCCCGTCGAGTTCTCCCCGTCGGAACTGTTGAACGAGAAGGTCGATGCCGATCGCGACCCTTACTACGTCCTCGGTGCGTGTAACCCGGCGGTGGCCGACCGGGCGCTCGAGGCGACTGACGGGAAGATGGGCGCGCTGTTCCCGTGCAACGTCGTCGTCTGGGAGGAAGAACCCGGCCGCCAGCGCGTCTATCACGTCTCGATCATGCGGATCGCGCGGCTCGTTGGCGTGGCACCGGACGACGAGGAGATGGCGGACATCGTCGCCGAGACGGGCGACCTCGTCGACGCCGCGTTCGAGGAGTTGTAGCATGGGCTACCATACGTTCGACGCCGAGCGAGCGGACAAGCTAGAACGGGCCGGGCAGCGATATCGCTTCGTCTCGGCCGAGGAACTGCTGTGGGCGCTCTCGCTGTCGCCGGACGATACGGTCGCCGACCTCGGGAGCGGGACCGGCTTCTTCACCGACGACGTCGCTCCACACGCTGGGGCGGTCTACGCGGTCGACCTGCAGGCGGCGATGCACGAGTACTACCGCGAGAAAGGCGTTCCGGAGAACGTCGATCTCGTGACCAGCGACGTGAGCGACCTCCCGTTCGACGACGGCGACGTCGACGCCGCGTTCTCGACGATGACCTACCACGAGTTCGCGAGCGACGAGGCGATCGCCGAGATCCGGCGCTCGCTCGCTCCGAACGGGCGACTCGTGATCGTCGACTGGGCGGCGACCGGCACCGGCGAGGCCGGTCCGCCGGTCGAGGAACGGTACAGTGCCGACGAGGCGGCGGACGCGCTCCGCGCGGCCGGGTTCGAGATCGAACACGCGGCCGTCCGTCCGGAGACGTTCCTGTTGATCGCGACGCTCGAGTGAGCAGGCAGTCCGCTCGACCGTGGTCGTTCGGGCGTTCGACGACCACGCGCCCGGCGTAGTCCCCGTTTTACTCCGTCGTCTCGGGTAGTCGATCCGCCCGTGTCGCTCGAAGCCAGCCCTTGATCAGTTCGTTGACGTTGTGGAAGACGATCCCGACCGACAGGAGCGTCGTCATCAGATAGACGACGAACCCGGGCGGGCCGCCGACCGTCGCGCCGAGGAGGCCGCCGGTGATCCCGACGACCGTCAGCTCGAGCCACGTCAGCAGGACTCGAGAGCCGAGCCGGGGTTGCCGTCCGATCGCTGCCCGGTCGCCGGTGCGGCCGTCGTCGCGAGCCGCGGGTCGACCATCATCGCCGTCGGCTGCCATCAGTACGACTCACCCGTTTCGATCGGCCCGCTGAACGCGGTGTAGAGGACCGCGAAGTAGACGAACACGAGCGGCAACAGGACGGCCGCACCGACGGACATGAGATTGAGCTGCAGCGTCGAGACGATGGCCGTCTCGACCGTCAGTCCGGCCGCTCGATCGATGGACGGGTACATCAGGCCGGCGACGATGGCGACCAGCGCGAAGACCAGCCCCGCGGCCGCGCCCAACGCCACGTAGTAGCGGTCCGCCCGCGTCGCCGCCGCGTACGCGCCGGCGAACGCGAGCGTTGCGAGGACGAGCGCCAGCACCGGTGCCGAGAGCAGGGCCGACCGCAACGCCGGTTCGACCGCGTACACGGAGCCGAGCGCCGCGACGACGAGGACGAGGTACGCGCCGAGCGCGCGGTAGCCGTCCGTCTCGAGGTCGTCGCGTAAGTCGCCTCGAGTCTTCAGTCGGAGGAAGGCCACGCCGTCAACGACGGTGAGCGCGACGACGGCGAGACCGACGACCAGCGCCGGGAGGGTGACGATCGACGTCGCGCCGGTCACCCAGTTCGCGGTGAACATGCCCAGAAAGAAGGGGGCGGTGAGGCTGCCGACGACGAACGCCCGGCCCCACCAGCGCTGCCAGCCGTCGTCGTGGCGCTGTTCGTACATCTCGGGCGCGAGTCCCCGAACGATGAGCGCGCCCAGAATGGCGAACATCAACAGGTAGTGGCGGCTGAAGAGGTTGGCGTAGACCGACGGAAAGGCCGCGAACAGCGCGCCGCCGAAGACGACGAGCCACACCTCGTTGCCGTCCCAGAACGGCCCGATTGCCGCCAGCAACCGTTCGCGTTCGTCGTCGTCCTCGCGCGTCGCGAACAGCGCGCCGACCCCGAAGTCGAAGCCGTCCAGAAAGAGGAACATCGCGAGGATGAAAAACACAAGTCCGAACCAGAGGTCGGCCAGCGGGAGACCGAACAGCGGCTCGGTCGCGAGCGCGGCCGGCTCAGTCATCGGCGCTCACCTCCGACGCGGGCCGTTCCGACGCGTCCCGCGTCGCGAGGTCGTCCCCGTCCGGCGGACCGGCCCGAACGATGCGGACGACGACGTAGGTGTAGAGGGCCAGGAGGCCGAGGTAGACGATCGCGAACCCCACGAGCGTCGCCGTCGCCTCACCGGCGGTCAACCCCGGAGAGACGCCGTCTGTCGTCCGCAAAACGTCCTGGATGACCCACGGCTGGCGGCCGACCTCCGTGACGATCCAGCCCAGTTCGACCGCGACAATGCCGAGCAGCGTCGAGAGCATCAGGGCCTTGTGAAGGAGATCGTCCTCGAGGAGTTCGCCGCTCCACCAGCGGTAACCGCCCCAGACGGCCAGCAGGACGAACCAGAACCCGAGCCCGACCATCATCCGGAACGACCAGAAGACGATCGCCACGGGCGGCTGTTTTCCCTCGAACTCCTCGAGTCCCTGAATCGTCGCCTGCGGATCGCCGCCGCTTGCGAGCCACGACGCGCCGCCGGGGATGCCGATGCCGAAGATCTCCTTGGCCCGCGGATCCAGCAGCTGGTCGAGGCTGGTCGGGAACGCGACGATGTACTCGGGGACGTAGGAGTCGGTCTCCCAGACGGCTTCCATCGCGGCGAACTTCTGGGGCTGGGTCTCGACGATGTGTCGCGCGTACAGGTCGCCGTGTAGCACCTGCAACGGCGCAGTAACGAGCAACGCGATGAGGCCGAACTTGAGCGTCGTCTCCCAGAACGCGACGTTCTCGACCGGGTACTCCCAGACGTGGTGTCTGAAGACGAAATACGCGCCGAGCCCGGCCATAAACAGCGCGACGGACTCGACGGCGGCGTTTTGCATGTGGACGAACATCCAGGGGAACCGGGGGTTGGCGTAGGCCGCGACCGGATCGACCAGTTCGACGATCGTGTGGCCGTTCGCCGTCGTCAACTCGTAGCCCCGCGGGGTCTGCATCCAGGAGTTGGCGATCAGGATCCAGACCGCCGAGAGCCACGTCCCCAGTCCGACCGCGACCGCCGACACCATATACAGCGCGTTCCCGACCCGCTCGCGCCCGAAGACGAAGATGCCGAGAAACGTCGCCTCGAGCATGAACGCCATCATGCCCTCGAGCGCGAGCGGGCCGCCGAAGAGTTCGCCGGCGGTCGTCGAAAACGCCGCGAAGTTGGTCCCGAACTCGAACTCGAGGACGATACCGGTCACGGTGCCGACAACGAAGCTGACGGCGAAGATCCGGGTCCAGAACCGGCGCAACTGCTCGTAGATCGGCTCGCCGGTGCGGATGTCCTTCCACGTGAAGTAGACGAGGAAGGGGGCGAGCCCCATGCTCATCACCGGGAAGATGATGTGAACGATCGTGGTGAGCGCGAACTGCAGCCGACTGCCGAGGACTGGGTCGATCATGGCTGTTGGGAGCGGAACCTGTTGTCGGTCGTCCGTCCGTTCTCGTGAACCGCGAGCGGCGTCGATTGGATCTCGGTCCTGCCGGGAAGTAGGGCTTGGGGTACGAACGTCGAAACAGCGCCTGACGCGGCCGTTTGCCGACGCAACGCCGATAGCCCGGACGACCACCGACCCCGTCGGACGGATGCCGGATCCGACGCCGTTCGGTGCTACGCGTCCCTGACCCGTTCGATCGCGTCGTCGAACCGTTCCGGCGGCTGGGCACCGGTGAGCGATCCGGCGGCTTCGGACTCCGGATCGAAGACGACGAACGAGGGCGTCCCCGAGATACCGAACTCGGTCGCCCGTTCCGCATCGGCTTCGACCGCGGCTTCGAACTCCGACCGTCGGTCCTCGAGACACGACTCGAGGGCGTCCGCGTCGACGCCGTCGACGGAACGGGTGTACTCGAGGAGGTTGTCCGTCGACGCCCACCCCGAGTTCTTCTCGCCCTGTTCGTCGAACACCGCCGTGTGCCAGTCCCAGTAGGCGGCCGGCTCGTCGTTTCGGACCTGCTCCCAGACGCACTTGCCGGCGACCGCGGCGGTCATCGAGTCCGCACCGAAATAGGGCACCGAGACGAAGACGATGCGAACGTCGCCCGGTTCGACGTACTCCCGAACGAGATGGGGGAGCGTCTCCCGCTCGAACTGCTCGCAGAACGGGCACTGGAAGTCGGTCCAGTAGTAGATCTCGAGCGGTGCCGCTCGCGAGCCCATGATCGGCTTGCCGCCGAGATCGACGCCGAACGCTGACGTCTCGTCGCTCGAGTGAAACGACGGGGAGAGATGCTGTGCGGTGTCGTCGGATCGCGTGAGATAGTAGGCGCCACCGGCGCCGAGTGTCACGACGGAGCCGGCGAGGAATGCGCGACGGGATGGCTGATCGAGTGACATCGGTGTTGCCGAGCGTTTCTGGTCCGTGTTCCTAACGGAATCGCCGATTTGCTGGGTCAGCAAATCGGAGTTGGTGATTTCAGGTCGTCTCCCGTCGATCCGATCGGATGACTATGCGCGCCGCGAGCCGGGAGTATCTGACGAACCTCATTGCAGCGGTCTCGTATCCGTTCGAAACGTGGCGGGGGACGATCGGTTTCGTTGCCGTCGCGGCCGCCACCTACGTCCTCTTACTCCTGAGTACGATGCCGGCGTTCTCGCTCCAGATGCTCGGCGACAGCCTCCACTGGTTCGAGTACGTCGTCGTCTCACTTACGGAGACGGTGTACCGCACCGACGGCTGGACCGGACTCGGAATCATCGTCCTCTACGCACTGCTGTCGGGGACCGCTGTCGTCAACGCCGTCACACAGCTGCGAACCGTCGGCGTCTCGAGTCTCGCCGACCTCTCCGGGATCGTCCCCGGACTTCTCGCCTCTGGCTGTGCGAGCTGTGGTGCCGGTCTCCTCGGTTTTCTCGGGTTCGCCGGAGGACTCGCGACACTCCCGTACGACGGCGCGGCGCTTCGCGTCGCCGGGCTCGTGCTGTTGCTGTTCTTCCTCGGACGGGCGGGCCATCCCGAACGGTGTGCCATCGCGACGGAGGGGGCGAAATGACGGGCCGGGGATTCCTCCGACCGATCCGCTCGGATCGCCGGGCGATGGGGTACGGAGCGGCCGCTGGAATCGGCGTGTTCCTGCTGTTCGGACTTGTCACCGGCTTGCTCCCGAACCCGCTCTACGTTCGGATGGTCCCGCGGACGCCGATCGACTACCTGTTCCTGACGTCGACCGCACTGCTCGCCGGCGTGTACACCGCACAGCGGCTGGCGACCGAGCGAGTCGGACCCGGGCTCGAGGACGGCGACACGAGCGGCGAAGATCGCCTGGCGCTTGGCGGTCTCGTCGGCGGGTTTCTGGCAGTCAGCTGTCCGATCTGTAACGTCGTTTTGCTCGCGTTGTTCAGTTCCTCCGCGATCATGACGTACGTCGATCCGTTACGACCGGTTTTCGGGGCCCTCTCAGTGGTCCTGCTGCTCGGGCTGATCTACGTCCGCCACAGCCGGACGTGTCCGACCTGTGCCGTCTGATCGGTTTTGAACTGCGTTCGAACAGCCGTCGGCCCCGACGAGTCGCTATGACGGCATCTCACCGACGCCGCTCGAAGGGCAATACAAGACGGTTGCGGTGATTTGCCGGGTCAGCGAATCGTGGCCTATTTGCCGCTGAACGAGAGGGTCTCTCGTGTGCAACCCGGTGGTTCCTCGGACTCGGCGGCGATCTTCCAGCTCCTCGCGGACGAGTACGCACGGAAGATACTCCTCGCCGCCGATCGGGGCGGACCGAAGACAGCGAAGACGCTCAGCGAGGAGTGTGACGCCTCGCTGACGACGGTCTATCGCCGTGTGTCGACGCTGCAAGAATACGACCTCATCGAGGAATGCAGAACCGTCGACGCGGACGGCTCTCACCGAAGCGAGTTCGAAACCACACTCGAGGAACTCCACGTCGACGTCACCGACGGACAGCTCTCGCTGACGATGGAGACACGCGACGAACTCGCCGACAACTTCACCGACCTCTGGCGCGGGATCCGGGGTGACGAGTAATGGACGCGTCGTTCCTCCTCGCCAAACTGATTACGCTCGCTTTGAGTCTCGTCGTCGCGTATCTGGCGTTTCACGGCTATCGCCGGAGCGGACGGACGCCGATGCTGTACGTCTCCGGCGGATTCGTCTTCATCGGTGCCGGGGCGATCTGTGAGGGACTCATCTATCACGTGTTCGGGACGACGATCGCGTCCGCCGCCCTCGTGCAGGCTGTCATCGTCTCGAGCGGGATGGGGCTCGTTTTGCTCTCGCTGACGAAGTGACGTTGCCCCGAATCTAGAAGAACAGTGCCGGCACGGTGTTCCGGAAGATGTTTAGCGAGATGACAAACAGGAGTCCGACGACGAACCAGTCGAACGTTCGCTTGTCGAACTCGAAGCGCCGGAGGTACGTACCCAGCAACAACCCGACGATGGTAACCACTGCGATCATCGAACCGAGCCAGAGCCGGTAGGTCGTCAGGAGATCGGTGAACAGCGCCATTTGGACGAGACGGACCGTAAAGATCGTCCCGAGTACCATCGACAGTCCGCCGATGTATCGCTCGGTGTCGCGTTCGAAGGTGTGGAAGTACGCCGGGAGGAGCGGCCCGAGGTTCGCGAACGCAAGCAGGAAGCCCTGAAAGAACCCGGCGGCGCCGAGGGCGAACGGGTGGTGGGCTTGCTCGACCGTGACGAAGTTCTGTACGAACTGAAAGGCCACGTAACCGAAGAGGACGAGGCCGATGACGAACGCGACGATCGGGCCGACGCTGAACGTCGCGAGCGCCGCAACGCCGACGATGGTCCCCGCGATCGCGAGTACCAGCAGCGTCCACTCCTCGCGAACGAACGCCCGTCCCGTCCCGGTTTCGGCGATCTGGAACATGTTGAGCATCCACGGCGGGATCGCCAGGACGACGACGGCGACGGTCGGATCGATCACCGACGCGACGATCGGCGTCATGATGAGCGAGTAGCCGAACCCGGTCATGCCCTTGACGGCGCCGGCGACGATCGCGACCAGGACGATCCCAGCGAGCAACCCGACCGAAAGGTCGGACTGGACGCCGTTCCCGACGTTCTCGAATCCGGGGAAGAAGACGACCGCGGCGACGAGAACGGCCACCGTCGCGCCGACCATCGTCACTTCCCGGTATCGGAACGCGAGGAGGTTGGTGAGAAACTGTTCGACGTCGACTCTGGATTCGGAGGCACTCATGCTAGTTCGAAGGTTGGTGGAGACGGGACGGGACCGTCGTTTGCAGGCAATCATCGGGCCCGACGTATTCGACTGTGCGATACGGCGAGATTCATCATCGCTCGAGTCACCGGTAGTCGGCGCCCGTCTCGAACCGGGCCTTCTCGAGGGCATTCACGAGGGGTTCCCGGAAATCCACGCGTCATAGATGGCGGCGATATTCACTGCCTCCTCCGACCATGGCGGGACGTCACCGTCGACTGCGTTCAATCAGTGGCTCGGTCTAGCAAGAGCAGTCGGTATTGTACACTGGCCACAAAACACTGAAATACGCTCGGGACCTACCAACAGTGATGACCGACTCAACGCCGCCGGAGCCAACCGGCGACGACCCCACGACCCGAAGCCCCGTCGAGTTGACCGACGGGACCGACTACGACGAACTGCTCGCGACACACGACCTCGTCTTGCTCGAGTTCGTCACGTCCGGCTGTGGTATCTGTGCGTCCATGGAGCCGGTACTCGGTGTGGTCGCACGCAGCGCACCGGGAGTCGTCGCGACGGTCAACGCCGGTCACGTCCCGGATCTCACCGCCGAATTCGACGTTCGGAGCGTCCCGACGCTCGTCGTCCTGCGTGACGGCGAGGCGGTCGCTCGCTTCGACGACGGCTTCCAGCAGGCCGACACGCTCGTCGACGCGCTCGAGACGCACGCAGCGCAGTAACGCGGCCGCATTCGGCCGGTCGCTTCTTTTTTCCGTAGCCGTCTTCGGTCCCGACTCGAGACTGACGCGGTTCACTGGTCGGTCTCGTCGATGCGTCGAGCGACTGTCGTCGGACCGACCCGATCTTTCTCAGAAACGCCATACCTACGCTATCGCGGATCTCGGTTCGTCGGTCGGATCCGTCGAGTATCGTACTCCCGACCGGAAAGTCCCGTCCCTTGTTTTCTCACGAGGGGCGTCCGCTGCCGGCGGCCGGACTGGAGACGGGGTCGAATCGAGCATCCGATTGCTGCTTACCGCTACAGCCGCGAGCTTTCGCGGGGCTACTGCTGTGAGAAGACACGTATAATTAGCGGATATCGACCGGGAGACGGTTAGCTCTGGGCAGGAATCTCGGTATCGGCCTCCGCATGTTCGTACTTGTCCTCGAATTCCTGGATGAGTTGCCCCATCTTCGCGTACCAGTCGTTTAGTTTTCGCTGCATGTCGTTTGCGATCTGGGTCGGGTCCGTCGGGTAGTAGACGTGATAGTACCCGCCCTGATCGTAGTTGATCTGCTCTTTTTGGATGAACCCGCTCTTGAGCAAGCGCTGGATCGATCGGTACGCGGTCGAACGCTCGCGGTCGACCCGATCGGCGACCTCGTCGATCGTCAGCGCTTGCTCGCTCTCGACGAGGACGCGAAAGCAGTCCTTGTCGAGTTGCTTGAGTCCGTGGATACACTCCAGTAACCCCTCACACTCCATGTCCTGCTGTAGTTGCTCTGCCATCGAGTTTGCCATGTTACTATCCGGTGATAGGGGCCGCATCGCTATAAGGGTTGTGTGAATATCGTGCAATCTCGATGAACTGCGATGAAACGCAGCGAGCGGCGGAGAGCGTCCTCAGTCCGCCGACGGTACGGACGCGTTCGCCTGTGCGCGCATCTCCGTCACAGTGCTGTAGATCACGGCCCCGCTGACCATGAACGCCGAGAGCAGGATCAGGGCGAAGCCGACGGTGTTGAAGATCTCGATGGCGAAGTAGTCGCCGGCCTGCTGGAACGCCACGGCGATCGACCCGCCCAAGAGCATCAGTCCGAAGTAGATCTTGATGTCGTCTTCGTTGACGATGCTGGTCGCGGCCGAACCGATCCTGGCGCCCAGCGCGCTCCCTGCGAGCAGCGGCGCGACGATCGAGAGGTCGACGCCGCCTTCCATCCCGTAGAGGAACGACCCGATCCCGCCCGAGAACACGATCTCGAAGAGGTCGGTCCCGACCGCGACGGGAACGGGCACCCCGATGAGGTAGAACATCGCGGGCATCCGGATGAAGCCGCCGCCGACACCCAGGAAGCCCGACAGCAGCCCCGTCGCGAACGCGACGCCCAGGACCATCCACAGCGAGACCTGGATGCCGCCCGCGATCGTCATCATCGGCGGGACGCGGTAGGACTGGATCTTCTTCGCGATGTCGGGGATCGCGTCCGGATCGATCTCGTCGTCGGCCGCGTCGTGGTGGCCGCCACCGGACCCACTACTGCCGTCGTTTTTGAGCGCGTTCCGCGTGACGAACACGCCGATCGCGCCCAGCAGGACGACGTACGTGATACCGATGACACCGCTGGCGAGGCCGAGATCCTCGAGGTAGAACACTCCGATTCGCCCGACCTCGATACCGACCGATGTCCCGACGATCATCAACCCGCCGAGTTTGTAGTCGACTTGGCCCAGGTCGTGGTGCTTGAGCGTCGCGATGACTGCCGTCCCGAAGACGAAAGCCATCCCGCTCCCGACGGCGACTCTGGCGGGATACCCCATCACGAGCAACGCGGGCGTGACGAGGAACGAGCCGCCCATCCCGAAGAAGCCGAACAGGACGCCGACCATGAAGCCGAAGCTCACGAACAGTACGAGCGTCGTCAGTGCGATTCCAAACGGTTCCATTATGCGTGTTTGATCCGTTCAACGACCGGCGTTGCGACTCGCTCGAGCGCGCCGTACCCGACGTAGAGGACGAACGCCTCGAGGAGGACGGCACCGACAAGGGCGCCTGCCTGTACTGCTGACGAAGACGTGGCGAGATCGATCATCGGGATCGACCACCGCCGTTCGGTTGTGTACTTCTCATGGGTTTCTGCTCAGTACTGTCTACCCGGAGGACGACTATAACGCTTTTGGGAATTGCACACAATATTACTGCGATCTATCTCACGGCTATCCTACGAAGATATGCGAATAACTTACGAGAATATACGGGTCGGGCCAGGACCCATCCATGCGGTTCGCGCGCGGTCAAAACGATCGAATCGGGCGGTTCCATCGGTCACGCCCTCGTCGTCTGCTCGGTTGACACTTGCGGAGTTCGAGTCACTTTCCGCCCGTCCACGACCGCGTGGCCGACGCCGGTATTGGTAGCCGGAAACAATATAGTGTCGTCGGCCCTACGAGTAGTATGAAAGCGATCTGTGCGACCGACCTCTCCGCTGCCAGCGAGGCGACGATCGAGAGCGAGACCTGCCTCGAGTGTCTCGGCCGAATCGGCGTCGAGGAGATCCATCTCGTGACCGTGATTCCGTCGAACGTCCACGCGGGCATGCCCGGGATGAATTTCGAGGAACGCCGCGAGCAGGCCCTCGAGCGCTACCGCCGCGTCGTCGAAGACGCGGGCTTCGATGTCGAGACGCACGTCGTCCGCGGGACGCCCCACCGACGAATCAACGGCATCGCCGAGGCCGTCGGTGCCAGCCTCACGGTCGTCGGCTCGCGCGGGAAGAGTCCGCTCGAGAACCGCGTCATTGGTTCGACCGCGCGCAACCTCGCGCGCACGACGGTCGTGCCGTTGCTGGTCAACCGGATCGAACGCGAGGCGGACGAGCCGGACGTCGTCCGCGAACACCTGTTCCGGCGGGTGCTGTACGCGACGGACTTCTCCGAGAACGCCGAGCGGGCCTTCGAGGCGTTCTCGTACCTCCGCCACGCGACCCAGGAGGCAACGCTGGTCCACGTCGAAACGCCGAAGGACCCGGGGCTTCCGGAGGACGACGATCCCGAAGCGCGACTGACGGAGCTAGCGACGCGACTCGAGGACTGGGGGATCGAGACGCGAACCGTAGTCCGACGGGGCGATCCCGCCGACGAGATCCTCGCCGCGGAGGCCGAGTACGAGCCGACTACGACCCTCGTCGGCTCGCGCGGGCACAGCCGACTCCGCCGACTGTTGCTCGGGAGCGTCTCCGAAGACATCGTCGCACGGGCGGACGGGAACGTCATGCTGATCCCGCCGAACCGAGCGGCCTGACCGGCGATCCGAAACCGAGCCCGGCTTGCCATGCAGCGACACGAGTGCCGACGCGACCTCCGTCGCCGTCGCCTCGCGGGTACCGCCGTCGTCCCGTTCCTCGAGAGCGGTAGCGACGACATCGAACCCGACAGCGACGGCAGACGGGCGAGTGACCGGTCGTCGGCTTCTCCCACTGCCAGGAGCCACACGTCCACGCCGACAGCGGCGACTCACGCCCGGTGAACGCGGACGGCCCGAATTCGCTGTGAGAGGCGGGGTGACCAGTTATCCCGTCGTTCGTCCCAGCGCTTTCGCGAGTGCGAGCAGAAAACCGATTCCGGCCTGAGTATCCGGATCGCGCAGCGCTTTGGCGACGCCGACCGGACCGACGGGGTCCGCAGGCTCGGCCCCGGCCTCGCCGACGGCCTCGAGCAGGTCCCCGAGCGTCCGAGCCACGTCGTCGTCGGCCGCCGTGTCGGCCACCTCACCGAGACGTGTTCCGGTCGCCGCGAGGTCCGTGACCATGTCGTCGTCCATCGCCGACGACGCGAGCGCGAACAGGTCCGCCAGCGCCAGCAGGTCGTCGAGCGTCCCCGACCGCTGGAGGCGAGCGAGCGTCTCGATCCCGTCGGCCAGGTCGTCGGCGTTCTCCCCGGTCGCCTCGCCGAGCCGCGCGGCCTCGGGCGTCGCCAGTTCGTCGGCTGCAGCGCCGAGGTTCGTCGCCGCTCCGGCCACATCCTCGACCATCCGGTCGTCCATCGCGGCGGTCGCGAGGTCCGCCGTATCGAGCAGTTCGTTGACGGCTCCGAGGCGCTCGATGAACCGTGCGACCTCCTCGGGGTTGTCGGCGACGAGTTCCTCGAGCGTCGGCTCCCCGGTGTCGGTGGTCTCGGTTGTGGATTCGGACATCTACAGCAACCCCCGTGCGGTGAGCCAGTAGGACTCGTTGTAGCCGAGCTTCGCCCAGTGGATCGGTTTCGATGGCTCGCGGACGAACGGCTCCTCGCCGTAGGTGAACTCGATGAACGTGGCCTCGTCCATCCCGGCCTCGAGGAAGCAGACGGTCTTTCCGTCGTAGGTCGCAGTCGGCGTTTCCCCGCGGGCGCGGCTGGCGATCCGATCGGCGACGGCGCCCGCCTCGTAGTGGGCGACGCTGCCGGCCTTGCTCGTGGGAACGTCCGCGACGTCACCGATCGCGTAGACGTCCTCGGCCGCCGTCGCCTCGAGCGTGTGCCTGTCGACGTCGACCCAGCCGTCCTCGCCCAGCCCCGCGTCGATCACGAGATCGCTGCCCCGGTGGGGTGGAATCGCCACGAGCAGGTCGTACTCGAGTTCGTCGCCTTCGACCGTCTCGATGACCTCCGCGTCGGGATCGACCTCGTCGACGTTGAAGAACGTCTCGAGGGCGATGTCGCGTTCCTCGAACAGGTCGGTCGCCCAGTCGGCGACCGACTCGAGGCCGTGGGCGCGGTTGATCGGGTACGTGTAGGTGATCTCGACGTCCTCGCGCCGGCCCCGCTCGCGGAGCCAGTCGTCGACCATCAGCGGGAACTCCACGGGCGCGGCCGGACACATGTGTGGGACGCCGACGACGCTCAACACGAGGTGGCCCTCGGTGAACTCGGCGAGTTCGTCTCGGAGTCGCGTTGCGCCGTCGGGGCCGTAGAAGTGATGGCCGCCCTCGGCGAGTCCGGGGACGGCCTCGGGCTCGAGGTTCGCGCCGGTCGCTAGCACGAGCTGGTCGTAGCGCAGCGATGCCGTCCGGTCGGCCAGCGAGAGCCGGTTTCGGTCCGTATTGACGTCGGTGACTTCGTCGATCGTCAGCGAAACCCGGGAGTCGACCAGGTCCTCGATCGGCCGTTTCGCGTCGTCGACCGTCTTCTTCCCGAACGGCACGTACAGGAACGTCGGCTTGTAGACGTGGTTCGGATCGGCCGTGATCAGTCGCACCTCGACCGTGCCGGCCTCGATCTCGGTCCGTAGTTCGCTCGCGAGTCGATTCGCGAGGACCGTTCCGCCCGTTCCGCCGCCGACGATAGCGATTCGGTGCATCTCAGTTGACCTCCAGGTAGATGCTCCAGTACTCGTCGCGCTCCTCGATCTCGAGTAAGTCGTGGCCGGCCTCCTCGAGCCACTCCGGAACGTCCGTCGTGGAGTTCCGTGCGGTGGTCTGGAGTTCGACCACGGTACCGGCGTCGAGTGTCTTCACCTTCCCGATGAGGTCCATCAGCGGGCCGGGACACGATGCGTCCTTCGAGTCGATCGTCACGTCCGGATCGTCTGTGTCAGTCATTGGTCTACGATTGCAGGTTGCGTCGTCGTCGTTCGAACTCGTCCGTCGAGAGTTCCCCGCGGGCGTAGCGCTCGCGGAGTTGCTCGAGCGCCCGGTCGGATCGGTCGGCGCGATCGATGCGGTCTCCCGGGCGTCGACTGCCGGCCCAGACGACCAGCAGTGCGAGCAGCCCGAGTAGCAGGACCGGCCAGCGGAACAGCCAGCCGCCGACCGCTCCCCAGCCGCCCATCGATCCACCGGCGCTACCGCCGTGGGGCTGCGCGGACGCCGTCGTGGCCGCGGCGACGAGGAAGACGACGCCGAGGGCCGTCGCTCGTCCCGCATACCGTTCGATCGCGTCGCGTGGGTCGGTCATCGTTCGATCACACTCGGAGAGAAGTATTGTATAGTAATGGCATTATTGAGAAATCCACCTATTCAGGAATCAGCAGTGGATATATATGCGACGACCGTCCTCGTCCGGTTTCTCGGCCGTCGGCCCGAACCCTGCGACCTCCAGAGAGCGATAGAAACGGATCCTTCCCCCGAAAATCCGCTCCGAAGGTGTTCTACCCATTCGACTCGGTGCGACTGCCGCGACCGTCGATCGGTCGGTCACGTCGTCCGCGAAGAGCGGTTTCGGCCGTTTCGTCGAGCCAATATTGCTCTAGAAGTACAAAATCATTATAATCGTGGAGTCCCTACTGGTAGCCGATGAGCGAGTCCATCGACGACGAACGACAACGGATCCGCGAGCGGAAGAAACAGGAGTTGCGGGAACGCCTCGAGAACGGTGAGAGCCTCGACGCGGCCGACGCCGGCGAGGGTGTCGACACGCCCGACGAGCCGATCGCGATCACGGGCCAGGGTCACCTCGACGACGTCGTCGAGGAGTACGACGTCGTCCTCGTGGACTGTTATGCCGACTGGTGTGGTCCCTGTCAGATGCTGGAGCCGACGATCGAGGCCCTCGCAGCCGAGACCGACGCCGCGGTCGCGAAAGTCGACGTCGACGCACATCAGCGGATCGCCCAGCAGCTGGGCGCTCGCGGCGTGCCGACGCTCGTCCTCTACGCCGACGGCCAGCCGGTCGAACGCATGGTCGGCGCACAGGACCGCGGGACGCTCGAGGGGCTGATCGCACAACACGCGTAGCGACGCAGCGGCAGCGACCCGGCAGTCGTCCTGACTGTTCGAACAGTGTCTCTCCTCGTTCGTGAACACCGAGCGACGGCAGCTCGAATCCCGGTGGGCCGTGTCAGTCACCAGTGGCGCTTGCGACGGCGATCCGGCAGACGATCGTCCCGGTGATAGCGACGACGGCGCGCCCATTCAGCCCCAGTGAGATGCCGGCAAGAGACGTGAACGTACTCAGCAACGAAAACAGAACGACGACGGGTAGTACCCAGCTGACGGTCATCACCCACGGCGTGGCCAGCGCGTCCAAGCGGCCGGCACCAGCGCTGAACTCCTCGATTGCCTCCGTCCGCAGGATCCACCCGGCGATCGCGAGAAACGCGAACAGCCCGACCGACAGCATGATATCGACGAGCGGTCCGGAGACGAACCGGAAGACCGAACTCGCGAGTGCCAGTCCGCCCCCGGTCACTGCGATCAGGAGCGAGACTCCCACTGTCGCCCGTCGGCGCGAGACGCCGTACTCGTCGACAAGTGTTGCAACAGGTGTCTCGAGGAGGCTGATGCCACTGGTCACGGCGGCCAGCAACACGGTTGCGAAGAAGACCGTCGCGACGACGGCACCGCCCGGCAGCGAGCCGAACACCGACGCGAGCGCGACGAATAGCGCCCCCGGACCGCCCTGTCCCGGATCGATACCCTGTGAGAACAGCAGCGGGATCACGATCAGTCCGGCGAGTACCCCGATGACCGTATTCGAAATCGCGATGACGAGCGTGGCACGCGGAAGCGACGCATCGTCCTCGAGGTAGGACGCATAGGTAAGCATCGCACCGGCGCCGAGCGAGAGCGTGAACAGCGCTTGTCCCGCCGCCGGGCCGAGAATACTCACGAAGTTTGCAGCGAGGTACTCGCCGTCGAAGCCGAGATAGAACGCGTAACCGGCGGCAGTATCCGGCTGCGTCATCGTCCACGCCGCGAGACCGATAAGGAGTACCACGACGGCCGGGAGCATGACCTTCGAGACCCGTTCGATGCCGCGGCTCACACCGAAGAAGACGATCGCGGCGATGATAGCGAGAAAGGCCAGATGGAACCCCACTGCTTGCAGGCCGTAACTCATCTGCCCGAAGTACTGCGCTGGCTGGCCGAAATACGCACCAACCGGCGAAACCAGCGTATAGCGGAGGATCCAGCCGCCAACGACCGAGTAGAACGAGAGCATCACGATCGTCGTGACCACGTTAAACGACCCCAGCGCCGGTCCCTCGGGGGAACCGATGAGCGAGCGAAGGGCCCCGGTCGGCGTCTGTTTTCCGCGTCGCCCCAGCACGAATTCGGCAAGGAGGCCCGGCACACCGACGCCGATGATCAGCAGTAGATACATCACGAGGAACGCACTCCCACCGTTCTCGGCCGTCAGCCACGGGAACCGCCAGATGTTCCCGAGTCCGGCGGCGCTGCCGACCGCAGCGAGAACGAACCCCAGATTCGAAACCCACGAGTCACGAGTAGCCATCAGTGTGGACGCTCGTTAAGGGAGAGATAAGTCGGTATTGATTCGGCCGGTTACACGCTGTTCGCCGTCCACGACTTCCCACGCTGGATCGGGACGCGGTAGTGCCGAGCCGACGCCAGTACTATCGTCGCTCTTGAAAGTCACTGCACACCCGATCGCAGGACAACGTTGCGACCGGTGTGGAAATCGTTTCAAGAGCTACTATCGACCTCGAGTTCGGTACCACAGTCCGGGCATTCCATCGCCGGCTCCCCGTCGACCATCGTGAACTCCATGTACTCGCTTTCGCCACAGTCCCGACACGGCACTGCGACTCGGATGTCGGTCGACTCCTGTGGCGTGCCGAGCGCGAGCGCACGGAGGGGCTCGTCGGCTTCGTTTCGCCCCTGCTGGTACTCCCCCGCATCGAACCGGATCATCTCGCCCTCGCTGACCGTGACGGTTTCGCTAGCCGCCCCTAGCTCCGGTTTCGTCTCGAACGTGGCCTCCCCCTCGAGGACGAAAAACGTCTCCTCTTGATCGAGATGTGTATGGAGGCTGCCGGCGAACTCCTCGCCCGACTCGAGTGCGTAGTAGTTCATCGAGAAATCCGTGGCGTCGAGCGGGTCCGATACGCTTCGTCGCTTCTGGCCTCCCGATTCCGGCGTCATGTCGTCGAGATTTATTTTCTGCATGCAACCATGGATAGCAATCTCGAGGACGAAAAGGATACTGCGACTCGCAAGCGGTATCCCGGTGTCCGTCACCCCTCGAGAACGCATGGACGACCGTGACAGCGACCGGGAGCCGACCGAAACGGGCCGATTCGAGGGAGCCGACCGCGTCCGCCCGCGACTCAGAGTTCCAACAGCAGCATCGCGCCGTAGCCCAGTCCGAACGCGAGTCCGAACGACCCGACCCACGCGGCGACGGTGAGGCCCAGCTTACGGGGGCTGACACCGTCCCCACCGGTGACCGCGAGTCCGCTACCGATGATGGCGCTGACGATGATCTCGTTAAACGAGACCGGGACCCCCAACAGGACCGCGGTCTGTGCGATGAGAAACGACGGGACGAGCGTCGAGATCGATCGGCGCGGCCCCAGCGACGCGTACTCCTGCGAGATCGACTTGATCATGCGGGGTGCGCTCGTCCAGGAGCCGACGAGGATCCCGACCCCGCCGCCGAGCAACACCACCAGTGGCGAGACTGACGGCACGGCCTCGAGGAGCGGGAACAACGGACCGACCGCCAGCCCGACCTGACTCGCGCCCGCCGAGAACGCCACGAGCGAACCGAGCGCGAGCAGGAACCGACGCAGGCCGCCGGCCTGATCGCGACCGACGTCCCAGCGAACGACGGCTGCAGCGATCGCTCCGAAGCCGAGCGAGATCGCGGTCGTGGTGGCGATGCCGTCGGCGGAAACCAGCGTGGCCCCGGCAGCGGCGAGCGTGCCCCCGACCGACGAGAGAAACGAGAACTCGAGGTTCGCGACGACCGTGCCGACGATCCCGGCGAGGATCGGGACGCTGACGTCCTCCGGGACGTCCGGTCGCGGGAGGATACTGGCGAGCCCATAGGCGATCCCGCCGCCGACGAACGGCGTGAGTAGCCAGACCGCGCCGATCTCGACGTACTTCCCCCAGGCCGGATCGCCGCCGAGCGCGAAGCCGACGCCGATGACCGATCCGGTCACGGTGAACGCGGTCGCGATCGGGTAGCCGGTGGAGATGCCGATCGCCATCAGGCCGGCGCCGAGCAGCAACACGACGATGACGCCGGTGGTCGGGAGCGTGACGCCCTCGACGAGGCCGCTCCCGACGGCTTCCGAGACGCTCGCGCCTTGTGTCACCGCGCCGGCGAACCCGAGGATACCGACGAGAAACGCCGCGCGCATCGTCGAGATGGCGTTCGCCCCGACGGCCGGGGCAAACGGCGTCGCGCCGCTCGAGCCGGCACCGATCACCCAGGCCATAAACAGGCTCGCGAGCGCGGCGGCTGCAAACAGTAGTATCGTTCCTGGATCCATTAGTGTATGAACCGCCTGTCTTTCAGGTTGTGAAACACGAGCTGTGAACGGCGTTAGTCGGCACCTGCCGGGGCTGTGTCGGCCGCGGCGCGCTTGCTTCGCCAGGCTCCCTGCAGGTACGCGCCGGCGAACATGCCGGCGAGCGCCCACAGGATGGAGACGTTACCGATCCCGAGGCTGGCGTAGGCGGCACCGGGACAGATGCCCGAGAGGCCCCACCCGACGCCGAAGAGCGCCCCGCCGATCAGGACGTTCCGGTCGAAGGGCTTCAGCCGGCGTTCGTATCGATCGCCGGTCAGCGGCGCGCTATCGCGGAGTCGGGGCATCACGGCGAACGCGACCCCCGAGACGATCGCCGCGCCGAACATCACGAACAGCAGTCCGAAGTCCTCGAACTGCAGGAAGTTCAGCACGACCTCCGGACGCGCCATCTGGCTGAACCCGAGCCCGAACCCGAAGATCAGGCCGCCGACGAGGATCAGCGGCATGAACAGGGGATGGCGATCGCCGCTCACGGGCCGTCACCTCCCTGCTCGCCAACTCGAGCGGTGACCGTCTCGCTCATGGCGACACCCCCAGTGCCGAAACGACCTGTGCGGTCACGATCGCGACCGTCAGGAACGTCGCCACGCCGACCAGCGACGTCTTCGACGCCGAACCGACGCCACAGACGCCGTGACCGGACGTACACCCTTTGCCGATTCGGGTACCGATCCCGACGAACACGCCGCCGACCAGCAGTCGCCAGGGCTGTACGTCGGTCGACCAGAGCGTCACGCCGCCGACCTCGTACAGTTCGCCGGTGGTCCCGGGCTCGTAGAGCGAGGTCGTCAACACGCCCGACTGGACCGTCGCCGCGAACGCGAACGCGCCCAGGATGATACCGAGCGTGAACACGACCCGCCAGTCTCGCGAGGAGACGTACTGCTGGAACCGGGACTGCCCCGAGACGTACGACAGCGTCGACTCGAGGAACGTACTCGCCCCGGCCGGGATACCGGTCCCGACGTAGATCACGACCGTGCCGAGCCCGACGAGCAGTCCGCCGATGGCGTACCGGCTGATCCCGTTGGGGAACAGCTCGGCGGTCAGTTGGAGCGCGATTGGATCAGCTACCATGTGGCGTTAGTCACCGGCGAGCGACTCCTGGCTCGCCGCGCAGTTGTTCGGGCCGAGTTCGAGTTCGAACGCCTCCTCGTCGTCGGCCGCTTGCTGCCCGAGGTTCGTCGCGATGATGGCCTCGTAGTTGGCCGGTCGGGGCGGCATGTCCGAGAGGATCAGCTCGACGAACTCGTCCTCGTCCATCGTCAGGGCGTCCATCTCCTCGACGAGGTCGCCGATCGGCGCGGTGTAGGTGCCGTCGGCGGCCGGGACGGCGGAATCGCTGAAGTGAGCGCCGCCGATCAGAGTCTCGTCGGGCAGGGTGAGGACCCGCTCCTGGAGCGACTCGTAGAGGGTTCGGGCCGCGTCGGGGGCCCCGTCGTCGCCCTCCTCGAGGTCGGGGCGGGCGACGCTCTCGATGAACAGCCCGTCGCCGGTCGCGAGCAGGCTCGCATCGAGCAGGTACGAGGTCATCCCGGTCGTGTGGCCGGGCGTCGCGATCGTCTCGATGGTGGCGTCGCCGACCTGGAACTGGTCGCCGTCCTCGGCCTGGGTCAGCTCGTCGGCGTAGGTGACCCCGCGGTCGACCGCCGCTGCGGGGATGACGCCCTCGACCCCGTCGTCGTCGAGGTCGCGGACGCCAGAGATGTGGTCGGCGTGGATGTGCGTATCGAGTGCGTACTGCAGGTCGACGCCCAGCTCCTCGGCGTCAGCGAGGTAGCGATCGGTAAACGCCCGCAGCGGATCGACGACGGCGGCCTCACCGCCGTCGACGAGCAGGTACCCGAGACAGCCCGAGGAGGGGCGCTGGTACTGGTAGAGCGTCCCCGAGCCGTCGTAGCCGGTGACCTCGACACGCTCGTAGATGCGCGCCCAGCCGTTCATCCCGTCCTCGAGGTGATTGACATCGTACCCGCGGTCCGCGAGCGTGCCTGCGACGAACTCGCTGGCACCGCCCTTGGCACAGAGGACGGTTACCTCGCGGTCCTGGGGAATTCGTGCAAGGACGTCGTCGTCGATTTCGTCCTCGAGGAACTCGAAGTACGGGACGTTGATCGACTCGACGGTCTCGCCGTCGACGTGCCACTCGTCGTAGTCCGATTCCATACGCGCATCGAGGAGCGTGACGTCTTCGCCCGCGTCGATGCGGCTCTTCAGCGTGTCCGGCGTGATCGTTTCGACTTCTGCGTCCGGGGTCGGGAAGTCTTCTGGGTTCATTGTCGTACATCCCTCTGTATTGGCTGGTCGCATAAAAGGATTTGCATAGTAGTTCCTCGTTCGCACAATATAGCATCGGCGAGACGCGGCGAATTACTCTCAAGCAACCACGAACACAACCTAGAGGTTGTATTGCGCCTGTATGCGGTATCGGTTGTTTGCGCATTCCACAATAATCGACATCCTTTTAACCCCGAGGCCAATATTGTGTAGTAGCTCCAATACAGATACGGAGTATCCAACTATGAGTGACGAATTCGACATCACGGAGACGCTCGACGTCAAAGGTGCATCGTGTCCCATGCCAGTCGTCAAGACCAAGTCCGCCATCGACGACCTCGACGAAGACGACGTCCTCGAGGTCGTAGCGACGGACTCGGGTAGTATGAGCGACATCGACGGCTGGGCGACCGGGACCGATGGCGTCGAACTCCTCGAGCAGGTCGAGGACGGCGACGTCTACAAACACTACGTGCAGAAGACGGCGTAAGATGAGTACGGACACACCGTCGGCGACGGACGGCGAGCCGATGACCGAGGAGGAGCTGCGGACACAGGTCGCGGAACTCGAGGAGAAAGTCGCCGCGCTCGAGACGGCGGTCGGCGACGATCAGCAGAAGATGACCATCGTCGCCACGCAGGGCAGTTTCGACATGGCGTATCCGCCGCTGATCCTCGCGAGTACGGCGGCCGCCTTCGGCTGGGACGTCGTCGTTTTCCACACGTTCTGGGGGCTCGACATCCTCCACGAGGAGAAGTCGAAGGACCTCAAGCTGAGTGCCGTCGGCAACCCGAGCATGCCGGTCCCGAACGCCGTCGCTGCGCTGCCCGGGATGGACATGATGGCCACGAAGATGATGCAAAAGAAGATCGACGAGAACGGGACCGCCACCATCGAGGAGTTGATCGATCTCTCACTCGAAAGCGGCGTCGACCTGCAGGCCTGCCAGATGACGATCGAGTTGATGGACTACGACGAGGACGACTTCTACGACGGCGTCACGACGGGTGTGGGTGCAGCCACTGCGTTGCAACACATGGCCGAATCCGACATCCAGCTCCTCGTCTGATCGCTGACCGACACCGAGTCTACGTTTTCGAAGCCGTGCCTTCCGTCCTCAAAGCGAGTGCCATCGGGGCAGCCCGGATCCCGCCGTCAGCTACGGGCCACCCTCCCGCTGGCCGGTGGCTGCATCTGCCGGCCCCACGACTACACCGCGGTTCGTGGACGCGACCACCATGGTCGATATCGATACCGACACCGATTCGGACCCCGAACTCGGGACCGCGACGATCGTCTACGAGACGCCCGGCGAGACCGACGAACGGGCCACGGTCGACAACGACCGCATCGCTTACTTCCAGGATCACTGGCTGTTCGCGTACGGGACCGACGACGACGGCAACGACGTCGTTCGCCGGGTCCCCAAAGAGCGTGTCCACTACGTCGAACGATCCGTCGAGGAGATCGAGGCGACCTTCGAGTCCGGCCTCGAGAAGGCCAAAGGAAAACTCGAATCGCTTCGGGACTGATGAACCCGCTCTGGCAGTGTCGTCCGCGTCTACCGGTACTCCGAGGCCGGTTCGTCCACGTGTGATTCCCGGATCGAGATCCTGATGTCGGAGCCATCCTCGAGTTCGCCCGACGATCGGTCGGTACCTCCGGGTTCGGACGAGTCGCGCTCGACGGTCCGCATCCGTTCGCGTTCGGACGCGTCGTACGCCGAACTCATCGCGATCAGGAACCCGACCATCGCCGTCACGAGCGCCACGACGCCGATTGCGACGGCACCGATCGAGGCCACGGTACCGGAGAGGACTTCCCCGGAGACCAGAAGCGAGACGGCCGTCACGACCGCGATCAGGGTCAGGAGCCGGGCGAGCCGGCCGGTGTCGAGCCCCCGGTAGCTCTTCTCACCGGTCGTATCGGCCAGCACCGAGAGGATGCCGTCGTAGGAGTCGTCGGTGCGGGCGTTCCCCAGCGAGTGGGTCGACTGTGCGACCCAGACGCCGGCGGTGAAGTTCAGGAACGCGACGAACGACACGAGTCCGATCTGGCCGTCGATGAACAGTCCCGACACGATCGCCCCCGCAAACGTCGTCGCCATGATGGCGTGAGTCACTAACGACCGTGTTCCGAAGTCTTCCAACCGAGCCATGTGTCCCAGGTTCATACGTGAACGAGGACCGCAGCGCGGATAGCCTCGCGCCCTTACTATGTTGAATGATGACAATTAACACGAAAATCTCTGTCGACTGATACGACCGTCGATTCCCGCGTCGCGGCGGCTCGCGGGCGGTCCGGGACGAGAACCGCCGGACGACCCGATCGCAGTCCACTTACCGCCACCCCGCGAACGACCGGCCATGCAGATCAAAGACCGGGAGCAGGTCGAAGGCGGCCGCGAGCGGGTCACGGTCGTCCCCGAGAGCGTCGACGACCTCTGGCACCTGCAGTACGTCTTAGAGCCCGGCGACCGCGTCGCGGGCGATACGACCCGGCGGATCCAGCGCAACGACGACCAGATGCGCGATACCGGCGGCGAGCGCGAACACATGTGGGTCGCCATCGCCGTCGAGGACGTCGAGTTCCACAAGTTCGCCAACCGACTGCGCGTCGGCGGCGAGATCGTCGCCTGCTCGCGCGAGGACCAGCTGAACTTCCATCACACCCTCAACGTCGAACCACGCGACGAACTCTCGATCGAGAAGCGGTTCAAACCCGACCAGGAGGCCCGCCTCGAGGAGGCCGAAGAGGCGACCGAAAACCCCGACGTGGCCATCGCGACCGTCGAGGAAGGACAGGCCCACGTCCACACAGTCGCCCAGTACGGTACCGAGGAACGGGCGACGATCACCGGCACGACCGGCAAGGGCGAGTACGCCCGCGGGCGCTCGGAGTTGTTCGAAGAACTCGGCGAGGTTCTCAAACGGCAGGACGTCGACGCGATCATCCTCGCCGGTCCCGGCTTCACGAAACAGGACGCCTACAAGCACCTCGAGCAAAACGAGCCCGAGGTCGCCGAGACGGTCACGATGGTCGATACGGCCGCGGTCGGCGACCGGGGCGTCCACGAGGTACTCAAACGGGGCGCGGTCGCGGACGTACAAGAGGAGACCCGCATCGAGAGCGAGGCCGAGTACATCGACGAACTCACGCGGCGCATCGCGGACGGTGCCAAGGCGGCCTACGGCCCCGAACAGGTCGAAAAAGCCGCCGAATTCGGCGCGATCGAACACCTGCTCGTCCTCGACGACCGCTTACAGAAAGAACGCGGTCCCGACGGCGAGTGGGCGATCAGCGTCGACGACGTCATCCGGACGACCGAGCAGAAAGGCGGCGAGGTGACGGTCTTCTCGAGCGAGTTCCCGCCCGGCCAGCAGCTGTCGAACCTCGGTGGGATCGCCGCCCTGTTGCGGTATCGGCTCGAGTGAGTCCGTCGGCTTCGCCAACGGGCGCTTAGTCGCCCCTGACCTCGTCGCTGGCTTCGATGAGTTGGATCAGCACCGAAGCGAACACCGACTCCGAACTCCAGATCGCCGTTTCGCCGCTCTCCCCGCCGAGGACGCTCAACAGGATGCTGTCGTCGTCAGCGACGGCGATACGGCCGGAGCGTTGATCGTCCCCCCGGTGGCTCGGTGGGGTGTCGACGACGATCCCCTCATGGTCGGCGAACCGCTCGTGGATCGCCGGCGTCCTGCTGACGATGACGACCGAGACGCCGGCCGCCGCCCGCTCGGAGAGGGTCCGTTCGATCGAGTCGGTCACCAGTTCCGAGAGGCGCGTCCCGAAGATGATCCGATCGTCGGCCTTCGAGACGAGTTCGATGATCCGGTCGGTAACGCGGTCGCGACCGCGGACCGTCCAGATGTCCTCCTGGGTTTCCTCACCCGAGGGTTCGTTCTTGACCGTTTCGACGTACTCGAAGGCCCGGTCCTGTTCGCGTTCGAACTGATTCCGGAGCGTCTCCCGGGCGGTGTCGACGCTCACCGGCCGGTATCGGATCGGGTTCGACTGCTGGACCTCGAGCAAGCCCTTCGATTCCAAACTCTCGGCGACGCTGTAGACCTGCGACCGGGGGACGTCGGTGACGTCGGCGACGTCGCGGGCGGTCCCCGCGCCGAGCCGGTGCAAGGCGATGAAGACCTTGGCCTCGTAGCTGGTCAGCCCCAGCGTTTCGAAGGCGTCGACGGCCGCGTTCTCGTCGCTCACTCGTTGCTCCCTCCGTCGTCGGTCGGTTCGCCGCCGTCACTGGCGGTCGGTGCGGAGCCGGTGGCGCCGGCCGTATCGAACGAGACGTCCGGGCCGAAGTACCGCGTCCACACCACGAGCAGCGACGGGAGGACGACGACGCTCGCGAGGAACGCGTACGTGATCGTCAGCCCGGTGATGATCCCGAACTGCTGGAGCGCGGGGAGGATCGCGAAGGCGAGCGTCCCGAACCCGCCGACGGTCGTCGCCGCGCTGCCGAGCAACGCGCCGCCGGTGCCGGTGACGGTCGTCCGCAGCGCCGACCAGACGTTGCCCTGGCGCTCGAGTTCGAGCCGGTAGCGTTCGCTGATGTGAATGCTGTAGGCGACGCCGAGTCCGACGGTGAGACTCGTGATCATCCCCGTGAGGACGTTAAACGGCATCCCGATGAGATACATCGTGCCGAGGATCCAGGCCACCGAGAACGCGACCGGGAGCAGGGTGATCGCCCCCAGCGACGCGCTGTTGCCGGCCAGCCAGTAGGCGGCGGTGAGGAACAGGAACACCGCCACGAGCGTGATCAGCAGACTCTCGAGGACGGTGTCGAGCAGGTCCTGTTCGACGATGTGGCTGACGACCGGATCGCCGGTCGCGATGGCGCTCCACTCGCCGTCGCCACGATCCTCGAGATCACCGGCGATGGCCCGCATCTCGTCGGTCGTCTCCGCGCTTGAGGCATTACCCTGAACGCCGACGATCAGCCGTGCGGACTGATATTCGCCGCCGTCAGTTCGGTGAATGACCTGACTCGCGGCGTCCTCGTCGATCTCGAACAGCTGGTCGTACAGCGCCGAGACGTTCTCGTCGGGGACGCCGTCGCCGTCCGTATCGGCCGCGGTGAACGACTCGTTGAACGATTCGTTCTGGCCGGCGACCCGTTCCATCGTCGAGAGCGGGCCTTGTATGTCGGCGTCGCCGGTCGCGAGCGTGTAGGCGACGCCACCTTCGGCGGCGGCGTCGTCCCGTGCCCGGTCGGTCGCGTTCAGGAACTCGTCGTCGGTAACATCATCCTCGACGAGGATCTGTGCCTGACTGTTTTCCGGCTGGAAGTGTTCGTTGACGTACTCGAGGTTGTCCTTGGCGTGGTACTCGCCGGGAGCCATCCCGCCGGGCAGGTTCTTCGTCCAGTCCGGCGGGCTGTCGGCGAGGAAGTCCTCCTGCTGGAAGCTGGTGTCGACCTGCGTCGCCCCGTAAGCGCCGCCGGCGGTGATCAGCGCGACGACCAGCAGGACGGCAAGCGGGAACCGACGGGCGGCGGTCGAGCCGACCGTCAGCACCTCGCTGAAACGGCCGCCGCCGGTCCCGAAGGCCCGTTTCCGTCGGTCGAAGCCGCGGGATTCGAGGAACTCGTCGATCTCGACCTTGGCGGCGGGGATCAACGCGCCGAAGACGATCAGCGCGGCGACGATACCGACGGAGCTGACGACCCCGAACTCGCGGATGGGGCCGATCGGACTGACGAGGTTCGAGAGGAACCCAATGACGGTCGTGGCCGTCACCCAGACGAGGGCGGCGCCGACGCCGGCCAGCGCGACCGTCATCGAACCGCGGACGGTCCCCTCGGCGCCGTCGGCCTCGCGCTGTTCGCGGTGGCGCATGAAGACGTGGATCGCGTAGTCGATCGAGAGCCCGATCAGTAACACCGGGACCGCGACGAACATCTGGTTGAACGCGATATCGGCCCAGCCCATGAAGCCGAACGTCCAGACGAGGACGGCGACGATGCCGGCGACCCCGAGGACGATATCGAGCAGGTCGCGGTAGGCGACGAGCAAGGCGACCACGACGAACAACAGCGCGAGCGGGCCGACGATAGCGAGGCTGTCGCCCATCGAGCGGTCGATCTCGTCGGTAATGACACCGGCACCGAAGACGAGATAGTCCTGTTCGTGTGTCTCCGCGATATCGCGGATCTCGAGTTGGCTATCGAGGACCGCGTCGTCGATCGTACCGCCTTCCATCCCGCCCGCGGTGTCGCCCGCGGTCGACTGCGTGATCGCCGTCATTCGCGTTTCGGCCTGCGTCGAGCCGGGTTCGTACGACGACGGCATGAATCCGATCGCCAAGTTGTCCTCACTCTCGCCCGACAGCGTCGACTCGAGGGTTCGCTCGAACTCCTCGTCGTCGAGGCTCTCGAGGGCCTCGATCTGTTCCTCGAGCGGCGGTTGCTCGCTGCTCTGGAGGGCGGCGTACTCGGCCTCGAGGACGCCGACGGTTCCGTTCCGATACGCTTGCTGGCGTTGGGCCGAGAGTCGCTGGTACTCGGGATCTTCCGCCGGCTCGTCCGTCTGTGACCGAATCTCGTACTGCTGTGACTCGATATCACGGACTTCCTGAACCGCAGCCTCGTACCGTGCGGTCTGGGTCTCGGTGAGGCCGACCGTCGCGTTCTCGATGGTCGCGTTGAGCTGTGCCTCGAGTTCGGCGGCCTGTCGCTGGTACTCCGGATCGGACTCGTTGTACGACTCGTTCAGTTGCTCGTACTGTCGCTGGATTCCGACGGTCGTGTTGAGTCCGTCGCTGAGCCGCGACCGCGTCGCGTTGAGTTCGGCCGCCTGTTCGTTTTTGATCACCGATGTCGCGATGACGTTCTCGACACCGACCATCGACTGGTTCTCGACCAGCGTCTCGTTGATCGACTCGTCATCGCGGATCTCCTGTTGTAACTCTAAAGAGTCGAGCAGCGACTCCTTCGTGAGAACGTTGTCATCCTCGCCACCCCGAACGATCAGTTGGACGGTAGTGGCGTTTTCCCGTTGCTCACTGGTGAAGTTCTCATCGATGCGCTCGAGGGCTTTCGCTTCGTCGGACTCGCTCTCGAACTGGGAGAGCGAAGAGTCGTCGTCGACCATCGGCATACCCGCGCCGACGAGCGCCGTCGCGAGCAGAAGGACGACGAGAACGATTCGCGTGTGGGACATGAGGGCGTCCGCGAGTCGATCGGGAACGCTCATGCGGTCACCTCCCGGTTCGGTCGTCTGGATTCGTACTGAACCATTCTGTTGTTACGATCCTACAAACTCTATCGTATAAACGTGTTCGGAATTCCTGTCAGCGGGCTCTCAGTCACTAGGCGGTCGTCTCGGGGACTCATCACTCCGATACTGCTGCCTGAGGGGTAGAATAGAACGATCGCGACGACGTCGTGGTCGTCGGCCGGCCGTCACTCGATCGAGATCGTCTGGAGGTCTTCGGCGAACCGAACGTCGCCGTCGTAGTGGGCTCCGATCGACTCGAGCATTTCCTCGTGCTGGCCCTCGGTGTGGGGGTAGAGGTGGGTCAGGTAGACCCGGCCGATCTCCCGGCCAGCCAGTGCGCGGCCGAGGCTGTCGGGCGTCGGGTGGTTCGAGACGTCGACGCCGTCGGGGAACGAACAGTCGTGGGCGAGGATCGCCGATCCCTCCGCGAAGTTGGCCAGCCCTTCGAAGGCCTCGCTGTCGCCGCTGAAGGTAAACCGGTCGTCGAACCGGTAGGCCAGACACGGCAGCGAGTGGCGCGTCTCGTAGGCCGAGACGTCGAACCCGGCGACCGAGAACTCGCCGGGGACGACCTCCCGGACCTGCAGGTCGATCTTGTCCTGCATGTACTCGTGGACCGCGAGCAGGTCGTCGAGCAACGCCTTGGTTCCCTGCGGCCCGACGACCTCGAGGTGGTCCTCCCCGGCGAGCCAGCGGGCCTTCACGAGCGGGAGCAGGTCGGAGACGTGATCGAGGTGGTGGTGGGTCAGCAGCACCGTCGAGACGCCCTCGTAGCCGACGCCGGACTGTTGGAGTCGCTGGAGGGCCCCGGCTCCGCAGTCGATCAGGACGGTCCGTCCGTCCTCCTGGACGAGGATGCCCGCCTGAAACCGTTCGCCAGTGGGCAACGCCGAGCCCGTTCCGAGAAAGGTGACACGCATACGCTGGAGTGGCACGTCCGCCCCGATAAGGGTACCTCTCGCGAACGCACCGGTCGGGTCCGAACGGATCACAGCGACGACCGACGAGGACGCGACCGGTTTCGCGGTCAGCAGGTGTTCCGACTCCGTCCCGAGGACACGAAGATTCAAGCGGTTCGACGCCACATCGTCGGTATCGATCGATGGCATCGCTTCCGACGGCCCGCAGTCACGGACGCTCGAGCGGCGACGTGACCGCCGTCGCCGACGACGGTGATCGACCTCCCGATCGGACGGTGAGCCGATGATCGAGGGCCTCGAGGACGCGCTCCCGCCGGCGGTCACGAGGGCGACGCTCTATCGGATCGCCGGCTGGCTCCTGCGGCTCTACGTGGCCGGCTGTTTGCTCCTCGGGTCCTACAGCCTGCTGTGGGTCCTCGAGGTCGGTGGCGTCCTCCCCGACCGGTGGCTGTCGACGGCCTGGATCGGCATCGCCGGGCTGGGGTCGGTGTTCCTCGCATTCGCGATTCCCCTGTTCTATCTCGCTCGCGGCGCGGACGGGTGATCGAACGCGATCGGGGGCTTTACCCTCTCGCCGTCCCGACGGGACGACGAACACCATGACGGTCGTCCTCGCCGGTGTCGGTGCCGATAGCACGAACCTCGGTGCCCTGGCCCCGCTGTACGACGACGGGCGGTTCGAGTACGTTCCGATCCCGGAGAAGACCCACGAGACGGCCGAACCCGAAACGCTCGGCTCGTGGAAGCTGCGGGCCAGTGACGGCGTCGCCGCGGACTTGACGACCCGCATCACGCCACAGCCGGTCCACGACGGGAGCGAGACCGTCGCCGGCGACGCCCTCGAGTCCTGGCCGCTCCATCGTGACCCCAACTTCGCGGCGCTGACCTACGGCGAACACCGGACCAGCGGCTACGTCTCGCGGTTACGCGCGCTCGAGCCGGGCGACGTCGTCGGGTTCTACGCCGGCCTGCGTCGGCCCGACGGTGACCGCGCCCACCGCTATCTGATCGGGTACTTCACCGTCGACGAGGTGGCCGTCGTCGGCCCGGAGACGCCGCCGGCCGAGCGGGCGGCGATCCTCGACGCCCATCCCGAGAATGCCCACGCGAAACGCGCACAGAACGGGGATCTCTACCTCGAGAAGCCGGTCGTGATCGTCGACGGCCGTGAACCCGGCGGGCTCTTCGAGCGGGATCCGATCCGGCTCAGCGACTACTACGTCAAGCCGGGCAACGAGCGGGCACAGTACTACCTCCGAGAGGAGATCGCTTCGCAGTGGAATGTCCGGGCCGGCGGCGAGAACATGATGTACAAACCGGCCTATCGCTGTGCCCGCTCGGGGTCGTCCTTTCGGGACCTGATCGGGGTTCCGGGCGCGCGGACGGCCGCGGAACGCGACCGCTGGAACCCGGATCGCTCTCGGCAGCCGTAGGCAGCGGCTGGCGGCGGATCGACTCCTGCCGTCAGGACGAGACCGTTTCGATCCCGTCAAGAAACGGTGCAACGTCGTCGACGTTCGGTCCGGTCGTCACCGTTGCGTCCGACCGATCGTACTCGACGACGTCGTGATCGTCGAGTTTCGGCAGATAGTAGTGGATCAGCTCGACGGTGGCCGCACGACGATCAGTCCATCCGGCGGAACTCTCTTCGAGGGAGCGATCCGACGCGGCGAGGCGACGACCGAGTTCGTCGGGCGACGCCGGCTCGCCCGCCCGAAGCGCCTCGAGGACGGCCCGGTGTGTTTCGTCCGCGAGCAGTGCGTAGATGGTCTCGGTCTCGAGGGCGGTCTGTCGGGAACGGGACATAGCGGTGGGTCAGTTCGGAGCGCAACAGCAGTATCCCCTTACTAGTTGGGCACCTAGCGATAGTCACACGCGGTTCCGCATCGCTCGGTTTCATGTGCCGACGGCTCGAAACCGCGATCCAGTGACGGGTTCCGACGATACGACGCCACGACACGAGCGCGTCGAACGCCACGCGACGCCCGGGCCGCGCAACTCGCTGGCCCACTGGACGGCCGCCCGCAACCCGCTCCGGGTCGCGATCAACTACGTCGTCGTCTGGCTGGTCCGGATCTCGCCGAGTCTCAAACTCAAGCGCTGGCTCCTGCGTCGGATCGGCGTCACGGTCGGCGAGGGTGTCTCGTGGGGGCTCGAGGCCACGCCGGACGTTTTCTGGCCGGACCTGATCACCGTCGAGGCCGACGCGATCGTCGGCTACGACGCGACGATCCTCTGTCACGAGTTCCTCTACGAGGAGTACCGGACCGGCGAGGTCGTCGTCGGCGAGCGGGCGATGATCGGCGCGGGCGCGATCGTGCTGCCCGGCGTCGAGATCGGAGCGGGCGCTCGGGTGGCGGCGAACTCGCTGGTGACTCGTGACGTCCCACCGGGGACGACGGTCGCGGGCGTCCCCGCGGAACCGATGGGCGAGGCGACCGGTGACGGATCGACAGACGAACGGCCGGACTAGGGCGTACTCGCTCGAGCGGGCAAGAAAACGGACTCTCGAAGTCGGGGCGTCAAAACCGAGCTACAACGACGACCAGGACTTGCGGGCCTCGTTCCAGGAGGTGATGTCGGCGATCCAGCGGGCGGCGATCATCTTCTTCAGGTTCTTGGCCGGGATGCCGCCGAAGGTGTCGACGGGCAGGGAGATGCCGAAGGCGGGCTTGACCTCGTGGGCGACGGCTTCGTCGCCGACGGAGATGACGGTCCCCTTGTCCTCGTGTTCCCAGGTCTTCAGCGGGCGGTTCTGGATCGCGCGGGCGATGTTCTCGCCGGCGACTTCGGCGGCCTGCCAGGCGGCCTGTGCCGTCGGCGGTGCGGGCTGGTCGCCCTGATCGATGATCGCCGAGTCGCCGATGGCGAAGACGCGCTCGTCCGAGGTCTGGAAGTTCGCGCTCGCGTTGACCCGGTTGTGTTCCTTCTCGAGGTCGGCGTCGTCCATCGCGTCGCGACCCGTAATGCCGCCGGTCCAGACGAGGACGTCGTGATCGAGGGGTTCGCCCTCGTCGAACTCGATGTGGTCTGCGGTGGCTTCGGTGATCGGGTCGTCGGTGTGGATGTGGACGCCGGCGTCCTCGAGGAGGTCCCGCAGGGCCTGCTGGATCTCGGGGTCGTTGCCGGGGAAGATCTCCTCGAGCGCCTCGACGAGGTGGATCTCGATCGGCGCGCGGTGTTCGTCGCGGAACTCGGCGATCTCGCCGGCGGTCTGGATACCCGAGAGGCCGGCACCGCCGATGACGACCTGTGCGGGCTCGCCGCGGGTCGCCTCCTGGCTTGCCTCTGTGACCGCTTCGTGGATCTCCAGCGCGTCGTCCAAGCTCTTCAGGGTCAGGGAGTGTTCCTCGAGGCCGGGGATGCCGTAGTAGGCAGTCTGACTGCCCAGTCCGACGAGAACGTAGTCGTACTCGACGTCGTCGGTGTCTTCGAGTTCGACGACCTGCTCGTCGACGTCGAGGCCGACGACCTCGTCCTGAATGAAGCGGGTCGCAGGGTCGGCGATCTCCTCGACGGGGAAGGTGATGTCCGATCGGACGCTGGGATCGCGGATGACGCGGTGGGATTCGTGGAGAACGAGGTGATAGTCGACATCGGCGATCCAGGTCAGTCGCGCGTTGCCCCCGAGTTCGGATTGGAGCTTCGTGATCGCACCGGTTCCGGCGTAGCCGGCTCCGAGCACGACGACGTTCTCAGTCATACGGCATACTGAGAAACACTATGATACAAAGCTGTTGAAACCGGTTGCCCCACGAACGATGTTGACAAACGTCTCGTTTCGTAGAGCGGGCGTCGACGACTGGTCGGTCAGAAGATGCGCTTGCCGAACGTACTCGCGGTCAGTTCGGCTGCCAGCGTCGCCGTCTCGTTGCCCTCGTCCAGGATCGGATTGACCTCGACGACGTCCATCGATCTGAGGACGTCGTCCGCGCGGTCGCGCCGCGAGAGGGCCTCGAGGGCGGCGTGGGCCTCCCGGTAGGTGACGCCGCCGCGGACGGGAGTGCCGACGCCGGGCGCGGTCTTGGGATCGAGCCAGTCGAGGTCGAGACTGACGTGGACGCCGTCGGTCCCGTCGGTCGCGACGGCGAGCGCGTCCTCGACGACGGACGAGACGCCCCGCTGATCGATGTCGGACATGGTAAAGACGGTCAATTCGCTCTCCCGGAGCAGTTCGCGTTCGCGATCGTCGATGCTCCGGAGACCGACGTACGCGATCGAAGACGCCCGGAGCCGGGGGGCGGGAGCCCACTCCGTCTCGCCGAACGACCCGTGGCCAAGCGCCGCGGCCAGCGGCATCCCGTGGACGTTGCCGCTGGGCGAGGTCTCGGGCGTATTGATGTCGGCATGGGCGTCGAACCAGATCGCGCCGAGGTCGGCCTCGCGTGCCGACCCCGCCAGTGAGCCGATCGCAACCGAGTGGTCGCCACCGAGAACGAGGGGGAACTCCCCGTCCGCGAGCGTCGCCGCGACGCGGTCGCTCACTCGCCGACAGACGTCTTCGACCTCCCGGAGGAACTTCGCGTTCCCGTCGGTGGGCTGGTCGGCGTCCGGATCCCGTTCTTCTGCTCGGGGCATCGTCAGGTCGCCGTCGTCGACGGGTTCGACGTCCGCCTCGGCGAGTCGGTCGGCCAGATCCGCGTACCGGATCGCGGACGGTCCCATGTCGACCCCCCGGCGGTTCGCCCCGTAGTCCATCGGCGCGCCAATGATCCTGACGGTTCGGTCCATATCCACGATAGAGGGTCGACCGGCTTGGTCGTGGCGATCCCGCGGCGTTCTCGGGGGCGACAGGTTTAGGGTTAGACCCGTCTAATTCCGGGACAGCATGATGCTGAGCGACGTGATGGAGGACTACCTCAAGGCGATCTACCAGCTCCAACGCGGGACCGACGAGCGGATCCGCACGTCCGAGATCGCCGGGGAGTTAGACGTCACGTCGCCGACGGTCACCAGCATGCTCGACAAGCTCGAGGAACGGGAACTCGTCGACCGCGAAAAGTACCGCGGCGTCACGCTGACCGACGAGGGCGAGACGGTCGCCCTCGAGATCGTTCGCCACCACCGCCTGCTCGAGGCCTACCTCACCGAGCATCTCGACTACGACTGGTCGGAGGTCCACGCCGAGGCCGACCGACTCGAACACCACATCAGCGAGGATTTCGAGGCCCGCGTCGCCGACGCACTGGGCGAGCCCACGGTCGATCCCCACGGCTCGCCGATCCCGGGCGCCGACCTCGAGCCGCCCGAGCGGCCCGCAGGCAAGGCCATCTCCGAGTTCGAGGAGGGGGCGGTCGTCACCGTCGCGGAGGTTGCCGACCGCGACCCCGAGGTTCTCTCCTATCTCGCCGACCGCGGCGTCGAACCCGGCGTCGAACTCGAGATTCTCGAGGTCGCCCCCTTCGGCATGGTGACTGCTCGCTCGAGCGAGAGCGAGGAGCCGGTATCGCTGCCCGAAACGGTCGCACACCACGTCCGCGTCGTGACCCCGGCAGAGCCGGATCCACAGGGATGACATCCTCCCCGGTGTGAACGCCGGGGTTTCCTCCGTGGGAGTCTCAGCCGGTCTAAGACTCGCCGGAGGCAACATTCCCGTCCCCGTAGACGGTACTCGGGTCTNGTGAACGCCGGGGTTTCCTCCGTGGGAGTCTCAGCCGGTCTAAGACTCGCCGGAGGCAACATTCCCGTCCCCGTAGACGGTACTCGGGTCTGTGCGCTGTTCGTTGGGACGTTCGTGAGGGTGTGGTATCCCCGACCAGGTGTGGTCGTCCCACTTGAACCGCATGGGCCGTGCCATCGGCCTGACTGCTTGTGCTTGCTCTGCGTGCCGTCTCAGGAACGTTTCTGACGCGGTGAGATCAGCATGCCCTTCGAATCCACACGGACAGGTGAGCGTATCCTGATGCCGTGTCGTTCGGTCTGTCGAACTACACTGCGGACACTCCTGACTGGTCCACGCTTCCGAGCGAACCTCGACCGAGATACCATATTCCTCGGCGGTACAGGTCAGTCGCTCGGTGAACTGCTTGAACGCCCAGAAGTTGTGCGTTTTGGCGTTCGTCTCGACCGACCAGTGCGTTTCGAGTATGTCGGTCAACCCACCGATATACACGGTATCAACGCCCTCATCGTACAGTCGTTCGAGCAGGTCACGACACAGTGCCTCTTGGGCGTGATCGCGGCGACGGGTTCGATTCCGGTACAGCCGCCGGATACGTTTGCTACTGTATCGACCGTCTTCGAGTTTCGCCTGCAATCGGGCGATTTCTCGTGTCGTCTCGCGGAACCTGTCGAACAGTTTGCGGCCTTCGTACAGGAATTGCTCGCCGGTCGTCGTGGTACAGGCAACGAGATTGTTCGCACCAATGTCCAGAGCGGCCTTCTCATCGGCCAGTGGAGTATCCCGTGAACCGGAAGAAACAGTCACGGGTTGCGAAGCTCGGAAGGGGCTATCAGTCTCATCGTACCACAATTCTAACCGGCCTTGATCCTCGTAGTCGGGCCAGCTGGGCTCGCCAACGATTTCGAGCCGAAGACGGCTTTTCGGGCTGTTGTGCCTATCTCGGAGTTGTTCTCCGACGACCATCTCAAGTCGGGAGCGGTCGCCCCATTCGACAGTGTATGCGTCCTTTCGGACGACGCCTTTGAGGAGACGTCCATCGTCTTTGTTGCCACGGAAGCCCGGTGGTTCNTTCTTGCTCCCGAAGAAACTGCGCCACGCTTCGGTGTTTGCCCGTCGTACAGTTTGGGCGGTGGACGCACCGAGAACGGCTTTGTATTTGCCTTCGAGAATGCCGGTATTGGCGTCCCACACGTCGCCCTCGAAGCCGTCTTCGTCGTTGTAGCGCATGAGGCGCTGGAAATTGATCTCGTTCCAGAGAGCGGCGGAAGCGTCCAACAGGTCCCGTAGCACCTGCTCGTCGTCGTCGGTGAGCGGTCGCACGGCAAACGTGTTGGTTCGCTTCATCGCCTGAATTGGTGTTCGAACTGGGATATATTGAAGGGGAGCCATCCACAGTGGAAGTGAAACTGACGATACCTGTTGAGACTCATGATCNGCCTGAATTGGTGTTCGAACTGGGATATATTGAAGGGGAGCCATCCACAGTGGAAGTGAAACTGACGATACCTGTTGAGACTCATGATCAGCAGTAACGTGGTGGCATCTCAGCGAAGCGTACGCGATTCACGCCCGCCGTAAACGGCGGGATTCTCTCGCTGTATCAAGATAGTTCGCAAGCGTTTGACTCCCAGTGAATCGTGCCAACGGACACCTAGTTTCCGTCGCGGAACGAAAAGAAACATCTTCACGTCCCCCGTGCAAACGTCACGTTCCCCCACGAATCCGACGGACTCACCCGCCGGGTTTAAGGAAACCAAATACGAATAAATACCTATGTCATCCATCGAACTCACACCCAGCCAGAAGAAAATCCTCCGCGCGCTCACGAACCTCCACAAAGAGTCCGAAGATGCCATCAAAGGCGAGGACATCGCGGAACAAGTCGACCGTAACCCCGGCACGATCCGTAACCAGATGCAGAGTCTCAAAGCCCTCCAGCTCGTCGAGGGTGTACCGGGGCCGAAAGGTGGCTACAAGCCCACTGCAGCCGCCTACGAGGCACTCGAGATCCAGCAGATGGACGAGCCCGCCGCGGTCCCGATGCAACACGAGGGCGAACCAGTCGACGCCACCATCATCGAGGAAATCGACCTCTCGAGCGTTCACCACCCCGAACTCTGCCGGGCCGAGATCCACATTCAGGGGACGCTGAGCGACATCCACGAGGACGATTCGGTCACCGTCGGTCCGACGCCGCTCTCGAAGCTGCTGATCGAGGGAACAGTCGACGGCAAGGACGACACGAACAACATCCTGATCCTGCGGATCGACGACATGGTCGCGCCCGCCGAGGAACCGGCCCACTGATCGGCACTCGACCGCCGTCTCTCCGTCCATCTAGCGTCTGCTCTCTCCGCCGTATCGGTTCGAAAACGGCTTTTTTCGCCCGCTCGAGCAGCGCCGAGTCGCGGCCGGCTCAGTCCGTCGCGTCGACCGGTTCGTCGCCGGTTTCGGCGGCGGCTGCCGGGATGTCGTCGACCGCAGCGACTGCGTCGCCCTCCTCGACGTCCATGACGGTCACACCCATCGTGTTCCGGCTGACGGTCGAAATCTCGTCGACGCGGGTCCGAACGATCTGCCCGCGTTCGCTCATCAGCACGAGCTGGTCGTCGTCGGAGACTGCTTTGACGGCCGTCACGGGCCCGTTTCGCTCGCCGGTCTTGATGTCGATCAGGCCCTTGCCGTACCGCGACTGCGTGCTGTACTCCGAAAGCGGCGTCCGCTTGCCGTAGCCGTTCTCGGTCACTGTCAGCAGCGCCTGCTCGTCGCCTTCGTCGGTCGCGACCAGTCCGGCCACGGCGTCGCCGTCCTGCAGTTTGATGCCGTTGACGCCGCGGGCGTTCCGTCCCATCGCGCGGACCTCGTCCTCGTCGAAGCGGATCGTCATCCCGCCCTCGGTCGCGATGACCAGGTCCTGCGAGCCGTCGGTGACCTCGACGTCGACGAGTTCGTCGCCCGTCTCGAGATCGGCGGCGATGATCCCCGTCGAGCGGATGTTGTCGAACGCCTCGCCGGCGGTGCGTTTGACGTAGCCGTTCCGGGTGGTCATGGTCACGTACTCGTCGTCCTCGAGGGCGTCGGTGTCGACGATGGCCGTGATGTCCTCGCCGGGGTCGAGATCGAGGATGTTGACCGCGGATTTCCCGCGTGCCGTCCGGCCCATCTCGGGGATCTCGTAGGTCTTGAGCCGGTAGACCTCGCCCTGATTCGTAAAGCAGAGCAGGTAGTCGTGGGTGTTAGCCCGGAAGACCGTCGCGACGCGGTCGTCTTCCTTGACGTCCGCGCCGATGATGCCCTTGCCACCCCGGCCCTGGGGGTCGAACTGGTCGATCGGCATCCGCTTGACGTAGTCGTCTTCGGTCATGACGACGACGACCTCCTCCTCGGGGATGAGGTCCTCGTGGGTGACCGTCCCCTCGTCCTCGACGATCGAGGTCCGGCGGTCGTCGGCGTACTCGGCTTTGATCTCGCGGAGTTCGTCTTTGATGACCGCAAGCAGTTCGGCCTCGCTCTCGAGGATGGCGGTCAGGCGTTCGATCTCGGCCTGGACCTCCTCGTACTCCTCGTTGATCTCGGCGGCCTCCATCGAGGTGAGACTCCCCAGTTGCATCCGGACGATGTGGTCGGCCTGGTCCGCGGAGAAGTCGTAGGCGTCCTGGAGGTTCTCCTTTGCGTCCGACCGCGTCTCGCTGTTCTGGATCAGCTCGACCACGTCCTCGGCGTTCTCGACGGCCGTCAGCCGCCCCTCGAGGATGTGGGCGCGGTCCTCGGCCTCCGCGAGGTCGTACTCGCTGCGCCGGCGGACGACCTCGCGGCGGTGGGCGACGTACTCCTCTAACGTCTCCTTGAGCGAGAGGACCCGCGGCTGGCCATCGACCAGCGCGAGGTTGATGACGCCGAAGGTCTTCTCGAGATGGTTCTCGAGCAGTTTGTTCTTGACGACCTCGGCGTTTGCCCCGCGGTTGAGTTCGACGACGATCCGGACGCCGTCGCGGTCGGACTCGTCGCGCAGGTCGGAGATCCCGTCGATCTCGCCCTCGTTGACGTCGTCGGCGATGCGCTCGACGAGGCGGGCCTTGTTGGCCTGGAACGGGAGTTCGGTGATAACGATCCGCTCACGCCCGTTCTTCCACTCCTCGACCTCGAACTCGGCCCGGACGCGGAGGCGGCCACGCCCGGTCTTGTAGGCGGAGTAGATCGCGTCGCGCCCGACGATGTTCGCGCCGGTCGGGAAGTCGGGGCCCTTGACGTGTTCCATCAGGTCTTCGACCGTCGCGTCGGGGTCGTCGATCAGTTCGATCGTCGCGTCGATCACCTCGCCGAGATTGTGCGGCGGGATGTTCGTCGACATCCCGACCGCGATCCCGGAGGACCCGTTGACGAGTAGGTTCGGGAACGCTGCCGGCAGGACGTCGGGTTCCTGCAGGCGGTCGTCGTAGTTCGCGGAGAAGTCGACGGTGTCTTTCTCGATGTCCGCGAGCAACTCCTCGGAGATGGGCGACATCCGAGCCTCGGTGTATCGCTGTGCGGCCGGCGGATCACCGTCCATCGAGCCGAAGTTGCCCTGGCCGTCGACCAGCGGATAGCGCATCGAGAAGTCCTGGGACATCCGAACCATTGCGTCGTAGATCGGGCTGTCGCCGTGGGGGTGGTAGTCACCCATCGTCTCCCCGACGATCGAGGAGGACTTCCGGTGGCTCGAGCCGCTCGAGACCCCCATCTCGTGCATCGCATAGAGGATGCGCCGGTGGACGGGTTTCAGGCCGTCCTCGACGCGGGGGAGCGCACGGCCCGCGATGACGGACATCGCGTAGTCGATGTAGCTCTGCTCCATTTCGTCCTCGATGCGGACGTTCTCTACCGCTCGCGCCTCGATATCAGTCGGATCGGGTACGTCTGAACTCATGTCTTCATTTGGTTTCGTGGTGGTATCCGGTCAGCTTACAAGCACTGCATCCGTGAGAGCGTCCGCTCTGCGGACGCTCGAGCGGGCCGACGACCGACCCGGAGCGCGGCTTACCGCGCGGCGGGGAGGGGGGAGTGCTTTTCATCGAAGTTTTACCGAGTGCGGTCGCGAAGCGACCGCACGCAGGGTAAAAGTTCGGGTCTAGATGTCGATCCACTCGGCTTCCGGCGCGTTCTCCTTGATGAACTGCTTGCGGGGTTCGACGGCGTCACCCATCAGGACGGAGAACATCTTGTCCGCCGCGGCCGCGTCCTCGATCGTGATCTGCTTGAGGATGCGGTTGTCCGGGTCCATCGTCGTATCCCAGAGCTGTTGGGGGTTCATCTCGCCTAAGCCCTTGAACCGCTGGACCTGCGAGGGGTTGCCGTCGCATTTCTCCGCGACGATCTCGTCGCGTTCGGCCTCCGTCATCGCGTCGTAGGTCTCGCCGCGATACCGGATGCGATAGAGCGGCGGCTGGGTCGCGTAGACGTAGCCACCCTCGAGCAGCGGGCGCATGTGCCGGTAGAAAAACGTCAGCAGGAGCGTCCGGATGTGAGCCCCGTCGACGTCGGCGTCGGTCGCCATGATGATCTTTTTGTACCGGACGTCCTCGATGTCGAACTCGTCGCCGATCCCCGCGCCGATGGCGGTGATCATGTTCCGGATCTCGTCGTTCTCGAGGATGCGATCGAGCCGGTGTTTCTCGACGTTGAGGATCTTCCCTTTGATCGGCAGGATGGCCTGAAAGTCGGGGTTGCGGGCCTGTTTCGCGCTGCCGCCCGCGGAGTCACCCTCCGCGATGAACAGTTCGGCCTCCTCGGGGTCTTTGGTCTGGCAGTCGGCCAGTTTCCCGGGCAGCGACGTGGACTCGAGAGCGGACTTGCGCCGCGTGAGTTCCTCGGCTTTCTGGGCGGCCATGCGGGCCTTGGCGGCCTCGACGGCCTTGTTGACGATCGACTCGGCGGTGTCGGGGTGTTCTTCGAAGTAGGTGCCAAGCCCCTCGTGCATCGCGCTCTCGACGATCCCTCGGACTTCGCTATTGCCGAGTTTGGTCTTCGTCTGGCCCTCGAACTGGGGATCGGGGTGTTTGATCGAGATGACCGCCGTCAACCCCTCGCGGATGTCCTCGCCCGTGAGGTTGTTATCGAGGTCCGAGAGGAGGTCGTTCTCGTTGGCGTAGTCGTTGACACACCGCGTCAGTGCGGTTTTGAACCCGGTGAGGTGGGTCCCACCCTCGCGGGTGTTGATGTTGTTCGCAAAGGCGTGGATCGAGCCCTGCAGTTCCTCGGTGGCCTGCATCGCGACCTCGATCTGGATGCTCTGTTCCTCGTCCTCGAAGTAGATGACGTCCTCGTGCATCGCCGAGCGCGTCTCGTTCAGGTACTCGACGAACTCGCGGATGCCGCCGTCGTACTCGTAGGTCTCGGTGACCACGTCGCCGTCGTCGGTCTCCTCGCGCTCGTCGCGGAGCGTGATACGGACGCCCGAGTTGAGGAAGGCCAGCTCGCGGAGTCGGTTCGAGAGCGTCGAGAAGGACATCTCGCCAGTCTCGAAGATGCCCGTGTCGGGCCAGAACTGGATCTGCGTGCCGGTCTCCTCGTCGGGCTCCATGTCGCGGACCCGCTCCATGTCGCCGACGGGTTCGCCGCCTTCGAACGCGTGGCGGAAGACGCCGCCGTCGCGTTTGACTTCGGCCTCGAGTCGTTCGGAGAGGGCGTTGACGACGGAGACGCCGACGCCGTGGAGGCCGCCGGAGACCTGGTAGGACTTGTTGTCGAACTTGCCCCCGGCGTGGAGGACGGTCAGAATGACCTCGAGTGCAGGGCGGTCGTACTCCTCGTGTGTGTCGACGGGGATGCCGCGGCCGTCGTCGGCGACGCTCACTGACCCATCTTCGTGGATGGAGACGGTGATATCGTCGCAGTGGCCGGCCAGCGCCTCGTCGATCGAGTTGTCCACCACTTCGTAGACCAGATGGTGGAGTCCTCGAGAATCGGTAGAGCCGATGTACATCGCCGGTCGCTTTCGTACAGCCTCCAGGCCCTCTAAGACCTGAATCTGCCCGGCTCCGTACTCGCTTTCCTGGGACATGTAAAACCTGCTTTCGGATAGCGGTCCGGCCCTAATAAAAGTCACGTGTACGCGCGCGAGCGCGGATCCGGTGAATCGCGGCGTCGAACCCGAAACGACCGTCGAAGCGGCTTAGATGACCGCGTCGAACTCCTCGTGGCCCTGAATGTCGACGCCCTCGCCGGTGACTTCCGCGAGAAAGACGCCGTTGCCCGAGCCGGTGTCGCGCTCGACGGCGCTTTTGATCGCGCGGGCCGCGACGGACTTCGCGTCCGCGAGCGAGAGGTCGTCCTCGTACTCCTGCTCGAGGAGGCCGTAAGCCAGCTGCATCCCGGAGCCGGTGACGGTGTAGTCGTCGGCCATGACACCGCCGGCGGGGTCGATGCTGTAGACGTGACTGCCTTCGCTGTCGACGCCGCCGAGGATGGGGTTGATCGCCCGGAACGGGCCGCCGCGGGCGAAGTTACCCGCCAGCGTCGCCAGCGCCTCGATCGGCATCGGCTCGTCGCGCCGGGATTCATAGAGGTTGACCTCGGCTCGCAGCGTCGAGATGAACGACTGCGCGCCGCCGACGGAGCCGACCAGCGTCAGTGCGCCGGTCGGGTGGATCTGCTCGACCTTCTGGACGTTCTTGTTCGAGACGAACCGGCCGCCGAGGCTGGCGCGCATGTCCGTCGCGATGACGACACCCTCGTCGGTCGTGATGCCGATGGTCGTCGTCCCGGTCTTGTTGACCGTCTCGTCGTCGGTGCCGGCCGCACCGCCGTTCGGCAGCGATCCCAGTTCGGGCTCGTACGGCGAGGGATCGCCGTTGCCCTGCGAGAGCGGGTTATTCATCGCTTTCCTCCGTGTCGATCTCCGCGACGATCGACTCGAGGCGCTCGTCGTCGACCGTACTGAACGACTCGTCCTCGGTCGTGATCGTCGCGACGTCGACCGCTTCGGCCGCGACGGACTCCTCTTCGGGCTCGTTGAGCGCGCTGATGGCGAGTTCGATGCCGGCGTCGATGTCCAGATCCTCGCGGTACTCCTCCTCGAGGTAGCCCTGGATGACGTCGCGGTCGCCGCCGACGGCGGCGGCCTGCCACTCGTAGTCGGTGCCCGAGGGGTCGGTCTCGAACAGCCGCGGCTGGCCGTCCTCGACGCCGCCGACCAGCAGCGCGACCCCGAACGGTCGCGCGCCGCCGGTCTGGGTGTACTCCTGGATGTGATCGGTGATCGATCGGGTCAGCGTCTCGACGCCGATGTCCTGACCGTAGCGGAGCTGTTCGCCCTGTGCGCGTCGCCGTGCGAGGTCGATCAGCTGGCGCGCGTCGGCGACGTGGCCGGCGCTTGCGACGCCGACGTGGTCGTCTGCCTTGTGGATCTTCTCGACGCTCGAGCGCTCCATGAGCGGCGAGCTGATCTGGCGGTTCGCGGCGAGGACGACGCCGTCGGGCGTTCGAACGCCGACGCTCGCGGTGCCGCGTTTGACGGCTTCGCGAGCGTACTCGACTTGGTAGAGGCGTCCGTCCGGGGAGAAGATGGTGATACCCCGGTCGTAGGCCTGCTGTTGGGATTGTCCTTGCATTTGGTCTTCACCTGTGGTAAGGGATAGAAATATATAGGCCTTCTTCTGAAGGCAACTTGGCCTGTATCGGCCGCTTCGACCCGGACTCCCAAGAAAGTGGTGCCAGCAGGGACTCGAGGGGGGCGGCCCGAGACGGGACCGATCGGCGGCGTCGGCCGACTCTCGAGAGACGACGTCTCGATCGGGTCGGCGGGCTGATCGGTCGGTGTCGGCGATCGCTGCCGCTCCGAGCCCGACGCCCTCGAGGTCGTCACGCTGGGTCGATCCGTCACGAATCGGTAAACATCGGATTACTCGAGTCGGCGTTGTGAGGGGTGGGCTGCTATTTCAAGCTTTCCGCTCAACCGGATCCCAATCGTTGCTTCGGGTACAGCATTCCGTGCGACAGTACACAGGTGCAATTCGTCCGGCCGCGAGTCGATGCGGCCGGACGGGCTCGAGCGGCCAACGCGTCTGCCGGTTTTCGGAGCAGTCCCACACATGGAAGAACACAGTACCGCGGTCGACGTTCCTGTCGAAAAGGCTAAACAAACAATTCACCAGTACGGGCTCGGTCTCCTCTTCGCGGCGAACATTTTCGGAGCCGGGTCCGTCTACATTCTGACACAGGCGGGCGTCAGTTTCGGGTTCGGCCTGTTGTGGGTCCTGCCGCTGGCACTCGGCGTCGGGCTGACGATGCACGAGATGTCGGCCCGCCTCGCGGCGAAGGACGAACCGCTCATGGACTATATCAGGGACGTGATCGGCCCGACGGCGGCGAAACCGTTCGCGCTCGGAATCGCGTTCATCATGCAGTTCTGGAGCGTAGCGAACTACGCGCTCGCGGGAGCCGCACTGGTCTTTCTGACCCCACTGTCGAACGTATATGTGGGGATCATCCTCATGGCGGCGCTGGGCATCTCGCTCGTTGAACTCCGGGTGTACAGCCGCATCGAGGGCGTCATCGCGACGCTCGTTCTCGCGATCTTCGCCTCGTATCTGGTCATCGTCGCGAACCTCCAGCCCTCGCTTGGCGGCGTCGCGATGGGGTTCGTTCCGACGATATCCGGCGATCTGAACTATCTCACGATGATCATCGCGCTGATGGGGACGACCGTCTACTATCCGAACTTCTTCATCCAGACGAGCATGAAACACGAGAAAGACTGGACGAACGTCTCCCGCTACCGCAAAGATCACACCGTCGGACTGGCGGCCGTCGTCGCGCTCAGCGCGACGGTCGTCATCGCGGCGGCGATGGCCGTCCCCGACGGGACGCTCACCCTGACCGCCCCCGCGGAACCGCTGATCGACATGATCGGCCCGTGGGTACTCGGGGTGTTCGTCCTCGCGGTCGGTGCCGCCTCCTTCACGAGCGCGACCGGCACGCTGTTCGCCGCCGGCTTCATGGTCCCGCAGTCGTACGAACTCACGACCCAGTTCGGCGACATGCACTTCCGCCGGACCGTCCACTTCCTGATCGGCCTCTCGGTCGTCCTCGCGATCCCGATCCTCGCGTTCACCGAGTTCACGCCGGTCAGGCTGGCGCTGCTCATGCCCGCCGTCAACGGTGTCGTCGGGCTGCCGATCACGGCGCTTGCACTGTTCGCGGCGATCAAGCGCTACTTCGAGCCGAGCCGACTCGAGCAGGCGATCTTCTTTGCGGCCGTGGTCGCGATGTTCCTGACGTCGCTCGTGACCGCCGAGTCGCTCGTTCGCTCGATCGCCGGGCTGCTCTGACGGCGCTGGCCTCGAACCGGTCCGGCCTGCATACACGGGCAGCGGCCTCTTTTCGCCGAGGCGTGGATCTCGAGGCCATGAGCGAGTACGACGGTACCGAGAACCCCGACACCCCGTGGCGCGAGGACGGGACCGGCGAACACGACAACCGCGGGGACGACGGGGTGACCGGCGGGGACAAAACGCCGTTCGAACCAAACCGGGCCGAACGCGGAACGTGGCTGTCGGCGGCGATCGCCCTGGTCGGGCTCGCGGTCTTCGGGCAGGCGTTCGTCCTCGAGCTGGCCGCGGGCCAGTTCTGGAACGATGTCTTCGTCGGCGTGACGCTGTCGATCGCCGGCGCGTACAACTACGTCCGCCGCACGAACGGGGCGTTCGGGAGCATGGGCGTCGCGGTCCTCGCGGCGCTCGTCGGCCTCTGGCTCGTCGCCACCACGTTCCTGCTGGGTGCCGGCAGCGGCGGCGTCGAGACGGCGAGCGAGCCCGGCTTCTGGATCGACGTCGTCGCCGGACTGCTCGCCGCCGGGCTGGGGACTTACAGCGCCGTCCGGATCCGAAACCGACGCCGAGCCGTCGACGTGCGACCCACGGCGACGTGAAAGCGGCATTGTCCGGCCCAACCCACTTACCGCCCGTTCCGGTACGATACGTCCATGCTTCCGTTCGTCGCGATCGCCCTCGCGGTGGTCGTCGTCGCGGTCGTTCTCGAGGTCGTGTCGTACCGAGCGCTCGAACGGATCCCCTCGGTCGCCACCGAAGAGTTCCCCGGGATCGATCGGGAGCTACTGGGGAAGTTCAGCAGCTTCGACCCCGAACTGGGCTGGTGTCCACAGCCCGACCGCGAGAAACAGAAAGACACCGGCGACCACCTCCCCGGCGAGGAGGTCCGGAGCGTCGTCACCTACTCCACCGACGAGTACGCGAGCCGGGTCTGTCCCGCCAAAGAGCGCGATTCCGACGCCGAGCTGACGGTCTCGACCTACGGCGATTCCTACTGTTTCTGCCGGGAGGTCGACGACGACGAGACCTTTCAACACTACCTCGCCCAGGAACTCGACACCCACGTCGCCAACTACGGCGGCGGGAATTACGGTCTCGATCAGGCCCTGATGCGGCTCAAACGGCAGTACCCCGAGGACCCGACCGACCACGTCTGCATGGTCGTCACCGCCTCCTCGATCGCCCGCATCCTCTCGGTCTGGAAACACTACCAGGAGTTCGGCAATATCTTAGCGGTCAAGCCCCGGTACGTGCTGGAAGACGGCGAATTAGAGCGGATCGAGAGCCCCGTCGACGAGAAGGAGGAGCTGCTCGATCTCGAGTCCAAGGCGGATTTCCTCCGAAAGTACGACTTCCACTACGACCACTGGTTCGAGCCCCATTTCGCGACCCGTCCTTACACCGCTGACTTCCTCGCGAAGAACGAACACGTCCGCTACGCGGCGTACACGGCCGGCAAGGACCTCGAGCGGCGGCTCGGCCGCTCGATCCCGGGAATCGACTTCGATCTGGCCCAGACACAGTCGGCGCTCCGCCTGGAGCGGCCCCGCGTGCGGTACCACGAGCGGCTGTTCGATACCCACGAGGCCCTCTTCGACGCGCTCATCGGGGAGTTCGTCGACTACGCCGACGAGCAGGACTTCGAGCCGACGTTCGTGATGGTCCAGCAGCTCCGGTACGCCACCTACGAGGCCGAACACGGCCCGATCTACGGCGACCTGCTCGAGCGCCTCGACGAGCGCTACGATGACCTGACGACGATCGACATGGCGACCCACCTCTCGCCCGACGACGGCGACGTCGAGTCGCTGTACGTCGAGCGCGGCGAGGGCGGCCACTACAGCCCCGAGACCAACGCGGAGATCGCACAGGTGCTGGCCGAGGCCCTCGAGCAGCGGGCGGTCGTCGAATGAACCCGGTCTATCTCGCCGTCGGGATCGTCATCCTCGTCACCGGCATCGTCGACATCGTCTGGACGACGCTGTGGGTCGACGGTGGCTCCGGCCCCGTGTCGGGCCGACTCACGACGGGGGTCTGGAAGGGGCTGCGCGCCGTGACGGGGGACCGCAACCGCGCGCTCAGCCTCGCCGGCCCCCTCATTCTGATGCTCACGCTCGCGACGTGGATCGGGCTGATCTGGGTCGGCTGGACGATCGTCTTCGCGAGCGAACCCCTCGCCGTCGTCGACAGCCGGACCGGCGGCCCCGCCGACTGGTGGGGGCGGTTCTACTACGTCGCCTACACGATGTTCACGGACGGGAACGGCGACTACACGCCCGTTTACGGCGGCAACATCTGGGAGGTCGCCAGCGCGTTCACGACGGCCTCCGGCATGGCCTTCGTCACGCTCGGCGTCTCCTACGTCCTGACCGTCCTCGGTGCCGTCGCCGACAAACGCTCCTTCGCCAGCACCGTGACGGGGTTGGGCGAGCGCAGCGAGGCGTTCCTCCGAACCGGCTGGAACGGCGAGGACTTCCGCGGGCTCGAGCTGACCGTCGAGTCGCTCGCGGCGGACCTGAGTACCCTCGCCGAACAGCACAAGTCCTACCCGATCCTCCACTACTACCACAGCGAGCAGGCCTCTCGGGCCTCGGCCGTCGCCGTCCCGATCCTCGACGAGGCGCTCATGCTGTCCCGGTACGCGATGCCCGAGGGACAGGGGCTCGACCCCGCCATCGTCGAGAACGGCCGCTCGAGCGCGCGGAGCTACCTCGAGACCTTAGACGACTCGTTCATCGACCCCGCGCCGTCGGTCCCGCGAGCGCCGGACCTCGAGCGCCTGCGCGAGGACGACATCCCGACCGTCTCGGACGAGGCGTTCGCCGAGTCGCTGGCCGACCTGACCGACCGGCGACAGCGGCTCCTCGGCGTGGTCGAGGCGGACGCGTGGGAGTGGCCGCCGGTCGAGGAATAGGTGCGGGCCGGGTCGCGGCTGGTTTCGGACGCTGTACGAGCTGATTCCGACCGCGTCGGGCGGAAACGCGGCCCGGGATTCATTGCGTTGGGAGCCGTCGTCCACCCATGAAGGAGTACGACTTTCTGGTCATCGGTTCGGGATCGGGACTGGACGTGGCGAACGCGGCGGCGAACCAGGGCCAGTCGGTCGCAGTCGTCGAGAAGAGCCGCCTCGGCGGAACCTGTCTGAACCGCGGCTGTATCCCCTCGAAGCAGTTGCTGTATCACGCCGACGTGCTGGAGACGATCGAGCGGGCCGACGCGTTCCACATCGACGCGACCGTCGAGGACGTCGACGTCGCCGAGATCGTTCGGGAGGTCACCGAAGACGTCCACGGCAGCTCCGACTCGATCGAGCGCGGCCTCTCCTCGTCGGACCGCCACGACCTGTACCAAGCGGAGGGGCGGTTCGTCGACGAGCGGACGCTCGAACTCGCCGGCGGCGATCACGACGGCGAGCGTCTCACCGCCGACACCGTCCTCGTGGCGGCCGGGACCCGGCCGTCGGTCCCGCCGATCGACGGGATCGACTCCGTCGACTACCTCACCAGCCGCGAGGCGCTCCAACTCGAGTCCCTGCCGGATCACTTGATCATCGTCGGCGGCGGCTACATCGCCGCGGAACTGGGGCAGTTCTTCGGTACCTTCGGCAGCGACGTGTCGATCGTCGGCCGGCGGCCGCACCTGCTTCCCGACGCCGACGACGAGGTCGCCGCCGAGTTCACCGAGCGCTACGCCGACCGGTTCGACGTCTACACGGGCTACGAGGCCACCGCGGCAATGCAGTCGGGGGAGTCGATCACGGTCGAGGCACGGCCGTTCTCCGAGTCGGACGGCGACGCGGACGCGGAGACGGCGGGTCCCGGCGAGACGGTCTCGGTCACCGGCGACGAACTGCTCGTGGCGACCGGTCGCGTCCCCAACACCGACACGCTGAACGTCGAGGCCGCCGGGATCGAGACCGATGCCGCCGGCTTCGTCGAAACCGACGAGTACCTGCGGACGACCGCCGACGGCGTCTGGGCGCTGGGCGATATCGTCGGTGAATACCTGCTGAAACACAACGCAAACCACGAGGCGCGGACCGTCGCGCGGAACCTGTTCGGCGAGGCCCTCGAGCCGGTCGACTACTCGGCGATGCCCTTCGCCGTCTTCGGCTCGCCGGAAGTCGCCGGCGTCGGGCTGACCGAACAAGAAGTGCGGGAGACGGATCGGGAATACGCCACGCGCACCTACCGCTACGAGGAGACCGCCCGCGGGTCGGCGATGAAAGCCGAGGGGTTCGTCAAGCCGATCATCGACCTCGAGGGCGAGATCCTCGGCTGTCACATCGTCGGGCCGGAGGCCTCGAACTTGATCCAGGAAGTCGTCGTCGCGATGACGGCCGGCTCCGGGACGGTTCAGGACATCCGGCAGTCGGTCCACATCCACCCCGCGCTCTCGGAGGTCGTCCAGCGGGCCTTTTCGGGGCAGTTCACGCGGGGCGGGCACGACCACGGACACGACCACAGCCACGGTCAGTAAGACGGACATCTATTGTTGTTCTGTCAGTAACTCCCCGCGCACTCGGGAGTTGCCACGCGGGTACGCCGCTACGATACCGATCTCTAGTAGCCACTTACGGAGCGCGTAGGCGGTACCGAGATCGGGAACGACCACAGTATTATCCCGCTTGCTTCCCTACGATGTCGGGATGGCAGACACGGAACGCGGACGAGAGCGGCAAGCGGACGACGAGGACCGACGCGACGACGACTCTTTGGACTCGCCTCCCGAGTGTCACCGCCGTGGCTGCACCGAGCGGGCGACGTTTGTCGCCCTCGAACGATATCAGGAGGAGACCGGACACGGTGCCGTCGAGGCGGAGGCCGTTCTCTGTCAAGAGCACGCCACCGAGGAGAGTCCCGCGAATCTCGATGGGAGTTACGCGGAGTACGTATTTCGCGTCGAGCCGCTCTAGGGGACGCCGGACGCGGACACGGCGTGATCGACCGCCTGCCGTTCGATTCCGGCCGCGGTGACGCCGTCGATCACCGAGCGGTTTGAGAGCGGGCCACACCTATATCGGAATCCGGAACGTGAGGAAAATCGATGCCCGAAGAGCAACTGTTCAAACTCGAGGACCAGCGGACGAGAACCGAAATCGCGGCGGCGCTACGCGATGCGGCCGAACAGATCGAATCCGGCCCCGTCGAGTTGAAGAGCGAAACGGATTCGAGAGACGTCACCATTCCGGAACACGCCCGATTTGAAACCGAACTCGAACGACTCACTGATTCGGAAACGGGAGAACAACGGTACGAACTCGAGTACGAGATCAGGTGGACCGAGTGACGCTCCCGTCGTTTCGAATCCGTCCGCTGTATTCAGCACGCCACTCCGAGCCGCTACCGAGGATTTCAACAAGGCAGGGACCGCCCGAGGCCGACTCCGGCGGGACGATACCGTACCATCGCAGTCCGTCCCGGTGTCGTAACCCCTCGCCCCGGCTGACCCTCGCCACCGCGACGGGTCTGCGTCCACGGCACGCGACCGCCGTTCCCTTTTATAGGCCACTGGCCTACCATCCTCCGTAATGACGAACGCAGCAATCGTAATTCTGGCAGGCACCGACTCCCACAGCGACCTCGGGCGGCTCGTCAACGGCCTCGAGGCGGCCCGGGAGTTCGCCGAGAACCCCGACGACGACCTCGAACTCATCTTCGATGGAGCCGGTACGCAGTGGATTCCCGAACTGGAAGACGCAGACCACGACTACCACGACCTCTACCGGTCGGTCAGCGACGAGGCGGCGGCCTGTGACTACTGTGCGGGCGCGTTCGGCGTCGAGGACGCCGTCAACGACGCCGGCGTCGTCACGGTAGACGACAACGAGGGTCACCCGAGCATCCGCTCGCTGGTCGACGACGATTACGAGATTATTACCTTCTAAACGGCGGTTTCGTTCCGTTAGCGCGCGGTATCCGCGGATCGAACCGCGACGAAACGCGCGGGGATTCACTTTCACTCCGGTAGCACACACCTTTTAGCCTCCCCGTTAGTACAGGGAGACGATGACGTCGTTCCAGTCGACACTCGGTGACGAGCCGGGGATCGCCGAGGAGCTGGCCGAGAGCCAGCAGTCGATCTCCATCGCCGAGTTCTTCGAGAAGAACAAGCACATGCTCGGCTTCGACAGCGGCGCTCGAGGCCTCGTCACGGCCGTCAAGGAGGCCGTCGACAACGCCTTAGACGCCGCCGAGGAGTCGGGAATTCTCCCGGATATCTACGTCGAGATCGAGGAGGCCGGCGACTACTACCGCCTGATCGTCGAGGACAACGGGCCGGGGCTGACCAAGGAATCGCTCCCGAAGGTATTCGGGAAACTGCTCTACGGCTCTCGCTTTCACGCACGCGAACAATCCCGCGGCCAGCAGGGGATCGGGATCTCCGCGGCCGTCCTCTACTCGCAACTAACGAGCGGCAAGCCCGCGAAGATCACCAGCCGCACGCAGGGCTCCGAGGAGGCCGAATACTTCGAACTCATCATCGATACCGACGACAACGAGCCCGAGATCAGCGTCGAGGAGACGACCACGTGGGACCGCCCCCACGGCACGCGCATCGAACTCGAGATGGAAGCCAACATGCGCGCCCGCCAGCAGCTCCACGACTACATCAAGCACACGGCGGTCGTCAACCCCCACGCCCGCCTCGAGCTGCGCGAACCGCAGGAACACTTCAAGTTCGAGCGCGCGACCGACCAGCTCCCCGCAGAGACCGAGGAGATCCGCCCCCATCCCCACGGCGTCGAACTCGGGACGGTGATGAAGATGCTGACGGCGACGGACTCCCAGACCGTCTCCGGGTTCGTTCAGGAGGAGTTCACCCGCGTCGGCAAGAAGACCGCCGACTCGATCATCGACGAGTTCCGCGATCGTCACTACGGCCGCGAGATGCGCTGGCGACCGCCCGCGAGTCACGAGAACGTCGACCTCCACGCCGCAGTCGAAGACGCCACTGCGAACAAAGGTGCCGAGGCGACGGCCGCGTTCGCTCAGTCCATCGCCGACGGGGTCGACGACTACGACCGCATCGCCTACCACGAACTGCTCGAGACGGTCGAGTCCGCCGCCGAAGCTGTCGAAGACGACCACGGAACGACGTTCGGCGACACCGTCCGGGAAAACGCCGTCGAAGCCGTCTGGCTCGAGCTGATCGACGCCGTCGAAACCGAGTCGGTGGACGACGGTGGCGCTGACGACGAGTCGCGACTGGTTGCCGACCTCTACGACCTCGCGGACGAGGCAACGAGTACCCGCAAGGACGACGAGACCATCCACGCCTTCGCCGACCGGCTCGGGGCCGCGTTCGGGGACGAACTCGCGGCCGGCGACGACGAGGGGAACGTCCGCCACCGGCTCACGCGGACGCGGCTCCGGGCGTTCGTCGACCGCGCGGCCGACCTCACCGAGGAGTACGACGACGTTTCCTTCGGCGAGACGGCCCGCGAGAACGTCACCGACGCAATCTGGGACGTGATGGCCACCGTGCCCGACGACCCGCCGCTCGTGCGGGAGCTGAACGGCGACCGCGACGCCACCAGCGACCTCGTCGACGCGATGCGTGCGACCGACATCATGGCACCGCCGACGCGGTGTCTCTCGCCGATCTCCGAGGACCTCATCACTGCGGGGCTCGAGAAGGAGTTCGACGCGGACTTCTACGCTTCGGCGACCCGTGACGCGGGCGTCTCCGGCGGCGATCCGTTCATCGTCGAGGCCGGGATCGCCTACGGCGGCGACCTTCCCGCGGAGGGCTCCGGCGAGGTCATGCGCTTTGCCAACCGCGTCCCGCTGGTCTACCAGCGCGGGGCCTGTGCCACGACGGACGTAGTGAAGTCGATCGGTTGGCGCAACTACGGGTTAGATCAGCCCGGCGGCTCCGGCCTGCCCAACGGCCCGGTCGTGATCATGGTCCACGTCGCCTCGACGAACGTCCCCTTCACCAGCGAGTCGAAAGACGCCGTCGCGAACGTCCCCGAGATCGAAGACGAGATCGAACTCGCCATCCGCGAGGCCGCTCGCGATCTCAAGAGCTACCTCAACAAACGGCGCTCGATGCAACAGCGCCGGAAGAAACAGAACGTCCTCGGGAAGATCCTCCCGGAGATGGCCGAGAAAGTCGCCGAGGTCACCGACCGCGACGAACCCGACATCGACGACGCGATCGCTCGCATCATGAACAACGTCCTCGTCGAGCGCAACGTCGAGGCAAACGGCGACGGACGGGCCGTCTCGGTCGTCGTCGAGAACAACTCGGGGACGAACGAAAACCTCGAGATCACCGACATCGTCTCGGCGGAGCCGACCGCCCTCTCGGACGGCGCGACCGTCGTCGAGATGGACGGCGAGTGGTTCGTCAAGTGGGAACCCGAGGTCCCGAGTGACGACGAAGCGGCCCTCGAGTACGAGGTACCGGACGACGCCACCTTCGATCTGGACGTCAAAGGCGTCGAAAGCGAGAAACTGACCGTAAACCAATGAGCGCAGACGATACTCAGGAAGCCAGAGAGCAGTTGATCGATCTCGCCGCGCAGTTTTACGACCAGTTCGAACTGGGCGAGATCCCCCACATGTCCGTGCCGACGCGGACGAAGAACAACATCGAGTACGACGAGGACAAAGACGTCTGGGTCTACGGCGACCGCGAGTCGACCCGGTCGGCCAACTCGGTCCAGGGCGCTCGGAAGCTCCTGAAAGCGGTCTACACGATCGAGTTCCTCGCCGACCAGCTCGAGGAGGACCGCTCCTCGACCCTGCGTGAACTCTACTACCTCTCGGAGAGCTGGGACAACGAGGAGGCCCAGTTCTCGAGCCAGGACGAGTCGAACAACCTCGTCGAGGACTTAGAGATCGTCTCGGGGGTCACCCGCGAGGACTTCCACATGCGCCCCGAGGAGTCGGGCGCGACGATCATGGGGCCGTTGCACCTGCGCGAACAGACCCGCCGCGGCGAACGCGAGATCCACTGTCAGGAAGACGTCGGCGAGGGCGGCTACCAGATCCCGAACAACCCGGACACGATCGAGTTTCTGGGCTCCGACGCCGACTTCATCCTCGCGGTCGAGACCGGCGGGATGCGCGACCGGCTCGTCGAGAACGGCTTCGATGAGGAGTTCAACGCGCTGATCGTCCACCTGAAGGGCCAGCCCGCCCGCGCGACCCGCCGGATCACCAAGCGGCTCCACGACGAACTCGACCTGCCGGTCACGGTCTTTACCGACGGCGACCCGTGGTCGTACCGCATCTACGGCTCGGTGGCCTACGGCTCGATCAAGTCCGCCCACCTCTCGGAGTATCTCGCGACCCCCGAGGCGGACTTCATCGGTATCCAGCCCGCCGACATCGTCGAGTACGACCTTCCCTCCGACCCGCTGTCGGATTCGGATATCAACGCCCTCGAGAGCGAACTCGAGGACCCGCGGTTCCAGACCGACTACTGGGAGGAACAGATCGAACTCCAGCTCGATCTCGGGAAGAAATCCGAACAGCAGTCGCTGGCCGCTCGCGGGTTGGACTTCGTGACGGACACCTATCTGCCCGAACGCCTCGGCGAGATGGGTGTCCTCTAGGCCTGCGTCTCGAGGGCCTTCGACGCCGACAGGACCAACACTCGTAGCGTGCCCTGTGACTGCAGGTGCAATCGGTTCCCGTCTACGCGGCCACTCACCGTCTAGAACGGTGACATGGCGGACGACAAAAACGACGAACGACCGTTGCACAGTGACCCCGACGAGGGCGCGATAGACGAGCCGACGACCTCGGGCGCACAGGAAGCCGACGAGACCGCGTGGATGATGAAAGAGGGGATCACGGTCGGGCTGATCGCCATCGGAGCCATGGTCCTCCTCGGGCTCGGTCTCCTGCAGGGGTCCGGGCTCGTCGACTTCTTCGCCCCGATCGCCGACTCCGGAGTCGGGCAGTGGCTCGCACTCGGCGTGCTGGCCCTGGCCGCAGTCGCGCTCTTTGCCTGGTCTCGAGTGGGCGTGTAAGCACGGCCGCCGGCGCACCTACTCGTCGAGGACGACCGGGACGCCGCGGGTCGCCACGTCGACGACGAACGCCTCGGCGTCGGTTGCGAGCGCCCCGTCCGTGTCGTAGTGGACCGGCAGGACCAGATCAGGGCGGATTTCGCCCGCCAGCGACGCGGACTCGTGGCGGTCCATCGTGGCCGAACCGCCGATCGGCGGGAGCAGGAGGTCGATCGCGAGCGACTCGTGGAGCGGGAGGGCGTCGGTGCCGCCGGGCCAGAACGCCGTGATCCCGTCGATCGTCACGCCGAAGCCACAGCCCCGTCCCTCGGGATGTGGAACGGTCCCGTCGGCGTCAGTATGTGGCCCAGCGGGGTCGTTGTACGCCGGCGTCGTGAACAGATCCAGCGGACCGAGGACGAACGACTCGTCGGCACGGACGCGTTCGACGTCGAACGGCAGGGTTTCCGGCCGCTCGTCGACACCGTCGCTCTCGCTCGCGTCGACCGACTCGTGAACGACGACCAGCGCGTCGTCCCGGGCGACCCGTCGGATCGCGTCGGGATCGTAGTGGTGGCCGTGAGAGACGAGAATCAGGTCGCCGTCCCGTGGCTCGAGCCCCTCCAGTACCCGTTCCGGGCCGGGATCGGTGTAGACGACCGCACCCGTCTGTCCCTCGAGACGAACGGTAGCGTGGCCGAGCCAGTCGACGGTCACCGCGTCGAATCGGACGGTCATGCCCGGAGACACGAGCGAGAGATCCGAAAAGGCTTCTCTCAAGGGAGATAGACGCTGGCTAGTCGATCGATTGTCGGCTCCGGCGCGGCCGGTTCAGGGGATCCGGACCGAATGCTCGAGGGTGCCGACGCCGTCGACCGTGATTGCGACTGTATCGCCGTCCGAGAGCGGGCCGACGCCCTCGGGCGTGCCCGTCGCGATCACGTCGCCGGGCTCCAAGGTGAGGTAGGTCGTGATCTCGGCGATCAGTTCCGGAATCGGGAAGATGAGTTGCTCGCGGGAGCCGTCCTGCTTCAACTCGCCGTTGACGCGGGTTTGCACGGACGCGTCCGCAGGGACTTCGTCGGGGGTCGCCAGCACTGGCCCGATCGGGGCCGCGCCGTCGAAGGCCTTCCCGCGGACCCAGTTCTGTTCCTGTCGTTGATCGTCGCGGTTCGAGAGGTCGTCGACGCAGGTAAAGCCCTCCACGACGTCCATCGCGTCGGCTTCGGCGACGTGGCGGCACTGTTCGCCGATGACGACGCCGAGTTCGGCCTCGTGGTCGATCCGTTCCTTGCCCGCGGGCAGGGTGACGGTATCGCCGTGGGCCGCCAGCGCGTTCGGCGGCTTCAGGAAGAGCAAGGGTCGATCCGGAACCTCGGAGTCGAGTTCCGCCGCGTGGTCGGCGTAGTTCCGCCCGATACAGACGATCTTCGACGGCTCCGTTGGCGGCAACACGTCGATTTCGTCGCTCTCGAGGTCGTAGCTTTCCGTTCCGAAGTGGACAGTGCCGTTCTCGTACTCGCCGCGGCGGACCGCACCGGCCGGGTCGCGAAAGCGGGCGTATTTCATGCTCGGTGGAATGGACACCGGGCATCAAAAGCGTTGAGAAGCCGGTCAGTTCGAGAGCCGATTCGCGGATTCGGCAGCGACCGCCTGCGGGTGAAACGGGTCGCTCGAGCGGGCTGCTGTTAGCACCCTGATGAGTCAACGTGCGTGATATCGTGGCACTGCCGGCCCGGAACGGAACGTTTTTCATTAGGCCTCGGCAACAATGAGTTGCGAGACGCGCTCCCGTTGGTGAGACGGACGCAGTCCGTCGAGGCTCGGTGCGCGAACGCAGTGAACGCTCCGTTGGTGTAGTCCGGCCAATCATTTCGGCCTTTCGAGCCGATGACCTGGGTTCAAATCCCAGACGGAGCACTCTTCTGAACGAACGAAGTGAGTGAAGAAGGAAGCGCACGCTCTGGGATTTGAAGTAGAGAAGTCGCAGCCCGCGAGCGAACGAAGTGAGTGAGCAGGAACGTCTTCGCGTGGTTCAAATCCCAGACGGAGTACTTTTCGGCGAACAAATCCGTGAGCCGAAAATGTGACCCTTGATTTGAATCAGACCAGTCGCACACAGCGTAGCGAGTACGTCTGGGCGTGGTTCAAATCCCAGACGGAGCATTTTCCTATCAGTAATCCTCGAGCCCCGGCTACGGTTCACGTACTTCCGACCAGAGACGTGAGCGGAAATCCGTCTCACTCGAGTTTCCGGAAGCAGTTGTGACAGTACGATGCGACGGGGTCGTTCGCCGCGGCACAGACGGCACACTGGTCGTCACGAGTCGCCGACGGTCGCGATCCCGGGGTGGCCGCAAAGAGGCGTTTCCGGGGGTCGGAGTACGCATCGAGAACATCGCCCCACGTGACCACCGGATCCGTATCGGCGTTCCCTGTACGGTCGGTGACGCGTTCGATCAGCGAACTGCGTTGCAGTCGGCCGAGTCCGTGCCAGAGACCGAGAAAGCAAAGCGACGGGAGCAGACAAAGCGAGAGGACCGCACCCAGGAGTACGAGGCTCATAGAAAGCAGTTCGTCTCGGCCACTGTAACCGCGCCCGTGAAATCGTTCGCGAGTCATATACGCCGTCGCGGACCGCGGCGGGACGATCGGAGTACCCGCTCGTGTGGCGACTCGTCGAAACCCCCGCTAATCGGCGTTCACGGTGGTGTTTTGTAGTTCGCAATCGACGTAGAACCCGTCCAGTAGATCGCTCCCGAGCAGGACCTCGCCCGTGTACGGCTGGCGGTCGTCCACGTCGGCCAAGACGACTCGAGGCCCCCGGTCGACGCTCCGGACGTCGACGCTGATCGCGACGATGTCGCGACTCTCGGCGCTGCCGCCGGACCTGACGGTGACGTCGTCGATCGCGCCGGTACTACCGATCCGCTCGAGGAGGGTTTCGTCGATCGTCGTCCGGTCCGCCCCGGTGTCGGCCTTCGCGACGACCGTTTCGGTCGCGTCGGTGCCGCTGACTGCGACCGTCTCGAGGCGGCCGACAACCGGTTTGGCTGGCTCTGTCATACCGACCCGTTAGGAGCGACGCCACTAGAGCGTTCCTGTCCGTCGAAGCGCCGCGGGAGTCGTCGGAACGGTCGCGTTTTCGACCCGTAGGTGGACAGGGGGTGAGCCGAAACCGTCGGTGCCGAAACAGTCCGACCCAAGCCCGAGATAGAAGTTGATATCCGTAAACTCCTAATATAAGAAGCCGTTTAGATCAGTCAATGACGTACGAGAATCTGGATTCCGATCTAGTAAACGAACTGCTCGACGACGGCCGCTCGAGTCTCCGCAGCCTCGCGGAGGAACTCGATGTCTCAGTGACGACCGTTTCGAACCACCTCTCCGACCTCGAGGACGAGGGCGTGATCGAGGGGTATACGCCGAAGATCGACTACGACGCGGTCGGCTACGACGTGACCGCCGTGATGCAACTCAAGGCCGAAGGGAACGCCCTGCCCGAGATCACGGAGACGCTGAAAGACCACCGCCAGATGATCTCGGTCTACGAGGTCACGGGTGACTACGACGTGATCGCCATCGGGAAGTTCAAAGACACCGACGACATGAACGACCAGATCAAGCAGTTGATCACCGATCCCGACATCAACCAGTCGAGTACCAGTATCGTCCTCAACGCCGTCAGCGAGAACGAACAGTTCGAACTCGAGACGGACGGGGACAGCTAACGGTCGACCGACGGCCGGGACCGATTACATCGATCAGCGGCGGCTTCGGCCCGCGGTCTCCTGACGAGTTGCCACGGCTGGCTCACGCCGCCCCGTGAGACCGGCGACGTGGGCTGGTCCTCGCCGTCGATCGTGTCGGGGGAAACGTGGGACCGTACCGAATCGGGCCGTCGTCGACGAAGCGTTATTTATCACTCGTCCCCGGTTCTGGATAGGGATTACTGCCACAACGGACATTGAAACCAGTGATTGCGTTTCGGAGCGATGTTCTAATCAGTGGTTGCCGGCCCCTGTCATATGCTGGGTGTTCGGTCAGTAAATGCAGCCCACGGGGCCACCGGAATAAATATGTTGCAAACGATGCAACTATGAACGCTTCTAATGGCCAGTGTGGTGTTCGTTAACTGGTATCATGGCATATGGAACTGCACCTGAAGAGCGATACAGTTACGGGGAGGTAAGCGACGAGGACCGTCGCGAGTTCCTGAAGGCGCTGGGCGTCGTCGCCGGCGGCGTTGCCGGTGCGACGCTCCACGATCTCCGCGGGGAGGTCGCAAGCGGCGCTGCGGGCGGTCTCGCCGAGATGGGCGAGGCGGTACGGGCCGGGTTGACCGGCACGCTGGACGGCGCGCTGTTGGCCGAGGAACTGACGGGACTCGAGGGGAGTTTCGAACTGTTGCCCCAGCTGGCGTCGATGGGGGTACCCGAGCAGGGGGCGTCGGCCTATCAGGAGCTGACGACGCCGGCATGGGCGATCAACGACCACCTCGCGGAGGTCGGGTTCTTCGCGAGCGCGGAGGAGAACCTGCCGGCGTTTACCCCCGATCACATCGAGGAGACGACCCGACAGCTGCTCCACATCGAGGAGCTGCCGGCGACCCTCGCGGAGGTCGGGTTCGCCGAGGGCGAGCGGACGGCGCTGGTGACGAACATCGTCAATTCGCGCGAGCAGCTTTCGTGGTGGATGAAGACGCCGGACTATCCGCCGGCCGAAGCCGTCGAGGACGGGGTCGTTCACGAGTTCGTCGCGCCGCTGCACCGGCGGGCCGCGGAGGGTGCCCTGCTGTGGATCGACGGCCTGGATCACTTCCTCTGGCAGAACGAGGTGCTGGTAACCGACGAGATGATCGACCGCGGGCTCTGGGACGTCAAGTCGATGCTCGGCGGCTACTACCTGTTGGGGTCAGCCGCCCGCGACCTCGCCAGCGGCGAGATCCCCGACGAACAGCTCTCGGCGCTGATCACGGGCAGCGCCGCGATCGCGATCATCGGCCAGGAGTTCCTCCGTAACGACGTGGTTCACATTGACGATCGGATGCGGGCACCCCGGGAGGTGAGTCACCCATGACCTTCGATACCGAACACATGGACCTGCCGTCGGACGCACCGTGGGACGAGAAACCGGGCGAATCACACGTCGCACAGGGCGATATCGATACCATTCCCGAGCGCGAAATCACCCAAGAAGACCTCAGCCGGACCGCGGACGACGAGACGAACTGGCTGCTGTTCGGCGGGGCCTACGAGAACCAACGCCACACCCCGGCGGAACACATCACGCCGGACAACGTCGACCAGCTCGAACTCGAGTGGCGAATCGACCTCGCGCCGCCGCAGGCGCTCGAGCCGAACCCGAGCCACGAGTTCCAGGGGTCGCCGCTGGTCGTCGACGGCGATCCGCCGATCATGTATACGACGGTCGGGGCTGACCAGCTCTACGCGCTCAACGCCCGGACCGGCGAGAAGCTGTGGGAACACTACTACGAGCCGGCCGTGGGCTATTCGGAGGACGCGCCACCGGCCGAGCGCGGCCCGGCGGTCTACGGCGACACCGTCTACAAGAGTACGCTCGATCTGGGCGTGCTGGCGGTCGATCGCTACACCGGCGAGACGGAGTGGTACTACAACGGGGCGGCGGCCTACCGTGGCGAGGTCGCCGAGGACCTCATCCACGAGGAGTTGCAGTGGGAACGCGAGCGGGGGTCGACCTCCTCGTTCCCGCCGCTGATCTACGACGGCACGCTGCTGAAAGGCAGCTTCGGCGGTGAGTTCGGCGTCAGCGGCTTCTTCGACGCGATCGACCTCGAAGGGAACCCGCAGTGGCGGTTCAACATGACACCGTCGGAGGAGTGGGTCGGCGAGTCGTGGCGACACGGCGGCGGGACCGCCTGGGCCTCGGCGGCCATCGAGCCGGAGTCGGGAACGGTGATCGTGCCGTCGGCCAATCCCGGGCCGTGGTACGGGACCGTTCGGCCGGGCTACAACCCCTTCACCTGCGGGAAGGTTGGCATCGACATCGAGTCCGGCGAGTACCAGTGGCACTACCAGGACTCGCCCCACGACTGGTGGGACTACGACTCGCCGAGCCCGCCGATCGTCTTCCGCGAGGAAGCGGACGGCGAAGAGACGCGGTTCGCGGCGTGGCCGGGCAAGACCGGCTGGGTCTACACGGTCAACATGGAGACCGGACAGCTCCACCAGCGCAGCGAGGAGTACGTCCAGCACGTCAACACCTTCTCCCTGCCGCCGTACGACGACATCGACAGCGCCGAGTGGATGATGCCCCATCTCACCGGCGGCACCAACCCCCAGCCGAGTTCCTTCGATCCCAACACCCGGACGATGGTCGTCAAGGGGGCCAACGAGCCGATGGCACTGTCGTGGTACGAGGAGGAGTACGAGGCCGGCGAGCGGTACATGGGCATGGACATCGTCGGCGGCGAACCACCCGAGGACATCGAGGAGCCCGACGAGCCGACGCTCAATGCCGAAGAGGTCGCCGAGGACGAAGACCCACACCTCGAGGCCGAAGTCGACGAGGGGAACGGTGACGACGCCGACACCGCGGACGACGGCGAATCCACTAACGGCGAAGACGGCGACGCGTCGGGCCGACCCGCCTACCCGCCGGAGTGGAACGGTGCGATCGGCGTCATCGCCGGGATCGACCCCTACACCGGCGACGTGAAGTGGCAGGAGTGGTACGACTGGTCCAACTACCACCCCCGCGGCGGGTCGTTCACCACGCCGACCGGGCTGGCCTTTGCGGGCACGCCCAACGGCGTGATGGCCGCCTACGACGTCGAGTCGGGCGATCGCCTCGCCGAGTTCGAGGTCGGCGACCACGGCGTCGACGGCGCGCCGATCTCCTGGGTCGACCCACACGAGGAGAAACAGTACATCGCGATGCCCGCCGGCGGCGGCCACCACACCGACGTCGAACTCGGGACCACACTGGCCGTCTTCTCGCTCGAGATCTGAGCGGCTGGCCGAATTTTTTCGCGTGGACGGAATCGCAAAGCGACTGCACCGGCGATGGCCGGGCGTCGCGTTAGTGTTCGGATCGCTGTTGGGGAACGATCCGGTAGACCGCACCGTCGTCCTCTTCGATGGACGGCGTCGCCGACGTCAGGACGTAGAGTTCGCCGGCGTCGTCGCGGCCGAAGCCGTAGACGAGGCGGTTCATGTTCCCGTCGACAGCGACCGGCTCGCCGTCATCGTCCTCGGTCCCGTCGTCGTCATCTCCGCTTGCGGTCTCGACCTCGAGTTCCTCGATCGGCCAGAGTCCGCCCTCGCTTTCGGTTTCCCCGCCGTCACCCCCGTCATCGCCGTCGTCGCCCTCGCCCGGCGGATCGATGAAGGGGTCGTCGTCCTCCTCTTCCGTCTCGACCGTCGCGTTCTCCTCGAGCCACGCGGTCGGTGGGCGGGCGACGAACAGCCGGCCGGGGCTCTGGCCGTCCCTGCTCCAGTCGCCGAAGACGTAGGTGCCGGTGAGGGGGTCGACCTCCTCGCCCTCGTAGAGGTAGCCCCCGATCACGGAGACGCCGACCGGTTCGCCGTCGGCCTCGTGGGGGTACTCGAGGACCGGATCGAGCAGTGGCTCGCCCCCGCGGACCGACTCGGGCGTCTCCTGGGGACACTCCTCGGGCGGCTCCGTCGGTGATTCGGTGCTGAAACAGTGGGTCCCTTCCCTGACGTTCCAGCCGTAGTTGCCGCCGCGTTCGACGTGGTCGACCTCCTCGAACAGTTCCTGACCGACGTCGGCAGCGAGGATCGACCCCTCGCTGGTGAGTGTCATCCCCCACGGGTTGCGCAGCCCCCATGCGTAGTACTCGTCGCGGTGTCCCTCCATATCGACCAGCGGGTTGTCGTCGGGGATGCCGTAGGCACGCTCGTCGCCCTCGTCGGCGGCGTCGCCGCCTCCGTCTCGGGACGTCTCCGACGTCCCGCCGTCCACATCGATCCGGAGAATACCACCCAGCAAGTTCTCCTCGGTGTCCTGGCCGTTTCCGCCTTCGTTCTCGTCGTACCAGTCCTCGACGTGTCCCTCGCCCGAATCGTTGGCCCCGCCGCCGTCACCCGTGGCGACGTAGAGGAAGCCGTCCGGGCCGAACGCGATCGGGCCCGCGTTGTGGTTGAACTGCGGCTCCGGGATCTCGAGGATCGTCCGTTCGGAGTCGGGATCGGCGCTCGCGTGGTCGTCGTCCGCCGTCTGGAACTCCGAGAGGACGAACGTGTGATCGTACCCCTCGGGGGTGTCCTCGCGGGGCGGTGCGCTGTAGCGGACGAAAAAGCGGCCGTTCTCCGCGAAGTCGGGATGGAAGGCCAGTCCGAGCAGTCCGCGCTCGTCGAATCCCTCCCGCAACTCGACCAGTCGGTCCGAGACGTCGAGGAACGGCTCCGATTCGAGGCCGTCCTCGCCGTGGACGGAGATCGTACCGGTCTGATCGACGATGAACCGGCGATCGGCGTCCTCGTCGGCCGTCTCGAGCGTGATCGGGTTGGCGAACCCGTCGGCGACGGGCTCGAGGCCGACCGTCGGTCCCTCGCCGATCAGCGGCCCGTCGTCGGTCGCCGCCCCGTCGCCGCCATCGCCTCCGACGAGTTCGATCTCGCCGTTCATCGAGGAGCGATGCGGGCCACAGAAGTACCCGACCATGCCCTCCTCGGCGGTGAACTCGACGGTCTGGGTCTCGCCCGAACTGGCCACGAGATCCGTCTCGAGGAGCCGCTCGTCGTTCTCGTCGACGATGACGAAGTTGTGGGCCGCGCCGTCCAGGTTCTCCCACGTGAGGGTGTACTCCTGGCCCGCCTCGAGCCGGAGGGTCGGGTTCCGCTCGTCGGCGATGGCGTCGGGCGCTTGCCCGACCCAGCTACTGACTCGGCCGCCGAGTTCGATTTCGCTCGGGAGCGCCTCCTGTGCCAGCGCCGTCGACGCGACGCCGGCTATGGAAAGTGCCGCCGATGATCGAAGGAGCCACCGCCTCGAGAACGCGTGATCGTCGTTCCGTGTCATAGTAAACCAGTACGCCGGGTAGCGATCCGTTCCCGCCCGCGTACTGGATACGGGGTCTCGGTAGTGCGCAATAAACCGGTCCGATCGTTCCCCGCTCAAGGTCGACTTGGGCGGCGCGAGCGGTTCCAACACCGGCTTGCCGTCGCCTAATTACTCCTTTCGATCCGGCCGCCTCTAGACGTGAATCGTTACCGTATCCCTTCACACTGAGAATCGCGGCCGTCCGGCCGTCCGACGGCGGGTCCCGTCAGAGGTAGTTCGCGACCCAGTACGCGGCGTAGAGTCCACACAGCAGGAGGCCGCCGACGCGGCCGACGCGTCCGCGGGCGAGCATGGCGGTCGCGACGAGCAGACAGACGCCCAGAAACGGCCAGTGGATCGTCAGCACGTCCCCACCGGTTTCGATCGGATGCACCGCGGCGACGATGCCGACGTTGGCGGTCACGTAGAAGACCGTGCTGCCGATCACGTTGCCGACCGCCAGTTCCGGCCGGTTCCGCCGGACCGGTTCGACGGTAAGCGCGAGTTCCTCGAGCGAGGCGATGAAGCTCAACACCGTCGCCCCGAAAGCCAATCCCGAGATACCGAGCGCGAGGAAGAGCCCCTCGGCGCTGACGACCGTGATCCCGGAGCCGATCGTCATCCCCACGACCGCGAGAGCGGCGACGCCCAGGTTGAAGAGTCCGCTCCGGTCCTCGAAGGCGGGGACGAACTCGTCGAGGTCGAGATCCCAGCCGTCGGCCGCCGTCTGCCCGTCGGATTCGGGGGCCGTCAGATCTCCGCCATCGGGCGTTTCCGGTCTCGGTTCCGCGCCGCCCTCGAGCGGGACGGCCTCCTGAACCTCCGCCGAGAGCAGAAACGTCGTCTCGGTCCGGCGTTCGCGCCGGAAGATGTAGCCGAGCAACGGGACGAACAACACGAGCAGCCCCGCGCCCTCGAGGGGAGTGAGCCGGCCATCGAGCGACAGCGCGAACGCGGGAAGCGGCACCAGCACGAGCATGAGCAGGTACGACCGAGGGACGGCCGTTCGAAAGGGCACGAGGAGGCCGGCGAGTCCGAGGGCCACGGCGAGGACGAACAGCGACTCCCCGAACACGGTCCCGAGCGCGAGGTCGGGGAGGGCGACGAACGCCGCGGCCACGCCGAGGACGGCGTTCTCGAGGTCGATGCCGGCCAACACGACCGCGAGGAAAAAGCCCGAGAGCCCCAGCGAGACGGCGCTTCTGGCGACGGCCTCGATGAAGACCTCGACGCACCAGATCACGAGGACGACCCCGAACAGGAAGAGGGCCACGAGCGCGACCGTCGAACTGGGGACGACCATCGCGGCCGAGCTACATCGTCGGAGTACTTAATTTTCGACCGCTGGACCGGCGTGTGGGGCAGCCCCGCTCCGGCGGAGCGTCGCCCCGATCAGAGTGCCTCCGGGATCGGAACGCCGCCGAAGACCAGCAGCGAGACGAGCCAGTAGGCGGCGTAGAGGCCCAGCAAGACGAGCCCGTGTCGCCGTCGGAGCCGTCCGCTCGAGACGAAGACGGCGGCGACGGCGGTGAGGACGACGACGGCGGGCAGATGAAAGTAAAGGACCGCACGCGGGATCGTCACGTCGGCGACGAACGTGATGACGCCGACGTTGGCCGTCACCGAGAAGACGACGCTGCCGATGACGTGGCCGATCCCGATCTCCGGGATGCCACGCCGGACCGGCTCGATCGTCAACAGCAGGTTCTCGACCGTCAATACGAGCGTCAACACCGTCGCCCCGAAGACGGTCTCCTCGATCCCCCACGACTCGACGATCGCCTCGGAGCCGGCCTCGAGCAGCATGGCCCCGACGATCACGCCGAGCAGCGAGACGGCGGCGAGGCCGAGCCAGAAGGCCCCCGCGTAGCGTCGCTCGGCGACGTACCGGTCCTCGGGGATCTCCTCTAAGACCGTCCGACTGTCGACGTCTCCGATGGCGAGGTCGTCGAGCGGGACGCCGCCGTCGGCCTCGAGTCGCTCGGCGATCTCGGAGTCCCTGAACACCGGTACGTCGCGCTGGAGTTCTCGGGCGACGATATACCCGAAGAGACCGACGAAGATCGCGACGAGGACGAGCCCGTGGGCGAGCCCGAGCCGATCGATGGCGACAAAGGGGACCAGCAAGAGCGGCGCAATCGCGAACAACAGCAGGTAGTCCCGTGGGACCTCGACGGGAAACGGCTTGTAGATCGCCGCGGCGGCCAGCGTGATACCGGTGATCGCCAGCGCGGTTCCGAGCGCGGTGCCCAGCGCCACCCCCTCTAGGTCGCCGGCCCCGAACACCAGCGCGACGACCGTGTCGTCGAACTCGATGCCGGTGAAGACGATCGCCAGCGCGAAGATCGAAACGCCAAGCCCCATCGCCGCCCGCGTGAGGTAGCTGATGAGTTTCTCGACGCTATAGGTCAGGGCGATCGCCCCGACGGCGAGAACGAGGTACGCGAACCACGTTCCCTGGGAGTCGACTACGCCCTCGAGGGCCGCCTCGATCATACCATCGATCCACGGTGCATGGTCACATATAGCTAACAGTCCGGGGAGGAACGTCCGTTGGAAATCTATACACGCATCGTGGTCGGTGGTCCGTGACGCCCGCGTCCGACGGGAGGCCCGGGCGGAGCGGGTCAGTCGTCCGCCGCGGTGTCGTGTTCGTCGGCCTCGTCGGCTTGCAGGACGAAGGTCCGCTCGGGCGGCGGCGCGATCCGTAACTCGACCCGTTGGACGAGTTCGTAGTACTTCCTGTTGCCGCGTCTGTAGTGGGTCACCAGTCCGGCCTCCTCCAGCGTCGAGAGGTGATGGACGGCGGTCGTGCCGTCCATCCCGGTCGCCTCCGCGAGTTCCGAGACGTACATCGGTTCCCGTGAGAGCTGCCTGAGGATAGCCAGGCGAGTGCCGTTACCGAGCGCCTCGAGAAGATCCATGCCACTAGTTTTCACTCGCCGGCCACAAGAAGGGTTTCCTCGATTCGGCTAGATACCCGCCGCGTTCGGCCGCTTCGAACGTATCGACTTCCCTGACTGCGGTTTTATCGGTGCCGGCGTGGGAGCGAGGACCATGAGCGACCGCGTCGACTTCCCCGACGATCGGACCGGCGACCGACGGACGATCACCAGCGGCTTCTTCGAACAGGAGGTCTACCTCTCCAGCGAGGAGACCGCGGCGTTCCTCCACGAACTGGCCGAGCAACTCGAGGCCGGTTCCTCGTTTACGATCTCCGCCTCGGAGTGGGAGATCCCCTTCGAGTACGACGACCCGATCGAGGTCGAGATCGAGTTCGGCGACCAGCGCGACCGGGAACTCGAGGTCGAACTCGAGTTCACTGCCCCGGCGGGCGGCGAAGACCTCTCCGTCCGGTAGCGGTGGTTCTCGCGGAATCACTCGCCCTCGAGCAGGCCACCCTGTGCCAGTGCGTCCTGGAGGCTTCGCCACGCGTCGGGCGAGTGCCAGCCCCAGCCGTGTCGCCGGACCCCCTCGCTTGTAGCGAAGCGCTCGGTCGCCCGCTCGAAGGTCCGGGCGAGGCGGTCGGCCGACTCGTCGGTCTCGCTCGCGGCCGTCCGAGCGACCGACTCGGGCGCGCACACGGCGTCCGCCCAGCCCGCCAGCGTCGTCTCGAGGAACGCCGCGAAGCGGTCCCGATCCCGCCGGAGTCGATCTTCCGCTGCGATCAGTGCCGGTCCGTACGCCGGGTAGGCCGCCGACACGGCGAGGGAGTCGACGGTTCGGCCCGCCGCCTCGAGCCGGACCGGATCGGGTGCCATTCCCGTCACGGCGTCGACGACGCCCGACTGCAGCGCCGCCCGCTCCTCGCCGTCGACGGCGACGAGTTCGACCGCGTCCCGGATGCCGGCCTGCTCGAGGAGGAGCCGCCCTAACAGGCCGGTTTCGGTCCCGTTCGGCATCCCGATCCGACGCCCGCGGAGCTGTCCGACGGCCTCGAGGGGGTCGCCGAACGCGGACCGCGTGGTGTAGAGGACGACCGGTGACCGCTGGAAACAGACCGCGATCGGAACGACGGGGTGGCCGAGCGAGCGCGCCCGGAGAACCGTCGCCGCGCCGGCGACGCCGACGGCACACTCCCCGGACGCGACGGCCAGCGCGGCCGCCCGCGAGCCGTCGGCGGACTTGAGCGCGAGCGACACGCCGCCGTCGGTGTCTCGCGCGGCCAGCAGCGGCAGGTGCAGTCCGTTCGGCCGCCAGTTGAGCGCGACGGTGACCCGTCCCTGGTCCGATCGCTCGGCCGATTCGGACGCCGGCCCGTCGGTACTGCCCCCGTTCCGTTCGTCGTCGGCGGATTCGGCCCCCGCTGGTTCGAGGCCGGCGTATCGCTCGCCCTGCTCGAGCAGGCGGTCGGCGTGGCGGGCGTCGACCCGCCGGACCGTCTCGGCTTTGGGGGCGACCGCGTGCCACGCTTTCGGCGGCCGACCGGGGGAACCGGTCGTCGCCGTCGTCTCGGCGATCAGCCCCGCGGCCGCCAGTTCGGTCAGCGCGTCCGCGGTCGCGTGCTTGCTCAGTCCGGCCCCGATGTGGGCAGCCGTCCGGCTCGCCGCGTCCGACAGGTCCGGATCCGCTCGCCGACACAACAGGTACGCCAGCACCCGTGCCTGCCGTTCGCCCGTCCCGAGGGACAGCCGGTCGACTACCGGCTCGTCCTCGTCGGTCAGGACCGGGAACGTCCGGACGTCCATCGGGCGGGCTTCCACGCCGACCGGCTTAAATCGGGTGTCGGTGCGGTGTCGTCACGACCTCGAGAAACGGCGTTAATTCGACGATTAGGACCGAAAAAGCCGGTGCTGGAGTCGGTGTCCGAGGGACGACCGATCGGTTCACACGTCGGTGCGTCGACCGAGCGGACGGAGCCGAGCGCAGAAACAGCGATCGATATCGACGCTCGAGTGCATCGGTCCTGGTCCATCAGGTTCAGAGACGTGACGGCCGAATACTGCTGAACAGGTATTCTGACCGCGCCCAGAACACGCCGGTATTCCAAAACCTATTAATGTGGCGGTGTGGCCGTAGTCGGCAATGGACCAGACCCATCATATGGCGGCAGATACTGATGCGGTACACGAACGGATCGTCGCCGGTATCGCGGCGCTCGAGGGAGCCGACCCGACGGCGTTACCGCCGCTTTTCGACGCGGTCGACCCCGACGCGCTCGCGGCGCTTTTCGCGACCACCGAATCGGGCAATCGCCGGGCCGGTCACGTCGGCTTCACGTACGCGGGCCACGAGGTCCGTGTCGAGTTCGACGAACGCGGTGACCCCGTCGTGACGATCGATTGACTGCGGCTCTCGACGTAACGACTACCGATCGGATCGCCGCTCTATTGCGACGCGGTTCCGTTCGAACGAAGACTAATGGATCGTCGGCGGATAGCTCCCCGCAATGACACGACTCGACCGGCTCACCGTGTATCCGGTGAAGGGACTGGACGGCATCGACCTCGAGGCGACCGATGTCCTCGCGGGTGGCACGCTCGCTCACGACAGGGAGTTCGCCCTGTTCGACGCCGACGGTGAGGTCGTAAACGGCAAGCGGACCGACCGGGTCCACGACCTCGAGACCGACTTCGAGCCGTCGACGGCGACGCTTTCGGTCACGGCACCGGACGGCGAGCGCCGGCAGTTCGACCTCGAGACGGACCGCGAGGCCGCCGCGGACTGGTTCGGTGACTTCTTCGACGCGGAGCTGTCGCTCGAGCGCGACGAGTCGCTTGGCTTCGTCGATCGCCGCGAGATGGGGCCGTCGGTCATCAGCACGGCGACGCTCGAGACCGTCGCCTCGTGGTTCGACGGGATGACCGTCGACGGCGCACGGCGGCGGCTCAGAGCCAACGTCGAGATCGGCGGCGTCGACCCCTTCTGGGAGGATCGCTTCGTCGGCGAGGACGCCCCGGCGTTCGAGATCGGCGACGTCCGCTTCGAGGGAGTCACGCCCTGTGGCCGGTGTGTCGTCCCCCAGCGTGATCCCGACACCGGCGAGCCGACCGACGAGTTCCGACGGCGGTTCGTCGAACGGCGCGAGGAAACGTTCCCCGACTGGGCCGACCGGGACGCGTTCGATCACTACTACACGCTGATGATCATCACGCGCGTTCCCGAGCGCGACCGCGGCCGCGCTCTGGAGGTCGGTGATCCGGTCGAAACCCGCCGTCAGTGATCGATGCCGGGCCGCTGGAACGTCGTCTCGGCGTCCGATCGACCGCCGGTTCCCGACTCGAGCGCCGCCTCGAGTTCAGTCGTGGCCAGCAGTTCGTTGCGGTCGGGCTCGCCGGGGCGATAGAAGTAGTAGGTGTCCGCACAGCCGGCGACCAGCTCCGAGAGCGGCCGGTCCTCGTCGTGGACTACCGAGACGAGGTCGCCGGTCACTGCGATCAGGACTGCGTCGTCGGGTTTGTAGAGGGCGTCCCGAAGCTCGCTCACGGTACTGTCGTCCGGTAGCTCGAGGGTGACGCCGTCGACGGTCGCCCAGCGCGTCTCCATGTGGGACCGTTCGGAGCGGACTTGCTATACGATTGTGCGCGCAGAACCATGCTCGGGCCGAATTCAGGTCCGGGAGCCGGATCGATTCCCCGGACGGCCAGTGCGATAAAGTAGGGGCGACGAGAGGGTCGATGTGATGTCCGAGCGGACGGAGGCGGCGGTCGATACCCTCGAGTTCGTGACCCGGTCGCCGAGCAGAGTCCGAATCCTCGAGCGACTCGACGCCGAGGGGTCGGTCTCGCGGGACGCGCTGTCGGCCGAGGTCGACGTCGTGCGGACGACGCTGAGTCGGAGCCTGTCCGCGCTGGTCGACCGGGGGTTGATCCGCGAACGGGGGCAACGCTACGAGATCACGGCGGCCGGAGCGCTGGTCGCCGACGGGGTGACCGCGGCGCTGGAACGGACCGATGCGGCGATCCGCCTGCGGCCGGTCCTCGAGCGACTCGACGAGGAGTGGCTCGGTGTCGATCCCGACAGGCTGACGGACGCGACGGTGGTCGAGGCCACGATGGCGAACCCGTACGCGCCGGTTACCCACCACGCGACGACGCTGGCCGAGGCCGATCGCGTGCGGGCGGTGTTGCCGGCGGCCGGCGCCGACCCGCTCGAGGCCTCGACGGAGGCGATCGAGAACGGCGCGGAGTTCGAGATGCTACTTGCGGAACCGGTCGTGGAGAGCGTCCGGACGGACCCGACACTCGCCGCCGCGTTCGAGTCGATCGTCGACCAGCCGTCCGTCTCCGTGTCCGTCGTCGATCGGGACGTTCCCGTCTATCTGGGCGTCGTCGATCGGGCCGTCCAGATCGGCGTCCACGACGACACCGGCCTGCCAACGGCGCTGCTCGAGTCGACGGACGACCGCGTCAGGGAGTGGGCGATAGCGCGGTTCGACACCCTCCGCCGGGAGGCGCGGCCGTTCGACCCGGATCCGTAGGCGGACTCGGGCGACGACGGCCGGCGCGTGCCGTGCATGGCATGCACACGGTGTACGGAGTACACTGATATCCACGGCACCCGTTCGTTCGACCGCGGTAGGTGGATTGACGACCGCGCTGACGGCCCACGGATGGGGGAGTACGCTGTAGACGGGCCGTACCGACCAGACTGGCAACCCACCGATCGGCGACGCCTGCTCGTGAGCGACCGCCGATCGGCCACGCACTTTCGATACTGACTCGATGGTCTCGAGCGACGGCTGGCGCGATCCGTTCAGGCGGTCTACTGTCAGTCATTGCCGGTGGGACCGCGACCGCCCTGCGGTCCCACCGGGAAACCGTTACAGCAACCCGTATCAGGAAACGCTTAGTCGATCGCGGACGGTAGTCCGACCGTGAGCGAGAACCGCGTCGTTCAGGGACGAATGGTGACGGCAGGAAAACTCGCGGAACTGATCGAAGGCGAGTCGGTGATGGAGGTCGACTCGATCGAGGAGGCCGACGATCCGTGTCCGGACTGCGGGGGCAACGCGTTGAAGGTGGTGTACATGCCCTCCGTGACCGAACTCGTTACCGGCTGGAAGTGCCAGGACTGCGACTGGAGCGAGACGGACCGGGACTAGGTCCGGGACCGACCGGTCGACTGGACACTGCAGCTATCGACGGTGGCTCCGTGAGCCGTATCTCGGCTCGAAATTGACCTCCTCCCGCGCCTGAAGACGCGGGAATCCCGCCACGGGATTTCAGGCCGAGTGCAACGACCCTGTGGTTTCAAGACGCATACGATCCACGCGTCACCTGCTGAGTTTCAGCATCGGCGTGGCTGTCTTGTGGCNCAGGCCGAGTGCAACGACCCTGTGGTTTCAAGACGCATACGATCCACGCGTCACCTGCTGAGTTTCAGCATCGGCGTGGCTGTCTTGTGGCGCGGTCAAACGCGCCCCATCCGCAGCCGAGTCATCGTCGTTCTCGTGTTCTCTGGAACGACTCTCTCCGCTGCGGTAGCGGTCTGCAATATTTATCGCCCCATTCACGTCCGCTTGGTACTCGCCCATCCAGCAGTCGTCGTTCGTGCATTTGAACGTCGCCTGCTTCGGGCGATACCCGACTCCACCGCACGCATGGCACTCCTTCGACGTNACGGGAATCCCCTTCTCGATGGCCTTGTACCGTATCTGGGCGTGGAGTTTGGCGAATCCCCAGCCGTGAAGACGGCGGTTCATGTACTCGCCGTAGTCCATCGACTCCCGAATGTCCGTCAAGTCTTCCAGAACCAGTACAGGATTCTCGACGGATTCAGCGTACTCTACGACTTCGCGGGTGACACGATGGAACACGTCATCTATCTGGATCCACAGGTCGTCGCCGAACGACTCAGCGATACGGTCGCTTTCGCGTTCTTGAAGCCGTCGCGTAGCGGTGAAGTAGGTCTTGCGTAGCTGACGAACGGTCTTGCCCTCGTCGGCCCATAGTTCGGGGCGAGTCGGAGAACCGTGGTCGTCGCGGTGACACACCGTGACGAGTGACGCTTCCCCGATGTCTACTCCAATAGGCGTCCGTTCATCGTTAGACGCTTCGGAACACTCCTCCACGTCGCAGGTCGCGGTGACGTGGAGATACCACGTCCCGTCCCGCTCGAACAGGCGACTCTCACCCATCTCCGCATCACCAGCGTTCAACGCTTCCAACCAGTCTCGCTGGTCGGGATTCGGCTGTGCTGGCATCCAGAGGTGGTAGTCCTCATGGTGCGGGATTTTGACGTACCACTCGATAGCGTTCTCGGGCTTGTGGTCGAGACGTAGTCCCTCGTTCGTGAATCGAACAGGGTGGTCGTCGTGTAAGTCGCCCGCGTTGTACGTCGTCGTCAACTGCGGAACGTACTTCTTGAGGGCGTTTTTCGCGTACCCCGACAGGTCGTAGTTGACTACCACGTCGTTCGCTTCGGTCTGTGTGCGACAGCCAGCGTCGAAGGCATCTCGAAGGGCCTGCTGGTAGGCTTCCCGCGTCTCGCGGAGTTTCCGCCGTTTGTGCGCGTTCGGGTCTACCAGTTTGAGTTCCAGCGTCTTGGTGAGTTCGGTCATNTAGGCTTCCCGCGTCTCGCGGAGTTTCCGCCGTTTGTGCGCGTTCGGGTCTACCAGTTTGAGTTCCAGCGTCTTGGTGAGTTCGGTCATTGGTCGCCCGCCTCGTGACGCTGAATGTAGTCCTGCACCGTCTCGCTGGAAACGTGTCCCGCCGTTCCTGCGTAGTAGCCTCGCGCCCATCGAATCTTCTCACCTTTGTTGTCGGCGTAGCGGTGGTTGTATTTCCGCGAACTGATGCCTTTGAACCAGTTGGCGAGAAGCGAGGGGGCGTGTTTCGGTGGGCTACTGACGAACAGGTGGATGTGATCGGGTTGAACGGTCAGGTCGATTATCTCTGTGCCTTTGTCGTCGGCGATTTCGTGGAGGATGGCTCGCACACGGTCGGCGACCTCGCCTTTGAGTACCGAGTTGCGGTATTTCGGCAACCACACTATGTGGTAGTTGAGGTTGTAGGTCGCGTGCCGTGCGGTCTTCATCCGTATTGCACACTATAGTTCGTCGGCGTGTTAATACCTTCGGTGAAGNTGGTAGTTGAGGTTGTAGGTCGCGTGCCGTGCGGTCTTCATCCGTATTGCACACTATAGTTCGTCGGCGTGTTAATACCTTCGGTGAAGCGTGGGAAATTAAGTAATGGCAGGACTCGTGGATTGACGCACTATGCCTATCGCTTGACCTCCGCCTGAAGACGGGGGTATGCGCTATCGGTCTGTATCAGGGGTCGAACGCGTTACTGATCGGTGTTCGCGAGTCCCGAGACCGGGGACGCGCCCGCGACGATCGCCCCGGTCGAGAGGATCGCGGCCGAGAGGACGACGAAGTCCGCGCCCGGCGAGTAGCCGGCCAGTCCGGCGCCCGCCTGGACGATGAACACGGTGACGAAGAAACTGAGGACGGCGAAGAGGAGCATGACCAACGCCGTGATGATACTTGCGGCTAAGATGCCGAACGAATCGAGTACACCCATTTCTTTTCCTGCAAGTCACGACAGCCGAATAAACGTTGGGACGTAGGTCGAGGGGCTGTCGATCCGGCCGGGACAGGCATGGTGCCCTCTCGACCGGCGCGAGGCGGTCACCAGACCAGCCACTCGAGGGCGAGGACGACGGTCGCGAGGAAGACGTGTTCGCCGTCGACGACGAAGCCGTAGTAGAGGGGGCCCCGATCGGGCGTCGCGAAGGGGATGTAGGCACAGACGTAGGCGTTCATCGCGAGGACCGCGAGGAACTCGCCGGGGACGACGCCGCTGACGACGCCGCCGACGACCGCCGCCGCGACGGCTGCGGTCGCCAGCAGCGACAGCTGGCGCGTCCGGGCCGGTCCGAACAGGTTCGGTACCGTCGGGATCCCTTCCGCGCGGTCGCCCTCGATGTCTTTCACATCGAAGACCACCGCGGCGATCGTGATCATGACGGTCACGTAGGTGGCCAGAAACAGGATCTCGGGGGCGAACACCCGTCCGTAGTAGTAGCCGACGCCCAGCGGGATCGCACCCCAGGCGAACCCGACGACGAGGTTCTTCACGAGGAAGACCTGCTTGATCCCGCCGACGGAATACAACAGGACGACCGCGAGCGGAAGAACCAGATAGTGTGCGCCCGAGAGCCCGAGCGCGATGGCAACCGCGACCGCGACGACGTAGAGGCCGACCCCGATCGGCAGCCAGTACCGGCCGTACCGCTTCGTAAACGCCGCACGCCGCGGGACGTTTTGCTCGTCCTCCGCGAGGTCGGTAAACCGGTTGACCGTGTAGACGAACATCGTCGCCGCAAAGACGATGAAGACCGGCAGCGCCTCGAGGGGCAGGTCCGCGAGCCGCGTCGTCGTCACGACGACGCTGACCGTCGCCAGCGAGATAAAGAGGTTACTGTGGACCAGGAATCGGGCCACAGCGGCGAGCGACGACGCCCAGCTCGAGGGACGCCGGGTCGCGGTGGGATTCGTCACAGCGGTGTTCGTCTCGACCGTTAGAAGAGCCGAGGGTTGAATGCTGTGCCAAGGGCGTGCCGGCCGGCGGGTTGAAAATCGACCAGTCGTGCCGAGGCTTCGGGTCGGAGTTCGAACGTGTCCCCCCGTAGACGGTCAGTTCAGTTGAGAACCCACACAAAGAAGGGGACTGAAACGACGGTCGGTGGAATCCGGCGGCAGTGTCGTTAATGCACGTCGATGGATCACCCGTGGCGAGTGGAAACTGGCAGGATTTAAGCAAGGCCGGAACGGCCGTTCGAATGGTATGAAATTACACGAGTACCAGGCGAAGCAGGTCTTCGCCGATGCCGGGGTACCGACGCCGGACTCGCAGCTCGCGTCCGACGTCGACGGCGTCGTCGCCGCGGCCGAGGAGATCGGCTATCCAGTCGCGGTCAAGGCGCAAGTACAGGTCGGCGGCCGGGGGAAGGCCGGCGGAATCAAACTCGCCGAGGACGAGGACGAGGCCCGTGAGGCCGCCGAGTCTATCCTCGGGATGGACCTGAAGGGCTATCACGTGGACCGGGTCCTCGTCGAGGAAGCGGTCGACTTCGTGAACGAACTCTACGTCGGGATCACGATGGACCGCGGCGAGGGCAAACCCGTCGCGATGGTCTCGACCAAGGGCGGGGTCAACATCGAAGAGGTCGCCGAGGAGGACCCCGAGGCGATCGCCCGCGAACACATCGACCCCGCGTTCGGGATGCATCCCTACCAGGCCCGCAAGGCCGTCTACGACGCCGGCGTCGATCAGTCGATCGCGCGCGACGTCTCGAGCGTCCTGACGACGCTGTACGAACTCTGGGACGAGAAAGACGGCGCCGACGCCGAGATCAACCCGCTGATGGTCACCAGCGATAACGAGGTCATCGCGGCCGACGCCGTGATGAACATCGACGAGGACGCGCTGTTCCGCCAGCCCGAACTCGCCGAGATGGAAGAGGAAGCGGCCGGCGGCGACGAACTCGAGCAGAAGGCCGACGAGTACGGCTTCGACTACGTCCGGCTGGACGGCAACGTCGGCATCATCGGCAACGGTGCCGGGCTCGTGATGACGACGCTGGATCTGGTCGACTACTACGGTGGCGAACCCGCCAACTTCCTCGACGTGGGTGGCGGCGCGAAGGCCGCCCGCATCGCGAACGCGCTCGATATGGTCTTCTCCGACGACAACGTCGATTCGGTCGTCTTCAACATCTTCGGCGGCATCACGCGCGGCGACGAGGTCGCCCGCGGGATCAACGAGGCCCTAGAGCAGTTCGACGAGATCCCCAAGCCGGTCGTCGTCCGACTGGCCGGCACCAACTGGGAGGAAGGCATGGAGATTCTGAACGAGGACCTCGTGACGGTCGATCAGACCCTCGAGGGCGCGGTCCAGCGTGCTGTCGAATACGCTGACGAGGTGAACGAACAATGAGCGTACTAGTCGACGACGACACGCGCGTCGTGGTACAGGGCATCACCGGCGGGGAAGGGAAGTTCCACGCCGAACAGATGATGGAGTACGGCACCAACGTCGTCGCCGGCGCGGTCCCCGGCAAGGGCGGGCAGGAGGCCGCCGGCGTCCCGGTCTACGACACGGTCCACGAAGCGGTCGAGGAGGAAAACGCCGACACCTCGGTCATCTTCGTCCCGCCGGCGTTCGCCGGCGACGCTGTCTTCGAATCGCTTGACGCCGATCTCGACCTCGCGGTCGCGATCACGGAGGGCATCCCGACCCAGGACATGGCGCGAGTCAACAAGCGCCTCTCCGAGACCGACACCCGTCTGATCGGGCCGAACTGTCCCGGCCTCATCACGCCCGGCGAGGCCAAACTCGGCATCCTGCCGGGGAACATCTTCTCCGAGGGTAACGTCGGTCTGGTCTCCCGCTCGGGGACCCTGACCTACCAGGTCGTCGACAGCCTGACCAACCGCGGCATCGGCCAGACCACCGCCATCGGCATCGGCGGCGACCCGATCATCGGCACCGACTTCGTCGACGCCCTCGAGCTGTTCGAGAACGACCCCGATACCGACGCCATCGTCATGTGCGGTGAGATCGGCGGGGAAGACGAGGAGGAAGCGGCCGCGTTCATCGGCGAGAACGTCGACACGCCGGTCGCCGGCTTCATCGCCGGCCGCACCGCACCTCCGGGCAAGCGGATGGGCCACGCCGGCGCGATCGTCTCCGGCTCCGGCACCGGGACCGCCGAGAGCAAGATTTCGGCGCTCAACGACGCCGGCGTCCCCGTCGGTGACACCCCCGAGGAAGTCGCCGACCACATCGAAGGCTTCCTCGACTAACGCCGTCGGCCCCCGCGTCGGTCCGTGACCGGCGTGGCGGCTCTCTCTTTGCGTTCTTCTCTTCGTGTCGCGATCGACCGGCTCGAGCGTCGACTGCAGTCGAATTCCTGCAATAGCTTCAGACTGATGGGGCCCGCAGTCACGGCTATGCCGGTCTGGATCGAATGCGACGACTGCGGCCTCGAAGGGACGATCCCCGAGCGAGACGTCGTACCCGGCGGCGGGACGCGCTGCCCGTCGTGTGGCGAGCGGACGTTTTCGGTTCGACGGTCGGGACTCGACTGGCATCCCGATCCGTGACGGTCGGTTCGCTCGAGGCCGGCTTCCGATCCGAAAAAGTGGCCGCCGGATTGTGCGGGCGAAGCCACAGCAGCGAGCGATCAGAACAACCCGTTCAGCGCCGACCGAAGCCGGGAGAGCGGTCCGCTCGAGCCGTCGGAATCCGTCGTCGATCCGTCGTCCTCGGCCGTGGATTCGTCGGCGTCGTCCGTCGGACCGTCGCCCTCGTTCGCGGCGGTATCCCGGTCGTCGGTCCCGAGAGAGGGGATCGCGTCGGGCACATCGTCGGCGCGGGTCGCGGTCCCCTCGAGGCCGTCCGCGAGGTCGGGGTCGGCACCGTTCTCGGCGTCGCTCTCGCTCGTGGCGGTATTGGCGCCAGCGTCCTCGAGAGGGGCCTCGGTCTCGGTGTCCGCCGGCGATACCGCGACGTCGTCGTCCGAACTCGCGTCGTCTGTCCCGGGAGCCGAGTCGCCCTCGGACGACGGTTCGGGTTCGATGGACATCGTGGCGTCGGGCTCGTCCTCGATGCACGTGTCCGTCTCCGGAGCGGTCGACGCATCGTCGAACTCGAGGGCCGTGTCTGCCCCGGTCTCGGACTCGTCCGCCGCGCCGTCGGCAGCTCCCGGTTCGGCCGCGCCGTCGGGTTCGGACGCGGCCCCCTTATCGTCGACCGCATCGCCGAAGACGTCGTCGAGGTCCGTCCCGCCGGCTTCCCAGGCCGGTGTCGACTCCGCATCCGACGCCGACTGGGAACCAGCAGTCGCCGTCGACCCCCCCGAGCCATCGGGATCGACCCAGTGGAACTCGCCCTCGCCGTCGGTCGAGCGGCCGGTCAGCAGGAGGTCCGTGAGTTCGTCGTCGTCGGCCAGCAGCGCGTCGTCGACCGTCTCCGTCTCCGGCTCGGGGTCGTTCGCGCTCGCGATGATGTCGTCCGGACTCTCGTCGGCGAGGATGTCGTCGGTCCCACCCACGTCGGCGTCGTCTCGGAGTTGATCGAAGACATCCGCCGCCGTCCGGTCCTCGGCGGCGTCGATTCCGGACGCGTGTTCGTCGCCTGACTCGGCTGCCGCCTCGAGGTCTCCGAGGTGGTCGTCGGCGTTCGAGCCCGCCTCGAACGCGCCTTCGCCCGGAGTGATGTCCGTCGTACTATCGTACATACGCTCGCTCTCTATCAATGGATTATCACGCGACTTTAATTTTTGGAATTTTTTCAGTCGCGGCGGACGATATTGCTATCTGATTACTCTACTGGCCGTCGGGAGCGTCTGACGGAAACGGGGTGGACAATCGTCCAGTGAAACGCCAGTTCGGGATCTGGTTCGAAGAATCAGGGGTTCGGAGTGATCGACGTGGATTCGGCCGTCCCTTCGCCGTCGGCGAACATCCACACCGGCACTGCAGGGCTGGGGAAACTCGCGAACGAGGACACGCCGGGGATCAACGAGTGGCTCACGGATGACTGTCACGACCTGCGGCCGGTCCTGCCGGTCGCTTCCGGTGGGCTCCATCCCGGCGTCGTCGATCAACTGCTCGAGGCGCTGGGGACCGACATCATCGTCCAGGCCGGCGGCGTTCACGGGCACCCCGACGGTACCCACGCGGGCGCGAAAGCGCTCCGCCAATCCGTCGAGGCGTCGATGGCCGGCACGACTCTCGAGGACTACGCCGAGGACCACCCCGAACTGGCGACGGCCCTCGAGAAGTGGGGATCGGAGACGCCGCGATAGCGGTTCGACCCTGATCGACGGGTCCTGTTCGATGGTTGGCTATGTTTCGTCATAAAACTAGACATTTGTCTAGAAATCAGGAAAATTATTATGGGTGTAGTTTCGACTGGTTTTCATGGCTTATAGACGATCACGGCGCGGTGGGGTTCTCTCACCGGTCACCGTTCTCACGACGGTGACGGCCGCGCTGATCGCCGGCGTGGCTCTCGGTGGCGTGTTACACGCGACCGGGAACCTTCGAACGGTCGCCGCCGTCTACGGACTCGAGGGGGTCGTCAACGAGTGGACGCTCGTGTTCGGTCACAGCGTCCTCGCCGCCGGGCCGTTCGTCGCGCTCGTGAACCGCCTGCGGATGGGACGGCGCGTTCCGCGTCCGCTCGCGGAGAGCTATCGGAACCCGTTCCTCTGTGCCTGCCTGGGGACTGCGTACGGCGTCGTGCTGTGGGTCGCCATCATCGCCTACGGAGCGCCGTTCGTGTTCGGACTCGTTACCGCGACCGCGTCTCCGGTTCCGCACCGACACTGGGGTGCGTTCTACGCACTGCTGGTGTTCGGAGCGGTCTGCGGTGCGTGGTATCCGCTGCTCCGGGAGTTCTTCGAAGACCGCCAGTAGTCGTCGGCCGTCGGGTCGGACCCGGTTTCGCGTGGTCGGCCCCCGGTTCGGTGGCCGGATCAGGTCCGGTCGACGAAGTCGACGATGCGGTCGGCGATCTCCTCGCCAGCGTCTTCCTGCAGGAAGTGCGCCGCCTCGTCGATCCAGACGTCGGGCTGGTCGCTCGCGGTCGGGAGCAGCCCGCGTAGCGGATCGCGGTTGTCGGCGGTGATCGGGTCTTCCTTCGCGAACAGGACGAACGCGGGTTTCTCCCACTCCGCGAGTCGGTCCCGTGCGTCGGCGAACAGATCGGCGCCGGGATCGTCGGGCGACTGCGGGACGAGGCCGGGGAACGTTCGCGCGCCGGCCATGTATCGCTCGTCGGGAAACGGCGCGCGGTAGGCGTCGATCACGTCCTCGGAGAGGTCTCGATAGCAGCCGTTCGCGACCAGTTCGCCGATATCGAGGTCCTCGGCGGTGGCGACCATCTCGGCGAAGGCGTGCCAGGTGTCGGTCATCTCCTGGGTCCCGTCGGGGAGCCCGGTATTCATCGGTACGAGACGGGCGAAGCGCTCGGGCTCGTCGGCCGCGAGCGCGAGGCCGAGCAGGCCGCCCCAGTCCTGACAGACCAGCGTGATATTCGTCAACTCGAGTTCCTCGACGAACGTCCGGAGCGCGTCGTAGTGCATCTCGACGGTGTAGTCGTCGCGGTCCTCGTACCGGTCCGAGCGGCCACAGCCGATCAGGTCGGGGACGACGACGCGGCCGCGCTCGGCCAGCGTCGGCATCATTTTGCGGTAGAGAAACGACCACGTCGGCTCGCCGTGCAGACAGAGGAACGTCTCCTCGGCGTCGTCGCCGCCCTCGCTGCCGCCCGTTTCCACGTACGCCATGTCCAACTCGCCGACGTCGACGTACTGGGGCTCGTAGTCGAAGTCCGGAACGTCCTCGAAGTGTTCTTCAGAGATACTAACAACCATACCGCATGTCACCATGCAGCACTATACAAAAGTTGGGAAATCGATGTGAACGCTGCGGTCACTGTTGCGCTCGGACACCGTCATCGATCCGACGCGGGTCGCCCCGTCGGAGCGGGACCGATCGGTCATCGACTGACCCCTGGCCGCGACGACGCCCCGAAACCACTGCCGAATACCGACAAAACACTTACCAGTTCCGTCTGCAGGAACGGTCATGCGCCGCCCGCGCCGTTCCCTCCTCGCTGCGATCGGTAGCATGGCACTCGCCGGCTGTCTCGCCGGTGTCGACGAGTCGCCCGCGAACGACTCGAGTCCGGACGACGACCTCACGCCGCTTCCGGACGACGACCGGACGCTCCCACCGTCGGGAACCGATCCCAACGGCTATCCCGACTACGACGTCGATCGGCTCGTCGCGTTCGACGAGATCGACCCCGGGGAGACCGCGATCTACCTCGAGCCGTCGGCCGCGTCGATCACCGAGTCCGAGCGACTGACGTTCACGCTGTTCAACGAGTCGAGCGGCGGGTTCTCGTACAACCCGTACGCGTGGCAACTCCACAAACGCGTCGACGGCCGCTGGCACTACGTCGCACCACGAGGGATAAACGAGCCGGCACACACCCTCGAACCGGGCGACAACTTCGCCTGGGACCTCAGCGTCGATAACGATGGGATCGAGGACGGGCGATCGATCGGCGGCCACGGCGTCGCCGAGCCAGATCCGATCGCCGGTCTCGGTGGCGGCGAGTACGTCTTCGGCACCGACGTGGACTTCGACGACGGCCCCGCCGACGGGTCGGTCGGGTTCTGTGCCCGATTTGACCTCGAGACCGACTCCCTGTCGCTGACGACGACGGACGCGATCACGAGCGTCGAGTGGGAGGGCGACGTCATCGTTGCGAGTTCGGACCGTGTGGCTCCCGAGGACGACGACACACGACTGGGTGCGTACGAACTCGTCCGGACGGACGACGACGTGGAGGGAACCGAACTGATCAGGGAAACGCTCCTGCGGAACGATCAGTTACGGGACGCCATCGTGTTGGCCCGCGAGTACGACGCCGACCGGGTTCGACTCGAGGAGGACAACGCTGTGACGCCGATATTCGGAGTCGACGACACCCGTTACTACCACTACGACGGCGAGGCGTACGCGATCTCGGCCCGGGTCATTGACGACGACTGAGACGGGTTACTGTGGGTCGTTTCCGGCGCAACCGCCGCCCAGGTCGCGGTTACGCCGGGAAATCGTTCCAGCAATCCGGACGAGCGGCCCACCGATCGGTCGCGTCGCTCCGAGGGGAGGGCGTACGTTTCACCCACGGTGAGAATCCACAATCATTATAGTCTCGTCAACCGCTATTCGAATCGTGGTTTACGAGACTGGCAACGAGACGGTCGACGACGCACTCGAGCGGGTCATGGCCGGCGAACGCCTCGATCGGACCGACGGGCTCGCGCTGATGGCCCAGCCGACCGACGCGCTCGCCGAGGCCGGTGCTGCCGTGCGGGATCACTTCGGTGACGGCACGGTCGACGCCTGCTCGATCGTCAACGCGAAGGCGGGCAACTGCGCGGAGGACTGTGGCTTCTGCGCGCAGTCGGTCCACTTCGACACCGGCATCGACACCTACGGCTTCCTCGGGCCCGAGAAGGTCCTCGAGGCCGCAAAGCGGGCCGAACGCGACGGTGCCCAGCGCTTCGGCATCGTCGTCGCCGAGAAGGGCGTCTCGAAGGAACACCGCCCTGAGGAGTGGGAGGAAGTCCTCGAGTCGATCCGCCTCGTCCGCGACGAGTGCGACCTCGAGGTCGACGCTTCCCTCGGGATACTCACCGAGGAAGAGGCCGCGATCCTCGCCGACGAGGGGATCAACCACTACAATCACAACATCGAGACCTCCCCGAACTACTTCCCCGAGATCGTCGATTCCCACAGTTTCGAGGATCGGGTCGAGACCCTCGAGGTCGCCAAGGAGGCCGGGATGGACCTCTGTGCGGGCGTGATCCTCGGGATGGGCGAGACGCCGACAGACCGCGTCGAGGCCGCGATCGCCCTGCAGGACATCGGGATCTCCTCGCTGCCGGTCAACGTCCTCAACCCGGTCGCGGGGACGCCGCTGGCCGAGCAGGGGGTCGACATCACGACCGAAGAGATCGTCAAGACGGTCGCGGTCTACAAACTGCTTCACCCCGAGTCGCGGGTCCGCCTGACCGGCGGCCGCGAGGTCAACTTGGCACCCGATGAGCAGCACCTGCCGCTCGAGGCCGGCGCGGACGGCATCCTGACTGGCGACTACCTCACGACGGAGGGCCAGTCGCCCGGCGACGACATCGAGATCATCGAGCGTGCGGGACTCGAGCCCAACCGGGATACCAACGAGTTCGATCCCGAAGCAGTCAAGGCCCGACACAGCGAGGCGGCGGAATCGTCGACCGAGACGGCGAGTACGGGCGCGGAACCGAGCGACGACTAACGGCACGACGAATTCAGCACATCGACACCTATGGACGAAATCACGTTTGCGGTACTCGGAACCGGAGGCATCGGCCGACGAGCGCTCGAAGTGAGCCAGCACAAGGACGCACTGACCCCCGTCGCGGCGTGTGACCGCCACGGCGTCGCCGTCGACTTCGACGGCCTCGACGTCGACGAACTGCTGGCGGCCACGGAAGGCAATATAGACAGCGAGCCGCGAAGCGACTCGGAAGAGTCGAGCGGCGATGAGCCGCGAGACAACGAAGTGGCGACGGACGGCGGCTCGGCCACAGCGACGGCCGAGGGCGGCGTCAAACAACACGGCGAGGACAAAGGCGTCGTCGCCTCGAGTCAGGCCCGCCCCAGCGAGGACTCCATTCAGGAGATCATCGATCACGGCGACCGGATCGACGCGGTCCTGCTGGCCCTGCCGAACTACGAACACGACTTCATCCCGCGGACCGCCGACCGGTTCGCCGAGGGCGGCTACGCCGGCGTGATGATCGACGTCCTCAAGCGCTCGCGCGTGATCGATATGCTCGACGACCGCAGCGACGAGTTCGAGGAGAGCGGTATCACGTTCATCTGCGGGGCGGGCGCGACCCCTGGCCTGCTGACCGGTGCGGCCGCGCTGGCCGCCCAGTCGTTCGTCGAGGTCACCGACGTCGACATCCACTGGGGTGTCGGCCTCAAATCGGGCTACGAGGACAACCGCGGCACCGTCCGCGAGGACATCGCACACCTCCCCGAGTACGACATCGAGACCGCCCGCGACCTCTCCGACGCGGAGATCGAGGCCGTCATCGACGACCACGACGGCGTCATCGAGTTCGAGGACATGGAACACGCCGACGACGTCCTCCTCGAGCGTGCGGGCGTCTGTGACGCCGAAGACGTCACCGTCGGCGGGATCCTCGACGTGCGCAACGACGAGAAGCCGACGACGACGACGGTCCGCGTGACCGGTCGTACCTTCGACGGCGAGACGGCGACCAACACCTTCCAGTTGGGCGACGAGACGAGTATGGAGGCAAACGTCAACGGGCCCGCGCTGGGGTACCTGAAAGCGGGCGTCCGGCGTAATCGCGCCGGCGAGTACGGCGTCTTCGGCCCCGCAGATCTAATGCCCGGCTTCTGAACGCCGACGTTCGCTCCGACCGTTTTTATGAATGAGACGAGACGATTCCCGAGACTGCCGTGTATCAACCGGCTCGAGCCGTCCCCGAGCCGAACCAGGCGTCCGTTCCGAACCGTGAGAGTCAAATCGTGGCGCTGAGTCCATCTACCCGAATGGCCGACCGCGGGTTCGACCTCGAGGGGCGACTCGCCGCCCTCGAGGAACACGATCTGAAGCGCGCCCTCTCGCCCGTCGACCGGGTCGCCGAGCGCGGCTACTTCGCCGAGCCCTCGGGCGGCGACCTCCCGGTCCTCGACAGCGCGGAGGCGCTGGTCTTCGCCTCGAACAACTACCTGGGCTTGACCGACGACCAGCGGGTCCAGGACGCCGCCCGGCAGGCGGCCGCGACCGTCGGCACCGGTGCCGGTGCGAGCCGGCTCGTCACGGGCGACACGCTGGTTCACCGGGACCTGGAACGCCAGCTCGCAGAGACCAAAGGGACCGAGCGCGCGCTGGCCTTTTCCTCGGGGTATGCCGCCAACGTCGGCACGATCGCTGCCCTCGAGCCGGACGTCGTCTTCTCCGACGAGCTGAACCACGCCAGCATCATCGACGGCTGCCGGCTCGCCGACACCGAGACGGTCGTCTACGACCACTGCGACGCCGCGGACCTGCGAGCGAAACTCGAGGAACGAGTCGAGCGTGCGACTCGCGAGGGCCGGGAACCGGCCGACGAGTCGTGGCTGATCGTCACCGATTCGGTGTTCAGCATGGACGGCACCGTCGCGCCGCTGTCGGCGATCTGTGACGCCGCCGAGGAGTACGGCGCGTGGGTGATGGTCGACGAGGCCCACGCGACCGGCCTCTACGCCGACGGCGGCGGCGTCGTCCAGGCCGAAGGACTCGAGGACCGCGTCCAGATCCAGCTGGGGACGCTCTCGAAGGCGCTGGCGAGTCAGGGCGGCTACGTCGCCGGCAGTTCGGCGCTGATCGAGTGCCTGCTAAACGACGCGCGGTCGTTCGTCTTCTCGACCGGCCTCGCGCCGCCGGCTGCCGCGGCGGCCAGCGAGGCGCTCCACGTCGCCCGTCACGGCGACGCGCGCGAGCGGCTCTGGGAGAACGTCGCCCACCTCCGGGACGGCCTCGAGTCGATGGGGTTCGAGGTCTGGGGCGACTCCCAGATCCTCCCCGTCGTCGTCGGCGACCGGCGGGACGCGATCGCTCTCGCCGACGGGGTCCGTGAACGCGATGTCGTCGCACCGGCGATTCGGCCGCCGACGGTCCCCGAGGGGACGAGCCGGATCCGCGTCGTTCCGATGGCTACACACGATCGAGACGACATCATCGCCTGCCTCGAGGCCTTTCAGGCCGCGGGCGAGGAGGTGGGGCTGCTATGAGTCGGCCACTCGCCGTCGTCGGCACCGGCACCGGCGTCGGAAAGACGGTCGTCACGGCCGGCCTCACCCGGCTGCTCCGGGAGGACGGACACGAGGCGCGGGCGATCAAGCCCGCCCAGACCGGCCACCCGCCCGACGACGACGCCGAGTTCGTCGCCGCGGCCTGTGACGACCCCGAGGCCGCCACCTGTCCGCGCTTTCTCGAGCCGGCGCTGGCCCCGCGAGTCGCGGCCGACGTCGCCGACGAGGACCTCGCATACGAGCCGATCCGCGAGGCCTGCGAGCGCGAAATCGAAGCGACGCCGGTCCCGATCGTCGAAGGGATCGGCGGGCTCCGGGTGCCGCTGGCCGGCGACAAGGAAGTGATCGACCTCGTCGACGACCTCGACGCGGCGGCGATCGTCGTCACGCGCTCGGGACTGGGCACGCTCAACCACACCGCGCTCTCGATCGACGCCCTCGAGGACCGGGGAGTCGACGTCCGCGGCGTCGTCGTCAACGAGTACGCGGGCGAGACGCTCGCGGAGCGAACGAACCCCGACGAGCTAGCGCGGATGACGGGCCACGCGGTCGAGACGGTGCCGCCGCTCGGGGACGAAACCGCGACCCCGCAGGAACTCGCGGCCGGCGTCTGCGATGCGTTGTCACCGGCGTTTCGCGACCGGCTCCCCGTCGACGACTGATCGGGACGACGTTCTCAGGCCGTCGGCGCCGGCGGTTCGTCGTCGGCCGCGGTCGCTCGCTCGTCGGGAGACCCGTCGGCGGCCGCCGCCTCGAGATCGATGAGACAGCTGACGATCTCGGATTTTCGGTGTTCCACCTCGAGGTGGACCCGGAGCCCGTTGCGGTCGTCGTAGGATTCGGCACAGAGCGGGCAGCTGTTGAGGTCTGTCATTCGACCGATCACCAAGAGAGGGCCTCACCGTTTATCGACCTAATAGTATCGATCAGTCGGCTGATTGAGATATCGGGACGAGTACGGCTCGTCGTCGGTGGCCGCAGCCGGCCGCGAGCGGTCACATGAAGTCGCTCAGTCCCGACTGGTCGTCGTCGGGTTCGTCGACCGTCGCCGTGTCGTCGCCGCCCTCGGAACCGGCCTGGTCGCTCCCGTCCTCGGCGTCCGACGCCGCGAGGGGCTGCTGGCTCTCGCCGTCGTCGGCGTTGGCCTCCGCCGTCGCGTCCCCGCTCGAGCGGTCGGCCTCGAAGAAGGCGTCGCCGGAGTGTTCGACGGCTAGTTCGGCCTTGCGTTCCTCGGCGTCCGCGACGATCGACTGGACCTTGTTGGTGTCTTTCCCGCTGCCGGTGATAAAGGAGACCTCCGACTCGTCGAGGTCGTAGGCGGCGGCCATCCGGACGGTCAGGTCGCGGTTCTTGCAGTGGTGGGTCATCGCCGAGAGGAACGGGAGGATCTCCCGACGGACGGTGGCGACGCTTGCGCCCTCCCGCTCGGCGATACGCTCGGCGATCGAATCGCGGGTGTTGCGGGTCCCCTTCGTCCGGCCGAGCTTCGACCAGTAGCTCGGCGGGCCGTAGCGGGTCCAGCCACCCTTGTCGCCTTGGCGGGAGGCGGCGACGCCCGCGGTCATGTTGTCCGTCGCGTAGCGCCAGTAGGAGTAGTCCTGGGTCGCACGGACCCGCCCCAGCCAGCGGTCGGCGTTCGAGAGGAACTCGTAGGCGTCGGCGAGTTCCGCGCCTGCGTAGTCCTTCGGGACGTTGTCCTCGATCCAGTTGAGCAGGTCGTCCGGCGTCTCGTCGACGTCGTAGGAGGCCCGCAGTGCGCCCTCGGCGTCTTTCTCCTTGATGAGCTCGTCGAGGAAGTCGAAGATCCCCTCGGTCGTGTCGCGCTCGCTGGTCACCACGTCGTCGACGGTCAGGCGTTCGGCCTCCTCGGCGACCGCCTGCAGGTCGTTGACCGCCGAGCGCAGGTCGCCGCTGGTCGACTCGGCGATCTTCTCTAAGGCCTCCTCCTCGAACTCGATGCCCTCCCGCCGGCAGACGTCCCGCAGGACGGGGACGATCGAGCGCTTCGAGACGTCGCGGAACTCGATCGTCTCGCAGGCGTTGCGAAGCGACTGGCTCATGTCGTAGAACTCGTTCGCGATGAGAACGATCGGCTGATTGGCGTCCTTGACGACGCGGGTGACCTCCCGCGAGCCGCCGTAATCGGCGTTGCCGTGGAAGTTGTCGGCCTCGTCTAAGATGACCAGCCGTCGTCCCGACTCGCCGGCGGTGAGGGTACCGCTCTTGGACGCCTCGCCCGCGATCTTCTCGATGACGTCGGCACCCCGGCTGTCGCTGGCGTTGAGTTCCATCACCGGCCACCCCATGTCGTTGGCCAGCGCGTGGGCGGCGGAGGTCTTCCCCACGCCGGGACTGCCGTGGACGATCACCGACTCGCGGTGGTCGTCCCATGTCTCGGCCCACTCCGCTAACTGGTCGCGGGCCTTGTTGTTGCCGCGTACCTCCGACAGCGTCGTCGGGCGGTACTTCTCCGTCCAGTCGGTCATTGCCCCGTGGTTGGGGTGAGTCGCGTTTAGTGGTTGCGGAGCGGTACTCGTCGCCGATCGGTTTCCGGGGTCGGGCCACCCTCGCCTACTCGGGGCCGATCGCCTCGAGGCACTCACTTGCCCGAGGATGCTCGTGGGTCGGCGCGCCCATCCGGTAGTCCGCCCGCTGGGTCGTCAGCGACGTGATTGCGGTCCCGTCGCTCCCGTAGTCCGGGACCCCGACGACGACGCGGTCAGACTCGACGGTCACGCCCGATTCGTCGCCGATCTCGAAGACGACCGTCCCCGAAAACGGCGCGTCGACGTCGTCGCCGACGGCGACGCCGTCCTCGAGGATCGTGTCCCCGAACAGCCCGTCGTCGTAGAAGCCGGTGTTCGCGTAGGCAATATCGCCGTCCTCGAAGTCGCCGGTCACCGTCGCTCGAGAACAGGAGTGAAACGTAATTGTTCGGTCGGCCCGTTCGATCGTCGTTGGTTCGTCGTCGTTGTCCCGCCAGTCGACCGTCGGTGATCGGGTTTCGTGGCTCGAGTCGTCGACGGAGTCGGGTCCGTCGTTCGTGTCGTGGCTCATCGCGAGACACCTCGACTGACGACGGCGCGCGTCGGGTAGCTCATACGGAGGCCACCACGTCGGAAGCAAAAGGAGTGGCGTCGGTCGGATTCGATGACGGTCCCCGGATCGGACGGGATCGAATCGGCCGGCGGCCGATCAGCCCGCCGACTCTTCGGCCGGTGCGGTCGCCTCGACGATCACCCGCGAGATCCGCGTCCCCTCGGTTTCCTCGACGGTGACCTCGTAGCCGTCGGTCGCGACCGAGTCGCCGACCTCGGGCGCGCGGCCGAGGCGGCTCAGGACCAGGCCGCCGACGGTGTCGAACGCCTCGCCCTCGAGCGTGGTGCCCAGCGTCTCGTTGACCGTCTCGAGCGTGACGCCGCCGTCGACGGCGTAACGGCCGTCGGGGAGTTCGTCGATCGACGCCTCCGCGTCGGGGGCGTCGAACTCGTCGCGGATGTCGCCGATGACTTCCTCGATGACGTCCTCGATCGTCAGGATCCCCTCGAAGGCGCCCCACTCGTCGATGACGACGGCCAACTGGGCGTCCTGCCGGCGAAACTCCGCGAGGATGCCGTCGATCCGGCGCGTTTCGGGGACGATGATCGCGTCCCGCACGAGGTCGCGTGCGGTCGGTTCGGCCGCCGTCGTGTCTTCCCCGTTGGCGGCTTCGATGGCCTGGAGGACGTCTTTGGCGTGGACGAACCCGATGACGGGCTCGTCGGCGTCGTCGTCGACGACGGGGTAGCGGGTGTAGTTCCCGCCGGCGGCGACCCCGCGGAGTTCCGAGAGGGGCATGTCGGCGCGGACGGTGACGACGTCCGGCCGGGGGATCATCACCTCGCGAGCGACCGTGTCGCCGAGATCGAACACCGCTTCGATCATCTCGACCTCGTCGGTGTCGACGACGCCCTGTTCGCCCGACTTGGCGACGATCCGTAGGATCTCCTCCTCGCTGTGGCTCTCGTCGCGCTCCGAGGCCGGCGCGACGCCGAGCAGGCGCGTGAAGAAGTTCGCCGTCCCGTTGAACACGATGATTCCCGGGATGAAGATGTAGTAGAAGAACTTCATCGGCGCGGCGACCAGCAGGGCGATGCGTTCGGCGTCGGCGATGGCCAGCGTCTTCGGCGCGAGTTCCCCGAAGACGACGTGCAGGAAGGTGATGACGCTGAATCCGATCGCGATCGAGACGAGATGCAACGTTCCGGCCGGCAGGACCGGCCCCAGCACGGGCTCGAGCAGCGAGGCGATCGCGGGTTCGCCGACCCACCCGAGCCCCAGCGAGGCGATCGTGATGCCCAGTTGGGTGGTCGCGAGGTAGTCGTCGAGGTTCTCTTCGGCCTCCTGCAGGAGTTTCGCCGACCGCCGTCCCTCATCGACGAGGGCCTCGATCTGGGTCGGTCGGATCCGGACGTAGGCGAACTCGGCCGCGACGAAGAAGCCGTTCAGAAAGACCAGAAAGAGAGCGAAGAGGAGCCGCCCGACCGAGAAGGCGAGGTCTACCATCGGTTCCACCCGAGCGATTCCGAGCGAGCCAGTTCCGTCGGCGTCCGATCGCCGCTGAATACTACCATACGGACACTTGGAACAGGGCTGTCAAAACCGTGGCGCTGCAGGCGTGGCGCGCTCGCTGCTCGAGAGCGCTCGACTATGGTAACCGGATCGACCGGCGGTCTCATCCCGGAGCGGCTAACTGCACGGAGTCCCAACGCCGCCCATGAACGTCGCGATCGTTACCGTCGGCGACGAGATCCTCGCGGGGTCGACGACCAACACCAACGCGTCGTGGCTGGCAGCGCGGATCACCGAACGGGGCAGCAGCGTCGAACGGATCCTGACGATCCCCGACGACCGCGACCTGATCGCAGACACCGTCGCCCGCTGGAGCGACGCGTTCGACGCCGTGATCGTCACTGGCGGTATCGGCGGCACACCAGATGACGTGACCGTCGAAGCCGTCGCCGACGGCCTGAACCGGGCGTTCGTCGTCCACGGCGAGATCCGCGAGCGGCTGGTCGAGAAAGCCGCCGCGTTCCGCGACGAGAACCCCGACCTGGTCGAGGAGTACGACCTGCAACTCGACATCGACGCGGCGGCCTCGATCCCCGAGGGCGCGACGCCGATCGTCATCGACGAGGGATGGGCCCCCGGCTGTATCGTCGAGAACGTCTACGTCTTCGCGGGCATCCCCGACGAGATGCAGGCCATGTTCGAGGCCGTCGCCGACGAGTTTCAGGGCGACGCCGTCGCTCGGACGATCTACACGCCGGCGCCCGAGGGCTCGCTCCACGATGCCCTCGAGGGCGTGGCCGAGCGGTTCGACGTGGCGGTCGGCAGTTACCCGCGCAGCGAGAACCGTCCCGGTCGGATCCGCGTCTCGAGTACCGACCTCGAGACGGCCGACGCGGCCATCGAGTGGCTGCGCGACCGCGTCGAGACGACGGAGCCGCCGACCAAAACGGACGCGGCAGAGTGACGAGTCGGTGCTTTTTACAGTGAATACGCCCCCGAAAGAGACTCCGAGGAATAGTTAGTACTTTTTCAGACTGAACGGAAAACAGCCACGATGCGACTGACGACACCGCTTGGACTCGTAACCCGTGCGATCCTCGCCGCAGCCATTAGTGGGTTGGTACTCGCTGGCAGCCTCGCTATTGTGGCGGTAATTGCAGTCGCCGGTGGCATGATTCTCTCGGCGTATGGATCTGATCTCCTGGGGTTCGTTCAAATCACTCCCCCTCGGATGTTCTGGCCGATCGTCTGGTCGCTCTGTGCGCTTGGCGCAACAAGCTTGTTCGTTCGAGCGATTGTGCGCATTATTCGGACCGAACGTGCCGCCTTCCTCGAGCGAACGACGCCGCTCTCGGAGGTCGCGATGGCCGAGACGTCGTATATCGACTCTTCAGCCGAGCGCCTCGCGAGGCAGGTAGGGATTGCGACACCGACGGTCCGGATTGACTCGACGACCACTCCGCTTGCATATACGACGTATCGGCCGGATGCACCCATTGTCAGCGCTGACCGCGACGAGACTCCGATTATCGTACTCTCGACGGGCCTTATCAAAACGTTGTCACAATCTGAGCTGTCGGCAGTACTCGCACACGAGATCGGTCATATCGCCAATGACGATCTTCGACTGATCACGGTACTTCTGGTGCCGCTTATCGCCGCCGAGACGCTCACGGAAGACGAGGGTAGTACGTCGAACGTCTTCGAACTCTGTGGACATCTCCTCTCGTTCATCGCCTTGATCGGTGTCGGCGTCTTTTCGCGTGGTCGAGAGTTGGCCGCCGACCGCGCCGCCGCTGTGATGAGCGGAGAGCCCGCTGCACTTGCGAGCGCACTCGAGAAACTCGACGAGTCGACGACTCCAAAACCGACCACGGATCTCCGAGACCACGCTCGGTCGATGAATGCGATCAACGTGCTTCCGACCCTCGGACCCGTGGCCACTGGGACGGGACTCCTGTCGACCCATCCGTCCCTCGAGACACGTCTCGAACAGCTTCGCTCGCTCACACGCGACTGACTGGATCGAACAAGCCAGACGGTCGTCGCAGGTCGCTGCTCGATCCCACCGAGCGATAGCGATGGCCACGAGCGGCATTGATCGTGCTACCGAACGCACTGTCCTCGAATTCTAGAAATGTTGTCGTTTTGGGGTTCGGCGACGGTGTGATCGCGGCGCTCCATCGGCGGCGATCCGTCTCACGGTGACCGCCGGTCCTCGAGGATTCGGACGGCGACTGCGGTGAGCCCCGCGACGGTGAGGACGAACCGCTCGCCGGTCGCCGCGATAGGGAAGATCCGTTCGACCCCGGTCGCGGGCTCGTCTCGGGTCGGATCGACGCCAGTCCGGTAGTGGGTGTCCTCGGTCGTGCCCCGCGCCGTGGTCTCGGCGACGCCGCTGCCCTCGAGTTCGACGAACGTCTGGACGAGGCCGCGTTGATCCGTGACGAGGAGTTCGCCCGAGAGGTCGTAGAATCGGTCGTGGAGCGGCCAGAAGAGGTTGACGCCGTTGAAGAAAGCGTCAAAGAGGACGTGCGCGAACAGCAACGCGGCGAGCGTCGTCCACGCGAGGCGATGGCCGTACGTGCCCCACCGATTCCGGACGATCGACGCCTCACGACGCCCGTCCCACAGCAGGGCGGCGGCGGGGAGAAGGACGATCCAGAGGTTGTGCAACGCCGCGCGGTGAGTCCCCGGGACGACGATGCCGATCAGCGTATCGAGATCGAGCAGCGCGCTCGCACCCATTACGAGCAGGATCGCCTTCGTATCGAACTCGTCGCCGAGCAAGGCGATCCCGATCAGTCCCGCGAACGCGACGTGGACGACCGTCGATGGCACATCTCGGCGACTCGAACCGCGGGGGCTTGATTGTTTGGCCGGTGTCGCCGCCGTTGCCTCGGTCGTCCCTACCCCGCTCGTCGGTGGCGAACGTACTGCCCGAGAAAGACGAGCGCGAGAACGGCGCTTCCGATCTCGAGCGGTGCCGGGTGGAACGTCAAGACGGCGCTCGCGAGCAACAGGGACCCGGCGACGACGGCGTACCCGACGGCCGGATCACCGCCGTCGCTGGGCTCGACCGGCTCGGTCCTGACGACCAGTTCGCCGCGCTCGAGTTGGCCGAAGACAGAATCGAACCGCGCCGGGGCCCGCGCCAGGACGGGGGCCGACTCGCGGAGGTCGGTCCGGACGTCCGCCAGCAGCGCGTCGACCTCGCTCTCGATGAACCCGTGGTCGACGAGGAACGAGCGCGTGGCCGCGATGAAGTCGAACTCGGGGTCGAGGCTCCGGCAGACGCCCTCGCCGACCGTCCCGACCCGGACGAGCAACATGACGTTCGGCGGGATCCGGAACGGGAACTCCTGAAGCGTCGAGAACAGTTCGGTAATGATCCGCCGCCAGGTGATCTCCGACCGCCCCTCGAGGTTGTCGATCACCAGTTCGAGGACCTGCCTGACCGCGGCCCGGTCGACCGACTGATCTAACACCTCGAGTGCGATCAGCGTGTTCAGCAGGCCGTCGATGTCGCGGCGGACGAGGTGCCGGTAGAGGCTCGTGATGTCTTCCTGTTCCGCCTCGGTGAGTCGCCGACTCATCCCGTAATCGTAGACGACGAGTCGGCCGTCCGCCGTCACCGCGAGATTGCCGGGATGTGGATCGGCGTGGAACACGCCGTCGACCAGCCCCATCTTCAGATACGTGCGGGCCAGCAGCGTGGCCATCTCGGTCCGGTCGCGTCCGGCTTCCGCGAGCGCGTCCTCGTCGGTGATCTTCGTCCCCTCGATGTACTCCATCGCGACGATCCGATCCGAGCAGAGGGCGTCGTAGGTCGCCGGAATGCGGACCCGGTCGTCGTCGGCGAAATTGTCCGCGATCGTCCGCATGATCTCGGCCTCGCGTCCGAAGTCCAGTTCCTCGAGGACGATCGCCTCGAAGTCGTCGGCGACGTTCTCGATCGAGTAGCGCTGGTCCTCGTCGGCGACGGCCCGAAGCAGCGGGACGAGCCCCCTGACGACGCGGAGGTCCCGCTCGATCATCGGTTCGAGGCCGGGCCGGCGGACCTTCAGCGCGATCCGGTCGCCCTCGTAGTCGACGGTGTAGACGAACGCCAGCGACCCCCCGGCGACCGGCTCGAGCGTCTCGAGATCGAGGTCGTCGCCGAGTTCCGATTCGACGACGGCCAGCGGATCGCCGCCGGCGTCTTCGGGGATCTCGTCTTGCAACGTCGCGAACTCCTCGACGTAGATCGGCGGCACGAGATCGGGACGGGTCGACAGCACCTGGCCGATCTTGATAAACGCCGGTCCGAGATCGACCATCGTCTCGGTCAACCGACGGGCACGCTCCCGGTGGGTGGCCTCAGCGACCCGTCTGGGCGGTCCGAACACGAGGAACCGCCGGCGGTCCCGGAGAAAGGCGACCGCGATCGGGAGGAACCGCACGAGGACCTGCAGGTATCGGAGATAGTACCCCTTCATTCGCTCGTCGGCGGGGCATCGATCGGTCGACAGCTCATACCCCGTCTTCGAACACCGGCCACAAATACGTCCGTGGTCGCTCCCGGTATCGCGTAGTCGGTCGATCGACTCCGGTTCGAGGGAACGAGCGGCCGGCCCGCGGTCGTCTCCGGTAGCTACTTGGACCGACCGGGCGACCGTCGGGTATGAGCGGACGCGGACCCAAACGGGAACTCGCGGAGAAGATCGCCGGCGAGATCACGCTGAGCGACGACCCCGGCGCGACGCTGCGCAAGTGGCGCACCGATTTCGACGTCTCCCAGACCGATCTGGCGACCGAACTCGAGGTCTCCTCCTCGGTCATCTCCGACTACGAGAGCGGCCGCCGGGAGAGCCCCGGCATCGGCGTCGTCGGCCGGCTCGTCGAGGGACTGCTCGCGATCGACGAGCGCCGCGGCGGCGAGCGTATCCGACAGTACGGTCGAGTCCTCTCGGCGGGGTTCGAGAGCGACGTCGTCTACGACCTCCGGGAGTACGCCACCTCGATCCCCCTCGAGCGACTGCACGACGACCTCGAGGCCACCGAGGTCGCCTCGAGCGGCACCGACCGGGTCAGCGGCCACACCGTCATCGACAGCATCGAGGCGATCACGCGGCTCTCGAGCGAGGAGTTCTTTCGGCTCTACGGCCAGAGTACGAACCGCGTTCTCGTCTTTACGAACGTCACGCAGGGCGAGGGCGTCGGAATCGCCCTGCGAGTGGTCAACCCGACACCGAACGCCGTCATCCTCCACGGCCTCGAAGAGGACGACCTCTGGGATCACGCGAAGGAACTCGCCCGCATCGACGGCTACTCGCTGGCCGTGACGAACGCGGAACTGGACGGCGTCCTCGACAGTCTGGTTTCGATCGAATAGCGCGGGCACCCGGTCGCCGAACGCCCCCGTCTCAGGCGATCTGTGCTTCGTACTCGTCGGCGGTCAGCAGCGCCTCGAGGGCGTCGGGATCGTCGGGCTCGATCTCGAGCATCCAGCCCTCGCCGAAGGGGTCCTCGTTGACGAGTTCGGGGGCGTCGAAGAGGTCGTCGTTGATCGCGACGACCTCGCCGCCGACGGGTGCATAGAGGTCGGAGACGGCCTTGATCGATTCGACGACGCCGAACTCCGCCTCCTGGGCGAGGTCGTCGCCCTCGTCGGGGAGTTCGACGAAGACCACGTCGCCGAGTTCGTCCTGTGCGAAGTCGGAGATGCCCACGCGGACGACGCCGTCGGTCTCGAGCGCCCACTCGTGTGATTCCAAATACCGTCTGTCGTCGGGAACGTCGAAGCTCATACTGTATCGATGAAGGGTGTGGTTTCAACTCTTGCTTTTTTCGACTGGCCACGGACGACCACCTGTAGCGTCGTCCCCGGCTCGGCGTACTCGACCGGGACGTACCCCAGCCCGATCGGCTGCTCCACCGTTGGGCTCATCGTGCCGCTGGTGACGGTGCCGATGACCCGCCCCTCGGAGTTCGTGATGTCGTAGCCGTGCCGGGGGACGCCGCGGTCGATCAACTGGAAGCCGACCAGTCGCTCTTCGACGCCCCGCTCGTGGATCTCTGCTAAGGCGTCCCGACCGACGAACTCGGTCTCGAGCGCGACGGTGAAGCCGATGCCGGCCTCGTAGGGGGTCCGCGGGTCGTCGTCGTGATGGAAGTCCTGTCCGGCCAACAGCAGGCCGGCCTCGATGCGGAGCGTGTCCCGAGCGCCCAGTCCGCAGGGCTGGCAGTCGAACGCGGTCCAGATCTCCTCGGCGGCCGCCCAGGGGACGATCAGTTCGACGCCGTCCTCGCCGGTGTAGCCCGTCCGGGCCGTCCAGCAGTCGACGCCCTCGATCGTCGCGTACCGGGCCTCGAAGCGCTCGAGATCGGCGACCGACTCCTCGGTTACGTCATCGACCAACGCGACCGCCTCGGGTCCCTGGACCGCGAACATGGCGTACTCGTCGGTCCGGTTGTCGACGGTCGCCTCGAGGTCCCACTCGTTGCGGTAGTCGATCCAGCGCTGGTGGGTGGCCTCGTCGGTGCCGGCGTTGGGGACGAACAGGTAGGTCGGGTCGCCGTCGGCGTCGTCCGTCGCGTTGCCGTCACCGTCGGGGAGCCGGTAGACGACGGTGTCGTCGATGATGATCCCGTCCTCGTCGGTGATCGTCGCGTACTGGGAGTCGCCGACCGCGAGCCGCGAGACGTCGTTCGACGTCAGCCGTTGCATCAGCTCGGTCGCGTCCGGGCCGGTGACGTGCAGCTGGCCCATGTGTGAGACGTCGAAGATCCCGACGCCCTCCCGGACGGCCGCGTGTTCGGTCCGGATCGACTCGAACTCGACCGGCATGTCCCAGCCGCCAAACTCCGTGAACTTCGCCCCGTACTCGTCGTGTAACCCACGTAACGGCGGCGTCTGAAGCGGCATATCTACACCGTCATCCGCGGAGTAGTAATGTCTTTTCGTCGACCGAACACGCGGGCGATCGCCCGCGGCGCGAGGAGACGCACGACGCCGGCTCGGTGTCGAAACCGACCTCGGTCCGGACGGGTAACCGATTCGGGTTACAACGATACGAGCTACTGTCTCCGGTTGCCGAAAACATATGTTCGGAAATAACGTATCCGGGGTACAGTATGAGTGCGCCGACACTCGAGCCGCAGGCCGATTGGAACCAGCTGTATATCGACGGCGAGTGGCGCGACGCCACCGGCGGCGAGACGATCCCCGTGGAGAACCCGGCGAAACAGGAAGTGTTTACGGAAGTACCGGCGGGGACCGAAGCGGACGTCGACGCCGCCTACGAGGCGGCCGAGGCGGCCCAGTCCGACTGGGCGGCGACCCCTCGAGCGGAGCGCAACGAGATCGTCCAGAACCTGCTGGACGAACTCAACGCGCGCTTCGAGGAGATCGCCGGCCTGCTCGCGACCGAGGCCGGCACCCCGGGCTATCGCGCTATGGGCGAGTTCGCCACTGCGACCGGCGACGTCGAGATGGCCCTGGAGTTAGAGCCGCCGGAGGAGGAGGTCCGCCCTTCCCCGTCGGTCGACGACAAGGACAACCACATCGTCTACGAGCCGGTCGGCGTCGTCGGCGTCATCTCGCCGTGGAACTTCCCGCTGCATCTCTCCCTGCGGGCCGTTGCGCCCGCGATCGCGCTGGGTAACACCGTTGTCCTGAAGCCGGCGACGGACACGCCGATCACCGGCGGGCTGCTCATCGCGAAGCTCTGCGAGGCCGCGGGCGTCCCCGACGGCGTCGTCAACGTCGTCACCGGCCGCGGCTCGGAGATCGGCGACCGGATCGCCAACCACCCGACGCCGCGGGTCGTCTCCTTTACCGGCTCGACGTCCGTCGGCAAGGGCGTCGCCGAGCAGGCCGGCAAGAACCTCGCGCTGCCGGCCCTCGAACTCGGCGGGAACGCCCCCTTCATCGTCACCGACGACGTCGACCTCGAGCGGGCCGCCCGCGCCGGCGCGTTCGGGTCGTTCTTCCATCAGGGGCAGGTCTGTATCTCGATCAACCGCCATCTGGTCCACGAGTCGGTCTACGACGAGTACGTCGACCTGCTGGTCGACCACGCCGAGTCGCTCGTCATCGGCGATCCCTCCGAGAACGAGGACGTCACCTTCGGCCCGGTGCAAAACGAAACCCAGCGCGACGACTTAGTCGAGTTCATCGAGGGCTCGCTCGAGGACGGCGCGACCCTCGAGACCGGCGGCGAGGCCGACGGGCTGTTCGTCGAGCCGACGGTGCTGTCGGACTGTACCAACGACATGCCGACGGCCTGTAACGAACACTTCGGTCCGGTCGCGCCGGTCATTCCGTTCTCGGACGACGACGAGGCCATCGAACTGGCGAACGACACCGAATACGGCCTCTCGGCGTCGGTCTTCTGCGAGGACGCCGAGCGGGCTCGCGACCTCGCCGACCGCGTCGAGGCCGGGATGGTTCATATCAACGACCAGCCGATCAACGAGGACCACAACGCGCCCTTCGGCGGCGTCAAGCAGTCCGGCCTCGGACGCTACCACGGCGAGTGGATCACGCAGGAACTCACCGAGCCCAAGTGGATCTCCGTGCAGGGCGAGGAACGGGATTACTTCGTCTTCGAGTAGCGCCCGAAACCGGGCGGAGGCGCCCGTTGCGTTCCAGTTCGGCTCGAGGCGGTCGTTCGCGGGCGCTCCTTATCGACCCCGTTCTTCCACCTGAAGCGTGTACGCCCCGCTGCCGCTGTCAGCGTGGACCTGAATCCCGAACGACTCGTCGCCCTCGAGGGCGAGCGTGAGCGATGGGCTCGTCCCCGCACCCGCGGCCGCCTCGTCGTGGCTCCATCTAGTGGGTCTACTGCCGTCGGTGGTTACGTAGAGGTCGAAGTCGCCCCGAGCGGGGCCCTCGAGATCGATCGTGATCGAGCAGGGGTCGTCGGTGCGAAGCGAATAGCCGTACCGTTTGCTCTCGCCCCACCAGCCGCTGCCGTCGAGGGAGCCGCTCGCGCTCGCTGTAACCGTCTCGTCGCCGCAGTTGCCGGTGTCGGATTCGGGCTCGTCCTCGCTGCCGCCGCCGTCGTCCCCGAAGGGGTCCGTTTCGACGACGGCGGCCGCGTCGACCCGACCGTACCCCTGCTGGTCGTCCGCGAGGCCGACGTCGACGGCCGTCTCGCGGAGATGATCGCGGAGTTGTGATCGTGAGAGGTCGGGATGGGCCGACAGCGCGAGGCCGGCGACGCCGGCGACGACCGGGGTCGCCATCGACGTGCCGGACATCCGGCCGTAGTCGCCGCCGGTCGTACTCGAGACGATGCGGCTGCCCGGCGCAGCGAGTTCGATCTCGGGGCCGGTGTTGGAGAAGGAGGCGATCGAATCGTCGTCGTCGACGGCGGCAACGGCGACGACGCTGTCCTCGGCGGCCGGCGAGTAGACCCGGTCGCTGCCGTCGTTGCCGGCAGCACCGACCAGCAGGACGCCCCGATCGGCCGCGTACTCGCAGGCCGCAGTCAGGGTTCGGTAGGAGCCGTCGACGCCCAGCGAGAGGGTGACGATGTCCGCGTCGGCGTCGGCGGCCCACTGGATCGCGTCGGCGATGTCCGACAGCGAGCCGACGCCGTCCGCATCGAGTGCCCGGAGCGACAGGAGAGAGCAGTCGCTGATCCCCGCGTGTCCGGTGCCGTCGTCGGTCCCGCCGGCGGCGATCCCGCCGACGTGGGTGCCGTGGTCCCCGCCGCGGCCGGGGTAGGGATCATCGTCGCCGTTCAGGAAGTCCCTGCCGATCCGCTCGTCCATGGTCTCCTCGAGCGCCGGGTGATCGTACTGGATCCCCTGATCGACGACCGCGATGACGACGTCTTCGCTTCCGCGAGTCGTCTCCCAGGCCCGCTCGCAGCCGATCAGTTCGGGGGCGTACTGATAGCCGTAGTAGGGGTCGTTGGGCTCGAGCAGCGACTGGAGCGTCGCGTTGGGTTCGGCGTACTCGACCGCCGGCGAGGCAGTGACCGCGTCGATGAACTGCTCGCGGGCACGGTCGGGGGCCGCAGACGGGAACTCGACGACGGCGTAGCGGATCGTCTCGTTGGTATGGACCACCTCGGCGTCGCCGGGGATGGCGCTGCGTGCCTCGGCGGCGACGTCGTCGGCACCCGCCGAGATGCCGAGGAGTATCTCGTCCGTCCGCGGTCCGGGATCGCGACCCGGCGTCGCGCTCGTGACGGTACTCGAGCCGAGCAGGCCGGCGAGCCCGATCGCGCCGGTGCCGGACAGGATCGACCGGCGGTCGTAGGTCGGCTCTGCGGTGTCGTCCGGGGGACCGTTCGGTGTCATGGGACGACAGTCATCACTCCCTGAAATTAGTAAACTCTTATCGAACTTCGTCTGATTTATTCTCGAAATAACCGCGGCGATAATGATTGGATGAAATAATATCTGCTAATAGTGATCGAATATATGAAGTCGGCCGGTTACGGGAACCGACCGGCACGCGAGAAACGCCGTCGCGGTTTCGACGGACTCCGACCGGTCAGCGGCCGGTCTCGATCGGTGACGTCGAACGGCGTTCTGATCGCGGTTCCGTCCTGAGCGGCTCTATTTGCCCAGTTCTTCGACGCCAACCGTGTAGGAACCGCTGCCGCTGTATCGCCTGACGAGGATGCCGAACTCCTCGTCGCCGCTGAGGTCCACGTCGATCGATTCGCTCGAGTCGTTGCTGGCCGACCGTTTATCGTAGTCCTGCCGCGTTGGCGTCCGTCCGTCGAGAGTCAGGTAGAGATCGAAGTCCGCACTCGCCGGCCCCTCGAGGGTGACGGTAGCGCTGCAGGGGTTCGCCGTCTTGAGTGTGTAGGTGTAGGTGTCGCTCGGATTGCCCCACCAGCCACCGCTGAGTTGGCCGTCCTTACTGGCCGTGTTCACTTCGTCGCCACAGTCGCCGGGCTCGGGGTCCGGATCCGGATCGGGAGTCGTCCCGGGTTCGGTGGTGACGGCGTTCGCGGCGTCGACGCGACCGTTTCCTTGTTCGGTAGCGTCCAGACCGATGTCGACGGCCGTCTCGTGGAGGTGTGTCCGCAACTCGTCGTTCGAGAGGGACGGCCAGGCCGACAGCGTCAGTCCGGCGACGCCGGCGACGACCGGCGACGCCATCGAGGTGCCGCTGAAGGTGTCGTAGTCGTCGAAGGGGATCGACGAGAGGACGTTGCCACCGGGTGCGGCCAGTTCGATCTCCGGGCCGACGTTCGAGAAGTCCGACAGCGTTTCGCCCTCGTCGAGCGAGGAGACAGCCAGCACGGTGTCGTAGGCGGCCGGATACGAGACGGGGCTGCCGGAATCGTTGCCGGCAGCCGCAACGAGCAACGAGCCCTGCGATTGTGCGTACTCACAGGCCTGTCGCATGAGATTCGTCGCATCGCCGCCACCGAGGGACATGTTGATGATATCGGCNCCCTGATCGGCCGACCACTGGACCGCGTCGGCGATGTCCGAGAGCGACCCGCCGCCACCGGACCCGAGCGCGCGGGCCGAGAGGAGCGAACAGTTCGAAATGCCGGCATGGCCCGTTCCGTTGTCGGTACCGCCGCCGGCGATTCCGCCGACGTGCGTCCCGTGGTTCTCGCTCGCGTCTGCCGGATACGGATCACCGTCGCCGTCGACGAAGTCCTTGCCGTTGTTCGAGACGCTGCCGTCCATGTTTTCCGCGAGATCCGGGTGATCGTACTGGATCCCTTGATCGACGATCGCGATCGTCACGTTCGGATCGCCGAGGGTCTCCTCCCAGGCTTCCTCACAGTTGACCTGCTGTGGCGCGTACTGACTCCCGAAGCTCGGGTCGTTCGGCGTGTACAGTGGCGATGCACTCCCTCGTGCGTCTGTCGTCTCGTCGTCGGTTCCCGACCCGAGCGGCTCGGCCTCGAGTGCGTGATACGTGACGTTGTCCTCCGTGTACTGTACCTCGTTGACGTCCATGAGGTTTCGCTGGACGTTTTCCTTGGCCTGTATGGAGGCTTCGTCGGCTATCTCTACCGACGCGTAGCCGAGCGTTTCGTTCGTGTGTACGATGGTCGCGTTGCTCGGGAGTTTCGGATCGACTGCCGCTTCGATGTCCGATACGTCGGCATCGACACCGACGATCAGTTCGTCTTTTTTCGGCCCCGGTTCACGACCCGGCGTTGCGGACGTAATGCCGCTGAGACCGAGAATCGCACCGAACGCACCGGCTGCTTCGAGGACCGATCGTCGATTCACGCCAGAGTAGTTATCTTCTGTCATGACGCAACTGAGGAGATTACACTCTCCCACTAAATGATTTTTAAATCTATTAGGAGTTAATATAAATTATAAATATACTAATACCACTTCTCATGAGGGAGTTATTACTGGTAGAAACCACCATCGCGGTCCGTTTGTCTCCCCGTTGTGGCAGATTATAAACCCAATCGGAATTTATCTATAGTAGGGGAGAGGTGTATTTTTCCCGTTCACGATCTCGAACCGATCGCGATCGGGACGCCGCTCGAGTCGGCGGGAATAGCGGCGACGGTTGCGTTTCGCCACACCTATCTCCAGGCACGGGAAAGAGCGGGCAACTGACTATGTTCGACCGCGTTCGTACCCGTCTCGCGCCCGATACCGAAACCGAGCCGACGGTCGGGCTGTTCGTCGACGGGCCGAACGTCTTCCGCGACGAGTTCGACGTCGATCTCGACGACCTCCGGGACGCCGCCGGCGAACTCGGCCGCGTCGGCGTCATCCGTCTCTACCTCGACGAACACGCGACACCCGGCCTCATTCAGGCCGCGGAAGCCCGCGGCTTCGAAGTGATCGTCACCAGCGGCGACGTCGACGTCAAACTCGCGGTCGACGCGACCGCGCTGGCCGGCGATGCTACGATCGACCGGCTCGCGATCGCCTCACGCGATACCGACTTTAAACCCGTCCTCGAGTACGCGGGTACCCGCGGCGTCAAAACGTACGCGATCGCGCCGGGGTCGTACGGCCGCTCGGATGCGCTGCGAAACGCGGCCGACGAGGCCGTCACGCTCGAGCCGGACGGTTAGCCGCTGTACGAGCTTTCGCCGACGACCTCGACGAGATCGCCCTCGCCCGTTGCCGTGGTCTCGTCGAAGTCGGTCACGCGAACACGGACTTGCTTCTCGACGGTCTCGGGTCCGGCTCCCTCGACGAGCAGTTCGGTGTCGCCGATGTAGGCCCGTCCTGCCGAGCCGTTGGTCTCGGAGATGAAGACGTCTATTTCGCTCCCTACCTCGAGGGAGGGTCGGTTCGCCCGGAACGTCCAGCCTGTGAGGTACTTTCCGAAGATGCTCATACGCGTGCCACCTCCTCGCTCTCGCGGTCGATCAGGTATTCGCGGCCGAAGCCGGTCAGCGCCGCGACGATGAACACCGCCACCAGTAGCCAGCCCTGGAAGACGTAGGGGACGACGTCGATCGGCGTGACGAGCATCGACTGTTCGAACCAGCTGTAGTCGTCGGGCAGTTGTTGCATCGCCGAGTAGCCGGCCAGCACCCCGCCCGACCACGGGAAGATGTAGCCCATGGCCGCGGTCTGGCCGTCTAAGATGTTCGCCCGGCGGTAGCCGTTCAGGTTGAACCGCTCGCCGATCTTCGAGATGTAGGGGCCGATCGCGACCTCGGCCGCGGTGTTGATCGTGATGATCGCGTTGATCAGCGCCGCGGTCCCGACCATCGTCAACTCGGCGTTGCGGACGTTCGTCGCGAGGTTCTCGATCGACCACTCGAGCAACACGTCGAAGGCCCCGCCGCGGATCATGATCTGGGCCGCGCCGATGATCAGCAAGACGAGGATCGAGAGTTCGAGGAAGCCGGCGACGCCGTTCATCAGGCTGCCGCCGACGCCGACAGCGTCGGGGTCCTCGACGATCGTCAGGATCGGCAGGGACTCGAGCGGACCGGCCAGCGGCGCATCCTGTGGGGCGTTGAACATGACGATGTCGCCGAGGCCCGCGAGGCCGAAGACGAGGTTGAAGGCGACCGCGACGACGATCCCCCACGAGATCGCCTCGACGATGTGTCGGCCGGCGATCGCCGTCCCGATCACGGCGGCCATCGAGATGACGTGAACCAGCCCGATCGCGTCGCTCTCCTCGAGGAAGATCTCCTGGGCCTGTGCGCCGACCTCGATGCCGTCCATCGCACCGCCGGCGACGACGTAGCCGAGGAAGGCGAGGACGGCAGCGATGATGACGTATTTGAACCGGGAGGCGACGACGCCCCCGATGTCGGCGTCCTGGGTGACAGCGCTAACGATCGTGGTGTCACTGACGGGCGCTAAGTTGTCACCGAAGATCGCCCCCGAGAGGATCGCACCGAACAGGAGGACGGGGTTTGCACCGAGCAACACGCCGGCCGGGAAAAAGAGGCCGACGAACGCGATGCTTGCACCGTAGCCGGTCCCGATCCCCGTCGTGAAGACGGCCGCGAGGACGAACGTGATCGCGGGGAACAGCGCCGCACCGACGCCGGCAGTGTCGGCCAACCAGACGAGTCCGCCGACGAAGCCGCCGTCCTGCAGGAGCTGGGCGAACATACCGGCCCAGATCCACGCGACGATCGCCGTCACCGCGACGGGCTGGGTCATCCCCTCGAAGATCGTGTTGGCGTAGTGCTTCCAGTCGCCTCGGGCGAAGAACATCCCGACGATGAGCCCGACCAGGATGCCCACGATGAGTCCGCCGGTATCGCCGATCCGCCAGAGGGCAGTCTGGACGATGGCCCAGACGATGAAGAAGGCGATCGGGAACGCACTCATCCCGCGGCCGCCGTAGAACTCGACTGTGGGGCCGCCGCTGTCGGGCTGTGTGAACTGGTCGGTCGGTTCGTCGCCAGCCTCACTCATATGTGATCACTCATATTGCCACGCGGTCGTAGTATTGACATCAGTCATAATAACTATTTCTGACAGTATTGGATTCGTGGTTCTCGTCGGTCGCTATCGATCCTTCTGGCAGTACGCGCGAGGTCTATCATTTAGCTATCGGTTCCCGACGACGGCGTCGGGGATGGAGCTGGTCGGCAAACTCCCGGTCATAGGCCCACAGCGGCCGATGACGGTCGATACGGGTTGATAATGACAGTCCACTCCCGGGCGGTCCGAACCCGGTGACTTTTCGGGCGCGGCCCGCCCAGCCACGCGTATGATCGACGACCGGCCGGTGCTGGACGACCACCTCCACCTCGACCCGGACAACAATCGGGGCATCGACGCCGTCCGCGACTTCGCCCGCGTCGGCGGCACCCACCTGCTCGTGGTGAACAAACCCTCCTGGCATCTCGGCGTCGAGGCCGAGACCGGTGCGGACTTCCGCGAGGTCTTCGAACGCACCATCGACATCGTCGAGGCGGCCTCGAGCGAACTCGAGGGCCGGGCCTGGCCCGTCCTCGGGGTCCATCCGGGGCTGATCTCGCGGCTGGTCGACGAGCGCGGCTTTGCGCCCGACGAGGCCCGCGATCTCATGCAGGCCGGCATCGACGTGGCGGCGGAGTACGTCGAGTCGGGCGACGCGCTGGCGCTGAAGTCCGGCCGCCCTCACTACGAGGTCGACGACGACGTCTGGGCGGCCTCGAACGACGTCATGCGCCGGGCGTTCGACCACGGTGCCGCCCTCGAGTGTGCGGTCCAGCTCCACGCCGAGGCCAGCGAGGACATGACCGAGGTGGCCGACTGGGCCGAGGCGGCCGGAATGGAGCCCCACCGGGTCGTCAAACACTACGCGAGCGGCCGCCTCGAGGGGCCGACGCCGAGCGTGATGAGCGACAAGGATCGGCTCGAGACGGCCGCCGAGCGGGGCGAGCCGTTCCTGATGGAGACCGATTACATCGACGACCCCGACCGGCCGGGCGCAGTGTTGGGTCCCAAGACGGTCCCCCGGCGGGTCCGCTGGCTGCTCGAGAACGGGTACGACGAGGCGGTCGAGATCGCACACGTCGAGACGCCGAAGGCTGTCTACGGGATCGATACCGAAGCGACGCTCGAGTGAGAACGGGTAATTCCTTCTTACCGTCGAACGCCCGCTCTATCCGACGAGCTGAAACGGCACCTGCCGTCTCATGAGCGGCTGTAAAAGCGTTTTAGCCGATCATCATGCCGGTCCAAACATTCACTTTCGGCGGCTAGTGTAGAGAAAGGCATTTCAAGCGGCCGGTGTAGGTGTCTGTATGAGCAATCCCCCGACCGAGTTCTACTCGGAGGAACGCTGGCAGAACTGGATCGGTCGCATCAAAGACGAAGACATCGATCCGGAAGACGAAGACTCGGCTCGACTCCTGCTCAACCTGCAGGACGACACGGCGATCGCGATCGCGAAGATCGTCGCCGCCTACGACGACGGCGAACTCGAGGGGGAGGACGCCCTCGCGGAGATCGAGGACGTCCGCGAGATCGTCCTCGGCGAGGTCGACATCGAGGACGAGGAGAAACTGATCCTGGTCGACGGCGTCCAGACGAGTCTGGTCTGTGTCTTCTTCGCGGCCGAGGAGTACGTCGCCAACGGGCCGGCCGAGGACGGCAGCGTCGGGGACTATCTTGGCGCGGCGGCCGACGCCGAGGCCGAGGAGGACCTCGACGCGGCGCTTGGCTACGCCGCCCAGGCAGGGACGCTCATCATCGACGGCGAGGAACTCGACATGGGGGTCGCACAAGACCTCGAGTACGGTCTCGTCACGGAGTGGATCAACGGCCTCGACAGCCTCCAGAGCGCGATGAGCGACCCGGAAGTCGTCGAGGAAGACGAGTAGGACGGGGTCTCGTTTTCGCCGCGTCGGGCCACCAGACGTTTAACCGCCGGTGACTATCCATCGTTATGAGACGGCGGTACGGCGAGCGCGCAGTGACGGTGCAGATCGGAGCCATACTCTTGCTCGCGATCGTTTTCACTGCGCTTGCGCTCTATCAGGTCAACGCCGTGCCCGCCGAGAATCAGGCGGTCGAAATAGACCACAACCGGCAGGTCACGAACGAACTGCAGGATGTACGAAACGCGATCGGGACCGCCGGGTTCGGCGGGAGTTCCCGATCGGCCTCGGTGACGCTCGGGACCAGTTATCCGACGCGAACCTTTCTGACGAATCCACCCGATCCGACCGGGCGACTCGAGACGACCGATCCGGGCCCGGTTACGATCACCGATAGCAACGATACGGTCTACGGGCCGTACGAAACTCGCTTTCTCGCGTACGAACCCGACTACAACGAGTACCGCGACGCCCCGCGAACCGTCATCGAACACTCGTTGCTGTACAACCAGTTCGACGAGGCGAACGTCTCGGTCGGCTCCCAGCAACTCGTCGGAAGCGAACGCATCTCGCTCGTGTTGCTCGATGGGAACGTCTCTGAAACGTCCGGACGCGCGACATCAGTCTCCTTAGAGTCCCTCGACGAGCCGCGAACGAAAGAACTCGAGGACGGCTCCGTGCTGACGCTTCCCACCGAGCGGAAAGCGATCTGGGAGAGCGAACTCGAGGACACCGACGGTGTTACCGTCCGAGAAACGACTGCTGACGACGAGGTAGAGATCGAACTCGAGCGGGCTTATACGCTCGAGATCGCTCGCGTCGGCGTTGGTGAGGGCGCAGGGAGCAGTGATGACTTCGACATCGGAAACGAAAAACGGACCTCGACGGAGCCATCGAACGGCTCCCGACTCGATCTCACGTGGAGGGAAGCAACGGTAGCCGGGAACAGACAGGCCATCTCCGGCTCCGAGGCAACAGTGACCGGTGGACCATCTGAGACGGTATCGCTAACTGCCGGCGTCGAGGGATACGAGTCCCTTCGGGGAGGGCAAGTGAATTTCGCACTCTCGGACCCGAACAACGTCATAGACGAGACGACGTTTGGTCCGGCCACAACGTCGTTTGAGGATGGAAATGCGACGGTTTCTATGACAATAGATTCCGAAGCGTCGAGCGAAGAGGAAGCGAAAGTTTTCGCGTCGAGCGGGGACGGTACAGCAGTAGGAACGATCTCCGTTACCGCCCCAGACATAAACTTCGACGCCACGAATACTGTGTCGACCGGCAGTGGTAACAGCGGAATCGAGTTCGAACTCGAAAACACCGGCGACGAGCCGGTGACTTTGACTGGAATAGCCATCGATAGCGTCGAACCTGCGAACCCGACTCGAGTCAATGATAATACCGGTGGGCGAGAGATTCTTTTCACCTCGGATGGTGAAGTGGTTGGTGAGGTCGATACTGGTAATTTCGATACCATCGGTATTCGGGTCGACGGGAGTACCAACACGCTCGACCGGACGAGCCCGTTTGAGCCCGGTCAAACCGTAACTGGTCGAATCGGCCCGTTCAGACCGGCCGACCTCTATGCGATCACCGACATGAGTGGCCAGACAGTGAACATGACGATCGAGTACGAGACAGCGTCGGGAACGACTGGACAACAACAGATAACCCTCGAGATAGATGCCCCCTCGATCGATTCGGTGGAGATTACTGCAAGTGGAACCGGTAACGATCGGTACGATATCACTGCCGCCGTTTCCGATCCAAACGGCGACCTCTCTCGAGTCGAATTCGAACTGCTAGACACGACGGCGACCGTTGTCGATAGTTCAGTTGACGATCGTATTGGCGACGGGACTGCCGAGGCAAGCCTCAAAGCAACCGGAAAAGACATTGATAGCGGGTATACGATTCGCCAGACAGTGTTTGACACTGCAGGTAACAGCAAAACAGTAACGAGAACTGTCTCTTCCGGCTAGTAAGTGTGAAAGGTGTGACGGTGGGTTGTTCCCGAGTACAGCTATGTGTTCGTCGATCGTCGAAACGACGAACGACAATATCTTGTACCGTCACCTACATTGAGAAAGTATGACTGCAGTCGGCATCGACGCCGTCGAGATCTGGACGGGTAACCTCAAACTCGACCTTCCGGGCACGTTCGCCCCTGAGAAGGGCGAAGATCCGGAAAAGTACACGAAAGGACTCGGACTGAACGCCAGTTCCTTCCCCGACAGTTACGAGGACATCGTCACGATGGGGGCCAACGCCGCTCACCGGCTAATGGAGCGCAAAGGCCTCGAGCCCGACGATATCGGCCGCATCGACGTCGCGACCGAGAGCGCCTTCGATAACTCGAAGCCGGTTTCGACGTACGTCGCTGGCTGCCTCGAGCAGGTCTACGAGGGCGACTTCCACCACGCGAACAAGGGCGAGCGCAAGTTCGCCTGTATCGCAGGGACCCAGAGCCTGGACGACGCGTACAACTGGATCCGAGCGGGCCGCAACCGCGGCCGCTCGGCGCTGGTCATCGCGACCGACACGGCGCTGTACGCCCGCGGCGACGACGGGGAGGCGACACAGGGTGCCGGTGCCGTCGCGATGCTCATCAGCGAGGATCCGAACCTCGTCGAACTCTCCGCCGAGCAGGGCTACGGCTCGGCCGACGAGACGGACTTCTTAAAGCCGAACCAGCAGTTCCCGAGCGTCGACGGCAAACGCTCCGTGCAGGTCTATCTCGCTCGGATGCGCGAGGCCCTCGAGGACTTCGAGAGCGTCGCCGGCGAGGTCCACGAGGAGGACTTCGCCTACGCGCCGTTCCACACCCCCTTCCCGGGCATGGTCCGGAAGGCCGCCCTGCTCGCGTTCCGTCACGTCACGCGGAACACGGCGGTCGAGGACGAACTGGCCGAGGAAATCGGTCGCCAGCCCCGCCCCGAGGCGTTCGACTCCGACGACGAGTACCGTGATGCGCTCCGGGAGTACATGGACGCGCTCAAAGACACCGACCGCTACGCCGAGTGGTACGACGCCACGATCGATCCGACGCTGACGATCTCCCGCGAGGTCGGCAACTGGTACACCGGCTCGGTCCACGTCGCCCGTGCGAGCGCGCTCAAACACGCACTCGAGAACGACCGCGAAATGGTCGGCGAGAAGTTGCTCATCGGGTCCTACGGCAGCGGTGCGCAGGCGGAGATCCACTCCGAGACGGTCCGGGACGGCTGGGTCGAGGAGATCGAGGCGCTGAACATCGACGAACAGCTCTCCGACCGCTACGAGATGTCGTGGGACGACTACGAGGAGATCCACGACGCCCACAACCACGAGATGGATGTCGACGTCGAGGAGTTTACGACCCCCGACGAAGAGTTCGTCTTCGACGGCTGGGGTCGGATGGGCGAGCGGAAGTACCGATACGTCGAGTAGCGACGGCGGTTTTTGACGGAGTGATTTTTGGTGTCTTCGCGAGTGCATCGAGCGAAGGACTGGCGAGAGCATCGCTCTCGCACGGGAGATTTTTGCGAGCGAGCGCGTTAGCGTGAGCGAGGAAAACGGTCCGACAGGACGGGCGAGCGGAAGTACCGATACGTCGAGTAGCAAGTCCCGGTACGTGGAGGAGGCGGCGGTTCCGACGCCGCTCGGACGTCGTATCAGCAGACTAATCTGACGGGCTGTGACATATCCGTCTATGTCCGACAGGCCCGATCCCCCGAACTGGCTCGTCGAGCGGCCGGGATTGACCGCGCTCGCACTGGCGAGTTCCCTGCTCGCACTGGTCGTTCTCCTGCCGTATCTCCAGTACGTCCTCTTCGGCGTCGTTCTCGCGTACATCCTGTTGCCGGTTCAGCGACGCCTCGAGGCCTACGTCAGGCCGACGATCGCGGCGCTTGCGGTCGTGGCGGCGACCCTGCTCGTCGTGTTGTTGCCCCTGATCTATGTCCTCTCGCTCGCTGTCGGCCAGTCGCTCCGACTCGTCCGGTCGATCAGGCAAGGCGAGATCGACGTCGAGATGATCGAGTCCATGCTCGAGAGCAATGGGTATGCCGTCGATCTCGTCGCGCTGTACGAGTCGAACCAGGACCGAATCGCGACGGCCGTTCAGGAGGTCACGAACGGGGCGATCGCACTCTTGGGCAGTCTGCCGAGTATGTTCATCGGGCTGACTGTCACGCTGTTCGTCCTCTTTGCCCTGTTGCGTGACGGGGAGCGGCTTGTCTCGTGGCTCCGGTGGGTGTTGCCGATCGAGGACGACGTCCTCGACGAACTCGAGGCCGGGCTGGACCGGCTGATGTGGGCCTCGGTCGTCGGAAACGTCGCCGTCGCAGCCATTCAGTCGGTGATGCTCGGCGTCGGACTGCTGATCGCCGGTGTTCCGGCCGTTATCTTCCTGACTGTCGCGACGTTCATCCTGACGCTGCTTCCGTTGGTCGGGGCCTTCGGGATCTGGATCCCGGCGACCCTCTATCTGGTCGCGATGGGGCGACTGAGCGCCGGCGTCGCGATGTTCGTCTACGGGTTGGTCGTCACGTTCTCGGATTCGTACCTCCGGCCCGCGCTGATCGGCCGGTCCAGTGCCTTCAACTCCGCGATCGTGGTCGTCGGCATCTTCGGCGGCCTCATCGTCTTCGGTGCCGTGGGCCTTTTCATCGGACCCGTCGTCCTCGGCGGGGCGAAACTCACCCTCGACTGTTTCGCGCGCGCCCGAACGGACGACCCCATCGACGGGGCCGCTCCCGACGCCGGCGGGCTAGTCACCGACTCCGAGGGGGAAGCCGACTCGAGCGGCGCGGACGACGATTCCTGATCGGTCGGCGGCCGATTCAGTCGTTCTTCCAGTCGCCCGGCTCGACGCCGTGGATTTCGCCTTTCGCCTCCCGTTCGTCGGGCCACAGACCGATCGCGAACGCGGCCGCGAAAAACACGACGAGGACGGCCGCGACGAGCGCGCCGTGGACTCCAGGCAGTTCGGCGGCCTCGGTCCATTGCTGTTCCGGGGTAAACAGCGTGACCTTGAACGCCCAGCCGACGCCAGCCACCGCAAAGAGGAGCCCGTACACGCGCCGTATCCGGCGTGAGAGTGCCTCTCGAGCCGAGACCTTGAACGTCGGCCGGCGGAGGTCGTCGCTCAGTTCCTCGCGCCAGGCGGGGTGTTCGACGCCGGTCGGATCCAGAGCGTTCGCGAACACGTTCTCCTGGACGAACCGGACGCGGGCGCGCCAGTGATCGTAAAAGCGGTACCGACGCACCTCATAAAAGAGGAAGATCGAGAGGACGAACATCCCGATCAGCAGCAAGAAGGCGGGCATGTTCCGACTCGAGTACACGATCGAGAGGAGGGCGGCAAGCAGCGTGATTGCCCAGTCGGTCGTGCGATCGATCCGGTCCTGTGCGCTGTTGGCCTGACTGACTTCGCCGCGGTAGAAGTGCGGCAGGACGTCGAGCAGGAACTCGGATTCGTTCGCGACCGCCGCGCCGATCTCCTGGTCGTCGCGGTCGAGCGGGCCGGGGCCGCCTCCGTCGGCGTCGTCGCTGTCGGTCATGGCACCTCTCGACAGCACCGCCGCGTATAGTCGCCCGTGTGGCGACTGCAGGGGCGGCGGCGCGAGCGGGCGGCGGCAACCGGTCGCCGCCGAAACGGGTGCGTTCATTATCCCCTGTCCGCTAGAGACCAGTATCGTGTCTCGGATCGAACGCCGCCGACGCTGCAGGGGGCGACCGATCGGGTCGATCGACCGGGACCACGGCTAGCTATGCACGGATCACACGCTACGGGGAGCCCCTACGCTCCCCACACGGAGGAGGACCGCACGGCGATGCTCGAGGCGGTCGGCGCGGACTCCGTCGAGGACCTCTTCGACGTTCCGGCCGAGGTCGCGTTCGACGGGCGCTTCGACATCGACGCGCGATCGGAACGGGAAACGCGGCGACTGGTACGGTCGCTGCTGGCCCGCAACGACGAGGTGACCGAACTGCTCGGACGGGGCCACTACGGCTATTACGTGCCGTCGCTGGTCGATCACCTCGCGGACCGCTCGGAGTTTCTGACCTCTTATACGCAGTACCAGCCCGAGGTCTCACAGGGGTTCCTGCAGGCCCTGTTCGAGTACCAGTCGCTGTTGGTCGAGCTGACCGGGCTCCCGGTCGCGAACTGTTCGATGTACGACGCCGCGACGGCGCTGGGCGAGGCCGCGACGCTGGCCGACCGCATCCGCGACACCACGGGCCACCGTGTCCTCGTCCCCGAGCTGCTCCGCGAGGAGCGCCGAAGCACCCTCGAGAACTACGTCGCCGGTACCGACCTCGTGGTCGAGTCCTACCCCGTCGAGGACGGGACCGTCGACCTCGCGGGACTCGAGGCCGCCGCCGACGAGGAGGTCGTCATGATCTACGCCGAGAACCCCACGGTACGGGGAACGATCGAGGAACGGCTCGAGGCCGTCGGCGACCTCGCCGAGTCCAACGATGCGCTCTTCGTCCTCGGCTCGGACCCGATCGCGCTCTCCCTGCTCGAGCGCCCCGCCGACGTCGGCGCGGACGTCGTCATCGGCGACGCCAGCGTCCTGGGGCTCCCGACGAGCTACGGGATGGGATTGGGCCTGTTCGCAACGCGGGAGGACTACCTCCGGCAAGTCCCCGGCCGGCTGGTCGGGGCCAGCGAGGACGCGACCGACCGCCGGGCGTACACGCTGACGCTCCAGACCCGCGAACAGCACATCCGTCGGGAGCGGGCCACGAGCAACATCTGTACGAACCAGGCCTGGGTCGCGCTCCGGACCGCGATGCACGCTGCCGTCCTCGGCCCGAGCGGCATGGTCGATCTCGCGGAGCGCGACGTCCGACGCGCGCGTGATCTCGCGGCTCAACTCGACGAGATCGTCGGCGTGAAAGCGCCGGTCCACGACCGACACCACCTCCGGGAGTTCGTCGCCCGCGTCGACCAGCCCGCCCGCGCCGTCGCCGACGACCTCGAGAAACGGGGCTTCGCGGTCCACGTCGTCGGTGATCACGAGATCCAGGTCTGTGTCGCCGGCGTCCCCGACGAGCGGCTGGATCGCTTCGTCGCGGCGCTCGAGGGGGTGATCCGATGAGCGACGAGCGGCCGGACGACCCGCAGGTCCGGTACGACCAGGCCCGCTACGTCGAGAACGGTGAGTACGAGCCGCTGCTTTCCGAGAAGGATCTGACGCGGGTCGAGATCGGCGGTGGCGAGGAGACGGCCGACGGCGAGTCGCCGCTGCCCGACGACCTCACCCGTGACTCGCTCGAGCTACCGGAACTCTCCGAACCCGAACTGGCGCGTCACTACACGCGACTCTCCCAGATGATCTACGGGATCGACAGCGGGCCCTACCCGCTTGGCTCGTGTACGATGAAGTACAACCCGAAATTCACCGAGGACGTGGCCGCGCTGCCGTCGGCGGCGGTTCATCCCGACCGCTCCGAGGGGTCGGTACAGGGCAATCTGGAACTGCTCTATCGCCTGCAGGACTACCTCGGTCGGATCGGCGGCATGGACGCGGTGACGCTGCAGCCGCCCGCGGGGGCCGCCGGCGAGTTCGTCGGCATCCGCGTCGCGGCGGCCTACCACGAACACAACGGCGAGGGCCACCGCGACGAGGTCATCGTTCCCGAGAGCGCCCACGGCACCAACTTCGCGACCGCCGCCCTGGGTGGCTACGACGTCGTTTCCCTGCCCAGCGACGACGAGGGCCGGGTCGACCTCGAGGCGCTCGAGGCCGCCCTCTCGGAGAACACGGCGGCACTCATGCTCACGAACCCCAACACGCTCGGACTGTTCGAGCGCGATATCACCGAGATCGCCGAGCTGGTCCACGACGCCGGCGGACTGCTCTACTACGACGGGGCAAACCTGAACGCCCTGCTCGGCCGCGCGCGGCCGGGCGACATGGGCTTCGACGTGATGCATTACAACGTCCACAAGACGTTCGCGACGCCCCACGGCGGCGGCGGGCCGGGTGCGGGGCCGGTCGGCGTCGTCGACGACCTCGCGCCGTTCCTGCCCGCGCCCCGGGTGCGCCAGCGCGAGGCCGAGTCCGCGGGCGGCGAGCCCCGGTACGAACGCTTCGAGCCCGACCACACCATCGGGAAGGTCCACGGCTTCTACGGCAACTGGCTGGTGTTGCTCAAGGCCTTCGCCTACATCGCGCGGCTCGGCGACGAGGGGCTGGCGGACGCCAGCGCCTCGGCGGTACTGAACGCGAACTACCTCGCCGAGCGGATCGAGTACGACGTTCCCTACGGTCCCTTCCACCACGAGTTCGTCGCCAGCGCCGGCGAGCAGGACGCCGCCGACGTCGCAAAGCGGATGCTCGACTACGGCGTCCACCCGCCGACGACCAAGTGGCCCGAAATCGTCCCCGAGGCCCTGATGACCGAGCCGACGGAGGTCGAGAGCAAGGCCACCCTCGATCGGCTCGCCGCCGCGTTCAACGCCGTCGCCGGCGAGGACGACGCGACGCTCGAGGCCGCGCCGGAACGCACGACAGCACGCCGGATCGATCAAACGAGTGCCGCGCGGAGCCCGCGGCTGTCGTGGCAGGCGCTCGCGGACGAGTCCTGACCGGCAGACCCTATTCTGTGGGCGTTGACCGCGATCGTCGGTCGACGCGACGGCGGCCAATACAGGAGCAAGCGCGGGGTCTCGCCGGTGTTGGGTCCGTGGTAGAAATGAAAATAGGTTACGTCGACTGCCAAATTCTCCCCCGGTACCTTTCACACGTCCAATATATAAACCACGTTCGATTACATCCCTGTTGCCGATTGCCAAACCTTTTCCACGCGACTGAGCATCAGTGGGACCCATGGCCAGTCACCCAGGCTCAGCCGAGGATCGCCGAAACGACGTACTGGAGCGCCACCGCGAGACGGCCGATGCGGTCGTCCCGGAACGGACGTCGCTGTATATCGGCGGCGAGTTCGTGGAGCCGGCGGGCGGCGAAACGTTCGCAACGACCGATCCGACGACGAATCAGGAACTCGCATCCGTTGCCCGCGGTCGCGAAGCGGACATCGATCGTGCGGTCGATGCCGCGTGGGAGGCGTTCGAGACGGAGTGGTCGGGGTCCTCACCCGGTGATCGCCAACGGGTCCTGCTAGAAATCGCCGACGCGATCGAGGACAACGCCGACGAACTCGCCCGGTTGGAGACGCTCGACAACGGGAAACCGATCACGGAGGCGAGGATCGACGTCAACTCGGCCGCAGAACAGTTCCGCTACTTCGCGGGAATCGTCCGCGAGAACGGCGGCGAGACGATGACCGAGGGCTCGAGATACGGACAGGTGATCTCGGAACCGTACGGCGTCGTCGCACAGGTAATCCCGTGGAACTTCCCGCTGCTGATGGCGTCGTGGAAACTCGCACCCGCGCTCGCTGCTGGCAACTGTACGGTGTTGAAACCCGCCGAACAGACGCCACTCTCCGCACTTCGGCTGGCCGAACTGCTCGACGGGATCGTTCCGGACGGCGTCGTCAACGTCGTTACCGGATTCGGCGAGGAAGCTGGCGACCCGCTGACTCGCCATCCCGACGTTCGAAAGGTCGCGTTTACCGGGTCGACCGCCGTCGGCAAGCAGGTCATGACGAACGCGGCGGAGAACGTCACCGACGTGACGCTCGAACTCGGCGGCAAGAGCCCCGTGGTCGTCTTCTCCGATGTCGACGTTCCGAACGCAGTTCAGTTGATTACGGCCGCGATCTTCTACAACACCGGCGAGTGCTGTGAGGCCGGCTCGCGATTGTTCGTCCACGAGGACGTCGCCGACGATGTCCTCGACGGACTCGTCGATGCGATCGCCGGGATGGAAATCGGCGATCCGCTCCGCGAGGAGACTGACCTCGGCCCGAAGGTTTCCACGGCACAGGTCGATCGGACGCTCGAGTACCTCGAGGCGGCACAGGACGCCGGCGGGCGGTTCCTCACTGGCGGCGACCGTCCCGACGACGAGGTCCTCTCCGAGGGCTGTTACGTCGAACCGACCCTCATCGAGGGACTCGAACACGACCACACCGCCGTTCAGGAGGAGATCTTCGGTCCGGTACTCGAAGTGTTCCGCTGGAGCGACTACGAGACGATGATGGAGTTGGCCAACGACGTCGACTACGGACTCGCCGGCGGCGTCATCACCGACGATATTACACAAGCGAACCGGGCCGCGAGGGACATCGAAGCGGGATACATCTGGATAAACAGCTACCACGACCTCGCACCGGGACTGCCGTTTGGCGGCTACAAACAGTCCGGGATCGGGCGGGAACTGAGCGCCGACACGCTTGATCACTACCGACAGACGAAAACGATCAATCTCTCGCTCGGGTGACCCACCCCCTCACAAGGGCGTGGTCGGTCGTCGCATGGCAGCTCCCTGCGAGCGAATGGCGTCGGCGTACCCGAGACGCTTACGCGGTGCTGGAGTCGACGGCGGTGCCGTTGTCGCCGATCCGGACGAAGCCGTAGTCACAGTCCGGGCAGTGCCACTTGACCTTCTCGCCGAGGTGCAGCGACGTGCTGGCAGCGCGGTAGAAGGTCTTTTCCGCCCCGCAGTTGGGGCACTCGTGGTCGAGTTCCATAGCCATGCGCGGCGATAGCGGGTCGAGCGAGTTGAAACTACTGATTCGGCCGACCGATCGACGGCGCGGCCGACGCGGAAATTAAGTAGCCGCCGTCCGTCGGTCCAGCCATGTCGATCTACACCGGCCGCGGCGACGACGGGGAGACGGACCTCCGCGACATGAGCCGCGTCTCGAAGGCGAGCGCCCGGATCGAGGCCTACGGGACCGTCGACGAACTCAACGCCTTGCTCGGGACGATCCGCCCGACCGACTACGACGACGTCAACGACCACCTGTCGGCGATCCAGAACCACCTCCACATCGTCCAGGCGGACTTCGCCAATCCCGACCCCGACGAGGACGACCCCGCGATCCGGCCCGACCACGTCGAGACCGTCGAGGATTGGATCGATGCCTACGACGAGGAACTCGAGCCGCTGACTTCCTTCGTCCTGCCGACCGGCAGCGACGATGGGGCCGCGCTCCATCACGCCCGCACGGTCTGTCGGCGCGCCGAGCGCCGCGCGGTCGCGCTCGCCGGAGAGGAACAGATCAACGAGGACGCGGTGCAGTATCTCAACCGGCTCTCGGACGGCCTGTTCACGATCGCGCGCGTCGTCAATGCCCGCGACGGCGAACCCGAAGAATCGCCGGAGTACTGACTCGAATCGGTGTTTTCCGTCGCTCGAGGACACGACGAGAGCGGCCGCCACACGCAGTACTCGAGAGACGACGCGGGTGCGATCCGTATTACCGGCGGGGTCCGGATTACGGGCCGGCGGCCGATGCCGGGACCTCGAGGGCGACGGGGTCGTGACCGGTTTCCCGGTGATGATCGGTGCCGAGTCGGGTCGCTTCGGCACGGCCCGTCGCCGACCGCTCGTAGGCACAGCTGTCACAGGTCACGAGGAACTGCTTCGTCTCGGCGGCCCCCGCGGTCGGTTCGTTCGTTGCCATACGAGACCGGTCGGCGACGAACCGCTTGAACCGTTCGCCGAACCACGTTGGTGGTCCGGGTCGGAACCCATCGCTCGAGCCGGTGAGTCGGCCGAGAGCCCGCCGTTCGTACTACCGTCCTGTGGCCGCGAGACGTCGTCTCGTGGAGAAACCTGCTCAGAGACCGACGTTCAGCGCGTAGCCCCACGGCTGGCTCGCCAGCACCAGCACGAGCAGCGACGCGGCGAACAGTTCGACGTTCTTGGTGAAGTGGTTCATCTCGTTCTGTCTCTGGTCGTCGGGAACCGCCCAGAAGTCGTGCATGAGCGGCGTCGCGACGAGGAAGAAGACAGCCAGCGCCCCCGCCGCGATGACGGGGTAGACGCCGAGGACGAGGCCGAGACCACCGAGAACGAGGATGACGCCCGAGGCGACGACGCCGAACGTGGGCGCCGGGACGCCCTTGGCCTCGGCGTAGCCGGCCATCGCGTCCGGCGCGAGGAAGTGGTTGATTCCCTGGTAGAGTATCAGCCCGCCGAACAGCAGTCGGCCGACGAGCAACACGACGGCGGCGGGGCCGCTCTCGAATGCCATCAGCGGCTCACCGCCGTCGCCGCGCCGGCCGGTCCGATCGGTCGTGAGTCGGTTCGATCCGCGTTCCGCGTTCGTCGTTGCATGACGGTATCCGGTTCGTTCCAGAACCGGTTATATTCTCGCTAACGGGAGTGTTACCGGGTGAAACGCCGGTTATCCGTAGAATTATAATGGTAGATGGAGCCGAGAACGGGGTCGGTTCGGCCGGCGGGGACCGAAGCGCGATCCGCGCGGCTCAGTCGTCGGTGTCCGCCGCCGGCTCGAGGCCGACGACGGACTGGCCCAGTACGTCGGCGTAGCCCGCCGCCGTGAGCTTTAGCGTCGGAACGCCGGGGAACGTCAGCGTTTGCGCGGTCAACAGCGGCCGGTCGATGTCGACGCCGGCCTCGCGGAGGGCGTCCTCGAGTGCCTCGAACTCCGCGGCGAACTGCTCGGGCGGGAGTTCGGCGGCGGCCCCGGCGACCGGCATGGCGAGGTCGGCGACCACCTCGCCGTCGCGGGCGATTGCGATCCCGCCGCCCATCGAGGCGACGCGGTCGGCGGCGACGACGGCGTCGTCGGTATCCGCGGCGACGGTCACAAGCCCGGTTGCCTCCCAGACGGCCGAGGTAGCGAGCGCCCCCGACTCGAGGCCGAAGCCCGTGAGGAAGCCGGTAAAGCCCCGTTCCTCGGTCGCCGGGTCGCGATCGAGGACTGTCGCGGTGAGGACGTCGGTGGCGGGGTCGGGGCCGAGCCGGCGGCTCGAGCCGTCCGGTCCGCCGACGACGGCGGCATCGGCGGTCGTTTCGGTCGTCACGAGCCCGCGGTCGACCGCCATCGCGCGGACACGGCCCTCGGGCGCGGCCTCGAGGGGCGCGGTGAAGCGCTCGGCCGAGACGTCGACCGAGATCGTGTCGTAGACGTAGTCGGGGTAGGGGTCGGTCCTGGCGTCGACGAGGGGCTCGCCGTCGGCGACGACGACCTCGCCCTCGGAGAGGACCGTCTCGACGGCCATCGACTCGAGGTCGGCGACGACGAGGAGGTCGGCGACGGCACCCGGTTCGACGACGCCCCGGTCCGCGAGTCCGAAGTGGGCTGCGGTGTTCCGGCTCGCGGCGTCGATCGCGTCGGCCGGCTCGATCCCGGCGTCGATCAGCCGGCGGACGATCTCGGCCATGCCAAAGCCCTCGAGCAGGTCGCCGGGCCAGACGCCATCGGTCGATAGCGAGACGCTCCGTGGGTCGAGGTCCGGGTAGGCATCGATCAGCGCCTCGAGGTCGTCTCGGATCGAGCCGGAGCGGCCGACGACGTGGATCCCGTTGGCGGCGCGCTCGCGGATCCCGTCGGCCGAAATCGCCTCGTGGTCGTTGTCGACGACGGTCGCGAACGCCCGCAGCGACTCGCCCCGACAGCCCGCGCCGTGGCCGACGATCGGGAGATCGCGTTCGCGGGTGCGGTCGTAGAGGTCCTCGACCGGCGCGTCGCGGCCGACGACGTGGATCCAGTCGATCTCGCCGACGCCGACGACCCGGTCGTGATCCAGCAGGTCCGAGAGCGCCTCGAGTTCGACCGGCGTCCCCGTCGCGGGTTCGAAGGTGTCGACGAAGTCCTGTGGCGGCAGGGAGACGTAGGCTGAGACCGGGGCGTCAGCGGTCCGCTCGAGGAAGGTTTCGACGCCGCGGCTGCCAAAGAGCAGCCCGAGACCGGAACTCTCGGTGACGATCGAGGTAGTCCCCGATGCGAGCAGATGGGGCACTTCGCGGTCGAACAGCAGCTGGATGTCGGCGTGGGTGTGGGCGTCGATCAGCCCCGGCAGGACGACGCTGTCGGCCGCCGAGACGACTGTCGTCTCCGGGCCGGTGACCGACTCGGCGTCCGCGAGCAAGGCGGCGATCCTGTCGCCGACGATCGCGACATCGCGGTCGAGAAATTCGCGGCGGTTCGAACAGTACACCTGCCCGCCCTCGACGACCAGGTCGGCGGTCGACCCCTCGCGCTCGAGCGCGACCGACTGGAACTCGTTCATAGCCGGATATTTTCACGGAGAGACGTATGTCAATCGATCGCGTGTCGGGCTCGGGATCGCCCGCGGGAGCGGCGTCGAAATTCGTCCTCTACGATAGGACTATATACTCAGCTAACCTTTCTACGGGAGAGAACCGATGAACAACCACTTCCACGACAGCCGGTATTACCTCGCTCGCGCCGCCGAACACGCCCGTCTGGGCGTTGCGGAAACGCTCGAGCCCCACGTCGATCGCGTCCGATCACGACTCGGGCTCGCGGTCGAAGCCGAACCCGAGCCGAGTCGGCTCGAGGCGGTCCGGGCGGATGCGCTCGGCCTCGAGCGGCGTGCGGCCCAGCGGGTTCGTGGGGTCGCTGGTGACGTGCGCGGGCGCGTTGATGGGGGTCGCTCGAGCGACGCCGACGACCGCTGAAAGGAAGTCTTAAGTCAGACGCACGGGAAGGGCCTCGTGCGGGTTGGTGATCTAGTCCGGTTATGATACCTCCTTCACACGGAGGAAGCCGGCGGTTCAAATCCGCCCCAACCCACTACTTCTGCCGCGAGCAAATACGCGAGCGGCAGTATCGTGACGTTGGGCGGATTTGAGCCCAGCGGACGAGCGAAGCGAGTCCTTGTGGTTCAAATCCGCCCCGACCCATTTTCCCAACCCACTCGTCGCCTTGCTCCTCGTAAACCCGCAGACAGCATAGGGACGTTTATAGGTGAAACCAGTATCGGCGAACTGGATTCCATCAAGTCCCTTGTCAGGGGCCGTCGCCGTTGTGCGATTGTACTACCGGAAGCTGGAATGATCGTTCGACCGGTGATCTCTTACCAGCGGGAAGCGCGGACAAGCAGAGAAGGGTCGTCGTCCTTCTTTTCACAGCAGTTGATTGTGGTCGCTCTGGTCAGTATCGGCCGAGCGTTACCGGAGCATCTACTACCCTCTCGAAGAGGCGTTAGAAGCGATCTGATAAATATAGAGGAGTACTGCAGCACGACGATACCGTTTGGTCCACGTGAAATTCAGCGAACCATCCGATCACTACACCTGCGTGTTTAATACTTAGGGAAGCGAACAGGAAGCTAACAGATGGCCGTGGGGAGTTCCGGCGGGTATGCCGTTCTCGGGTTCGTCTCTATGATCTCGTTAGTGGTTGCGGCCGAGGTGGTCGTTCAGCGGGTCGTGCGGGTCGCGAAGTACTACGGCGTTTCCGAGGCCGTCATCGGACTCACCGTGGTCTCTCTTGGGACGAGCCTGCCCGAAATCGCGGCACACGTCGTCGCATCGTTGCAGATTCTCCTTGGCGTCGGGAATCCGTGGATCCTCTCGGCGACCGTACTGGGCGGCAACATCGGTTCTGACGTAGTGCAGCAGACACTGGTGTTGGGACTTGTCGTGCTACTTGTGGGTGGTTTTCGGTTCTCGTACAAGTTCCTCCTCCGGGGCTATGTACCGATGATTGGCACGACGCTTCTCACCTTACTGCTCGCGTGGGACAGGACCCTTACGAGAGTTGACGGACTGATTTTACTCACGTTCTTCACATCTTACACATACGTTCTGTACACGACGCGGAGCGACATTCTTCAGCAGCAGGGCACTAGCCCCCCGTCCACGACACCGAGACGGGATACGGTCGTCTCGGCGATCGGCCTCCTCGTTGTCCTCTTCGCCGCTCATTTTCTGTTTCGATCCGTCAGCTTCTTCGTGGCTCGAACGGGTCTCGAGGGATCACTGATCGGCGTCATCGTGCTCGGAGTCGGTTCCGCCTCGCCGGAGATGGTCACCGCCATCGTCGGATTGCGCGAAGGCGCAGAGGGGCTCTCGCTAGGAACGTTGATCGGGAGCAATATCACAAATCCGCTTCTCGGAATTGGTCTCGGGTCACTCCTCTCGACGTATCACGTTCCCACACCGCTCGTGTACTGGGACCTGCCGATGGAAACCGTAACGGCCAGTATCCTCCTCATGTATCTGCTGACGAAAGACGATATTGGCGTTGTATTGGGAACGGTCGCCGAACGCTTCGAACGCCACACGCTGCAAGCACGCTTGGAGACGATCGAGGAACGCCATCTGGGGCGGGTCGGGGCAGCGCTGTTGATCGTCCTGTATTTCGTCTATCTACTCGTCCGCGTTTCGTACTTTCCGGAGGACTTCTAACCCGACGGTGCTGCGAAAACACGACATACAGATCGGCGTCGGCGACTCACGGGAACACGATGAGCAACAGTGGGACGAGCAATAGCGAGACGAGAAAGCTGATAAAGTAGCCTCTATTGTCGACGATCCGATTTTGGACCCTGTCGACGAGCCTGCTGTACGGCGCGTAAAAGACCAACACGACTACTGAAATGACGGTCCCACTAGTCACTAACGCGAGGACGGTAAGCACACCAACGGCCGTGTTCAGCGCGATCGCAACGATGAGTGTATCGAACAGCGTCCCGATATTCGCACCCAGCACGAACGGCATGATCTCGTTTCGTTTGATATGCCCTCGGTTGTAAAGTGGGACGATCACACCGAGCGAAAACGCAACGCTAGTCGTGACCCCCGTGACGATGATCCCGAGTCCGAACGAGACCCACTTGTCCTGCAACCTCGAGACGTAGCGCCGACGCAGCCGCTGTTTATCGATGCCATCGAGTATGCGATCAAATAACTGGAGGCTTACGAGGATACAGCCAATCGCCAAGAGAAACGCGATTCCGGCCCCGACAGAGTCGATGATTCCGTTGGCGACGACCGAGATCACGTCCGGGAGCGAGACCTCAAGGTCAGGAAGCATCTGACTGTGACCCTCCCCTGTCCGGATCACCGGCATCGCGACGTATCCCAGCGCCATCGCAGGCAGGTAGATCGAATGGGTGAGCAGGAAGGTGAGCAATCCGAGGCTTGTCGATTCGCGGAGCGATTCGATCTCCTCGTTCAGGTAATCGAACGCCCCGATGAAAACGACGACGGCCGCGCCGCCGAGCCGAGAGCCGACGATCATCAGGAACAGTTGCGACGGGAGAACGAGCTCCGATTTGAACAGGGACAGCGAGAGGGCGGCGACGATTGTCCCGTTGGCTAAGATGTACGAGGCAATCCAGCTGAGTCCGAGTGCCGATCTCTCGTCGACGATTACTCGATCGAGAACCCTTCTGAGTGACGGTGTTAGTGCATCCGTTGCGGCTCCTAACAACCGTATCGCGAAGAGAAAGAGGACGACTGCCACGATTACCTGCGCCGCGGTCACTAATGACGAATCGTCATCCAACCATCTGTGACTAGTCTCTCTGCTGATATCCTTTCACCCGACTCACAATATGAGCTAAGACAGGTAAAATACTGTTCAGAATTTGATTACAAATAGGATACCGAGAATGATGGTGACCACGATAATTCCCTCATCTCTACTGACCGATCACCATCTTCGCAAATCGAACTACATCCGATGCGACATTCGCGCTGTGTATTCATCACGCGATACTGAATATGTCTTAGAAGCGACAGAGCGTGCGGCGTTCAATATGCAGGTATACTTAGCAAATCCACTTCACCAATTCCGCCCCAAATCGACGGCTGGTCTACGAGCCGTCGTCGTTCGCTATCGCCGTGGGCGACTGCCGACACCCGCAGGGCCACGCGTAACATTCCCCGGGGCCGAGACAGTGGGTGATCAGCACGTCGCGGCCACAGCGTGAACACGTCCCGAGCGTACCGTCGTCACTCATCGCCCGCCACCCCGCGTGCCGCAGTTCTTGGACGGCGATTTCGCGCGGTGCTGGCCGCGTCGCTCGAGCCGGCTCGAACCGAACACAACCGAATGCCGATGCTGTCCGTGCCGTGCGAGACTTTTATGCCTCGTGAGTAAGTACGGAATCATGCTTGCAAACCGCGGAGGTTTGGAAGCGCATCTCGGGTGTGCCCGCACCCGGGACTTTCGCGTAGTCCCTGGGAGAGCGCTTCCATCCTCTGATACCGTGGTAAGAAACTTATAATTATTGGAAAGTCCATGAATAGATGGGGTGAGACGGCCGCCGACCGGCGATCGCTCACGAATCGGAGACGGCCTCTGTCGTGACGTAGTACGGCCCGTCCCACTCGCGCACCCAGTCCGGGGCCGCGGGGTGGGCCTGCAACTGATTCGCCTCGTAGGACTCGTCCGGGTAGACGGTGCCGTCCTCGTCGGTGCCGTCCTCGAGCGGGACCACGAAGGTGACCGGGTCCCGCCCTTCGGCGGGGATCAACTGTTTCCGGTCCCAATCGTGTGCCGCGCCCGCCGAATCGGTCCACGTCTGGGGGTGGAACGTGACGGCGACGCCGGAGTCGTGATCAGTCATCGGTCGTTCTCACATGCGGACCGCGATAGGGACTCTGACGAATCGATCCGGATCGTCGTTTAAATACGCGCTCGCCGCTCGCGGTCGAACGGGTCGTCCCACACTCGAGGGCCGGACACGGCTATCGACGGGCTGTCGATCCTCGAGTCGGGCGTCGATCTCGCGGGACTCGAGTCGCCCGCTCGTTCGAACACGTCCGTTCGGTACTACCGCGAACATCGCCGATATGGTGGATCCGACCGAGCCGACGACCCCATCATACGACTGGCGTATTTACGTGAGCGGCGAACATATCCGCGCCAACCTATTCTTAGGTGTGCCTAAAACAGTGGGGTAGCTCGAGTCCGACCGGTGTCGTACCGACGCCGATCGCGACCGCCCCACATCATGCCCTACGTCGAACTCACCGTCACGATTCCAGCGGACGCATGGATCGGCCGAATATCGCGCGACTACCCCGACGCCCGGTTTCGGGTCCTCGCAGCGACGGCCACCGACGGGACGGGAGCCGCCCGGCTCGAGGTCCTCGGGACGGCGGCCGACCGGATCTGCGAGGCCTTCCGGGCCGACGACTCGGTGACCGATCTGACGGTCCTCGAGATGGCCTGTCACCGGCGGCGTCTCCAGCTCGAGACGACGTCGCCGGTGGTGTTGACCGCGATCCAGTCGTCGGGCGTGCCGCTTCGGACCCCCTTCGAGATCAGCGACGGGCGGATGGCCCTGGAGACGACGATCCCTCAGGAGCAACTCTCGCGGCTCGGCGAGAGCCTGACCGACTCCGGGATCACGTATTCGCTCGAGCGAGTGCAACCGGAGGCCGACTCCGAGTCGCTGCTCACCGACAGACAGCAGTGGCTCCTCTACGAGGCGATCGACCGCGGCTACTACGACACACCGCGCCGGATCACGCTGGTCGAACTCGCGGACGAACTCGACATCGCCAAGTCGACGTGTAGCGAGACGCTCCACCGGTTAGAGGAGCGCGTCCTGAAACAGTTCGTGACGGGGGACTGCGAACACCAGCCCGATATCTCCATCCGCGCCGATTGAACGGTCCCGCGTCTCGCGACCGGAAGCGCCCTCGGATCCCGACGCCCGCAGCCGACGGCCCTGCCGCCTCGAGACCGCGTGTCGGACCCCCGAAGTCGATCCGGGGAAGGTATTCGAGACGGTTACTATCCGGGTCGCGGCCGTCTCCCGAACCGGCTATGACGAAACACGCGTTCATCCTCCTCTCGCATCCGGAGCGACCGGGCAAGTTCGCGAACCCCTTGACCTACGCCGCGCAGTTGGACGCGGCGGGCCACGAGGCGCGGGTCTACTTCGACGGGGCCGCGACGTACTGGTTCGAAGATATCGAGGAACGGCCCGCGCCGGCACGAGAGGCCTACGAACGGGCGAAAGACGAGGACCTCATCGCCGGAGTCTGTGACCACTGTGCGACGTTCAAAGGCGTCGCGGCGGCCGTCGAGGCCGAGGGGTTCGAGATCGACGGGACCGAACACGCACCGGACGTCGCGGCCCTCGTGGACGAGGGCTACGAGGTCCACACGGTCTGAGCGACCGCGACGCGGGGACGAATCGATCGGACCGACGTCAGCCGAGCATCGCTGATCTCGGGCGGTCGCTCGACGACGGACAACCGGTGGCGAACATGTTCACCACCAACCTTTGGCGGTTTCGGGCCCAACATATGACGGGAACCAAAATATGCGACTTTCCAAGGGTGCGCTTCTCGTCGTCATCGCCGTCCTCGTCCCGCTCGTCGTCGAGTTCCGGACGGCCCTCTCGTGGTTCGGTATCACGCTGTCCGTCCTCGAGACGGGTGTAGTCGGGCTAGCGGTCGTCATCGCCCTCCTGGCCTGGGCGATGTGGCCACAGGAGGACGGTGCGGCGATGGAATCACACCGATCCGACTAACGGCGTTTCGAAGGGCGCGAACTCGGCTGACGACCGTCCGGTCCCGGTCGTCGTTGTCGGTTCGCCGTCGGGCCAAGCGCCCGCCATCGGTGGTCGGGACTGGAAGGAGGCCCCGCTAGCCCTCGGCGTGAGCCTCGACGAGACAGCCGTCGGACCCCTCACCGATGCGTCGGCAGGCGTCGACACGGGGGTCGTCGATCCGCTCTTGCAGCCGGTGGACGCCGGCTTCGGGAATCGTATATCCGATCCGATAGGCGGTGTAGTCGTCGATATCGTACGCCAGGACGCGATCGAAAAAGGACGTGACCACGCACTGTCGCCACGCGAGCGACTCGGCGATCGCCGCTCCGCGGGGCGTCAGCTCGACGCCGGCGTACTTCTCGTACTCGAGGACGGCGTCCTCGGCGAGTCGCCCGACCATCTCGGTGACGCTTGCGGGGCTGGTGTCCAGTTGCTCGGCGAGTTCACCGGTTCCGACCCGTCCCGTTCCCCGAGCGGCGAGCCGGGAGACGGTGAGGAGGTACCACCCTGCGGTCGGGCTGCGTAACGTACACGATCCGGCCGTCTCGGCGGCATCCATCGCCACGTCTGCGGTGGTCATCGTTCGATACACCGTACCACGGGAACTCACGAATCATACTCCCCGAATATGTTCCTCAATTCAATTACTGACGAACGTGTGTTCCGAGGGTTCGGACGTGTATCGGCGAATCGAACGGTATCGAACCGTCGAGAACTCCGACCGGAGATAGTAGCGACGAAACTTAACTCACCTCGAGTGGTAGCTCCTCGCATGGTGTACCAGTTGCGGTGTGACGGCTGTGACTTCGAGCGGGAACACGCGGACTGGGCGGACGCAAACAGGGATGCCAGGGATCACGAGGCGGAACACGGCGATCACTGGGTGCGTATCGTCGACCTGCAGGAAGCCTGAGCGGACGGCTCACTCGTCGGGGCCGTCGACCCTCTCGAGCGCCGCTGCCAGGATCGCGGTGTGGACCGTTCGGCTGTCGGTCTCCTGAATCGTGGCCGCCGCCTGGAACCGCTCGCGGGCGCGGGCCACCGTCTCCGGCTCGGCGGCGAGTTGCGCGAGTTCGAACGCCTCGGGGTCGACGGCGCGAGCGGCCCCGAAGTCCGCCGCGTCGTACAGGCCGGCGAAGTCCGCGACGAGGTCGGCGACCAGCTGGGCGGTCGCGTCCGCACCCGGATCGCCGACCGGCACCGTCGAGCCGGTCGGCTCGAAGTAGTTCGCGTAGTCGACGACGCCCGCCTCCTCGTAGAGAATCGTCTCGAGCGCGTCGAAGACCGGCGGCGAGACGTAGACGCCGAACAGTTTGTATCGATCGTCGCTGGTCATCGCGAAGTCGACTCGATCCGACGCGCTCGAGCCGGATAAATCCGACCACCGGTCGGCCGAGAACGCCGTCACTGCGAGGGTGATTCGAACGATCGTCCATGAGCAACGACGGTAGTATAAAGCGTTTTAGCGCCGAATCACGAACCGCAAGGCGTGGTTTCTCGAGTGCCGAATCCGCTCCGGTGGCTCCTGCTATCGATCGGGTTCCTGCTCGCGCGGGCCGGCGTCGTCGACCGGGAGCGCGTCGTGCGAACGACGGACCTCGCGTGGCCGCGGATCGTCACGGGCATCGCCCGGATGTCGAAGTCGGCGGCGGACGTGGCGATGGTCGGCATCGCGCTGGGGCCAGCGGCGATTGCCGGCGTCGGCTTCGCCACGCCGTTCTGGGCGCTCGCGTTCGGGATCGGCGGCGGGGTCGCCGGCGCGACGATCGGGCTGGTCTCCCAGCGGTTCAGCGCGGGCGCGACCGAGGACCTCTCGCTGGCGGTGACGACCAGCGCGCTCGTCGTCGTCGCGATCACCGTGCCGCTCGCGGCCCTGTTCTGGCTCGTTCCCGCGGAGCTGATCGGACTCGTCGGTGACGACGCCGCGTCGGTTTCCTACGGTGCCGACTACCTCCGGGTCGTCTCCCTCGGGGTTCCCGTCGCCGCCCTGAACCTGATCGGCAGCCGGACCCTCGTCGGGGCCGACGACGCCTGGACGCCGATGGCGTTGCGAGCCGGCGGTGCCGTCGTCAACGTCGCGGTCAACGCCGTCCTGCTGTTCGTCCTCGAGCTGGGTGTCGTCGGCGCGGCGATCGGCACGGTACTGGCCAACGTCCTCGTGCTGGCGGCGTTCGTCACCGGCTTCGCGTTCGGCCGGCTGCCGGTGATCGGCGACTTCCCGGTCAGGATCGACGTCTCGCGGCCGTACACGACCCTCGAAGACGCCCGGAACGTGATCGGGATCGGGACGCCGCTCGTCTTCACCAACGTCGCCCGCCGGGGCGCGCAGTTTCCCATGCTCGCGATCGTCGCCCTGTTCGGGCCGAACGTGGTGGCCGCTTACGTCGTCGCGCGCCGCGTTCGGGATCTGATGGACACGCCCGGCTGGGGGTTCTCGCTGGCCTCGAGCAGCCTCGTCGGGCAGGAACTCGGCACCGGCGACGAGGGCGACGCCGACACCTACGGCTGGGAGGTACTGTGGTTCGGCACCGCCGTCTACCTCTGTAGCGCGGCACTGGTCCTCGTCTCCGCCGAGCGGGTCGGCCGGCTCTTCGTCGATGACACCGATATTCTCCCGCTCGTGACGACGTTCATCGTCGTCGCCTGCGTGAGCGTCGTCTTCCGCGGAATCAGCGGCGGCGCGACCGGCCCGCTGCGTGCCAGCGGCGACACCCGCTGGCCGTTCTACGGGCAGGTACTCGGGCTGTATGCGTTCGCGCTTCCCGTCGCCGCCCTCGGTGCCGTCGCCGTCCCCCTGCCGGGTCTCGAGGCCGTGACGCCGCTGGGAATCGGGGCGCTGTACGCTGCGTTGATCCTCGAGACGCTCGTCCCGGCCGCCGTCACCTACCACCGCTTCGCCGCCGGCCACTGGAAGGCCATCAGCCGCGGCTACCGACCCGACTCCTCGCCCGGCGATTGATAGAAATACCAGCCTTGTCACTATCATTCTAATCTGGTACGATTTCGGTCGAACTAGTAGGCAAGGGCTCACTCGATGCCGTCGGTATCGCTCGAGCGAATCGCCGACGATCACTCAAACGGGCTTAGAGCCGATATCACCGGCCACGGGTGTATTACGAACTGGCTGATTCATCGTGTGTATAGTCCCGGTCGAACTGAATCATACCCCAGAGGGACGGCCCCTGTCCGCCGGTTCCGTCGATTTTCCGTTCAGGTCTGATGGCCGGCGCCGACGAACCGGCCGAGGAACCGATCGGTCGAAATTCACGTATGAATTCCGAAAGTATGTCGAAAAACTTCGGAGTCTGATGAATAAGGGCCGGTCGATCGATATCGGTCGGAAGGCGGCGACGGAACGAGGACGTCGGCGATCGCCGAGCGCTAGATCTCCTCGACGTACGTGTACGACTCCGACAGCGCCTCGGCGTCCTCTCGGAGCAGGGCAACGACGAGACAGTCGACGTACTCCTCGAAGTAGGCCACGAGGTCGGCGATCCGGTTCGAGTCGATCGCCTCGAGCGAGTCCAGCAGCATGAACGGGACGATCTCGTAGACGTCGTGGACCAGGTAGCCGGCCAGCGCGAAGACGAGCCCGGTGACCTCGCGTTCGCTCTCCGAGAGGTGGTCGACGGTGTCCTCGTAGGTGCGGCCGTCCTCGGTCGTCCGGACGATGTGGAGGTCGAAGGCCGTCCGCGAGACCTTCCGCCGGCCTTCCCGGACCGTCCGCTCGCGGCGTTCGATCCAGATGCGGTCGATGTTACGGTACTCGAGAATCGAGAGGATCGAGTCCATGTGGTCGTTGAACGCGTCGACGGCGTTCTCTTCGATCCGGTCGACCCGTGTTCGAAGGTCCGTCAGTTCGTCCTCGACCGTCTCGCGACGCTCCTCGAGGTCGCTTCGCTCCTCGATCTTCTCCTCGATCTCCGCGATTCGCGCTTCGACCTCGTCGCGTTCGGCCTCGAGGTCCTCCAGTTCGAGTTCGAGCCGGTTCAGGTCGCGGTGGGTATCGATAACCTCGCCGTACTCGGCATTCTCGTAGGTTTCGGCGTCCGATTCGAGGTCTTCGACGCGCGCCCGCTGCTCTTCGAGGTCGGCCTCGAGGGCCTCGATGCGGTCCGTGCGGCGCTCGAGTTCGTCCTCGACGGCCTCGAGTCGCGTTTCGATCTCCCCGCGCTTTTGGCGTTGCTCGCGCAGTTCCTTTCGCCGGTCGGAGAGGTCGTCGATCTGCTCTTGGAGATCGCTGCGCTCGTCGAGTTTCCGCTGGCGGAGCGAGCGCAGTCGGTCGAGCGTCGCCTCGATCCGGTCGCGGTCGACCCGGGAGCCACACGTCCAACAGACGACGTCGTCCGAGTCCGCCAGCAGCTGGTCGGTCACGTCGCCGTCGTCGTCCGCGGCCGCTCCGTCGTCGACCTCGAGATCGACGTCGAAGCCGTCCTCTGCGAGCCGTTCCTCGTTGAACCGGATCACGCTCTGGAGTTCGCTGACGGTCGTATCGAGCGACCGCTTTCGGTCCCGCAGCTCCTGGACGCGGCCCTCGAGGCGATCCGGCGACTCGGGGTCGTCGTCGAACGCCTCGAGTTCGGCCGCGAGGTCGTCGCGTTCGGCCTCGAGTTCGGCGCGGCTCTCGCGTTCGGTCTCGAGATCGTACTCGATCGACTCGAGGTCGGTCCGGGCCTCCTGGAGATCCGCGAAGGCCGACTCGATCGCGTCCTTTCGTTCGCGGCTCGCCTCGACGTCGAGGTCGAACGCCTCGAGTTCGGCCTCGAGATCGGCGATCCGCTCTTCGGTCGCCTCGATCTCGTCCGCGAGCGCGACGCGGTCGGACTCGAGGTCGGGCAGTTCGCTGTCGAGTTGGGCGAGTTCCTCGAGCCGGCCGTCGAGGTCGCGCTTTTCGGCCTCGAGGCGGTCGATCTCCGCCTCGATTTCGTCGGTGTCGATCGGCCGCATGATGATCTCACGGAGATCGTCACCGCTCCTGACCGCACGGCGGGCCTCGTTGGACTCGAGCAGGAAGGCGAACAGATCCGCCAGCTCCGGCTCGTCGAGATATGGGTCACCGTCGAAGACGACCTCGCCGTTGCGCCGCGTCAGCGAGCGCATGTATCGCTCGTCGTCGAAGGTCAGCTCGACGCGGCCGTCGTCCGCATCTCCTTTCAGGGACGACCGACGGCTGCCGAGCGCCGCCATGATCGTCTGCAGGAACGACGTGCGGTTCGTCGCGTTTCGTCCGGTCAGGACGTTCACGCCGGGCGCGAGCGTGACCTCGGTGCTATCGATTCCGCCGATATTCTCCGCCGCGACGGTAATCGACGAGGTGACTGACTCTTGAGATGACACGAGCGCCCTTTCACGCCGCTGAACTAAATGCTATGTGGTTACGGCCGGTTTCGCATCGGCGTCACGCGGCGTCGGGCGCGTCGCAGTCACAGCCGCCCCGCTCGAGCAACTCCGCGATTCCGTAGTCGGCACCGCAGTTCCCACAGATCGTCCGGACGTCGACGAACACCTCGTACTCCCGGTCGGTGATTTCGTCGGCGTTCCCCAGTTCCTCGAGCGTCGACTCCGTGATGACCTGCGTCCGCCCGGCGAGCCGTTGGACGGTTTCTTTCTTCCGCTCGATGCGATCCTCGGTGTCCTCCTCGGGGAGGGAGGCCTCGCGTACGTTCGTGAGATAGGAGTAAATCGTCTGGTGGGTAACGAAGTCCGACTCGACCGCGTCGACGTCGACGCCCGCCCGCTCGAGTTCGCGCCGTCGCCGAACCGCGACGGATCGCGACGCATCGTCGTCGGTCAGCGTTCGATAGAGCGACCCGACGTCCGTATCGAGGGCCGAACCACCTGCCTCGCGCACAGCGGCACGGAGGACGGCCTCGTTGAACTCGGTCGCGAGGTCCCGAAGGCTCGTTCGGTCCGTGCCGTCGCCGATCCACTCCGCCTCCAGGCGCTCCCCCCACTCCTCGAGGCCGTACTGGTCCATCACTCGCTCGACTTTCGTTCGCCGCCCACCACGCGAGTCGTCTGCCATACCGGATGGCACCGCGGCCTCTCCTACAAATGTTGTGGTCGTCACCGGTTCGGTCGGGGGCGGCGGCCACCGAACGAACCACCGCCGCTGACCGGTCGGTCGCGGTCGGAACTATCCCCATTCGTTCACGAGACGTAACGATCGGCTGCCACCTCGAGGACGTCGACATTGTCGGAGCCGAAATCCGACGGATGGAGACCAGTTCGGTAGGAGTGTACCGAACTGAAACCGACCGAAATGTCGGATAACAGTAACACAGTTTTTTGTTTATCGATCAATTCAGAGAGGGTATCGACGAGCGGTCCGACGAGCGGGCAGCCGAGCCCGATCGTGGCGCCCCCTATTACACAAATATGCCTGTAAGGGCTGTCGATCGATCGGCCGGGTCTCGTTTTCCAGTGGGCAACGGCCGTGTGTCTCTCGTAGCCGTTGAAACGATTGACACACTGATCGCACTGTCCGCGGTTCTCGCTCACGTCGCTCGCTCCGAACCGCGCTCCTGTCGTGCGATCAGGTGTGCAGTAACTGTCAGTGGCTACTATAGGTCGGCCCGGCGGGGAGACGGGGTACTATCGCCCGTCAGCGGCGGGTAATGACGGCACACCAGCAGCTCGTCGGACGAGCGGACCGATGCCTGGACTGTGGGGGATCTCGCGTTCGACGACCGCTCGTGGCGGTGTGGTGATCGTGGCCATGCACCCAAGCGAGCTGTCGACTGATCGACTCTCGAGGCGGCGAGTGCCACAGCCGTACACTTTTGTCGGTCCGGCAAAGACACTCGATCACAACAATGGACGAAGACGCGCTCGAGTATCACCGGACGGATCCACCGGGCAAGATCGAGATTTCGACGACCAAGCCGACGAACACCCAGCGTGACCTCTCGCTGGCGTACTCGCCGGGCGTCGCCGCGCCGTGTCTCGAGATCGACGAGGACGAGACCGACGCCTACCAGTACACGACCAAGGGCAACCTCGTTGGCGTCGTCTCGAACGGCTCGGCGGTTCTCGGATTGGGAGACATCGGCGCACAGGCTTCCAAACCCGTCATGGAGGGCAAGGGCGTGCTGTTCAAGCGCTTTGCCGACATCGACGTCTTCGATATCGAACTCGAGCTGGACGAGACGGACGCGTTCGTCGAGGCGGTCGCAGCCATGGAGCCGACCTTCGGCGGGATCAATCTCGAGGACATCGCCGCACCGGAGTGTTTCGAGATCGAGGAGCGACTCCGCGAGCGACTCTCGATTCCGGTCTTTCACGACGATCAGCACGGCACCGCCATCATCACCGGCGCGGCGCTGCTCAACGCCGTCGAGATCTCGGGGAAGGACCTCGCGGACCTCGAGGTCACCGTCGCCGGTGCGGGCGCGGCCGCGGTCGCGACGGCGCGCTTTTACGTCTCACTGGGTGTCCGCCGGGAGAACATCACGATGGTCGATATCGATGGCATCCTGACGACCGAACGGGCCGAGGCCGGCGATCTCAACGAGTACAATCGCCAATTCGCAAGCGACGTGCCAGAGGGCGAACTCGCGGACGCCATGGTCGGCGCGGACGCGTTCGTCGGGCTCTCGACCGGCGGCATCGTCTCCCAGGAGATGGTCCGCTCGATGGCCGAGGACCCGATCATCTTCGCGATGGCGAACCCCGAGCCCGAGATCGACTACGAGTCCGCCAAGGCGGCCCGCGACGACACCGTCATCATGGCCACCGGCCGCTCGGATTACCCGAACCAGGTCAACAACGTCCTCGGGTTCCCGTTCCTGTTCCGCGGGGCGCTCGACGTGCGCGCGACCGAGATCAACGAGGAGATGAAGGTCGCGGCGGCCCACGCCCTGGCCGAGCTGGCCAAACAGGACGTCCCCGATGCGGTCGTCAAGGCCTACGGCGACCAGCCGCTGCAGTTCGGCCCGGACTACATCATCCCGAAACCGCTCGATACGCGGGTGCTGTTCGAGGTCGCGCCCGCAGTCGCGCGGGCGGCTATCGACTCGGGCGCGGCCCGCGTCGAGTTCGACGTCGACGCGTACGTCGAACGCCTCGAGGCCCGACTGGGCAAGTCCCGCGAGATGATGCGCGTGGTGCTGAACAAGGCCAAGTCCGACCCCAAGCGGATCGCGCTGGCGGAGGGGACCGACGAGACGATCGTCCGCGCGGCGGCCCAGATGGCCGACCGGGGCGTCGCGGAGCCGGTCCTGATCGGTGATGCGGCCGAGATCGAGCGGACGGTCGCGGACCTCGCCCTCGAGTTCGATCCGGACGTGGTCGATCCCGGGAGCGGCGACTACGGCGAGTACGTCGATCACCTCTACGAGCGCCGTCGACGCAACGGCGTGACCCGCCGCGAGGCCGAGACGATGATCCGCGACGACACGAACTACTTCGGCAGCGTGATGGTCGATCGCGGCGACGCCGACGCGATGCTCACCGGGCTGACGAACCACTACCCCTCGGCGCTGCGGCCGCCGTTGCAGGTGATCGGGACGGCCGACGACGCCGACTATGCGGCCGGCGTCTACATGCTGACGTTCAAGAACCGCGTGGTCTTCGTCGCCGACGCGACGGTCAATCAGGCCCCCGACGCCGACGTCCTCGCGGAGGTCACCCGTCACACCGCCGATTTGGCCCGGCGGTTCGACGTCGACCCCCGGGCTGCCCTGCTGTCCTATTCGGACTTCGGGAGCGTCGACAACGAGGGGACGCGAAAGCCCCGCGAGGCGACCCAGCGGCTCCACGACGACCCCGCCGTCGACTTCCCCGTCGACGGCGAGATGCAGGCCGACACCGCCGTCGTCGAGGAGATGCTGACCGGTACCTACGAGTTCACCGACCTCGAGAAGCCCGCGAACGTCTTGGTCTTCCCGAACCTCGAGGCGGGTAACATCGGCTACAAGCTGCTCCAGCGGCTGGGCGGAGCCGAGGCGATCGGCCCGATGCTGGTCGGCATGGACGAACCGGTCCACGTCCTCCAGCGCGGCGACGAGGTCAAAGACATCGTAAACCTCGCGGCCGTCGCGACGGTCGACGCGCAAGGCGACGAGTCCTGATCGGCTCTCCCGGCCGTCCGTTGGGCCGGCACGCGTTGCGGTCAGTTCGATCGCCCCGTCTCGGGCCGTCGATACGTGCAGCACCTCGAAACGTTGTACGTCTGCCGGCCCGGGTCGGCCGACGAACGCTCGAGACAGCGTGAGCCTCCCGATCCTGATTACAGACATAAGCGTGTAACGGGGGTATTCAAGTTCGGCTTTCGGGAATTACTTGGTAGCCAACACATACGCATACCCAACTGATGTGTGATAAGACATGTATCGATTCACAGCTGCGGAACGGGTTCAATTCCGTGTAGCAGTACAGATACGTGGATTTTGAAAAGCACCCTCATAACCGACCGATACGGTGGTTGATACAGTGGTCTCCCCGTACCTGCCCACCAGCGTCCCACACAGTTTCTATCCAGTCTCCGGTCGACGAAAGACGACTTCCGGGCCGTACCGACCGCGATTTCGGCACTCTTCCGATACTGAACGCGCTAGATCGATACTCGAGCGGCTACTCGCCTAACCTCGTCCGTCAGTACATACGTTTATTGCCATTTCGGGAGTCCTCTCGGATTTAGTTACCTTTTGAGACGCTCGAGAGACCAGCTGTCGGGGCCGGCGGGCGAGTCCGACCTAGGCAGGTTGAAGGCCGCGTGTTCGAAACGGGAGGGCGTATGGACGAACCGGGTGATCGGCGGCGACGATGAGTGAAGCGTCGACGGAGGAGACGGCGCATACGGCCGGCGAGATCCGGACGATCGCACTCGCGGTCATCGCCGGCATCTTCTTCGGCGGGGTGGCGACCGGGGTCGCGTTCCCGACGCTGCCCTTGCTCGACGAGAAACTCGTTATTTCCGCGGTCATGCTGAGTTTCATCCTGTCGGCCAACCGCATCGCCCGACTGTTGATGAACACGCCTGCCGGAACGATTATCGACCGCTACGGCGCGCGGAAACCGATGATCTTCGGGCTCTTCACGCAGGCGCTCGCGCCCTTCGGCTACATTCTCGGCCTGAACGCGCCGGCGACGATCCTCGGCTCCGTTCCGGGGCTCGGCGAGGTGTCGCTGCCCGGTCTCGTCTTCGTCCTCTCGAGACTGTTCTGGGGTGTCGGCAGCGCCTTCGTCTTCATCGGTGCTTTCGCTACCATCACCTACGTGACGACCGCGGACAACCGTGGCCGCTGGATCGGCTACATGCGCGGCGGCCAGTCGCTTGGCTTCCCGACCGGGCTCATCGTCGGCGGGGTCCTGACCGACCTCGCCACCATGGAGACCGCCTTCCTCGCTGCGGGCGTCCTCGCGCTGATCGCCGGCACGATCGCGACGCTCGTCCTCCCCGACGTCCACAGCGGTACCGACACCCGATCGACCGGCCTGCGAGAACTGCCGTCGCTGCTTGCCGGTCGGCCCACCGTCCTCCTGATCGGCTTCGGCAACTTCACCGTCCAGTTCCTCTGGGGCGGGATCGTCCTCTCGACACTGGCCCGGTACGCGAACGTCTACGACCTCGAGATCGCACTGCTTGGCGCAGCGGGGGTAAGCGGCGTGGTCATGGCGGTCGGCGTTCTCACCTCGGGAGCGACGACGCTCGGTACCAGCTGGATCTCCGACCGAATGAACGACCGGACGCTGTTGACGGTGCCGGCATTCCTGTCGATGGCCGCGGGCTTTCTGCTCATCGGCTCCGTCCCGACGATCGAGGCGTTGCTGGTCGCGATCGCGCTCGTCGGCGGCGGAATGGGCGTCGCCGCACCCGCGCTGATGGCCATTCTCGGGGACCTCACGCCCGGCGACGAACTCGGCCGAATGGGCGGTGTCTACAACGTGATGGGCGACATCGGACTCAGTCTCGGGCCGCTCGTGGCGATCCCCGCCGTCGACAACTGGTTCGGGTATCAGTGGACGTACGTCCTCTGTGCGGCCCTCGTCACGAGCTGTCTGGTGTTCGTCTCCGCGCCGCTGCTTCGCAACCCCGACGTTTCGACGACGGGGGCCGTCGAGGCGGACTGAACCGGCGTCGTGTGGCCGCTGTGTTCACCCGGCACGGCCGGGTCGTCCCGAGAACACCTGCAGCTGGTCAAAAAATAGCACCCATCTAATAGGACCACAATTGTATAACATAGTTTTCGTATTTGGCCGAACCTCCGAATACACCATCCGTCGGTACCGCTCGAAAACTGATCCGAAGCATAGCCGGTTATCCAGCGTTTTGAAGGGGGTTTGTTCCTCAACGTTCGGTTTCCGATCGGAACGCGAGTTCTTCGCAGTTCGTAATCGAACATCGCGTCACGAATGGCTGTACCGAGGTTTCGGTGGCGGGCTATCGCTCCGGGCCGCGATCTCCGAGCCGGTTGGACGGTTGACGATCGGACAATAATATATTATTTTCGAGTAGTAGTTTGAATTGATGTATTTGCAGTCGATGACGCCATCGAGGGCGCTCGAGTCGACACCTCACTCTGACGACCGATGGCCATTGACGATCGATACGATACAGTGTACCACGACACATATTCGTCGAACCGAATACATCGGCCGTCGGTTGTCACTCTCCGACCGTCGTCCCCGTTCGCGGTCGAAGCGAGCGTGGCCGTTCCGCGGATCGACTCGGCGAAAAACGGAGGGAAACTCAACACGGGTTTGTGACATATCGGTCACGTACCGCACACACTTTTGTACTCGCTGACCGAACAATCAGGACATGCGAGCAGCCGTACTCGAAGAACATGGGGAACCGCTCGCGGTCAAAGACGTCGACTATCCCGAACCGGAACCGGATCAGGTCGTCGTCGAGACCGAGGCGTGTGGGGTCTGTCGCAGTGACTGGCACGCCTGGCAGGGCGACTGGAACTGGATCGGGGCCGGCGTCCCGGAGGGGCAGATCCTCGGCCACGAGCCCGCCGGCGTCGTCGCCGAGGTCGGCTCGGAGGTCGAGACCCTCGAGGCGGGCGACCGCGTCGCGGTCCCGTTCCACCTCGGGGACGGCACTTGTCCGCACTGTCGTGAGGGGCGGGCCAACAACTGCGAGACGGTACTCCCGCTGGGGCTGTCGGAGTTCTCCCAGGGCGCGTTCGCGGAGGCGTTTGCCGTCCGGGAAGCCGACTTCAACTGCGTCAAGCTCCCCGACGAAGTCGACTACGACGAGATGGCCGGCCTCGGCTGTCGGTTCATGACGGCCTACCACGCGCTGGCCGACCGCGCCGACCTCCGGCCGGGCGACTGGGTCGCCGTCCACGGCTGTGGCGGCGTCGGCCTCTCGGCGATCCACATCGCGGACGCGCTGGGAGCCCACCCGATCGCGATCGACCTCGTCGACGACAAGCTCGAGCGCGCAGAGGAACTCGGTGCCCGCGAGACGGTCAACGTGACCGAGGTCGACAGCTCGGCCCAGGCGGTCCAGGAGATCACCGACGGCGGTGCCGACGTCTCCATCGACGCGCTGGGCGTCGCCGACACCTGCAAGAACTCGGTCAACAGCCTCGGCACGCGGGGCAGCCACGTCCAGGTCGGGCTGACGACCGGCGAGGAGGAGGGCCAGATCGAACTCCCCGTCGACGTCATGACGATGCAGGAGATCGACTTCCACGGCTCCTTCGGAATGCCGCTGGTCCGCTACGAGGAACTGTTCAAGCTGATCGCACAGGGCACCCTCGAGCCCAGCAAGATCATCGGCGAGCGACTCTCGCTCGACGAGCTACCGGAGACGCTGGCCTCGATGGACGACTACGAGACGGTCGGTATTCCGGTCGTCACGGAGTTCTAACCGGCGATAGGTAGCCGCCGCTGGCGGCTCGAGCGTCGGAAACCCCGGGCGGGGCGGGAACCGCCCTGGGCGTGAGAGACATGAGCGTACTCGAAGCGGGGCGAGTCCACATCCGAGCGATCCGGGCACGAACGCACGCAATCGGCTGCTTAGCGCGTCGCCGTTGGCCGAACGCGTACCCGGCGGGGCCTTTCCTCCCCGCAGGCCGGACAATGCAGGCAGTGGACATTGTTATGCAGTCACTTGGGTGGCGGTAGCCCCCTCTGATCGAACGCAGGCGGCGTCTAACGCCGGTGTAGCTGGCTACTACGGACCGATGGTTCCCCGCGCGATCGGTTCCAGGCTTGCCTGCGACGGTTCCAAAGGGATGGCACTGGACGCCGTGTCGGTCCCCATGAACGACGCCATCGACGCCGGGCCGGTCCGGATCGGCATCGTCGGGCTGGGCTACATCGGCAGGACCGTCGGCGGACAGTTCCACCGCCACGCGGACGCGACCGTCGGCGCGATCTGTGACCTCGAGCCGTCGGTCCGCGAGAAGGTGGGCGATCAGTTCGGAGTCCCCGCGGACCGCCGGTTCGCCGAGTACGAGACCATGCTCGCCGAGGCGGCCCTCGATGCTGTCCTCGTGGGGACGCCACACACCCTTCACTACGGACAGGTCGTCGCCGCCCTCGAGCGGGGCTGTCACGTCTACTGCGACAAGCCGCTCACGACAGACCTCGAGCGGGCCCGGGACCTCGCCGACCGCGTCGAGGCGAGCGACCGGACCGTGATGGTCGGTTACCAGCGCCACCTCCAGACGGCGTTTCGACGGGCCCGCGAGCGGTTTGCCGACCGCGACCCGGAGTGGGTGACCGCCTCGATCACGCAGGACTGGATCGACGATTCCCGCGGTACTTGGCGGCTCGATCCGGACCTCTCGGGCGGCGGCTTCCTCTACGACACGGGCAGTCACGTCCTCGACGGCGTTCTCTGGACGACCGGGCTCGAGCCCGCCTCGGTCGCCGCCAGCATGGACTTCCACGACGAGGCCGGCCGGGTCGACCGCCGCGCCCACCTCGACGTCGCGTTCGAGAACGGCGCGACCGGGACGGTTTCCTTCTACGGCGACGCGCCGTCGGTCCGGGAACACGTCCACCTCTGGGACGACGCGGGCGCGGTCTACCTCGAGGGGACCCAGTGGGGCCCCCGAGAGGTCCGCGAGATCGACGCCGACGCCGGCGAGTATACTCCCTACGTCGACCCCCGAGGCGAGCGGTCCCGGGCCGACGCCTTCCTCGAGAGCGTCCGCGAGGGGACCGAGCCGCCGGCGACGGTCCGGGACGCCCTCCGGGTGACGGCCCTGACCGAAGCGGCCTACGAGGCGGCGAGGACCGGAAAACGAGTCCCCGTCGGCGACTGATACGGTTTGCTGTACCGATGTATCGGTGCGACCGCGACACAGCCTACGGTCGCACCGGAAATGACGTACAGCAGACCGTCTGAGTTCCCGGGTCGTGGCCACGCCTCGAGTCCGGTTCGACGCCGGCCGGGAGCCGCCGAATCGGTGCCCGGTAATTGCAGTATTTCGTCAGGAAAGACGGGTTTTCGTCCGTCGAACAGCCACGGACTCATCGTTCGACGTTCCCGCTTCTGTCCAGTGATTACGGAGTTATTACCCGGCCGTTCGGGAGCCGGAGCGCCGACGGCATCGCCACGGTGGACCTCGAGCGGCCGAGACCGGGGTAAGAGGGCGATAGCTTCCCGTCGCTTTCGGTTACAAGCCGGATAACTACAACCGGTCGTGGCTATCGAACGGGTATGATCACCTGCACTAACTGCGAGACCGCCCAGTTCCTGCAGATCACGCAGAGCCGCGTCTACTTCGAGGACGGCGAGATGATCAACGAGATCTCCGAGACCTACGAGTGTACGCTCTGTGGCGCGACCGGGAAGTACGTCTACGACGAGGACCGCGACGAGGAGACCGTCACCGGCGAGGTCGAACACACGACCGAGCGCCCGAAGTACGCCTGACCCGTCGCCCCCGTTCGGGGGCGTCCGACCGCGAACCGTATCGACCTCGCCGATCACGAGGGCGGTCCTCGCGCGATCCTGATCAGTCCTTCTCGTTCGTTTCTTCCGTCTCGTCGATGCCGGCGTTCGAACTGCCGATCCCGAGTTCCTCGAGCCCCTCGAGAGCCGCGTCCGGCTCGGTGTCCTCCCGGTCCGCGTTCGGATCGTCGTAGTGGGTGCGGCGGCCGGCGGCCGCCATCCGCCGGTGGGCATCCCAGTCCTCGAAGAGCCCGTACTCGTTCATCGTCTCCATGCCGGCGATCGCCGCGGTGAGCTTGATGCCGACCAGCGGGATATCGGCGACCGAGACGATCACGTCCGCGCGGAGGATCGCTCCGTCCCGGAGCAATACGTCGAGGACATCGACGAGGCTCTCGTCGTCCTTTCGCGGTCTCATAGGTTCGGGTTCGTGTGTTCGCCGTCCGTTCCGTCGCCGTTGCCCCCAAGCTCGGGCGCGAACGTATACGGCGGCCACGGCCCCGTGAACCGGACCTCGAGGCCGTCGGTTGCGGCCACGTCGTCGAGGATCGAGCCGATCGCGCCCTCGTCGTCCTCGTGGGCCAACAGGGTGAGTCGGGCGAGCGTCTCGCCGTCGTCCGCGTCGCGGCCTGCGCTCGCGTTCGAGTCCGACCCGCCCCCGGCCACGTCGTCCGACAGTCCCGCGCTCGGCGACCGCTCGAGGGCGTGGACCTCCCTGGCTTCCGCGGCCAGTCGCTCCTGCAGGTCGGCGGTCACCGACTCCCGGCGTGCCGCCCGAAGTTCGGTCAGCCGCTGGTCGAACTGCTTCTCGAGCAGGAAGGCGGTTCCCTCCTCGGCGTCGGCGATCCGCTCGTCGAGGTCGCGCAGGCGGTCGTCGCGCTCGATCAGCGCCGCGTCGTCAATGGGATCGATCTCGACGACCTCGACGCGGTACTCCCAGTGGCCGGCGAGGCCCTCAAGGGCCTGCTCGAGAATCGATCGCTCCTCGCGGAGCCACTCGCGCAGGCCGTCGTCGTCGCCCCGGAGGATCGTGTCGAACTGGAAGGGGATCGGCGTGCCGAAGGCCTGGCCCGCCTCGTCGACGACCGTCTGGTGGCGGACGAGCCAGCGCCTGATCTGGGCGAGATCTCCGGAGTCGTAGATGCCGTCGCAGGCGTGGACGACCGCGCCGATGCCGTCCGCGACGACGATCGAGACCGGCTCGCCGTCGACGCCGGTCGTCTCGAGCGCGGCGTCCCCGTCGGCCCGAACGAGACAGTAGAGGTACCGCCCCTCGTCGATCGAGGGGGCGTCGGCGGGTTCCGCGGTCCCCGCCCCCTCGATCGTCTCGAGTCGGTCGGCGTGGTCCTCGAGATCGTGGTCGCTCATTCGGACTCACCCCCGAAGACGGAGTGGCCGGGTTGCGTCGTCGCCGTCGGCTCGCCGTGAAGCTGTTCGATCGCGTCGTTGACCAGTCCGTCCAGATCGCTTCGGAGGTCGTTGACGCCGTCTTCGATCCCCTCGTCCGCTTTGAGCCGCTCGATCTCGGTCTCGATCCTGGCGAGTTGGCCGCCCAGCCGCTCGATCTCCTCGTCGGTGAGATTGCCCGACTCCATGCGCCGGACTGCCTCGCGCTCGAGGGCGTCGATCAGGATCTCGACGACAGCGATGACGAGCGTCATCAGCCCGTCACGGGCGTCCTCGCCGTCGCCGACGTCGATCGCCGTCACGGGTCGTCACCCCCCGATTCGGTCTCCGACTCCGCGTCCGGGACGGCCTCGTCGTCTGCGTCTCCGTCGCTCGAGTCGGTGTCGCCGCTCGAGTCGGCGTCGCTCGAGTCCGCCTCGTCGTCACTGAGCAGATCGAACCCGCCGCTGGTGGGCCGCTCGGGGTCGGGTCTGGCACCGAGTCGTTCGCTGACCTGTTCCTCGTCGCCGACGGCAAGCTTGCTCTCGGTCGATTCGCCGCTCGAGGAGTTCGCCTCACCGTCGGTGTCCTCCTCGGCCGTGACGTTGACGCCGCGAGTCGGATCGATCACCGGGTTCGGTCGATCCTGCTCCGCGATCGCGGGGTCGTCGACTGCCTCGGCGACCCGGCGCATATCGGTTCCTTCGGGGAACTCGAGGCCGTACTTCGCCGCGGTCTCGAAGGAGGCGATAGCGGCCCGGACCTGGACGCCGAGCAGTTGGGTATCGCCGATCGAGACGGCGATGTCGGCGTTGATGACGATTCCCTTGTCGAGTAACATCTCGACGACCTCGGCCAGATCGGCCTTCTGGCGGCTGGGCTGGAAGTCATCGGGCACTGCGATCACCTCCGTGACGGGTCGTCGCGGCGCAGTCGGTCGTCGCACGCACCTCGCTGTCGGTCGGTCGGCGGAGTGGTGGGTCTGTCATCGTTGGGTCTCCTGTCGGGTCATCGCTGACGCTCCTGCCGTTCGTTTCGCCGCTGGCGCTCCCGCTCGAGTTCGAACCGGCGGCCGTAGATCCGCTTGCGGCTGGGTGCCGTCGAGAGCTTCACGTCTTGGGGCACCGTCGAGTAGCGGGCCCCGCCGCCGAGATCGCGCCGGTCGACGGGCATCGTCGAGGACGCCGTCGGGTTCCGCGAGTTCGTCCCCCTGTCCTGGCGGCGCATCTTCTCGCGGTTGAACTCGTACAGTCGCTCGAACTTCTCGTGGGTCTCGAGCAGTGCGGCCCGAAAGGCGTCGATGCCTCGCATCGCCTGCTGCTGGATGGCGACCTGGTAGGCCGCCGGGTCCTCGGCGACATCGATATCGCCCAACGCTTCCTTGGCCGCCGCGCCGGCGTCCATGCCGCTGTCGAGGACGCCGTCCTCGTCGTCGCCGAGCAGGCCCTCGGTGTCGTCCCCGCCGTCCGCGACGTCCGAGACCGCGTCCTCGAGCATCCCCGCGTCGTCGCCGTCCTCGAGGTCCCCGAGCGCGTCGTCGAATTCGCGTTTGTTCTCCCAGACGTCGGTCAGGTCCGCGGCGTTCCAAGCGTTCAGGAGGTCGATCGCGCCGAGGAGTTCCGTGAAGTCGACGAGGTCGGTTGCGCCCGTCCCATCGTCGGCCACAGCGTCGGGGATCTCCCCGAGTTCGATCGCGTCGAGGAGTTCGTCGCCGTCGACCGCGTCGGGCAGTTCGCTCACGTCGATCGCCTCGAGCAGTTCGGCGGCCTCCTCGGCGACCCGAACGAGGGTATCGAGGTCGCCAACGACCGTCTCGAGGGTGTCGTCGTCGAGGTCGTCGATCGTCTCGCTGTCCGCGAGCGTCCCCTCGAGTCGCCCGATGCTCTCGATCGCGTCGTCGACCAGCGCCTCGAGACTCCCCTCGGACTCGGCGTCGCTCATGTGTCGCCTCCGCCGTCCGTCCCATCGTCGGCGGCCGTCTCGTCGTCAGTAGCGGCGTCGTCCGCTTGCGCTCGGACGTGAACCGTCAGTACGCCGTTTCTCATCTCGGCCTCGGCGGTCCGCTCCGCCCACGGAACCTTGACCCGATCGAGTTCGGTCCCGTCGACGGCGACGACGAGCGTCGAGTCGTCGAACCCGACCGTGACGTCCGCCGGATCGACTCCGGCGACGTCCGCCGTGACGAGCAGTTCGTCCTCGTGTTCCCGGGTGGCGACGTGATGATCGCTCGAGGGGCTCGTGGACCGAACGCGGCGGTTCCGCGATCGGTCGCGGCCGGCCGTTCCCTCGCCCGGCCACCCGCCGAACGAACGCCGTTCCGACGGCGATGGGTCGGCGGTAAGATCGTCGCCGGATCGGATCGAGATATCGTAATCGAAGACCGCCCGGTCGCTCCGGCGACGGCCCGAGGTCGACGTCGTGTCGCCCTCCAAAGACTCCAGTGCGGACAGCAGGCTCGAGAGCCAGCTGTCGCTCTCGTAGTCGCCGTCGTCGGCCGATTCGTCGCGGTCGTCGGGAGTGCTGTCGGTCATTATCGTTTCACCTCTACGCGGCCGCTCGAGAGCCGCTCGTGAACGTCGCGGGCGACCTCGAGGTCCGCCTCGAGTCGCTCCTTGCGACGCCGGTACTCGTCCTCGTCACGCTCGCCGAGTTCGTACAGTAGCTGGTTCTCCTTGAGATCGGCCTCGAGGGCCTCGACGTCGTACAGCTCGTCGAGCGCGATCGAGTGGAGGGCGTTGATGATGCCGACGAACGGTCGGAACAGGAGGTCGTCGAGGATGAACATGGTTACTGTTGGGCGCCGATTTTCACGTCGACGAAGCTGTAAGGTGCGAACGGCCCGGTGTACTGGACCATGAGTTCGTCGTGATCGTCCTCGAAGCGGGCGATCTCGTCGTCGAACGCCGCCCGATCGTCCTCGGCGACGAGGTACGACCGATTGAGGACGAGTCGGTCGCTGAACAGGTCGTTCTCGACGGCCTGTGCGGCGATGGGGTCGAGACGATCCGCGACTTCGGCCTCGATCGCCTCGCGGTCGACGTCGGCCCCGTCCTCGCTGACGAGTTTGAGCCCGAGTTCGACTCTGCCCTCGATGTCGCTCATCGCGCGTCGGAACGCGGGCCGCGCGCCGCGCAAGACGTTCTTCAGTGCCCGGTCGCTCTCGAAGGCCATGCCGAACTGCATCGGGACGACGGTCGTACCGCCGTCGTAGTCCATGATCTCGCGGAGGACCTCGTCGTGGCGCTGTGCGTCCTCGTCGGTCTCCTCGGGGTCGGTGGTGTCGATGTCCGAAACGACCGCCCCGAGCCGGCGATGCGAGACGGTGTAGACCCGCTCGGCACCGGCGACGGCCTCGGTCTCGAACTCGACGGTGTCGGCTTCGACGACGCCGTAGACGTATCGATTACTCATCGTTTCAGTGGGGGCGATAGCGGTACTCGTCCGAACGCTGGGCGAGAGTACGCGAGTATCGTCGTTGGGACTACACCACCGCCCCGGGTTACCGTGGTGCTTGCAGTCGCAGCCCTCATCGCTCTCCTGCCGGCGAGTCCACCCGAGTCGCGGCGGCAAGGGTTCCGCTCCCCCTGGCTTGCAGTCGCAGTCCAAGCCGTGTTACGAACTCCCGCTGAAGAGCTGGTGTATGGCACAACCACAACGAAGACCCGACTCCTCGAGCCTCGCGGAGGTACTGGACCGCGTCCTCGACAAGGGCGTCGTCATCGACGTCTGGGCGCGGATCTCGGTCGTCGGGATCGAACTCCTGACCATCGAGGCCCGCGTCGTGGTCGCCTCGGTCGACACCTTCCTGCACTACGCGGAGGAGATCGCAAAAATTGAGCAGGCCACGGCGGAGGGCGACCTCGACGAGCTGGAGGAACTCGAGGTCGAGCCCCGCCCAGAGTCGTCGCCGAAGTCGGCGGAGTAACTCCCCATGGCCGACGACACGTCGCGCAAGCGAACGGTCCGCGGCACGAAGATCCGTGCCAGTCGCGAGCAGAAGGAAGGTCGCAAAGCGAAGAAAAAGCTCGCGCGAACGGCATCGAGCGTCGGCGAACGCAACGGCGACAGTCCCCTTTCCGACCCCGACGACGTCGTCCCCGAGCCGTTCGTCGAGACCGACGCCGTCCGGTCGCTGCGCGATCGGATCAACGGCTGGCTCGAGGCGGACCAGCCGGTCCACCTGATCGGGCCGACGGGCTGTGGCAAGACGGCGCTTGCCCTGTCGGCCGCCGCAGAGCGCGGCCGCCCGGTCGTCTGGCTCAACGGCGACGAGTCGGTCGACACCGCCGCGCTGGTCGGCTCCCACGCCGGTGGCGAGCGCTACGAGGAACACGACCGGTACGTCAGCGGCGTCGACAAGAAGACCCAGATCGTTCGCGAGCGCTGGGTCGACAACCCACTCTCCGTGGCCGTCCGGGAGGGTGCGACGCTCGTCTACAACGAGTTCTCGCGCAGTGATCCCGCCGCCCACAACGTCCTGCTCTCGGTCTTCGAGGAGGGCGTCCTCGAGCGACCGGGCAAGCGCGGCGAGGACCGGACGATCGACGTCCACCCCGAGTTCCGGGCGATCCTGACCTCGAACGACGTGGAGTACGCCGGCGTCCACGAACAGCAGGACGCCCTGCTCGATCGGTTCATCGGCGTCCACGTCGACTACTACGACGACGAGACCGAACGCGAGATCGTCGGCGCACACGTCGATCTCTCCGCGGACGATATCGCGGCCATCGTCGCGAAGACGCGGGCGCTCCGGGCGGAACTCGAGATCGTCGTCGGCACCCGGGCGGCGATCACCGCCGCGCAGGGGGTGGCCGTCTTCGACGGCCACGACGGGGACGGCGAGTTCGACGACGAGACGCTGACCCACGTCTTCACGGACGTCCTCGCGCCGAAGGTCGCCGGCGGGAACGGCGGCGACATCGAGGAACTACGATCGAAAATCGCCGAGACGGTCTGAACCGCAGGGAGGCGATCGAACGAACACCGACGACAGACCATGGCCGAAGCCGACACGCAATCACGAGCGCAGTGCAAGGCCCGCACCGAGGACGGCGAGCGCTGCTCGCGGCCGGCCGGCGAGGACGGCTTCTGCTACCAACACGACGAGAGTGATCCAACAGTGAGCGACAGTCAAGCGAGTCAGGAGGAGGAACAGGGCGAGAGCGACGAGATCGAGGAGCCCCGCTCCCGCGGGACGACCCATATGACCGCCGACGAGATGACCGACCCCGACGAGGTCGAGAAGGAGGTCGACGTCGAGCAGGAGGAGATCGCGGGCATCCTCGCGGTTCGCGAGACGGTCCAGTCGACCGCCGGCCAACTCATCGGCCACGAGTTCGACGGCGTCAGCGAGATCACCCCGACCGACGACGGCTGGCGCGCCGTCGTCGAGGTCGTCGAACGCAGAGCCGTCCCCGACACCCAGGACATCATCGGCCGCTACGAGATCGAACTCGACCCCGGCGCGACCGTCCACGGCTACCGCCGGGTCGACCGCTACCGGCGCGGCGACACCGCCCAGTTCGAGTGACTAAATCGTGTTCGAGGGTGGTGGTAAGCCGGCTCGAGTGACAACGCTGTCGCTGGATCGTCTCGTCGGACACACGACGCGCCATTTCTCGGATGTTCGGATTGCTCGAGCGGGATTTGGTTCTAAACTCGAGACAGAGACCGTAGTTAACAGGATGGGGATACTAATCTCGTGTTACCCGAAACTAACGTGGCCGGTTTTTGGGTTGATTGTGACGGTCTCACCGATTGGGACGGGGACTATCGGATTCGTATGACCGAAGTCAACGTTGAGGACGATTGGTGCAGTCGCATTGTACTGAGTGATAACATCCACGATCGTCTTGCGAACTTGTTTTCGGTAGTCCTCGCGTTCCTCTTTCGGCCGATCGACGAGGTGAGAGCGTGCTTTGATTCTACCGACGAGAAACCCGTCGAACCGTTCAAGCAATCCTCGTTCGCCCATTCCTAAGAGCATCCGTTGGACGACGCCAGGGTCAGGTAGTTCCTCCGAGGTCTCCAATAGCAATACCTTCCCATCCAGTGTCTCGATCGACGGCACATATCGATCTGCGGCGAGTTGTAAATACGTGACCTCGAGATTGCCACCCCACGTTTTCCCCGTGACGGGAGCCTCTCCGCCGCGCCACAACCACCCCGGGTTCTCCTCCATCTCGGGAGATTGTGTCATGTTTTCTGGATCATCCCATCCCAAATCCTGATCTGTGAACTCCGAGGCGGGTTGAATCGCCCCAATCGACTCGTCGAAGAGGGCTGATCGAAGGCCGGACTCCAAGTACTCGGGCAGCGGTCCCGGAAGGGCGAACTCGGTGAGGACGTGTCCCCCATAATACGAGACGATCCCATGGTTCCAGAGGAACTGTGCGAGATTCGTATTATCACTGATTCCGTAGAATCTCGTTGGGTTCTCTCGGAGCAACTCTCCATCTAAATGGTCGAGAATTCTGAGTTGGTCGTTGCCACCGATCGTCGTGATCACGCCGCGAATATCCGGGTCGGAAAATGCCTTTTCGATGTCTTGTGCTCGCTTTTCGGGATGGTTATACAGGAATTCACTGTCCGCTGTTGCCGTCGGGAATTCGACCGGCTCGAGATCAAACACGGATCGAATTCGCTCGAGTCCGCGCTCGTAGACATGTGGGAAGGTTGCTGCGAGACCGGATGCGGGGGACACAATCGCGACCTTATCGCCTGGTTCGAGGGCCGGTGGGGTGATGAAGTCAGTCATCTATTCAGTTGCTCGACTCCCAAGTGTATTTTTTGATATATAAATCCCAGCCAATACCGGGTCGACCACCACCGGCGCGGCGACACCGCCCAGTTCGAGTGACGCCGTTTGCCGGCCAGCGGAGCCGCGTTCGGGCCGCTCGAGTGGGAACGCCGGCCACTGTCGCCCACTGCTGTCGTTTTCTCTGCCGTTCAGTCCCGGAGTCCGCCGTCGGCGGCGAGCGCCTGACGATCGCCGGAGTGGGCTGACTCACGCGGGCGGTAGTCACAGCATCGGCCGGGGTAGTAGCGGCGGGCGAGGACCGCCGCGGCGTTGAAATCCGCGGCCACGGTGTCGACGTGGCAGTTCGAATTCGTGCATCGAACGGTCGTGTTCCGTTCTCGAGTGCCGAGGACGCCGCAGGCGTGACACTCCTGCGTGGAGTACGCTTCGGGCACCGCCGTCACCGGGAGTCGGTACTCGGCGGCGACGGCCCGCAGCCGCAGGTGCGCCGCGGGGAGGAGCCACGCGGAGCCCCGATGTGCGTCGGGGTCGGTGAGCCACGCCCAGAGGTCGGGCTGGTAGTGGCTGTCTTCGGTGACCAACACCGGGTTGTCGTAGGCAGTCGCGTATTCGCAGACCGCTCGCGCGGCGGCGTCGAGTTCCGCGACGAGGGCGTCGCGGCGCTGCTGGACGTAGGCGGCGATCGTCGCCCGATCGTACGGACTGGCGAGCAAGGCGGCGACCTCGAGTCGGAGGTCGTCGAGGAGCCCGCAGAGGTCGTCGCCACAGACCGCGTGCGCGCCCCGCCAGTCCGGGAGGTCGGCCGGGCAGGCCGTGTAGAGGTTGTATTCGCCGACATCGACGCCGATCGCGGTTTTCTCGCGGTCACGCATCGGAATCACCGCGAGCGGCGGCGGCGCGGTCGGACTGCAGCGATGCGTCTGTCGTGTCGGGACCTTGAAGGTCCCGTGAACTGTCAGTAGACATGGCTTGCGTCCCATGGCTACGCGAGCCACGCGGACCCGGTGTTGAAGGCACCAGTCCGCATTTTCCGAGCGGTCTACGGACAGGCAGGTCCGCGTGTAGCTCGCGTTACTTACCTAGTATCACCTTCTCCAAAATAAATATTCGGACTATTTAGCATGGCATCTCGGATAGTATTGTCCGACAAAGAGCCGCGTTCGAATCAACTAAATGTCGATTCTCCCTTTCGACGATGATGAGACAACCGGGAGAATGGATGCAACTCCCCACGGATAATTTCATTCTCGAAGCTCTCGATAAGGGTCTCGAGATCGGCCCCACAGCCATCGCGCGGAACATCGACAAATCACAGAGTACCGTTCACGAACGGCTCCGCGTCCTCATCGAGTACGGGCTCGTCGAGAAAGTCGACGACGGCTACTACACGATCACCGACGCCGGTCACGCCTATCTTGAGGGCGAACTCGATGCGGATCGTCTCGAGGCAGACGACACCGAATTGGACGACGGCTAACTGAATGCTGATCGGCCGCTCGGGCCAGTCCGCCGGATAAGTGAATTACACCGGGGGATTCAGTCACCCGGACGAACTATTGTTCATATTCGATATCGAACCAGGGTTTCACTGAGCATCGGTTTCGGCATTGACGCAGCCGTGAACACGACACGCTATTCTACGGCCGTTCGGATCATCCGAACGATGTTTGCTTATAAATCCGCTCACTAGCCCAATAGTATGGTAAAGTTCCAGGCGGCAGTCTAGTAAAAATACACACGATGATCGGCAACTCGTGTGCATATTATGGAATCAGATTCTGTCGACGTGCAACCCCAGGGGGTAGAGAAATTCGTATTGGGAATTCACCAGTTGGGATGTGTTTATGCATAAGGAGGAAAATCAATAAGCAATATGGATCAATCGAAACTCGAAACCTCAGAAGACATAGTGCAGGAGTCTGTCAAGATGGTTTACGACGAGAATAAGGACGATATCACTGCAGATAGTTCTGATGCCGCTCTCTACTATCTCTTGAGTTTATTCGATAATAGACTCGGAAAAGAGTTTGCTGAGACTTGGATCCAAGGGCCAGAACACTATCATACCCTTGCCTTAGAACATTGTGATGATCTCTATTATCTTACAAAGATATATGACACGTATGATTTAGACCCCAAATTTGATGAAGAGATTGAAAAAGTTCGGGAATCAATCCTCATGGAACAAAAAACAAATGGACGGATATTGAATGAACATGGATATGCTCTGTTGGTTCTTCTGCAAACTACGTCACCAGAGAAAAGTTCCGATAACACACAAAAAGCAATTGAATATCTCATCAATGAGAGACCTGCATTTCCTCATTCATACGCCCCCGGACTAATCGCCTTACTAGAACATGATTACATGGAATATAAAAAGGAAATTCTTGAAATGGGTGGCGAATTAAACGATATGGTTCTCGAATATTATGATTCTGACATGGAGATGCACAAATTCTCTCACATTGATTTCGTGGCTAGGGCTCTGAAAATGATTCCGGATCAGGAATATGAGGCTACCGAATTCATCTCTAAAGAAGTCAAAAACCTACTCAGAACAGCAATTGATGATGAAGATGAGTTCAAAGACAAATCATTTGCATATACTCAACCCATCTTAGCTCTAATCTCGTTAGGATACGGTCCGAAAGTGAGTGAGATAAACATGAGTTGGGAGATAGAAAGAAGAAAGCAGGAATCAGACCGCTCTAAACCTATTTTCACATCTACAAAGCCGGCCACAAGAATGGAAAGGCGGAAAACAGGAATTTATGACCGTGCTAAAGAGTTAATAGATAATTCTACTGAGTGCCTCCGAATCTCAACATTGCGTATGGACATGCTTCATGATAACATTATTGATAAGATTGAAGACAACCCGGAGATAGATATTAAAATATTAACTAATTCTGGAAGTGCTAGTGGACCCCGGTCAAAAATGAAAAAGGCAGTAATGAACGAGATGGTAAAAAGAACAGATGGAAATGTTCGTGAAGACGAATTAGTCCATTCTCGGATGTTAATCTCAGACAATTCTGAAGTGCTGATTTCTTCTGCGGATATCACTCGTGATCAATTGTATGATGAGTTCAATGCGGGGATTTATACAAAAGATCCGCATGTAGTCCAAGAATCGATTGAATTTTTCGAGGATATCTGGCAAAGTGCTGACCCAAGAAGTGTACGTTAATTCTGCCTCACTCAACGATCCTCTAATTAAGAGGGAGTTCTACTCTCTTCTTCGAGTTGCTGGAGTGCTTCAGCTGTAGTCAGTCCATGCTGGTTAGCGATCTCGGCAGCAAGGTCGCTCGCGCGAACTTCCGTTGGAGTTCGCTTATGCTCTCGAGCGGCTCAACCAGAGCAAAAACAATCAACAAGTCATCTTGGGGATGGCGCATGACGGTAGTTCTGGCCTCGGTATCACTGATAAACCCTCGTAAGCATATCTGACAAGCGAGGTTATCGAGGTCCTGTTCCAGTCTATCAATGGGATAGCGTCTTTGTAACGTCCAGTATCGGCCTGCTCAATTTTCGCTGGCGCGGCGCGCGCTCTGCGCGCCGCCAATTGCCCCGCCCCCTTAGGGGCACAGATCGAGAAAACCGTTGGACACCAGAGGAACTGTCTCTCGAGCCACTAACACCTCCCGACCACCACTCCCTCCAACCACAACATCGAAGCACCCGCCGGCCCTCGAGCCACGCGTGCAATCGATCGGCGGCCACACGGTCCGCGGCGTCGCGGTCGGTCCGGAAACGCGGTGTGCCCACTACGACACCGACCGCGACGTGGTCGCGTTCAAATTCGCCTGTTGCGAGGACTTCTTCCCCTGTTTTCGCTGCCACGGGGAGGCATCTGACCACGAGGCCGTCCCGTGGCCACGCGCCCGGTTCGACGAGCCGTCCGTCCTCTGTGGTGTCTGTGGCACCGCACTCACCGTCCCCGACTACCTCGAGTCGGACTACCGCTGTCCGGCCTGCGACGCGGCGTTCAATCCCGGCTGCGCGAACCACGCCGAGCTGTACTTCGAGACGGACTCCTGAAGCGTTCCCCGACCCGGTTCGCGAACCGCCCTCGAGCCGTCAGCGGGACAGCCGATCCAGCAAGGTATTTCAGCGTCGGGCGGCCGATTCCGGGTATGGATCCGGCGCTTGGCCCGCCCGAGGCGATGGCCGAGAAACGCGACGAGCTGACGCCGATGATGCGCCAGTACCACGATCTCTGTGCGCGCTACGACGACGCGATCGTTCTCTTTCAGGTAGGGGACTTCTACGAGACGTTCTGTGGCGCGGCCGAACGCAGCGCGCGACTGCTCGAGGTCGCGCTGACCAGCCGCGAGGACTCGACCGGGGAGTACCCGATGGCCGGCATCCCGATCGACAACGCCGAGTCGTACATCGAGGAGTTGCTCGAGGCCGGCTACCGGGTCGCCGTCGCGGATCAGGTCGAGGAGCCCGGCGAGTCGTCGGGAGTCGTCGAGCGGGCGGTCACGCGGGTGATCACGCCCGGCACCCTCACCGAGGACGAACTGCTGGCGGGCGACGACAACAACTTCGTGGCCGCGGTCGCCCGCGGCGAGGGTGCCGGCAGCGACGGCGACGAGATCGCACTGGCCCTGCTCGACGTCTCCACGGGCGATTTCCTCGCGACCAGCTCGAGTTCGCGGGAGGCGATCGCCGACGAGGTGAGTCGGTTCGACCCCGCCGAAGCCGTTGTCGGCCCGGACGCCCCCGCCGACCTACTCCCCGAGAACTGCATGGTCACGCCCTACGATGAGACCGCCTTCGACCGCGACCGAGCGGGAGCGAAGCTCTCGGCGTACTTCCGGAACCCCGATGCCCTGCTCGCCAGCGACGCCGAGATTCGGGCCTGCGGCGCGTTGCTGTCCTACGCGGAGTACGTCCGCGGCGGGGCACACGAGGGCGAACGCGGCGAGACCGCCGACGAGGCGGAGACCGAGGACGACGCACTCGACGACGAGGACCACCACCTCGAGTATCTCACCCACCTCACGCGGTACGATCCCCGCGAATACCTCCTACTCGACGCCGTTGCCCTGCGGAGCCTCGAACTGTTCGAGCCCCGGACGGTCCACGGCCGCGACGACGCGACGCTGGTCGGCGTCTTAGACGAGACCGCGAGCGCGCTGGGCGGCCGGAAACTCCGGGACTGGCTCCGGCGACCGCTGCTCGAGCCCGACCGGATCGAGGCCCGACTCGACGCCGTCGAGGAACTGACGGGTGCGGTCCGGACCCGGGAGCGGCTTCACGACCTGCTGCGGGACGTCTACGACCTCGAGCGCCTGATCGGGCGGATCTCCCGCGAGCGGGCGAACGCGCGGGACCTGCGCTCGCTGCGGGACACGCTGGCTGTCGTCCCCGAGGTACGCGACGAACTCGCCGACGCCGACTGCGACCGGCTCCGGCGGCTGCACGACGCCCTCGATCCGCTGGCCGACGTCCGGGAACTGATCGACGACGCGATCGTCGCCGACCCGCCGATCGAGATCACCGAGGGCGGGGTCATCGCCGAGGGCTACGACGCGGACTTAGACGACCTCCGGGGAACCGCCCGCGACGGCAAGCAGTGGATCGACGATCTGGAGGAACGCGAACGCGAACGGACCGGGATCGACTCGCTGAAGGTCGGCTACAACTCGGTGCATGGCTACTACATCGAGGTGACCAACCCCAACCTCGAGTCGGTGCCCGAGAACTACCAGCGCCGCCAGACGCTGAAGAACTCCGAGCGGTTCGTCACGCCGGAACTCAAGGAACGCGAGGACGAGATCGTCGGCGCGGAGGAGCGGGCCGACGAACGCGAGTACGACCTCTTCTGCGAGGTGCGCCGCGAAGTCGCCGCCGAGGTCGAGCGCGTCCAGGGGCTGGCGGAGGCCCTCGCCGCGCTCGACGCCTTGGTCTCGCTGGCGACGGCCGCGGCGCAGTACGACTACTGCCGACCCGAGATCGAAGAGCGCGGGAGCGGTGCGGACGGCGACGGCCGCGTCCTCGAGATCGAGGGCGGTCGCCACCCCGTCGTCGAGCGGACGCAGGAGTCGTTCGTCCCGAACGACGCTCGTGTTACCGACGACCGTCGGCTGGCGGTGATCACGGGCCCCAACATGTCGGGGAAGTCGACCTACATGCGACAGGTCGCCCAGATCGTCCTGCTGGCGCAGGTCGGGAGCTTCGTGCCCGCCAGCGCCGCCCGGCTCACGCCGGTCGATCGAATCTTTACTCGCGTCGGGGCCAGCGACGACATCGCGGGCGGGCGCTCGACGTTCATGGTCGAGATGGACGAACTCGCGACGATCCTGCGGGAGGCCGACGAGGACTCGCTGGTCCTGTTGGACGAGGTCGGACGGGGGACCTCGACTGCCGACGGAATGGCCATCGCGCAGGCGATCACCGAACACCTCCACGATCGGGTCGGCGCGACGACCCTGTTCGCGACCCACCACCACCCGCTGACCGAACTCGCCGACGACCTCACGGCCGCCTTCACGCTGCATTTCGAGGTCGAGCAGGTCGACGGCGAGGTCGTCTTCCACCACGAGATCGCACCCGGCGCGGCGACGGGGTCCTACGGCGTCGAGGTCGCGACCGCCGCCGGCGTCCCCGATTCAGTCGTCGACCGCGCGCGGGACCTGGTCGCGGCGGCCGACGCGGACACCGAGCCGGGGGACGAGGCGACCGACACCGCCACTGCCTCGAGCGACGCTCCGGCCGCCGAGACGGCAGCTGCGACCGCCGATGGAGGAGACGTGCCGACGGACGTGGCTACGGAACTGCGCGCGCTCGATCTGGCCCACCTGACCCCCGTCGAGGCGCTGACGGAACTCGACCGGCTGAAGCGGTTGCTCGAGGAGTGATTGTCCTCTCGGGACGATACGACCGGTGCTTGCGTCCCGTCCGGGCGGGACACCCATCTTGCAGCCTCCGGCACAACGCCCAACTCGCTCCCCCCACTGATTGACAGCATGACATATCGAACGACGATCGGCTGGTCGCTCATCACTTCGGGTATCGTCACGCTGTTGCTGGCGTATCTCCCGGGGAAGTCGTGGTGGTGGGGTGTCGGCCTCCTGGTCCTCGGAGTCGTGATCTTCACCGTTCGCCGGTAGCCGGCCGTCGACATCGACCAGTTCGAACGCGCGATCCTTTCTCCGCAATTCCGGGCGGCCCGGCGGACGGTCGCAAAACCGCCGCTCGAGGACGACCGCGAGGAGAGACGGGAACGAAGTGGAGCCGACCGAACGCGGCCCGTCGGATCACTCGGCCGGCGGCTCGAGCGAGACGAACTCGAGGCCGTGTTCGGTCAACAGCCGGCCGGCGCGGTCGGTCACCGAGGGGGCGACCAGGATGCCCCGGACCGCCGCGTCGGCGTGGAGGTCGCGCTCTAAGGCGTCGACGTACCGCCGAAGCTGGCTCACCGCGTCCGGCCCGACCCGCCGGCGTTTCAGTTCGACGACGACCGTCCGGCCCGCCTCGTCCTCGCCGTAGATGTCGACCGCGCCGGCCGGCGTGTCGCGTTCGGTCGCCAGCGGCGTGAAGCCGGCCTCGAGCAGGGCGGGCTCCTCGAGGATGCGCTGACGGAGGTCCTCCTCGGTCCCGGTCAGTGCGAGGTCGGTTTCGTCGGTCCCCGAGAAGGCCGAGACCTGCAGGACCTCGCTGAACCGGACGGCGAGCCGTTCGTCGGGCGTCGACCGCAGGCTTTCGACGACGAGGTCGCCGTCCACACAGCTGACGGCGTGGTCACAGCCCGGGGGCTGCCAGTTGACCGGCTGTTGGCCCTCGTCGGTGTGGACCAGCGCCGCCCCGTCGGGCTTGAGCATGAGGTGGCGATCCCCCGCCTCGAGGTAACTCGTCGCTCGGCCGTCGTAGTCGACGGTACAGCGGCCGTAGACGGTCACGATCGCCTCGCGGTCGATCCCGCGGGCGACGGCGTCGCGGGCGACCGGCGGCGTCGGCTCCTGAAGCGTTTCCGTCCGTCGGCGGGGCGCTGCGTCGGTCACTGGCTCGAGGTAGCGCCGCGACGACCAAAAGGGGCGCGCCCTCGGCCGACGACGATGCCGACGCCACGCGCTCGAGTCGGGCCGACGCAGAAGGTATATCCGCATCGCCCCCCGCCGACGACACGATGTCGAACCTACCGACCCGCCGCGGGTTCCTCGCACTGTCCGGCACCGGTGCTGCCACGGGACTGGCCGGCTGTTCCGCCCTCGAGACGTTGACACAGGACGACTCGGGAAGCGCCGACGGACCCCTGACGGTGACGGTCACCCCCGATCAGGAGCAGCTGCGGAGCCTCCAGCAGGAGCTTCGTCAGTCGATCGAGAACGGCAACATCAGCGAACAGGAAGCCGGCCAGCGCTATCAGGAGAAACAGCGCGAACTGACCGAGGAGGCCGCGACCGCGGTCGAGGACCTGGCAGACGCCAACGGCGACGTCTCGATCGAGAAGTCCTCGCCCGCCTACGGCTTCTTCCTCGTCGATGCACCCGCCGAGACGATCGTCGCCGCCCTCCAGAACGGCGACATCAGCGCGATCTACCCCGGGGACAGCTACGAGCAGTTCGCCATGCAACAGGCCCGACTCGAGCAACAGCAGAGCGCGATCGACGAGCAAGGCGACGGCACGGGCAACGAGTCCGGAACCGGGAACGAGTCTACCGGGGACACCAACGAATCGACCGACGGGAACGGCTCGACGAACGAGTCCGAGACGGACGGCTATAGTAGCTCTTGAAACGATTTACACACCGATCGCAACGTTGTCCTGCGATCGGGTGTGCATTGACTTTCAAGAGCTACTATAGCGGACGCCGAACGGGCTCTCCCGCTCGGTCCAGTCCCAGCCGGGCAGTCGCTCCTGAAAGCCGGCGGCCAGCGCCGCCTCGCAGTCGTCGACGCCCGCGTTCTCGCTCGCGTCGCCGTGGACGTGGAGGTCGGCGTAGTGAAAGGTCGCCTCGCCCAGCGTCCGAAGGGGTTGGCGGCCGGCGATCGTCGCGGCCAGCTCCCGGCCGAGCAGTTCGTCGACGACGAATCCGGGGTAATCGCCCTCGACGTCTAACTCCCGAAGGATCGCGACCATCGCGGCGACGTTGACGGCCAGATCGCCGTCGGCGAAGACGACGTCGACTTCCGTGCGGTACTGCTCGGTCGTGATCGAGTCGACCTCGGTATCGAAGATCTCGCCGAGATCGTCGCGAACGTCGTTGATGATCGGAACGACTGTCTCGGCCCGGTCACGGACCCAGTCTCGCTCCTCGACGACCCGTGTCGGCGTGACGTGCATGGAACGACAACTACCGTCCGGAGTGCCCTGGGTTTTGCGAAGGCTTTTATACTCCGCAAAGAATAGCCTCGAGTAAGCGGGTTCTCCCTGGAATTTCCCGCACGAACCAGGATAACCGATCCGGGAGCGTGTTCGTCAGGCGTGGTGTCGAAACGATGATTCGGGAGACGAAACAGCACGCGAATCGTCGTCCGCCGCGGGCGATCGGTTCCGACACCCCGATCCCGATCTCCCCCACCCATCTGACGTCACACTCGGTTCTGGACGGCGAGTTCACGCAATCCACATTCGGCGACCTATGAGTACTGTAGAGCAGCAACTCGACGATCTCAAAGCACAGATCACGAGCGAGTTACCGAGCGATATCTCGGTCTCCTCAGTGAAATACGAAGGCCCCGAACTGGTGGTCTACACGCGCGACCCGAAGAAGTTCGCCCAGCAGGGCGACCTCATTCGGCAACTGGCGAGCAAGCTTCGCAAGCGGATCACCGTTCGCCCCGACCCCAGCGTCCTCTCGCGGCCAGAACAGGCCCGCGAGGAGATCATGAACGTGATCCCCGACGACGCCGGAGTCACGGATCTCGACTTCCACGCCGACACCGGCGAGGTCGTCATCGAGGCCGAAAAGCCCGGCATGGTCATCGGCCGTCACGGGTCGACGCTCCGGGAAATCACGAAAAACGTCGGCTGGACGCCCGAAGTCGTCCGCACGCCGCCGATCGAGTCCTCGACCGTCTCGAACGTTCGGAGCTTCCTCAAGCAGGAACGCGACGAGCGCCGGGACATTCTGGAGAAGGTCGGCCGACAGATCCACCGCGAGGAGATGTCCGACGACGAGTACGTCCGCATCACCACGCTGGGCTGCTGTCGCGAGGTCGGTCGCGCCTCCTTCATCCTCTCGACGCCCGAGACGCGGATCCTCATCGACTGCGGGGACAAGCCCGGCGCGGAAGGCGAAGTGCCGTACCTCCACGCGCCCGAGGCGCTCGGCGCGGGCCCACAGACCATCGACGCGGTCGTGCTGACCCACGCCCACCTCGACCACTCCGCACTGATCCCGCTCCTGTTCAAGTACGGCTACGACGGCCCGATCTACTGCACCGAGCCCACCCGGGACATGATGGGGCTGCTGACGCTCGACTACCTCGACGTCGCGGCCAAGGAGGGCCGCAGTCCGCCCTACGAGAGCGAGCAGGTCCGCGAGGCGATCAAACACTGCATCCCGCTCGAGTACGGCGACGTCACCGACATCGCGCCCGACGTCAAGCTCACGTTCCATAACGCGGGCCACATTCTCGGCTCGGCCGTCTCGCACTTCCACATCGGCGACGGCCTCTACAACGTCGCCTTCTCCGGCGACATCCACTACGACGACACCCGCCTGTTCAACGGCGCGGTCAACGACTTCCCGCGCGTCGAGACGCTCGTCCTCGAGTCGACCTACGGCGGCCGCAACGACTACCAGACCGATCAGGAAGACTCCGAGCGCAACCTCAAGGAAGTCATCAACGAGACCTACGAGCGCGACGGCAAGGTCGTCATCCCCGCCTTCGCCGTGGGGCGATCACAGGAGATCATGCTCGTCTTAGAGGAGGCGATGCGCAACGGCGATATTCCGTCGATGCCGGTCCATCTCGACGGGATGATCTGGGAGGCGACTGCGATCCATACGACCTACCCCGAGTACCTCCGGGACGACCTGCGCGACCGGATCTTCCACGAGGACGAGAACCCGTTCCTCGCCGACGAGTTCAACCACATCGACGGCGGCGAGGAAGAACGGCAGGACGTCGCCGACGGCGAGCCCTGTATCATCCTCTCGACCTCGGGGATGGTCACCGGCGGTCCGATCATGTCCTGGCTCTCCCACATCGGCCCCGATCCGGACTCCTCGCTCGTCTTCGTCGGCTACCAGGCTCAGGGGACGCTTGGTCGTCGCATCCAGAACGGCTGGGACGAGATCCCCACCAGCGAGGTCGGTGCCATGGGCAACGGCGGCGGCCGCGGCACCCTCTCGCTGAACATGAACGTCGAAACCGTCGACGGCTTCTCCGGCCACGCCGACCGCGCCGGCCTCGAGAACTTCGTCAAGACGATGAACCCCCGTCCCGAGAAGGTGCTGTGTGTCCACGGCGACGAACGCTCCACGCAGGACCTCTCGTCCGCACTCTACCACGAGTACGATATGCGGACCTTCGCGCCGAAGAACTTGGAGACCTTCCGCTTCCTCTGATCGGTTTCGAACCGCGAAAACCGCGACGCGGTCGCTGCGGTCCCACGCGATCGCTTCGTGACGTCGCCGTCCCGTTCGAGGTCGGTTCGTGACCTCGCACTGCACCACTCTTTGCGTCTCCTGGAGCGTCTGCAGCGTTTGGGCCGCCCAGAAATCGTCGATTTCCGCGGGCCGCGAGGCCCGGCACCGGCTCGGCGCACGGATTCGAACAGGGGCGGCCGCTTGCGCCCGTGACGCGACCGTCGCCGGTCATTCCCCGAGCGGCGCTGGACGCTCCCGTCGAGCCTCGACTTTCGGGAGTTCCACGACGAACGCCGCGCCACCCTCCTCGGCAGTTTCGACCCACACGTCGCCGCCGTAGCCTTCGACGAGGGTATCGACCAGATAGAGCCCGATTCCGGTGCCCTCGCTCTCGAGGCCTTTCTGACCGCGCCCGAAGATTTCGTCGCGTTGCTCCTCGGGAACACCGGGGCCGTTGTCCGCGACGCGGATCGCGACGGTTTCGTCCCGGTCCGCGATCGAAAGCACCACGCGTGGGTCGTCCGCGTCGTTGTGTAGCACAGCGTTGTTGAGGAGGTTCGTGAACACGGACGACAACATCTCGTTGGCCCGTACCGTCACGTCGGCCGGCGGTTCGTCATCGAGACGGAACGACGCGTCGGGGTAGCTGGTTCGCGCTTTCTCGAGTTGATTCGAGACGACAGGCAGCAGGTGAACGGGTTCGAGGTCCAGATCGCCGTCGGTCGTTAGCGTTTCAACGAGATCGCCGATGACCTGCGTGAGGTCGACGACATGATCGCTGCTCTCGAGCATCAACTCGAGGTGTTCCTCGCCGTCGGGGTCGACGTAATCGGCGAGGAGGTCGCCACGACCGATGATAACGTTCATCTCGTTTCGAATGTCGTGGCGAACGATCCGATTGAGGACGGTCAGTTCCCGTTCCCGGTTTTTCAGTTGTGTGATGTCTCGGAGGACGATCAACTGGCCGGTCTGGTTCCCTCGGGAGTCCGTGAGCGGCGACAGTTGGATGGCGAAGTGTCGCGTCTCACCGTCGGTTTCGAACGCCCATTCCGTTCGGGCGTCGGCGGTGTCGGTATACTCGGCAAACGGGGCCGAGGGAAACGCCGCCGCGAGCGAGTCACCGATCGAGATCTCGGTGTCGGCGAGTCGTTTGGCCGAGGGGTTCGCATCGACGATCCGATTCGCCGCGTTGACGACGAGGACGGCGTCCTGCATGTTGTCGATCACTTTCGTCCGCGCGACGGGAACGATATCGAGGAGTTGCAAGCGATCCACTGCGACGTAGAAGCCGACGACCTTCACCGTACTCGTCAGGGCGAGCGTATCGACGGGGACGTACCCGAGCCACCAGACGAGCAGCCCGACCGTAACGAACAGGATCGTCACAATGAGGACGCCCGCTTGCTTTTCGAACCCCGGAAGCGAGCGGAGCAGTCGGATCAGCAGGTAGACTGCGAGCCCGAGATACGCCAACATGGTCACGGCGTAGATCCAGTACAGCGGTTCGAACGTGGGCACGAGGAGTCCAGTCGCCGGATCGACCGATGCGGTATACACCCACTCGTGACGGTCGTTCGTCCACGCCGCAAACTGGATCAGGACCGGAACGACGGCGAGTAACACCCCGTTTCGATACGTTATGTACTCCTCGTTGTTGGTGTACTCGATCGCCATGAGCAGATAGCCGATCCCCATGAACGACCCCGCGACGAACCGCCAGTTCCACCAGAAGAGTTTCGTCGACTCCGCCGTCGCGAACAACTGCAACGACACCGTCACGGAGAGGATGATCACGCCAGCGATGTCCAGCAGGAACCCTTTGGCTCCCCGCCGGTCGCGGCGTTGCCAGATCGTACTCAACAGGACGGTACAGACGACCGCCGCGGTGATATACGGGAGCGCTATCGGCGTGTATTCGTACGTCATATTTCGGTAGAGGGCCTGTATTGGTCAGTATCGTCTCCTCGAGGGGGCGACAGCTGTCGCGCGTTTCCGTCGGCCGGTTGACAGCGCTGGCCGTTCGGACTCGGGCATCCTCGCGATGTACCGGCCGAGAGCGGAAACGTAAAACACGGCGTTTTTCGTTTGACACCGAGTATCAACCGTCGAGTTGCATTAACGTTGTGGCAGTCGTGGAGTTGTACCGGTCGCTCGCGGGGAGCCGGTCTCGACTGGCGTCCACCGTCGACGTCTCGGCGGGCACTCCCGGCCGCCATCCACTGCCGGACGGTGCTACCGTGGCTGTGATTCGGAGCGAGAACGCGGCTCGTGGCCGCGATCGCTGTCAGTGCCACGCTCGCGAGCAGCGTTGGTCGCCCGATCCGGATCCCACTGGCCCTCGTGGACGAGCGTCTCCACGTCGAGTCGCTCGCGCCAGCCTTCCTGTTGAAGCACGGGTTCGTCGGGGAACCCGTCCTCGGGATAGCCCAGACAGAGATACGCGATCGGCTTGACGTGGGCCGGAATGTCGAGAACCTCCCGGACCTCGTGAGGGTAGAGGACGCTCACCCAGCCGACGCCGATCCCCTCCGCACGGGCGGCCAGCCAGAGGTTCTGCACGGCGAGACAGGTCGAGTATACGTCGGTCCGCCGCATCGAACTTCGCCCCAACACGTGGGGCGCGCCCCGCGTCGGATCACAGGTCACGCAGACGTTGACCGGCGACTCGCGGATCCCCTCGAGTTTCAGGTCGGCGAACTCGCTTCGCCGCGGTTCCTCGTACCCCTCGCGGGCGGCCGCGATAGCGCGGTCGGCGATCTCGGCGATTTCGGCTTTCGTCTCCGTCTCACGGACGACGACGAGGTCCCATGGCTGGGAAAAACCGACGCTCGGGGCGTGATGGGCGGCCTCGAGGAGTCGCTCGAGGACGCCATCGGGAATCGGGTCGTCGCGGAATCGCCGGATATCCCGCCGTGTGAAGATCGCCTTGTACACTGCGTCCCGTTCCGCGTCGCTGAACGCAACCATTGTTTCACGAATGAAAGTTCGATTGTATAAAGGCGCTGACTGCCCGTTACGTCATCGACTCGAGCGAGACGGGTCGGGACCGTACCGTGGTCGGGTCCGTCACTCCGCCTCGGGTGCCTCGGCCGGGTCGACGACCTCGCCCGGTTCCGGATAGACGCCGACCTGATCGCAGCGGTCCGCCATGGGACAGGCGTCGGGGTCCTCGAGGCAGGCCGGCGTGCGCGCCCGGCAGTACTCGCGGCCGAACTGGATCGTCGCCGTATGTCCGAAGCCGCACTTGGCTGCGGGAACGTCGCGCTCGAGAACCTCGCGGACGGCCTCGTGGTCGGCGTCCGGCGGCGCGATCCCCATGCGTCGATAGATCCGGTGGACGTGGGTATCGACGGGGAAGACGCCGCCTCGACCGCCGGCGAAAAGCAGGACGCAGTCGGCGGTCTTCGGCCCCACGCCACGGACGCCGAGCAGCGTCTCGCGGACCTCGGCCGGCGGCTCGTCCTTGACGAACGCGTCGAACGCCGCAGCGGAGCCGAACTCCTCGAGGACCCACTCGGCGGTGTCGATGATGGTCTCGGACTTCTGGTTGTACAGGCCCGCGCCGCTGATGGTCTCGGCGAGCGTCGACTGTTCGGCGGCCGCGAGCGATTCGGCGAGGTCGATGTCCTTGGCTCGCGGTTGTCCGCTCACGGCTTCGCCGTTCGCATTATCGAGGCCCTCACGTCGTTCGCGCCTCGCATCGCTCGCACTGTTTGCGTCGCGGTGCGACGCACCACCGTCGTACCGGTCGATCAGCGCGTCGTGGGCCGGCTGACTGGCCTTGTCGCTCGTGTTCTGACTCAGGATCGTCCGGACGAGACAGGTGAAGGCGTCACGACCACCGTACTCCTTCCGCCAGAACAGTTCGCCCAGCCGGTCGACGACCTCCTCGGCGCGGGTGTCGGCCGTCGCCGGATCGAACTCGGCGGTCCGTCCGCCACCGGCCGTCCCGCCGCTGATGTTGACCGCTGGCTCCGAATCGTCGCTCATACTGTCCCGTTTGGACTTCGACCCCAAAACCGCGGCGGACGGTCGGCGGACCGACGGTTGTGGCCCGGGACTCGCCTACTCGACGGTGATCGTCACCGTCGCCTCGGCACCGTCGGAAAGCGCCGCCACGAGGTCGCGGTCGAACCCCTCGGCCGCGAACTCGGCACTGTTGACGATCGTCCGGTCGTCGACGTAGTCGCTCGTTCGCCCGACCGCGCTGCGTTCGTTCGTAAACTCGAGGTCGGGATCGCCCCGGCCGGTCACGGACGCCGTGTGGCCCCCGGCCTCGAGCGTGACGGTGATCGTCGCGTTGGAATCCTGACAAGCTGTGACGAAGTCGGGATCGAAGTCGGCCGGCGCGCGGTCGGCCTCGATCGCGAGGATGCAGTCGCCCGCGGGAGTGAGGTAGTCGTCGGTCGTCACCTCGAACGTGCTGGCGTGTTCGGCGGTGACGTTCTCGTGGCCGCGAGCGTGAATGACCTCTTCCATGGACGGCGGTTCGTCGCCGCCGGGAAAACGGGATCGAATCGGGGTGAGGAAGCGGTGGTCTCACTCGCCGGTCGACGACCGATAGCCGTCGCGGAACTGCCGAACGACTGCCCCGATGGCGTTGCCCAGAACGACGAAAAGCAAGATTGCGACGACGCCACCGCTCAGTTCGGCGTTCGGTGAGCCCATCGCGATCCCGGCGATCACTGCGACCGCCCCGCCGGCGACGGCCAGCGCGGCCAGCCCGAGTTGGAGATCGGACCCGGTCCGGCGGGCTAACAGCGACTGCGGTAGGCCGACGCCGACGATCAAGTAAATCGCGATCCCGATCGGCGTGATCCCGAGCAGGGCCGGGCTCTCGGTGATCGCGCTCGCGACGGCGGCACACAGCAGCGCCAAGGCGAAGCAGCCCCCGACGAGGAGAGCGTCTCTCATACGTTCTGATCATTCCGCGGCGAAAATAGCTTTTTCGTCGGTCGTCGATGCGACGAGCCGTGGTCAGACGAGGCTCGCGCCGTCGAACTCGCCGCGGCTGTACTCGAGGTCCAGCAGGTCGAGGATCGTCGGCGTGATATCGAAGAGGTCGGCATCCTCGATCGTCGCGTCCGGCGAGTCGATGTACAGCGACGTGTCGTCGAAACTGTGCATCCCGTTGCGCGGGCCGGTGTCGAAGACCTCGCCCTCGCCTTTGAAGCCGGATTTGAGGTCGAAGCCGTTGTTCGGGATCGCGACCAGGTCCGGCGCGATGTCGTCGTGGTCGCCGCGGAAGGCCTCTTCTTTCTCGACGACGCGGTCGACTACCTTGTTCCCGTCGGGGCCCTCGAGCGCCTCGAGGTCGGCCTTGAGTTGATCGCGGACCGCGTCGTACTCGTCTTCGGGGACGGCACCGCGGGGCTCGCGGCCCTCGAGGTTGATGTAGAACCGGCCCGGAATGAACGAGTAGGCCTTGGTATCGTCGGAGATGTCGCCCAGTTCCTCGGGGTCGTCCGTCCCGAAGGAGAGCCACCCCTCCTCCCGGAGCCACTCGTTGAAGTGGACCTCGTAGTCGAGACTGGTAAAGCCATGATCGGAGGCGACGATCATCGTGACGTCGTCGGGCAGCGACTCCCGGAGCCGGCCGATGTAGTCGTCGACTTTCTTGTAGAATTCGATGAACTCGTCTTTGTACTCGCCGTCGCGCTCGTAGTCTTTGAACAGGAAGTGGTTGACCCGGTCGGTCGTCATGAAGACGCCGAAGAACAGGTCCCAGTCGTCCTCCTCGATGTAGTGCTGGAAGGCCTCGTACTGGGCGTCGACGGTCGCGTGAGCGTCCTCGATGAACTCGGATTTGTCGTCCTGATGGCCGAGTTTCGGGTTGACGTCGATCCGGTAATCGAGCGTCTCGAGGTAGTCGCGGACGTCGTCGGGGTAGGCGGCCTTGTCGAGGCCGGGCGAGAGAAAGCCCGAGACCATCCGCTGGACGTCCCGCTGGGGCGGGAAGGTAACGGGGACGTTCATCACGGTGGCCTTACGGCCGTTCTCCTGGACGCGGTCCCAGACGCGGTCGGCCTGGACGTCACGTCCCATCGGAACGTAGGTGTCGTAGGTGCCGTTTTCACGATCCTGGAAGCCGTAGACGCCGGTTTCGCCCGGGTTCATCCCGGTGGTCAGCGACGGCCAGCAGGCGCTTGACTCCGGCGGGACGATACTCGAAATCTCGCCGGCGGTTCCGTCCGCGGCGATCGCAGCGAAGTTGGGAAACAGTTCCTCGTTCTCCGAGAGGAGACTATACGGTACGCCGTCGACCCCGATAAACGCGACCCGGGGGTCACCGTCGCCCCGTAATCGGTCGAACAGACCCATGGACGGACGTAGTTCGACCGCATACAAGAAGGTTCGTTTCGAGACACTGTTTTCCGAACGGCCGAGGCACGAACCGGCGGTGCCCGTCGGGCGGGGACACGACGGTAGCACACGCAGCGTACCGACGGGTCACGGACCGTCGTCCCTACTCGTCGGTCGCGCTCGAGTCGTCGGGATCGAAGTTGGCCGGGACGACCGTGAGATGGGCCATACCGGCTGCGGACTCGTCCGCGTCGTCGGCCGACGATGACGTTCTCGGGGCGGAGTCGGATGCTGCCATACAGGAACGACTACGGCGGGAACGGGGATAAAATTACCCATGCTCATAACGAATCAGCCGGTCGGCCACGGATAACTCTCGGGTATCCGTTCGCGGCAGCGAGAGAAAACGGGCGGAGCCGCGAGCGCGGCGGGTCCCGTTTAGAAGTTCTCGTCGTAGAGGTCCTGGGCGTGTTCGATCGCGTCGTAGGCGGCCTGCTTGTCCTCCCAGCCCTGCGTCTCGACTTCCTTGCCCTCCTCGAGGTTCTTGTAGGTCGCGAAGAACTCGTCGATCTCGTCGAGTTGCTGCTGCGGAATATCGTCGAGATCCTCGATGTGATCGTAGCGCGGGTCCTCCGAGGGGACGGCGATGACCTTGTCGTCCTGTTCGCCGTCGTCGTCCATCTTCATCAGGGCGACCGGGCGGGCTTCGATGATACAGCCGGGGAACGTCTGGTCCTCGACGAGGACGAGGACGTCGAAGGGGTCCTCGTCGTCGTAGTACGACTGCGGGATGAAACCGTAGTCGCTCGGGTAGTGAACGTTGCTGTGGAGGACGCGATCGAGGACGACGCCCGGGACGTCCTTATCGTACTCGTACTTGTTTCGCTCGCCCTTGAGACACTCCACGACGGCGTAGATCTCTTCCGGCGGGTTCGGTCCGGTCTCGAGGTCTTCCCAGAGGTTGACCATGTACCGGAGGATCGACGGTCGATCAAAAAGTACTTTCGTAATCGAGTGTCACTAGTCAGTTGACGGTTGCCAGCTATGGAACAGACGACGAACGGGCCCGTTTCACCGGCGTCCGGCCGCATCGCGGCCGTACGGCCCATCCAACCCGCTGAAACGACGGAATGGTTGACAAGTCTTAAATAGTCTGGTGACATTTACATAGCCATGTCAGAGGCACAATCAATCACCGACGAGCAGAGTGTTGCGCGCGAACTCACAGCCTTCCAGAATAACATCCTCGTGATCCTCGCCAAGGAGCCGATGTACGGCCTGGCGATCAAACGCGAACTCGAGGACTACTACGGGACGGAGGTCAACCACGGTCGACTCTACCCCAACCTCGACGAACTGGTCGATCTGGGGCTGGTCGAAAAGAGCGAACTCGACAAGCGAACGAACCAGTACTCGCTGACCGACGACGGCTACGACGCCGTTCTCGACGGCATCCAGTGGACCCTCTCGAAGGTCGTCACGGGCGACGACCGCGCCGACGAGATCCGCGAGATCGTCGACGAGAGCTACTGAGAGCCGACGGTCGGGGCCGATTCACCGGTGGCCTCGAAGACGAGTTCGATCGACTCCGCGATCACTTCCCGTTGTTTTTCCGACGGCCAGGCGTTCCTGACGAGGTACTCTTCCCGAAACTCCGCGAGTTCGTCGGCGGTCAGTGACGCGATCGGCTTCGCGTAGTGATTGCCCGCAAAGTCCGCCAGCAGCGCCGCGTTGTCCCCGTGAACGTCGCCGTGGGCTTCCCTGACCGCGGCGACGAGATCTCGGTTGCGCTCGTCGACGGCCGCCCAGTCGTCGGGGTCTTCGGTGCCCTCGAGCGGGATCTCGACGGCGCGGTCGATGTCCTCGATGCGGTCGGTCCTGATGACGCCGGCTTCGTCGTCGTGCCACTCCTCGGGGTGACAGACGAGGACATCGTCGCCGTCGTCGTCACGAATCCGCGACGTGAAGTCGTGGTTCTCGAGCAGTTCCTCGCGCCGCCGCTCGTAGGCCTCGATCTCGTTGTCGTCGACCGCGGTACGCTCGAGGCGGGTCAGTCGCTCGACTTCGTCGACGACGCCGCGCGGGAGGTCCCCGTCGGGTTCGTCGTCGGTGGCGTCTCCGTCCCGCTCGTCGGCCGCACCGTCGGCATCGATCGCGTTCGGATCGGTCATAGGGGTGTGTATGGACGCGGGCGGGTTTCCGCTTGCCGATCCGTTTCGACGGTTCGTTCTGACCGATAGTCGATCGGTGGAACCGTATCCCGACGGAATTGCCGCGGCGAGAATTCGGGGGAAGCGTTCTGCTATCGTGGCAACAGGGAACGGCCACGCCCTCCCCAGCCGATTTCTGCTCACGGGCGCGCAGCGCCCGTTCGCATGGTTCGCGGAACCTTCGGTTCCGCGCTAACGCTCGCGAAGCTCGCTCACTCATCCCTCGCACGATGTCATCGATCCGCCCTCACTGGCGTTCGGACGGATCGACAGCGCGCGCCACCGTAGATCGCCCGGTCGGGCCGATACGATGTATCGTGTGGAGTCAGGCCCGATCCAGCGCCTCGTTGACCAGCCCGTCCGCGCGGTCATTGACCTCGCGGGGGACGTACTCGAGGGTCCATTCGTCGAACGCTCGGAGCAACTCGTGGACGGTAACGCGGTTCTCGCGGAGGTCGGGGTCGTTGGTGTCGTACTCCCCGCGGACCTGTTTAACGATGAGTTCGGAGTCGCCGCGGACGTGGACCTCGTCGTAGCCGTAGTCCCGGGCGGCTTCCAGTCCCGCGATCAGCGCCTCGTACTCGGCCTGATTGTTGGTGGCCGTTCCGATGGTCTCGCCGTCCTCGGCGACGATGCCGTCGCCGGTGACGATCACCCAGCCGATCGCGGCCGGACCGGGGTTGCCCCGCGAGCCGCCGTCGAAGTAGACGTGAGCACGGCCCCCGCCCTCGCGGAGCAGTGCCTCGATTTCGCGGGGCTCTGCCCCCTGAATCACGACCTTGTCGTCGTACGCGACGGCGGTCGCGGAGCCGCGGCTCGCCCGCCAGCGTTCGTGGTCGGTGTTGCCCGACTCGACGGGTACCCCCGCTGCCTCGAGCCGTTCGCGAGCCGTTTCGACGTCGCACTCGATGACCGGCATTCGTCCCCGAGGTGGGGCAGAGCCGGATAAAGAGTTTCCGATTCCGAATGGTAAACCTCGACTCTCGACACCCGTATTGCCTGTTTTCGGGCGTTTTGGGTAGTCGGCCGAAACGAGTGGCCAAAAGTTTATATATCGTCGTGATACTACTATAAAAGTGCGATGACACGGTCCACCCGCCAGCGGGAGCGAACGCGCGAGACGGACGAGACCGAGGAACAAGAGGGGGTACGTGCCTGCCCCGAATGTGAATCGGATAATCTCGTTAAGGACTCCGACCGGGGTGAGCTCATCTGTGAAGACTGTGGGCTCGTCGTGGAGGAAGAACAGATCGATCCTGGCCCGGAGTGGCGGGCGTTCAATCACCAGGAACGACAGGAGAAGTCCCGCGTCGGTGCGCCGACGACCCAGACGATGCACGACAAGGGACTGACGACGACCATCGACTGGAAGGACAAGGACGCCTACGGCCGCTCTATCTCCTCGAAGAAACGCAGTCAGATGCACCGCCTGCGCAAGTGGCAGGAACGCATCCGCACCAAAGACGCCGGCGAGCGGAATCTGCAGTTCGCGCTCAGCGAGATCGACCGGATGGCCTCGGCGCTCGGCGTCCCGCGGTCGGTTCGGGAGGTCGCGTCGGTGATCTATCGGCGCGCGCTCAAGGAAGACCTCATCCGCGGGCGCTCGATCGAGGGCGTCGCGACCTCGGCGCTGTATGCCGCCTGTCGAAAGGAGGGCATCCCGCGAAGCCTCGAGGAAATTTCGGAAGTCTCCCGCGTCGAACGCAAAGAGATCGGTCGCACGTATCGATACATCTCGCAGGAACTCGGCCTCGAGATGCGTCCCGTCGACCCGAAAAAATACGTCCCGCGCTTCTGTTCTGAACTCGAACTCTCCGAGGAAGTCCAGACCAAGGCCAACGAGATTATCGAGAAGACGGCCGAGGAAGGACTGCTCTCGGGCAAGTCGCCAACGGGGTACGCCGCGGCCGCGATCTACGCCGCCTCGCTGCTCTGTAACGAGAAAAAGACCCAGCGCGAGGTCGCCGACGTCGCGCAGGTGACCGAAGTGACGATCCGCAACCGGTATCAGGAACAGATCGAAGCGATGGGCATTCACGGGTAGGGGTTCGCCGTCTCCGATTCGCTTTTTTGGGTCACTCGCTCGACAGCAACCGGTCTGCCCGTGGTCACGAGACGCACGGATCGCGGGCATCGGCCCGCCGGACCGAGCCGTCGCTCGAGTACGTATCGGGCAGGCCGAACGAGTCGTACGGCAGCGGCCGGCGATCGCCTAGTCGTCCTTGCCGACGCTGATGACCTGCAACAACGAGTAGACGGGGACGCCCGCGAGTTCCTCGAGGCCCTGTTTGTCCGCGAGGACGATACAGGCGAGGGGTGTGCCGCCCTCGGCGCGGATCGCTTCGATGGTCTCGCGCATGGTGGTCCCGCTGGTGATGGTGTCGTCGACGACGTAACACTCGCGGTCGCGGATCCCGGCGAAGTTCCGGGAGAAGGTCCCGCCGAGATCGTCGATGTCGCCTTCCTCCCACTGGTGTTTCGCGGGGGTGTAGGTCCCGAGATCGGTCTCGAGTTCCCGGGCGACCAGCGTCGCGATGGGGCCGCCGGCTTTCTCGATGCCGATCGTGAGATCGACGTCCTCGCCGTGTTTGGCGAGCATGTCGGCCATCGCTTCTGCGATGGCGCTCATGCGTTTGCTGTCCCGGCCGATCGCCGACCAGTCGACGTGGATGTCCTGTGGCCCGCTCGCCCCGTTGTCGGGCTGGGCCGTCTGCTGGTCGGCCGGCTGGGGCGTCGTCCCGCTGCGCTCGACGAGCCAGCTCGCGGTCTCCCGCGAGACGTTCAACTCGTCGGCGATCTCGCCCTTCGAGAGGCCACGAGCCGCGAGTTCGGCCGCGCTCTCGATCAGGTCGTCGACGTTTTTCATATGGGCATAAATTCGACCGCCGTTTTTATAGTCGTATCGTCATCGGGGCCCACACCCGAACCGCCGTCGGTCGTCGCGGCGGGGGCCGTCGCCGATGGGAACGCTCGCTCGATCTCGTCGAGCCCGTAGATCCCGGTCACGATCGACTCGAGGAGCCAGTCGGGCAGCGCCGCGAGGGTATCGATGGCGGCCTCGAAGTGGCGGCGGTTGGAGTTGACGCTGCCGACGAGGGCCTTGTTCGAGAGGACGAGGTCGCGATGGAGGCGACCGCCGTCGATTTCGAACGTCCAGTCGGTGGGAACGCCGAGCAGGGCGGCGACGCCGTTGGGTGCCAGCGCGTCGATCGACTCGAAGGCGTGTGTGGCGTGGCCGGTCGCCTCGTAGACGACGTCCATCGGCTCGTAGGCGGCGGCGACCTCGTCAACCGGCGTCTCGCGGGAGTCGACGTAGGTCGCGCCGAGTCGCTCGACGATATCGATCGTCGGGTGCGGGCGATCTTTGCGGCCGAGACAGTAGACCCGCTCGTAGCCGAGCGTCTCGGTGAACATTGCGGCGGTCAACAGCCCCAGCGCGCCGGTCCCCAACACGAGCGCCGACTCGGGCCGCCAGTCGAACGCCGACCGGGACGCACGAGCGTGTTCGATCGCCTTCTCGGTGATGCTGATCGGCTCGACGAGAAAGCCCCATGGCGCGAGTTCGTCGGGGATCGGGACGAGATACGCTGCCGGGCTCGTGACGTACTCGGCCATGAACCCGTGGGCCCCGACGATGCCGCGTTCGACGTACTCCCCCTCGGGGGCCATGTCCGGGTCGCCGCGCTCGAAGTAGTCGTTGGTCTCGACGCCCGGCGGGGGCCGGCGGACCGTCGGCACGACGTACTGGCCCGCCTCGAGTCCGGTGCCGTTCGGGTCCTCGACGACGCCGACGGCCTCGTGACCGAGGACGAGCCGATCGTCACCGTCGGGGACGCCGCCGTGCGTTCCCTCGATGACCTCGTAGTCGGTGCCATCGACGCCCACACGATGGATTCGGACGAGGGCCTCGCCAGGAGCCGGTTCGGGAACGGGTCGGGAAACGACGTCGGGGCCGCCCGCTCCGGGCTGAACTGCGATGGCTTTCATGTGAACTCGATAGGGGCTGTGAGGATAAATATTTATTCCTATCCGAGTAAACCACCATACTATCGGATGATCGAACGCTCACACGAACGAGTCCGAACCGTGTCTCGCACTGACCGATACCGGAAACGGTTATCCGCCTGCCCATGCCTGTAAACCACATGGAACGGTACGATCTCGTCTACCGACTCTACGACGAGTACGACACGAAGACCCTCCGCGAGTACCAGGAGTTCGTCGACGTCTTCCCCGCCGTCGACTCCCGAGTCGCGTTGGAACACTGGCAGGAGGCGACCGAGGAACTCGAGGCCCGGAAAGACGAGATCCGGTCGGACTTCGCGGCCGGGGAGACCTTCGCCGAGATCGCCGCGCGGGCGACCCGCGATCAGGCCTTTACTGCCCTGGACCTCGAGACGAAGTACGGCCGGGCGGTCAACGTCCTCGTGTTGGACGTCGACGAGACGCTGCGGTCGGCCGGCGGCACGGACAACGAGATCCCCCGGGAGACGCTGCACCTCCTGACGGAGTTTCACGACGCCGGTGTCCCGATCGTCATCTGTACGGGCCAGACCTTGGAGAACGTCAAGGGCTTCGCGATCCAGGGGCTGGGCAGCGAGATCGTCCATTCGGGGAACCTCTCGATCGTCTACGAGGCCGGGACCGGTGTGTTCACGCCGGGCCACGGCGCGGCGACGAAACAGTTGCTCTACGAGGACCTAGACGAGACCATCCGCTCGGTCTTCGACGACGTGCGGTCGCGGGTCCTGCCGGAAGCCCCGGAGGAACTCCGCCGGGGCTGTCACCTGCAGGGCAACGAGTTCAACGTCACGATGAAGCCCAACTACGAGACCGGCTCGGCGGACGCCCGCGACACCATCGACGAGGCGCTGGTCTATCTCATCGACCTGCTCGCCGACGCCGTCGGACGGACCCTCGAGGGGGCGGCGACCGACGCCGGCATCGATGCAGCGGGAGAAAGCGACGGGCTGACGCTGGACGGGCAGACCGTCGCCGCCTGGACCCGCGCGTTCTACGCAGCGCAGGACCCCGAGATCAGGAGCGTCCTCGAGAGCGAGGGGGCTTATCCCGACCTCAACGCTGACGCCGTGCCCGACTCCCTTGCGGCGGTCTTAGAGCGCATCGACGTCGCCTACTACGAGGCCGACGCGGCCGAGATCGGCAGTCTCGAGTTGAACAAGGTGATCGGCGTCGAGCGCGCGCTGGAGGTGCTTGGCGTCGACGACCCGTTCGCCTTGGTGATGGGCGACTCCAAGAGCGATCTGCGCGTGATGCAGTGGGTCGCTGACACCGACGCCGGCATCGCGGCCGCCCCCGAACACGCCTCGCGGGATACCTTGGAACACGTCCTCGAGACGGACGAACTCGTCTTCGATCGGGGGAAAAGCGTCGACGTCCTTCGGACGGTGTACGCGCTCAATCGGCTGGCCCGACTGGGCTGAGCGAACAGTCGCGATCGCCGTTCCGCCACGTGGTTTTGACCGTCTCAACCGGTGACGTGCCGACTTAAACGGCCGGAATCGGAAGGGCCGCTCATCAAGCGTCCTGGAGTCCTCCGTTCTCCCAGCACGATCCGGTCGAGCGTGGTCGTCAGCGGCTGTCGGAGCCGTTCGACGCCGCGTCCCACGCCGCTGCGGATCGGCTGGATACGAATGAGACCACTCGAGTCACACTGCTCCCCTGACGGCGACAGCGGTCGCCGAACGGGTTCGACCGCACGTTCCGAGGTGACCGTCCAATGACGACGATCGCAGAACTCTCGCTTTCGACGGACGAGTTCGCACTCGCAGAGACGTTTCAGGAACTACCGGCCCTCGAGGTCCGCGTCGAAAGCGTCGTCGCGGAGGGGCCGACCCGGACCGTCCCGCTGGTCTGGTTTTCCGAGGTCGACCGCGAGACCCTCGAGGCGGCGCTCGAGGCCGACTCGACGGTCGACGACTACCGCCAACTCCTCGAGAACACCGCGGACGGCGACCTGTTCTACCGCGTCACGTACACGGAAGCGGTCGGGTCGGTCTGTTGCTGTGTGTACGAACACGGCGGGACGGTTCTTGACGCCCGCGTCGCGGACGGGCAGTGGACCCTCCGATTGCTCTTTCCCCACCGCGAGGAACTGTCCGACGCCGTCTCCGGGATCGAGGCACAGGGCGTCCGGATCGACGTCAGGCGCATGGTCGAGGCCGGCACGGACGAGGACCTCGAGACGACGGCGGCCCTGACCGAACCCCAGCAGGAGGCCATCGCCGAGGCCTACCGGCAGGGCTACTACGACGTCCCCCGCGAGATCTCGCTCGAGGAGTTGGCGAACGAACTCGATATCTCCCATCAGGCGCTGTCCGAACGGCTCCGTCGGGCGAACCGCGTCCTCGCGGGGGAACAGCTCGACGAGCCCGCCGGCGAGGTGGCGACGCCGGACTGAATCGCGTCGCGCCGTAAGCGACGCGCCACCGCTGTTGACCACTGAACGCAGCGGACGGCGCGCCTTTTTTGCCCGTGCCGGGCGGACGATCGTCCATGGCTCAGCACGACCCCGGCGCTGGGGATCCGCTGTCGCTTCGCGGCGTCGTCCCACCGACGGTCACCGCGTTCCGAGACGACGAGTCCGTCGACTACGAGCGGACGGCCGCACACGCACGGTTCGTCGTCGATCGCGGTGCCCACGGCGTCTTTCCGCTCGGGACCAACGGCGAGTTCCCCCTCCTATCGGGGGCGGAACGCGACCGCGTGATCGAGGCGGTCGTCGACGAGGTCGGCGACGAGGTGCCGGTCATCGCCGGCGTCGGCGCGCCGAGTACCTACCGGACCGTCGCCCGCGCCGAACACGCCGAATCGGTCGGCGCCGACGGGATCGTCGTCGTCACGCCCTACTACTATCCGCTCGACCACGAGGGTACGATCGAACACTACCGCCGGGTCGCCGCGGCCGTCGACCTGCCGGTCTACGTCTACCACATCCCGAGCAAGACGGGCAACGAACTCTCCCTCGAGACGCTCGCTGCCCTCGCCGAGATCGACAACCTCGCGGGAGTCAAGGACTCGAGCAAGGACGTGCCGTGGCTCGCACAGGCGGCCGACGCCCACCCGGAGCTGACCTTCCTCGCGGGGTCGGACTCGCTGGTCTTTACCGGCCTCGCCGTGGGCTGTTCGGGCGCGGTCAGCGCCGTCGCCAACGTCTTCCCGGAACTGGTCGTCGACTGTTACGAGGCCTACGATGCCGGCGAACGCGAACGGGCCCGCGAGTTACAGAGCGATATCTTCGCGGTGCGAGACGCCCTCAAAACCGGCGATTCCTACATGTCCGGCGTCAAAACGGCGCTGCGCATGCGCGGGTTCGACGCCGGGCCGCTCCGGAGCCCGCTCCGACTCGCGGACGACGAGTCCGCCGCCGAGATGCGCGACCGGCTTCGCGACCTCGACGTTCCCCTCGAGGGGATGTAGGCCTCCTCGAGCTACGGGACTCCGTCGGCGAACAGGAACTCGCGGTCGTTCACTGCGTCCGCGCGCCCGCCCTTCCAGTCGAAGGGGTAGCCGCTTTTCGTTTCACCTGCGGGGAAGTCCTCGAGGTGACCGACTTCCGTGTTCAGGAGGAACTCGTCCTCGTAGAGTTTGAGGACGGCGTACACCGACTCGATCGGCTCGTCGCGTTCGTTGGTGAACCCGGCCGTGTACCGAACTCCGGTCTCGTCGAAATAGCGATCGACGTTCGCGACCGTCATGCCACCGACGTCTAAATTGACCGGCTCCGCCGGCGTCTCGTCGACGACCTCGAGGTCGAAGCCCTCGACCGCGCCGGGATCCGTACCGTCGTAGTAGACCCGCGCTTTCCAGGTCTCCCCGGCAGCGATCGTCGCGATCTCGGTCGTATCGGTTCCGATCGTTCCGCCGCTCTCGTCGTACCAGGTACAGCGGACCGTCGCGGTCCCCGACGGCCCGCTCCCCTCGTTGTCGACGTACGCATCGACGTAAGCGTCCTCGATCTCCCAGCCGATGTCCTCCTGTTCTTTCGTCAATCGCCCGCTACCGCGAAGTCCGAGGTCCGACCCCTCGGTGAGCAGTTCAGTTCGTTCCCAGTCGGAACCGACCCCGTCGTCGCTACTGTTGCCGTTCCCCGACTCCCCGTCGCTCGAGTCGGTTCCGTCCGAACTACAGCCCGCGATCGTCGCCGAAAGCGCTACTCCCCCACCGAGTAACAGATCTCTCCGTTGCACAGTCGCTTTCACCTTCCGAACATATTTAATATTGTGACCGTTCTGACCCCGTTCATCCCGATCGTCGCGGGGCCTTTTACCACGGCCGTCGAACGGCCGCCATGGAACTCATCGCGGAACGGGAAGCGGTCCGCGAGACCCTGCCGGCCGCTCACGGCTCGGGACCGGGGTGACCGGCCGGCGAGTGCCGACCGCACCGAAGCTCCTATTCTCCTCTCGCCCGTACGGCCGTCCGTGAGCGAGTACGACGCCATCGTCTACGATCTGGACGGGACCCTCGTCGATCTCGTGGTCGACTGGGACGCCGTCGCCACCGACGTCCGTGAGGTGTACGACGGCGCGAACCGCGACCCCCCAGGTGAGGGGCTCTGGGCCATGCTCGAGGGCGCGGCCGAAGTCGGACTGCACGAGGAGGTTGAGTCGGCCATCGCGGCCCACGAACACGAGGGCGCGCGGGCCTCCGAGCGGCTCGCACGCGCCGACGATCTGCTCGACCGGTCGCTGCCCGCGGGTGTCTGCTCGTTGAACTGCGAGCGGGCCTGCCGGATCGCGCTCGAGGAACACGCCCTCTCGGCGGCGGTCGAGGCGGTCGTCGGTCGGGACACGGTCGGGACGTGGAAGCCGGATCCGGAGCCGTTGCTCGCGACGGCGCGCCGGCTCGAGGTCGAGCCGGGACGAGCGCTGTTCATCGGCGACTCTGAGCGCGATCTCCGGACCGCAGAACGAGCGGGAATGGACTTCGAGTACGTCGGCGAGGGACCGTCGGGCGTCTGAGACCGACCGGCGGTGGCCGAATCTTCCGATTACGTCTGCTTTCGCTTGGCGTAGGCAAAGACCACGAGCGACGTGACTAACCAAACGGGGGCCCCGACTCGGATCGCGAACTCGGCCCGGTCGGCCCACGACGGCAGGGTCACGGTCGTCGAGAGGGCGACGACGATCGGTGCGCCGACCAGGATGGTGGCGACGAACGTCGTCTGCATCACCCAGCCGTAGTCGACCCCGTCGGGCGAGGTCGTTTCGACGCGTTCTGGCACGCGTGGGTATGGCGACCGGTCCCTCTTAAGCGCGCCGGGTCCGGCCGAGCGCGGCCGGAGAACAACGAGGTTTAATCGTGGGAGGTCAAGCTATGGGTATGCCTACCGTACGGGATGTCAGGTCGAAAGCGGGCGAGGAACCGATCACGATGTTGACGGCGTACGATGCGCCGACGGCTTCGATCGTCGACGAGGCCGGCGTCGACATCATTCTGGTCGGGGACAGCCTCGGAAACACGACGCTCGGCCACGAGACGACCCTGCCAGTGACCGTCGACGACATGGCTCGCCACACGGGCGCTGTCGCGCGGGCGACCGAGGACGCGTTGATCGTCGCCGACATGCCCTTCCTCTCGATCGGCGTCGACGAGGCGGCAAGCGTCGAGAACGCCGGCCGGATGCTCAAGGAAGAGGACGCTCACGCCGTCAAACTCGAGTGTGGTCCCCACACCGTCGATCTCACGAAAAAGCTGGTCCAGCTCGGGATTCCAGTGATGGCACATCTCGGGCTGACTCCCCAGCACGTCAATCAGTACGGCGGCTATCCCCGGCAGGGAACCGACCAGGAGGCCGCAGCACGCATCCTCGAGCTGGCCGAGGCCCACGAGGACGCGGGTGCGTTCTCGCTGGTGCTGGAACACGTCCCCTCGAACCTCGCGGCGGAGGTCACCGACGCCATCGACATCCCGACGATCGGGATCGGCGCCGGGCCGGACTGCGACGGACAGGTACTGGTCGTCGACGACGCCGTCGGGCTGAGCGAGTGGACTCCCTCGTTCTCGAAACAGTTCGGGGACGTCCGCGGGGAGATGGAGTCGGCGATCGACGACTACGTCTCGGCCGTCGAATCGGGCGAGTTCCCCGCCGCGGAACACGGCCACGAGGAGAGCGATCTCGAGGAACTCTACTGACGGCTCCGTTCTCGGCTCGCGCGGCCGAGCCCGATCGGTCCGCTCGCAATCCCATGGGTCGCTCGACGGCAAATATATAAGGGTGATAATACCACATAGTATTGTACTCTCGGTTTAGGGCAGACAGTTATATGCCAGAACGGGGAAGACGCGGATAGACCGCGGAGGATCGGTATCATGTCCGAATCATCGAAACGCGCCACCGGCGAACGCGAGTCGGCTCGCGACCACGGATCGGAACTGCAACACGTCACCGTCGAACACGACGATATCGCAGTGTGTACGATGTTCCCACAGAATATCGACGAGGACGCGATATCGACGGCGTGGCTCACCGCCACGACCGACTCGTTCGTCGCGCTCGAGGACCGCCGTTAGCTCCCTCTCGCGGGACGGTCGCCGTTCTCCTCCGGTAGTACGGGTGGCTGTCGCCGCTCCCGATCAGCCCTCGAGATCCGCGAGAAACGCCTCGATGACCCTGTTGAACGCGTCCGGACGCTCGATCATCGCCAGATGCGCCGCATCCTCGATCTCGGCGAGCCGGCCTCCCTCGATCTCGTCGGCGAGGAACTCGTGGAACCACGGCGGCGTCAACTGGTCGTGTTCCCCATAGAGCGCGAGCGTCGGGACGGTGATCTCCTCGAGGCGGTCGCGGACGTCGAACTCGTGGGAGGTCAAGAAATCCCGTCGCGTGACCGCCTGTCCGGTGTCGGCCATCCGGTCCATCGATCGCTCGCGGACGGCCGGGTCGGGGTCGTGAAAGAGCCGGTCCGAGCCGTGCAGAAAGTCGATCGCCCGCTCGAAGTCCGATTGCAGCCACGTCAACAGGTCGTCGAGAACGCCCAGCCGCGCGCCCGTCCCGGTCAGAACGGCGGCGTCGGGATCGACGTGGCGCTCGAGGAGCAGTTGGAGGACGACCGCACCGCCGAGCGAATTCCCGACGAAGACCTCGGCCCCGGTCGCCTCGACGACGGCGAGGGCGTCGTCGGTGTAGGCCGACAACGTGCTGTAGCCGGCGCTGGCGTCGATATCGTCCGAGTCGCCGTGGCCGCTGAGGTCCATCGCGACGACGGGACGGTGTTCCGCCAGCGCGTGCTGGCCCGTCCAGACGTCGCGCGATCCCCCGCTGCCGTGGACGAAACAGATCGGCGGTCCGTCGGCCCCTCGGTCGATAACCTCGTACGCCGTCTCCCTGCCGTGATGTGTTACCGTTTCCATACGCGAGGACACGAGGGGGACGGGCATAAAGACTCGAGGCGGTTCTCACCGGAGAACGCCGGCACGAGGGATATCCCCGTTCGGGTCCAACGACCGCGTCCCGGGCCGGCGGCTGCCTCGCCGACCGGCACACCGTGAACTACGAACAACGATCTCTCTATCCACCCCGCCGCCTTCATGCGGTCTATCGGCAAAAGATTTATATACTAGCGACACTTACCTTGGGTTAGTTACAGCATGACTCTCGACCAATTCACCCGCGAAGAGGGGCAGTTAGCCCGTCGGTACGAGTACGACGACGCCACGGTCATGGCCGTCGACTTCGGGACCGACGTCGGGGACGTCTCGGTCGACGTCGTCGACGACACCGCCATCGTCGTCCTTGCGGACGACCAGTACGAGATCGAACTCCCGGCCGCTGCCGGGGACGCGCACACGTTTATGAAAAACGGCGTGCTCACTATCGAGTTAGAGGAGGAACGATGAAGCTTACCGTCAAACCACTGAAACAGAAGGACGCCGGCCGCGGACTCGCCGCGATCGACCGGGTATCGATGAACGAACTCGACCTCGAGAACGGTGACTACATCGTCATCTCGGGCAAGGGCGAGGGACAGGCCGTCGCTCGCGTCTGGCCGGGCTACCCGGAGGACGAGGGCCGGGGCATCGTCCGGATCGACGGCCGCCTGCGTCAGGAGGCCGACGTCGGGATCGACGACACGGTCGACATCGAACCCGCCGACGTCAAACCCGCGAAATCGGTCACGGTCGCGCTCCCGCAAAACCTGCGTATCCGGGGCGACATCGGGCCGCTCGTCCGCGACAAGCTCTCCGGACAGGCCGTCACCGAGGGCCAGACGGTGCCGTTCTCGCTCTCGTTCGGCCCGATGGCCAGCTCCGGCCAGTCGGTCCCGCTGAAGATCGCCAGCACCTCGCCGTCGGGCACCGTCGTCATCACGGACTCGACCAGCATCGAAATCTCCGAGACGCCGGCCGAACAGGTTCAGTCCGGGGGCGGCGCGTCCGCCGAGGGCGTCCCGAACGTCACCTACGAGGACATCGGCGGCTTGGACGACGAACTCGACCAGGTCCGCGAGATGATCGAGTTGCCGATGCGCCACCCCGAGCTGTTCCAACAGCTCGGCATCGAGCCGCCGAAGGGCGTCCTGCTGCACGGCCCGCCGGGCACCGGGAAGACGCTGATGGCCAAGGCCGTCGCCAACGAGATCGACGCCCACTTCGAGACCATCTCCGGGCCGGAGATCATGTCGAAGTACTACGGCGAGAGCGAGGAGAAGCTCCGCGAGGTCTTCGAGGAAGCCGAGGAGAACGCGCCCGCGATCGTCTTCATCGACGAACTCGACTCGATCGCGGCCAAGCGCGAGGACGCCGGCGGTGACGTCGAACGCCGCGTCGTCGCCCAGCTCCTCTCGCTGATGGACGGCCTCGAGGAACGAGGCCGGGTCACGGTCATCGCCGCGACCAACCGCATCGACGACATCGACCCCGCGCTCCGCCGGGGCGGTCGCTTCGACCGCGAGATCGAGATCGGCGTCCCCGACAAGGACGGCCGCAAGGAGATCCTGCAGGTCCACACCCGCGGGATGCCCCTGCAAGAGGGGATCGACCTCGACCGGTACGCCGAGAACACCCACGGCTTCGTCGGGGCCGACCTCGAGAGCCTGACCCGCGAGGGCGCGATGAACGCTCTCCGTCGCATCCGTCCCGACCTCGACTTAGAGGAGGACGAGATCGACGCCGAAGTGCTGGAGACGCTCGAGGTCACCGAGGGCGACTTCAAGGAGGCTCTCAAGGGCATCCAGCCCTCCGCGATGCGGGAGGTCTTCGTCGAGGTCCCCGACGTCACGTGGAACGACGTCGGTGGCTTAGAAGACACCAAAGAGCGGCTCCGCGAGAACGTCCAGTGGCCGCTCGACTACCCCGAGGTGTTCGACGAGCTGGACATGCAGGCCGCCAAGGGTGTGCTGATGTACGGCCCGCCGGGCACCGGGAAGACCCTGCTCGCGAAGGCCGTCGCCAACGAGGCCCAGTCGAACTTCATCTCGATCAAGGGCCCCGAGCTGCTGAACAAGTACGTCGGCGAGTCCGAGAAGGGCGTCCGCGAGGTCTTCGAGAAGGCGCGGTCGAACGCACCGACCGTGATCTTCTTCGACGAGATCGACTCGATCGCGGGCCAGCGCGGCCGCCAGCAGGGCGACTCCGGCGTCGGCGAACGCGTCGTCAGTCAACTGCTCACTGAGCTCGACGGCCTCGAGGAACTGGAAGACGTCGTCGTGATCGCGACGACCAACCGGCCCGACCTGATCGATTCGGCCCTGCTCCGTCCGGGACGCCTGGACCGCCACGTCCACGTGCCCGTCCCCGACGAGGGCGGCCGCCGGAAGATCTTCGAGGTCCACACCCGCGACAAGCCGCTGGCCGACGCGGTCGATCTCGACTGGCTCGCCGCGGAGACGGAGGGCTACGTGGGCGCCGACATCGAAGCGGTCACCCGCGAGGCCTCGATGGCCGCCAGCCGCGAGTTCATCAACTCGGTCGATCCCGAGGAGATGGCCGACACCGTCGGCAACGTCCGCATCAGCAAGGAACACTTCGAACACGCCCTCGAGGAGGTCAACCCGAGCGTGACCCCCGAAACCCGCGAGCAGTACGAGGAGATCGAAGAGCAGTTCGACACCGCCGAACCGGCTCAGGAAGAAGAGCAGCTCGGCCGCACCTTCCAGTAAGCGAACTGGGGTCCGTGGGCCGCCGACCGTTTCAATTTTTCAGGGCGACCCGAACGTCGAGCGACGGCACCGATCTCAGTCGTCGCCCGCGCTCGCGTCCGCCGCGTCGGGCGACCCGCTCGCGACTGGCGTCGGGCTGAACAGCAACCGCGCTGCGATCCCCGAACCGAGCAGCGCGATCGCCGCGAGGGTCACGAACAGCGCCGCCGTCGTCGCGTGATCGAGCAGGTAGCCGCCCAGTGCGATGCTGAGCGAGCCCAGTCCGAACATGCCGAGGTAGGTGTAGCCGTAGGAGAGGCCCCGCGCGTCCGGGGGCGTGTAGACGGCGACGGCCTCCTGGTAGAACGGCTCGATCGCGAACAGCGCGAACCCGAGGACGCCACAGTACAGCAGGATCGGGAGGAGACCCAGCCCCGAGACCGGCACGAACGCGACCGCGAGGACCGCGAGCCCGACGAAGACCACCGCCAGTCCGCGGGCGACGGGCACGCGACTTGTCAGCTTTCCGGCGACGTACTGGCCGGCCATCCCCGCGACCAGCAGGGCGACGTAGAAGTAGTCGCCAAGCGAGAGTTCCTCGAGGGCGGCCGGCGGGTCGATCCCCGCGAGCGCCGGCAGTCCGTTGAGCAGTTCCGGCAGGTAGGTGAGGACGCCCCGGTAGTAGAGACCGACGACGGTGACGACCGCGAAGACGAGCAGGAACGAGCCGGCAAACAGCGATCGGGAGGTGTCGACGAACTCGCTCGCGGCGAGCGACCCCGATTCCTCGCCGTCGTCCGCGACCGCCGCAGTCGGATCGAACCGGGCCCGCAGCCCGTAGAGGGTCGCGACCGCGCCGGGGATCGACAACACGACGGCGACGAGCCGCCAGTCCAGTACGAGTAACAGCGTCGCGGTCGCGAAGGGACCGAGCGCGATGCCGAGGTTGCCAGCGATGCCGTGCCAGGCGAAGACCGTCCCGCGGTCCTCGACGCCGGTGCTGATGAGCGCCAGCCCCGCGGGGTGGTAGACGCTCGCGGTGACGCCCCAACAGACCAGCGCCGCAGCGATGCCGTAGATAGAGGTCGCGAGCGACAGCCCCACGAAGGAGACGCTCATCCCGACGAGGCAGGCCAGAACGAGCCGTTTCGGCCCGTAGCGATCGGCGAGCAGGCCGGCGGGCAACGCGCCGAGCCCGAACAGCGCGTAGCCGGCCGCGACCGCGATCCCGGCGACCGCGATGGAGATGTCGAACACCTCGAGCCAGACGACCAGAAAGATCGGGATCGCCAGTTCGAACCAGTGGACGGTCGCGTGGGCGAGCATGGCGAAGGCCGCGATCGAGCGGTCGTTGTCGTTGAGCGTCATATCGTCGAAGGGTTGATACCGGTCGGTTCACGCCCGGCTACTTCAGAACTTGGAAACGAACGGCGAGCGGTTCGTCGGGTGACGGGACGGCAAGCGCCGGCCCGGCTACGGTGTGGCTTCCGCCGACGTGTCGGCGAGGTCAGCGAGGATTTCCTCGGCGTGGCCCTCGGGAGTCACGTCCTCGTAGACCGCCTCGATGCGGCCGTCGGGGCCGACGACGTACGTGTTGCGGAAGACGCCGTCGAAGGTGTTCCCGAACATCCGTTTCTCGCCGTAGGAGTCGTACAGCGTCGCGACTTCGCCGAACTCGTCCGAGAGGAGGTCGAACCCGAAGTCGAACTCGTCGGCGAACGACTCGAGGTCGTCGACGGGGTCGTCGCTGATACCGATGACGCCGACGCCGCGGTCCTCGAAGCGCGCGAGCGCCTCGTCGAACCCGCGGGCCTCGAGCGTACAGCCCTCGGTGTTGGCGCGAGGATAGAAGTAGACGACGAGCCGCTGGCCGTCGAAATCGGACCGCGAGACGGTCTCGCCGTACTGATTTAGCAATTCGAACTCCGGTGCGTCGTCGCCGACGTCGAGCATGGGTTCGAGTTAGCGGGGGTTACTGTAGGCGTTACGGTTTCACACGGTCAGTGCCGTGCCGGCCGATCGGTCCGTGACGGTCAGCAAGGGATGGAAAGTCGGGCGAGCTGAAAACGGCCGGGCAGGGCCGGTCACTCGAGGCGTTCGGCCGCGCCGCGATCGACGAACGGGGCGGCGTTCTGTTCCGGGAGTTCGACCACGTCGTCGCTGCTCAGCGTGTACTCGCGACCGTCGACGCCGTAGATCGACCCGATGTCGTCGGTGATTCGGACGGTCGTCCGGTCCACGTCGCCGGCCGTCGCGCGCTCGTCGTCGGGGGTGGAATCGGCGGCCGCTCCGTCCGCACCGTCGCTCGGGGGTGACGGGTCGGGTTCGGGAGTGGCTTCCGAACCGGGCTCGCCGGACGGCTCCGGGGGAGTCGCCGTGTCCGGAGAACCGCCCACGTCAGCAGGGTCGTCGACCGCTGGTCCGTCGCGGCCCATGACGTCCGCGGGGGAGACGCCGCTCGAGTCGCCGTCGTCCGGACTGGACTCGATTCCGGCAGGCGGCTCCTCGGGCGGTGCCGGTGGGGCGTCGTCGTCGGGCTCGGGTGCCGGCTCGCTCGAGGGTGAACCGGGGCGTCCCGGATCTGCGTCGTTCGGGGCAGGTGTATCGTTCGACGGGACGGCGTCGCCGCCACCGGTCGATTCCTCGACGCCCTCGAGAACGTCGAGGACGCGGCTCTTGTTCGATCCGATGCGGTCGACGAGGTCGTCGAACAGGTCCGCCTCCTCGGCGGTCAGTCCCTCGTCGTCGGCGGCCATGCCGGCCGCCGCGAGGCTGGCTTGCTTGACGAGTTTTCCCATCCGGCGCTCGTAGATCGCCTCGACCACGTCCTTGGCGGTCTCGATCTCGTCGGAGAGCCGACGGACCTCGGGCGAGGAGAAGGGGTCCTCGGACGCCTCGGCGGCCCGGTCGCGTTCGGCCTCCAGATCGGCGATGTACTCCCCGACCTCCTGGTAGAACGAGGGGCGCAGGTTCTGGAGGCTGTCCTTCTGGCGCTCCTTGCTCTGGACCGAGCGCAGTTCGTCCAAGTTCATTCTTTCTCCTTCTCGGCGCGGCCGCGTGCCATCAGGAACACGGCGACGTACTCGGGTAGTGACTGGTCACCCTCCGCGACCGTAAAGGTATCTCCTCCGAGTTCGACCTCGCCGCCGTCGGTGACGTCGACGGTGATCTCGTGGCTCTCGAAGGTCTCGGGAACGGCGTCGACGAGGGGATCGAAGTCCGCGATCTCGTCGCGCTCGAGCCGGACAGTCTTCAGGCCACTGCCGCCGTGGAGGCTGCCCGGCAGTCGGATCAGCCGGTTCGTGTCCGTCGTCACGGGCTCGTCGATCGGTGCGTTGTCGCGCTCGACGGCCTCGTTCGCGAACCGCTCGGCCAACTGCGCGATCGCGGTGTGGACGGTCACGTTGCCCGCCTCGAGTCCCTCGCGGTTGTTGCGTGCGGCGTTCAGCGTCGCTTTGGCCTTCCCCTTGCCGATGCCGTCGAACGCCTGTAACCGCTCGAGGGCAGCCTCCTCCTCGAGTTCGAGCAACTCGTCGACGAAGGCCATGAAGTGGGCGTGGATCCGCGCCCCCCAGCCCCCTTCGATCCGGAGGGTTCGACGCTCGGTCGGGGTCTTCCGTCCCAATCCAGCCACCGTCTCGGTCTCGATCAGTTCGTCGAACTCCAGCCCGATCCCCCGGACGTAGTCGACGATCTCGCGGCGGTGTTCCCGATCGAGGCCCAGGACGTTCTCGTCGCGGACGTGGACGTGATATCCCCGGCCGCCGGAAAAGACGATCTCGAGGTCCTCGAAGGCGAAGTCGGTCTCGAGGAAATCGAGCAGCCGAAGCAGGGCGTCCTTGCACTTGGACAACATCTCGGCGTAGCTGTCCTCGCCCAGCGTCACGCTGGGCAGGTGATCGGCGTCGAGGTCGAAGACGAGATCGGCCGACTGCCAATCTTTCTCGTGCATCGAACTCGCGCCGGGGTCGCGAAAGCGCCCCGCCGAGAAGTAGACGTGGCGCGGGCGCTTCCGGACCAGAAACTCGGAGAGATCCCCCAACTCGAGCAGCGAACGGTGGCGGACCATCGTCGTGTCGGGGCCCTCCGTCCACGGGATGAAGCCCCACTCGCGCTCGTTGGCCGCGGGCGGCGGCGTGATCTCCGTCCGTCGGTAGTGGTCGCGAAATCGCCCGCGAAGATAGGCCCTCGTTCGCTCTTCCATACGATTGGCCTACTCGGGGAGGGGCCGGTATAATTGTATTGGACTGTCCGCGCGGCGGGCCGGGACGGGGCGGCTCGAGCGGCCCGCCGACGGCGGCGGTCACGGGCTCGAGCGGCGCTCAGTCGTCGCCGGGCCGAGTCGCGGGGCCGTCGACCGTGACGAAGCCATCGCCGCGGAGGATCCGTTCGACGCGGCCGTGCCAGTCCTCGGCGAAGGCCGCGCGTTCCTCGGCCGTCGCTTCGCCGTCGATCAGCGACTGGAGGTGGCGCGTACCCGGCCCGGCCTCCGGAATCGCCGTCGTGTCGTAGGTGACCTGGACGGTCTCGTGGGTGTCGGTGCGAGTGAACTCAAAGGCGACGCCGTCGGTGCCGATCGCCCCGAACCGGAGCAGGTCTTTCCGGCCGCCGTGGCCGCCGGCCAGCCCCGCGAAGCCGTCCTCGCCGGCGGCCCCGGTCACGTACGAGAGCAGCCGCGACGTGACGCCGTAGGCGGGGTCGTTCCGCGGGCCGCCCGCGAGAACTTCGATCTCTCCCCGGACCGGGAGCGAGTCCGGGTACAGCGCCTCGAGGCCGTCCCGTGCCATTCGGTACGCTCCCGCCGCCGTGGGACAGGAGTGGCCCGCCGCCTTCACCACGTCCTCGTAGGTGATGACGATCGGGTCGCCCGGCTCGAGGACGGCCAGCGCCTCCGCGGCGGGGTCGCGCAGCCGAATCGGTTCGATATCGTCGTAGTCGACGGCCCAGTTCGTTCGGTCGGTGTCGTTGGTCGTCTCTGTCATTGTGGATTCGAAGGTCGTATCGGTCGGTAGTCAGTACCGCAGCAACCGCATCCCGTTCAGGATCACCAGCAACACGCTGGCGATGTGAAGCAGCATCCCGGCGGCCATGTGGACGGCCCCGGCGACGACGCCGGCCAGTAGCAGACCGACCGTCGCGACGGCGATCGCAACGTTCTCCGAGACGTTCCGGCGGGTCGCCTTGCTGAGCCCAACGGCCTCGGGAACCCGCTCGAGGTCGTCGGCCAGCAGCGCCATGTCGGCCGTCTCGATGGCCGCATCGGTGCCCGCAGCGCCCATCGCGACCCCGACGTCGGCGGCCGCAAGCGAGGGCGCGTCGTTGATTCCGTCGCCGACCATCGCCACGACGTGGCCCTCGGCCCGAAGCGACTCGATGGCGTCTCGTTTTTCCTCGGGCAGCAGTTCGGCCCGGTAGTCCTCGATTCCGACCGCCTCGGCGACCGACCGCGCAGTACGGTCGTTGTCGCCGGTCAGCATTACCGTGCGGACACCGGCAGCTTCCAAGGTCGCCACGGCGTCGCTCGCTGCGGGTCGGAGTTCGTCCCGTATCGAAACGACGCCGACGACCTCGCTCTCGAGCGCGACGTAGACCGCCGTCTCGCCGGCCGCCTCGCGTTCGCGGGCATGAGCCGCGATCTCGGACGGGACCTCGAGGCCGCGGTCGGCGAGGAGCGCGCGGTTGCCGACCGCGATCGTCCGGCCGTCGTACTGGGCGACGACGCCCTTGCCCGCGACGACGTCGACGGCCTCGGGATCGGGGATCGCCGGCTCGTCGGGCTCGGGGCCGGCGGACTCTCCCGCGCGGTCGGTGACGACGCCGCCGTCGGTGGCGGTCTCGCGGGCGCTGGCGTCGCCCGCTCGAGCGGCCGCGAGGATCGCGTCCGCGAGGTGATGTTCGCTCTTCTTCTCGGCGATGGCCGCGGCGCGAAGCACGTCGTCATCGGCGACCCCGAATCCGTCGACGCTCGCGACGGCCGGCTCGCCCTTGGTCAGGGTGCCGGTCTTGTCGAACGCGACGCAGTCGATCTTCCCGGCGGTCTCGAGGTGTTCCCCGCCTTTCAGCAGGACGCCGGCCCGTGCCGCCGAGCCGATGGCGCTGACGATGCTGACCGGCGGCCCGATGACCAAGGCGCCGGGACAGCCGATGACAAGCAGCGTCAGCGACGTGACGGCGTTTCCGGTGATCGCGTACGTTCCGACCGCCAGCACGACGATCGCGGGCGTGTAGTACCGCGCGAAACGCTCGATGATCGTCTCCGTCGGCGCTTGCGCTTCCTGTGCCTCCTCGACCCGGCGGATGATCCGCTCGAGGGTCGTGTCCCGGCCGGTGTCGGTCGCGACGACCTCGAGTGCCCCCGCCTGGTTGATCGTCCCGGCGTAGACTTCGTCGCCCGCGGACTTGCGAACGGGCGCGCTCTCGCCGGTCACGGGTGACTGATCGATCGCGCTCTCACCGTCGGTGACCTCGCCGTCGACGGGGACTTTCGCGCCGGGTTTGATCACGACGGTCTCGCCCGGTTCGACCTCGCGGGCGGGAACCTCGACAGTCTCGCCGTCGCGGCGGACGATCGCCGTATCGGGGGCCAACTCGAGCAACTCCTCGAGGGCCGACCGGGTCTTGGCCATCGTCCGAGCCTCGAGGTAGTTGCCGAGCGAGAACAGGAAGACGACAGCGGCGGCCTCCCAGTACTCGCCGATGGCGATCGCTCCGACCGCGGCCAGTGTGACGAGGGTGTTGATGCCGACGGTGCCGCTTCGAAGGGTGTAGAAGGCCTTCTTCGCGACATCGTAGCCGCCGACGGCCGCGGCGAGGATCATCAGTCCCGCGCTCAGCAGGGCCACGTCGTGGAGGGTCCCGACGGTCCAGCCGACCGAAAGCAACAGGCCGCTCGCCGCGACGACGATCGGTTGCCGGTGGGCGCGAACGTATCGCTTGGCGTTCACGTTTCGTCACCGCACCCGGGGGGTGTACCCCTGTTTCGTGATGGTTCGCTCGAGGGCGTCCGTCTCGACGACACCGTCGTCGTACTCGATCTCGACGCGGCCGGTCGTGTAATGGACCTCGACGCGGTCGACGCCGTCGGTTTTCGACAGCGCCCGCTCGACGTTGCTCGCACAGGTCGGACAGTCGAAGTCGGTCACGCGGTATTCGATCTCGGACATCGTTGCTCGAATGCGTGTCGGAGCCCCGTTCGTAAATACATCACTCAAATGACTTGTTTGGGCGCACGGACGGGGGATTCCGCCGGTGAAACGACTCGTCTAGACGGCGGGCCGGTCTCGACCGACACACTGTGGGACGTCGCTTCTGCCGTACCGATCGCGGAGTACTGTCTCGGTTCGGATCCGTCCGTCGACGAATCATGCAACAATGTCATTTTTGAATGCGGGTGCGCTCCCTCGAGGGCGTTCGGCTGAATCACTTTTACCGTTCGACGCCCAACCACGGCCACTCAATGGCCGAATTCACGTCGGACGTGACGATCGAGGACATCGCGGTCCGGGACACGAACGTCTCGAGCGCCGTCGACGAACCGCTGCGTGCGATGATCCTCGACATGCTGGCGGAACGGGCACGCTCCGTCGCGGAGATCCACGCGGCGCTGGGCGAGCGGGGATACGACCGGACGCCGAACACGGTACGCCACCACGTCAACGAACTCCGCGACGCCGGCCTCGTCGAGGTCGCCCGCCTCGAGGAACGTGGCGGCGCGACGACAAAGTACTACCGCGCGAATACGATCGTCCTCTCGTACGCGCTGCCCGACGACGCCGACGCGGCGGTCGCGGGGATGGCCGACGAGATCACCCCCGAGGTCGCCGCCCTCGTGGCGGAGTTACGCGAGGAGTACGGCGAGGAGATCGATCGAATCGTCGGGGAGATGGCCCCCTGCGAACACTGCCGCACACAGAAGTACGAGACCTACCTGCTGTCGACGGTCCTCCGCCGGGCGTTCGTCGCGGGAACCGTCAGGGACGGGCCGGCGGCTGACGGATAGCGCGTCGACGGGCCGCAGAACCGGTCGTTACCGCCGAATCAGATCCGAGATTTTGTCCGTGATCCCGACGTCCGCACCCAGTTTCAGGTAGTAGGCGTCGCCGCCGTCCTCGTAGTAGTCGTCGATCCGGCGCTTGATCTCGAAGCCCAGATGCTCGTAGAACTGGAGGGCGTTCTCGTTGCTCGTCCGGGCATGACACGTGATGGTATCGTGATCTTCGGCCACGCGGGCGACGAGTCGCTTCCCGATCCCCTCGCTGCGATAACGGGGTGCGACCGCGAGAAAGAGAATATAGCCGTCGCGTCGCACCGCCGCGAACCCGATCAACTCGTCGTCCCGGACGTAGCAGTGGACCTTCGACCGTCGGTACGCGTCGGTAAAGAAGTCGTAGCGCTGTTTGAGTACGCCCTCCTCGCGACGGATCTCCTCTTTGAGTTCCCAGGCGTCGTCGACGAAATCGTCGCTCCCCGGCGCGACGACGCGACTATCGATGTTGACGCTCACTATCACAGTCTACCAGCCTGTCCACTATAATTCCACCGGCAGTGCGGTCTCGGGAACGTCGGACGACGGGGTGTGGTACCTCCTCGACACGCCGTTGGTGGCGCCGTCCTCGAGGCCGAACCGACGGTCATACCACCCCCGTCCGCGAAGGGCCGCTACATGGGGTTCGAACTGCGCGATCACACGGCCGACGTCGCGGTCGCTGCGACCGGCGACTCCCTCGAGGCGGTCTTCGAAGCGACGGCCGACGGCCTCGCGGCCGCATCCTCCGACGACATCCCGCCCGAGACCGGCGAGCGGTTCTCCCTGACCGTGACCGCCGAGCGACGCGAGGCGCTGTTGTTCGACTATCTCGGCGAACTGATCTACCTGCGGGACGTCCGCGCCGAGTTGCCCGTCGATAACCGAGTCGAGAGCATCGAAGCGACCGGGGCCGAGAGCGACACCGACGCGACCGCGTGGTCCCTCGAGGCCAGCGCCCGTGGCGTCCCGCTCGGGGCGGTCGACGCCCGCGAGGTGAAGGCCGTGACCTACTCGGAGATGCGCCTCGAGTCGACTGCGGACGGTTGGGAGGCCTACGTCGTCTTCGACGTCTGATACGGTTTCCTGTGAGTCATTACCGGCGCAACCGCCGCCCGGGCGGCGGTTGTGCCGGGAAACCGTTACAGCAATCCGTCTGACCAGTGGCCGATCGATTCCGTCCGCGAACCGCCGTGATCGGACGGTGAGACGGACTCTCGAGGTCGCTGGCAAGACGAACATCTTTCATCGCCGGGGTCGGATGCTCGGGTATGACTACCTACGACGCCGACGGCATCACGTTAGAGCGGGTCCGCGAGTACGTCTGGGAGATCCCACAGGAGGGGGACATGCGCGTTCCGGCGCGAGTGTTGGCCAGCGAGGCCCTGCTCGAGCAGATCGAGGACGACAAGACCTTAGAGCAGATCAAAAACACGACTCACCTACCGGGGATCACCGACCACGCGATCTGTATGCCTGACGGACACCAGGGCTATGGCTTCCCCGTCGGCGGGGTGGGTGCACTCGATGCCGAAAACGGCTGTATTTCGCCGGGAGCGGTCGGCTACGACATCAATTGCGGCGTCCGGATGATGCGGACGAACCTCACCTACGACGAAGTACAGGGCCGCGAGGAGGAACTCGTCGACTCCCTCTTCGCGAACGTCCCGTCGGGCCTGGGCGGCGGCGGCATCGTCGAGGCCGGCGTCGACACCGTCGAGGAGATCCTGGCCCGCGGCGTCGACTGGGCGCTCGAGAACGGCCACGCCGTCGAGGACGACTTACTGCACTGCGAGGACGAGGGCATGCGCGAGGGTGCGGACCCCGACAAGGTGAGCCAGAAGGCCAAAGACCGCGGCAAGAACCAGATCGGCTCGCTGGGCTCGGGCAACCACTTCCTCGAGGTCCAGCGCGTGACCGACGTGTTCGACGGCGAGGTGGGCGAGGCCTACGGCCTCTCCGAGGACCAGATCGTCGTCCTCATCCACTGCGGGTCGCGCGGGTTGGGCCACCAGACCTGTAACGACTACCTGCGGAAGATCGAGCAGCAACACGAGGGACTGCTGAACCAGTTGCCGGATACCGAACTGGCGGCCGCCCCAGCCGGCTCGCAGTTGGCCGAGGACTACTACGCGGCGATGAACGCCGCGATCAACTTCGCGTGGGTCAACCGCCAGCTGATCATGCACCGCACGCGGCAGGTCTTCGAGCGCGTGTTCGATCGCTCCTGGGAAGAGATGGACATGCACCTGCTGTACGACGTGGCTCACAACATCGCGAAGAAAGAGACCCACACGGTCGGCGAGGACGGCGAGGAACGCGAACTCTACGTCCACCGCAAGGGCGCGACGCGAGCGTTCCCCGCCGGTCACCCCGAGGTGCCGTCGGCCTACCGCGATGTCGGCCAGCCGGTGATCATCCCAGGCAGCATGGGCGCAGGCAGCTACGTCCTCCGGGGCGGCGAGAACTCGATGGACCTGACCTTCGGCTCGACCGCCCACGGCGCGGGTCGGCTGATGAGCCGCACCCAGGCCAAAGACGAGTTCTGGGGCGGCGACGTCCAGCAGGACCTCGAGGAGCAGGATCGGATCTACGTCAAGGCCCAGTCCGGCGCGACCGTCGCGGAGGAGGCCCCGGGCGTCTACAAGGACGTCGACGAGGTCGTCCGGGTCTCGGACGCGCTCGGGATCGGCGACAAAGTCGCGCGGACGTTCCCCGTCTGTAACATCAAGGGCTGATTGGGAACTGTCTGCTGCTTTTATAGACTCGTTCCGTGCTGCCCATCGGAAGAATAATGCGATTTTGCCACGTAAACGCAGGTATGCGGGTCAGTACGGACGACGGCTGTATCCGTCTTCCCGAATCGATCCGGGAAAAATTCGGGGACGAGTTCGAACTGATCGATCGCGGGGATCGACTCGTACTTGTTCCGGTCCCGGACGAGCCGCTCGAGGCCCTTCGCGACGAAGCGCGACGGAGCGAAAAAACGGCCGACGAACTCAAAGAGAGCGCGTTGGACGCGACCCTCGAGGAAGCGGGACGAACCGAACTCGAAGAAACGGACTGACCGTCGCCGCTTGCGTTCACTTCAGTCGGTACGGATTGTCCTCGTCCTCGCCGTCGCCTTCGCTGTCGTATGGCTTTCGCGCGGTGATCGTCACCGTCGCCTCGGGGTCGTCCTCGTCGGCCCACGGGCTGTCGTAAGCCGAAATCTCGAGATCGGTCACGTCCCAGCCTTCGTCCTCGATGAGTTCGACCAGCCGTCGCTGGTCCTCGAGCATGTCCTCGTCCATGGGCCGCCGTTCGAGCGCGAGCGGCGTAGACCTTCCGCCGGTCGGCGCGTGAGTCGCGGGTCGCGAAATGTTCGTCTCTCGACACTGGCGTTGCAGCGAGCGGCGACCGGTCGGCGTCGCCGATCCTCGTAGCGGCTGACAGGGTTTGCGAACCGAAACCGGTTACGTCGGGTCGAAATTCCCGGCGCGTTTAAGCGGATCCGGCTGCAACTCGTTGGCATGCTCACCGACGAGTTCGGGCGGGAGGTAACCGGGGTACGCGTCTCCCTCACCGACCGGTGTAATTTCGACTGTGTCTACTGTCACAACGAAGGGCTGGGGGACACTCGCGGGCCGATGGACCCACAGGACGACGAGATGTCGACCGACGACGTCGTCCGCTTTCTCGAGGTCGCCGCCGAGTTCGACGTCGATGCGGTCAAATTCACCGGGGGAGAACCGATGTTGCGGCAGGACTTGGAGGAGATCATCGAACGCACGCCCGAGGGCATGGAGGTCTCGCTGACGACGAACGGCACCTTCCTTCCGGGGCGAGCCGAGGACCTCGTCGACGCCGGGTTAGAGCGGGTCAACGTCTCGCAGGACGCGCTCGATCCCGAGGACTTCGCCGCCGTGACGAAAAGCGGGGCGTACGAGAAGGTCCTCGAGGGGGTCGAGGCCGCGCTCGAGGCGGGGCTGGATCCGGTCAAACTCAACATGGTCGTCTTCGAACACACCGCGGGCTACGTCCCGGAAATGGTCGACCACGTCGCGGAAAACGACGGCCTCCAGCTCCAGTTGATCGAGTACATGCCGGAACTGACCGGCAAGCCCGAGTGGAACATCGACATCGAGCGGGTCCACGACTGGCTGGCCGAGCAGGCCGACGAGATCGAACACCGGGAGATGCACGACCGCAGGCGCTACTGGGTCAGCGACGGCTCGAGCGATGCGAACGATAGCAGGTCGAACGCCGAAGGTCGAGGGATGATCGAGATCGTCGACCCCGTCGAGAACCCCACCTTCTGTGCGAACTGCCACCGCGTTCGGGTGACCCACGAGGGCTACCTGAAGGGGTGTCTCAACCGCAACGACGACCTCAAGACGATGGGCGAGATGACCAAACCCGAAATCCGGGACGCCTTCCGCGAGGTCGTCGCCAACCGGGTCCCCTACTACGGGGAGTACATGGTGCAAAACGACGACGGGGAGTGGGAGATCAACGAGAAGTACATCGAGGAGTACGCCGGCGCATAAACGGGTTTCGAGGCGGAAGACGGGACTCGCGGACACCACTGCTCGGTACGCGGTTTGGTGGCTGCTCGGTACGCGGTTTGACGGAGTACTCGAGGAGGTGTTCTGCTATTGTGGCAACAGGGAGTAGCCACGCCCTCCCCAGCCGATTCGTTCGTTCCCGTTGGTCACTCACTCATCCCTCGCGCAGTATCGACGGTCGCCCTCGCTAGCGCTCGGTCGACCCTCAGCGCGCGCCACCGCGTAGCGGGTGATTAGTCCAGTCGACGGACCGAAGGACATGTGTCGCCCCCTCCCGATAGTCCGGGAAACAGAGCGCCGTATTTACGACGACTGGTCCTACTGTGGTCGGTTCTCTATCCGCTGCTCGGTCGATTCCGTGCGAGCGCATCGCATACGAACCGGCCGCCTTTCGTTGCCCTTAAGTAGCAGACAGGGGTAGGTCCGGGTGCGATACGTGTAGGGGAGCGATCCCCGAGTCCGAGAGGGCGACGATAGACCGACGGTGTTGTGGTAGCCAAGCGGCCCAAGGCGCATGGTTGCTAACCATGTGGCGTCAAGCCTCCGGGGTTCGAATCCCCGCCACAACGTCGGAACTCAGCTGGCGTTTTCCCGCCAGTCGATTTGCAACGCACGCAGACTAGACACACATACACGACAACATGAGCGCGGAAGAACCTCAAGAGCAAGAAGACGACGAAGATCTCCGCTACTTCGTCCGCATCGGGCAAACCGACCTCGATGGGACGAAGTCCGTCGAGCGCTCGCTCACGGAGATGAACGGGATCGGTCACCGGACCGCCCGGCTCATCGCCGAGGAAGCGGGCGTCGACCGAACGGATACGTTCGGTCGGCTCGACGAAGACGTGATCGACGAGGTCGTCGAACTCGTAGAGAACTACGCCGAGGAAGTCCCCGACTGGCTCAACAACCGTCAGGACGACTTCTACTCCGGCGAGACGACCCACGAGATCGGCAACGACCTCCAGCTGACGCGTCAGCACGACATCAACCGGATGAAGATGATCGACTCCTACAAGGGCACGCGCCACAAGCGCGGCCAGAAGGTCCGCGGTCAGCGGACCAAGTCCACCGGCCGAACGGAGGGCACCATCGGAGTCAACGTCGAGGAGATCCGCGAGGAACAGGCCGAAGAGGCTGCCGAAGAAGAGGATGAGGGCGAATAATGCCACTCGGCACTGACACCAAACAATACGAGACGCCGAACCACCCCTACCAGGGTGAACGCATCGCCAGCGAACACTCGCTGCTCGACCGCTACGGCCTCAAGAACAAGGAAGAACTCTGGCGCGCCCAATCCGAGCTTCGCTCCTACCGGCGCGAGGCCCGGGAACTGCTCGGCCAGGCCCAGGGCGACGAGGTCGTCCAACGGCGCTCCGAGGAGTTCCTCGGTCGGCTCAAACGCGTCGGCATCCTCGACGAGGCCGACGAACTCGGCGACATCCTGTCGCTCGAGATCGAGGACATCCTCGAGCGCCGTCTCCAGACGGTCGTCTACCGCAAGGGGCTGGCGAACACGACCCAGCAGGCACGCCAGTACATCACCCACGGCCACATCGTGGTCGACGGGCAGCGTCACCGCGTCCCCTCCTACGTCGTCGACGTCGACGAGGAGGAGGTGGTGGCCTTCGAGGAGAACAGCCCGCTCGCGGACGAACTCCACCCCGAACGCGCGGAGGGCCAGTAAACCATGAGTCAGGACGACGAAAAGTGGGGTATCGCCCACGTGCATGCATCGTTCAACAACACCGTCATGACCGTGACCGACCTCACGGGCGCGGAGACGATCGCCAAGTCCTCCGGTGGGACGGCGGTCAAGCAGAACCGCGACGAGGCGTCGCCGTACGCGGCCATGCAGATGGCCGAGTCCGTCGCCGAGGAGGTCAAGGCCGCGGGCATCACCGGACTCCACGTGCGAGTCCGTGGCCCCGGTGGCAACCTCCAGAAGTCCCCCGGTCCCGGCGCGCAGGCGACGATCCGCGCGCTGGCCCGCTCGGGCATCGAGATCGGGCGCATCGAGGACGTCACGCCGATCCCACACGACGGATCGCGCGCTCCGAAAGGCAAGGGCGGCTACTAGATCATGACTGCTGAGTACGACGTCGAGTTCGTCGAACGCGAGGATCGTGAAGCGCGATTCCTCGTTCGCGGCGTGACACCCGGGTTCGCAAACGGCATCCGCCGAGCGATGATCGCCGACGTGCCGACGATGGCGATCGATACCGTCCGGTTCGTCGAGAACTCGTCGGTCATGTTCGACGAGCAACTCGCCCTGCGAATGGGGCTCGTCCCGCTGACGACGCCGCCGGTCGGCGAGTTCGCCGAGGACGACACCGTCACGCTCTCGATCGACGTCGAAGGGCCGGACACCGCCTACTCCGGCGACCTCGTCTCCGAGGACGACCTCGTCCAACCCGCCGACGAGAACGTCCCGATCATCGATCTCAAGGACGGCCAGCGCCTCGAGGCCGAGGCCGACGCCGTCATCGACCGCGGGAAAGACCACGCCAAACACCAGGGCGGGGTCGCGGTCGGCTACCGACACCTCCAGCGCGTGGAGGTCGAGGGTGACCTACCGGAGTTCGAGGACGAAGAGCGCCGGATCATTCGCGGCGTCATCGAGGACGACGGCGAACTCGTGCCGACAAGCGAGTTCGATCACGATCTCTCGAACCGATACCCGGGCAAGGAAGTCCGCGTCGAGGACGTGCCCGAAGCGTTCGTCTTCCACGTGGAGACGGACGGCTCCTTCAGCATCGAAGAGCTCGTGACTCGAGCAGCGGACACGCTCGAGGCACGCGCGACCGAACTCGAAGACGCAGTACAGCTATAGATATGAACCGACGCCCCCGACCCGAACTGGTCGAGCCGCTCGCCGGTGCCGTCAGCCACGAGGCCGGCGATCGCTCGCCTACTGGAATCGAAAGGGGTTTGAAGGGGCGGCGGATACACGGAAGTGCGAGCAGGGATAGCCAAGTCAGGCCAACGGCGCAGCGTTCAGGGCGCTGTCTCGTAGGAGTCCGCAGGTTCAAATCCTGCTCCCTGCATCCACTTCTTCACCGCCGACCGACACCGATCAGCGACGATCGGCGCGTTGTCGGCCGGCAGCGAACCGATTCCACCATCGGCGAGACGCTTCCTCGCCTCGCCGAGACGACCGTATTTGGAGGATACAATGAGTAGCAAAACCAATCCGAGGCTCAACGATCTCATCGCCGAGCTGAAGTCGACGTCCCGAGAGCGGGACGCCGACGTCTGGCGAGACGTCGCGGATCGACTCGAAAAGCCCCGGCGCACCCACGCTGAGGTAAACCTGGGCCGCATCGAGCGATACGCACGCGAAGAAGAGACTGTCGTCGTTCCCGGCAAGGTGCTGGGATCGGGCGCACTACAAAAGAACGTCACCGTCGCTGCAGTCGATTTCTCCTCGTCCGCCGAGACGAAGATCGACCAGGTCGGTGAATCCGTACCGCTCGAGCAAGCGCTCGAAGCAAACCCCGAAGGCTCCGACGTCCGGGTGATTCGATGAGTCTCGCAGAGTTCGACGCCGATACCGTCGTCGATGCCCGTGACTGCATCCTCGGTCGCGTCGCCAGCGAGGTCGCCCAGCGCGCGCTGGACGGCGAGAGCGTCGCGATCATCAACGCCGAGGACGCCGTCATCACCGGCGACAAGGAAGACATCTTCGAGACGTACCGTACGCGACTCCAGATGGGCTCGGACAGCGGGCCCTACTACCCCCGCCGGCCGGACACGATCTTCAAGCGGTCCGTTCGCGGGATGTTGCCGTACAAGAAGCCCCGTGGTCGCGAAGCACTCGACAGCGTCCGTGTCTATGTCGGCAACCCCTACGAACACGACGACGACCACGAGTCGACGGTTCTCGAGGGTACGTCGCTGGACCGTCTGTCGAACATCCGCTTCGTCCACCTGCACGAAGTGTCCGAACAGTTAGGTGCTAACGTCACATGGTAACCAACACGAGTGGCAAGAAAAAGACGGCCGTCGCTCGCGCCACGGTGCGCGAAGGCGAGGGTCGCGTTCGAATCAATTCCCAGCCGGTCGAGCTGGTCGAACCGGAGACATCCCGGCTCAAGATGCTCGAACCGTTCCGCATCGTCGGCGAGGACCTCCGCGGCGAGATGGACATCGACGTCGACGTCGAGGGCGGCGGCATCAGCGGACAGGCAGACGCCGTCCGCACCGCCATCGCACGCGGGATCGTCCAGCACACCAACGACGCCGAACTCCGCGACGCGTTCATGGAGTTCGACCGCTCGCTGCTGGTCAACGACGTTCGCCAGTCCGAACCGAAAAAGTGGGGCGGCCCGGGCGCTCGGGCGCGCTACCAGAAGTCCTACCGCTGAGGTGATCCAATCATGATGGTACCGGTCCGGTGTTTCACCTGTGGTAACGTCGTCGGCGAACACTGGGAGGAGTTCGACGAGCGGGCCAACGAGGGCGACGAGGACCCCGAAAAGGTCCTCGACGAACTCGGTGTCGACCGCTACTGCTGTCGGCGCATGCTCGTCAGTCACGAGGATCTCGTCGACGTCGTCTCCCCGTACCAGTAACCCATGCAACAACAACACAACCGCTACGAGAAGGCACGCATCCTCGGCGCGCGAGCGCTGCAGGTCTCCTACGGCGCGCCGGTGTTGATCGAGACGGAGCAGACCCAACCGATCCTCATCGCCGCCGAGGAGTACGACGCCGGCGTGTTGCCCTTTACCGTCAAGCGGGGGTACGACCGGAAATGACGCTGATCACCGACGTTCGGCTGCGTCGCATCCTCGACTCGCGGGGCAACCCGACGGTCGAGGCCGACGTTCTGACCGAAAGCGGCGGCTTCGGCCGCGCCGCGGCACCCAGCGGTGCCAGTACCGGCGAGTACGAGGCCGTCGAACGGCCGCCCGGCGAAGCGATCGCCGCGGCACGGGAACACGCCGTTCCCCGACTGGTCGGCGAGGTCTACGCGGGCAACCAGCGCGATGTCGACGCCGCGCTCCATGCCGCCGACGGGACCGACGACTTCTCGGAGATCGGTGCCAACAGCGCGGTCGCGATCTCGATGGCCGCAGCCAAGGCCGGTGCCGACGTCCTCGGTGCCCCGCTGTTCCAACATCTGGGTGGGACGTTCCGCGGCGACAACTTCCCGATCCCGCTCGGGAACGTCGTCGGCGGCGGCGAACACGCTGCCGACGCGACAGACATCCAGGAGTTCCTCGCCGCGCCCGTCGGCGCGCCGAGCGTCGCCGACGCCGTCTTCGCCAACGCGGCCGTTCACGCCACCGTCGCCGATCTGCTCGAGGAGCGTGACATCGCCTGTGGCAAAGGCGACGAGGGCGCGTGGGCACCGTCGATCGACGACGGCGAGGCGTTCGAGATCGTCGCCGAGGCGGTCTCCCGTGTCCAGGACGAGGTCGGCTTCAACGTCGGCTTCGGCCTCGACGTCGCCGGCGCGGAGCTGTACGATGCCGATTCCGGCACCTACGAGTACAGCGACCGGAGCCGCGACACCGAGGAACAGATCGCCTACATCGCTGATCTGGTCGAGGAGTACGACCTCGTCTACGTCGAGGACCCGCTCGACGAGGACGACTACGACGCCTTCGCCGACCTCACCGACGAGGTCGGTGACCAGACGCTGATCTGTGGCGACGATCTGTTCGTCACCAACACCGATCGGCTCGTCGAGGGCATCGATCGCGGCGCGGCAAACAGCATCCTGATCAAGCCGAACCAGATCGGGACGCTGTCCGACGCCGTCGACGCGATCGAACTCGCGAGACGGAACGGCTACGACTCGGTCGTCTCCCACCGGTCGGGCGAGACCGAAGACGCGACGATCGCACACCTCGCCGTCGCGACCGACGCTCCCTACATCAAGACGGGCGCGGTCGGCGGCGAGCGAACTGCCAAGCTCAACGAGCTCATTCGAATCGCAGACGACGCGACATGACAGAAAACGACGCAACCCAAGAAGGGCTCGACGCCGCCGAGGAGGACATCGACGAGGAGCCAGCCGAAGGGGCTGGCCCCGCCGCCGAGGAGGACGTCGAGCCAATAGACGAACAGCCCGCCGACGCCGAGGGAACGCCCGCGGCCGACGCCGACAACGCCGACGACGCCGAGGAAGACGCCGGACCGACCCTCGACGACGACGTCATGTCCGACGAGGAGGCGGACCTGCTGATCCCCGTCGAGGACTACCTCGGCGCGGGGGTCCACATCGGGACCCAGCAAAAGACCGAGGACATGGACCGGTTCATCCACCGCGTCCGGACCGACGGTCTCTACGTGCTGGACGTCTCGAAGACCGACGGCCGCATCCGTACGGCCGCGGACTTCCTCGCGAACTACGACCCCGAACAGATCCTGGTCACCTCGAGTCGCCAGTACGGTCGCTTCCCGGCGGAGAAGTTCGCCGAGGCCGTCGGCGCTCGCGCCCGTACCGGCCGCTTCATCCCGGGCACACTGACCAACCCCAAGTACGACGGCTACATCGAGCCGGACGTGCTGGTCGTCACCGACCCGATCGGCGACGCCCAGGCCGTCAAGGAGGCCATCACGGTCGGTATCCCGGTCATCGCGATGTGTGACTCGAACAACCAGGTCAGCAACGTCGACCTGGTCGTCCCGACGAACAACAAGGGTCGCAAGGCCCTCTCGGTCGTCTACTGGCTGCTCGCCAACGAGGTTCTCGATCGACGCGGTGCCGAGCCGTCCTACTCGCTCGAGGACTTCGAAAGCGGCGTCTGATTCGGTCGATTTCGATACTGTTCGTTTTCCTACCGTTCGCCTCGATCAGCGGTCGCACTGGAGCGTTCGGGTCGGCGACCGCGGCGACCGATGCCTAAATACTGGCGTGGAAACTCGCCACAAGGTTTAGTGGGCACGTCGCCGTGCCCGCGACCATGTCCGAGCCAGTGTCCGGCGAGGCGGCCGCCGCCGTCGACCGATGGGATCGCATCTTCGAGATACTCGCCGCGGAGCCGCGCCGGCAGATCATCGACGCGCTATTGGACGCCCCGGCCGGCGAGTCGGTTCCATTACCGGAAGTCGCGACGAACCCGAACATCGACACGGATCTCGAGCGGGTACGGCTTCGGTTGCGACACCATCACCTCCCGCTGCTGGAGCGGGAACGGATCGTCGAATGGGAACGGGAGCCGTTGCGTGCCTACCGCGGCTGTAATTTCGAGGACGCCGGATTCGTCCTACAGAGCCTGTACGCGAACGCGGGGGCGTTACCGAATCGGTTGGCCCTGGGCTGTCGAACGCTCGAACGCGAACGGCGGGGCGGGGATCGGGGGAGCGAACTCAGCGGCTAGGCGGAACCGTCGGCCGCCGACGTGGACCGGGCCGCGAGTAACTCCCCGACCAGTTCGGCAGCCTCGACGGCCGTTGCCCCGAAGACGTAGGTCACCGGTTCGATTCCGAACGCGCCCCGGTGGTAGGCGACGGCGGGGACGGCACCGCGGTCCGCGAACCGGTCGCCGAGATGCTCGCCGCGGTCCTCGTAGTCGGCATCGAACTCGAGGGGAGCGATCCCCCGCGATCGGGCCGCAGCGAGCAGGCCGTCGTGGGTAGCGACGTTGATCGCCGCCCGGATATCGGGGTCGGTGTCGTTGGCGGCGAGGACGGCCGTTGCAACGTGTTTCGACGCGCCGAACTCGGGGTTCGCGGGGATCTCTATCCGGCCGCCCATGGCGTAGATCCGGCCGGGGATGGCGGCGACATCGGTCTCGTCGGTCGGGCCGGGAAGCGACATCCCGACGTTGGTCCCGACGTTCGGGACGGCATCAACCATCCCGGGGACCGAAGCGAGTGTCCGTGCCGCCGTCCGGACGTTCGCGAGGACGTCCCGCTCGGCGCGGACGTCGGGATCGAGGCCCCGGACACAGAGGTCACAGCCCAGTCCCCGTAACGCGGGCATCTCCTCCTCGTGGAGTTCACAGATCGGCCCGCGGTCCTCGAGGCTGCGGACGAGCGAGAGCAGTTCGGACAGGGCGTCGTAGCCGTCCATCTCACCGTCGGCGAGGCCGTCCGCGATCCGGTCGACGGTCGCAACCGTCTCGGGATCGTCGCGAAAGCGGCTGTCGCCGCCGCCCTCGCCGGCGACGTACGTGCTGACTGCGGCCTGCGTGACGCCGAGTTCGGCGGCGATCTCCCGCTGAGTCAGCCCGCGATCCGCGAGTCGGGCGGCCAGCATCGCCCGGACCGTCGGCAGGAACCGGTCGACGACGAGTTCGCTCGGCAAGACCAGCGACATACGGGCGACCAGCGGACGCACCGACATAAGTCCGACTACAGCGCGGCGACAGCGACACAGACAGCTATTACTCCCCCTCGGACGAACGGCCGGCCATGACACTCTCGAGCGCTCCCGGCAAGGTGTACCTCTTCGGGGAGCATGCGGTGGTGTACGGCGAGCCCGCCGTCCCGTGTGCGATCGAGCGGCGGGCCCGCGTTGAGGTCCGGCAACGGGACGACGGGCGACTCCGGGTCAACGCGGAGGACCTGAGCCTGAACGGGTTCACCGTCGAGTACGGGGCGACAGCCGACGCTCGCCCCGACGTGGACGTCCCCGAATCGCTGGTGACGGCGGCGACCCAGTACGTCGACGGTGCGATCGAACAGGTCCGCGAGGTCACCGGTGCGGAAGAGGCCGGCTTCGACGTGACCATCGAGAGCGACATCCCGCTCGGGGCGGGTCTGGGGTCCTCGGCGGCGGTCGTCGTCGCCGCCATCGACGCGGCCACTCGGGAACTCGGCGTCACCTTGGACCGCGACGAACTCGCCGAGCGAGCCTATCGAACGGAGTCACAGGTTCAGGACGGCCAGGCCTCCCGCGCCGACACGTTCTGCTCGGCGACCGGCGGCGCGGTCCGGGTCGAGGGCGACGACTGCCGCTCGCTCGAGGCACCGGAACTCCCGATCGTGATCGGGTTCGACGGCGGCGCGGGCGAGACCGGCCAGCTGGTCGCGGGCGTCCGGGACCTCCGCGAGGAGTACGACTTCGCGGCCCACACGGTCGAAGCCATCGGCGACGTGGTTCGCAACGGCGAGGACGCCCTCGCCGACGGCGATGTCGAGGAGATCGGCCGGCTGATGGACTTCAACCACGGCCTGCTCTCCGCGCTGGGGGTCTCCTCACGCTCGCTGGACACGATGGTCTGGGCGGCCCGCGACGCGGGCGCTCACGGGGCGAAGTTGACCGGTGCCGGCGGCGGGGGCTGTATCGTCGCGCTCGACCCCACCGAGGAGACCGAGACCGCACTCTCGTTCACACCGGGCTGTGAGGACGCCTTCCGCGCCGAACTGGCAGAAACCGGGGTGAAGCGGGTCGAATGATCGTCCTGAAACTCGGCGGCAGCGTCATCACCGCAAAGGACCGGCCGGAGACCCTCGACGGCGACGCCCTGGCGCGGGCGGCGGACGCGATCGCCGCGCTCGAGGGCGATGAGGACCTCGTCATCGTCCACGGCGGCGGCAGTTTCGGCCACCACAACGCCAGCGAACACGGCGTCACCACGACGGCGGGGACCCGCGACGCGACCGCGGCGCTCGATATTCACGGCGCCATGAAGACGCTCAATCAGTTCGTCCTCGGACGGCTGCTCGAGCGCGACGTCGAGGCGGTGCCGGTTCATCCCTTCTCGGCGGGCCACCGCGACGGCGAGGGCGAACTCGATCTGCCGACCGGGCAGGTCGAGACGATGCTCGCCGAGGGATTCGTTCCCGTCCTCCACGGCGATATGATCGCCCACGCAGGCGAAGGCGCGACCGTCGTCAGCGGCGACGAACTGGTGGCGGCGTTGGCTCGAGCCCTCGAGGCCGATCGGATCGGGCTCTGTTCGACGGTGCCCGGCGTACTGGACGGCGAGGATGCGGTCATCGACCGGATCGACGACTTCGACGCCGTCGCCGACGTCCTGGGAGCCAGCGAGGCGACCGACGTGACCGGCGGGATGGCCGGCAAGGTGCGGACGCTGCTCGGTCTCGAGGCCGAGGCGTCGATCTTCGGGCTCGAGGGCTTGGCGTCGTTCCTCGCGGGCGAGAACCCGGGGACGACGATCGACTGAGGTGGGTTGCTATTACTGGGTCCCGGCGCATCCGTGGTGCAGATCGTGGCCGTGTCGGGACTGACGGGAATCGGACGAACGCGAGAGCAGGGAGCGGGATCGACCGCACGGAGGCGAGCCGATCCGTTCAGCGGGTCCAGAACCCGCCGGTAAAGAGGATCAGTACCGGGATGATCTCGAGGCGGCCGATCCACATCAGGAAGATCATCAGGAGTTTCGATGGGACCGGGAAATCCAGGTAGCTGCCGAACGGTCCGAGGTGGCCGAAGCCGGGGCCGATGTTCCCGATCGTCGCGAGGCTCGCGCTGAAGGCCTCGAGCGGGGAGAAGTTCGCGATCGCGCTGGCCCGACTGACGTCCAGCGCGATCAGCAGGGTCGCGCCGGCGAAGATGATGAGGTACATGAAGGTAAAGCCGAGGACGCCCCGGATGGCGTCCTCGTCGACGACGTTGCCGCCGAGCCGGATCGGACGGACGACCTCGGGGTGGGACGCGGTAAACAGCTCCCGCCGAAGGACTTTGAAGATGATCAGCCATCGGACGACCTTGACGCCGCCACCCGTCGAGCCGGCACAGCCGCCCACGAGCATCGCGAACAGGAGGACGATCTTCCCCGTCGAACTCCAGTCGACGAAGTCACTGGTCGCGTACCCCGTCGAGGTCAACAGCGAGGAGATCTGGAAGGCGCTCTGGCGCAGCGAGTTCTCGAACACGCCTTCGGTCACGCCGCCGAGTTCCGCCAAGGCAGGCGCGGTGCCAACGTAGAGCATCCCGGCCAAGAGGGCAGTGAGTCCGGCGATCGCGGTGATGTAGGCGCGGAACTCGGAGTTGCGGACGAAGCGGTGGCCCTCCCCGCTGAAGACGTGCCAGAACAGCGCGAAGTTGGTCCCGGCGATGATCATGAACGGCACGGCGGTCCACTGCACGGCCGCCGAGAAGGCCGCGACGCTATCGGCCTCCGGCGAGAACCCGCCGGTCGGGAGCGTCGTGAACCCGTGGGCGATGGCGTTGTACAGCCCCATGTTAGGTGCCGCTCCCGCGAGGTGCAAGCCGTAGAGAATAGCGATATAGACGACGGTAAAGGCGAAGTAGACCAGCCAGAGGATACGGGCGGTCTCCGCGATCCGCGGCGTGAGTTTCTGTAGCTCGGGACCCGGAGCCTCCGACTCGACGAGCTGGGCACCGCTGACGGCGATTTCAGGGAGGATCGCGACCATCAACACGATGATCCCCATCCCGCCGAGCCACTGGGTGAGCTGTCGCCACATCATGATCGCGTGGGAATGGCGCTCGAGGGAAATTTCGCCCAGGACGGTCGCTCCGGTCGTCGTGAACCCGGACATCGACTCGAAGAGGGCGTTGACGGGATGGGCAAGCGTCGACTCGGTCCCCCAGCCCGCGATCACGTACGGCACTGCCCCCACGACCGCGACGGCGAGCCACGAGATCGCGACGAACAGCATCGCCTCGCGGATATCGAGGTCCGGTTCGGGGCTGAGCCGCTCGAGACCCTCGCCGACTGCGATCGTCAGCGCGATCGTCGCGACGAACGGGACGACTGGATCGCGATAGATAAGCGCCACGACGAGCGGAAGGACCAGCGGCACGGAGAGATACTTGAGAACGGTTCCGACGAGCGCGACGCTGGCGCGCCAGTCAGTTCGGAGCCGCATGGAACACCCCGCTCGCGGAAGTACATCTAGACACGGTAGTTATCGCATTTCGATTCGGTCCCATTAATCCATCGTAAGACGGTTTCCGCCCGTGACACCGTTGTGGCCGGCGAAAAAGCGCCTCGAAAATGGGCCTCGAAGGGGGAGTATCGATCTGTTTCGTGAATAGGATTATATACTGACAGCGCGTAGATAGTACCATGCACGTTCGATTCCCAAGCGTTCGCCACCCGCATACGTTCTACGACGTCTTTGGCGTCGTCGCCGCCGCGGTGGCGATCATGGCCCTCGTCCTTGCCGTCCGATACGGGGAGGTGATCCGACTCGAGATGGCCGTTTCCATCGCGGTCGTCTTCCTGTGGGCCGGTTGGGCGATCGAACGGATTCTGTCGGAAACCACGGAGCGATCGAGACGGCAGCGCCAACGGGACTGGCCCTGGAAATGATCCCGTCCCGGTAGCTCTCTCGACGGACTCGTACGGGATCGAGTTCCTCTCGTTCGGGGCGACCGGGACGGTCACCGAAGCGATATATTTTCAATAGTCACGCAAGAACACCGACGCAATGTATCTCGTCATCGTCGGTGCGGGCGATATCGGCCAACCTCTCATCGATATCGCGACGCGTTCGGGAAACGAAGTCGTCGTCATCGAGAACGACCCCGAACGTGCGGATCGGGCCGCCGGTGAGTACGACTGTCTGATCCTCGAGGACGATGCGACCGACCACAATGCCCTTCAGGACGCCGGCATCGAGCGGGCGGACGCCCTGATCAGTACGACCGACCGGGACGCGACCAACATCATGGTCTGTCTGCTCGCCCAGGAACACGAGGTCCCCAACATCGTCTCGGTCGTTCACGATCCCGAACACATGAACGTGTTCCGCCAGATCGGCGTCAACACGATGGAGAATCCGCAGGAACTCATCGCCGAATACCTCTATCGGGCGGTCGCTCGCCCGGCGATCGTCGACTACATGCGGATCGGCGAGCAGGCGGAAGTGTTCGAGATAGAGGTGACGGAAAACGCGCCGATCGCCGGGAAGACCCTCATCGAGGCGGCTGACGGTGACCTCCTCTCCGAGGACGTCCTGGTCGTCGCGATCGAACGCGAGGGCGAGGATCCGCCGATCACGCCACGAGGGAATACGCGGATCGAGGCCGGGGACCTCCTGACGGTCTATTCGGCGTTCGGTGCGGAACCCGAACTCACGGACGTGTTCGGCCATCCCGAAGACCGAGTCCAATGACGGTCGATCGACGTTTGGTCCGACCCGCCGCCGCTGGTACCGCACGGCCGTCTTCGGGAGCCCTGCCTCGAGCGGGGCGGCAAGCCCTCACCGTACCGGCGTCTCCGAAGCCGGTGGAGGGTGACGGATGAAGGGGGCGGCACGGACCATCGGACGGGACCTGGGCCGCATCTTTCAGGCGCTGGCCGGACTGCTGTTCGTTTCGATCCTCGTGCCGCTCATCTGGGGGGAGTACTACGCGATTCCGGCACTGGTCGTCGCGGGACTGGTCCCCTTTGCCGTCGGCTACATCTTGACCTCGCGGTTCCGGGACGCGGCCCGGCCCGGCAAGCTCCACGGGATGATCATCGCCGCGCTGGGCTGGTTCTGTGTCGCGATCTTCGGTTCGCTGCCGTTCCTCCTCATCGCGTGGACGGTCGAACTCGCGCCGCCGATCCTCGGCGAGCCGTCCCAGACGTCGACGCTCGCGGCGTTTACGAACCCGATCAATGCCGTCTTCGAGAGCATGAGCGGCTTCACCGGGACCGGGCTGACGATGACCGACAACGAGGAGGTCCTGCCGCGGACGCTGCAGTGGTGGCGGTCGTTCATCGAGTGGATCGGCGGTGTGGGCGTGATCGTCCTCACGACGGCGATCCTCGCCCGGCCGGGGAGCGGCTCGCTGACCCTCTACGAAAGCGAAGCCCGCTCCGAGCGGATCCACCCGAGCATCGTCTCGACCGTGCAGACGATCTGGTGGATCTTCATCCTCTTTACGTTCGTCTCGATCCTGCTGCTGTGGGTCGTCGGAATGCCGCTCTGGGGGGCGATCAACCACGGCATGACGGGGCTGGCGACCGGCGGGTTCTCGATCACTGACAACTCGATCGCGACCTACGACAGCGTGGCCATCGACTTCGCGCTCCTCCCGATCATGCTGCTTGGCAGCATCGCGTTCCCCGTCCACTATCTCATCCTGCAGGGTGACCTGCGGAACCTCTATTCGGACCTGCAGACCCGCTGGGTGTTCATCTACATGGGGATCGGGACGGTTCTGCTGACCGTGCTGGTGTACGTCAGTGACACGTACGACTCCCTGTTTACCGCGTTCCGGTACGGCTCGTTCCAGTTCGTCTCGGCGGCGACCTGTGCCGGCTTCCAGACCGCGACCGACGCGACGAACGTCGCGCTGGGGCGCTGGTCGGCACAGGCCCAGCTCACCGTCGTGTTCGGGATGGTCGTCGGCGGCGCGGCGGGGTCGACGGTCGGCGGGATCAAGCTGATCCGAGCGCTCACCCTCCTGAAAGGGATCCGGTTCCGTATCGCGGACGTCTTCTACCCCGAGACGGCCGTCCGCCGACTGAAGATCAACGGCCGCCGGCTCAACGAGCAGGAAATACGCCAGGAGTTCGAGGAAGCGGCGATCATCGCCGCGCTCTGGTTCCTCTTCCTCGGGCTCGGCACCTTCGCGCTTCTCATCATGCTCCCGCAGGGCGAGTACACCCTCGAGAACGTTATCTTCGAAGTGGCAAGCGCACAGGGGAACGTCGGCCTCTCGGCGGGGATCACCGGACCGGAATCGCTCCCGACGCTCGGCAAGGTCATGTTCCTCTTTAACATGTGGATCGGCCGCCTCGAGATCATTCCCGTGCTGGTGACGCTGCGGGCGGTCTTCGACCGCGGGGGGCTCTACCGATGACCGTCTCTGATATCCCGATCGTCGGCGACCTCCTCGAGTCGGGCGCGGAGGACCGGGTCTTCGATTCGCTCCTGCTTGCGGGGCCGGTCCTGATACTTGTCATCGCCTTCCTCGGCCGCTCGACCGTTACGGTCGGTCTCGCAGCGGCGTACGTTCTCTTCTTCGTCGCATACGTCCTTTATCTCGGTGTCCGTCGCTGACGGTTGGTGGTGGCCCGTCGCCTCGTCCTCGAGGCGACTGTCGAACCGGGATCGAGACGAGTGACAGTGCTTGGTCGACGAGAGCGGAGGCTGTGACGACGGAAACTGCGGAGAACGAGCGGCGGCGCTAGATCAGGTCGAGGACGTCGTCGAGGACCGTCGCGTCGACGAAGACGATGACGTGGTCGCCGGGCTCGATGATGGTCGACCCGCGGGGTGTGATGTGGTCGCCGGACCGCGAAATCGCGCCGATGACGACGCCGGGAGGGAGATCGTCGGTCGCGTCGACGATTTCACGCCCGGCGAGGACGCTCTCCGGACCGATCTCGATCTCGATGACCTCGGCACGGTCGTGTTCGAGCATCGCGATCTTCTCGGTGTTGTCGGTCCGGGTAAACCGGATGATCTCTTCGGCGGTCTCCTCGCGGGGGTTGATCGCGACGTCGATCCCGACGGTCTCGAAGAGGTCGGCGTACTCGGGGTTCTCGATGATCGCGACGGTGCGGTCGACGCCGAGCCGGTCGGCAAGCAGGGAGACGAGCAGGTTCTTCTCGTCGCTGTCTAAGGCGGCGACGACGACGTCGGCCTCGCCGACGTGTTCGCGCGCGAGGAACTCGGAGTTGGTCGCGTCGCTTTCCATGACCATCGTGTTCGGCAGCGATTCGGCGATCTCGCGGGCCCGTTCGTGGTCCCGCTCGATCAGCCGCGGCCGGAACCCGTGGTCCTCGAACTCGCGGGCCGCCTGGTAACCGACCTCGCTGCCGCCGACGATGACGACCTCCTCGGCGTCGTCCGGTTTGGTCGCGACCTCGTCGGCGAACTCGTTGATCGAGTCGGGACTACCGATGACGACGACCCGGTCGCCCGCCCGAATGTGTGTGTCACCCCGGGTTACGATCATCTCGTCGTCGCGGAAGATCGCCGCGAACGTCAGCGAGTCGTAACAGTCGGCCTCGCTGACGGTCAGGTCCACGATCGGACTATCCGTCGGAATGTCGAACTCGGCCATCCGGACCAGTCCGCCGGCGAACGTGTCGACGTCGTGTGCGCTGGGCAGGCCGGAGATACGGAAGATCGCCCGCGCGGTCAACAGGTCCGTACAGACCATGAAATCGACGCCGAAGGCACCCTGCGATCCCTGCCACGTTTCCAGCAGCGTTCGGCGGCGCACTCGAGCGACCGTGAAGACGTCCGTCGCGGCCTTGGCCGCGCCACAGACGACCGCGTTGGTCTCGTCGTTGTCGGTACAGGCGATGACCAGTTCCGCCCGCTCGAGGTCCGCCTCACGAAGGATCTCGAGGTCGGTCCCGTCGCCCCGAATCGTCAGCACGTCCAGCGAGTAGGTGAGTTCCTCGACGACGTTCGCGTCGCGGTCGATGACGACCACGTCGTGGCCGTCCTCGAGGTTCGCGGCGATCGAGCGCCCGACCTCGCCGGCACCGACGATGATTACGTACACGACGATCCCTCCGAAAGCATGTATTGCCCACCGGTTTCGGCCGAATAGAGAAATGGATTACGGTGTCTCGAAACCCATGACAGCCCCCCGCGTTCCGCCCGGGCCGCCCCCACGAGACGGTCGCTCCGGACGGCCAACCCACTGCGTTTTTAATGCCCGGGCGTGTAGGGGGGAGCAACGAAACCCGCGGGCAAGTGCGCTCGGTGGCTCACGATGTCGTGAGCCGGACGGGGACGATCGTCCCCGCGAGCGCATAGCGGGATGGCCGACGCGCTGCAAGACGCCGGGGCCGTACGACTAGGCGTCCGCGGACAGTTTCGATGAGAGTCCATCACGCGGCTTTCAGTGCTACGAACCATGGAAATCGAAATCGCAACCATTGGCGGCTACGAAGAAGTCGGACGGCAGATGACTGCCGTCCGCGCCGGCGACGACGTCGTCATCTTCGACATGGGTCTGAACCTCTCGCAGGTCCTGATCCACGACAACGTCGAAACCGAGCGGATGCACAGTCTCGACCTGATCGATATGGGCGCAATCCCGGACGACCGGGTCATGAGCGACCTCGAGGGCGACGTCAAGGCCATCGTGCCGACCCACGGGCACCTCGACCACATCGGTGCCATCTCGAAGCTGGCACACCGATACGACGCGCCGATCGTCGCGTCGCCGTTTACGATCGAGCTGGTCAAACAACAGATCGAGGGCGAACAGAAGTTCGGCGTCGAGAACGACCTCGTCAAGATGGAGGCCGGCGAGACGATGTCGATCGGCGACCGCAACGAACTCGAGTTCGTCAACGTCACCCACTCGATCATCGACGCCATTAACCCGGTCCTTCACACGCCCGAGGGGGCGATCGTCTACGGGCTTGACAAGCGCATGGACCACACGCCTGTCATCGGCGACCCGATCGACATGGAGCGGTTCCGCGAGATCGGTCGCGAGGGCAACGGCGTGCTGTGTTACATCGAGGACTGTACCAACGCCAGCAAGAAGGGACGGACCCCCTCCGAGAAGGTCGCCCGCGAACACCTCCGGGACGTCCTCTACAGTGTGGAAGATTACGACGGCGGCATCGTCGCGACGACGTTCTCGAGCCACATCGCCCGCGTCAAATCGCTGGTCGAGTTCGCCGACGACATCGGCCGGCAGCCGGTCCTGCTCGGGCGGTCGATGGAGAAGTATTCGGGCACTGCCGAACGGCTCGACTTCATCGACTTCCCCTCGGATCTGGGAATGTTCGGCCACCGCAAATCCGTCGACCGGACGTTCAAGCGCATCATGAACGAAGGCAAGGAGAACTACTTGCCCATCGTCACCGGCCACCAGGGCGAGCCCCGCGCGATGCTCACCCGAATGGCCCGCGGCGAGACGCCCTACGAACTGGACGACGGCGACAAAGTCGTCTTCTCGGCACGGGTCATCCCGGAGCCGACCAACGAGGGCCAGCGCTACCAGGCCGAGAAGTTGCTCGGCATGCAGGGCGCACGCGTCTACGATGACATCCACGTCTCTGGTCACCTCAACCAAGAGGGGCACTACGAGATGCTCGATGCGCTCCAACCGCAACACGTCATCCCCGCCCACCAGGACATGAGCGGCTTCTCCAGCTACGTCAATCTCTGTGAGAGCGAGGGCTACAAGATGGGCCGAGATCTTCACGTGACACGCAACGGGAACCTCATCCAGCTAGTCGACTGATATGACGAGCCCAGAGGCACGCGAAGAGGCGGTGCTCGAGGCGGTCCGGAAGCGCCGCGAGCAGGTCAACGACGCGATCCCCGAGGAGCTACCGATCAAGCGGCCCGAGCGGCTCTACGAAGCCTCCCGCTACTTGCTCGATGCGGGCGGCAAGCGACTCCGACCGACGGTGTTGCTGACGACCGCGGAGGCGCTGACCGACGTCGATCCGCTGTCGGCGGACTACCGCTCGTTCGACCCCGTCGACGGGAGCGGGCCGGTCGATATGATGGCCGCCGCGGTCAGCGTCGAGGTCATCCAGTCGTTTACCCTGATCCACGACGACATCATGGACGACGACGACCTCCGCCGTGGGGTGCCGGCCGTCCACAAGGAGTACGACCTCGAGACGGCGATCCTCGCCGGCGACACGCTCTACTCGAAGGCCTTCGAGATCATGCTCGAGACGGGCGCGGAGTCGGATCGGATCGTCGACGCGCTCGACGTGCTGGCGACGACCTGTACGGACATCTGTGAGGGCCAGTCGCTGGATGTCACCTTCGAGGAACGGGCCGACGTTTCCCCCGACGAGTACCTCGAGATGGTCGAACAGAAGACGGCCGTGTTGTACGCCGCGTCGGCGTGTCTCCCCGCGATCTTGCTCGGGGCCGACGACGAGACCATCGAGGAACTCTACGGCTACGGGCTCGACATCGGCCGCGCGTTCCAGATCCGGGACGACGTCCTCGATCTGACCGTCCCGAGCGAACAACTGGGCAAACAGCGCGGGAGCGACCTCGTCGAGAACAAACAGACCCTGATCACCGTCCACGCCCGCGAGCAGGGCGTCGACGTCGAGAACCTCGTCGATACCGACGACGTCGAGGCGGTCACGGAGGCCGAGATCGACGACGCCGTCGCCGAACTCGAGGCGTCGGGTTCGATCGCCTACGCCGACGAAACCGCGACCGATCTCGTCGAACGGGGCAAGCGCCGACTCGAGGTACTGCCGGACAACGAGGCCCGCGACCTGCTCTGTGAGCTGGCGGATTACCTGATCGAACGCGGCTACTGACCGTCGATCACGGCCCCTTCTGGCGGTCGGCACGGGCGACGCACCGCTCGAGACGGCGTTCGATTTCGCCCGGATTCTGTTGCGAATACCCCACCGAGCGGTTGGTATGACTGACGGCTCCACGGACGGAGCCGGCGGGCTCTCCCGACGCGACCTACTCGGGACGGCAATGGCGGTCGGTGCGATCGCGACCGCCGACTGTCTCGACTCGGTCCTCGGGACCGCCGGCCCGAACGAAAACGAGATCGACCCCGTCGCGCCGAGCGAGCCCCGGGAGGGGACGCCCGGCGAGTTCTACACGCTCGTCGAGCGAACCGACGTTCCGGTCGCATCGCTCCGAGAAGACGAGGGGGACCTCGAGACCGAGACGGGCTATCGTACCGATCTTTCTGTACGACCACAGGACGGGGATGGGTGCGCCGGTAGTGACTTCCCCGACCCGTCACGGGTAGCCGCCGTTGTGTGCGTCGGTTGCGGCCCGAATCGCGAGGGTTTTGGCCCGGGCGGAAGTACCGCCCGGTAATGGACGACGACTTACGCGAACGCATCGAGCGCGAGGTCGAGAAGCACGCGCTGTTGAACGCCGTCAAACACGAGAGCGACGCCGACGTCGGTGCCATCATGGGGCCGCTGATGGGCGACAACCCCGACTTCCGCCAACACGGCGACGAGATTCCGGGCATCGCCGGCGGCGTCGTCGGCCGGGTCAACGACCTCGGCTACGACGAGAAACGCGAGCGCCTCGAGGAACTCGCGCCCGCGGAACTCGCCGAGATCGAGGCCGAGGAAGAAGAAGACGAACACGACCTCCCCGACCTCCCGAACGCGGACGACTACGACGAGATCCGGATGCGGTGTGCGCCCAACCCCAACGGCCCGTGGCACGTCGGCCACGCCCGGATGCCCGCCGTCATCGGCACCTACCGCGAGCGCTACGACGGCTGGTTCTGCGTGCGCTTCGACGACACCGACCCCGAGACCAAGCGGCCCGATCTCGAGGCCTACGACGCGATCCTCGAGGACCTCGAATATCTCGGCTTCGAGCCCGACGCGACCTACAAGGCCAGCGATCGCCTCGAGACCTACTACGACCACGCCCGCGAGCTGATCGACCTCGGCGGGGCCTACACCTGCTCCTGCTCGGGCGAGGAATTCTCCGAGTTGAAAAACAGCGGCGAGGCCTGTCCCCACCGCGAGAAAGACGTCGAGACGGTCCGCGAGGAGTTCGCGGCCATGATCGACGGCGAGTACGAAAGCGGTGAGATGGTTCTCCGCGTGAAAACGGACATCGAACACAAGAACCCGGCACTGCGGGACTGGGTCGCCTTCCGGATGATCGATACGCCACACCCCCGCGAGGAAGCCAGCGAGTACCGCTGCTGGCCGATGCTCGACTTCCAGTCGGGGATCGACGATCACCTGCTCGGGATCTCCCACATCATCCGCGGAATCGACCTGCAGGACTCCGCGAAGCGCCAACAGTTCGTCTACGACTACTTCGACTGGGAGTATCCGGAAGTCGTCCACTGGGGCCACGTCCAACTCGACGACTACGAGGTGAAGATGAGTACCTCGACCATCTCGGAGCTGATCGAGCGAGGCGAACTCGACGGCTGGGACGACCCGCGAGCGCCGACGCTCAAGAGCCTGCGCCGGCGCGGCATTCGGGGCGAGGCCATCGTCGAGGCGATGGTGGGCCTCGGCACCTCGACCAGCGACGTCGATCTGGCGATGAGTTCGATCTACGCCGCCAACCGCGACCTGATCGACGAGGAGACGGACCGCCGCTTCTTCGTCCGCGACGGCAATCAGGTCCCCCTCGCCGGTGACCCGCCCGCCGAGGCGAACCCGCCGCTCCACCCCAACCACGAGGAACGGGGCGTCCGAGAGATCCCCGTCGGCGACTCGGTCATGCTCGAGGCCGAGGACCTCCCCGAGCCGGACGCCGAGGACACGCGACTCTGGCTGAAGGGACTGGGCGGGTTCGAACTCGAGGACGGCGCATTGCGGTACGCCACCGACGACCTCGACGTGGTCCGCGAGGAGGGCGTCGACGTCGTCCACTGGGTGCCGGCCGACGGCCGCGTCCCCCTCCGCATGCGGACGATCGACGGCGACGTCACGGGCCACGCCGAGCCCGGCGTCGCCGACCTCGAGCCCGACGAACTGGTGCAGTTCGAGCGGGTCGGGTTCGCGCGGATCGATCGGCACGAAAGTGACGAGGAGGACGACGCGGAGACCGTCGCGTACTACACACATCCCTGAGGCCGTTCCGAGACGGGACGGCTCTCCGAGTCGGGGATTCCCACGCTCCTGCCGATTACTCGAGCAGGTCGTCACCCCGATCCGGCAACGGATCGGCGACGACGCCATCCTGCCGACCCAGCACGCGGGCGTGGGCGGCACAGACGTGCCGGTTCTCGTCCCACGGAACGTGTAACTCGACCGCCGCTTGGCGCTGACAGTCGGGTTCGGTACAGTCCATCATTCTCCGTGAACGATACCCACGACTTCAGTGTTTCCCGCGGATCACAGCAGGAAGACCGCGACGAGAAAGCCAAGCAAAATCGTGGCCGTCAACAGCACCTGGACCGCCGTCGACGCGAGGGTCCCGACCGTCGTGTAGACCGCCGACCGGGCGCTGCCCTCGAGTTCCTCGCCGCGGACGAACTCGAGGACGAAGACGGTCCCGAAGAGGCCGGCCAGCAGCCCGACCGGGCCGGTGACGAGCATGAGGACGATGCCGACGCCGGCGGCGACGGCGGTGGTCAGCCACGAGGCGCCACCGGCGCGGGCGGCGATCGACCCACCGAAGAACTCGATGAGTGCCGTGACGACGGCGATGACGGCCAGGACGGCGAACGTGAGGACGCTGATCTCCGCGGTGCCGGACCCCCACCAGTAGACGCCGAGCCCCGCCAGCGAGAGGAGACCGCTGGGCACCATCGGGACGGCCGCGCCGACGATCGCACCGGCGAGCAACGCGACGGCGACGACGAGGACCACGTCGACCATACTGACGGCGACGACGGACTGCGGCAAATGCCTACCGCCTTCAGTAGGGTTAGGTACGCGGCTCCGAACCTGTGGATATGACACAGCAACGCGGTGCGATCGTCGTCGGCGCGTCCTCGGGGATCGGCGAGGCGCTTTCCCGACGGCTGGCGGCCGACGGCTACGAGATCGGACTTGCGGCCCGGCGAACCGAACGGATGCGGCGGATCGGGAACGAACTACCGACCAAGTCCTACGTCGCGACGATGGACGTCACCGCAGTCGAGGACGCCAGACAGGGCTTTTTCGACCTCGCGGAGGCGATGCCGTCGGTCGATCTCGTCGTCCTCAGCGCCGGCGTCGCGACCGTCAATCGGGACCTCGAGTGGGAGCCCGAACGGCAGACGATCGACGTCAACGTCCGCGGGTTTACCGCGCTGGCGACGGCCGCGATGGAATACTTCGAGTCGACGCCGGACCACGCCAGCGAGTCGGACGGCCACCTCGTGGGGATCTCGTCCGTGGCGGCCCACATCGGTAACGACGACGCGCCGGCGTACAGCGCCTCCAAGGCCTACGTCTCGACGTATCTGGAAGGGCTTCGCTATCGGGAGGGCGATCGCGATACGGACGTGGCGATCACGACCATCGAGCCGGGGTTCGTCGACACCAAGCTGTCGCTGGGCGGCTTCTGGGAGTGTTCGCCCGAAACGGCGGCCGCACAGATCGCTCGAGCGATCGAGAAGAAGCGAACGCACGCCTACGTCACGCGGCGCTGGCGGGCCATCGCGTGGCTCGTTGATCTCCTTCCCGAGCGGCTGCGTCGACGGCTGTTTTGAGGGTGCGTGCCGGGGACGGCGTCTCGGAGAGCGGAATCATGCCGGACATCTATACTGGGGGTTCCCGTTGGCAGGGACGATGACGGATCAGACCGAGAGTGAGATCGTTCACCGGACGCTCGACCCCGACGGCGAGAACCCGACGGTACAGATCATCGAGGCGATCATGGACCTCGAGGGCGTCGATTCGACCGACCTCCCGACGATATACGACTGTGTGGACGGGATGCTCGCCGAACTCTTTTCGAACCCGCCGGCACCGGAGGCCCAGATGGAGGTCGAGTTCAGTTATCACCGGTATCGGATCACCGTCGAACAGAACGGGAAGGCGAAGTTCGTGAAAACGGGGTGAGGGACGGCCCGCCGTTCGCGGTACTGCGGACTCACTCGTCGGCGAACCGCTCCCGAACCGCGAGCGCCGCCGCGGTCCCGTAGCGATCGACCAGCGGACAGACGGCGTCGCCCAGCGCGCGCATACACTGGCCGGTCGAATGGAACTCGAGGCGGTCGGCAACGGACTCCCAGTCCCGGGCCTGCAGAACGCGCAGGACGAGCAGCCGCTCCTCGCGGGCGGTCAGGTCGACACCGTCGGGGTCGTCGGCGAGGTATCGAACGACGAGATCGCGGAAGGGGCCGGGATCGACGTCGAACAGGCCCGGCCCGTAGGCGGCCCCGGCGACGACCCGCCACTCGTGATCGGACAACTCGAGCGGCGGCACGGCCTCGGCGTCGACGCTCCGGAGGACGGCACGGGCCACGTCGGGCTCGAGGTCGGCGAGCGAGTCCGAACAGCAGGCCCCGAATCGGCCGGCAAACCACTCGGCGTGGCGGTCGTGGAGCCGCCGGCCCGCGTCCGTCGTCGGCGCGAGCATGAGCGCGGAGTACTCGCCGCTCGAATCGTTGCGGGTCGTCGAGACATGGACCGTCCGATAGCCGTTCGCCCGCCAGAACGCGAGCAGGCCGGGGGTCGCGCCGAAGCCGGTCCCGAGCCAGTCGATCGAATCCGTGCCGTCGCCGAACTCCTCGCGAACGCGCTCGAGCAATAGCGAGCCCAGCCCCCGCGAGCGGGCCGCGTGGTGGGTCGCGATGCGGACGACCCGCAGGCCCGCGGGCTCGCCGGCGGCCTCGTCGCGCACCTGACTGGTCAGTACGTCCGGCAGCATGTTACCCCGAATCCGGCCGCCCTCGTACATCATCGCGCGGCGCTCGGGCGACAGGTTCCCCTCCCGCGCGAGCAGGGCGACGCTGACGACGTGGCCGTCCCGTACCAACGCGCGGGCCTCGAGGTTGGGGGCGTCGAGCAGGCGCGCGAGGTCGTTGGGTTCGGTCCGGTAGTGTGCGAGGACGAGCAGGCCGAAGGCCTCTCGGAGCAGGCGCTCGTCCGCGAGGAGGGCGTCGGGCTCGAGCCGGCGGTACTCGACCGAGTCGGAGTCGGCGTCGGCGACCAGCGGCTCGACCGGCGGCCGGGCGTCGAGCAGCAACGCGCGGAAAGCCCACACCTCGACGGGATCGCCCCCGGCGTACCGGATCGGCTCGACGAGCCGGCAGTCGGTCACCTCGTGGTCGCTCTCGGCCAGCCGGTCCCGGAACCGGACCGAGAAGCCCCGACCGGCTCCCTCGTAACCGTGGATCGTCGTCGCGAACGCGACCCGGTCCGCGGTCAGCAGCGACTCGAGGGTCGCAACGGGAAGCGCAGCGGCCTCGTCGACGAGGACGATATCGGCCGTTTCGGTCGTTTCCGCCGCGGCCGTCGGCTCGCGGAACCGGACCGAGCCGCCCGCGCTCGTCTCGATCCGGCGGGACTCGACCGTCGCGTCGTCGTCGAGCGTCCGGCAGAGTTCGCCCGCGCGATCGAACAGTTCCGCCGCGTTTCGTGCCGCTGGAGCGGTCACAAGGACGTCCTCGCCGGCGGTGGCGAACGCGCCCGCGGCGATCCCCGCCGCGCTGGACTTGCCCCGTCCTCGGTCGGCCTCGAGGACGACGGCCCGATCGGCCTCGGAGAGCGCCTCGAGGGCGGCGACGGCGTCGGCCTGATCGCCCGTCAGGCAGGCCTCGTAGGCGGCCATCGGGAACCGTCGATCCGGCGGCGCGGGATCGGCCGTCGCCAGCCGCGGGGACGGGTGGGTCAGGCCGTCGGCCTCGATCCGTCCTGACTCGAGGTCGACGATGGCGATGCCGCGGTGCGCCCGTACGGTCTCGACGAGTCGTCGTCGGAAGCGGCCGGAGACATCGTCCAGTTCGAACGGCGGGACGGCAAGCGATTCGTCGAACCCGTCGCGGCGGTCCGGCCACGCCTCGAGCGGCGGCACGAGCAAGACGAGGAGGCCGCCGCCGTCGACCGCGCCGGCGACTTTCCCGACGGCGTTGGGCCGGAGTTCCGCGTGAGCGTCGACGGCGATCACCTCTCGCGTCGTTCCCAGCAATTCGCTCGCGTTGGCCTGGGGCAACTGTTCGCAGCGAAGTCGGTCGTCGGGCCCGACCAGCGTCGTCGCGGTAATCGGGACCGACAGGGTATCGAGGACCGCCTCGAGACGATCGTACCCGCGCTCTCGATCTCCCGCAAGGACCAGCGCCCGCCGTTCGTTGGCGCGCTCGGCTTCTGCATGGAGTGTTCCTGCGAGCGTGACGACGTCCGCGTCCGCGTTCATACGGCCGCTTCGTGTGTGCCGGTATAATTATTCACTCATGCGCGGACGCCGTCGTCGACGGTGCCCTCGACCATCGCGACTCCGTGTCCCGGCTCGAGGATCGATTCGGCGACTTTCGCCGTCTCCGTCCGTCGAACCGCGTCCGATCGGGACGGCAATTTCCGGAAACTCATAACCTGTTCATCATTTCCACGCTATGAGAACTGCTGTCCGATTTCAAGACCGGTCGTATCAATAATCTAAGTGTGGTTGTACATGTACGACAGGACGGATTCACACTGGCCGTGCCGGCGAAACGGGACGTCGATCGGGAACACGGAGGGAAGATCATATGAGTAACGAACAACCCCAGCGACAGGACGGATCGGAACGGGAGGCGTACTTCGTCGGCGGGGGGATCGCATCCCTCGCCGGAGCCGCGTTCCTCGTCCGTGACAGCGAACTGCCGGGCGAGAACGTCCACGTCCTAGAGAAACTGGACGTGATGGGCGGGGCACTCGACGGAGCCGGCTCGCCCGAGGAGGGATACGTCATTCGGGGCGGCCGGATGCTCAACTTCCCGACGTACGAGTGTACGTGGGACCTGCTCGAGACGATTCCGTCGCTCGAGGACCGCGAACGGTCGATCAAGGACGTCATGGACGAGTTCAACGAGGAACACCAGACGTACGCCGTTGCCCGGTTGGTGGGTGACGAGCAGGAGGTCCTCGACGTCTCGTCGTACGGTCTCGAGATGGACCACCGCCTCTCCTTGCTCCAGTTGGTTCTGACGCCCGAGGAGCAACTCGGCGACACGCGGATCGAAGAGTGGTTTTCCGATTCCTTTTTCGAGACGACGTTCTGGTACATCTGGGCGACGACGTTTGCCTTCCAACCCTGGCACAGCGTCGCGGAGATGCGCCGATACATGCACCGCTTCATGCACGAGTTCCCCCGGTTGAACACCATGGAGGGGATCCACCGGACCAAGTACAACCAGTACGACTCGATGGTCCGACCGATTCGGCGGTGGCTGGAAGACCACGGCGTCGAGTTCCGAGGCGGCTGTGAAGTGACCGATATGGATATCGTGCCCGGTCGGGACGGCAAGACCGTCGAAACGATCCACTACGAGGCCGACGGTGTAGCCGAGACGATCGACGTCGAGCCGACGGATCTCGTCTTCGTGACCAACGGCTCGATGACCGACGGCTCGGATCTCGGATCGATGACCGAAGCGCCCGACCTGAACACGACGGGGGCGTCCTTCGAACTGTGGAAGAACATCGCCGAGGACAACCCCGAGTTCGGGACGCCGTCGGCGTTTGCCGACCACGTCCAGGAGACGAAGTGGCCGTCTTACACCGTCACACTCGACGAGCCGGACCTGCTCGAACACATCGTCGAGGTCACGGGCGAAGCGCCTGGGAACGGATTGATCACCTTCACCGAGTCGAACTGGCTGATGTCCATCGTCGTCGCCGCCCAGCCCCACTTCGCGAACCAGCCCGACGACGTGAAGATCTTCTGGGGATACGGCCTGTTCCCCGAAGAGGAGGGGAACTACGTCGAGAAGAAGATGGGGAACTGCACCGGCGAAGAGATCCTCGAGGAACTGTGCTACCACCTCGGCTATCTCGATGAACTCCCGTCGGTCCTCGAGGACGCGAACTGTATCCCCTGTAATATGCCGTTTATCACGAGTCACTTCATGCCGCGGACGCCCGGCGATCGGCCGGACGTCGTCCCACCGGGATCGAACAACCTCGCGTTCATCGGCCAGTTCGCGGAGCAACCCCGGGACGTGGTGTTCACCGTCGAGTATTCGGTACGGTCCGCGATGACGGCCGTCTACGACCAACTCGACGTGGATCGGGACGTGCCACCGGTGAGTACGCACCAGTACGAACCCGAGGTTCTCGTCGACGCCGCGAAAGCGGCGTTCAGATAGCCCGATACCGGAGTACTCACCGGCGGTGTGGGAACCCACTGCCGGCCGGGAGAACACGACCGTTCGATTCTGTCATTTTTCGCACCCGATGGCGACCCGAACCGACCTCGTCCGTGCGGAGGTGTCTCACTTCGCCATCCGTTTGAACACGCTTTTAAGGGGGGCAACGCTATTCGAGTGTACACCCTACGCGGGGTTGATGATGCTCCTAGCTTCACAGGACTTCCGCCGGGATCGGCCCGGCACGGGTACCCAGTGCCCGGACGGCAGGGGAGCGCGAGCCCACGTGTAGGAGAGGTGAACAACCATGTCAGTCTACGTCAACACCGACATCCCAGCCGACCTCGCCGACGACGCCCTCGAGGCGCTCGAGGTCGCACGAGACACCGGACGCGTAAAGAAAGGAACGAACGAAACCACGAAGGCCATCGAGCGCGGCAACGCCGATCTGGTCTACGTCGCCGAAGACGTCTCCCCCGAGGAGATCGTCATGCACCTGCCCGACCTCGCCGAGGAGAAGGGCATCCCCGTCGTCTTCATCGAGACCCAGGACGACGTCGGCCACGCCGCCGGCCTCGAGGTCGGCTCGGCCGCTGCGGCGATCGTCGACGCCGGCGAGGCAGAAGACGACGTCGAGGACATCGCCGACAAGGTCGAGGACCTCGACTGAGGTGACCAAAGATGAGTGCTGAAGAGGAAGAAAGCGGCTCCACGCCCGCCGAGGTCATCGAGATCGTCGGCAAGACCGGCATGCACGGCGAAGCCATGCAGGTCAAATGCCGAATCAAGGAGGGCGAGAATCAGGGACGCATCATCACCCGTAACTGCCTCGGGCCGGTCCGCGAAGGGGACGTACTCCAGCTTCGCGAGACCGCCCGCGAGGCCGACTCCATCGGAGGACAATAATGGTCGAGAAACGAACCTGCGACTACACGGGCGAAGAGATCGAACCCGGTACGGGCATCATGTACGTCAAAAACGACGGCTCCGTACTCCACTTCGTCGACTCCAAGGCGGAGAAAAACTACAAGCTCGGGCGCGAACCCCGAGATCTGGAGTGGACCGAAGAGGGTCGTCGCGGCAAGGGTCCCACGCAGGACGAGACGCCTGCCGACGAGACCGACGAGGACGAGGACCTCGAGACGGACGCCGACGACGAGGAAGACGCGCCCGCCGGTGACGACGCGGTCGACGAGACCGAGGAAGCGGAGGCCGACGAGGCCGAAGACGCCGAAACCGAGGCCGAGGAAGCATGAGCGATCACGAGCGAACCTTCGTGATGGTCAAGCCCGACGCCTTCGCGCGCGGCCTCGTGGGCGAGGTCGTCTCCCGACTCGAGGACCGCGGGCTCAAGCTCGTCGGCATCAAAGTCGAGAACATGCCCCGCGAACGGGCTGAAGAACACTACGGTGAACACGAGGACAAGCCGTTCTACGACGACCTCGTGGACTTCATCACCTCGGGACCGGTCGTCCCGATGGTCTGGGAGGGCCAGGACGCGACCCGGCAGGTCCGCCAGATGATCGGCGAGACCGACCCGCTCGAGGCCGAACCCGGAACGATCCGGGGTGACTACGCGCTCGACCTCGGTCGAAACGTCGTTCACGCCGCCGACCACGAGGACGAGGGCGCAAACGTTCGCGAGATCGCGATCCACTTCGACGAGGACGAGCTGATCGACTACGATCAGCACGACGCCGAGTGGCTCTACGAGTAACGCATTCCGGACCGAACGGCGGCTTCACCGCCGGTTTTGGCTGTCGCTAGTATTAGTTACGGCGAGCTGAGACGTTGTCACACATATATTTTCAGACAGACGTAAAGTCTAATGTGGCGGCCGAAGTAGACGCCCGTGGTGGTTTCGAATGGGAACAGACGGTAGGTGGTTCGTGGATGCGTGAACGGGAGGGTGCATCGACCTTGCAGGCCGACGCGATGCCGTCGCTGGACCTCGTTTTCGATCTCCTCTCGAACAGACGACGGCGCTACGCGCTGTACTACCTCAATCAGCAATCCGATGGCGTCGCGACGATCACAGCTCTAGCACAGAACGTCGTCGCGTTCGAGCGGATCGCCGCCGAGGACGCCGACCGCGACTCGGCACGGTCGCCGCCCGACCGGGACGCGGACCCCGCCGACGAACGGGAAACCGTTCGGGTGGAACTCCGACACGTCCACCTCCCGAAACTCGAGGATGCCGGTGTTCTCGAACACGACCGGCGAAGCGAGACGGTGCGGTACTGGGGACAGCCGTCGCTCGAGGAGTGGCTCGAGCATGCACATCACAAGGAGATGTCGTAGACCGCCTGTCACGGACCGCGAACGCGGAGACGACGGTGAGCGGTCGGGTTGGGGTCGCTGATGTGGTTTGCTGTCCCGAGCCCTGGGCTCACAGGCCAGTCGCGGTCCCACCGGCAATGACGGACCGGAGACGGTCTGAAAGGTTTAAGTCCGAGTCCGTAGTGGTTCCGGTGACGTATCGGGAAATCGCCAGCGGGAGCGGCGATACCTTATGAAGTGTGATATCGTCTCTCTCCTCAAAACTTAACAGGCGAGAAACCGATACGATTCATGAGGTGTATACTATGGCTGACCACGAACTTCCACCACTGCCGTACGATTACGACGCGCTCGAACCGGCACTGTCCGAACAGGTACTGACCTGGCATCACGACACGCACCACCAGGGCTACGTCAACGGCCTCAATGCAGCCGAGGAAACCCTCGCCCAGAACCGCGAGGAGGGCGACTTCGGCTCGACGCCGGGCGCGCTCAGCGACGTCACCCACAACGGCTGTGGCCACTATCTCCACACGCTGTTCTGGGAGAACATGTCCCCCAACGGCGGCGGCGAACCCGAGGGCGACCTCGCCGACCGCATCGAGGAGGACTTCGGCTCCTACGAGGGCTGGAAGGGCGAGTTCGAGGCCGCTGCCGGTGCCGCCGGTGGCTGGGCACTGCTGGTCTACGACCCGGTTGCGAAACAGCTTCGCAACGTCGCGGTCGACAAGCACGACCAGGGCGCACTCTGGGGCTCTCACCCCATCCTCGCGCTGGACGTCTGGGAACACTCCTACTACTACGACTACGGTCCGGACCGTGGCGAGTTCATCGACGGCTTCTTCGATGTCGTCAACTGGGAGAAGGCCGAAGAAGAGTACCAGACCTGCCTCGACCACTTCGAGTAAGCGACGAGCCAGTCGATCCCGAATTTTTCTTGTGCCAGTCCCGGTAGCCGCCGCTGACGGCTCCGACCCGACGCCATTGCCGAACCCGCTCGAGTCGATCGCCCGGCGCTCGCTCGCAGACAGTGGCTGTGAATGACTGCCATGGTTTAACTGTTCGTGGGACGATCCCCCATTCTATGGCTGCCGAGGACAGCGGCGTCGACGCGAGGGTCGAGAATCGAGACGAGACGCGACACCGGCCGTCGCTCGAGACGGGAGCGGGCGGCAACGATGCCGGCGGGGAACTCGCGGCCGACCTGCGGGCGGCCGTCGACGGCGACGTTCGGTTCGACGAGTACACGCGGGTCCTCTACGCGACGGACGGGAGCATCTACGGCGCACAGCCGGCCGGCGTCGTCTTCCCGCGGGACACCGCCGACGTCCGCGCGGCGATGACCGTCGCGGCCGACCACGACGTGCCTGTCCTGCCACGCGGTGCGGGGTCGTCGCTCGCCGGGCAGACCGTGGGACCGGGCTGTGTCGTCCTCGACCTATCGCGGCATATGGACGAGATCCGCGAGATCGAGCCCGACGACCGGACTGCCGTCGTCCAGCCGGGGGTCGTTCAGGACGATCTCGACGACGCCCTCGAGCCCCACGGACTGCGGTTCGCGCCCGATCCGGCCTCCTCGAACCGGGCGACGATCGGCGGCGGGATCGGGAACAACTCGACGGGTGCCCACTCGGTCCGGTACGGAATCACCGACGCCTACGTCGAGGAGTGTCGGGTCGTGTTGGCCGACGGCTCGCTGATTCGGACGCGAGACGTCGTCCTCGATAGTCCGGAGTGGGACCGGATCGTCTCGAAGGACAGCCATGAAGCCGAAATCTACCGGACGGTGCGGGCGCTCGTCGAGGACAACGCCGACGAGATCGAGGAGCGCTACCCCGATCTCAAGCGCAGCGTCAGCGGCTACAATCTGCAGAAAGTCATCAGAGAGACGGCGGACGGCGATCGAGTCATCAACCTCTCGAAACTGCTCGTCGGCGCGGAAGGAACCCTCGGCGTCGTCGTCGAGGCCACGCTCTCGCTCGTGACCCGGCCCGACGAGACCGCGCTCGCGGTCTACTGCTACGACGACCTGCTCGAGGCGCTGGCCGCCGTCCCCGAGGCGCTCGAACTCGAGGCCAGCGCGGTCGAACTGATGGACGACGAGGTGTTCCGGCTGGCGGCCGAGTCGGCGGAGTACGCCGAGTACGCCGAGCCGATTCCCGAGGGCACCGCGGCCGCGCTGCTGCTCGAGTTCGACTCGGAGGTCGTCGACGACCTGCCTGTGGCCGTCGAAACCGCGACAGCCGATCTCGTCGGTGGCGGGGCGGCGTTCGACTCGCTCGAGGCGTTCGACGCCGCGAAACAGGATCGGCTCTGGAAGCTCCGGAAGGCCGCCATCCCGCTGTTGATGAGCATGGACGGCGATCCGAAGCCCTACCCCTTCGTCGAGGACGCTTCCGTGCCCCCCGCGGAACTGGCGGCATACGTCGCGGGGTTTCAGGAGATCCTCGAGGACCACGACACCGAGGCCGCGTATTTCGCCCACGCGGGCGTCGGAACGTTGCACATCCGGCCGGTCCTGAACCTCAAAGAAGGCGAGGACGTCGAGAAAATGCGGGCCATCGCCGACGACGTGACGGACCTCGTCCGCGAACACAACGGCTCGTTTTCGGGCGAACACGGGGACGGCCTCGCGCGGACGGCGTTCAACCCCAAGCTGTACGGGCCGGACCTCTGGGCGGCGTTTCAGGACCTCAAATCTGCGTTCGATCCGGACTGGCGCATGAACCCCGGCAAGGTCGTCTACCGGGACGGCGATCCGACCGACAGCCGGGAGAACCTGCGGTACGGCCCCGACTACGCTTCGCTTGAGCCCCGGACCACCCTCGACTTCGACGACGAGGGCGGCTTCTCGGAACTCGTCGAACTCTGTAACGGCTGTGGGACCTGTCGCCAGACCGACGGCGACGTGATGTGTCCGACCTATCGGGCGACCGAGGAGGAGATCGCCACGACCCGCGGGCGGGCCAACCTGCTCCGGGCGGCGATCAGCGGCGAGATCGACCCCGAGGAGCTGTACAGCGAGCGGTTCCAGTCCGACGTCCTCGACCTTTGTGTCGGCTGCAAGGGCTGTCAAAGCGACTGCCCGACCGGCGTCGACCTCGCGAAGCTCAAGGCCGAAGTCAAACACGGGTATCACGAGCGAGAGGGTGTGAGCCTGCGCGAGCGACTGTTCGCGAACGTCGACCGACTGGCGTCGCTGGGGAGTACGTTCGCGCCGGTGACGAACCACGCGACGGACCTGCCAGGCGCGCGGACGGTCCTCGAGAAGACGATCGGAATCGCACCCGAACGGACGCTGCCGACGTTCCGGCGGGAGTCGTTGGTCGAGTGGTTCCAGCAGCGAGACGTCGACGACGTCTCGGAAACGCGAGCGGTAGCGCCGCGAGCGCGCGGCGGACCCCAGGTGGCCCCCGAGGACGCAACGGCCGGCGTCGTCCTCTTTCCCGACACGGACACCAACTATTCCCATCCCGAGATCGGAAAGGCGGCCGTCGGCGTGCTGGAAGCCGCCGGTATCCGGGTCGCGATCCCCGACCTTGGCCCGACCGGACGCGCGGCCTACTCCGAGGGGCTGCTCGAGACCGCGGCCGAGCAGGGTCGCGAGCTGCTCGACGACATCGAGCCGTATCTCGAGCGCGGGTGGTCGGTCCTGTTCGTCGAGCCCTCGGACGCGGCGATGGTCGTCGACGAGTACCGATCGCTGCTCGCGGACGACCGGGTGGAGCGGCTCGCGGCGAACGCCTACGGCGTCTGTGAGTACGTCGACGAGCGCCGACTGGACGAGGACCTGTCGGTCGACGAGTCGGCGACGGCGGGGACGCCGGTGACGTTCCACGGTCACTGCCACCAGAAAGCGCGCGGCGCGGACCACCACGCCGTGGGCGTCCTCCGGCGGGCGGGCTATGCCGTCGAGCCGGTCGATTCGACGTGCTGTGGGATGGCCGGGAGTTTCGGCTACGAGGCCGAACACTACGCTCTCTCGAAAGCGATGGGATCGTTGCTTCGGGAGCAACTCGAGGCGAGTTCGGCCGGGCGGGCGGGCGACGGCGGCGAGACGATCGTCGCCGCGCCCGGCACCTCCTGTCGGACGCAGGTCGGTGACCTCGAGGGGTACGACCGGCCGGTCCACCCCGTCGAACTGCTCGCTCGAGGGATCGAATCGGCGTAGTTGGTGAGTGAACAGCGGTTTGGTGGGTGGATTACCGGTTTCGTCGAGTGGACAGCGGCTCGAGCGTCCTGCTACCGTGGCAACACGGAGTAACCACACCCTCCCCAACCGATTTCTCCTCACGGGTGCGACGCACCCGTTCGGATGGTTCGCGGGACCTGCGGTCCCGCGCTAACGCTCTCTCCTTTCAGTCGGTCGCTCATCCCTCGCACGAAGTCGCGCCGCGGTTCGCCCTGACGGCGAACCGCGACCCAGCGCGCGCCACCGCATCGCGGGGGGATCAGCCCTCGTCGTCGACGCCGACCGCCCGCAGGTACTCCTCGAGCAGCGTGGGGAACCGACCGCCGCGGACGTACCGCAGGCCGAACTCGTCGGCCCAGGAGATGATCCCGCGGTCCTCGGTGACGACGCCGGCGTCGAGTTCGCGCGCGAGGATCAGCAGATCGAAGTCCTCGCGGGAGTCGAGGACGCCCTGGCGAAGCGCCCGCCGATATTTGTCGCGCAGGTCCGAGACGACGCGGTCGGCGTCGGTCATGTACTCCTCGCGGTCGCCGTCGCCCGAGCCGTGGGCGAGTTCGTCCGGATCGAGCTGTTCGACCTCGCGGATCGCCTGTTCGGAGACGCGAAGCCCCCGATCGACCCGGTCGCTCATCTCGTCGATGAACTCGTAGACGATGTTCGCCGGAATGGTAACGCCGTACCGGTCGGGGCTCTTGCGGACGACCCACGTGTCGAGCCGCGAGAAGACCTCGTCGTCGACGTCGCGCTCGCGCAGCATCGTCGCGAGTTCGTCGTGGATCGACGGGGGGACATAACAGGAGATGTTGAGTTCGAGCCGTGCGGTCGCAACGAGGTCGAGCAGGCGGATTACGGCCGTCTCTATTCCCTCGTCGTCCCGTCGGATCTCCTCGGTGATGAACAGCGACGTGTCGAGGACGAACCGCTGGCGTGGGGGGTCACCGGACATACGCGGGGGTTCGACGGTCCGACACAAAGAGGTCGGCCCGAAAACGGGTCGTGACCCGGCTGCTCGCGACCGGTCCGAGGACGGCCCGGTGTTTTTGGGCCGGTGCGTGGTCGGACGACGTATGGACCGGGACGCGTATCGCGAGCGGCTCGCGGCCACGACCGACGATCCCGTGGACCTCTTCGAACACTTCGAGGAGCGGTCGGTGGCGGGCCGGACCCACCACGTCCTCACGGCCGCGCGCCACGGCGTCGAACGCGGGACCGTCGTCGTTGAGGACGCCGACGTCGTCGTCCGCGGCTACCCGAGCATCCCGCGGATCCTCGTTCTCGAGCCCGGCATCGAGTCGTTCTTCGCGGGCACCGAGACGGTCGTCGTCGAGGAGAAACTCGACGGGTTCAACGTCCGGATCGCAGCCGTCGGCGGCGAGCCGCTGGCGTTTACCAGAAGCGGCTACGTCTGCCCGTACACGACCGCCCGAGCGCGGGCCCTGCTCGACCTCGATCCCTTCTTCGACGCACACCCGGACAGGGTTCTCTGTGCGGAGCTGATCGGTCCGGAGACGCCCTATACGACCACCGACTACGAGGGGATCGACTCCCACGACATCCGCGTGTTCGACGTTCGGGACGGGGAGTCCGGTGAGCCGGTGCCGGTCGCCGACCGGCGCGCGCTCTGTCGGGCGTTCGACTTCGGCCAGCCGCGGTGTTTCGGGCGGGCGGCCCCGTCGGACGCGGTCGAGATAGCCGCGGCCGCCATCGCCGACCTCGACGCCGCCGGCCGGGAGGGCGTCGTGTTGAAGTCGGCCGACGGGGAATCGATGGTCAAGTACACGACGGCATCCCAGCATCGCGAGGAACTGGCCTACGCGTTCTCCTTGCCGTTCGAGTGCGGCCGCGATTTCGTCTTCTCGCGGATCGTCCGCGAGGCGTTTCGGGCCGCCGAGTTCGCCGAGAGCGACGACCGGCTCCGGGAGCGAGCCCACGGCCTCGGCGAAGCGATCCTGCTACCGATGGTCGCGACGATCCGTGCGGTGGCCGTCGGTAAACCGATCGGCCAGCGCCACACCGTCAGGGGCGACCCCGACGCGCTCGAGGCGCTGTTCGATCACCTCCGCGAGCAGTCGCTGACCATCGAAATCGAGACCGACCGCCGCGAGGACGGCGACCGCGTCGTCGCGTTCCGGAAGGTAGCCGACTCGAGCCGGGATCGGATCCGACACTACCTCGACGGCGGGACGCGAGACGAGTGACGGCGCGAGTCAGGACGACGTGGTGTCCGTCGCTGACTCGGGGCGGTCGGACGCCGAAGGTGCGGCCTCGTTGTCGGCGTCCGGTGTCGCCTCGACGCCGGTGAACTCGAAGCGGGCGCCCCCGGCTTCGCTCTCGGTGGCCGTCGCGGTCCAGCCGTGAGCGGCCGCGATCCCGCGGACGATGCTCAGCCCGAACCCGGTTCCGTCCGCGTTCGTCGTGTACCCGTCCTCGAAGACGTCCGCTCCGTCCGGCAGTCCCCGCCCGTCGTCGGCGACGTAGAACCCCGTCTCACCGTCGTCCTCGGTCGCGTCGATCGCACCCACTTCGACCGTGAGCGAGTCGGGACTCGTCGAACCGTGTTCGACGGCGTCCTGCTGAGCGTTCGAAGCAGGGGTTGTCGTGCCATGCTCGACTGCGTTGCGGAACAGGTTCTCGAACAGGCGCGTCACCCGATCGCCGTCCGCGAGGACGGTCGCGTCCGAGGCGACCCGCAGGGTGGCACCACCGGTGTCGACGGTCTCCCAGGCCGTCTCCGCGAGGTCGGCGATCGAGACCGGTTCGGGATCGGTGACGTCGGCACCGTGGCGGGCGAGCGCGAGGACGTCCTCGATGATCGCTTCCATGCGGTCGAGCGACTCGTCGACCTCGTCGAGATACGGCTCCGGATCGTCCCCCTCCCGGGCCAGATCGAGATAGCCGTCGGCGACGTTCAGGGGATTCCGGAGGTCGTGGGAAACCACGTCGGCGAACCGCTCGAGGCGTTCGTTTTGTCGTCTGAGTCGTACTTCGTTTCGCTTGCGCTCGGTGATGTCACGGACGATGACGAGCCAGCCGATGTAGCGGTCCCGGTCGTCGTCGATCGGTGTTACCGAAACGTCGTAGTAGGTGCCGTCGACCCCGAGTTCCCGGCCGTCGCTTTCCACGGTCGCAGTCAGATCGTGGTAGCTCTCGAGCAGTTTCGGAGCGTCGGCGAACAGCGAGCCGATGGATTTTCCGATCGGCGACGCGTCGTACGCCGAGAGGAGCGACCGGCCGACGGGATTGGCGTCGATCACGCGGTCTCGCTCGTCGATGACGAAGATCGCGTCGGAGACGGTATCGACGACCCGGTCGCGGGCGACGGGGACGATGTCGGTCAGTCGGTAGCGGAGGATCGCGACCGTGTAGAGGACGCTGGTGACGACGAACCCGATCGGCGAGGTATCGAAGTCGACGTAGCCCACGACGAAGACGCCGTTGGCGACCCACGCCACGAGCGTCCCGACGAGCAACGCCGCGCTCTGTCCCCGGTACAGCGACCGGGTTCGAAAGAGGAAGCCGACGATCATCGCCGTCACCAGCGCTAGCATGAGATACGAGTAGCCGAGGTGAATCCAGAAGAGGACGCCGGTCTCGACGCCCGTCTCGGTCGTTTCGAAGAAGAGGCCTGCCGGATTGACGGCGGCGAGGACGGTGATCAGTGCCGGCTGGATCGAGAGGGCAGCGAGCGTCCGCCGCGTGACGTACCGTTCTCTGCCGGTGTAGGTCAGCGTGAAGACGAGCAGCGTCAGCGTTGCGAGGCCAACGCCGAGGAACACCGCACCGTTCAGCAGGGACACGAGGGACGGTCGATCGACGAGTTCCAGCCCAGCGAGGGACGCCGACCACAGCGTCCCCGACAGAACGTTCCCCAGCAGCGGGATCGCGCCGGTCCGGTGACGGTGTTTCCAGAGCAACGCCGCGAGCAGGAGGCCGAAAAGCGTCGAGACGACGTAAACGAACCAGATCGAGTCGACGCTCAGTACCATCGTCCCTATTCGAGTCACGAGTCAATAAAGTGTACCGGCCGGACCGGTCTCGCCGGTGACCGGACGATAGATGCGCCGTATCGGTCGACGTCGGGTCCGACAGCCCGCCGGTCTTGCGATCGACGTCGGCCCGGGTCCCGGCTCCCGAACGAATCATTTAGGCGTCAGCCGGCGGTACGAGGGTGTATGCCCGTACCCAAATCGGAGTTCGAGAGTCTCCCGCCGTGTGACTTCTATACCCCCGCGGAACTGCTCGAGGAGGACCGGATGTACACCGTCTACGAGATCGCCCGCCTGCTCCAGGGGATCGAACCGGACGCCGACATCGACCGCGAGACGGAGGACATCCTGCTCGACTGGGCGATTCCGTGGGTGATGACCAACGCCGACGACCTCGTGGTCGCCGAACCCCGCGACGAGGACGAACCCGGCTACTACGGCCTGCGGGAATGATCCTGCTCGTGGTCGGTGCCGACCGTGTCGACGCCGGCAAGACCACGTTCTCGGCCGGCCTCCTCGAGCGGACCGGCGCGGTCGGCTACAAGCCCCGCGCCGGCAACGACTTCTGGTTCGACCACGACGACTGTCGCCGGGCACTCGCCGACGGGCGACTGTACGGCAAAGACGCCGCGCGACTCTCGGCGGCCGGCGGCCGCGAGCGGCTACCCGAACGGCTCAACCCCGTCCATCGGCTGTGGCGGCCCGATCCCGACGGCGGGACGGGGCTGCTCGGCCGCTCGGACCGGGAGTTCGTGATCGATCGGGTCGGCCGGGACCCCGACGACCCGCTGTTCGTTCGCAACGCCACCGCGGACGTGCCGGACCGGGTCGCCGAGGCGCTCCCGCTTTCCGACGCCGTCCCCGTCGAGACCGTCGACGAGTTCAACGCCCTCGCCGAGCGCGAGTACGTCCCCGCCTTCGAGCGACTGGCCGCCGAGATCGAGGCCACGGAGGTGGCCGTCGTCGAGTCCTACAGCGACATCGCGCTCCCGCTCGACTCCCTCGAGCCGGCGTCGATCGCGGCCGTCGCGGCCGTCGAGCCGGGCCGTGCCCGGATCTATCCGGGTGAACGCTACTGTCGCGCCTGCGAGGTCGCCAGTTCCAGTCCCAGGGACGGTGCCGTCGAGAAACGCGTCCCCGACGTTCTCGAGTATCTCGATCCCCTCGAGCGGGTTCGACTGCCGGCGCTCGGGGGCGACGAACGGGACGATTCCGCACGGATCGCTCGCGCGTATGCGGACGCGTACGACGCACTGCTGGACGCCGCCGGGCGGGCGTAGCTCGCAAAAAACGCTCGCAGGTCAGGACTGTCGGGCCATCCGCCCCGAGAGTTCGACGTGATCGTACGGATCCGTCGTCACGCTCGGGCCGTGGCCGGTGTGCATCTCCTCGAGGTCGGGATCGATCCGCTCGCGGACCCGATCGATGCTCTCGACAAGCGTCCCACGGTCGCCCTCCTCGAGGTCGGTGCGGCCGAAGCTCCCGTTCTGGAAGATCAGGTCGCCGGCGAAGAGGACGCCGGCCGATTCCGAGTAGAAACAGAGGTGATCGTCCTTGTGACCGGGGGTATGCAGTGCGACGTACTCGTCGTCGCCCAGTCGGACGGTCGCCTCGTCGTCGATGGCGTGATCGACGCCGTCGATCGACGGGTCGAAACCCCATGCGTCGACGCCGAAGGCGTCTTTGACCGCCGCGAGGTTCCCGACGTGGTCGCGGTGAGTGTGAGTGAGGATCACCGCCTCGAGGTCGTCGACGTGGTTACGAGCGGCCGCGACGACGTCGAAATTCGCACCGGTATCGATGACGACGGGTCGGTCGCCGTCGACGAGGAAGACGTTGCTGGTAAACACCTGGACGCCCTGCGCGAGATTGGCAATCATAGCCAGCGGTACGCGGCCGATCGGTTTGTGGGTATCGACACGCAGCCGTGGCGTCCGCCACGACAGGTACGCCGAGCGTACCGACCGAACTGCCGACCCCATCGGTTCGGTAGCGATATTCACAAGCATTTTTAGCTCCGGCACGTAGTGGAAGACGAATGAATCGGCCGGGATCCGTCGGACTCGTCGTCCTTCTCGTTCTCTCGTCCGTCCTCGCCGTCGGCACAACGGCATCGCTGGCGGCCGGCGGGCCGGGCGACGCCGTCTCGACGACGCCGGTCGAGCCACAGACTGGGGCCGCGATCGCACCTCAAGACTCACGGGGATTGCTCAGACAGGAGACGCGGGAGTTCGACAATACGACGTTCGAGATCCGCGTCCACGAGAACGGCAGCGCGACCTGGACGTTCCGATACGAACAGCGGTTCACCGACGACGAGAACGCGACCAGAACCCGGGAGAACTTCGAGGCCTTCGCCGAGGAGTTCCGAGCGAACGAAACGGGCCTCTACGATCGGTTTACCAACCAGTCACGCGAACTGACCCGGGCCGGCATGCAGGAATCCGGCCGGGAGATGGAAGCGACGAACTTCCGGCGATCGGTACGGGTCGAAGACCAGTTCACGCCGACCGGGGTCGTCGAGATGTCGTTTACGTGGACGAACTTCGCCGACGTTCAGGACGACCGGATCGTCGTCGGGGACGTCTTCGACGGGGTTCCGCTCTCCGCGGATCAGGCGATCGTCATCGAAGCCGCCGGCGATCTGACCTTCCGGTCGATCGAACCCGATGACGCCCAGTACGCCGGCGGTTCGCTCACGGACGCGGAGTCGGTTCGCTGGAGCGGCAAACGGGAGTTCATCGACGGACGGCCGCGAGTCGTGTTCGACCGCTCCGATTCGGCCGCCATCGGCGACGGCAACGCGGGGCTGCTCGGCGGGAACCTCGTTCCGATCCTCGTCGGTGTCCTGCTGCTCGTCGTCGGCGTCGTGGCCGCCGTCTGGTACCGACGATACGGTCACGGCAGCGACGGCGAATCGGCGTCTGACGACGCCGAACCGACGCCTCCTGCCGGAGGGGCGGCCACCGGTGCCGGCTCGACCGTCGATCCGGCCACCGACGCCGCGGACGACTCCGAGTCGATCCCCAACGAGGAGTTACTGACCGACGAGGACCGCGTCGTCAAACTCATCCGCGAGAACGGCGGCCGAATGAAACAGGTCAACATCGTCGAGGACACCGGCTGGTCGAAGTCCAAAGTGAGCATGCTGCTCTCCGACATGGAAGAGGAAGGCACGATCAGCAAACTCCGCGTCGGCCGCGAGAACATCATCAGCCTCGAGGGGTTCGAACCCGAGGCGACCAAGTCGCCGTTCGAAGAGTAGCTCGATCGACAAATACCTGCGTGAGAGCGTTCAACACCCCCGGGACGAAACGGAATGCTTAAACGTCAGACGGCGCTACGATGGAATGCACTCGCGACGCGTCGGGACACGACGCAGCGCGCTCCGATGGTGTAGTCCGGCCAATCATATTGCCCTCTCACGGCAATGACCAGGGTTCGAATCCCTGTCGGAGCATTTCTCTCACTTCGAATCGACCAGTGATATTTGGAGGCGGACTCCGGTTTTGATCCCGTTACCGACGCGACTGCGACGGGAGACGAGTCGATGACAGCCAAAGCGAACGCTGTCGGAACTACGATCGTCCCTGTAGCAAGCCGTCGTTTACGACGAGCGGGTCCTCGAAGTCACCGACCAGCGCCTCGAGGGCGTCGGTCGCCGTCAGGAGTCCGACGACGGTCCCGTCGGCCTCGACGAGCGCGAGTTCCTGCTGTGCCGCCTGTAGTTCGTCGATCGCGTCGCTGACGTGCATATCGGCGGGCAGCGTCATCGGCGGCGTCGCGATGTCGGCGAAGGACACGTCGCCGTTTCGCAGGTCGTCGATCCGGTCGACGACCGTCGGGGCGTAGACGATCCCGACAAACGACTCCGGACTCTCCTCGATCAGTGGAAACCGGGTGTGGGGACTCGAGCCGATCCGATCGACGTTCTCCGCAGTGGAGGCCGTCGTCGAGAGGAACGTGACGTCCTCGACGGACGTCATCTCGTCCTCGACCGGTCGGTCGCCGACCGTCAGGGCGTTGATGATCTCCTCGCGTCGGTCGTCGGGGACGTCGCCCCGCTCGAGGACCGACGCGAGTCGGTTCCGGAGTTCGGCACGCGTTTCGATGATCTCCGTCTCGGTCTCGAGCCACGCACCGGTCATCTCGATCCCGAACCGGTGTAACGTCCACTTCGCGACGGCGTCTCCGAACCAGATCACGGGCGAGAGGAGTTTTGCGAACCAGTACAGCGGGGTGGCCCCATATCTCGCGACGAACTTCGTTCGCTCGACGCCGAGATAGGTCGGCGTCTGCTCGCCGTGAGTGAGATGAAGGAGATTGATGATGACGAACGCGAGGACGGCACCCGCGCCTGCGGAGGCGAGTGCAGTGTTCTCGAAGACGGGACGGATGATCGTCGCGAGGGCCGGTTCGGCGACGATACCGACGGCGATGCTCGTCCCGCTGATGCCTACCTGACAACTGGTCAGGTATATCTCGAGTTCGTTGGTCATTTCCCACGCACGCCGCAGCCCCGGTTCGTCGAACTCCGACTCGGGGTACTGTCGGACGCGAGTGAGCGCGAACTCGATCGCGACGAAGAAGGCGTTCGCCAGAATGAGGGCGATGCCAGCGATCAACCGTCCGCCGATTTCGATCGGCTCCATGAACTGACGATTCGTCGAGAGTTCATATAAAAACACTTCTACTTTCCGGCAGGCTGGAACGTCGGTATCTACCGGCGGCACTGCCAGTACACTGTCACTTCGATCGGTGGCCGGCCGTCCTCGTTCGACCGACGGGCGTCGGTCCCGAGGAGAGCTGTCGACCGATTCAGTCGCGAACGACGATGACTGGCACCGGTGATCGGCGGACCACCTTTTCCGCGACGCTGCCGAGCATGATACGCGACATTCGCTCGCGGCCGTGGCTTCCGATAACGACCGTCTCGTAGTCGTCTACCGTCGCCAGCTCGACGATCTCCTGGTCGGGTTTCCCCGTCGCGATTTCGGTATCGATATCGTTGCCGTGGTCCGCGGCGATGTCGACTGCTTCGTCGAGGATATCGCGCCCATCATCGCGGCCGCGTTCAACGGCCGGAACCCGATCCTCGGGGTCCTGAAACGCCGTCCAGTACCCGTCCGGAACCGGAACGACGTACAGGGCGGTGACGTCCGCATCCGGGAACTTCTCGAGCGCGTACTCGAGTGCGTCTTTCGCCGGCGCTGACCCGTCGTAGGGAACGAGGAGTCGGTCACTCATACCGGCCGCTACGACGACCGTCGGTATAATACCGGCACCGTGTTCGAACCGCCGGCCGATCGGCCGGCGACAGCGACCCGTCGGCCGGACTCGCCGACTGTCTCCGGTTGACGGGGTCGGCGGGGGACATCCGGCGTCCCGGTTATCGCTCTCAGGTGGCGTTCATCGGAACACAAAACACCGGCAACTCGGCGTTCCGGACGACGTTTTCGGTCACGCTCCCGAGGAAGTGTCGCTCGAGTCCCGAGCGGCCGTGTGTCCCCATCGCGATGAGATCGATATCGTTGCCGTCGGCGTAATCCAGGATGACTCTCGCCGGCGGCCCCGTCGCGACGGTTCCCGTGAGGGTGCAGCCGCGTTCGCGCGCTCGTTCGCGGACCGACTCGAGGGCGTCCTCCCCGGGGCGCTCGAGTTCGGACAGGACCTCACTGGGCGCTCGCTGTGACGAGAACCGCCTCGTGTCGACCGAGTAGACCGCGTGGGTCATCGCGTCGAAGGCCGCCGCGAGCGCCAGTCCCCAGTCGACGGCGACCGCCGCACCGTCGCTCCCGTCCGTCGGCAGGAGGACGTTCCGGACGGTGTCCTCGGTAAGCGGCTCGTCACTCGCTGCCGGCGGCACGACGAGTATCGGGGCCCCGACGGTCCGGAGGACGTTTTCGGTCACGCTTCCGAGAACGACTCGTCTGACTCCCGTTCGTCCCTTCGTTCCCATCGCGACGACGTCGATATCGTGTTCGTCGACGTAGCGATCGATGACCCGAAAGGGTGTCCCCTGCTCGGTCGCCGTCGTGACCTCGAGATCCGGCCGCCGGTCGCGGACCATCGACGAGACGGATTCGACGGCCGACTCGGCGTCGGCCTCGAGCGCGGCCCGTTGTTCGTCCAGATCCGACTCGAGAACGGACGCGACGCCCTCAATCGCAGAGGTGTCGACGACCGAGAGGACGTGAACGGTCGCGTCGGCCATCGCGGCGAGATCGGCGCCCCGTTTCGCCCCCGCCAGCGCACCGTCGCTGCCGTCCGTCGGCAGGAGGATCGAATCGATCGCGTCGGTTGTCGGTGACATGGCGAAAGACTTCGGTTCCTCGGTGATTAATGGTGTGGGTACGGGGGCCCGGCTGACGGTCACTCGACGAGTAACACCGGGACCGTCGCCGCCTCGGAGACGCGTTTCGAGACGCTCCCGCGAACGAGGTGGTCGAGTTCCCGATGGCGACCGATAACGATCAGGTCGATATCATGGTCGGCGGCGTAGTCGAGGATCGCGCGATGGCGGAGGCCGTGTGTCACGGCACACGCGACCCGATCGACACCGGCGGCCGTCGCCCGATCGCGGACGTGTTCGACCGCCTGTCTGCCGACCTCCTCGAGATCGCTAAACTCGATGCCGGGAGCGATCGCAGCGGAGTTGACCACGTACAGCGTGTGCAGCGTCGCGTCGTGTTCGGCAGCGAGCGCGATCGCTTCGTCGATCGCCCGTTCGGTCTCCTCGCGCCCGTCGGTCGGAACGAGAATTCGGTCGTACATACCGTCTCCTTGGTCGACGTGATCATTAATCGCTGGGCTCGGTGACGACGTTCGTACGACGGCGGAGGCGACGGGTTCGCCTCCTGCCTCGAGTCGGCCGGCGATCGCTCGTCGGTCGCTACGTCGCGTCGGATTCCCGGTAGAACTCGGGATGGGGGTCGAGAGCCTCGAGCGCCGGCGGCGTCGGCTGGCGAACGATGAAGACGTCGTACGCTTCATCGGCGGCGACGTGAACGCCGACGCTCGTCAACGGCGTGACGACGCGGCCGACGTTGTCGCTGCCGAGGAACACGACGCTCGGATCGTGGTTCCGTATCAGTCGCTCGATGTGGCCGGCCAGTTGGGCCTCGGGCGGAAACTCGCGGATCCGTTCGCACTCGAACGCCGCCGACGGTGCGAGCGTCCGCACTCGTTCGCGAAGGCGGTCGACGACCGCATCGACGTCGTACGGTTCGTCCTCGTCGATCCAGCCTTTCTCCCGTGCGTATCCTTTTCGCTCCGGGACGACAGCCACGGCCGCGACCCCCTCCTCGAGGGCAGCGTCGTATTCGACGGCTCTGACGAGCGCGGCTTCCGCGAGTTCCGATCCGTCAAACGGGACGACAAAGGTCATACGGTCCGTCTCGACGCCGTAGCCAATAACTCCGAGGGTAATCGCCGCCCGTCCGGACGCCCGCCGCGCACTCGTGTTTCGCGTGCTTTTCCGTCCGCGGCTGGGCCGTGGCCGCTCTCGAGCGGACACCACGATCCACCCCGACCCGGCTCGGCTCACTGTCCGTCGTCCGTCCCGAACGTCTTCGCGGACGTGTATTTTCGAGTCAGGTCGAAAGGAGTACCGAGAGACTCGATGAGCGAGCAACTCGCCGCCAGCACCGTCAGACCCCCGTCGTTTCGCGAATTGGGGCTCGAGGAGATCGCCGATTCCCTCGAGGTTCACCGTGAGGAGACTGATCCACCGGCAACGCCACAATACGACTGTCCGGACCTGCGGGACCTGCTGCTCGTTGCGGAACGCCAGCCGGGGTCGGTAGCAGTGATCGATACCACGCGTCACGAGCGGCTCGGTCGCATCGAGAACGTGGGGAGAGCGCCCCATTCGATCGTCTTTCACCGGTCTCTCGCCGAAAACGACCCCGAAGCGTCCGCGTACGTCCAGTCCCGGCAAGGGTGGGTGAGCAAGCTCGATCTCTCCAGCGGCGACCTCGTCCGCCGCGTCCGGGCCGGCACCTCCGGGCGGGCCATCGCGATCTCCGCGGACTCGAACTACCTCCTCGCGGGGTACTACAACCCCAACCACGCGGTCGTCCTCGATGCCGAGACGCTCGAGCCGCTGCATCGGCTCCCGGCCCACGCGGTCGATCCGGACGGTCAGTCGATCGCCTCGCGGATCTGTACCGTCCGGGACGTGCCGGGCGAGCGCTGCTTTCTGGTCGTCCTGAAAGACGCCGGCAGGGTCTGGCTCGTCGACTACGACGATCCCTCGTTCCCGATCGTCGATGAGGTCGCCGTCGGCCGGACCCTCCACGACGGCGTCTACGGACCCGACGAGCGGTACTGCTACCTCGCCTCGCAGGGCGACGAGTGCCTGTATGTCCTCGACGTCCGGGAGCGGGCGGTCGTCGACCGGGTGCCGACGGCCGGGCCGCCGCATCCGACACCCGGCGCGATCGACGAGTCCCGCGGGCTCGGCTTTACGGGGACCGTGATGAGCGACGCGGTCACGGCGTGGGACCTCGAGAGCCGCGAGCCGGTCGCCGATATCGAGGTCCCCGGCCACGGGATGTTTTGCAACTCCCACCCCGACAGCGACTATGTCTGGGGCGACGTGATCTTCGACGACACGGACCGGGACAACGAGGGGGTCATCTACGTCATCGACCCCGACGACCTGCGCGTATCGACGGTCGTCGATACGACCGAGTGGGCCCCCGGCCGGTCGCTGCATCCCGAGTTCACCCGCGACGGGGACCACGTCTACGTCAGCTGCTGGGACGCGGGGAAACTGTTGGTCTTCGACAGTTCGACGGGGGCGTTGACCGCCGAAATCGACGGGCTCGAGACGCCGACCGGGACCTTCCTCGGGGACCGGGCCACGGAGCCCTGACCCCGGCCTCGTCGCACCGCCAGCTCACTCGAGCCGCGACAGCGCCACGTCCTTCGCGGTGTCGTCCGCGGTCGGTTCCGTCTCGCGGACCTCGATCTCGCGTACCCACTTGATACTCTCCCAGCAGTCGGCCGCCTCGCCGGTGGGGACGAGCCGTGCCGGGCCGCCGTGTTCGACCGGGAGCGCGTCGCCGTCGAGTGCCACGGCCAGCACCGCTTCGGAGAGCCGCTCGAGGGGGAACGCGCAGGCGTAGCCCTCGTCCATCCCGTCGACGAGCGCGTACGCGCTCGCGTCGGCCGGCTCGACCCGCTCGAGCAGTCGGGCGACCCGAACCCCGCGCCACGATAGCCCCTCGGCAACCCACCCCTCGGCGCAGGCGAAGTCGTCCGTATCGGTCTCGAGCGGAAGGTCGGTGAGGTCCTCGAGCGCGAAGTCGATCGGGTGCCGGACCGCGCCGGTCACCGACAGCCGCCACTCGTCGGGCTCGACGCTCTCGGGCACGTCGAACTGCCTGAGATCGACCATACCGACGGAACGGCGGCGAATCGGATAAGAGACGATCCGAACGGGTTCGGGCCGAAATCGACCCGCGGTCGCCGCGGGGGATCAGGGCCGCCAGCCGACGAACGCCTCCTCGGTCGCGACGTCGAACGCGTCGAGTACCCGGGCCGTCGCGACGTAGTGGGCCGCGAGCATGGCGACGCCGACGACGGTCTCGACGCCGTAGTACTCGCCGAGTCGGTCGTGGTCCCCGTCGCGGGGATCGCCGAGGGCGACGCTACGGGCGTAGGTGACCAGCGCCGCGTCGCGGTCCGAAAGCGCCGCGAGGTCGCCCTCGCTGATGGCGGTGATCTCTGCGTCCGTCACGCCGGCCTCGCGGCCCAGCCGGACGTGTTGGTGCCACTCGTACTCGTGTTCGAGGGCGCGCGCGGCCGCCAGGATGACCACCTCGCGCTCGCGGGCCGGCAGGACGTCCCAGAGCCGCGTCGAGTAGCGCATGTACCACTGGAGCAGCTCCGGCGCGTTGGCCATCGACCGAAAGATGTGGGCGTCGCCCACGTCGTTCTCGGTGATCAGATAGCGGTACTCCTCGGGGAGGTCGTCGGCCTCGAGCAGCGGCACCCGGGCCATCCTTACTCCTCCGCGTCGCCCGGCCGGCGGGCGATCATGCCCAGCCCGATCCAGGAGATGACCACGTCGTCGTCCTGGTTGATCCCCTCGAGTTTGCTGTCGACGTAACCGCGGGTCGGATCGCTCTCGGAGACCCGCTTGTCGACGATTTCGGTCCGGACAGAGAGCGTGTCCCCGGGTTTGACCGGCTGTTTCCACCGGAGTTCGTCGACGCCGCGAGCGCCCATGCTGGCGCGGTCCTGAATCGGGCCGTCGACGAGCATCCGCATACACATCGCGGCGGTGTGCCAGCCCGAGGCGACCAGTTCGCCGAACGCGGACTCTTCGGCGGCCTCTTCGTCCGTGTGAAACGGCTGCGGGTCGTACTGCTCGGCGAACTCGAGTACCTCCTCTTTGGTCACGTGGTACTCGCCGAACTCGCGGGTCTCCCCGACCTCGATGTCCTCGTAGTAGCGCATGACCGTGTGGTGTGGTACGTATCGGCAAGTAGCTGTGGGCTGAGGCAGGCGACGGTGTGTGGTCGTCCGGAACTCGAACGTCAGTCGGTCGGCTGCTCGAGGTCGGTCCCGGTCTCGAGGGGCCGTTCGGCCCGCGTCCGGACGTGAAGCAGGATCGCACAGGCCGCGGCGAGCAATCCCGCAGCGGCCGCGATGGCGAACGCGACCCGGTAGCCCAACTCGGTGTAGACCCGCGTCCCGTTGACGGTGTCGCCGGTCCAGTAGGCATCCAGTGCGGCCCCGAGGACGACCGGGAAGACGGCCGCGCCGATCCAGCCCATCGTGTTGACGATGCCGATCACGGTCCCGCTGGCTCCCTCCGGGTGGCGCTCTTTGATGACGGTAAAGGCGAGCGGCACGCCGCCGCGCAGGACGCGAGAGAAGAGGAAGATCGCGCCGACGAGCAACAGGGGGACGGTCCCGAAGGCGGCGAAGACCGCCCAGGTCAGCCCGAACACGACCGTCGAGAAGACGATGAGGCCGGTTCGCTGCCCCCACCGGTCCGAGAGCCAGCCGAAGGCCGTCGGCCCGATCATGCCGCCGACGTTGCCCACCAGCAGGTAGACCGACGCCTCCGTCACGGAGATCCCGTGGGTCTGGACGAGATAGGGGATCCCCCACAGACCGAAGATCGTGATCCCGATGCCGGTCATGAAAAAGAGCATGATCCCCAACAGCCACGTTTCCGGTTCGCGAACCGCGTCCGAGACGTACCGCTTGAGCGTCGCGGCGTCGGTCACGTCCGGTCGGTCCGGCACGTCGTCGATCGGCTCGAGGCCGGCGTCGGCCGGCGAGTCGTGGGAGACGAGGAGGATGCCGACCGCGGCCGCGAGGCCGGCCACGCCGAGGCCGACCATCGACCCCCGCCAGCCGAGCCGCGAAATGGCGATCGCGAGCGGCGTCGTCGCCGCGAGGCCGCCCAGAATGCCGACGCTGAACGTCGCGCCGGTCATCGTCCCGAACTCGTCGGGTCGGAACCAGTTCGCACAGAACCGCAGCGCCGCGACGAAGAGGACGCTGGCCCCCAGCCCGACCAGCACGCGGCCGCCGAACGCGACCGGATAGGTCGACGCCAGCCCGAACGCGACCGCGCCGGCGCTCATCACGGCGGTCCCCGTTGCGGCGATCGCCCGCGCACCGTATCGGTCCGTCAACAGCCCCGCGGGCACCTGAAACGCCGCGTACAGGTAGAAAAACGAGGAATGCAGCAGGCCGAGGCTCGTCGCCGTCGTGTCGAACGCACGCATCAACTCCCCCGAGAGGACCGCGGTCGACGACCGGTGGAGGCTGACGAGGAAGAACGACGCCACGAGCAGTCCCCAGCCGATCCAGCGCCGTCGATACGGGTTCGAGAGCAGTCTCACTGTTTGGGGTATGGTATCATATACATTAAAGCTACGTTCAGCGGTAGGTCGGCGGCGTCACTCGAGGCGACTCGAGCGTCGATCCCCAGCCGGTCGCCCCGCTGACGATGTCGCCGTCCGTTCCGAGGGGGAGGTCGCGGGCCGCGATCGATCGCGGCCGACCGGTCGGTCGGCAGCCGCCGCCCGTTCGAGTCAGTCGCGTCGCCTCGCAACCGCTCGGGCTTTCAAAACACCTATGGATCACCGACCTGGGATTTTCGATATGACTCTGGACGATCGGACCGTTCTCGTCACCGGCGGGGCGGGATTCATCGGCTCGAACCTGGCGAACCACCTCGCCACGAACAACGACGTGACCGTCGTCGACGACCAGTATCTGGGCACGCCGGAGAACCTCGACGAGGACGTCGACTTCGTCGACGCGAGCGTCCTCGAGGACGACCTGCCAACCGACGTCGACGTCGTCTTCCACCTCGCGGCGCTGTCGTCCTATGCGATGCACGAGGAGGACCCGACCACGGGCGCTCGCGTGAACGTCGAGGGCTTCGTCAACGTGGTCGAACAGGCCAGACAGGACGGCTGTGACACGGTGGTCTACGCCTCGACGTCGTCGATCTACGGCAGCCGTACCGAGCCCTCGCCCGAGGACATGGACGTGGGCGTCGACACCGGCTACGAGGCCTCGAAGCTCGCGCGGGAGCGCTACGGCGAGTACTTTGCGAACCACTACGACATGTCGATGGCCGGCATGCGCTTTTTCTCGGTGTATCAGGGCTACGGCGGCGCGGAGGAACACAAGGGCGAGTACGCCAACGTGATCGCGCAGTTCGCCGACGACATCGCAAACGGCGAGTCGCCGGTCCTGTACGGCGACGGGACCCAGACCCGGGACTTCACCCACGTCTCCGACATCGTCCGCGGGCTCGAGGGGGCCGCAGCGGCCGAACTCGACGGGATCTACAACCTCGGGACCGGCGAAGCCTACGACTTCGACACGGTCGTCGAGATGATCAACGACGAACTCGGGACCGACGTCGAGCCCGAGTACGTCGAGAATCCCATCCCCGAGGATGTCTACGTGCATGACACCTGTGCCGACGCCTCGAAGATCCGCGAGGCGATCGGCTGGGACCCACAGATCGACTTCGAGGAGGGGATCCGGCGGGTCTGTGCGCAGTACACTGACGAGTGACGAATCGCGGGGCTGTGATCTCCCGGAGTCCGATCGAGAACCCGCCGCCCCCTCGGTCGTCGCATCCGGCACGGATACGTTTCGTGCAACTAGTGAGTTGGTGAACCAATTGGGGGCGAGGACTACCCGCTATTCGAAATTGAATGCCGCAGTCGTTCGTATAGTACATCCGAAACCAACCATCTAGAGAGATAATTTATATTTGTAGTAAATATCTCCAGGACTGGTTGTGGTATCGATAGCGATCGGGCCGGCAAGCGAACGGATCAGCAGGAGTCGCTCGTCGACCCAACATCACCGCCAGTAACTATCACGGAAAACGATGTATGAGTCGGGTAGCACTCCTGCTAGGGGTTTTTACTATGGCACGCACATCCACACGATATGCGACTTCACAACAGGAACGTCCGGCAGGACGTTCGCGAACTCGGGGCGTTGCTCGGCGACGTCCTCGAGGACCAGACTTCCCGACGCGCGTTCGAGACCGTCGAGTCCTGTCGCCGGACCGCGATCGAGTACCGGTCGGGCGACCTCGAGTCCCGGGAGCCGCTGATCGCGGAACTCGAGGGACTGTCGCCCCACCAGCAACGGATCGTCGCCCGGGCGTTTACCACCTACTTCGAGTTGATCAACCTCGCCGAGGAGCGCGAGCGGGTCCGGACCATTCGGACCGCGTCTCAGGAGGGGACCCTCGAGGACAGCCTCGAGACCGCGGCCGCCGAGTTGGGCGAGGCCGACGTCGAGACTGTCCGGCAGGTACTCGACGACGTCCTGATCGAGCCGACGTTTACCGCCCACCCGACCGAGGCCCGTCGGAAGACGGTCAAGTCCAAACTGCGGGAGATTTCGACGTCGCTCGAGACCGTCGACGAGCGGCTGCTGACCGACAAGGAAGAGGGGCAGGTCTGGCGGGACGTCGACGCGGAGGTTACGAGCCTCTGGCAAACGCCGCAGGTCCGCAATCGCCAGCCCGAACCCGAAGACGAGGCGCGCAACGTCCAGTGGTACCTCGAGAACACGCTGTTCGACGTGGTCGGCGAGGTCTACGACGAACTCGCCGACGCGATCGACGAGGAAGTCCCCGGCAGTCTCGAGATCCCGAAGCTCTTCGAGTTCCGGTCGTGGGCCGGCAGCGACCGCGACGGCAACCCCTACGTGACCCCCGAGGTCACCGCCAACACCCTCGAACGGCAGCGCTCGGTCGTCTTAGAGCAGTACCGCGATCAGCTCAAGCGCCTCTCCGGCGTGTTGAGCCAGGACGGCAGCCGGATCGACGCCGGCTCGGCGTTTCAGGCCTCGCTCGAGGAAGATCGCGAGCGGCTGCCGGGGACCGCTCGGACGGCCGAGGAGCGCTACCCCGACGAGCCGTACCGACAGAAGCTCAAGTTGATGCGCGAGCGGCTCCGCCGGGTCGGCGACGTTCGCCCCGGCGGCTACGAGACGGTCGCGGGCCTGCGTGACGACCTCGCGGTCATCGCCGAGAGCCTCCGGGACAACGGGGCCGAAAGCGTCGTCGACGCCCACGTCGATCCGATTCGGCGGCGGGTCGCAACCTTCGGCTTCTCGCTGGCGAGTCTGGACCTGCGGGATCACCAGCAGAAACACACCGACGCTATTGCCGAGGCCCTCGAGGCCGAAGGGATCGACTACCACGCCCTCTCGGAGGACGAGCGCGTCGAATTCCTGACCGACGCCGTCCTGCAGGACGAGCCCGTGATCGACCTCGAGCGGACGGCGGACCTCTCGGACGACGCCGCCCGCGTCCTCGACCTGTTCGATCGCCTCGCGGCGTGGCAAACGGAGTACGGGAGCAACGCGATCGACACCTACTGCATCTCGATGACCGAAGAGCCGAGCCACGTCCTCGAGGTGCTGTTCCTCGCGGATCAGGCCGGCGTCGTCTCCCTGCCCGAACACTCGGGGATCGATATCGTGCCGCTACTCGAGACGGAATACGCCCTCTCGGGGGCCCGCCGGATCATGGGGACGCTGTTCGAGAACGAGGCCTACGCGCAGGCGCTGGAGGCCCGCGGGCGGACCCAAGAGATCATGCTGGGGTACTCCGACTCGAACAAGGAGAACGGCTTTCTCGCGGCCAACTGGTCGCTGTACAAGAACCAGCGCCGGCTCGGCGAGATTTGCGACGATCACGACGTGACGATGCGGCTGTTTCACGGCCGCGGCGGCTCGATCTCGCGGGGCGGCGGCCCGATGAACGAGGCGCTGCTGGCCCTGCCCAACTCCACGGTCACGGGCCAGGTCAAGTTCACCGAGCAGGGCGAAGCCATCGCCGAGAAGTACGCCAACCCCCGCATCGCCGAGCGCAACATCGAACAGATGCTCAACGCCCAACTGCGGGCGCGCAAGCAGGCGCTGGACCAGCCCGAGGAAGAGGTCCCCGAGGAGTGGGTCGACGCGATGGAAACGATGGCCGACGCCGCCCGCCGGGAGTACCGCGACCTCTTAGAGAGCGACGGGTTCGTCCGCTACTTCGAGCAGGCGACGCCGATCACCGTCATCGAGGATCTGGATCTGGGCTCGCGGCCGGCCTCCCGCAGCGGCGAGCGCACGGTCGAGGACCTGCGGGCGATCCCGTGGGTGTTCTCCTGGACCCAGTCGCGGTGTATCCTCCCGGGCTGGTACGCGCTCGCGACGGGGATCGACGCCTACGTAGACGACGGCGGCTCGATGGAGACGCTCCAAGAGATGTACGAGGAGTGGCCGTTCTTCCGGACGACGCTGGACAACGCCGCGCTCTCGCTGTCCCGTACCGAACTCGAGATCGCCGAGCGCTACGCCGAAATGGCCGACGACGACCTCCGGGAGCGCTTTTTCCCCCGGGTGACCGACGAGTACGCGCGGGCAAGCGAGTTGATCACCGAGATCGGCCAGCGCGAACAGTTACACACCCGCGACTGGCTCGGCGAGAACCTCGAGCGACGAAACCCCTACGTCGACCCGCTGAACATGCTTCAGGTCTACCTGCTCGACCGGACCCACCGGACCGACATCGAGGAGCGAACGCTGCGACTGACGGTCAAGGGGATCGCGGCCGGGATGAAGAACACGGGGTAACGCCGCTCGGCTCGAGGTGCCATCGCCCTCGGGCGAACCGTTCGCACGGAGCGAAAAAATCGAAACGGGTAAAAACGTCTCTCGAGTAGAGAGGAGTGAGCCGAGATAGCCTAGCCCGGCCAAGGCGGCAGATTCGAAATCTGCTGTCCTCACGGACACGGGAGTTCGAATCTCCCTCTCGGCGTTTTTGCGGCAGCAAAAAATAGTGAGCGGAGCGTAACGCTGCGCCACACAGAACAGCGAACGGCGAGACCATGAGTATAACGACTCGTCCTACTCCTGAAAATACCGAGAGGGAGATGTCAACTGCCCGCTTACTACGCTCACTCTGACGAGTTCGCTCGTTAAGGGTTCCGTCAGACGTGGTCTGACGGCATACAGGCTGTGGGCCTGCGGTGGAGCTTGTCCGTGGACTTGACCTCGAATCCGTCGGGGTACGGGGTGTATCCCCGATTCGGCGTCACTGTCCCGGACTTCAGGGCGTATTGACTGACGCCCCTCCGACGTGAAGACTGTTGCTCACGACGGAGATACATATCGGCTACGTTCTTGGCAGCGTTGTAGTCAGCGTGATTCCGATTTCCGCACTTCTGACACTCAAACGAATCTCGTGTCGAGCGGTTGTCGTCGTGAATGAATCCGCACTCGGCACACCGCTTGCTGGTATGCTTCGGATTCGTCGTGTCTACGAACAACCCTGCCGCTTCGGCCTTGTATTCAACGTACTCGTAAAGACGGGCGAACGCCCATTCAGAGTGCCACGCCGCTCCAGACAGTCGTTCGCGGATGCCGTCTAACTCCTCGAAAGCGATGCCGTCACAGTCGTAGCGCAGGGCTTCCTCGACAATTCCGTTCGCCACGCTGTGCAGGACGTGTTTCACGTACTCGTCTTCCCGTCCGCTCACGGCTTCGAGTGTCCGATGGGCGTTCCGTGAGTCATGGTCCTGCAGATTACCGCGAATACGCTCGAACTCCCGTCGGTTGTGGTTCAACTCTCCAGCCGAGAAGAACCGTGCCGTACTGGTGACGGCGATTTCGTTCACGCCGAGGTCGACGCCAAGAACCGTTCCGTTCTCGGTCGCTTCGCCCTTGGTGTCGTGCTTTGGCTTCCGGAAGCCGAGGTGCAGGTACCAGCCGCCATCACGATAGTGAAGCGTAGATTCGGTGGGTTCCCACTCGTCGCTGTCGAGATACTGGTGTTGATAGCCGTCCTCGTTATCAGGGAGTTCGAGGTCTGCTCGAACTCGAGAGTGATCTCCGTGCGTGGTGAGCGACACTCGTTCTTGGTCGGGGAAGAGGGTCATCGTCCGACTGTCGTAGGTGACGGTCGGGCTCGTATACGTGGGTTTACTCGCTTTCTTCCCGTCTTGACGACGGGAGATGCAGGATTTGATGTTCTCGGCAGCTTGGTGGCACGCGAGAATGGCGTGTTGGCTGCCGAGATCGGTGTTCTCCCGCACGTCGTCGTAGGCGAGTTGTTGTACGTCGGACTTGGAGTGACACCGCGTCCATGCTTTGTCAACGGCGGTTTGGCATCCTCGCTTCCACTCCGAGACTGTCTCTCGGAGGAGTGGCTCGGCGGTAGAGGAGACGACTAACCGTGTGATGGCGGTTCGACGGTGGTAGTTGTCGTCCGACACTACTCCCGATGTTGGTCCACTATCACTTAATGAGCGGTGGTTGCTGGTTCTTCCCCTCCCTACTGGTCCTCAGAACGTTTTGCGTTCTGCTATGCGAACGAGAACTCCGTCCTCGGTAACACTACTCACCCGCTTCACCCGTCCGATCACCTCTTGTGAAGTAATAGTCTCACCTCGAAAAGAACCCATACGCGGCGAGTTACAGCGCGAATAGTGCGAGACCGGAGGTTCCTCGGATCGAACACGCAACGTTGCCGTGCGAAGACAAAGTGAGAGAGGTTTCGACGTTGTTCTTACGCCATCCCTCGACCGTTTCGCGGCGACAAGACCAGTGAGCGATGCGTAGCGTACACGCCACGGGACACCGTCTTCGAGGGGGAGGGCAGCGACGCGACGGCGAGGCCGTGAGCGTAGCGAGCCTCCGCATCGTGAATCAGGGCGGGGAGGACAGTCTGCGGAAACGAGACTCGGGCGCGGAGGTCGTCCAAACTGCCACCGCCGGTTCGTGGTGATCGGACACTTCAATTCTCGAACCGCTCCCTCCGGCGGAAGTTCACGACACGTCCCGCTCCGGGAGCCGGCTACCCCGTCATTTGCAGGCTGGGTCTCTTTGCGAAGACTTGTGATAGGTGTGGGAACACGAGCCACAATGAACGGTACTCGAGCGACACCGGACCGGTGGGGACGATGAGTTTCGACGACGACACCTCGGACGACGAGGCGTTTCACCCCCTCGGCGAGTCGTGGCAGGACGATCTCGAGGAGATGCTCGACGAGACCGAGTACGACACCGAACTCGGGATGGAGATGGGGAGAGACGCCATGCGGGTCACGAAGGGCGAACTCTCGGAAGAGGAGTTCCATGAGCGGTATCACGACGACGTGATGGCGGAGTTCGGCGAGGACGAACGGCCGATTGCCAGTCCGGACGATGTGGACGGCAACGAGGATGGGATCGGGTCGACGCTGTTGGAATTCGCCAACGGCGACGGATCCCGTCGTGAGATGCTCAAAAAGACCGGGGCCGGGCTGGGGTTCGCGAGTCTCGGCTGGGGCGCGGTCGATCAGCAGGAGCCGGAACCTGCCGTCGAGGAAGCGGGAGAAGTCCAGGACGCAGACGAGGGAACCCAGTGGGGAATGACGATCGACCTCGAGAACTGTGACGGCTGTCTCGCCTGCGTAACGGCCTGCAATCAGGAACACAACTGGGACCAGGGGGCAAACTGGATGTACGTCCTCGCTTTCGAGGACGGCGCGGTCGAGTCCCCGGACCCCGATACCGTCGACGTCGATCCCGAGGACTGTGGAGACAACCCGGTCGTTCACGACTTCAACTACCTCGTCCGCCCGTGTCAGCACTGCACCGATGCGCCCTGCGAGAAGGTCTGTCCGACGACGGCCCGCCATACCCGCGACAGAGGCGGGCTGGTGCTGACCGACTACGACGTCTGCATCGGCTGCCGGTACTGTCAGGTCGCCTGCCCGTACGGCGTTAACTACTTCCAGTGGGGGGAACCGGAAACCGACGAGGACGAACTCAGTGCGGACATGGTCTATGACTATCGTGACCGGCGCGTCAGCAGTCGTGCCCCTCGCGGCGTCATGTCGAAGTGCGTCTTCGATCCCGCCCGTCAGGACGGCAACTTCGGCGAGGGCAACATCGGCACGAGCGCCTGCGAGGTCGCCTGCCCGCCGAACGTGATCCAGTTCGGCGACAAGAACAACCCCGCGAGCGATCCCGAACGGTACAGGGAGAACCCGGCTCGATCGCGAACGATCATCAATCTGGATGCGGCGCTTCCGTCCGCGGATTCGGTTTCGTCGTCGCTCGAGGGCGTCAGCGGCGACCTGGACGCGGTCATCGATGCCGTCGACGAATTCACGAGGAGGCGAATCGCGCTCGCGACGGGGGTCCAAATTACCCAAGAGGAGTACGAGGAGGAAGCGCCGCCGGGCGATTCGCTCCCGGACAAGGAAGCGGGCATCCTCGAAGTCGTCAGCGCGATCGAAGAAACCGGCCTCGACCTCGAAAGCGACGAGGTGCGCCGAGAACTCGGGCTGATGCCGGACCAGTTCGAGGGTCCGAGTCAGGACGTCCAGGTCGCCGACACGGCGGAGGTCGCCCAGGAATTGTTCGAGGATTACGTCAACGCGCCCCAAAACGAGTTCGAGTTGCTCGCGGATATCGGAACGAACCCGAACGTCGACTACCTCGGTCACCAACCCGGGCCCGAAGCTCATCAGGTCAGGGGGCCGGTTTCGTACGAGGACGTCGGAATGCTCGATACGCGCCAGAACGCCCTCGAGGAGGAGACCGTCGGCCTCGGGCCGATCGACTCGTCTTGACCTCCCCTCACCCCGATCGAGACGGCAGTCAGGGGCCGTTCGAAACCCCACGCATTCAAGCGACTCGAGCCGAACGGGCGACTATGGACCGTCGAAAACGAGCGATCGTCGGCTCCCTCTGGATCGGGGTCGCGATCGTGATGGCGACGACCCTCGAGATCGGCGTCCCCACGTCTGCGAGCGCGGTCGCTCGCCTGTTCGTCGTCGCTGTCGCCCTGTTTCTGGCCGCCATCTACGCGCTCGACCCGTGGAACGTCGTGAGCGATCCGTTCCGGCAGGGCTAGACCAGCGCCGACGCCGTCGCTCTCCGGTGGATCGGACCGCGAGAACCGAGTCGGCCCCCGAACTCCTCAGTCGTCGGCCGGTGCGAGCGGCTGCTGGTCGGTCGCGAGCAGCCGATCGAGCGCGTCGACCATCGCTTTCACGCTCGCACGAGTGATGTCGGCCTCGCTGCGGGCGACCGTCACCGAGCGGTCATTGCGGACCATCGTGACCTCGACAGTGACGACGGCGTCGGTGCCGCCGGTGACGGCGTCGACGTGGTAGGACTCGAGTTCGGCGTCGGCCATCGAGCCCAGCGCCTCGCGGACGGCGGAGACGGCGGCGTCGACGGGGCCGGAACCGGTGCCGCTTGCGACGCGTTCCTCGCCGTCGACGGACAGTCGGACGCTCGCGGTCGGGACCGCCCCGCCGCTGGTTGCGGAGAGATCGAGGAGGTCGACGACGCGCTCGCGATCGTCACCGGTGACGTCCTCGGCGATCGCCAGCAGATCTGCGTCGGTGACCCGGCGGCCGCGGTCGCCCAGTTCCGTCACGCGGGTCGCGATCTCGGCGACCTCGTCGTCGTCGGCCGCGACGTCGTGTTCCTCGAGCGCGGCCCTGACGCCGGCGCGACCGGTGTGTTTGCCCAGCGCGAGCCGGCGTTCGCGCCCGACCGTCCCGGGGGCGTAGGGCTCGTACATCTTGTCGTCTTTGAGCGTGCCGTCGGTGTGGATGCCGCTCTCGTGGGTGAAGGCGTTCTCGCCGATGACGGCCTTGTTCGGCGGGAGCTGGACGCCCGTCGCCCGGGCGACGGTCTGGGCGAGGTCGTACACCTCTTCGAGATCGAGCGTTTCGACGTCGTAGACGTGATCGAGCGCGATCGCGACCTCCTCTAAGGCGACGTTGCCGGCGCGTTCGCCGAGGCCGTCGACCGTGCAGTGGACCAGATCGGCCCCTGCGGAGACGGCCGCGAGCGCGTTCGTGACGCCCAGCCCGAGGTCGTCGTGAGTGTGGGCGCTCACCGGACCGAGGTCGGCGAGTCGGGAGACGGCCTCGTGGGTGTGTTCGGGGCCGGTGTGGCCGACGGTGTCGGCGAAACAGAACCGGTCCGCGCCGGCCTCGAAAGAGGTCTCGGCGAGTTCCTCGAGGTAGTCGAGATCGGCCCGCGAGCCGTCCTCGCCGATGACCTCGACCCAGAGGTCGTGATCTTTGGCGTAGGCGACCAGTTCGGCGGTGTTCTCGAGGTTATCCGCGCGGGAGGTCCCGACTTTGCCCTCGACGTGACGGTCGCTGGCTGGGACGACGATGTGAACCCCGTCGACGTCACACTCGAGCGCGAGGTCGATGTCGCCTTTCATGCCGCGACAGAAGCTGGTGACGCGGGCGTCGAGATCGAGGTCGGTCACCCGCGAGATGGCCTGTCGCTCACCCGCACCGGTACAGGCGCTGCCGGCTTCGATGACGGAGACGCCCGCGCGCTCGAGCGAGCGGGCGATCTCGACTTTCTCGTCCGGCGAGAGCGAGACGCCCGGCGCTTGCTCGCCGTCGCGAAGCGTCGTGTCCAGCAGGCGTACTGTACGGTCCGATGCGATCGTCTGTTCGGGTGAGTGAGTTACAGGCAAGAGTGGTGAATTGCGGGAACTGCGGGTGTTGTCGTCGGAACGGTGATTATACTCGTCGGAGAATTTCACGCCCAGCCGGGTCGCCCCGACTTCCTCTATCCTCGTCAGATGGCGTATGGCGTGCCATTGTATCCCGTCACAACGTATCACGGTGTCTTAAAACCGCCGGTTCCGGATACCGATCCGTCAGGCGTCCTCGAGTCGCACCCGGTCGCCGGGGTCGACGGTCGCGGCGCTGCCGGCGGGGAGTTCGACGATGAGATCGGCTCGGGCGCGGGCGAAACTCCGCCACGGCCGGAGCCGCTCGACGCGCTGGACGACCCCGTCCTCGACCCAGAGGGCGTCGATGGGGAAGAACACGAACAGCATATGGAGATCCCGGACCGCCGCGTCGTCGAACCGAAAGGCGAGCGCGTAGTCGTCCGGCACGGATCGGCGGAACATGAGCCCGCGGGCCTGGCTCACGAGCGTGTCCGCGACCTCGACTGTCATCGCCAGCGTTTCCGTCCGCTCCTCGAATATCTCGTCGTCGGCGTCGGAAGCCGGCTCGTGGACGAGTCGCACGACCTCGAGTCCGAACGGCGACGAGAAAAAGGTCTCGGGCCGCGCCTAGAGATCCGCGACCGTCGCTGCGGCGTCGAACGCCGCCAGCACGCCCTCCTCGAGCAGGAGCCGGCCGAACTCGGTCAGTTCGTACTCGGGGCCGTCGACCGACGGGTCGACGAGACACGGCATCCGTTCGGCGAGGACGCCGCCGTCGACGAGCGCGTCGATGGCGGTTTCGACCGCCGCTTCCCCGTCGTCCGTTTCGGTCGCGATCTCGGGAACCGTCACGCCGTCGTCCGGGTGTGCGTACACCGCGTACGCGACCGCAAACTGGTCGCGGTCGCCGATCGCGTCGACGGCCGCGAGGACGTCGTCGGTCGAGAGGAGGGTGTCGGGATCGTCGGTCGGAAGCACGACCGGCGGTAACGCGGGCCGGGGGCAAAACCCCATCGGCGGCGACGGCTGACTTCCCCCGGACGCGGGCGGTCGATTCAACATCCCCGGAACCCTAGTGCCGGCGACGATGGAGAAAACGCCGCAGGGGACCTCGGTCGGCGTCGACGACCCCTACGAGTTCGCGGGCGTCTGTGACTACCTGACCGGCGAGGGGACGTGCCGGTACGCCTTCGATCACTACGAACACGACCCCGAGTTCGCCCGCGAGCGTGCTGACGACGACTACGAGTGTCCCGTCGTCGACCCCGAGTCCGACTGGACGTGGGCCGACTGCCCCCACTTCCGGTCGCGCAACCGCGATCGGGAGTGCGTCCGCTGTGGCCTCGAGGAAAAGCGCATGGCCCACGACGACGAGCGGCCGCTGCTCGAGGAACATCACCTCTCCTATGACCGCGACGGCGAGACCCTCTCCCACGAGATCACGGTCTATCTCTGTCGCTGGTGCCACTCGAAGGTCCACGACTCGTGGGCGCGGATCACCGACGACGCCGCGCCCGAGCCCGAGGCGATCGCGGCCCTCGAGCAGCGCCGTGGGCGCGAACAGTCGGAACTGGGGTTCGAGTCGGCGGCCGAGCGGTACGACGACTCGGAGCGGTAGGCGGCCGCGTGCGGCCGGCGGACGGCGTTCAGACCAGCTTGCGGACCAGTCCGTAGAGCCTGTCGCGAATCGAGGCCGGGAGGAACCGGGCGTACAGCCCGTACTGCGCGAGGGGACCGACCGGGTATCGGGCCGGCGGATCGGGGCTGGTCGCCGACTCGAGGATCGCTTCGGCGACGTCCTCGGCCTCGGAGGCGAAGGGGCCGCCGCTGCCGCCGCCGATCAGTTGGGCGTCGTCGTAGAGTTCGTACAGCGACTCGTAGTCGGCCGTCCGTTCGTTCTCCGGGAGTTCCTCGTCGACGCGGGTCGTGAACGCCGTCTCGACCGGACCGGGCTCGATCAGCACCACGTCGATGTCGAACTCGTCGACTTCGGCCCGTAACGCGTCGCTCATCCCCTCGAGGGCGAACTTCGAGCCGGAGTACGCGCCCGAACCGGGCATGGAGATCCGACCGGAGACGCTCGAGACGTTGACGATCCGGCCCTCGCCCTGCGCTCGCATGTGCGGGAGAGCGGCGCGGGTCAGCCGGTGGGGCCCATAGACGTTGACGTCGAACTGCCGGTGGAGATCGCTCGTCGAGACGTCCTCGAGCGGCCCCATCTGGGCGTAGCCGGCGTTGTTCACGACGCAGTCGATCGAGCCGGCGACGTCGACGACCTCCTCGACGGTCCGGGCGACCTGTTCGGGGTCGGTGACGTCCAGTGCGAGGGTCTCACAACCCTCGTCCGCGAGGTCGGCGATGTCGTCGACGTTGCGTGCCGTGGCGAAGACCTGCCAGTCGTCGTCGAGGAAGGCGCGGGCGGTCGCGCGACCGATGCCGGACGAGCAGCCGGTGATGAGTACCGACTGCTTGCGCGTGTAGCGGTCCTCGTCGCCTGCAGGGCCCGCGTCGTCCGCGGCGGTCTCGCGGCCGGGGTCGTCCTCGACGACGGTCCCGTCGGAGCCATCGTCGGCTGTCCTCTCGACGTCCGCATCGGTAGCCATACGCGACGGGTTCGTGCGACGATACCTAAGTATCGATGGTTTGTCGCGCTGATCGTACTGTTCGGATCGGATTCACGTTCGATCGGCTCTACCGATCGTCTCGAGACGGCAAACGACCAGAAAGCTCCCGGATCGATCGCCTCGCGCGCCTCGGTGCGCTCCTCGCTCCCGACGGTCGCTGCGGTGCTTCCGTCGTCGTGCTTCGTCGATCGGTCCGGCCCCTTTCAGTCCCACCCGCTGCAGGTGGCTGATCAGCAGGCTGTAGCCGGTGGACGGTCGAATCGGCTACGCGTCGACCTCTCCCTTGGCCGCGTCGGCGTACTTGTCGGCGAGTCGGACCGGTTCGGGGAGTTTGTACGAGGTAGCCAGCGCGAGCGCAACTTCGGCTGCCGTCTCGGGACCCACGCGGTGACCGGGGCTGACGTAGAGCGGATTGATATGCCGGTTTGGCGACTCGTACTGGCGCGTCTGGACCGCGTAGCCCAGTAGGGTACCGTCGGGCGCGTCGACCCTCGAGTTCGCTTCGATACCGATCGTCGTCCCCTCGGGGAGGTCGTCGGTATTCTCCCGTGGAGTGCCACAGAGCAGGCTCTTGGCGACGCCGACGCTTGGCACGTCCCGGACCACGCCGATGTGGGTCGCGATGCCGGCCTGTCGGAAGTGGATGCGGCCGCTGCCGTCGAACAGCAGCAGATCGGGCTCGACGGACAACTCCTCGAGCGCCGCGAGGATCGGCCGCCCCTCGCGGAAGGAGAGCAGGCCGGGGATGTAGGGAATCTCGAGGTCGGTCACCGCGTGGATGCGCTCGATCACCTCGCCGCCGCGGGTGGCGACGACGGCGCTCAAGGCGCGGTCCTGCTCGCCCTCGGCGTTCGTCAGGAAGGACTGGTCGACGCCGACGACGACCGGTCGCTCACCGCCGCTCGCAGTCGCCTCGAGCGGGTTCGACAGCACTGCGTGATCGAACGAGAAGTCGTCCTCGAAGGTCGCGACGGCGGCGATCTCGCGCTGGAGCGACTCCATCTCCGCGCGCGAGAGCGAGCCGTCGGGAGCGAGGTCGGGACGGGGCTGGTGCATTCGGTCGGGGGTAGACGCCGGGCGAAAATCAGTTGCGGGGTCCTGCGACGGGTTCGGGAGTCAGAACCGACCGCGGCCGGGACCACCCGGACCACCGGGGCCCCCGGGACCGCCCGGACCGCCACCGCCGCCGAACTCGAGACGACTGGGCGCGCTGACGTTTCGGTTCTGTTTGACGTACTGGCCGTAGGCGAGGCCGATCACGAGGCCGACGAGATGGGCCATGTGTGCGATATTTCCGCCACCGCCGGTACTGAGGAAGAAGATACTGAACAGTGCGTAGCCACCGGTGAGTACCCAGATCGGAACGGGGAGGATGAAGTAGAGGTACACCTTGAGGTCCGGATTCAGGATGGTCAGGACACCTAAAATCGCGAGTGCGGCCCCGCTCGCACCGACGACGCCCGGGGTGAGCGGGGTCACCATCGCCGTCTGGAGCGTCTGGATGGTGATCTGCCCGAGTCCGGCGAGGGCACCGCTTACCAGAAAGAGGATTGCGAACTTTCTGGATCCGATGTATCGTTCGACCAGCGGACCGAAGAAGAACAGCACGACGCTGTTGCCGACGATGTGGTAGAAACCGCCGTGGGCGAAGACCGACGTAACCCACGTCCAGACGTATTCGGGATAGTAGGGTCGGAGGACGAACAGGGTTCGCATCGTTTCGGTCCCGAAGAAAGTACCGACGACGAACTGGGCAGCGAACGTGAGCCACATCAGCGCGAGGAACGTGTAGGTCATGTTCCCGCGGAAGTACGCCAGCGGGCCGCCCGGGCCGGTATCGATCGGGAGTTTGTCCATGATCCCGGAGGCCCGCGACGTCCCCCCGCCGGAACTGACGTTGTCGTCGAACCCGCTGTCGAAGACACCCTGCGGGTCGTTCCAGTTCTCGAGTCCCGAGCAGTCGTGGTTCTCGGGCAGCCGATGGTCGCCACAGTAGGTGCCGCCGCAGTGACGACAGTTGTACGGCATGTTTTCGTCGTTCCCACACGCGTCGCACTTCGCCATTGACCGGGGGTATGTGCGGCGTCGCTAAGGGATTTGGGGTTTGTCACTAGTTTCGAAGAGCTGTCAGGTACGGCGGCGGCCCCGGCGGTCACATCGCTTCCCGGCGGACTGTACATTTTTGCCCGGCGGGCTCCCATATCCGGGCGTGCAAGAGTACGAGCGCAAGCAACTGCTCGAGCGCGTCGAGCGCGAGGGCGCGACCGTCGGCGCGGACATCCCGGAGACGATCTCGGTCCAGGACGAGGAGATCGATCTCCGGACCTTCGTCTTCGAGATCAAGCGCCGCGAGACGGTGCCGTCCGGCGAACGCGACCGCGTCGAACAGGCCAAGCGGAACCTGCGACGCGAGCGGCTCGAGCGACTCGAGCGGATCGAGGAGGGCACGATCACCCGCGAGGAGGGCGAGGCACTCGCCCAGAGCATCATCGGCATCGACCGGGCGTTGAACGCCCTCGAGAGCCTCGGCCCGACGGATCTCGAGCGCGAGCAACAGGCCAAGCAGGCCCAGGACCGCAAGCGCTGGATGTCCTTCCTGAAGAAGGCGCTGGGACGGGAGGACGACGGAGCCTCCCGGAGGGGCCGATGACGACCAACGCCGAGATCGCGGCCCGGTTCGAGGAGTTCGCCGACCTGCTCGAGGCCGACGATGTCGAGTACAAGCCCCGCGCCTACCGGCGCGCGGCCGAGAACGTCCGGGCCCATCCGTCGCCGATCGCCGACCGGGTCGCGGCCGGCGACCGCGAGGTCCTCGAGAACATCGACGGCGTCGGCGACGCCATCTCCGCGAAGATCGTCGAGTACGTCGAGACCGGCGGAATCGAGGAACTCGCGGAACTGCGGGCCGAGCTGCCGATCGACATTGCCGACATCACCCGCATCGAGGGCGTCGGCCCCAAGACCGCGGGGAAGCTCTACCGCGAACTCGGGGTCGAGACGTTGGACGACCTCGAGGACGCGGCCGAAGCGGGCGAGATACAGGACGTCAAGGGCTTCGGCCCCAAAACCGAGGCGAACATCCTCGAGAACCTCGAGTTCGCCCGAACGGTCGGCCAACGCCAACTCCTGGGTGAGGCCCGGCCGCTGGCCGACGACGTCCTCGCGTACCTCGAGGGGCTCGAGGCGGTCGAGCGGTGTGAAGTCGCGGGTTCGATCCGCCGGTGGCGCGAGACGATCGGCGACGTGGACGTCCTCGCGGCGACCGAAGACGGCGAGGCGGTCGTCGAGCAGTTCGTTTCGTGGGAGTCGGTCGACGATGAGATCGAGTCCGGCCCCGAGAAGGCCAGCGTCCGCGTCGGCGAGAGCCGCGTCGACCTGCGAGTGGTCGTCCCCGCGGAGTTCGGCTCGGCGCTGCAGTACTTCACGGGGAGCAAGGACCACAACGTTGCCCTGCGCAACTACGCGATCGACCGCGGGATGAAATTAAACGAGTACGGGGCCTTCGACGTCAGCGGGGTCGAAGACCACGAGGCGGACCAGCGCATCGGCGACCGCATCGCGGGCGAGACCGAGGCGGGGATGTACGAGGCGCTCGGGTTGGACTGGATTCCGCCCGAACTCCGAACCGACCGCGGCGAGATCGACGCCGCGGCGGCCGGCGAACTACCGACCCTGCTCGAGCGCGACGATATCCGTGGCGACCTGCATACCCACACCGAGTGGTCCGACGGCAACACCTCGATCGAGGCGATGGTCGAGGCTGCCGCGGACCGGGGCTACGACTACTTCGGGATCGCCGATCACGCCGAGGGCCCGGGCGTCGTCGGCGGCATGGGCCTCGCCGACGACGAGATCTTAGAGCAGGTCGCGGAGATCCGTGCAGTCGGCGACGACGCTGACATCGAGGTCCTCGCGGGGATCGAGGCCAACGTCGACGCCGCGGGCGAAATCGACCTCTCCGAGGACGTGATCGACGCGCTGGACGTGATCGTCGCCTCGACCCACAGCGCCCTGAGCCAGGACGCCGAGACCGCGACCGAACGGCTCGTTCGCGCCGTCGAGAACCCGGCGATCGACGTGCTGGGCCACCCTAGCGGCCGCCTGCTCAACGAGCGCTCCGGCCTCGAGTTCGACGCGACCGCGCTCGGGGCGGCCGCCGCCGACCACGACACGGCCCTCGAGGTCAACAGCAATCCCCGGCGGCTCGACCTCTGGGGCAGCGCCGTCCAGGCGGCCATCGACGAGGGCGCGGTGATCGCGGTCAACACCGACTCCCACCGGCCCGCGACGCTCGAGTACATGCGTTGGGGCGTCCACACCGCACGCCGGGGCTGGGCCGAGCCCGCGGACGTGATCAACACCTGGGGGCTCGCCGCGTTACGGGAGTTCCTCCACTGACACGTCCCTGCTACACCATGCGACTCCTCCTCGATCTCATGTGCGGCGGGCTCCGTGCCTATCTGCGGATGTGCGACCACGACACCGCCTACGCCGGCGACCGCGGGCTCGAGGCCGACGACGACCTCATCGCCGTCGCCAGCGACGAGGACCGAACCGTCGTCACGCGAGGCGTCGCCCTCGCGGCTCGCGCCGACGAGTCGATCCTCCTCGAGTCCCGCGACGTCGAAGCTCAGCTCGCCGAACTCGACGCCGCGGGCGTCGATCTCATGCTGGCCGACGAGCCCGCGTTCTGCGGACGGTGTAACGGCCCGCTCGAGTCGGTCGATCCAAGCGCGTCGACGCCGGAGTACGCGCCCGATCCGACGGCAGTCGAGATCTGGGTCTGTCGGGACTGCGGCCAGCACTTCTGGCGGGGGAGCCACTGGGACCGGGTCGCGGAGACGCTCTCGGGAGTACGCGACGCCGACGAGGCGGAGTAGTACGGTTCTCCGTCTGGAACGGAGTCGAGTTACACAACGTGTATCTTGCGTAAAGCGCGCCTATAATTCTCCTCGTCTCATAATACTGCCCCCAACGGCGGAGAGTTTATTCATCGGTATCGCGAGTAACCGGAGTAGTGACCGGCTCACAATTGACGAGTATACTTCGAGAGACTCTTTCCCTCTTCGAAGCGGGAGGGGCACCTATGACGACAACCGAAGTAGCCGAACAACTTGATCTCGGCCGCCGGAGTACCTACGAGCGTTTAGAACGACTCGTCGATCACGACCGACTCGAAACCAAGAAAGTCGGGGGAAACGGGCGCGTGTGGTGGCAGCCATCGATGAACGGGCAAGCGTTCACGAAGGGGCGAGAAAGAGATGCGGCAGAAAGCGAACTCGGCGAAGTCTTCGATCGAATATCGGACAGCTTCTTTGTCCTCGACGAAGAGTTCCGCTTTCGCTATCTGAACGACCGCGCAGCAGACTTTCTGGAACTGGACGAGACCGCAGTTGGTTCGGATATTCGTAACGAGAACCTCACTGAGACGTTCGAGAGCGCACTGTATGAGGCTCTTGAAACACGAGAGTCCGTAGTTTTCGAAGACTACTATCCTCCGTGGGACGGGTGGTTCCAGAACGTCATCTATCCCTCAGAAGCGGGTCTGTCGGTCTTCTCCCGCGACATCACCGAACAGAAGCGACGTGAACGAGAATTGGTCCGCTACGAAACGATCGTCGAGACGAGTCCGATCGGCATCACGATCGTCGACAGTGACGGCGAAATGCAGTTCGCCAATGACCGCGCCGAGGAGATCTACGGTCGGAGCAAAGCCCAGATCAACGACCTCAGCTTTGACGATCCCGAGTGGACCGAAGTCGACGTTGACGGCACCCCACTTCCGGATGGCGAGAAGCCCTTCCCGAAAATTATGGAGTCCGGTGAACCCGTGTTCGACCAGATCAGTGGAACGTCTCGTCCGGATGGAGAACGAGTCTGGCTCTCCATCAACGGTGCGCCAGTCTACGACGACCGCGGAGAGATCGAGAGTGCCGTGTTCACCATCCAAAACATCACCGGCCGGTTCGAGCGGAAACGGAAACTCGAACAGTACGAGACGGTCGTCGAAACGGCTCACGATGGAATCTACGTCCTCGACGAGGAACGACGGTTCGAACTCGTCAACGATTCGTTTGCCGAGTTGACCTCGTTTTCTCAAACAGAGTTACTGGGTCAACACGCCTCGACGGTGTTCGGAGACGAGTTCGCGTCCATCGAAGCCGAACAGTGGGGGCGTACGACCGGGGATGAGCCCCCGTCGTTCGAAGAGACGATCAACGCTGGCCCGAACGAAAACCGAACGGTAGAGAACCGGTTCGTCATTACGGATGAAGGCGCGCGAGACCGGCGCATCGGTGTCATCAGGGATGTCACAGAGCGCGAGGAGTATCGCCGAAAGCTGGAGGAATCGAACGAACGGCTAGAACAGTTCGCGTACACTGCCAGCCACGACCTCCAAGAGCCGCTGCGGATGGTCACGAGCTACCTCCAGTTGCTCGAACAGCGCTATAGCGACGACCTCGACGAGGATGCCGGCGAGTTCATCGACTACGCGGTCGACGGTGCCGACCGGATGCGAGAGATGATCGACGGACTGCTCGAGTACGCCCGCATCGAAACGCGAGGGAATCCGTTCGAACCCGTCGAATTGGACGACGTGTTCGACGACGTGCGCACCGACCTACAACTGCAGATCCAGAACTCCAACGCACATATCGAGGGTAGCTCACTCCCGCAGGTCAACGGGGACAGAGAACAACTCCGCCGGGTGTTCCAGAACTTATTATCGAATGCGATCGAATACAGCGGCGACGAACCACCCCGGGTTGCCGTCTCGGCGGAGCGGGCCGGATCAATGTGGCAAATATCGGTTCGCGACGAGGGTATCGGCATTGATTCAGAGAAGACCGATCGCGTCTTCGAGGTGTTTCAACGCCTCCACAGCCGCGAAGAGTCTGAAGGATCCGGTCTCGGACTGGCGCTCTGTCGGCGGATCGTCGAGCGCCACGGCGGCGAGATCTGGGTCGAGTCAGAGCCCGGCACGGGATCGACGTTCTCGCTTACGCTACCGTCTGTCTAACACGTTTTCTGGTAAGCGACTATGCCTGGTTACCGGCATATAATCGCTCAGTAGGCGCGTATGGTGAGTAGATATTCGACAGCTGAAGCGTGAAACAACAGCGCCATCGTACTGAACTCGTCCTCGGTGTTCAGCACGTAGTTTCGGCTATCCCCCGAACAAATTGGTCGTCGCTCCGTTACCGACTCCAACGGACACGGGTTTCGTATTTTGCTCCCAATAGAATCCCAGATAGATCTACCGAAATGAACGGTGGCTGCGTGTCGCTCAGTCGAAGCCGTCGGTCCCGGACAGTAGATGCGCCTCGAGAACGCCCTCGTCCAGTTCGATCCCCAGCCCCGGTTCGGTCGGCACGTCGATGTAGCCGTCCTCGATAAGCGGCCCCTCGCGTGCGAGCAGATCGTCCCACCAGTCCACCTCGAGGGCGTGATATTCCAGCACGTCGGCGTTGGGGACGGCGGCACAGAGGTGGACGCAGGCCATCGTGCCGACGGGGCTACAGACGTTGTGCGGCGAGAACGGAATGTAGCGCTCCTCGGCGCGCTGGGCGATCCGTTTCGACTCGGCGAGGCCGCCGCAAGTGGTCGGGTCGGGCGTGATCACGTCGACCGCGTAGTCGTCGAGCAGGTCGCTTAGTTCGTGGATTCGAAAGCGGTTCTCGCCCGTCGCGAGCGGTGTCTCGGTCCGGCGAGCGACCTCTCTCTGGGCGTCGGTCTCCTCCGGCGGGACGAGGTCCTCGAGCCACATGAGATCGTAGGGCTCGAGTGTGCGGGCGAGCCGAGTTGCGCTCTCGACGGTGTAGTCCCAGTGGCAGTCGAAGGCGAGGTCGACCTCGCGCCCGACGGCGTCACGGACGGCCTCGACGACCGAGACTTTGTGGTCGATCGCGGCGTTGGTGAGCCGGCCATTGTAGGGATCGGGCTCTGTGTCCCGGTCCATATCGAGGTCGAACTTGATCGCGTCGAAGCCCATGTCGACGACGCGCTCGGCTTCGGCGGCGTAGGCCTCGGGGGTGTAGGCGTCCGCGTCGGCGTACTCGGTGAACCCGCCGTCGTCGACCGCGTAGGCCTCGCCGGCGTGACAGTCGCAGTAGAGCCGGACCCGATCGCGGTAGCGCGAGCCGAGCAACTGGTAGACCGGCAGGTCCAGGATCTTCCCGGCGGCGTCCCAGAGCGCGATCTCGATGCCCGAGGCGGCGGTGACGACTTTCCCCGTCGTCCCGCCGTGGCCCGACGTCTCCTGCACGATGCGCCGGAACAGCCGCTCGACGTCCAATGGGTTTTCGCCGACCAGAAACCGGTTCGCGTACTCGATCAGTTCCGGGACGCCGCCCCCGCGGTAGGCCTCGCCGATCCCCGTCACGCCCGCGTCCGTGTGGACTTTCACGAGGTTCCACTCGAAGTTTCCGTCGACGACCGCCGATTCGATTCCGGTGATCGCGACGTCGTGACCCGCCGGGCGATCCGTGGCGTGGTTCGAAAAATCCCTCACCGCCGATCACCGACGACGACGGTGGTACTGGGTTCGCGGTCGAACGACGACGCGGCGAGACGGGGACTCGAGATCATCGTGGGATCTACTGGCACACATTCGCACGTCAAACCACCGGCTCGAGCATCGATGGCGGACGGCATGCGGCTCTGGCGGTACTAATAGACGGCGGCGTCGTCGAACCGCCCGTCGTAGGCGATGTGTTGTGGATGGGTCGGCTCGGTTCCCGAGAGGAAGAGCCGGTCGACCTTCTCCCAGGTGTTCTCGTAGACGAGATGGCCGAGTTCCGAAGCGGTCGTCGACCAGCGATACGGCCCGTCGTCGTAGATCACGCGGCGAGCGACCCCGTCGTCGAACGCCTCGAGGAGGTCGGCTTCCGTCTCGATCGCGGCCTCGAGGGCGGTGTGGGCGACCCCGACGGACCGCGGGAGGTGTGCGTACGACGACGTGAAGGGCGGCAGCGAGAGGGAGTCGGCGAGGTCGCGGGCACGTCGGTTATCCCACGGGAAGTGTCGCGGGTTGAAGATCTCGATGGCGTCGATCACGTCGGCGTACCGGCGCAGATCCGCCTCGGAGAGGCTCACGTTCGCAAACTCCGGATGCGGGACGAGTACCGTCGCTCCCTGGCGCTCGAACTCGGCCATCGCCGTCTCGAGCGGGATGAAATCGGGAACCGGCTCCTCGAGGCCCAGCGCGAGGACGTGTTTGCGGTTCCGCCACGTTCCGGTGAACACCTCGCGGGCGGGGATCACCAGCAGGTCGTCGTCGGAATAGGCCGCCGCCCGCTCGCGGGTCTCCGGAAGCCGGGTGAAATGCGGTGCGTAGACGATCGCGTCGAGGCCGGCCCGTTTTGCCCGCTCGACAACGCGATCGGTCAGCACCTTCACGTGGGGGTCGACTCGGTACGTCACTCCTCGATCACGCCCCCCACTTTCGGGACAGCCGAGTTATGAATTCTGATTCGGCGGCCGATCGGCCACCTGTCTTCCGACCGATGGGCTCGGCTGCGAAAGGATGATTAGGGCGGCCGTGCGAGTTCCGGTATCGAATGGCCTGGGAATGCGGAATCGACGGCTGTGGATCGGTCTTCGAAGACGTCGAGTCGGCCGTCGTCCATCAGGCGACGGAACACCAGCGCCGCGAGTGTAAGGTCTGTGGCACCGTCGTCCCCGACGGCTACCTCGCGATCCGACACGCCTTCACCGAACACAGTCGCGCCGAGTACGTCCGCGCCTACGGTGCCAGCTCCGAGGCGGTCCGGGAACGCGAGGAACTGCTCGAGGAGATCGAATCGGTCGCGGACATGAAAACGATCGCGAACGAACTGAAGCGGTAACGACAATCGTCGTCCCTGCCGTGGCGCCCTCACTCTCGTCGTCCGCTCGAGCCACGTTGTATCGGCGTCAGTAGTTGTCGATAATCGCCGAGACGCAGCCGGTACTCTCCTTGTAGGAGGTATGGTCGGGGACGGCGTCGCTCACGTCGACGTCGGCATAGTTACTCGCCGTCTCCCCGTCGGAGAACCAGCCGCCGCAGTCGGCCGGTCCGCTCCCGAGTCGGGCGATGCTGTCGTTGGTCGAGTAGTAGTTGTGGACCTCGCCAGCCGAGGACTCGATAGCGTCGTCAAAGTCCCCGCTCTCACAGGGGGCGTCGTCCACCTCGTAAGAGCCGATGCTGTCAGCCGTTTCGACGGTGAAGTCGCCGCCGATGGCCGCGAGCGTCTCCATCTGGACGATCCCGCCCATCGAGTGGCCGAGGATGCGGATCGTCGTGTCCGGGTTCGCGTTCGTGTAGTCCCCGAGCCAGGCAGCGAAGGCGTCGCCGGTGTCTCGAGCGCTCGCTTCGGCCGAACTCGGGAGGCCGCTGTCGTCCCACGTCACGGCGGTCACGGTCTCGGTATAGCCGAGGTCCCTGGCGGTCTGCTGGAAGGTCGCGGCCTCGCTGACGCTCTCCGAGGATCCCGTATAGCCGTGGACGTTGAAGACGACCTCGTCCTCGTTTTGTGGCGCGTCGTCGATGCTGGGCGTCCCATACCGGAAGTCGACCTCCATGATCTCGTCGGTGTCGGCCGCGACCGACCCCGACGCGACGCTCAACCCGGTCCCGGCGACGACCGTCGCCGCCGTCGTCCGCAGCATTCGCCGCCGCGAGAGCGTCGTATCACTGTTCCCCGCAGTCGAATCCGCGTGTTCTTCGTGAGTCATCAGTTATCGTTCGCGTTGTGGTAGCGAACGACAACCCCATTCTCGTGTCCGTCGTTACCGCTTTATCTTCGGAACTGAGCGTTTTTATTACAGGGCAGGTGGCTGGCTCGTCCCGACTAGCCGTCGATCGGTTTCGCGACCGCTGGTAAATGTCGTGGGTAGGTTGACGACGGATGTGACTCGCCCGCTCGGATTACGATGCCGGGTGCCCGCGGACAATCACCTCCGTCGTTACTGTGTCTCGCAAACTGGCGTAGAAACGTCCGCGAGGCTCACTTCGTTCGCGCCGAGCGACCCCATCCGCGACCGCTCGTTACTGTCCGTTTACGGGTGCATCGCATCCGCTCGCATGGTCCGACGAACTACCGTTCGTCGCTATATTCAGCGCGGCTTCGCCGCGCTGACTGCCTGACGAGCGCGTTAGCGCTCGTCACTGTCCAGCACGCGAATCTGGTCGCCCCGCACCGTCACCGGAATCGGAACCGTCGCCTCGTACAGTTCGACGGTCACCTGGTCTTTGCCTTCGTCGATTCGCTGTACCTGTGCCTTCTCACCCTTGAACGGCCCGGCGATGAGTTCGACGATGTCGCCCTCGGCGATCCCCTCGACGTCCGGCTTCGGCGAGAGGAAGTGTTCTACTTCCGAAATGTCTGACTCGCCGGGGACGATGCTGCGGGCGTGGGGAATGTCCTCGAGGACGCGGTTGAGGACGGCGTTGCCCTCGGCCTCGACCATCACGTAGGAGGTCAGCGAGTCGGGGGCCAGCGCCGCGTGGATCTCCGTCTCCTCGCGGTTGATGATCATGTCGGCGACGGTTCGTTCCTGACTCGCCGTCGTTTTGACAGCGTAGATCCCCATTAGATGCCACCACCGCCCGAGATGAACAGCATAATCGCGCCGATGATGAAGCCGACGAGGCCAACCAGGAAGATCCCCGCACCGGCGATCTTCGACACTTGGAGGAACTCCTCGGTCGTGGGTGTCGTCGCCATTTTCAACACCCGAACGTACGAGGTGAGGTCGTAGGGAACGTCCATATCTGTCTATTCACAGCGCGGGGTCTTTTATCTGTCTTTCGTGTCAGCCGAAGGGTTGCCACGATCGCCCCCGCTCAGCGGGCCGACTCGAGGCAGCTATCGACGTTGCACTCGACGGCCCGGCGTCCAAACCGCTCGCCCCCCAAGCGCGCCGCATGGCCGAAGACGATACCGACAGAACCGACGAGTACGAGGCCGAACGGGAAGCCGAAATCGAAGACGAACTCGAGCGGATCGACCGCGACCCCGACGAAGTCGACGACGGCGACGGTACTCTCGGGACGCAGAACGCGCCCCGGGAGAACGCGGAGACCCTCGAGGAAGCGGAAGGCGAAGCCGAGGAGGAGTAACGCCGAACGACTCGCAGACCGCGACGAAAGCGGGTCGGAAACGGCAGTAACCGGGACGGGCCGGTTTTTGTGACCAAGATCAACGGCGATCAGGGCCGGGGGCCCGGCGGTCGCTCGCCTGGGCCCGGACCGCCCGGAATCGGGGGCCGCTGCCGTTCCGGCTCCGGCCGGGAGCCAAGCGTCAGTTCGACGGTCCCCCGCTCGCCGTCGCGGACGATCTCGACCTCGACCGTCTCGTCCGGCGACGCCTCGAGCGCGAGATACGAGGAGAGTTGGTCCTGCGTGGGGATCGGCGTCCCCTCGATGGCGACGATCACGTCGCCGGTCCCGGGCCGTCCCGTTGCCGCCGGCTCGAGGACGCCGTCCGCGGGGGAGTTCGGGACGACCTCGGCGACCAGCACGCCGGTCGCCTCCTCGAGGCCGATTTCCTCGGCGACGCTCGGGCCGACCGGTCGGACTCCCACGCCCATGTAGGGATGTTCGTAGTCGCCGTCCTCGATGAGCGCGGGGACGACGCGGGTCGCCAGTTGTGCGGAGATCGCGAAGCCGATCGTCTGGCCGGCCCCGGCGAAGACGACGCCCAGCACCTCGTTGTCGAGGCTCACCAGCGGCCCGCCGCTGTTGCCGGGGTTGATCGGCGCGTCGGTCTGGATCGCGGCCGGGATCGAGAACCCGGTCGGGCTGGGAAGCGCCCGATCGAGCCCGCTGACGATCCCCTGTGAGACGGAGGCGTCGAGCCCCAGCGGGTTGCCGATGGCGAGGACTTCCTGCCCGATCACCGGCCGGAAGTCGGCCAGCGAGAGCCCGTCGGCGACATCCGGCACGTCCTCGACTTCGAGGACGGCGAGGTCGCTGTAGACGTCGGTACCGACGACGGCGGCCGTCCGCCACTCGCCGTTGTTGAACTGGAGTTCGATCCCGCCCTCACTGGCAGCCTCGACGACGTGGTTGTTCGTCAGGACGTATCCGTTCTCGAGGACGAATCCGGTACCGATCCCGCCTCGACCACCACCGTCTGGCGCACCCATTCCGGCGACGGACACCAGTACGACGGAGTCGATCGACTCCTCGTACACCGCCGCGTACTCGCTGTCGACGTCGGGGCCCTCGCCCGACGCGCTCGAGTCGCCGTCGTCCTGTGCAGCGCCGGTTCCCGCCCCGCCGAGGCCCAGCGCCGCGATGGTGCTGATCGTTCCAGCCGTCCGCAAGAACCGTCGTCGCGTCCGTTCGTTCGATGGCACGCGGATAGCCACCCCGACGAGCGACATAAAACGGGAGCCGGCAGGGGCAGCCGATCGGCCCCGAACAGCAGGGTCAGGCCTCGTCGAAGAGGTCTTCGCCCTCGACCGCGTGTTCCGCAACGGCGTCCATGTCGAGCGTGACGCCCAGGCCGGGCTCCTCGGGGATCTCGATGGAGCCGTCCTCGATGACAGTCTCCTCGACCAAGTCCTCCCACCAGTCGAGTTCGTAGGAGTGGTACTCGACGGCCAGGGCGTTCGAGATGGCCGCGCCGACGTGGGCGCTGGCGACCGTCGCGACCGGCGAGGCGACGTTGTGCATCGCGACCGGGACGTAGTACATGTCCGCCAGATCCGCGATCTTGCGGGTTTCGCGCATCCCGCCGACCTTCGGCATATCGGGCGCGATGATGTCGACGGACTGCTCCTCGAGCAGGCGGCGCTGGCCGTGTTTCCGGTAGACGTTCTCGCCGACGGTGATCGGCGTCGTCGTCGACTGCGTGATTTCGCGTTGCACGTCGTGGTTCTCCGGCGGCACGGGGTCCTCGAGCCACCAGACCTCGTACTCCTCCAAGCGCTTCGCGAGCCGCTTGGCGCTGCCGCCGGAGAAACTCCAGTGGCAGTCGAAGGCCACGTCGGCGCGCGAGCCGACGCGCTCGGTGACTGCCTCGACGATCGAGGCTTTGTGTTCGATTTCGGGAGCCCGGAGGTGGCGGTTCGCGCGGTCCTTCTCGTGGCCGCTTGGCACGTCGAGGTCGAACTTCAGGGCGTCGTAGCCCAACTCCTCGACGACGCGCTCGGCCTCGTCCGCACAGGCGATTGGGTCCGCTTCCTCCTCGGTGTGGCAGTCACAGTAGACCCGGACCTCGTCGCGGTACTTGCCGCCCAGCAGCTGGTAGGCCGGCACCTCGAGGATCTTGCCGGCCAGATCGTGCAGGGCGACCTCGATGCCCGAAATCGCGGTGACCGTGACGCCGCCGATCGAGCCCTCGCCGGACATCTTCTGGACGAGGTGTTCGGTCAGTCGGTCGATGTCCAGCGGGTTCTCGCCCTGCAGGAACGGCGTCATCCGCTCGATCAGTTCCGGCGCGCCGGCACCCCAGTAGGCCTCGCCGGTGCCGACGATCCCCGCGTCCGTGTAGACCCGCACGAGCGTCCACGGGAAGTTGCCGTCGACCATCGTCGTCTGGACGTCAGTGATCTCGATATCGCGCCCGCCGCCGCGCTCGCGCGTGACTCCCATCGTCTCCGCCGAGAGGTCCCGCATCGTGTACTCGGCGTTCGGGTCGTGCAGCCTCGAGTAATCGACTCCCATAGTCGGACGTTCACTCGCACGGTAGTAATAACTGTCACCTGCGGTGGGCGGGGTTGCGCAGTCGTGCCGGACGGGACGGAGTATCCTGGCCGGTTCACGTACTGGACTCGTCCGAAACGGCGTCCGTCGCCGCTACCACCCCGTCGGGTGAGAGTGCGTACACCCCGTTCGCGTTCATGACGAGATTCGAGACGATCGAGTGCGACGACGCTTGCCACTGAGTGGAGCCGTCCGATTGCGAGAGAGCGACCAGTCCGCCGGGTGCAGCCCCGACCAATACTGACTCGGGTGTACAGACAGGGGCCGACAGCGTCGTTGACGACTCGCCTGTTCCGTCGTCGCGCGGGATCGGCGCCTCCCACGTTCGCTCGCCGGTTTCGGCGTCGAGGGCGACGGTCTGTCCGCCGGACTCGTTCGAGACATAGACGGTCCCGTCCCGAACGGCTGGGATCGTATACCGGTCGGGCGTGTCGGTCACGCGCTCCCGCCACTCGAGGTCGCCGGTTTCCGCCTCGAGCGCGTACAGCGTTCCCTCGTTGTTCAGGACGTAGACGGCGTTGCCGACGACCGGCGACGAATACGTTTCGCCGATCACGTCGGTCGTCCAGCGGATCTCCCCCGTACCCTTCTCGAGGGCAGTGAGCGTCCCGCCCTCGCCCGCGGTAGCGTCGATCACGAAAACCCTCTCGTCCGAGCTGCTGATACCGACTGCCGTCCACTCGGGTTCGAGCGACCACGCCGGCTCGCCCGTGTCGACTGCAAACGTCTGGATTCCGCCGCCGAGTTGAAGATAGGCGAAGTCGTCGTCAACAAGCACGTCCATGAGCGGTGTACTCGCGGATGTCTTCGAGACGATGTTCCACTCATCGATATCGATCCAGTACACTGTTGATTTCGTGTGGACTCCCAACAGCGAGCAGTGGATTGCCGGATAGACACGTAACCGAGATTGCAGCGAGAGTGAGTCGACCCTACCCGACGGTATATGATACCGATGAACGGTCTTTCCCTGCTCGAGATGCCAAATAACGTACTCGTCGGTACACACAACCATTGCCCGTCCCGAAATAGAATTCACAGGCCTCCCTTCGCTTCGCAACGCGGGCTGACGCTTCATCGATTGGTCGATGGCAGCATTTCGTTTTGGATCGCGCTGGAGCGTCGGCCAAGCGGCTCGCTCACTGCACCCGTCTACTGGGATGGAGTTCGGTAGCAACGGCTCATTCGAACCGACGCCACCTGTGATGGCGAGCGTTCCGTAGCCCAGTACGCTACCACCACCAAGCAGTAATGCCGCCCTCCGACGCGATATTTCGACCATATCTAACGTAAGATCAGGCAGTAAAAATCACTGGTGCAGTATTATTATACTACCTCACCGATCCATGATAGCTGATATCCGTATGTTGGTATAAACGAGAAAAACGTTTCAGATCTATTTGTAGCTTCAGTCACACACTGTCCCAATTGAATCCTACTAATCATGTATGATAGCGAAAATACGACAGGCGACGTCAGTATCGGCTACGACTCGAGGTCGTCGGGTACGTCCTCGAGGGCGGCGTCGGTCGCCCCCATCGCGGCGAATGCGGCCCGCTTTTCGGCCGTTCGCCGTTCGATCGCCGCCGGGCCGACGGCGAGTTCGATCCGGGTCACGTCCGCGTCGGGGCTCGAGGTACCCAGCAGGGTGACGGGACCGATCTCGCGGGTGTTGCGGACGTGAGTCCCGCCGCAGGCTCGCGCGTCCCACGGCTCCGGGGAGCCGGTCGTCGCGGTGAACCGACCCGTACGCTGGCGGTCCTTCTCGTCCTCGATCGAGACGGTTCGGACGCGGCCCTTCGCCACCGCGGCATCGTCGGCGTGGTCGTCGAAGACGACGGCGTCACGCTCGCGGACCGCCGACACCGGCTCGTCGTCCCACGATACCGGCCGGGACTCCCAGACCACGCGGTTGACCGCCTCGTCGAGTTCGAGCAGGCGCTCGTCGTCGACCGTCGCCGCCGTCTCGAGGTCGACCCGGACCGTCTCGGGGCCGATCTCGAGGCCGGCATAAGAGCTGTCGGGAAGCAGTCGGTCGGCGACCCGGAGCAGGACGTGACTGGCAGTGTGGGCCCGCATGCAGTACATCCGGAAGGACCAGTCGACCGAACAGAGAACGCGGTGGCCGACCGAAAACGAGGGGGCGTCGGCCAGCACGTGGACCTGTTCGCCGTCGACCAGTTCGACGTCGGTGACCGCGGTGGCGGCGACTGTCCCCCTATCGGCCGGTTGGCCGGCGCTCGCTCCGAAGAAGTGACTGCGCTCGAGCCAGACCCGTCGCCCGTCGATCGACGTCACCTCGGTCTCGAACCGCGTCGCGTACGGCTCCGCCGCCGCCCGTTGCCCGGTCATCGGTTCCAGTCGGTTCTCGGTCACTAAAAGTCTGCCCGCCGAGACCGTCGCCCGACGCGAGAAAAACTACCGGTCGCTTACTCCGCGAGCGTCACGTCCAGTCGCTCCTCGAGGGCGTCGATCAGGCCGCCGCCGACGCCGGCCTGGGTCGCTCGACCCTGTTCGACCGCGAGGATGTCCTTCTCGGGTGCGCCGAGTTCCTCGGCGAGTTCCTCGCGCTGGAGGCCGGCCTCCCGTCGGGCCTCGACGAGGGCCTCGCCGTAGTCCGAGACGAGGTAGGGAAGGGGGTCGTCGTCGTAGTTGGTACCCTCGCTCTCCCAGTGTTCGGAGTCGCCGTCCCAGACCGGATTGGCCTTCGCGACGTTCTGAGCCGCCTTCCGCTTGCGGTTCGGTTCGTCGGTCGAGCCCGCGTCCTGCTCGCTTCGCTTTCGGTCTCCCCCGCCGTGGGCCTTCGAATCGTCGTGTGGCGCGCAGTCAGGACAGACCTCGAGTTCCGCGCCGGCGACCGACGCGAGCGTCAGCGAGTCGCTCTCGGTACCACAGAGTTCGCAGTTCGTCCCGCCGCCACCGCCGGACGAACCGGTCGAGTATTTGGCCATGCGGACGTTTGGCATCTGCCGCATTTCAACGGTTCGGTAGCGTACACGCCGTCGCGACGGACACGGGCCGTGGGGGATTCCGTCGGTCAATCAGCGCCCGAACCGTTTCCTGATCGTCGCTCGCAACGGCAGCCCCAGCCCGCCGAGCAACGGTAGGACGACGACCGCCGCGATGTCGAGCGGGAGGCTGGCGACGCCCGCTGCCGCCGCGCCGACGGCCGCAAGTGGGGCAAGCACCGGGAGGACATAGAGATACGACGGCGTCCACCCCGGGCCGCGTCGCGTGTGTCGGACGACGACGCCGAACAGCAGCGGCATGAGGACCGCACCGGCAAGCAGCGGGCCGCCGATCAGCGTCGTCGGCACCGCCACCGACAGCGCGACGACGATCGTCTCGTCGATCGTCACCGGCCCCCAGGTCTCCTCCCGGCGGACGACCCGCGAGACGAGCAGTCCGAGGGCGGCGAGGGCGACGACGCCCGCCAGCGCGCCGTACCACAGCGGCCGCTCGAGGGGCGGGGTCACGACCTCGAGACCGCGCATGAACGCGACGGTCGTCTCGACGCCCCCACGGTCGGCCGAGAGCGCGGTCCAGAGCCCTTGCGGGTCGGCACCGATCCCGGCCAGTTCGGCCCGGAGCGAGCGAAGCGCGCCCTCGTTCGCGAGTCCGTACTGGACGAGGCCGGCGGCGTAGACGATCACCGACAGCCAGAGCAGCGGCAGCGAGAAGTTCTGTCGCCGCCACCAGCCGGCGATCGGATTGGCCGTCGACCCGTCGTCGCTGTCCGCCGCCCGCGACCGATCGGTATCGTCGGCCGTGCCGTCCGACCCGCCGGTCCGACTGCTCGTTCCCGAGCCCGTCCCGCCGCCGGTCCCCGTCGCGGTTCCGGTGGCGGTCGCACTCGAGGCGTCGGCCGTCGCGCCGGCTGCTGACGTGTCCGTACTCGAGGTCGCGCCACCGGTTCCGGCGGCCGAGCCGGTTGCGCTCGAACCGGCGCTCGAGGTCGACGTCGAACCGCGACTCGAGGTCGACGTCGAACCGCGACTCGAGGTCCCAGCGCTACTGCTCGCGGAGCCGGCCGCCGACGCGCCGGCGGCCGACGCCGACGCGGAGGCCGTCTCCGACTCCGAGTAGCTCACCTCCGTTCCCCCGTCGTCGCCGTCGTCGCTCTGCCAGACGTCGGGGGAGGGGAGGCCGCTGGTCCGTTTGGCGACGTAGTCCTCGTGGCCCAGTCGGTCGTAGGCCTGTCGTTCGACGGGATCGCCGAGGATGTCGTAGGCGGTCTTGACTGCGGTGAACTGCGCCTGTGCGCGGTCGTCGTCGTTCACGTCAGGATGATAGACACGGACCTGCTCGCGGTAGGCGTCCTTGATCTCGTCCTGATCGGCGTCGGGCGAGATCTCGAGCAGATCGTAGAAGTCCTCTGTCATATGAGCGTAGGGAAGTGTAGTCTGTCCCCGAGTTGTGGGGGAGGGGTTATAGTTTCAATGTTATTGCCGATCCGAGCGGAGGCTCGGTCTCGAGCGCCGAGTGCGTTGTGGCCGCCGCCGGTCGGATCGGACGCGGACGGGCAGTCACGAGAAGTCCGCGAGCGACGACTGTCCGCTCGAGCGATCGCCGCCGAGCGCCCCCGGTTCCGGCTCGTCGTCGGTTGCGTCGGCAGTTGATTCGTCGTCGGTCGGCTCGAGGTTCGACCCCCCGTCGGCATCGTTCCCGCCCCCTTCCCAACTCTCGAGGCTGGCCTGATCGGCGGCCGCGAACTCGAGGTTGGCGACGCGGACGCCGACCTTGCGGACGGGTTCGGACTCGAACTCGGTGAAGAGATCGCGCGCGACGCGGTCGACCAGTTCGGGGTCGTCGACGGGGCCGGGCAGGGACCGTTCGCGCGTGTTCACGTCGTACGGCGGCGTGACCGCCTTGACGCCGATGGTTCGATACAGCGCGCCCTCCCGGCGGGCGCGGTCGGCGACGGCGGCCGCGAGCGTCTCGATCTGGTCGTACTTCGGCTCGGGTTCCGCGACGGCCTCGGCGAAGGCCGACTCCCGCGAGAAACTCTTGGGGTCGCCCTTGGGCTCGACGCGGCGGTCGTCGTCGCCGCGTGCGCGGTCGTACAGTTCTTGGCCGCGCTCGCCGAAGCGCTCGACCAGCGGCTCCGGGTCGGCAGCCGCCACGTCGCCGGCCGTCTCGAGGCCCATCTCCCGAAGCTCGCGGGCCGTTACCGGGCCGACGCCGTGCAGCAGGTCGACCGCGAGTGGGGCGAGAAACTCGCGGATCTCGTCGGGTCGGACGACGGTGAGGCCGTCGGGTTTGTCGAAGTCGCTGGCGATCTTGGCCGTACTCATCGTCGGCGCGACGCCGACGCTGACGGCCACGCCGACTTCCCGGCGGATGCGGTCCTTGATATGCCGGGCGAAGCCGTCGGCGACCTCCCACGCCGTCCGCTCGGTCACGTCGAGGTAGGCCTCGTCGATGCTGACCTCCCGGACCACGTCCGCGCAGTCGTGGAGGATCTCCCGGACGTCGGCCGCGACCGACTCGTAGTAATCCATGTCGACGGAGCGGTAGTAGCCGGTCTCCTCGCGGTCCGTCTCCCCGTCGAGGTCGCCGACCTCGTGCGCCGCGCGTCTGGGCAACCGCTCGAGGGCCGTCGAAATCGCTTGGGCGCTCTCGACGCCGAACTCGCGGGCCTCGTAGCTGGCGGTGGCGACGGCACCGACGGTCTCGCCGGGTTCGTACCCCATGCCGACGACGACCGGCTCGCCCCGGAGTTCGGGCTCGCGCAGCCGCTCGCAGGACGCGTAGAAACAGTCGGCGTCGACGTGACAGACGATCCGGTCCTCGTCGGCCTCGCGCTCGACGCCCGGCAGCCGGGGCCCGTCGGACATTCGTCTACCGATCGATTCGTCCGGACGGACGTGAACGTTGCGCCCGCCGGCGGCGGACACGGTCCGCCCGGATCGCCGCCGCTACAGCTCGTAGGCCATCATCACCTCATCGACGTACTCGCCGTCGATCGTGTAGTGGTCCTTGCGGATCGCCTCGGTGTCCCAGCCGTGGACGGTCAGGAACTCGAGTGCGGTGTCGTTGACCACGGGAACGCTGTTGTAGAGCTTCCGGTAGCCGTTGGCTTCGGCCCACTCGATCCCGCGTTGCAGGAGCGTACTCCCGATCCCGTGGCCACGGTAGGCCTCGCGGACGCCGACGGTCTGTTGGGCGACCTCCCGGACCGGTTCGACCCGGTGGAGATCGAGGTGCGTCCAGCCGACGACCGCGCCGTCGACGGTCGCGACGAAGAACTGGCGGGTCTCGATCGCGTTGTGTCTGGTGACGGTGTCGTCGTAGAGCAGTTGTTCGGCGACCGTCTCGGCGACGACGTAGGTGTCCTCGGCCGTGACGTCCCTGATCGTCTCGATCAGTCCGTCGAAGTCGTCCTGTCTGGCGGGGCGGACGGTGACGGTAAACTCGTCCAACTCGTGTTTCTCGACGGCCCCGAACTCGAGCGCGAGTCGGAGGGTCCCGCCGTCCTCCGCGAGATAGCCGTCCTGCTTTAGCTCCTCGAGACGGGTCTGGAACTCCTCGACCGGGAGGGAGACGATCTCGCGCAGTTTGTGCCGTTCGACGGTCCCGTGGCGCTCGACGTACTCGTAGAGACGCCGGCTGGCCTCGGAAGCGAACGTCGGCCGCTCGAGCGCATCCATACGCCCGCTACGGGGGACCGGCGCTTATTCCTTGCCCATCGGTATCAATTGACACAATAATCCGGACGGAACCGTCGAACGGACCCGACAGAGTAGTTAGTTGTACTCCCGCCACCGATTCCCGCACTCGGTACACTTGAAAAAGCGCGTCGGCGGCTCGTCGGCCGACGCGGTCTGTTTGAGCGTGTACCACGCCTCCTCGGCACCGCACTCGTCACAGATCACGTCGTTTGCCTTCGGTTTCCCCTCGAAGTTGGCGTTCTCGTCGGATTCGATCACGTCGTCGTCGGTCTGGGACTCCGTCGTGACGAAGGCATCTTCCTGCTCGCGGTCGCGTTCGCTCGAGGCCCCGCAGTCGTCGTTCGTACAGACCATGCGGTCACCGCGAGCCTTCATCATCGAGCCGCAGTCGTCGCAGAATTGCATACCCGGCCGGTACGTGCCCGAGCGGCAAAAACACTCGAGATCGGTGGGTCACCGCTCCCGGTCGCCCGCCTCGTCCGCGAGGACGAACGGACAGTCCGCGACTCGGACCGTCTCGATCGTCGGCACCGCCAGGATCTCGGCGTCCGCGTGGGTGCAGGCGACGTCGGGCGGCTCGGTGAGATATTCACAGCCCTGACAGTAGGCTCGCTTGTCGACCTCGCGGACCTCGCTGTCGTCCGCGTCCGTCGGTGCCGGCAGATTGTCGCCCTCGAGTTGCTCCCAGAGTCGGTCGGCGTCGATATCGGCGGTGTCCTGCCGATCGAATAGGTCGTCGAACTCGGTCGTCTCGGAGCCGCTGTCGGCCGGTTCCGCGACGGGCGAGGCGAGGCCATCGAGCGGACCGGCATGGTCGTCCGATTCGGAATCGTCGGACTCGAGCGGAGTCGCGTCCGCGTCGTGAGTGATCTCGATTCCGGCGTCTCCGTCCGTGGATTCGGCTCCGGCATCCGTCTCGAACTCGCTCTCGTCGTCTCCGGTGTCGTCAGTCATCGGACTCACCGCCGGTCTCGGGGCCGGTGCCGTCGTTGTGCGTCGCCACTGCCGAGTCGGTCGATTCGGCCGTCGGCGTCGGGTCGTCGTCGGTCGCGACCGCGGCCGAAGCGGTCACCAGCCGCCGACAGATCTCGTCACGACTCTCGCCGCGCCGGGTGGCTTCGTCGGCCAGCCAGTCGTCGGCCTCGTCGGGAACGGCAAAGGAGACGGCGCGCTCATCGTGGTTTCGGCTGGACATCTGTCCGTACTTGGGATATCGAGCGTATAAGCGTTGGTCCGAACTCGAGGGGGAGCCGCGCCGCCGGTCACCTGATCTTGCGGACGTTGCTGATGTCGAAGCCGCCGTCGTGGATCTCCGTCTCGAAGCGGACGATGTCCTCGTCCTCGAGCCGGGAGAGGACGCCCCGGAACTGCTCGACGACGAGGGTGCGGGCGCGTTCGGAGCCGCCGCTTTCCCACTCGAACAGCAGCGTGCCATCGGTAGCCTCCTTGAGCCGGCCGAGTTCCGTCGGGCCCAGCAGTTCGGCGTTGACCAGCAGGAGGATGACGCCGCCCCAGCGATGTGAGGCGCGTTTGAGTCCCTTCAGCAGGACGGTCAGGTCCGACCAGTTCAGCCGATCATCGGCCGCCGCCACGAGATCGGTGAGCGAATCGATCACAACGAGGTTGTCGGTAGCGTGGTCGGTCAGGTACTCGCCCAGCGCCTCGAGGACGTCAGTACGTTCGTTGTGGCTGCCGAGTTCGGTGATGTCGGCCATCCCGTCGGCGTACCAGTCGGTCGGCACCGGCGTCAGCTGGAAGTACTCCTCGGCGAGTTCGACGAACCGGACGTCGTCCATCCCCGCGTCGACGAGGGCCTCGTCCATGACGAACTGCATCTCGTCGACGACGGCGCTCGGTTCGTCGGTAAACGAGACGTAGTGGACGTCCTCGGGGAGGGTCACGTCGGATGCGAGGTCGCCGTAGTAGAGGTCGAAGAGATCGGGGTCGGCCTCGACGAGCCCGTTCAGCACGGCGCTGGTGTAGCAGAACTCCCGCGCGCCGGCACCGGACTCGCCGGCCAGTAAGACGACGCTGCCGGTTGGCGCGCCGCCACCGATCATCCGATCGAGCCGCGAGACGCCGAGCGGCATCCGTTCCATACGGGGTCGTTTGCTCGCGTCCGTTTACCGGTTGCGGCCGACCGTTTGCGCTCCGCTCCCTCGCGTCGCTCGTTTCACTCGCTTCAGGTCGGTCGTCGGCCCGCTCGCTCATTGACTCGCGGCCGTCGGCCGCTCGTCTTACCGCAGCGCGTAGCGCCGCGGTTTCGTTCGCTCGCGGTGACAATATTTCCATCACTATCGGCGACCGACATCCGTCTCGACTCGAGCCCCACTCTCGGCCGCTTCGGCGAGGATCACGCGACCCTCGAGCCCGCGCTCCGCGAGCGCGTCCCGAGCCGCGGCCGCAGCCTCCTCGGCGTGGGGGGTATCGGTCACGCCGTAGACGACCGGGCCCCACGAGGACTGGCCGACGCCCGAGAGGACCGGGCAGTCCTCGAGCGCGTCGACGAGTTCGCCCGCGGGCGGCCGGAAGACCCCGCCCTGTGCGTCGGCGTACCAGGCACCGTTCTTGCGGCCGATCTCGGCGACGGCCTCGCCGAAGGGCTCGAGGCTGCCCCCGGCCGCGGCGGGCAGCAGTTTCCGGGTGACGACGCCGGCGATCTCGTCGGCGATCGCGGGGTCGGCCCGCTCGACGACCGCGCGCATGCTCTCGTCCTCGTCGTCGCCGCTGCGGCCGGGCTCGGCGTCGGGGACGACGACCAGAAAGCGCCAGTCATCGGGCAGGTCGTGGCGGGCGACGACCGGCGGCACCGTCCAGTCGCCCTCCGCCGGCGGCTCCGTGGTAAAGCGGTTCGTCGGGTGGCCGGCGTCGACGACGAATCCGCCACTCTCGAAGGTCGCGACGCCGACGCCGCTGCGGCCGCCCCGCCCCATCGCAGGCGCGTTCTCGCGGACCCGCGGCTCGAGTCCGTGGGCCCGTGCCGTCGCCGTCAGCACTGCCAGCGCGAGTTGGGTGCCGCTCCCGAGGCCGACGTGGCGCGGCAGCCGCTCCTCGAGTGCCACCGCGACGCCGGGAAGGTCCAGCACGTCGACGGCACGGCGGGCGTACTCTCCGACCAGCGGGTCGTCGGTCGCGACCTCGGTGGCGGGCTCGGCGGTGACGGTCGCCCGCGGCTCCGCGAGCCCGACGCCGATGCCCCCGTAGAGCCGCCCGCGGGCAAGCGACAGGTTCTGGAAGCCGACGTGGAGTCGCGCCCCGGTGCTGACGGTCGCGCTCGGCATGATCGTGGCCTCGCTACGGAGCCCCCCGGCAAGGGGGTTTCGACGGTGGCAACGCCTGACGATGGCTCTGACGGACCACTCGACGGGACCGTGGACTCGAGGGCAGCGGGACACAACCGATACCGATTCCGCGGACGCGCTTCCACGATGGCGCGTCCCGACGCCTCGGTAATCGTGCCAGCCTGTGACGAGGCCGACCTCTCCCTGCGGCTGCGCCGCGAGGGAACGGTCGTCTACGATCCGACCTGTCCCGTCGGCAGGAGCGGGTCGCCGACGCGGGACTATAGTTGCCGCTGAAAGTCATTGCACACCTGATCACACGACAGCGCTGCGATCAGTATATCAATCGTTTCAGCGGCTCCTATCCTTTTGAGTGCGTGAGTCCCTGCGTCGGTTCCGTTCCGTCGCTGCTCGCAGCCGTTGGCCTCGCGGACGAACGTATTCGGCTTTTTCCGAGTTTCCGAACCATTGGCCGAGAAAGGGTAACTTATACCGTTTCGATGCGACGTGAGACCATGAGCAGCGATACCGAATTCGACTACGGCAAGGACGAGGAGTTACGTAGTCGCGAGGTGACCGAGGGCGCAGACAAGGCCCCACACCGTGCGATGTTCCGGGCGATGGGATTCGACGACGAGGACTTCGGCGCGCCGATGATCGGCGTTCCGAACCCCGCGGCCGACATCACGCCGTGTAACGTCCATCTGGACGACGTCGCCGACGCGGCCCTCGAGGGCGTCGACGAGACCGGCGGGATGCCGATCGAGTTCGGAACGATCACGATCTCGGACGCCATCTCGATGGGGACCGAGGGGATGAAGGCCTCGCTGATCTCCCGGGAAGTGATCGCCGACTCCGTCGAACTGGTGTCGTTCGGCGAGCGCATGGACGGGCTGGTCACGATCGGCGGCTGTGACAAGAACATGCCCGGAATGATGATGGCCGCGATCCGGACCGACCTGCCCTCGGTCTTTCTCTACGGCGGCTCGATCATGCCCGGCGAACACGAGGGCCGGGAGATCACCGTCCAGAACCTCTTCGAGGGCGTCGGTGCCGTCGCCGACGGCGAGATGAGTCCGGACGAACTCGACGAGATGGAGCGCAACGCCTGCCCCGGCGCGGGCTCGTGTGGCGGCATGTTCACCGCGAACACGATGGCCTCGATCTCCGAGGCGATCGGCTTCGCACCGCTTGGCAGCGCCAGCCCGCCCGCCGAAGCCGAGTCGCGCTACGAGGTCGCCCGCGAGGCCGGCGAGATCGCCGTCGAGGCCGTCGAAGCAGGGCGGAAACCCTCCGACTTCCTCAGCGAGGCGTCCTTCGAGAACGCCATCGCCCTGCAGGTCGCCGTCGGCGGCTCGACCAACGCCGTCCTCCACCTGCTAGCGATGGCCGCCGAGGCCGGCGTCGACTTAGACATCGAGACGTTCAACGAGATCAGCGCCCGCACGCCGAAGATCGCCAACCTCCAGCCCGGCGGCAAGCGCGTGATGAACGACCTCCACGAGGTCGGCGGCGTGCCGGTCGTCCTGCGTGAGCTGCTCGAGGCCGACCTGCTCCACGGCGACGCGCTGACGGTCACCGGTGAGACGATGGCCGAGGCCATCGAGCGGGTCGATCCGCCCGCGATTTCGGATCTCGACGCCGACTTCTTGCATACCGTCGACGACCCGATCCACGAGCGCGGTGCCATCCGCATCCTCACCGGCAACCTCGCGCCCGAGGGGGCGGTCATCAAGATCACCGGCGAGGACCACCTCCACCACGAGGGACCGGTCCGGATCTTCGAGCGCGAGGAGGAGGCGATGGCCTACGTCCAGGAGGGCAACGTCGAATCCGGCGATGTCATCGGGATCCGCAACGAGGGTCCCCGCGGCGGTCCCGGCATGCGCGAGATGCTCGGCGTCACGAGCGCCGTGGCCGGCCAGGGCCACGCCGAGGACGTCGCGCTCTTTACCGACGGCCGCTTCTCCGGTGCGACCCGCGGGTTCTCTATCGGCCACGTCGCCCCCGAGGCGGCGGCCGGCGGTCCCATCGCCGCCCTCGAGGACGGCGACACGATCACCATCGACATCGACGACCTCGAACTCTCCGTCGACCTCTCCGACGAAGAGATCGAGCAGCGACTCGCGGACCGTGAGCAGCCCGACCGCCAGTACACCAGCGGCGTGCTGGCGAAGTACGGGCAGGCCTTTGGCTCCGCGGCCAACGGTGCCGTGACCAACCCCGGCGTCAAAGACGAGTAGCGGCCGCAACCGGCTCGCGGCGTCTCACCGTCCGGGCCGTGTCCGTCCCGACCGCGGGGCGGTCCCTTCGATTTCCTGCACCGCTCTTTCCCGCCCTTGAGACCGAGTACCAGCTAGACTCCCGCATGCGCAAATACTGTCTCGAGTGCGACTGGCAGGTCAGCACCGCCCACGGCTACACCGAAAAAGAGGTGTCCGAGGAGGCGATCGCCCACTTCGTCGAGACGGGACATACGGTCGATTCGCTGCGACTCCCGCCGCCCGTGATCCGCCAGAACTGATGCCGTCGGCGTCGCCGCTCAGCCGCGGCGCTCGAGGACCCGATCGATAATCAGCCGGGTCGAGAGCAGTTGCTCGTCGTCGGTCTCTCGGGCGCTCGCACGGCGCACCTCGCAGTCGATCCCCCGCCGCTCGAGTTCGGCTGCGATGGCCTCGTCGTCGTGGTGCTGGTCGTGTCCCAGCGCGATCACGTCGGGATCGATCTCCTCGATCGGAACGAAGATGTCCTCCTCGTGGCCGAGCAGGGCCTCGTCGACGGCCTCGAGTGCGCCGACTACGTCCCGGCGCTGGGTCGCCGGACAGATCGGCTTCTCCTTGTGATCGACGTTCGTCTTGCGGGCGACGATCACGTAGAGTTCGTCGCCCATCGCGGCGGCTTCCGCCAGGTAGTGGACGTGGCCGGGATGGATGATGTCGAAGGTCCCCTGCGCGATGACGGTCCGGCTCATGTCGCCCCCGCGGTCGATCCGGCGGTACGTGGTTTCCGTGGCGATCCCGTCGTCGGTCCGGTACGTGGCATCGTCTCGAGCATGGCGAGTCTCGTCATCGCAGTTCCTCGTCGATATCCGCCTGCGTGAAATCGAAGAAGTCCTCGGTCTCGGGCAGGTCGACGTCGATCACGTTCAGTCCGGTCGGCTGGCCTTTCGAATCGAACGCCTTCCAGTCGGTCCGACGGTAGGGCGCGCCGATGATGACGTGAACGCTGCCCCGACCGAAGGTGTCCAGATCGGCGTTACTCGGGCTGATGACGCCGTTCGGATGGGAGTGGATGCTACCCAACGCCTTCACGTCGTTGGGAATCTGGTTCGTCTTGACCGTCGCGCTGACGCTGTTGGACTCGGTGCCGGGCACCACGAGGATGTCCGTGATGACGAGCCCGTCACGGTCCAGTCCCAGCCGATCGGCCTCGGTCCCCCGGAGAAACCCCATGTACTCGTTCGGGTGGGTCTCCTCGGAGGACTCGAGGGCGAACTCGAGGGTTTCCTCGGCGATGCCGAGGATCTCGCTCGAGCGAAACAGCGCGTCGAACAGCCCCATGGTCTACGCTGGGGCCTTGCGGTTGCTAAACGTTCCGATGCGCTGGTTCGGAATCGACCCGACCGACGCCGCCTACTCCTTCCCGTCGGTTGCCGACCGGTCGTCGGCCGCTCGAAGGGCACGACCGAGAGACTCTCTCGAGGTCGCGTTCGCCGGGCCGTCACCCGTCGACAGTGCGGTCGCGGCCCGCGAGACGGTACGCTCGAGTGTCTCGTCGGAGCGGACGAGTCCCGCCTCGGTCGCCCTCGCGATCGAGTCGTCGACGGCGTCGATACAGGTCTCCATCGCGACCTCCGTGTCGTGGTCCGTTGCGACTTCGACGATCGCCGCCGCGTAGACCGTCACCAGAAACGTCTCCGGGTCGTCGACGAGCGACCCCGTCGCCCACCCATGAAGCGTCGAGTCGACGCAGCGACACCACGCGTCGGCTCCGTCGCGGATCGATGCAGCGACTGCGCGAGCGGAGACGGCGACGAGTACGCTCGAGGGATCGTCGGATGCCGCGTTCGTCGCCATCACCTCCGTCCGCTCGCCGACGGCCGCCAGCCACTCGTCCGCGTTCGTCCCGTCGGCGTGTTCGCGACCGACCGCCGCGAACGCGTCGCCGTAGATCCGCTCGAGGAGAGTCGTTCGGTCGACATCGAGCCACTCGAGCGCCGACTCCGTCATCACGGTCGCCACTACTTCGCTGACCCCGAACCGGACCGCGTCGCGCTCGGCGTCGGCCGCACGCGCCAGCGCGGTGCCGAATACCGAGACCGCGTAGTCCCGCGGCCGGCACGGATTGTCCGCCGCCGTCGCCGCCGTCTCGATCTGTGACAGCACCGTCTCGACCAGCCGATCGTGCGTCCGTTCGCCGGTATCGGTTCGCGTGAGTACGGCCGCGAGGATCGCCGCGTCCGTGGCTGCGAACGCCTCGAACCACGCCGTCCGGTCTGGTTCGTCGATCGCGTCGCGACGGCTCCGGTACGACTCGACGAGGGACGCGATCCACTCGCGACTGCGGCTGGCGTCGCCCTCGTTCGCCCAGGCCACTGCCGCGTCACCGTAGACCTCGGTCAGGAACGAGTACGGCTCTTCGACTACCTCCGTCGCCGCGACGGTCAGTCGGTCAGTAATCCCCGTCCACCAGGTATGCTCGCTGCGAGGCGTGACACCGGTCGACGAATCGGCGTCGAACCCCCGCACGTGCGCCGACAGCGCACCGCTGTAAACCGCTGCCAGATACGAGTCGAGCGTCGCTCCGGACGCGTCTGCGGCCGCCCCTCGCGTCACGGTGTCGTCGTACAACTCGAGCCAGTCCGTGAATCCGAGAGCGTCCTCGGAGGGAATCGTCTGGTGGCCGTAGGGGTAGCTCCTGACACCCTCGTGGTTGTCCTGCTCAACGGCGGCGAACGCCGCGAGGGCGTCGGCGTGGAGGGCCGCTCGGCTCTCCCACTCGTCGTCCGAGCGGTCCGACTCGGCGACAGCGTCGACAAGCCGGTCGTAGCCCGCAAACGACAGTTCGGCCCGCTCGAGGTCGCCGTCCGCGACGATGGCGTGAACGGCCTGTCCGTACGCCTCGGAGACGAACGCGTCGGAGTCATCGATGTCCGCGAGCGCGGCGGTTCGGCGCAGACTCCGACCGACCGCCTCGAACCAGGGGCCGACCCGATCCGCTGGACAGTCGTGTTCGAACGCCCATCGTCCGATCGAGCCAACGTAGACCTGTTGTAGCATCGTCGTTTGGACGTCCGGATCGACGATCAGCGTGGCCGATTCCCTGACTCGTGCCTCCAACTCGTTCGTCCACGCCAGCAGTTCCTCGGGAGACCGCTCGAGGCCCGCGATAGCGCCGAGCATGGACGCGAAGCTGCCAGCGAGTACACGTGCCGTCTCCCGGTCGTCGATGTCGTTTGCGTGCTGTCGGACGTGCGATTCGATGGTGGCGAGGGCAGCTTCGGCCGTGGCGGGGTCGTCGCTCTCGCGGGCGATTTCCCCCACCGTTCGTCCGTACACGACGTGAAGCCAATAGTCCGACCCGTCGGTCGGAACGACCTCGTGGAGGGCCTCGTCGACGCACGCGACGGCACCGATGTTCACCCTCGTCTCGTCCCCGGGGAGTGCGAGTTTCCCCAGTGCCGTCGCAAACGCGGTCGCGAACGGTTCTTGGTCGCCGCCGACCGATTCCCGTCCCACCGGAGTCGCGGTCTCGTTCGTGGCGGCGACGGCGTGCTGTGCGATCGCACCGATCCACTCGTCGGTCGTCGGATCCGCGGTCGCGATGGCGGCCATCGCGGTCCCGTAGACCCCGCCGCGAAACCGTATCGCCTCGTCGGAATCGGCGCACCGATTCCGCCCGACATCGCGAACGAGTTCGTCGACGAGGTCGAGCCACGGCGACCCCGCGTTCGGCCGGTGGGTCGTCGCGAACCCGTGGACCGTTTCGGCGACGATCCGACCGAGGAACGCCTCGTCCAAAGCGTTGTCCGGGACGCCAGCAACGGCCGCGAGCGTACTCTGGTCGGCAACTGGCTCGACATCGATGGGGTCGCGGGACGGCGTTTGGGTCTCGTTCCAGTCCATCGCGTCGAGTAGGTCTTCGGCGATCGTCGCTGGGTCTCGATCGGCGGGGACGGCTGGCTCGTCGAGTGAAACGTCGGTGCGGTCTAGCCACGCCTCCCGCTCGTCACAGCCGGCTCGCTCGCAGCTCGCATCGAACCGGTCGCGATTACTGGTATCGCAGATGAGTATCGCGCCCGTACACACGCCCTCGTCGACCCAGTCGACGATCGCTCGAACGCCGTCGTCGCCGACGATTTGGGCCGGTTCTGCCGCGTACGTCGCAACCACGACGGCATCGGGCGTGGCATCGATCCCGCGGCGAACCCGATCGGGCCGTCGGAGATCGGGGAGCATGATCGTCGCCCCCCAGTCGCTCAGTTCCGCGGCGACGCGGGAGGCGAGTCGTCGCTTCCCGCTCGCTTTCGTCCCGGTGAGGACCACGATCCCGCCGTCGAGCGCCTCAAGCAGGGCTGTGGAGTCGACGTCCGACTGCGGGTCCGTTCCCGGTCGATCGGCGCTCCCGTCCGAGCCGTCGGTCCGGTCGGGAAGTTCGTGCGCCGTCGCCGCTGCCCGCAGTTCGTCGAGCCCCTCCGACTGCCAGGCACCGACCAACGGCGACGAACCGTACGTCTCAGGCGATGTCGAGACCGCCTCGAGCGACGAGAACACCGCGTCGATAGTACGGAACGCCTCGACCCGGTCTTCGAGGAAGTCGGCGATTGCGGCCTCGTCGTCGGCTCGACCCGCGAGTCGATCGCGAATCGCTCCCCTCGCGGGTTCGGCCGCGAACGTTCGGAGGAAGCCGACGGTACCCGGCGGGAGGTCGAACGCGGCCTCGAGGGCCTCAGCGGCCGCTGGGAGTGGTCGACACCGGACGAGCGGCCCAAACCAGTTCGCGTCATCGACCAGTGCAGCAGCGATAAGCGACGCCGCTGCGGCGACGGGCGGGGCCCGCTCGTTGAACCGTCGCCCGGGTTTGTCGCCACTCGGTACCAGGGGGCGGCCGATGTCGACGAGTGCGTTGCCGAGTGGCTCGATCGAAACGTCTCGGTCCTGGAGCATTCGCCGCACGTCCGCACCGACGAGTACCGGCGTCGATCCGGCGGAAGTCAGCGACAGAAACGCCGCGGGAGTTACCGTTGCGTCGTACCAGCCCAACCGGGCACGGAGTGGGTCGCTCTCGAACCGATACGTCGGATACGCGATCCGCGATCCAAGCTGGGCCCGTCTCTCGTCACCCAGTGGGGACGTTCGCCTCGACGCGACGGCGTCTCGAATCGTTTCGATCGCGTTGGTACCCGCAGCAGGCGGCGTTCTGACCATCAAAACGGTGTCCACCGCCTCGACGAACGCCGCGGACACGTCCGACTCGGACCGGCATAGCCAGTCGAAACTTCGGGGTCGGGTCACGAACGCCGCGCCGCCCGCTCGAGTGAGCAACGATTTCTCGCTGCGTTCGTCACCGTACGTCGACCAGGCTTCGTCGGTCAGATCGCAGATCGCGGTCGCGAAGTCATCGACGATCACCAGTTCGTCATCGTCGACAGCCGCGGCCGCCGGCAGTCGCGTGACGGTGTGTCCGACGGCCGCTACGTGGTGGGACTTGCCGACGCATGGTGCGCCGAGAACGAGGGTTACCTCACCTGACTCGATCGAATCAGACAGTTCAACCGGCCTAATCTCCTGTATATCGGTTTCCATGCGAATACTCTAACCGACGCTACCGACGATCAAACGCGACCTGTCGGTTCCGACGGGATATCTTGTTCATTTTAAACTTCCTCATATAAAATACCTGCCGTGATATCGTCGTCTCGCCCCGACGGTACGGGTGGTCCGATCGCGACCGAGAAGCACCGACAGAGCATCGACCGAGGGGCAACCGTGCGCTCCCGGCCACTCGACGTCTCGCGCAGTCGCTCCGCAGGCGGGTTCGACGGCGACGAGTTGGCAGCGCCTCGTCGCCGAGCAGAGCAGCGACGGGCCCGGAACCACTCGGCGCGGACGTACTCGCACCGAACGGCTCTTGATGCGATCCGCGCCGCGAGTCGCCATCGCTTCTTGACAAGGGTTATACGCGACCACCTCCAAAATCCGACTCAAGATGACGCGTGACTCCGCCGGGGAACCCGGCGCAGACGACGGGGGTTCCGTCGTTTACGATCTCGCTCCCGATTGTACCGCTGACGACGTTGAGACCGGCCGCTCCTATCTTGCCGAAATTAACGGCATCGTCGACTACGGCGTCTTCGTCGATCTCTCCGATTCCGTCTCCGGACTCGTCCACGAATCCGTCCTCGAGGGCACCTACGCCGTCGGCGACGAACTCGTCGTCGAACTCGAGAGCGTCCGCGAGAACGGCGACATGGCGTTCGAGCCGGTCGACGTCAGCGACGACTACGAGACCGAGTCGGTCAGCCGCGACTACTCGCTGACCGGCACCGACGGCCTCGAGGGATCGATCGGCGACCAGGTCCACCTCGAGGGCGAGGTGACCCAGGTCAAACAGACCGGCGGCCCGACGATCTTCCACGTCGCCGACGAGAACGGCGTCGTCCCCTGTGCCGCCTTCGAGGAGGCCGGCGTCCGCGCCTATCCCTCGATCGAAGTCGGCGACGTCGTCCGCGTCACCGGGACGCCGGAACACCGCGAGGGCTCGGTCCAGATCGAGGTCGAGGGACTCTCGAAACTCGAGGGCGAGGACGCCGAAACGGCTCGCGAACGCCTCGAGGCGGCCCTCGAGGAACGGGCCGAACCCCACGACGTCGAGCCGCTGATCGACTGGCCGGCCTTCGAAAAGCTCCGCGAGGACCTCGAGGAAGTCGCGCGACTGCTGCGCCGGACCGTCCTCGAGGGACGCCCGATCCGGGTCCGTCACCACGCCGACGGCGACGGGATGTGCGCCGCCGTCCCCGTCCAGATCGCGCTGCAGCGCTTTATCGCCGATGTCCACGAGGACGCGGACGCGCCGCGTCATCTCATCAAGCGGCTGCCGGCGAAAGCGCCGTTCTACGAGATGGAAGACGCCACGCGGGACCTGAACTTCGCCCTGGAGGACCGCGAGAAACACGGCCAGCAGCTTCCCCTCCTGTTGATGCTTGACAACGGCTCGACGGCCGAGGACGTCCCGGCCTACGAGACGCTGGCCCACTACGACATCCCGATCGTCGCCGTCGACCACCACCACCCCGATCCCGACGCGGTCGGCGACCTGCTCGACGCCCACGTCAATCCCTATCTCCACGACGAGGACTACCGGATCACCACCGGGATGCTCTGTGTCGAACTCGCGCGGATGATCTATCCCGAACTCGGTGAGGAACTCCGCCACGTCCCCGCCGTCGCCGGCCTCTCGGACCGCTCGAAGGCCGACGCGATGGACGACTACCTCGAACTGGCCGCCGAAGAAGGCTACGACGAGAACCGACTGCAAGACCTCAGCGAGGCGCTCGACTACGCCGCCTTCTGGCTGCGGTATAACTCCGGCGACCAGCTGATTCAGGACCTGCTGCAGGTCGACAGCGACGACGAGGATCGCCACCGCGAACTCGTCGAGTTCTTCGCCGACCGCGGCCGCGAGGAGGTCGACGAGCAACTCGAGGCCGCCATGCCCCACCTCGAACACGAGACCCTCGAGAACGGCGCGCACCTCTATCGGATCGACGTCGAGAACTACGCCCACCGCTTTACCTACCCCGCGCCGGGCAAGACCACCGGCGAGATCCACGACCGCAAGATCGAGGAGACCGGCGATCCGGTGATCACGGTCGGCTACGGGCCCGACTTCGCCGTGCTTCGCAGTGACGGCGTCCGGCTGGACATCCCGAACATGGTTTCGGAACTGGAAGCCGAAATCGCGGGCGGCGGCGTCTCCGGCGGCGGCCACCTCGTCGTCGGCTCGATCAAGTTCGTCAGCGGCAAGCGCGAGGAAGTGATCGACGCCTTGGTCGAGAAGATGGCCGAGGCCGACATCGACGAGGCGCTCTCGAGCGCGGCCCCGATCGACGACTGACGGCTCCGACGGTCGCAGGAGCCCCTCTTCAGTCCAGTAGAACTTGCGGTACGTACGGCGAATACATTTATCGGGACGGGAAGTGTAGCGATGCTGTATGCCCGAAGAAGTCCTGTTCAAATCGGAGAGCGACCAGAGCCGAGCGGACATCGCGTCGTATCTCCGGCGTGTTGCTGACAAGCTCGAACGAGGGGATGCAATCACGCTCAAGTCCGGTTCCGAGTCCGTGACGATGGAGCCGCCGGCCCGACCGACGTTCGAGGTCAAAGCCGAACGCGAGGGGCCAACGAGCGGGCCCGGTGAGTTGAGTGTCGAGTTCGAACTCGAATGGAACGAGGACGGCAACGAGGGGGACGGCGGGAGCGGCGGCCAGTTGGAAATCGAGTGAGCGATTAGCAGACGGAGTTCCCGAGAGAGTTGTCCGAGATCGGAGCGGACACGAACGGCCGTTACGATCCGGATTCCGCGCGTGACTCGAGCGATCGAGGACCGTGGCGAAACGGTCGCAGCCGACGCGTCGTCCCGGCACCGCTATTTTGTTGTAGTTTCAACGCGGAGATCAGTTCCGATGACGCACCCAACCGAGGGCGAGACGAGGACGTTCGAGCGAACGTTCACGGTCGACGACGTACAGCGGTTCGCGGACCTCACCGGTGACGACCAACCGCGCCACACCGAGCCGGACGACGATGGACGAGTGATGGTCCAGGGGTTGTTGACCGCGACGCTGCCAACGAAACTCGGGAGCGATAACGAAGTGTTGGCCAGTACGATGGAGTTTAACTTCCACCAGCCGGTCTACACCGGCGAACCGATCACGTGTCGTTCGACGTTCGACACCGTTAGAGAACGAGATGACCGGTACGAATTCGTCTCGGACGTCGTCTGTGAGAACGCGGCCGGTGAGACCGTCCTGACCGCGGAGACTGAAGGCCTCATTTGGAAAGACGAGTGACTCGAGCAAGGTCCGAGGGAATCGAGCCCGCGCTTCGCACCGACTGCGGCGTGAAACGTCCCGACTGCTGAGCGGACTCTCTCGAGCGTGGAGGGAACTGAAAACCGGGCGGTCGGTCATCGATTCGATTACGACACTGTCGCGGACCGATCAGTCGGCACCGTGACGCGGCGTGTAGCCGCAGTCGTCACAGACGAGCGATTCGTATCGGGTCGAGAGCGCACCCGAACAGTCGGGACACTGGTATTCGGATTCGAGTGAATGCTGGGAGATTGCCATGTGCGATCCGAGGAGCCGAGCGCTGATAAGCTCACCTATTATGACGGTGAAATCATATCGTGTTCCTATGACTCATAGTAGTTCAGCGGCCTGAACGTCGGAAATTCCGATCGGTCGCCGGCTGGCGACGGACACGTGAATTCAGAACTGGTAGCGTCGCTCGTCGTCCATCGAGGGGTACTGGTCCGCACCGGTCATCTCCTCGAAGGTCATCCCCGAGAGGTACTCGTCGTAGGTCACGTCGTAGGCCGTCCGCAGCTGGAAGTCGAGTTTCCCGGTGTCGACGGTCGACTGAAAGAGCATGTGGATCGCCCGCCGGACGAGTTCGTCGGTTTCCTCGGGCTCGAGGGCCGTCTCGAGCAAGGCGAGTTCGTTGCGCGTCTCGCGGTCCAGCGAGAGCGCCAGTTCGTCGCCGATGTCGGTGTAGGTGGCCGTTACGTCGTCGTTGAGATCGTCGAGGCTCATACCTGTGCGGACTCGAGCGGGCCGGATAGGCCTTTCCAGTTCGAGTCGGGCCACGTCGCCGGGGGCCGCCCCATTGCGACACTGACTTACAGCCGACGGCGTAACCCCAGCCGATGACAGCAGGGGACGGGGCGCAGCTACCCGACGACCGCGAGGCCGTTCGCGAGGCGCTGATCGCGTGGTACGAGGACGACCATCGGGAGTTCCCGTGGCGGCGGACCGACGACCCCTATGAAATCCTCGTCAGCGAAGTGATGAGCCAGCAGACCCAGCTCGGTCGGGTCGTCGAGGCCTGGGAGGGGTTCCTCGAGCGCTGGCCGACGACCGCCGCCCTCGCGGCGGCCGACCGGGCGGACGTGGTTGGCTTCTGGACGGACCACAGTCTGGGCTACAACAACCGAGCCAAGTACCTCCACGAGGCGGCCCGGCAGGTCGAGGAGGAATACGACGGCGACTTTCCGGAGACCCCCGCGGAGCTACAGGAACTGATGGGCGTCGGTCCGTACACGGCCAACGCGGTCGCGAGCTTCGCGTTCAACAACGGGGACGCGGTCGTCGACACCAACGTCAAGCGAGTTCTCTACCGCGCGTTCGACGTGCCCGACGACGACGCGGTCTTCGAGGACGCGGCGAACGATCTCATGCCCGACGGCGAGTCGCGAGTCTGGAACAACGCGATCATGGAACTGGGCGGGGTCGCCTGCGAACAGACGCCGACGTGCGACGAAGCCGGTTGTCCGTGGCGCGAATGGTGTTCGGCCTACGCCAGCGGCGACTTCACCGCCCCCGACGTCCCGACCCAGCCGAGTTTCGAGGGGAGCCGCCGGCAGTTCCGCGGTCGCGTGATCGGCACCCTCCGCGAACACGGCGAACTCGAGATCGATACGCTCGGTCACCGCATCCGCGTCGACTACGTCCCCGACGGCGAGTACGGCCGCGAGTGGCTGACCGGCCTGCTCGCGGACCTCGAGGCCGACGGGCTGGTCGAGTTCGACCGCGACGGTGCGGACGGACCCGTCGCTCGGCTGCGACGGTAGTTACGTGCCAATCGTGTGGAGAAATCGGCGAGAACGGCGGCGACGGAGCGCCGTGGTTTCGTATTCCCTGTCAGCCAAATATCGGTTCTTGGCCACCTAGAAGGAAGACACGGAGGGACTTGTACTTGACCGGAAATTACAGGAATTGAGAACGCACCGATGTCGTTTCGTCTCTTCGTAGAGAGTCGCACCCCGACGGGAGTGTTAAAACACATACACTAATGGCCAGTAGTCTCCTATAACACGGTCATACCCCGCATATCGACCCGGCTGAAATTGGATTCGACATGACAGTCATCCGATTTGGGTGGCGGGAAAGGCTACCGGTAGCGAAATCCGTCTATACGTCTTCGTGGTGGGGTTCGGTGATGACTACAGTCGTCGAACTCGAGATTCCGGCAGCGCGACTCGGCTTTGACCGGACCTTCGATCGGGTATCGACGTTCGAGTTTCAGGTCGGGGGGATGATCGGTGACTCGCCGCCGCTGATCTGGGCCGGCGGTCCGGATCGGGACGCCGTCGCTCGGGCGCTCGAGGCCGATCCGTCGGTCGACGTAATCGCCAGCCTCGGCGACGGCGGGGAGTCGCCGACCGGCGCGTCCGACGGCGCCGGGACGGACGTCGGCCCGGGCGATCGCTGGCTGTTCAGGACCGAGTTCGGGGATGCGGCGAAACTGTTTACCGAGATCGTGACCGACAACGACGGCGCGATCCTGACCGCTCGGGGACGGAACGGTCGGTGGCTGGTGAAACTGCTCTTTCACGATCGGGAGTCGGTGTCGGCGTGTCACGACCTGCTCGAGCAATACGAATACCGGGCGACCGTCACCCGGATCAGCGGCGTCGACGACCTCGCGAGCGCACAGACTCCCCTGACCGAAACCCAGTACGAGACGATCTGCAAGGCCCACGAACTGGGGTATTTCGACGTGCCGAGGGGGGTGACGCTCAAGGAGTTGGCGGCCGAACTCGACGTCTCCCATCAGGCGTTGTCCGAACGACTCCGCCGAAGCCACGCGGCTCTGGTCAGCGCCGAACTCTCCGAGCGGACCGCACCGATGGCGATCGACCCCTGAGTCCGCCGGGCCTCGGTCGACACGCTAGCAGTTTTCCCGCACCTCTGCGCTCGTAGGTTCCTGGGTGAAACATATCTCGCCGAGTAATACCCAATACATCCTCTTTCTATCGGCAGACAATGACGTTCTTGTTCCAATGGATAGATTTATTGCCCGATAGCCCAATGAGAGTTATGTCGGCGAGACGCCGACCGCCCGACGACCGACCGTCGCTGTGAGCGCCGGTGGATCACCCGTACTCAATCACGATTCGCGGTCATTCGTGGCTGTATGACCGCGTTGCTGTCGGCCGCTCCGGGTCGTTCACGACCCGAGCGTTCGCTTTTGCCGTCAATCACCGAGACACACCGTCGAGGTCAGTATGTTTATCCGTCCGCCTGGTATACAATCACACGAACGTGATCGATCGCGGCCGGACCGACGACCCCGGCGATGCCGCCCGAGACGCGGACGGAGGGGCGATCCCCGCCGAACTGTCACTGGACGACGTCCATCACCTCCTCCAGACGAAGCGTCGCCGGGACGTCCTGCGATACCTGCGGGACGCCGAGGGGCCGGTCCGACTACGCGAACTCGCCGAACAGGTCGCCGCCTGGGAACAGGAGACGACCGTCGAGGAACTCCGATCCGATGAACGCCAGCGCGTCTACATCTCGCTGTACCAATCCCACCTGCCGAAACTCGACAATCACGGGATCATCGAGTACGACAAGGATCGCGGCCGGGTCGACTCGACGCCGCGGACCGGTCAGCTCGAGCCGTATCTCGAGGGACCGACCGAAACGGACTCGAGCGACCCGTGGCCCCGTCGGTACGGGGCGACCGTCGGGCTCGGTACTGTGTTCCTCGGCGCGGTGGCGGCCGGGCTCGCTCCGATCGACGGGCTCGTCGCCGCGGGACTCGTTTTGGGTTCGTTCGCAGCCGTAACGGCCGCACACGCGTGGACCGACTCGTAGGGCGACGGGAACGACCCGGCGACGACCGTCAGTCGGCGCGGGAGTGGGCCGTTCCGGTCCGCTCTCGGGACCGCTCGAGGAGTCGGCCGGCGTGAAAGGCGACCGAGAAGTCCTGCGGACTGGGCAGGGCACAGGCGAGCCACCCGATCGCCGCCGCGGCGACGACCGGCGTCTCCGTGGTCAGGTGGCCGGACAGTCCCAGTCCGAAGACGGGCACGGCGAGCAGGGCGGGCGCGAGCGCCGCGAGGCGGAGTGCCCAGGGCGGTTCGGTACCGGTCGGTCGGGGGTGGACGGCGGCCCACGGCCGTGTCGTGACCAGTGCGACGAGGCCGTCGGCACGACCGGGAAAGTAGGAGACGGCGTACTCGACGCGTGCGAGCCGCAGAACCGCGGCGTGTGACCATTCGTGGGCGACCAGTCCGACCGCTACCGCGATCGCGAGGGCCGATCCAGCAACCACCACGTCCGATCCGATCATGGGGAACGCGCGACACGTCTGCCGCCGGGGACCGGGCGGCGATCGTCTCACGCGATCGGATCGATGGATTCCCGGTGCAAGGGGGTCCGGCTGTACCAGTTGCCGGCTTAAGGTCACGCCGGGGACCGGTCGTATCCGCCAGGCAAGGATTAAGTATTGGTTCGTGGTAGCGAGTGCCATGGCCACTGAGACACTCGAGTTCGGTCACGAGGACCGCAAACGGATCTACGAGTACGTCGAGCGACACGGTGCGGTCGATCCCGACGACACGCGGGAACGGTTGGGGATCGATCCGAGCGGGTTCCGACACCACGTCGCGATCCTCAAACGCGACGGGCGACTCGAGAAAGGCGACGGCAAACTCCGGGTGACGATCGACGCCGGTGCCGAGGAGGAGTACGTCTCGGCGGACCTCGAGTTCCACATTCGACCCGCCCGCCAGGAGGACCTGACGGGGATCGTCGGCGCGATCCGGCAAGTTGCCGAGGAACGAACCTACATCGAGGCCGAGAGCGTCGCCGACGAGATCGATCACGAGGAGGCCCTGCTCCGCCACAACGAACTCGAGTCGCGGATGTTCTTCGTCGCCACCGTCGAGGACGACGTCGTCGGCTGGGTCCACCTCTATGCGCCCGAAATCGACAAGTTGAGCCACACCGCCGAACTCACCGTCGGCGTCTTGGAGGAGTACCGTGGCCACGGCATCGGCTCGCATCTCCTCTCCCGGGGGCTCGAGTGGGCCGGTTCGAACGGCTACGAGAAGCTCTACCAGAGCGTTCCCTCGACCAACGAGGGGGCGATCGCCTTCCTCGAGGGTCACGGCTGGGAGACGGAAGCCGTCCGCGAGGACCACTACAAACTCAACGGCCACTACGTCGACGAGGTAATGATGGCTGTCGAACTCTGAGTTGACAGCCCGATTTATCTGACCGCCCCCGAAACGGGGTAGAACGCACGACGTGCCCCCCACGCGGTTCGAGTACGGGGGACGAGGGGAATCGACCGCCGTACGCGACGTGTCCGCCGCTTCCGCCGGCCCGACCGACGCGAGCGACCGCCGAGGTCGGTCGAATCGAAAGACAATTCCTCCGGACGGCGCTATCGGGAGGCATGCTTTCGATCGCGCTTGCCGGGAAACCGAACGCCGGCAAGTCCACGTTCTACACCGCGGCGACGATGGCGGAGGTCGACGTCGCCAACTATCCGTTCACGACGATCGACGCCAACCGCGGGGTGAGCTACGTCCGGACCGAGTGTCCCTGCCTCGAGCGCGAGGACCGTTGTAACGCCGAGAACTGCGAGGACGGCAAGCGCTACGTGCCGATCGAACTGCTGGACGTCGCGGGGCTGGTCCCCGGCGCTCACGAGGGGAAGGGACTGGGCAATCAGTTCCTCGACGAACTGACGAACGCGGACGTGATCGTCAACGTCGTCGACGCCTCCGGCGGCACCAACGAGAAGGGCGAACCGGTCGATATCGGCGACCACGACCCGCTCGAGGACATCGACTTCATCGAGGAGGAGATGGACCTCTGGCTGGCCGGCATCGTCGACCGCAACTGGGAGTCCGTCGAGCGCAAATCACGCTCCCCGGACTTCGACATCGACGACGCCCTGGCGGACATGCTCTCGGGTTTCGGTGCCTCTCCCAAGCAGATCGCGACGGTCCTGCGGGAACTGGACTATCCCGACGACCCGATCCAGTGGGACGACGACCACCGGGAGGAACTCGCGCGACTGGTCCGCGAGCGAACGAAACCGATCGTCGTCGCGGCCAACAAGATCGACGTCGCGCCCGAGGAGAACGTCGAGCGCCTGCTCGATCTCGACAAGCCCGTGATCCCGACCACGGCGGAGGGCGAACTCGCCTTGCGCCGGGCCGCGGACAACGGCCTCGTCGAGTACGACCCCGGCGACGAGACCCTCGAGATTGGCGACGACGTCAGCGACGCTCAGCGGGCGGCCCTGACGGACCTCGCGGACACCATGGCCGAGTGGGGCGGCACCGGCGTGCAGGCGGCGCTGGACCACGCCGTCTACGACCTGCTCGATCACCTCACCGCCTACCCGGTCGAGGACGCCTCGAAGTGGTCCGACGGTAGCGGCAACGTCTTACCCGACGCCTTCCTGCTGCCCGAGGGCTCGACGCCGGTCGACCTCGCCTACAGCGTTCACTCCGACATCGGCGACGGCTACCTGCACGCCGTGAATGCGAAATCGAACCGCGAGATCGGCGAGGAGTACGAACTCGAGGAGGGCGACGTGATCAAGATCGTATCTACTAACTGACTATATTGTGACAAATAAGACTCTGCGTTTTAGGCGGGCGCGGTGATCAGTACAGGATGGCTATTTTTCAACCCGTTCGAGGACAACTCCTTCGTCGAAACGACCTCGCTGTTCTGCTTTTTGCGCTCGCTTTTCATTTAACTCGTCGACACTCACACCCTTTCTTTTCCGGATCGCGTGGACAACCTCCAAGATATCCGCCAACTCCTCCAAAGAACGTGATTCTCGGTACTCATCTACCTCTTCCTCTAACTTTTCCACTAATCGGTCAGAGTAGTCTTCGCCGGTAACTCTGCTGGTTACAGGCTTCTCTCCGTTCTGTTTGATAACCACCGGAATCTCGTCTCGGACAAGCTTGTCAAATTCGCGTCCCATAAGCAGCCCCTCAAAGAGTCAGCCGAAAAGGATGACGATGAGCGATCAATACGCACCTGTAGTGACCGCGAAGATCAAAGCAAATCAAGATCGAGTTCATCCGTTGTGTACACTGTGTGTACTCAGATATGGTAATCAAGATCGTGAGTACAAATTCATAAGCCCGCAAACTGAGAACTAGTTCAAATACCAATAGGACTTATCTCCACCAATATTATTTTATTTCCCCCATTATTCAAGATGTATTCTTGAATTTGACACTGATAGATTGAGGTTGAACTGAGCGAAGTTCTGCAAGGAAAGTGGGAGCAAGCTGTTCGAAGAACTCCACGTCGATGTAACGGGTTCTTCTGCTGTGGAATTTTTGGATAGTGTCCGGACGCGCACACTAGCCTGGCTGATCAGGCTGGCGTACACTGTTCATGCTTGAGCGCCCTCGTTAGCAGAGCGTCGAGATTCCTGTAAGTGGTTCGGCGGCGTTCGACGCCGAACCACGATTCAGCACTGGTACCAAGCCTACGCTGATTATCACGAGCAAGACTTCACAGAAGAATCAGACCGTGTTGCAGTTGATGAGAAACAGATTCAACTCGGGAACGAAGAGAAAACGTGGCTCTACACTGCGATTGATGTCGATTCGAAAGTCGTGAATGGAACACGACTTTCGAAACATAAGGGCTGCGATCCCGCTGAAGGTCGTGTTTAGTTTGTAGCATTGTGCCAGACGGCGAAGGCTTGGAGCCACGATTCTGCTGTTGACGGTTTTGCGTGACTAAAGCAATTTGAGAACGAAGAGGTACAACGTTTTATCTCACAAAAGACACGTTCAGCAGCGTTCCGATTTCCATGTTTCTTGCCTTGTTGAACGCAAGACGGCATCGGGGTGGGGTTGCTGATCTACAATTTCACGGCGTTAGAGACGACTTTTCGACCTCAGAAGATGCAGTAGCTGTCAGTCACAGCGATTGCTGATGAGTCAAAACTATGGTACCTTGCTCCGTTGTTCCGGTGACGACGGCGATGCCTCTCCCGGATACGTCCGGAAAAGGGGAGCAGGCGGCGAGCCCTAACTCGCCGCCTGCGTTAGGTTATGCACGATGCACTTGCGAGTTAGCTCCCGGAACTGGCCGTGCCAGCTCCGGGAGCGGAGCTTCTCGCCGTCGTCTTGCTTCAACTGCGAGAAGCCGGTTTCACTCATCCAGCGCTGGTTGTAGTCATCGTTCATTCGTGCGTTGTGGGCCTTCTGCAACGGTGTCTGCTCCCTGTGCTTGATCAACGGTCGCGTTGACTCGGAGCGACACTCCTCACGGAGGTCGCTCCACGAGTAGTTCGCGTCAGCAGACAACACACGCAGGTCTTCCGCGTTCCGGCGGAAGACCTGCATCCCGATGTGGCCGTCCCAGGCCTTCTGCGTCGTAAAATGAACGTCCTTGATCGCCAGTGAGTTCACGTCGATCAAGATCGTTGTCTTCATCGACTGGAATGAGTAGTTCGCTCGGTCGCGGTAGTGGTAGCTGGTTTGATCGCGCTGGAAGCCACTTGCGTCAATCGCAGCTTCACCACTCCAGCCCGCCTGCTCCGCGCTTCGGCGGAACAGGCGGCGGAGCTCACGCATCCGATACTTGTCTTCCCACCGGCAGAACGAACTGTAGTGCGGTGCCTCGTCGAGATCGAATACAGCAAGAACACTTGGCATCTCGTTGAGGTAGTCTTCAGTTTCACGGAGGCTTTTCTCCAGTTCGACGCGGAACAGAATTAATGCGATCTGTGTCCACTTGGCGTACCCGTCCGCGCCGTCCGGCGCGGCGAGTACGTCCGGATCGTCAACGTGCTGTTTGGCAAGGTCTCGACACATTCGCGCTAGCCGTCTGAGCGATGCCATATCGCCAGACGGCGTCCATTTCCCGGTTAATCTGACGGAAGATAACCGTAAGAGCGTCTGAGACTGTCGTCATTCGGCGGCAAAACAAGGCAATGTTTCTCGTATCGAAATCGAAGCCCAGATTGGCGGAGTGCAGTCTGGAGATGTTTTGCTCCATCGACGAGAAACACGGCATCGTTGAGGTCATGTTTCTCAGTGAGTTCGTGCAGGAACCGTTCTGTCAATGCAGTCGTAGTCGTCGAATACAGCCGGATGTGGAGTATATTGTTTGTTTCTGGATCGACCGCAGTGTACAGCCAATAGCGATGTTCATCAAGTTGAATCACCGTCTCGTCGAGCGGGACGTGATTCGGCTTCTCATTCTCTGCCGGCTGTGGGTCGCACTTGTGAACCCAATCGTAGACTGCCTTCCGACTGCGTTTGACACCAAACTTCTATAATTCTCGAACGGTATTCGAAAGCAAGAGATCAGCAAGATGGAGTCGAATACTGAGCTCCATCAGTTGTTGTGGTGTCCGCTCTCGCTCCACAAAACTCAAATCGATCCAGCCGCTACACCCGCTGAGGCGGTCGATTTTTGGCATAGGCACCACAAAAATCGTGCCGCCTCACTTTTCACGCTTAACGAAACAGCGCCCCGCTGAACGGTTCTTAGAGAAGTTGAAAAGAAATACCGTATCCCAGACGCGGTGTTTCTCGTTGATGGTATGGGCTACCTGACTGCCTTTGCCCGAACTAATCTCGGCGGCGATCTCAACAACACTGACCACAACGTCGTTGAAAAACTCTTTCAGACCTACACGGTGCCAATCGGATCATTCCACGAAACATGGAACGGCAGTCAGGTTAGTGCCGAGCGCTGCCTGAAGTAGTTAATAATTTAATATTTATAAATTAATTATACTAATAACGGAAAATTCAAGTACGAGCGTAAATGTCGTTCTAATGTAGTGTTCCAACATGCAAGATAAAGACTGTGGTGACGTATTAGGCGATGAAGCTGAAAAGAACAACTTCAAAAAATACGGCCGACGTGATGTCTTGAAAACGACTGCTGGGCTAGGAATGCTGACTTTAGCACCCAGTTCAGTCACTGCTGATAACGGTAGTTCAGTTAAAGAGGCAGGCGTCTCTCACGAATTCAATCAGCTAATTGATGATTGTAAAGTTGACGAAGCCCTAAAGCTGCTTGATGAAAATGGTGTGAATTATACAAAAGTAACCGAGTCAATTTCAGCTAATACAGAAGGCGTATCTACGCAAGACTTCTATGATAAAGGCTCTAGTAGTGTGACATTCTACACTAATGAATGGGATAAGAGCAAGAATGAATACGCTATTGGATTAGGTTGGACGGTTGAAGGGTACAGTAACGGTGCTTCTGGTCCAGCTCCGGTTGATGTTCCCGTCCTCGCATTTGAGGACGATATTTTTGGGTATGTTGACGATAGTGCGAGAGGAACTGGTAACGTTGAGGACCATGATGGGGGCTCAGAAGTAGATGGGAAACTTTCTATAAAGAGTGAACCAGGAAATCCACATGAGGATGCTCCTGGAAATTCGTTGATTGCTGAATTTACGGATGATGTGCGTGATTCTAATCTTGACTTCTATCCGGTTGGCCAAGGTGTTATCCAGATGGTAATCCGTAAACAGAATACTTCATCCAAAGGAATAGTTTCTGGTCTCTACACCCACACGTGGAGTTCTATGAATGTTGGTAAACTCCCGATTTTGGATAATCTGAGTATTACTATTCCAGGAACCGGTATTTCAGTATCGGTTCCGTCTGGTGTCGATAAGTGGGAATTACCAAATAGTACTGATCGAGATCAAGAAATCTAATTAGAGTGTGCGAATTATAAATCACTAATATATATTTACCCCCACTCCCAACATATACTACATATTATGAAGTACCTGAAAGAGTCGCTCCTGTTTACTATTGGAATACTACTGATGGCGGTAGTGATTCAATCTACACTATCGACATTAATTAAACAAGCGTCACCAAATACAATTATTGTGGGTGGTGGAAACGTAGATGCTGTCTTCGCAGCATTTCTTTTCTGTGTTGGCTGTTTTCTTGCCGCACATGCACTATTCCTGGGATTGGATTCTAAAGACAATTAGTGTGGGTGAATATGACCGCAGGCCATTACTAATAGCGCCACCAAGTCCAGAAGTAATAGTTATTGGCTATTTCTGCGAGATGTTCATATTCATACATTATTATTTCAGACGGTATCGCATAATCTAGTCATTGTATTTCTCCACCGTTCCGAAATATCAATTTTATAACACCACATCTATCTGCGATTACGGGTTTCGGTACGATTGCTAGAGACGGCGCATAGCACGGTGGATAATCAATAACGGATATCGGTTTGCTCACCCGGTAGCAACGACGCGAGCATCAAGTTGGATCTCATTGTAGCCGTAGTCGACTTGTTTCGGTCGAGAATCCCTGTCTTGGTGAAATTGATGCATAAATTTGTTAAAAAGATGGCGATAATTTACTATCCATGTATAATGCTAACATTGAAATCATTCTGTCTCTCAAAGAACTAGCTTTGCTGTGTCGTAACACTGGTAAGCCAAGCACTAGGTAGACATTTTATGGCGCTATGTGTGGTTAATAATTATATAGTGGGCAAGGCCCTTGCCGGCGACGAGATCGAGGGGACCGGCCAGGCGACGGTCCGAACGGGGAACAAAACGGTCGATCTCACACCCTCGGAATCGATCGCCTACGAGGTCGGCGTCCGCGAGCGGTCGTCGATCCTGCGCGGGAACCGCGAGACGGTCACGGTCAAACTCGACTGGAAGCCACCGAAGCCCGCGGAGGAGACCGAATCGGCCGAAGCGGAGTAGCGCGCCGACGGACCCGGTTTTTCGGCCGCGCGATATCGACGACGGCACGGACTATCGCGATCGCTGTCGGGTAGGGGCGTGCTTTTCTCCGACGGCGACCTACACCCCGCATGACCCCACGTCACACGGGCGTTTCCGAGTCCCGACGCGACCGAGCGATGGCGGCACGGTTGGCCACCCTCGAGGAGCGACTCGAGGCGGCCGAACGCCAACAGCGGCTGCTTCGGACCACGGTCGCCGGGCTGGCCCGCGAGGTCGGCCGCTCGCTGGGCTGTCAGTGCAGTCGCTGTGACGAGAGCTATACGCTGGTCAGGGACGGCTGCATGTACTGTCCTCGCTGTGGCTTCCGGGAGTCGCTGTAGGGCGCTCGGTCTCAGACCAGTCGGCCGAGCGGATCGAACCGGACGGCGGCGACGAGGACCGCCAAGAAGACGTACGAGCCCCGAACGAGCAGCATGGTCGCGAGTTCCGGATCGGCCCGGCGCGCGACAGCGGCGACCGCAGCGAAGGCCAGGACCGCCAGCAGCGCGGTCAGCGGGAAGATCCGCAGGATGGCGAACGCGGTGACGGCGATCAGCGCCGTGGTCATCAGTCCGTAGGCGACGGCGTAGGCGCGGTCGGGACCGACGGCGACCGCGACCGTTCGCTTCCGGATCGAGCGGTCGTACGCGTAGTCCTGCGCGTCGTCGATCACCTTGACGCCCGACAACAGGATCAGGAAGACGACGGCGAAGCCGAGCGAGACGGCGGTGATCGTCCCGGCCTGGACGTAGAACCCGCCGAGGATCGAGAGGGCGATGCCGAGCGGATAGCCGGTCGTCGCCGTCACGGGGTTCGTGTCGAGTTGGGGTGCGTGGTGGTAGGCGATCAGCCACGTCGGAACCACGACCGCCAGCACGAGGACGTCGACCAGCGCCGCGAGCAGGAGACAACAGCCCGCGAACACCGCCGTCGACGCCGCGAGGCCGAGCCGACAGCCCCGTTCGGTCAGCGGGTGGTCGTCGTCTTCCCCGCGGACGTGGAAGTCGACGTAGCCGTCCTTGACGTGGGCCGTGTAAACTGCCGCGAACATCGCGACGACGTGGACCGCTGCGAGAACCGGGTCGACGCTCCCCGCGAGGATCGCGCCGAACAGCGACGCGGCGATCGGCGGCGTCATGAAGACGGGATGGACCTGCGACCAGTACGCTCGAGCGACCGCGCCCGAACCCGTCCCGTCTCTCGCGAGAGCCATACCCGGACGACAACGAACTGACGGATAATACCTCGGGCGGGCACCGCGGTTCCGAAACACACAATTTGATGTGGTGTGCCGTACCACGAGCGAGCATGACGGACGAGTATACTGGTGCGGATCTCTTCACTGACGCTCTCGAGACCTACGGCGTCGACTACGTCTTCGGCAACCCGGGGACGACCGAACTCCCGATCATGGACGCGATCGGCGACAGCGACCTCGAGTATCGGCTCGGCCTCCATGAGGACATCGCGGTGGGGATGGCCGGCGGCTACGCACAGCGCCGCCGGTATCACGCCCACCACGACGACTCGATCACGCCGGTCGGCGTCGCGAACCTCCACATCGCGCCGGGACTGGCCCACGGGCTCGGCAACCTCTACGCGGCAAAGATCACCGGCGCGCCGCTGGTCGTGACCGCGGGCAATCACAGCACCGACTTCCGCCACGAGGAGCCGATCCTCTCGGGCCGGCTCGCGGACATGGCCCGCGAGTACTGCAAGTGGTCCGACGAGGTACTCGACGTGTCGGCGCTGCCGACGATGCTCCGGCGCGCGTTCCGCGTCGCGATGACCCCGCCAACGGGACCGGTCTTCCTCGGGCTGCCGCTGGACGTAATGCTGGCCGAAACCGATGCCGAGCCGGAACGGCTGGGCCCGATCCCCAACGCCGGCGGCGGTGATCCCGGCCAGCTCGAGCGCGCGGCGGAACTGCTGGCCGAGGCGGACGATCCGGTGATCGTCGTCGGTGACCACGTCGCCCGGTCGGGGGCCGACGCCGTCGCCGCGGCGGTCGACCTCGCGGAGGCGACGGGGGCCCGCGTCCACGGGGAGATCCTCGCCTGCGAGGTGGACTTCCCGACCGACCACGAGCAGTGGGTCTCGTACCTGCCGACCAACGAGGAGCTGGCCGCGATGCTGATGGATACCGATACGATACTCTTCGCGGGCTGTTCGACCAACACGACGCTGACCCGCCACGAGGAGGCACTGGTCGATCCCGACACGACCTGCATCCACCTCTCCGACGACAGCTGGCAGGTCGGGAAGAACCAGCCCGCCGACGCGGCCGTGATCGGCGATCCGGGGCTCGTCATGCAGGGCATCGCCGAGCGCGTCCGAACGAAGCTCTCCGAGGACGTCGTCGCCGACCGCCTCGAGGGAGTCGCCGAGGTCAAGGAGATGGTCGAGTCCCAGATGGCCGGCTACGGCGAGGCCGACGGGGACGATCCGCGTGCCTCGAAGGCCCAGCTGGTCGATGCGATGGAGCGGGTTGCGGGCGACGCCGCGATCGTCGACGAGGGCGTCACCTCGAAGTACGCCATGCTGACGCGGTGGGACCTCGGCCCCGAGCAGTACATCTCGAACAAGGGCGGCGGGCTCGGCTACGGGCTGCCCGCCGCGGTCGGTGCCGCGGTCGCCGAGGAACAGCACGACGATCCCCGGGACGTGGTCGGGTTCATCGGCGACGGCTCCTACCAGTACTACCCTCACTCGATCTACAGCGCTGCCCGCTACGATCTCGACCTGACCGTCGTCATCTCGGACAACCGCAACTACCGCATCCTCAAGGACAACACGCTGGCGATCATGGGCGGCGAGGAAGACGACTACGACTTCGTCGGCATGGACTTCGAGCCGAACGTCGACCTCGTCAAAAACGCCGAGAGCCACGGCGCGCGAGCCGAACTCGTCGAGACGCCCGACGGAATCGAGGGCGCGCTCGAGGCGGCGCTAAACCGCGAGGGGCCGGACGTACTGGACGTACTGGTACAGGACTGAGACGTCGATCCGCGACCGCCTCGAGGGCGGAGCGCCGGCTCTCGGATGGCCGGCCGGTAGACACTTGCGTCTCGTTACTAATTGCTACCTATTCACCGATGGGTTGGGCCGTCTCTCCGTACAGTGCCGTGTTGTTGCTCTCGCTCGTCGTCGCCGTCGGAACCGCGGCCGCGGCGTGGCGGACCCGACCCGAAGCCGGCTCGAGCGCGCTCGCCGCGCTCATGGCGACCGTCGCCGTCTGGCTCGGCGCACACGTCCTCGAGATCGAATCGGCGACGATAGCCACGAAACTGTGGTGGGCCGACCTCCAGTGGATATGTGCTGCCGTTATTCCGACACTATTCGTCGTCTTCGCGCTCCAGTATACGGGCGAGGACCGCTGGCTCACCCGGTCTCGACTGGGGCTGTTGTCGATCGAGCCACTCGCCATGATCGGCGCGTTGGCGATCAACGACCGCACGTTCGTGCTGTGGGGGCCGCCGGTCGAGGAACCGATCTCGATCGGGAGTTGGTGGGCATCGTCCGCGACGGTCGCGACCTCGGAACCGGGGCTCGGGCTGTTCGTTCACCTGGGGTACGCGACGCTCTGTCTGGCGATCACGTCGGTCCTCGTCTTCCGGCTGATCGCGCGGACCGAGCGACTCTACCGGTGGCAGGGAGTCGCCGTCTTCGTCGCGATCACGGTTCCCTGGGGGGCGGCCGTCCTCTCGGCGGCGTCGCTCGAGATCGTCGGCACGACGCCGATCGGCTTTACCGTCACCGGCCTCGCGATTACCTTCGGCCTCTATCGATACCGGCTCCTCGAGATCGCCCCCATCGCCCGCAGCGAGGTC
>AOIR01000060.1 GCA_000337115.1 Natrinema thermotolerans DSM 11552
GAGACGCTCTCGTCGGGGAATCGATCGACGACGTAATTCCGATCGATGTTGACGCGGTGATCGACGAGTCCCGCGACCGAGACCGGGTAGACGCCGCGACAACGGCGGGAAACGCCGACACGATGCAGTTCTCGCTCGACGGCGGACGGACCTATTACGATCTCTCGATTTCGTCGATCGATGACGGGCGCGGGTACTCGGCCGGCTGGACGATCGTCGTCCACGACGTGACCGAGCGGGTCCATCGCGAACGCGAACTCGAACGCAAGAACCGAAGACTCGACGAGTTCGCGAGCGTGGTCAGCCACGACTTGCGGAACCCGTTGACGGTCTCGAAGGGGTATCTCGAACTGCTCGAGGAGGAGTACGACCCGGCGTACGTACGGACCGTCGCCGAATCCCACGAGCGGATGGAACAGCTGATCGACGACGTGCTGACGCTCGCTCGGCAGGGCCAACGCGGGCTGGATCCCGAGCCGGTCGCACTCGCGGCCGTCGCACACGAGGCGTGGTCGACGGTCGATACCGCGGGGGCGACGCTGTCGGTCGTCGACGAGCGAACGATCGTCGCGGATCGAACCCAGCTCCGGCAGTTACTCGAGAACCTGTTCCGAAACGCGATCGACCACGGGGGGCGATCGGGGGCCGAAACCGACGGCCGCGACCTGACCGTCACCATCGGCACGCTCGAGGGTGGGTTCTTCGTCGCCGACTCGGGGACGGGCTTCGAGGGCGATCCCGAGGAGATTTTCGACTCCGGCTATACGACGAGCGAGCGCGGGACGGGACTCGGGCTGTCGATCGTGGCGGACATCTGCAAGGGACACGGGTGGTCGGTGACCGCGACCGACGGGGACGGGGGCGCACGGTTCGAGATCACCGGCGTCGAGCGACACGAAACGGCGACTGACGACCGGTCCGACGGGACGTCATCCGGGGTCGGAGCGGCCGAGTAACGACTCCCGCGTAGTCAGGAACGCCAATAGGCCGGCGTCAGGATCACCAGCACGGAGAGGATCTCGAGCCGGCCGATCCACATCAGGAAGGTCATGTACAGCTTCGCGGCCCCGGAAAACGGCTCGTAGCTGTTCATCGGGCCGACGACGCCGACGCCCGGCCCGACGTTGCCGAGCGTCGCGATAGTCGCGCTGATCGCCTCAAGTGCCGTCAGCTCGAGGCCGGGCGTTCGGTAGGCGTCGAGAAAGAGCAGGACCGTCGAGACCGCAAACAGCGTCAGAAAGAGGACGATGAAGACGAAGATACCGTGGATCGCCTCCTCGTCGATGACGTCGCCCGTGTCGCCCATTCGGACCGGCCGAACCGCCTGCGGGTGGACGGTCGTGAACAGTTCGCGTTCGATGGACTTCCCGACGACGTACCAGCGGATGATCTTGATCGAGCCGGCCGCCGACCCCGCCGAACCGCCCAGAAACATCGCGAACAGCAGGATGACCTGCGTCGACTCGCTCCAGGTGTTGAAGTCCATGCTGGCGTAGCCGGTCGTCGTCACGATCGCCAGCGTCTGAAAGAGCCCGTGGCGCAGCGATCGCTCGAGGCTGCCCGGGATCGCGGCGACGCCGTCGGGGACCGTCGCGAGGCCGACCCCGAGAAAGAGCAGAGCCGAGAGGAGGGCACCGACGACGCCCATCGATAGGAGATAGGACCGGAACTCGGCGTTCCCGGTCAGCCGATCAGGCTTGCCGCGCCAGACGTGCCAGTAGAGCGCGAAGTTCGTCCCGGCAACGATCATGAACGGCATGACCGCCCACTGGACGATCGGTTCGAAGGCCTCGACGCTGCGTCCCTCCGGCGAGAAGCCGCCGGTCGGCAGCGTCGTGAGTGCATGCGAGACGGCGTTGTAGAAGGTCATGTTCGGGGCCAGTCCCGCGAGGTGGAGCCCGTAGTAGACGACCACGGCCGCGAGCGTAAACCAGACGTAAATCAGCCAGAGCGCCCGCGCCGTCTGTCTGATCCGCGGGGTCAGCTTCTCGACCTGAATGCCGGGCGCTTCCTCCCGGATGAGCTGGGTCCCACCGACGGAGAGTTCCGAGAGGATCGCGACCATGAGGACAATGATCCCCATCCCGCCGAGCCACTGGGTGAGCTGTCGCCAGAGCATGATCGAATGCGAGTGCGTTTCGACGGAGATATCGCCCATCACCGTCGCCCCGGTCGTCGTGAATCCGGACATCGACTCGAAGAGGGCGTTGATCGGCTGCGCGATCGTCCCCGTTCCGGCGACGAGATACGGGATCGTCCCGACCAGCGGCAGGACCAGCCACGTCAGCGCCACCAGCAGGAACGCCTCGCGGTGTTCGAGGTCCGGCTCGGGCTCGAGGCGCTCGAGGCCCATCCCGACGGCGACCGCGACGACCAGCGCGACCAGAAACGGGAGCGGGTTCTCCCGGTAGAACAGCGCGACCGCCGTCGGCACCAAAAGCGTCAGCGAGAGGGACTTCAACACGGTACCCAGGAGGCTGCAACTCGAGCGGACATCGACGTGAATCCTGCCAATCATAGCTGAGAGCGTGACCGAACCCACCGTCGGCCGGCGAACAGTAACTACTACGGAAGAATTGTAGCAGCGCAATAAAGACTGGGCTGCACTCCACGACGGCACGGTCGGGCGGGTCGCCGAGACTCAGCCGAAGACCCGCTCGTAGTGGTGGGCCATCGCGGCGCGAGCGGTTTCGGAGAAGACGGGAACGTAGTCCATGGTGAGGTAGAACGGCGACTCGGTAACCGGCTCGGCGTACTCGTCGATCGGCCCCCGTTCGGTCGCAAAGGGGTGATCGCGCGGCGTGTTCCGGCTCTCCACTGCCGAGTAGCCCGTCGCCATCGGGGTGATGCCGTGGCGAACGAACCAGCCTCGCGCGTCGGGATGGTCCTGTGCGCCGCAGCTGTGGGCGCGTCGCGACGGCGAGGGTTCGGACTCCGTCGCCTCGACGGGGTAGTGCGGAAAGTCGGTCCAGCCGACGACCGCGTGGCCACACTCGTGGGCTGCGAAGTTCCGCAGCAGGTCTCGAGGGGTCCCGATTCCTGCGCCGAAAAGCGCAGCGAGTTCGGCATTGACGTAGCCGTACGCACCGGGTTCGCGGGAGCGACCGTCGCCACGGCCCGCGTACCCCCGCATCGCCCCGGCAGTCGTCGCGCCGTCGGCGACGACGACCAGCGTCACCGTTGCCGCCGTTCGGCCGCCTCGCAGGGCGTCGTCGGTCTCCATGGCGTCTAACGTCTCGCCGTGTGCGGGCGCGATCTCGAAGTCGGCGACCGCATCCGTCTCAAGGGTTACCTCGGCGGTGCCCGGCGTCGCTCCGGACCAGGTCTCCGCGAACAGGTCGACACCCTCGCGGACCGCGTCGAGCGCGTCCTCGGCGGGCTCGGCGGAGGCGTGACGAACGATCTCGAGGGTCAGATCACCGTCGCTGCCGGTAGCCGCGCCGACTCCCGATACAGCGGCTGTTCCGGCCACGGTACAGGCACACGCGAGAACACGACGGCGGGTTGGCATGGAACGCTCTAGGGAACGATGCGAGTGTGATCATATCGTCTTTCCGGCCGAGAGGAGGGATGGGCCTGCCACTGACGCTGGTCCCGACCGCTGTCAGCGGTCCGGTTCCCGAACCCGCTCGCCGTCGGCCGTCTCGGGGAAGACTTTCCCCGGGTTGAGCGTATCCGTTGGGTCAAACGCTTGCTTGACCGATCGCATGGCCTCGACCGCGCCCGCGCCGTGTTCCGGCTCGAGGTACGGCTGCTTGCCCTCGCCGATGCCGTGTTCGCCCGTGGCCGTCCCGCCGAGGTCGATGGCGAGTTCGACGATCGCTCGGTAGAGTTCCTCGCCGCGCTCGAGTTGGGCGGGATCGCTCGGATCGGCGAGGACGCTGTAGTGGAGGTTGCCGTCGCCCGCGTGGCCGAAACAGGGGACCAGCAGGCCGTACTCGTCGGCGAGTCGCTTCGTCTCGTGAACCACCTCGGGGTAGGCGCTGATCGGCACCGTCACGTCACCCGGGTGGAGCGGCTCGAGGTCCGGATCGTAGCTCCTGACGGCGAAGGCCAGTTCCCGCCGGGCCTCCCAGAGGGCGGCCATCTCGTCGTCGTCGTCGCTCATCTCGAAGCGGGCGACATTGTGGTCCTCGAAGATCGTTCGGCAGAGGTCGATCTCCGCCTCGATCCCGTGGTTGGCGTGAAATTCGAGGAAGACCATCGGCGCGTCGGGCAGGCCGGTGTCGAGGTAGTCGTTGGCCATCCGGGCGCTCAGCCCGTCGACGAGTTCGATCTTGGCGACGTCGACCTCGGTCCGGACCGCGTCGAAGACCGCCTCGGCGGCGTCGTCCAGCGTCTCGAAGATCGCTCGTCCACCCCGGATCTGTTCGGGCCGGCCGGCCAACTCGAGGGTGGCCTCGGTGACCACCGCCAGCGTTCCCTCGCTGCCGACCAGCAAGTCGGTCAGGTTGTAGCCGCTCGAGGTCTTGATCGCCCGTGAGCCCGTCCGGACGACGGTGCCGTCGGCCAACACGGCCTCGAGCCCGAGGACCCAGTCGGCGATCTCGCCATAGCGGACCGTCCCCATGCCGCTGGCGTCGGTCGCGATCATCCCGCCGATCGTCGAGATCTCGCCCGAGGAAGGCAGCGGCGGGAAGAAGAGGCCGTCGCCGGCGACGTGTTCGTCGACGTCGGAGCCGATGATTCCCGGCCCGACGTCGATCTGGAAGTCGTCAGGCCGGTAGTCGACCACCGCGTCCATCCGGGTTAGATCGAGGCTAATACCGCCGTGGGCCGGGACGGCCGCGCCCTCGAGGCCCGTCCCGGCCGCGTAGGGTGTGACGGGCACGCCGCGGTCGGTCGCCGCCGACAGCACTGCCGAGACGTCCGCGGTCCGCTCGGGCCAGACGACCGCGTCGGGCATGACCCCGCCCGACTCCTCGGTCCCCCAGTCCGTCGCGTGTGATTCGCGTCGGCCGTCCGCGAACGACAGCTGGTCGTCCCCGAGGTCGAGGTCCTCGAGGAACGAACAATCGTGTGCCATGCATGCATGTTAGACACTGACAGTATCAACGTTTCCCACTGGGTCGTACGCAGATCGCTCGAGACGACCTCGTGACTCGGGTATATATCCCTCGTATCCGACGATATAATAACAGTATCTAACATATATAAATTATAATCGCCTTTTACTGGATTCTGCCAGCACAATCGTATGCCAGAGCAAAATGGCACACGGAACCGGACGAATCGGCGCGGCTTTCTCGAGAGCATCGGCACCACCTCGGTCGCTGGCGGCCTCGCAGCGGTTCTCGCCCAGCGTGATATCGTCCAGCCCGTCGCCGCGGCGTCGGCGACGGATCCGAGCGTCTTCGCCGTCGACGAGACAGCCGATCCCGACGCGACGTTTCCGCAGTCGGTGGCCAGCGGCGGGCCGACCTCGAGCGGCGCTATTCTCTGGACGCGGATCGCCCCCAGTGCGGTCGTCTCCGAGGAGCCGATCGGTGTCCAGGTCGCGACCGACGACAGTTTCGAGGATCCGGTCTACGAGGGAACGGTCCCCGCCGATCGACTCTCGAGTACACACGATTACACGGTCAAAGTCGATCTCGACGGCGTTCTCGAGTCGGATCGGCGCTACTACTACCGGTTCGTCTACGACGGCGTCGCGACACGGACCGGTCGCTGTCGGACGCTGCCGGCGGCCGGCGCGAGTCCCGATTCGCTGTCGTTTGCGGTCCTTACGTGTCAGGACTACCAGAACGGGTACTACGGAGCCTACCGCCATCTCGCGGCCGAAGACGTCGACTTCGTCGTCCACCTCGGCGACTTCATTTACGAGTCCGCCGACGGTGCCTACACCTCGCCGACGACGGATATCAAGGACGGGCGCGACATCGACCTCCCCAGCGGCGCCGGTCTGGCGGAGTCCCTGGCCGACTTCCGGACGCTGTATCGAACCTACAAGGGGAACGAATTCCTCCAGGAGGGCCTCGAGCAACACACCGTTGTTCACGGCTGGGACGACCACGAGATCGGGAACAATCGATACTGGGACGAGGAAGCGAACGCGCCGGTGTTGCCGGATACGGACGGCGGCGAGCAGCCCGAGCGGGCGATGGAGATCACGGCCGACGGCATTCAGGCGTGGGTCGAGTACGTTCCCGCCCGCGTCGAGTTCGATCCGAACGAGTCGGCACTGCAGGACCAGCTCCGATTGTGGCGGGATCTCCAGTTCGGCGACCTCGTCGATCTGACCGTCACCGACGAACGCCTCTATCGCGACGGGCCACCCTGTGGCGACGCACGGATCACCTGTACGGATGAGGAAGCACAGGGGCGGACGATGCTCGGCCACGAACAGAAACAGTATTTCACGGAGTGGGTCAGCGAGTCCGATGCCGTCTGGTCGGTCTGGGCCAACGAGGTGCTGACGATGCCCCTGACCATCGGCGACAACTGGTCGCAGATCGAACTGCTCCACGACTCGTGGGACGGCTTCCAGCACGAACGCTGGGAACTCATGCAACACGTCGCGGACGTCGATCCACGCAACTTCGTCGTCCTGACCGGCGACCTCCACGCGTCGCTTGCCGGCCACGTGAAAGCCGGCTACGGCGAAATCGAGCCGTTCGAGACGTACGACCGAATCGGTGTCGAGCTGATGACTCCCGCCGTTACGAGCGTCAACGCCGCCGACGTCGTCGATTTCCCGAGTGACTGGGACGACGACGCGCTCGCGGAGTTGACCAAGGATCAAAACGACCACCTCGAGTACGTCGACTGGCATCAGCACGGCTACGCCGTCGTCGAGTTCACCCGCGATCACTGTACGTACACCGTGTACGGCGTCGACAAAGATGCGGACCCGCGGGATGCCGAGCGGTCGACCCTCGCCCGATATCGCACTCCGGACGGCGACCCGTCTCTCACGGAACTGTAGGCACACAGTGGGTGGATCGCCGCGAGCGGTTCGCCGGAGATGTGACGACCCTCCCATCGCCGGTGATCGGTCGCGCACGTGACTGGACGGAAACGCTACAGATTTATGTGAGTCCGTGACGCGGTGTGCGGTGATGGCAGACCGAACCACGACTCGACGGCCGACGCGGAGGGGAGCCCGATGAACGCCGAACTCGACTTGCTGGTCCGGCTCGGGGACTACGACAAGCCACAAGGCGTCGCCGAGCGTGCCGTCCAGGCCGAGGAACTGGGTTTCGACCGGATCACGGTCGGCGAGACGACCGGCTGGAACATCGTGCCGCCGCTGACGCTGGCGGCCGACCGGACCGAGGAACTCGGCATCTCCAACGACGTCATCTCGCCGTACGGCCGGACGCCGTCGATGCTCGCCCAGACCGCGCTGACGATGCAGGCGGCCGCCGACGGCCGCTTCCGGTTCGGGATCGGCCCGAGTTCGCCCGCGATCACCGAGCGCTGGCACGGCCAGGAGTTCGACCGGCCGCTCCGGCGCACCCGGGAAGTGATCGAGATCATGCGCAACGTCTACGAGGAGGGCAACCCCGCCTACGAGGGCGACATCTTCGAGATCGCCGGGCTGGGCTACGAGCGCGGCCCGAGCGAGAACCCGCCGCCGATCGACGTCGGCACCCTCGGTCCCAAGGCCACCGAGATGGCCGGCCGCTTCGGCGACGGCTGGGCCCCCCAGATGTTCACGAAAGACGGCCTGCGCGACCGCCTCGAGGACTTAGAGCGCGGCGCGGAACTCGGCGGGAAGGACCTCTCGGACCTGCGGGTCGCGCCGATCGTCCGCGGGATCGCCAGCGAGGACCGCGAGGCTGCCCGCGAAAAAGCCCGCGGCACGATCGCGTTCATGCTCGGCGCGTACGGTCCCTACTACGGTAACTCGGTCGCCGAGCAAGGGTACCCCGACGTCGTCGAGGCGGTCCGAGCCGCCTGGGACGACCGCGACACCGACGCGATGGCCGCTGCCCTGCCCGACGAGGTCCTCGACGAACTCGCGTTCGCGGGCACCCCCGACGAGGTCCGCGAGTGGCTCGCGGAGTACGCCGCCATCGAGGGCGTCGACGCCGTCCGTATCGGGTTCGTCGACGGGATGAGCGAGGACGACAAGCGGACGACGATGGAAGCGGTCGCCGACCTCGTCTAATCGCCGGATCGGTCCTCCATCGCGATCGCAGCCGTCTCGAGCGGGCCCTCCTACGACGTGACACGCAGTGTGGTGTTTCGATCTGACTCACAAGTTGCATATATACGTCCCGGACCCTACCGGGGATATGATCCCACTACTGCGGTCGCCCGAGCGCCTCACCGCGTTCGGTGAAGATGCCGACGCCGTCGATACGGCGATGGATCTGCTTGCCGACGGGCGACGCCGCGCGGCGCTGCAGTATCTCGCGGAGACGGGTGGCGACGCCACGCTCACGGAACTGGCGGTCGAGATCGCCGCGCAGGAGGCCGGCGTGGAGCCGAACGCGATCTCGGACCACAGCGACGTTTCCTCGCGGGAGCGCCGCGCCGTCCGAATCTCGCTGCATCACACCCACATCCCGAAGCTGACGACCGCCGAGGTCGTGGACTACGACACCGAGACCGAGACGATCACGCTTACCGACCACGGACGAACCCTGCTCGAGCGGGCGGACGCGGTTCAGGAGTCCGCCTGACCGGCCGACTGCGCTGTTTTCACCGAGAACTACGGTCCGTTACGGCTCGATCACGAGTTTGCCGAGGAAGCTGTCCTCCATGACCGCGCGCTGGGCCTCGGCCGCCTCCTCGAGGTCGTAGCGTCGAGCCACGTCGATCGAGAGATCGCCGGCGTCCATGAGATGGGCGGCCCCGCGCAGCGGAACACGCAGGTCCGGCGTGTTGAACATACTCATGAACTGGTAGGAGACGTCTTTCGACCGGGCCGCGCCGTCGTTCGTAAAGCCCGGGTCGGGGCTGTTCTCACCGATGCCGACGACGCGAGCGCCCGTGGCCGCGACGTCGGCGTCGAACTGCAGGTAGTCGTCGAGGCGGTGGTCCAGCACCGCGTCGACCCCGCCGTCGGCCGCCTCGCGGACGGCGTCGGCCAGATCGTCCCGGCCGTAGTCAAGCACCGTCTCGGCACCGTAGTCGGCCAGTTCGTCGTGGTACTCCTCGGACGCGGTCGTGATCACCCGCGCGCTTACCGCGGCCGCGATCTGGACGGCCGCGTGGCCGACGCCGCCGGAGCCGCCGTGGACCAGACAGTACTCCGCGGGCTCGAGGTCGGCGTGGTCGATCAGCGCGCGCCAGGCAGTGACGGCGGCGACGCCGGCCCCGCCCGCTTCGGTGAGGTCCGCGTTATCCGGGAGGCGGACCACGCGATCCGTCGGGATCGTCGCGTACTCGGCGTAGGAACCCTGCGAGCCGCCGTTACCGATGCCGGTGCCGTAGACACGATCCCCTTCCGCGAAGCCCTCGACGGCCTCGCCGGTCGCCGCGACGGTTCCCGCGACGTCGACACCCGGCGTGAACGGCAGGCCGACCGGTTCGTACGAGCCGTCCCGGAAGTAGGTATCGACGGGGTTGATCCCCGCCGCGGCGACCTCGACGAGCAACTCGTCGGCGGCCGGTTCGGGCCGCTCGATCTCCTCGACCTGCAGTACGTCCGCGTCGCCATGTTCGTGAAGGCGTACAGCGCGCATCTCGTTCGAACACACGGATCGGGACGGTAAAACGGTACACGTGACGGCAGGGGAGACGGCGACTTTCTCGGCGACAGAGAAAGCTGCATGGAAGACCGGAGAAACCGAACGGCTTGAGCGAGCTACTGGACGGCTCGAGTCGCGTCGTCGATGATCTCGAGTGCCTCCTTCAGCTCCTCGGTCCCGGTCGCGTAGGACAGTCGCGCGTAGCCCTCGCCGTTCGCGCCGAAGGCGTCACCGGGGACGACGACGACGCCCCGATCCAGAACCTCCTCACACCAGCCCTCGGGGACCTTCGGCATCGCGTAGAAGGCCCCCTCGGGGGTGGGCACCTCGAGGCCCGCGTCGGTGAGCCCGTCGAGGACGAGGTCCCGGCGCTGCTCGAAGGTCTCGACCATCTCCGTGACCTGATCCTGGGGGCCGGTCAGAGCGGCCTCGGCGGCGTACTGGGCGGGCGCGGAGGCACAGGCCTGCCCGTACTGGTGGACCCGCAGCATGCGCTCGATGCGGCGGTTCGAGCCGACGACCCAGCCGAGCCGCCAACCGGTCATCGAGTAGGTCTTCGAGCAGGCGCTGACGACGACGACGTTGTCCGTCTCGGCGAACTCGAGCGGCGAACGATGCTCGCCCTCGAAGACGATGTGTTCGTAGACTTCGTCCGAAATACAGAGGACGTCGTGTTCGTCGGCGATACGGGCGAACTCGCGCATGTCGGCCTCGCTCTGGACGGCCCCGGTCGGGTTCGCGGGGCTGTTGACGACGAACGCCGCAGTCTCTTCGGTGATGGCGTCCTCGACGGTCGCGGGATCGAGGGTGAGATCCTCCCGCAGCCCGACCGGCTTCGGCGTCCCGTCGGCGATATGAGTCAGCGCGTCGTAGGAGACGAAGCCGGGATCGGGGAAGATGACCTCCTCGCCGGGATTGACGTGGGCCTCGATCGCGAGATGCAGTGCCTCGCTCCCGCCGGAGGTCGCGATGATGTCGGCGGGATCGACCGCGAGGCCGTAGTCCCGATCGTACTTCGCGGAAATGGCCTCCCGGAGCTGGGGCGTCCCCTTGTTCGAGGTGTAGGCGTCCGCCTGTCCCGACTCGATGGCCTCGATGGCCCCGCGGCGGGCGTGGGCCGGGGTCGGGAAGTCCGGCTGGCCGAGGCCGAGGTTGATCGCGTCCTCGCCCGCGGCCTCGAAGACCTCCCGGATACCGCTGATCGACACCTGCTCGACTCGGTCTGCGAAATCAGTCATAGCTATACGGGGGGTATCGACCCCGATAACTCTTGATGTGTGAATCGCCTATCATCCGCCGTCGACGCTCAACGAGACCGGACAGTCTTGTCTGCGAGACTGAAGATGCCACAAGGAATATGGCCCTCGTGACGAAGGGACCAGTAATGACTCTCTCTCGACGATCGCTGCTCGCCGCCGGCGCGACCGGGACGATCGCGCTCACCGCCGGCTGTATCGACGTCGTTCTCGGGAACGAACCGCTCGAGTTCAGTTCCGACGCCGTCCGCCCGACCGACGACGCGCTCGAGGAGACGGGCTACGCGGAAGACGACGTCGGTCAGCAAACGATCGACCGCTCGGTCGAACTCCCCGGCGGCGTCGAGCGCCAGGTCGAGGCCTCGATCGCGACGGCCGTCTACTCGAAGGCCGTGGAGTATCAGGGTGAAGAACGCGACGGGTCCGCCTTCGCCGCCGTCTCCATCCCGGGGATGGAGGTCGCAGGCCGATCGCTCAACCCGATCGACGATCTGTCCAACGAGGAGTTACTCGACCGGTTCCTCGGCGAGTTCGAGGGCGGCCAGGGCGATATCAGTAACATCCAGCACCAGGAGACGTTCGGCCTCGATATCCTCGGGGACGGCCGCGAGGTCGACCGGTTCCTCGGCGAGTCCGAACTCGGCGGCGAGCCGATCGACGTCGAGATCAAACTCACCTCCTTCGATCACGAGGGCGATCTGCTCGTCCTCCTTGGCACCTATCCGAAACTGCTCACCGAGGAATCGGCCAACGCCGAGGTCCTGCTCGAGTCCGTCGAACACCCGGCCTGACGGCGGGCGATCGGATTCGGGCCCACGGTTTTCGTCTCGCGGTCGCGCCTCGAGCGCTCGATATCGGTCGTTGTGACGCCGGTGGTCAGAGAACTCGGCGACGGAATCGATCGGGAGCGGTCGTACAGTTATTGGACGGAATGCCGTCTCTCTGCCTGTTGGCAGGTTTAGCTTGCTGAATACGGAGTCTGCACACACACGCTCAGCCAGCGGTCGATCACTGTTCCCGATGGGGTGGTCCTACAGAGTCGGCAGAATCCGGCTGATCGGTGAGTCGCTTTCACGATTGGAACGATACCGCCCAACTGAACGGTGATACGGCGGAGAGGGAGTTTCGTTACTCACTCTTCTCCATTTCGTTCCGCATGTGATCGATGACCGCTCCGTGTTCGTGTTGTGGACTGAACATTACAACGTCGGTGTCCTCGTCGGCTCGGACAGTATGTCCTGGAGGCCAATAGTACATGTCGCCGCCCTCGTCTACTTCTTCGCTGCTGTCGGTATAGGTGACGGTTAGCTGGCCGCTGATCACGTATCCCCAGTGAGGCGACTGACAGCGGTCGTTTTCCAGTCCCTTGAGGAGTCCTGTGATATCCGTCCCCTCCGTGAGTGTGAAATATTCTGCGGCGAGGTTGTCATAGTCGGTCGCATCGCCGAACTCCGGTTGGTGGCGAGCGACGGCGGCTGGACTGTCGATCTCGGCTTGGATGTCTTCTTTCGCTACTCTCATTGGTTTACCTCCAACTGCAACTACGCGACGGCCCCATGTGAATTGGTAACATTTTCACGCCGGGGTTCTGTTACGAGTATTCGAGTGACCTACGCCGTATCGAAAAGAGTGCTACCGTATTCGTAGCGACTGCTAAATCGACGACTCGAGCGGTACCGAACGGAGGTCGACGACGGGTAAAAACGCGGGAGAGTCGGGAGTCGAACGCGGCCGGCCGAGATCAGTAGAACTCGCGGACGAGATCCATCGCGTCCTCGGGCGCGCCGTCGGGAATCTCGGACATGTCCTCGGTGACGCCGTGTTTCTCGTGGTACGGGACCGAGTTCTCGTCCTGGTACATGACGCCCTGGTACTCCTTCTCGCTGTCGAGGATGACCTCCTTGGCGGCCTCGTAGTCGTGGGGGTCGTGGTCCTCGTCTTCCTGCAGGTCGACCAGGCTGTCGCGGAAGTAGTCGTAGGTGTCGACGTCGTTGAACGTGACACAGGGGCTGAAGACGTTGACGAAGCCGAAGCCGTCGTGTTCGATGGCCTTCTCGACGATCTCGGCGTGGCGCATCGCGTCCGAGCTAAAGGACTGGGCGATGAAGCTCGCGCCGGAGGCCAGCGCGAGGGCAAGCGGATTGACCGGCGGCTGCTTGGGTCCTTCGGGGGTCGTCGAGGTCTCGAAGTCCGACCGCGAGGTCGGCGAGGCCTGGCCCTTGGTCAGGCCGTAGATGCGGTTGTCCATGACCACGTAGGTCATGTCGACGTTCCGGCGGACGGCGTGGACGAAGTGACCGGCACCGATCGAGTAGCCGTCACCGTCGCCGCCGGCGACCATGACCTCGACGTCGGGTCGGGCCATCTTGACGCCGGTGCCGACCGGGAGCGCACGGCCGTGGACCCCGTGAAGGGCGTAGCTGTGCATGTAGGTCCCGATCTTGCCGGAACAGCCGATCCCGGCGACGACGAACGTGTTGTCGGGGTCGTTGCCGGTGTTGGCCAGCGCTTTCATCATGCCGTTCATCGTCCCGAAGTCGCCGCAGCCGGGACACCACGTTGGCTGCTTGTCGGATTTGAAGTCGGTGAATCGGACGTCGGAGCTCATTATGCGGGTACCTCCTCAGTGAGTTTCTCGGTGATATCGTCTGCGAGTTCGTCGGCCTTGAATCGCACGCCGGTGTACTTGTTGATCCGCTTGACGCGGGTCAGCACGTCGTGTTCGATCACGTCCGCGAACTGTCCGTTCGCGTTACACTCGACGACGATCGTCTCGTCGGCGGCCTCGATCTCCTCGGTCAGGTCGGGTCGCGGGAAGATATAGGGCACCGAGATCACGTGGACGTCGATCCCGTCCTCCTCGAGGTACTCGAGCGCCTCGACGAGCGCGCCCTCGTTCGATCCCCACGAAATGACGAGGTTGTCCGCATCCGGATCGCCGAACTCGCGGTAGTCCCAGTCCTCGTTCTCCCTCGCGGTCTCGACCTTGCGGTTGCGCTTGTCGACCTGCTGGACGCGTTCGTCCTCTTCCTCGGTCCGGCGACCGAGTTCGTCGTGTTCGAGGCCGGTGGACATGTGGGCAGCGTCGGTCGTGCCGGGGATGGCCCGCGGGCTGACGCCGTCCTCGGTGACGGCGTGGGCACGGAAGTGGCCCTGCGCGTCGAGCCACTCGTCAACCTCGTCCTCGTCGACGAGCTTGCCGCGGTCGATCTCGACCTCGCTCATGTCGAAGGCCTCCGGCGGGAACGTCTGCTCGGTGACCGACATCGCCAGATCGGAGACCAGGAAGACCGGCGTCTGATACTTCTCGGCGAGGTTGAACGCCTCGACGGTCTTCCAGAAGCACTCGGTGATCGACGTGGGTGCGACGACGAACCGCGGAACCTCGCCGTGGCCGCCGTACAGCGCCATGTTGAGGTCACCCTGTTCCTGCTTCGTCGGCATCCCGGTCGAGGGACCGGATCGCTGGACGTCGGCGATGACCAGCGGCGTTTCGCTGGTCGCGACGAGACCGAACGTCTCGGTCATGAGGTCGATCCCGGCTCCCGACGTGGCGGTCATCGCTCGAGCGCCCGCCCGTGCGCCGCCGAGTGCCATGTTGATCGCCGACAGCTCGTCTTCGGCCTGCACGACGTGGCCGCCGTAGTCCTCGATACGCCCGGTCAGGTACTCCATGATCGAGGTCGCGGGCGTGATCGGATAACCGGCGTAGAACCGGCAGCCGGCCGCGAGCGCGCCCATGCCGATGGCTTCGTTGCCGTTGAGCAGGACGTAGTCGTTGTCGGTGGTCTCGACGTTGTAGCCGAGGTGGCTCAGGTCGTAGTTCTCCTCGACGTACTCCTGGCCCGCGCGAGCGGCTTCCTTGTTGTTCTCGACGATCTTCGAGCCCTTGCCGCCGAAGCGCTTCTCGAGGGCCTCGTCCAGATACTCGACGTCGAAGCCGGTGATCTTACACGCCGCGCCCAGCGCGACGATGTTGCGCATGATCGCGCCGCCGGCCTCCTCGGCCAGCGATTTCAGCGGGACGTCGACCGCGGTCATCTCGTCGGGGATCTCCGCGTCCCACGAGCGCTCGCCGTCGTAGATGATGGCGCTGCCCTCGTGGAGTTCGTCCAAGTTCTCGTCGATGGTCCGCTGTGTCAGGGCGACGAGAATGTCGAGGCGGTCCACGACGCTTTGGACCTGTTCGACGGACGTCCGAATCTTGTAGGCTGTGTAGCCGCCACGGATTCGCGACGCGAAGTCTTTGGAGGTGAATACGTGTCTTCCGGCCCGGGACAGTGCCTGAGCGAAGATTTTTCCGGTGGAGTCGATACCGTCACCGGCCTCGCCTCCGATCGCCCAGTTGAGATCCTCAGCCATGTTATGAGGCCCCTTGCCCCCCATAAATGAAAAGGCTTCTGAAACCCCAAGCGGACCACCGCATCAGTGGTGGATATGTTCGGGATGGAAGGACAGTTGGTTATTAATCGTTAGGAATTGTGGGGCGAGAGTTTACGAGAGAAAGAAACACGGATGCGAGTGAATGTGTGTGGTAATCACACGGTATCGTCCCCCATCGAAACGGCCGCTCGCGAGGGTCGCGGCGAACGGAACGCCTTTTCAATCCGCCGACGAACGGGTTCGACATGGATGGGACGCCAGTCACGGTCGCATCGGTCGGCGAGGTCGGTCCCGACACCGTCGCGCTCGAACTCGAGACGCCCGCGGGGTTCGACGCCCTCCCCGGGCAGTTCGTCCTCTTGCGGGCCGCCCCCGAGGACGAGGAGATCGCTCGCCACTACACGCTCTCCTCGCCGACGGTCGGCGAGACGTTCGAACTCACTGTCGGGATCGACCCCGAGGGCGACCTCTCGCCGTGGCTCGCGGGCCTCGAGGGCGGTGAGACCGTCCACGTCGAAGGCCCGTTCGGCCGGATCACCTACGACGACGACGGTGACGTCGTCGCCGCCGCCGGGGGTCCGGGAGTCGGTGCGGGAGTCGCGGTCGCCGAGGCCGCTCACGAGGCCGGTCACGACGCCACCGTGATCTATCAGGCCGATGAACCCGCCCACACCGACCGGCTCGAGGCGCTGTCGGACGCGGGTGCGACCGTGGTCTTTATCGATGACGGCGCGGCCGAGGAACTGGCCGATGCGATCGCGACACACCACGCGGACGGTCAGATCTACGCATTCGGCTTTGACGACTTCGTCACCGCTGTCGCGGACGCGATCGAGGCCGCGGGCGGCGATCCCGACGACGCGCTGATCGAGAACTTCGGGTAATCGGCCGGCTCACCGGCCACCGACTCGAGGTGGCGACGCCGTCACTCCCGCGACGCCGTTGATAGCGTGACGCCGATCCCCTCGAGTGGGGTCAGTCCGGCCGCAACAGTTGCCTCTCTTCGGAACTGAAAGTCCGTCGGTAGCACAGGTACGAAGCCGTGACAAAGGTGTTTATGCCCGATCGGTGTGGGTGCGCGTATGCGACGTCGTGACCTCCTCGCGCTCACGACCGGAGCGGCGTGTGGCCTGGCCGGCTGTGCCGACTCGCGGTTCGAGCGGCTCCAGTCGGAGCGGCCCGACGTCGACGGCTCGAGCGACGATACCGATCGTCGAGGCAGCGAGTCCGCCGGGCCCGACGCGATCGTGGTCGGGGACCCCGACGAGGTACCGTTCCTCGAGGCCCATCCGCCACACGAGTTCACCCTCCGCAACGACGGCGAGACCGAACGGACGGTCGCCGTGGTCGTTTCGGCCGACGACGCTAACGGCAGTGACTCGACCGACGGCGACGGGGAGGACGAACGGGACGAGCCGCTGCTCGAGCGCAATCTCGATCTCGGGGCCGGCGAGGAACGGTCGCTCGTGTTCGTCGAGCCACGATCGTATACGGTCACGGTCACGTCGAGCCGCGACGGCGGCACGGGCGAGTCGACGGTCACCGACGGGATCAGTCGCCGGCCGTTCGATTGCGTTCGCTCTCGGACGACCGTCACGCTCTCCGAATCCGGCACGGAGACGGAGTCGACGTCGTCGTCGATCCCCTGCCCGGTGCCCGACGTAGCGGACGCATCGCTCGCGGTCGATGGCCGGGAGTGTGCGGGCCGGACCGACGGCGACGACGCGACCGTCGAGTTCGAAAACGAGCGTGTGCTGGTCGAGGGGTCGATCCGCATCCCGACGCCGTGTCACACCCTCGAGCTGGCCGACGTAACCTACGACGACGGTCGCGACCTGCTCGTGGTCACCGTCGCCATCGGCGAACAGGAGGCCGAGACCTGCGTCGACTGCCTCGGGACCGCCGACTACGAGGCCGGAATCGATCTCGAGGGTCGGTATCCCGGCCGGGTCGCGGTCGTCCACGCGACCGGCGACGAACGGCGGGTGATCACCACGAACGAGTTCGCCGCCGGGTAGCCCGGCGGTCGGGCAGACGGACTTTTGTCCGGTGCAACCGCGCGCGACGGTCGCGCCGGAGACGAGTCCGTCTCAGTGTTCGACGAGTTCGATCAGGATCCCGCCGGTGTCCTTGGGGTGGAGAAACGCCACCGAATGGCCCCACGCACCCGGACGGGGTTCCTCGTCGATCAGCGTCACGTCGTGGTCCCGGACCGTCTCGAGAGCCCCCTCGATGTCGTCTGTCGCGAGCGCGAGGTGGTGGATTCCCGCCCCGTTGTCCTCGAGATAGCGCGCGATCGTCCCCTCCTCGATCGGCTCGAGCAGTTCGACATAGCCGTCGCCACAGTCGAGGAAGACGACGCGCATGCCGTCGAACACCTCCTCGTGGGCGACCTCGAGACCGAAGAGATCGCCGTACAACGTTGCGAGTCCCTGTGCGTCGTCGGTTGCGATGCCGGCGTGATCGAAGTGCATCGGCCTGTACTCCGGTCGATGGCCGTGTTACTGTTGTGATTTTTCGTGGCGTTTCGAGCCCGCACGGACCGGGTGACTGGCCCCAGTCGGACATCGACCACGGAAAACGGGATATCGGGACGAAGGTTCGTTCGGTCGCAGTCGACGATTCGAGCGCCGTCAGACCGCGCCGGGCTGGTACTCGCCGAACTCGTCGCGCATGACGTTACAGATCTCGCCGACCGTCGCGTAGGCCTTGACGGCGTCGATGATGTAGGGCATCACGTTCCGGTCGCTTTGGGCCGCGTCCCGCAGCGCCTCGAGCGCCGCGTCGACGGCCTCGTCGTCCCGGCGTTCGCGGGTCTGCTCGAGGCTGTCGACCTGGCGCTGTTGGTCCTCCTCGGTGATCTCCTGGACGTCCATCTCGGGCTCCCCGTCCTCGCTCTCGAACTCGTTGACGCCGACGATGACGCGCTCTTTCTCCTCGATCTCCTTCTGGCGATCGAAGGCGGTGTCCTGAATCTGGCGCTGGACCCACTGCTGCTCGACGGCCTCGAGCATGCCGCCGCGCTCGTCGACCTCGTCTAAGATCTCGTATGCCTCTTCCTCGACCTCGTCGGTCAGCGACTCGACGTAGTAACTCCCCGCAAGGGGGTCGATGGTGTCGGCCGCGCCCGACTCGTGGGCGAGGATCTGCTGGGTCCGCAACGCGGTTCGGACGGACTCCTCGGTCGGCAGCGCAAGCGCCTCGTCTTTCCCGTTCGTGTGCAGGCTCTGGGTGCCGCCGAGGACGGCCGCCAGCGCCTGATAGGCGACGCGGACGACGTTGTTCTCGATCTGCTGGGCGGTCAGCATCGAGCCGGCCGTCTGGGTGTGGAACTTGAGCTGTTTGGACTTGGGGTCGTCGGGGTCGAACCGCTCGTCGATGATGTCGTGCCACATCCGACGGGCCGCGCGGAACTTCGCGACCTCCTCGAAGATGTTGTTGTGGCCGTTGAAGAAGAAGGAAAGCTGCGGCGCGAACTCGTCGACGTCGAGGCCGGCCTCGATCGCCGTCTCGACGTACTCGATGCCGTTACCGAGCGTAAAGGCCAGTTCCTGCGCGGCCGTCGAACCCGCCTCGCGGATGTGATACCCCGAGATCGAGATGGTGTTGAACTTCGGCGTCTCCTCGGCACAGAACTCGAAGATGTCCGTGATGATCCGCATCGAGGGCTCGGGCGGATAGATGTAGGTGTTGCGTGCGATGTATTCTTTGAGGAGGTCGTTCTGGATCGTCCCCCGCAGCTCCGAGCGATCGACCCCCTGCTGGTCGCCGACCGCGATGTACATCGCCAACAGCACCGACGCGGGCGCGTTGATCGTCATCGAGGTCGAGACCTCGTCCAGCGGGATGCCGTCGAAGACGGTCTCCATGTCCTCGAGCGAGTCGATCGCGACCCCGGCCTTGCCGACCTCGCCGGCGGCCATGTCGGCGTCGGAGTCATAGCCCATCTGGGTCGGCAGGTCGAAGGCCATCGACAGCCCCGTCTGGCCCTCGTCGAGCAGGTAGTGATAGCGCTCGTTGGTGTCTTCCGGCGTCGAGAACCCGGCGTACTGGCGCATCGTCCAGAGCCGGCCGCGGTAGCCGGTCGAGTAGACGCCGCGCGTGTACGGCGGCTCGCCCGGATTGCCGAGATCGTCCTCGTAGTCGAGATCGCCCACGTCGTCGGGCGTGTAGAGCCGATCGACCTCTTGCCCCCCCGTGTCGGTCGTAAACGTTTCCTTGCGCTCGCCGAAGCGCTCGATGACGGGTTCGACTTCCGCCTCGTGCCACTCCTCCTTGCTGGCACGGATCTCCTCGAGTTCGTCGGGATCGAACATTATGATTACCGAGGACCGGCCGGGGCTTGAAGTTTGATGAACACGGCGAGATCTGCGGCCGGCGACGCGGTCGCGTCGTCGACGGCTCATAGGGTTTCCTGTCCCGACGTCCCGGTGGGACCGCGACCATCCTGCGGTCCCACCGGTACTGACAGACAGGAGACCGTATCACACGCTGTCCTCGGGGTCGTGTCGGGCGGCCATCCGCGCAGCCTCCTCGGCGTAGCGCTCCTGGGTCGCCACGTCGTCGACGGTACCAAGCGAGTTCGGCGGCACGACCAGACTCGCCTTCGTCTCGCGAGCGGGGCCGCCGAAGCTCGTCAGCGCCCGCTCGCGCCGGTGATACCGCCGGCCGTCTTCGGTCGCGTACACGAGGATGACGATGTTGAGTTCGTCGTCGCCGTAGGTTCGCTCGACGAGCCAGACGCGGACGCCGTCGTCGTCATCGGCCGGGTCACCGTGATCCGCCGTCTCTCCCGCGTCGGTCCGGTCGCCCGTCTCGTCGGATCGGTTCGTCTCCATGAGAGTCACTCGTGTCGCCACGGCCACTTATCTTTCGCGGCGTCGACGGCACGCGTATGTCCGGCGACGCGTCGCTCGAGGAGTCCGCCGAGGCGTCGACGCCGGCCCGCGGCGGTGACGACCGTCGCCGCGCGGCCCGCTACGTCGCGCCGTTTCTGGCGATCGGGCTCGGGAACCTCCTGCTCTTGCTGGTGTGGGGGCTGGACCCGCTGTGGGCCTTCGCCGTTGCGCCGCCGATCGTCTTTCTCTGTGGAATTTGCTGGGTCGCGTTCCGCCACGGGTTTCACGAGCGCGCCGGCCGACCGGGCTCGAGTCGCTGACGGAAGCGTCGCCATCCGACTCAGCGCCCCGTGTCGTACTTGTACGTCGCCGACTCGGGATCGATGCCGAAGTCCTCGGGCGACTCGTCGTCGTCGGCCTCGGCCCGGCCCTCGGGGGCATGTTTGAACGCCTCGCGAAGCCGATCGGGGACCCGGAACTCGGCACCGTCGATCGCCAGCGGCTTCGCGTCCGGATCCGATCCCTCGCGCTTGGCCTCGAGTCGCTCCCGGAAGACCGACGGCAGCGCCGACTCGTCGACCCGCTGGAAGCCGAACTGGGCGAGGTATGGACCCTCGCCGGTCAGGGCGTAGACGGTGTCGAACCCCTCGTCGCCGGCGTACTCCACGAGTCGCTCGACGACGTGGGCACCGACGCCCTGCCCGCGCCAGCCCTCGAGGACGCCGATGCTGGTCAGTTCACAGATATCGTCGCCGTCGTCGGGCTTGTGAACGCGGATGCGGCCGAAGCCGGCCTTCTCGCCGGACGCCTCGTCGATCGCGACGACGTAGTCGCGCGAGCGGAACGCCGTTTCGTCGAGCCCCATCGACTCGATGTGGTCGAGCAGCCAGACCTCTTCCCTGTTTTTCGCGTCCCGCACGTACATGCCTCGACGTAGGCGACGTGCGGCCAAAAGCGTTTGTGGGTTGGCAGGATCGCCCCGGTGGAACTCGGGGGTGAACGGGCCGGACGGACGGTGACATCCTCCGCGCCGTAAACGGCGCGGCTTCCCTGCATAGGAATACCGGCTAACTACCGGCAGTGGGTTCCGACCCGACCTCGCCGAGCGTCATCTGCCGTGGTTGGCTCTGCTCGGTGAGGGTCGCGGCGCTGTCACAGGCGCTCCCATCCCGTGAGATGTCATCGCCCGCCGGTTTCAGCGGCAGGCTCTCACCCCACGGGTTGTGGCGGTCAGCGATGTTGACCGCCGCGTTGATGTCTGCGTGGTACTCCGACACCCAACACTCGTCGTTCTGACACCGGAACTCATCGCCGTCCCGATACCCGATGTGGCCGCACTCGTGGCACGTCTGGCTCGTGTACTCCGGGCGGATGTATTCGACCGGGATGCCAGCCTCTCGTGCTTTGTCCTCGATGCGCTCCTGCAAGCGAGCGAACGCCCATGCGTGGAGGCGGCGGTTCATCCATTCGCCGTAGTCGAGGTCTTCGCGGATGTACGAGAGGTCTTCCAGAACGACCACAGGCTTCTCGAATCGACAGGCGTACTCGATTGCCTGCCGAGACGCTTTTTCGATGATGTCTGTGAGTGCGTTCTGGTAGTGGTCGAATCGCTCGTCTATCCGCCACTGTGCGGCGTCACGCTCTTGGAGGCGCTTGAGCGTCGTGTGCATCTCTTTGCGGAGGTGCCGAGCGCGGCCACCGTTGATAAGTAGTGGGTCGGTCGGAGTGCCCTGCTCGCAGGCACAGCCCGCGAGCAGGTGTGCTTCGCCAATGTCGAAGCCGACTGGTGTTACATCGTCGTCTGTCGGTTCGTAGTTCGGTTCTTCGACCGGGAACTCGACGGTGACGTGAAGCGTCCACGACGTGCGGTGACGTTGCAGGCGGAGTTGGCCTGCCGACGCTTCACCGTCCACGAGGTCGTGCCACAGTTCTTCTTGAACGGGGTTGATACGGAGTGGTATCCAGAAATTCGTCCCGCGACCGGGCTGTGGCACCCACCACGTGAACTCGTAGTCCCGTTCCGGTGAGTGGTCGAACTCGGCTGCTTGGTTGGTGAGTCGAACTGGGTGATCGTCGTCCAACTCCTGTGCATCGTAGGTTCCGTGCAGTTGCGGAACGTAGTTACACAGGGCCGCCTTCGCCTGATACGGCAGGTTGTAGGGCGTCACTACATCGCTAGTGGCGGTCATCGTCTCGCACCTGGCCTCGAATGCCTCGTGGAGTCCTGCCCGGTAGGTGTCGATCAGGTCGCACAGTTTGCGCTCTTTGTGGGCTGTCGGCGGGGCGAGCGTGGCCTCCAGCGTTTTCGTGGTTGTCGCGGTCATACTACTGGTCGTCCACGTAGTCCATCAGCACGTCAATGCTCACTTGGCCGGTCGTGGCGAGGAAATATCCCGGTTGCCAGAACGCATCTTCAAGCGTCTGTTTCACCTCGGGGTACTCCTGCCGAATCCGGCGGGATGTGACGCCCTTGAGCGAGTTGATGAACTTCGTGAGGTCTGTGGTTGGTTTGGTCGTGAACAGGATATGAACGTGGTCAGTACCGCCGTCCACGTTCTTGATGTCGGCCTCGAAGTCCTCTGCAATCTCGTGTGCAACTTCAGCCACGCGCTCCAGTCGCTCATCGGTGAGGATGTCGGCGCGGTACTGCGTGACGGTCACAAAGTGATATTGGAGCGCGTAGACCGTGTGCGACCCGGATTGCAGGTGAGACTCCATTTGGCCTCACCAAATATAAGATACCCAATTCCAATAACTCTTGTGCCGTTGGGTATTCGGACGGGCAGAACCGCGTGGACTGTCGCACCGGGCTTACGCGATTCACGCCCGCCGTGAACGGCGGGATTCTCTCGCTGAATCAAGATAGCCGACCGACGAGTCCACAGGATTACGGGGGCGGTACCCCTAACAACGTAGCCCGGTCGACGAATAGCCGAGCTAACTACTCATGCGTAGTGAACGTCTCCACCGTTTCCCTCTCCGACTGCATCGAGCGCATCGAGACCGACCGCAAGACCGTCCGGTTCTGCAACGTGTCCGACCGAAGCAACGACGACGCGCTCGAGGCGTTCTTCGAACCCCACGACGTCGACCTCGAGTTCGTCGATGCGCCGGATCGCCCGGCGGACGTAGTCGACCTGCTCGCGGACGATCGCCGGATCGAATCGAGTCCGCTCGCGGCGGTCCGTCGGTACGCCCGGGCCTGGGAGGAGTCGATGGCGGTCGGGTTGCGGGCCGACCCGCCGGCCGTGGTCACGGGACTCCGGGACAACTACTTCGAGTCCTACGACAAGCAGCGGATGATCATGACCTCCCGGACCGTCGAGTTCCGGGCCTGGAACGGGGGCGAGGGCGAACTCCACGCGGGGTTCCAGCAACTGTCGAAGATCGACCACCAGCCGGAGGTGTACCGCGATCTGGCGACGTCGGACGTCGACGTTCACGTCTACGGCGAGCCCGACCGTCGACCGCGACCGGACGTCGACCTGACGACCCACGCCAGCACCGACGCGGAGGCCCGCCGCCACTGGTGGGTCGCCTATGACGGTGCCGGCGACGACGAGGAGAAACTCGTCTTGCTCGCCCAGGAGCGCGGCCCGAATCGGTTCTACGGCTTCTGGACGGAACGACCCCCCGTCGTCGACGACGTGATCGCCCGCATGGACCACCTGTGAGCGTTACCTCGCCGTCGCGCTGACGGTCTCGTCGGGGTCTCGAGCGCGCTCGAGCAGCCGTTCGACCCGGTCGTCCGTCGAGGGATGGGTCGACAGCAGCCGGGTCAGTGCGCCCTCGTCGTCGGGAGTAACGTACAGCGGTGCGAGCAGCCCGCGCGGGGGCTCCGCGGCCCGCTGGATTCGGCGGAGTGCGCGAGCCAGCGAGACCGGCTTGCCGGTCACCGCGGCGGCCCGATCGTCGGCGGCGTACTCCCGGCGACGCGAGTGGGCCCGGACCAGCAGCGTCACCGCGAGGAACGCGAACACCGCGCCCGACTCGAGTACCACCAGCAGCCGACCGAACGCCGTTCGCTGCCACGATCCCGGCCGCCCACGGAGCCACGCGACCGCCCGAGCGATCCCCGCGATCGGCAACAGGACCGGGGCCAACACGAGAAAGCCGAGCCCGGCGAGCGTCCGGAAGCCGCTGTAGGCCAGCGTCTGGACGAACGCGTCGTAGCGCTCGAGGTGGGCGAGTTCGTGGGCTACCAGCGCCTCGAGTTCGTCGGGCGAGAGCAGTCGGAACAGCGACCGATCGAGGACGATCGTCCCGTTGCGCGCCGTGCCCAGCGCGAATGCATTGGGCATCGGCAATCGTGCAAGCAGGACCGTCGGCGAGTCGACGTCCATCCGCGACTCGAGGCGATCGAGCCGGCGGAAGAGGACGGGCGCGTGTGACCGGGGGAGTTCGACCGCCTCGAGGCTCGAGAGCAGTTGCGACGTGCCAAAGCGGTAGCTCAGTACGCCGCCGACGACGGCGACAGTGACGATCAACGCGAGCGTGCCGAGTGGACCCGGTGCAGTCACTCGAAGGACCGACAGCACCCAGTAGCTGACCGCGGCCAACACGAGGTACCACACCAGGACGGCGAGGCCGACAAGTGTCATCAAGAGCCGGGTCCCGTTTCCCGCTCGAGCGACGGACATCGTTGTCGGTCGCGTGTAGGGACGGCCGACTAAAACGGGTATCGGACGGCCCAACCCGATCGTTGTCGCTCGCCGACGGTCAGTGGTTCTGCTGAAACTCGAAGTACTGTCCCGCTCCGTCGGGGACGGGCCGAACCTCGATGAAGAGTCGGTCGTCCCGTTCGGGGTCGTCGGCGAGCGCCGGATAGAACTGATACGTCGCCCTCACCGGTGATCGGTCCAGCGCGACGGTCACGACGTACCCGTCGCTCTCGAGGACGTCGTCGACCGACAGTTCGGACGAGACGTCGTCCCCGGTCGGCGGCGGGAGTTCGTACTGTTCTCGGAGCGCGACCGCCTCCTGATACGTCTCCGCGTCCCGTCTCGTCGCCTCGACGGTCACCTCGTGTCGCGTCGAATCGAAGTTGAGAAGCGTCAGTGAGAGTGGCGACGGCTCCGAGAAGAACCCGGTACAGCCCGATAGCGCTCCCGCACTGAGGGCGCCGCCGAACGCGAGGACCGTTCGCCTCGAGAGTTGCATGCACCGAACGAGTTTCCGATATAAAATAACGGTTCCGGACGGACCGCGGTCGTCCGGAACTCCCGATCGCCCCGGCGAGCGCCGGGACGCCGTCACCGCCGACACTACCCCGCCGACAGCGCCTCCTCGAGCCGATCCTCGATCGCGTCGAGTTCCGCGCGCAACTCCTCGCCCTCGGCGTCCGCGAGGTCGTCGATCCGATCTGCCAGCCCCTGCAGACGGGTGTACTTCTCGTCCTCGTCGACGCCGACCTTCTGAACGTAGACGTCCTCGTCGACGTCGTAGACGTCGTCTTCCTCGAGGTCGGTCACGGCCAGTACGACGTCGAGTTTGTCCCGGTCGATGCCGGTGACCCACTCGCGGGGGATGCCGTGATCGTCGAGGGCCTCGAAGATCGACGCTTCGTCTTTCGGGCGCTGGCGCTCCCGCGTCGTCCGACGGACGGTGCCGTAGCGGCCGTGCAGCCGCTGGTCCGGCCCGAGTCGCTCGAGCAGCGGGTCCCGTGCCGAGCGCCGCAGGCGATCGGCCCCGTGCTGGGTATCGGAGGCCAGCACGTAGAGGTCGGTCAGCGCCTCGGTGTCGAGGGCGGCGGGCTCGTCGGCGTCGATCCGCTCGAGGACGGCGGCGAGCAAGCGGGCGTCGTCGTGGACGCGTTCGGGCGGGTCCCGCGCGGCCGCCGCCGAGACGAGAAACGGACTCTCCCCAGCGGTGGCGTCGGGATCGTACCGAATCGCGTCGTTGTCGGCCGTGTACGCCGGGGCCAGCGTCAGGACGCTGGCGTAGGGCTCGACGCCCGGCTGAAGCCCCTCGATCGGGACCGCCCCCTCGTCGAGTTGCTCGAGGAAGACGACGAACTGCTCGCGCCAGAGCGGCCGTGTCTCGCCGCTGTCGCCGAACCGAACGACGAGCCGGTCGTCGTCGGTGCGCTCGATCCCGAAGGGCCGCTCGGAGACCGGCGTCAGCAGCTCCGCACCCGGCTCGAGGGCCTCGCAGTGTCGCCGGAGGCTCGTCCAGGTGTCGTCGGGTTCCATACGCTGGCTACGCGGACGGGGCTGAAAAAGCGCGGCCACGAATCTGCCACCGGCGTCACGACGGACGATCGCCGGGACTCAGTCGACGATCGAGGGGACGGCCGCGAGCGACGAGAGGTGATAGGTCGGATCGACGGCTACGTCCGTCGAGTCCTTGCCGGACCGCGAGAGCAGCGCCGAATCGATCCCGGCGTTGTCGGCCGCCCGCACGTCGACGGCCCTATCGCCGACGTACAGCGCCGACTCGGCCTCGAGGTCGGCGAGCGCGGCCTCTATGTTCGTCGGATCGGGCTTGCGCCGGGCCAGGCCGGCCGGCGTCAGCGGACAGCCCCGAACCGTCTCGAACGGCGAACGAAACCCGAACCGGTCGAGCAGCGTCGAGACGACGGTCGGATGGTTGTCGCTGACGATCCCGAGCGGGACCTCGAGCGAGCGGACCGCGGCGACGTCGTCGTAGGCCGAGCGCAGGCCTTGTTCGACGGACTCACACTGGGTCCGGACCAGTTCGCGGGCCGCTCGCTCACAGAACGCGTCGGCCTCGATGCCGAGGTCCCGACACCGCGTCGCGACCGCATCGAAGTCGCCGGCCATCAACTCGCGGACCGTCTCCGCCGCCGGGCCCGACCGCCCAAGCCGCTCGTAGACTCGTTCGAGGGCGTCGGCCAGCCGCTGGCTCGAGGGCGTCTCGACCACGACGCCGTCGAAGTCGAACAGGACCGTATCGTACTGCATTCGTCTCGACGGTGTCCGCTCGAGGGTCCTAAACCTGTCCGATCGGAACCGGGCACACCGTCGTGTCACGACGACCCAAAGCTAAGGGGGTTCCCCTGCTATGAGGTATCATGCTCCACGCAGAAGGCCCGCTGCTCACCGTCGACGTGGACGAGCGGACCGCACGCAGGACGGATATCGACGAGTTGCTCGCGGACGCGATCGGCGGGCGGGCGGCCGCGACGGCGCTTGCCCACGAACGGATTCCCTTCGACGCCGACCCGTTCGGCCCGGAAAACCGGGTCTACGTCTCGACCGGTCCGCTCCAGCAGTCGCGGATGTCCTTTACCGGGCGGATGAACATGACCGGGCTCTCGCCGCTGACCGACGGCCTCGTCTCGGCCAACGCCGGCGGCTATCTCTCGCGGAACTTCGTCGGAACCGGGATCAGTACCCTCGAGATCGTCGGCCAGAGCGACGAGTTGCTCGCGGTCCACGTCACTGATTCTGGCGTCGAGTTCGAGCCGGTGCCCGACCTCGAGGGGGCCACGGTACCCGAAACGTCCGAGTACATGACCGAGCAGCACGATCTGGGTCCGGAACACTGCATCGCGATCGGGCCGGCAGGGGAGAATCGGGTGCGATTCGCCTCGGTAATGACCTTCGACTCGCGGGCCTTCGGCCGCGGCGGCCTCGGCGCGATACTGGGCGCGAAAAACGTCAAGTGCGTCACGTTCGCGGGCGACGCCGAGCCACCGGTCGAGATCCCGGACCCGCCGGAGTCGGAGATCCACCGCGAGGCCGCGACGGCAGACGACCGGATGCGCAGTCAGGGCACCGCGGGCGGCACCGAGTTCATCAACGACAACTTCTCGCTGCCGACGCGGTACTTCCGGGACTACGAGTTCGAAGGGGCCGCCGCCATCGGCGGCGACGCCGTCGAGGAAAAGAAGTACAAAAAGGGAGCCTGCTCGGCCTGTGCCTACGCCTGCAAGCTCCCGACCCGCGACGAGGAGACCGGCCTCGAGACCGAAGGGCCGGAGTTCGAGACGATCTATGCCTTCGGCTCGATGCAAGGGGTCGACGACGTCGTCGACGTCATGCAGTCGAACGAACTCTGTGACACGCTGGGGATGGACACCATCTCCGCGGGCGTCACGGTCGCGGCCTACCTCGAGAGCGAGGACGCGTTCGGCGATGCGGACCTCGCCCACGAGATCACCGAAAAGATCGCCCGCCGCGAGGGGATCGGCGACCTGCTCGCGGAGGGGGTCGATCGCGCCCACGACGAGCTGGGGGTCGAAAACTACACCGTGAAGGGCATGGAGTTCGCTGCCCACGACGGCCGCGTCCTTCACGGCCAAGGACTCTCTTACGCCGTCGCGAACCGCGGCGCCGACCACCTCTACGCCAGCATGCTCTCGCTGGAGTACAGCGGTGAACTCGACCCGCAGGGGACGCTGGGCAAGGCCGAACGGCTGGTCGAGCGGGAGGACCTCGCCGCCTTCCTCGACACCGGCATCGTCTGCGTCTTCGGGCGCGACTACGCCACCCCCGACCGGCTCGAGACGCTGTTCGACGCCGAGTACGAGACGCTGCTCGAGGTCGGAGCCCGAGCGGTGGAACTCGAACGTCACTTCAACAACCGGCGGGGATTCGACCGCGAGGACGACGACCTCCCCTACGAGATCCCCGACCTCGACGAAGCGATCGGCGAGTACTACGCAGCGCGGGGCTGGAACGACGACGGGACGATCCCGACCCGCGCGATCGAGTCGCCGCCCGCGCCGTCGGCCGACTGAGACGTTCGACGACGTCTCTCGGTCCCCGTCAACCGCCGTACACCGACGGCACCAGCCGGATCACCGCGTCGGGCTCGAGTTCGGTCTCGAGTCCCTCGAGATGGACGACGTTGCGTTGGTCCTTCGTGACGACCGTGTCCCCAGCCAACCCCGCCCCGTTGTCGGCGACGAGTTCCCCCTCGAGGCCTGGAAACGCGGCCTCGAGGTCGGTCAGGAGGTCGCCGACGGTCTCTGCTTCGGTCTCGTAGCGAACGGTCTTCTCGCCGACCGCGTCGCGAAAGGGGCCGAAGAAGACGCACTCGAGTTGCACGACCAACCGTTCGACGGGAGAGACCTTGAAATCGACGGGGCGAGCGCCGCGACGAACACGCAGTCGTGACGCTACGGGGTCGGTCGGGACTGCGCGTGGCCGAAGCCGGTCACGCTCGGCCGACGCCATCCCGTCGGCAGCGTCGACCGCGATCACAATCCTGTTGGACGTTCACTTCGGAGAGCCGACCAGTGGTAACGTCGACACAGCGCCGGCGGACGCTCTGGGTCGTGGTGGCCGCGGCGACGCTGACGGTCATGGCCGGGGCGATCCTCGGCCCGATCGTCCCCCAGATACGCGACGAACTCGGGGTGTCGGGATCCGCGGCCGGCCTGATCATCACCACCCACGGCGGCGTGATCGTCCTCGCGAGCCCGCTCGTGGGAGCGCTCGTCGACCGGATCGGACCGCGTCGGCCCCTCGTTGGCGGCCTGTTCGTCTACGGCCTCGGCGGCGGCGCGGGACTGTTCGTCGACGCGTTCCTCCCGCTGCTGGCTTCCCGCGTCGTCCTCGGACTCGGGACCGCCGCGGTGTATACGTCGGTGACCGTCCTCATCTACGATCTCTACGAGGGGCAGGCGATGGAGCGCGCGCTGGGCTATCGCAGCAGCGCGAACAGCGCCGGCGCGGCGGTCTGGCCACTCGTCGGCGGCGTGGCCGGGAGCCTCGCGTGGAACGCCCCGTTCGGCATTTATCTCGTCGCCGTACCCCTCGGCCTGCTGGCCGCGGCGACGGTCCCCGAGATGACGGCCTCGAGCGACGGGACCGATACCGCGGCGAACGAGAGCGGCCGGGCCGACGGGGCGGAACGCGGGGGCGGCGGCGTCCTCGCGGTCTTTCGTGACCGGCCAGCGCTTCCGCTAGTCTACCTGCTGTACTTCGGGGCGAACGCCCTGCTGTACGTGATCGTCGTCTACTACCCCCAGTTGCTCTCCGGTATCGGCGTAACCTCGTCGCTCCGGATCAGCCTCTATCTGGCCGCCAACGGCGCTGCGGGCGGCGTCTCGGCGATCGCCTACGACCGACTGCTGGGCTACGCCGATCGGTCGACGCTCGTCCTCGCGGCCTTTGTCCTCTGGGCCGGCGGGCTCGCGACCGCGACGGTCGTCGAGACCGCCGTGGGCGCGGCCCTGCCGGTGGTCCTGTTCGGCCTCGGGATCGGCCTGGTCTTCCCGTCGACGTTCGCTTGGGTCGAAGCCCTCGTCCCGCCGGACCGACAGGGACAGTTCAGTTCCTACATCGCCTCCGTCGGCTACACCGGACAGTTCCTCTCACCGGTCCTGTTCGGGACGCTCGTTCCCTTCGCGGGCGTCGACGGCGTCTTCGCCGCTGCCGCAGCGATCGCCGGTATCGCCGCCGTCGGACTGGGGTCGAGCCGACTCCGCGACACGTCGTCCTGACCCCGCATCCACCCCCCGGTCCTTTTGTCTGGGTGTGGATAGCCGGACCCGAATCGATGCGGTCCTTTTGTCTGGGTGTGGATAGCCGGACCCGAATCGATGCGGTCCTTTTGTCTGGGTGTGGATAGCCGGACCCGAATCGATGTCGAATTCCATCCCAGCCGAGTCTCCACGCCCCGAGTCGCTGTGGCTCGCCACGACCCCCACGACCGAGTACGGCACGCTCGAGGACGGTCTCACCGTCGACGCGGCCGTCATCGGCGGCGGAATCACCGGTCTGAGCGCCGCGATCGAACTGCAAGACGCCGGCCGATCGGTCGCCGTCCTCGAGGCCGACCGGATCGTCGAGGGGACGACCGGACACACGACGGCGAAGCTTACCTCCCAGCACGGACTGTGCTACGATCGGCTCGTCTCACAGTTCGGGAGGGAGAAAGCGCGCCAGTACGCCGCAGCGAACGAGGCGGCGATCGAAACCGTCGAACGGCGCGTCGCGGCGTTGGACATCGACTGTGACTTCCGCCGGACGCCGGCCTACACGTACGCCGCCTCGCCCGACGACGTCGAGCAGATCCGAGACGAGGTCGAGACCGCAAAGCGGCTCGGCCTGCCGGCGTCGTACGTCGAGGAGACCCCGCTGCCGTTCGAGGTACCCGGTGCGGTCCGCTTCGACGAGCAGGCTGCCTTCCATCCCCGGAAGTACCTGCTCGCAATCGCCGAGGCGATCCACGACGACGGCGGCCACGTCTTCGAGGAGACCCGCGCGCTCGAGGTCGACCCCGGGTCGCCGTGTCGCGTCGAGACCGACCACGGGACCGTCGTCGCCGACGACGTGGTCGTCGCGACCCACTTCCCGGTTCTCGATCGGGCCGGTTACTTCGCGCGGATGCACCCCCACCGCGCGTACCTGCTGGCCGTCCGAATCGACGGGACGCCGCCGGAGGGGATGTACTACAACACGGCCTCGCCGGCGGCGACGATGCGGACGTACTCGGTCGCGGACGGCGGCGCGGGCGCGGATGACGACGTGGACGACGAGGATGGCAATCTCCTGCTCGTGGGTGGCCAGAGCCACAAGCCGAGCGTCACCAGCGTGCCGACCTCCGAGCGATACCGCCGCTGCGAGGCCTTCGCCCGCGATTGCTTCGATGTCGAGTCGGTCGAGTACCGCTGGTCGACGATGGACTACTCCCCGGTCGACTCCGTCCCCTTCATCGGCCGGATCGATCCGCTCTCGGATCACGTCTACGTCGGGACCGGGTTCGACGGCTGGGGGATGACGACCGGCACCGCCGCGGGAACGATCCTCGCCGACTTGATAGTCGAGGGCTCGAGCCCTCACGCGGACGTCTTCGATCCCCAGCGGTTCACCCCGAAGGCATCGGCCAAGCGCTTCCTCGAGGAGAACGCGACGGTCGGTGGGAGCTTCGTCGGCGACCGAATCAAGTCCCTGCTGGCCGCGCTCGGGGCCGACGCCGCTGATAACCTGCCGCGGGGCGACGCCCGTGTCGTCCGGCGCGCGAGCCAGCCCGTGGGACTCTACCGCGACGACGGGGGTACGACCCACGCCGTCTCGGCGACCTGTCCGCACATGGGCTGTCTCGTCCGGTGGAACGACGCCGAGCGCACCTGGGACTGCCCCTGCCACGGCTCGCGGTTCTCCCACGAGGGCGAGGTCCTCTCGGGACCGGCCCTGGAGGGGTTGCTGTACCGGCGGCTGTGACGGTCGCGGGCCCGCCAGTTTCCACTGCCGTCCGGCGAGTCGCGTTGCATACTGCGCGGGTACAACACCGGACGACGGGCGACGGCACGCCCGATCGAGGCGGTTACTATCTCCCAAACGCTCGCCGAAGACGCCCCTGGCACGGTATACGAAGGCGTTATTTCACGTCGGAACTCGAGGCACGGGACAGGAGGTAGACGGCGACCCCACCCAACAGGAGATCGAGGCCGAGCAGCACGGCCACGCCGGGAACGACGCCGTCGAGCGTCCCGCCGAACCACGAGACGTCGATGACCGTCATCACGTCCCGGTCGATCATGAGCGAACGGGCGGCATCGACGCCGTACGTAACGGGGTTGAAACGGGCGAACGTCCGAATCCAGTCGGGGAGTGCCGTGAGCGGAAGGAACGCACTCGAGAGGAACAACAGCGGGAACTGCAACAGGTTCGCGCCGATGATCGTCGATTCCTGATCTCGCGTGAGAATCGCCAGAGCGTTCGAGAACGCGACGAACCAGAGCGAGAAGAGAACGCCGACGGCGATGATACCGAGGGCACCGACGACGCCGGTGACGATCTCCGCACCGAGGAGAATGCCGAGCCCGAGAATGATCGCTATCTGAACGGCGATTCGAAACACTTCCGCGGCGGTCTTGCCGACGAAGACGGCCGTGCGGTTCATCGGCGTGACGAGAACCTTCTCGAACATCCCGTTCTCGATGTCGTTGACCAGTCCCACGCCCGAGGTGATGGCCGCCGCGAGGGCGACCTGAATCGCGATCGCCGGGACCAGATACGTCTCGTAACTGATCCCCGGAATCCCTCGATTGACAGCGCTGCCGGCGACGTTCCCGAACACTTCCGTGAACAACACGAGGAAGATGATCGGCTGGACGAGCGAGACGACCAGGACGAACGGGTTCCGAACGGCCTTGCGGTTCCACCGCTTGAAATTCACCCAGACGTCTCCGACGAACGTGTTCCCGGCGCGTGCGTCCGGCCGCGCCGAGGATGCCGGCGTGTCCTCGTCGGCCCTCGGCGTACTCATGGTACGGCCTCCGTGTCCTCGGTCTCGAGTTCCTCACCCGTGATCGCCAGGAACACGTCGTCGAGCGTCGGGGCACGGATATTGAATCCGGTCACCGTCAACTCCGCGTCCCGGAGCGCGACGAGCAGGTCGGTCCCGTACTGTCGCACCGTCTCCGCGGTGACGCTGATGCCGTCGTCCGTTTCGGTGACGGACGCGTCGGCGAACGCATCGAACTCACGCGCGATCGTCGCCGCCTGTTGTCGGGCCGTCGAGCCGCCCTCGAGTTCCACGTCGAGGACCTCACCGCCGACCTCGCGTTTCAGGGCCGCAGGGCTCCCGTCCGCCACGATCTCTCCGTCGAGAATGACCGCCAGGCGGTCACAGAGTTGGTCCGCCTCCTCGAGATACTGCGTAGTCAGAAAGATGGTCGTTCCGAGGTCGTTGATGCGCCGGAAGTAGTCCCACAGACGGTTGCGAGCCTTCGGATCCAGCCCCGTCGTCGGTTCGTCCAAGAAGACCAGCGGCGGGCGGTGGACCAGCGCGGTCGCGGCGTCCAGTCGCTTCTTCATGCCGCCCGAGAACT
>AOIR01000061.1 GCA_000337115.1 Natrinema thermotolerans DSM 11552
TTCCCCCCCCCCCCGCGGCACTCCGTACGCCTCACAGGCGAACCGGATGTTCTCCTCGGCGGTGAGTTCCGGATCGATACTCGTCTCTTGGGCCATGTACCCGATCGACTCCCGGATCTCACGGGATTCCGAACGCACGTCGAAACCGTTGACTCGAACCGCTCCGCCGGTCGGGGACAACAACGTCGCGAACACCTTGATCGTCGTCGTTTTCCCCGCTCCGTTCGGCCCGAGAAAGCCGAAGAACTCCCCCTCGGGGACGGCCATATCGATCCCGCGGACGGCCGCAGTCCCGTCGGCGTAGACGAGTTCAAGTCCATCGACAGCGATGGCAGCAGCGTCCCCAGTAACAGCGGTCGTTCCCCCTTCCCGAGATCTGGCGTCGTCGTGGGGTCGTTCGACCGATTGCTCCGGTTCCGATGGCGACATACCCTTATTACTCGATGCGGCGTAATATACTCCCGACGTCGAGTCGTCATCCGTGCTACAGGAAACGGGTGCATGCCCGATCGAACGCTGGCGTCGCGATCGGCGTCGAAACCGTTTCAGTGGCTCCGAGAGACGGATACGGACTCGATATCGATCCGACCGGGCTCCGGAACCGGCGCGTCGGAATCGCTCGAGACGGCGTAGTCACCCAGTTCCTCACCGTCGTTCGCGTCGCCCGGCAGCACGATCACGGCCTTCGCGAGCAGCGGCGCGATCACACCCGCGACGACGGTCCGGGGGTCGGACAGCGGTCCCCGGACCACGACGCGGTCGTCGGCCCCGAGGTCCGTCCCCTCGAGAACGCCGTGTGCAGCCTCGAGGACCTGCCCGTGTGTGACCGTCCGCTCGCCGTCGGTCAGGATCGCGGTGTCGGGGTCGATCGCCAGCGGCGGGAACGACGGGTTCTCGCTCCACAGCCCCGCGTCGAAGTGATGGACGTCCGGGGCGTCGGGCTTGTCACCGTACCCGACCCGCTGGGCCCCCTGTGGGAGGTCGTAGGACTCGAGACGGTCGACGGGCGCGACGAGCGTTCGGAAGTCGTCCTCGTCCGCGAGGTCGGTCGGGGGATCGAAGCGGGTGGTCCCCTCGAGCAACGTCGTCCCGAGGCAGGCCAGCAGTGCGAGGGGACCGTCACCGACGACGCCCACGGTGACGCCCTCGCGAACCCCCGAGTGGCGCAGGAAGTTGCCGGCCTTCCACGCGGTCGTACACAGCCAGTGGTAGTCGTACTCCCGCCCCGTCGCGTCGACGAGGGCGATCCGGTCGTCCCGCAACTCGCGGGTGAGCAAGTCGTCGACCGTCCCAACGTTCATACTCGAGACTGGGGACCGCGGGGGAAAAAGCGCGCCGACTCGCGTCGTCCGTCTCGCCTTCGACTCCCGCTATACGGCGGGGTTCGGTCCGCGTCGCCCGCCTCATACGGTTTACTGTCAGTCAGTACCGGTGTACCCGCGACCGTCCTGCGGATACACCGGTAAACAGCGACAATAATCCGTATCAGTCGTCGGCCGCCGCCGGCTCGGCGTGATCCACGTCGGTCCCGAGGACCTCGAGGAATTCGGCGAGCCACTCGGGGTGGTCCGGCCAGGCCTGTCCCGTCACGAGGTTGCCGTCGCGGGTCACCTCGCCGGTCCACTCCGCGCCCGCGCCGCGGACGTCGGCCTCGAGGGCCGGATAGCCGGTACAGGTTCGTCCCTCGAGGACGTCCGCCGCGGCGAGGATCTGGAGGCCGTGACACAGCGCCGCGACGGGTTTGTCTTCCGCGAAGAAGTGCCGCGTGATCTCGAGGACCTCGTCGTAGGTGCGGAGGTACTCGGGCGCGCGGCCGCCCGGCACGACAAGCGCGTCGTACTCGGACGGCTCGACCGCGTCGAAGTCGTGGTTCAGTTCGAACTGGTGGCCCGGTTTCTCGGTGTATGTCTGATCGCCCTCGAAGTCGTGGACGGCAGTCGGACAGGTATCGCCGCTTTCTTTCTCCGGACAGACAGCGTGGACCTCGTGGCCGATCATCTGGAGCGCCTGAAACGGGACCATTACCTCGTAGTCCTCGACGAAGTCGCCCGCGAGGAGCAGGATCTGTTGTGACATGGGTATCCACGTGTTCGTTCGACCATAATCGCCATAGATTGTGTTGGACGCTACCGTGACACTCACCAATCGGAGACGGTTCGCCCGAGTCGATCAGGTCGGAAAAATATGGAGACCGGAAAACCGGTCATTCAGTCGTCGCTCGGTGCTGCAGCCCGCTGGTCCCTAACGTGGTCGACGATCGCACCGGTCTCGGTCACGAACTCCTCGTGATCGATCTCCGCCCCGTGGAGTACCGTCGAGAAGTTTCGCACGTTGGCCGCGATCGCGATCGCTTCGCTCAGTTCGTCGTCCGTCACCGCCTCGAGTTTCGCCTCCTCCCTGTGGAAGTGAACGCAGTACGGACACTGGATCGCCGACGCCGCGCCGAGGGCGACCAGCGCCTTCTCCCGCTGCTCGAGGACGGTTTCGCCCAACAGGAGATCCCGCACGACCTTCCAGCTGTGGTCCGCGGCCGACTCCGGCAGCGCGTCGATCCAGCTCGGGACCTGCCCGAGGTACTCTTCGACCTCCACTCGCGTTTCAGTTGATACCATGCTCAACACCTGTGGGCGTCGCACCGATAGCCTGACGCAGCCTCGCTCACCGCTACCAGTGGAACCCGGTTACGCTACGCCTCACGGGGTAATGAACCTGTCAGACAAGTATCCGATACCACAGTGCGGAGAGTTAACACTAATCATGATAACGACAAGACCGGTCGCGGTCGGTTCGCGTTCGACGGCGGGTCCAGGTTCATAGACCCCGGTCGTCGGCCGTCTAGAACGCCCGCTTGATCTTCTCGAAAAAGCCTTCCTTCACTTCGATCTCGTCGCCGCCGGCCTCGGCGAACTCCTCGAGGGCCTCGCGCTGGTCCTCGTTTAAACTCTCGGGGGTGACGACCTGCACTTTGACGTAGAGGTCGCCCTGCCCGCGACCGCGCAGTCGGGGCATCCCCTTGCCCTCGAGGCGGAAGGTCTCGCCGCTCTGGGTTCCCTGCGGGATCTCGAACTCGGCACCGCCCTCGAGGGTGGGGACCTCGACGGTGTCGCCGAAGGTGGCCTGTGGGAACGAGACCGGCAGCCGGTAGCGCAGGTCGTCGCCCTCGCGTTCGAACTCCTCGTGGTCGCGGATCGAGACGTCGATCAGCAGGTCACCGCGAGGGCCGCCCTCGGGACTGGGCGCGCCCTCGCCTTCCATCCGCAGCGTCTGGCCCTCCTGGATGCCGGCCGGGACCTCGACGGTCAGCGTGGCTTCGTTACGGACGTAGCCCTCGCCGCGACACTCGCCGCAGGTCTCGGAGTAGATCGTCCCCTCGCCCTCACAGCGGGGACAGGCCGTCGTCTGCTGGACCCGGCCGAGCGGCGTCTGCTGGACCTGGGTCACCTGCCCGCGGCCCTGACACTCCGAACAGGTCTCGGCGTCGGCCTCCGGCGGGTGGCCCTCGCCCTCGCAGACGTCACACTCCTCGGGCCGCTCGAGCGAGAACTGCTTTTCCGCGCCCTCGTAGGCCTCTTCGAGGTCGATCTCGAGTTCGGTTCGCAGATCGCGGCCCTTGCGGGGCCGCCGACGACCGCGGCCGCCGCCACCGCCGCCGAAGACCTGCTCGAAGAGGTCGCCGAGGCCGCCGCCACCGCCGCCCATACCACCCATGCCGCCACCGCCCATGCCGCCGAACGGGCCGCCGCCCATGCCGCCCGCGCCGCCGGATTCGCTGGCGTCGAAGCCGTGTTTCTCGGCCTGCTCGTAGCGGTCGTGGCCCATCTGGTCGTAGGCCTCGCGCTTTTCCTCGTCGGTCAGGACCTGCTTTGCCTTCTGGATCTTCTTGAACTTCTCCTCGGCGTCGGGGTCGTCGCTGACGTCGGGGTGGTACTCGGTGGCTTTCGTCCGATACGCCTGCTTGATCTCCTCGGTAGAGGCGTCGGGGCTCACGCCGAGTACGTCGTAGAAGTCCTCGCTCATTCGTTGTGCAACCGATACTCGTCTGAACCACTTGAAACGACCGTTCCGAACTTTTTCCGCCTCGGGTTCCTCGCTATGCTCACGGCTTCGCCGTTCGCATCGTCGCGGTTCTCGCTCACTCCGTTCGCTCCGAACCGCGCACCGCTCGGAACCACTCGGCGCAAAAACTTCGATGAAAAAAGGCCGCCTCCGCGGACTTCGTCCGCTTCGGCGGGGAACCGCTCGCTACGCTCGCGGATGCTCACCGTGGTACTACTTCATTTCACAGCAAAACCGCCACCATATATCGAAGCGGAACCGAGTGGCGAGTTAGCGGTCGTTACTCTTCGTCGCCTTCCTCGAAGTCGACATCCTCGAAGTCGGCGTCGACGAACTCCTCGCCCTCGTCGCCGGCAGCGCCCGCGTCGGGACCGGGGTTCGGACCGCCGCCCATGCCGCCCATTCCGGCACCGCCGGCACCCGCTGCGCCGCCGGCCGCACCGCCAGCGCCGGCAGCGCCCGCACCGGCTTCCTGCTGGTAGACCTGTTTGCCGATCTCCTGGAGTTCTTCGCTCAGGCTCTCGGTCGCGGCCTCGATGTCGTCGGCGTCGGCCTCGTCGTCGTCGATCGTCGCCTCGAGGTCCTCGATCTCGGCCTCGATGTCGGCGCGCAGGTCGTCGTCGACCTGCTCGTCGTTCTCCTCGAGCAGCGTTTCGGCGCGCTGGATCGTCGCCTCGGCGTTGTTCCGGGCCTCGATCCGCTGGCGCTTTTGCTGGTCTTCCTCGGCGTGTTTCTCGGCCTCGCGCTGCATCTTTTCGATCTCCGAGTCGGAGAGACCGGCGCCGCCCTCGATCGTGATCTCCTCGGTGGTCCCGCTGCCCTTGTCCTCCGCGGAGACGTTGACGATGCCGTTCTCGTCGATGGAGAACGTGACCTCGATCTGGGGCGTTCCGGCGGGGGCCGGCGGGATGCCGGTCAGGTGGAACTCGCCGAGCATCTCGTTCTCCTCGGCCAGTTCGCGCTCACCCTGGAAGACCCGGACCTGAACCGTCGTCTGGTTGTCCGCCGCGGTGGTGAAGATCTTCGACTCCTCGGTCGGGATCGTCGTGTTCTTCTCGATGAGGCGCTCGAAGAGACCGCCCTTGACCTCGATCCCCAGCGAGAGCGGGGTGACGTCCAGCAGGACGATGTCGTCGACCTCGCCGCCCAGCACGCCGCCCTGGATCGCCGCGCCCAGCGAGACAGCCTCGTCGGGGTTGACGTTCTTCTGGGGCTCCTTGCCGGTCAGTTCCTCGACCTTTTCGCCGACCTGGGGCATCCGGGTCGAGCCGCCGACGAGCAGCACCTCGTCGATCTCGTCTTTCTCGTAGCCGGCGTCTTCGAGGGCCTGCTCGGTCGGCTCGACGGTCCGTTCGATGAGGTCGCTGGTCAGCGACTCGAACTTCGCGCGGGTCAGCGACTCCTCGAGG
>AOIR01000062.1 GCA_000337115.1 Natrinema thermotolerans DSM 11552
GATCTTGGCCTCCTCGGCGGCGTCTTTGAGCCGCTGGAGGGCCTGGCGGTCCTCGCGGAGGTCGATCCCGTGTTCGGCCTCGAACTCCTCGGCGAGCCAGTCGATGATGGCCTCGTCCCAGTCGTCGCCCCCGAGGTCGTTGTCACCGTTGGTCGCGACGACCTCGTAGACGCCGCCGCCGAGATCGAGAATGGAGACGTCGAAGGTCCCCCCGCCGAGGTCGTAGACGAGGACGGTCTGGTCCTGATCGTCCTCGAGTCCGTAGGCCATCGAGGCGGCCGTCGGCTCGTTGATGATGCGCTCGACCTCGAAGCCGGCGATCTCGCCGGCGTCTTTGGTCGCCTGGCGCTGTCGGTCGGAGAAGTACGCGGGGACCGTGATGACGGCTTTCTCGACTTCGTCGCCGAGATAGTCCTCAGCGTCGCGTTTGATCTTCTGGAGGATCATCGCCGAGATCTCCTCGGGCGTATACTCCTCGTCGTCGATCTCGACGGTGTAGTCTTCCTCGCCGATGTGGCGCTTGATCGACTGGATCGTCTTTTCGGGGTTCTGGACGGCCTGGTTCTTGGCCGGTTTCCCGACGAGTCGCTCGTCGTCGGAGAAGGCGACGACGGAGGGTGTCGTCCGTTCGCCTTCGGAGTTGACGATGATCTCCGGATCGCCGCCTTCCATCACCGCAAACGCGCTGTTCGTCGTGCCGAGGTCGATTCCGAGAATTTTGTTGCTCGCCATCGTGGAGGGGTATTGTGCGCACTTTGTTTTAAAGGTTACTAGCCGGACTCGAAACCCGAATAAAAGCCCGATACGAGGGAGTAGCGGCTCGCTCGCGGTAGTTGGGTCTCAGTAAAAACGGGCGGGGAGATCGGTCGATCGGCCCGCCGTGTCGGACCGGCGGTCGACTGTGAACCGGTCAGTTGCGTCGTCGTGACGGACAGAGCAGCGATACTCTGAGAGAACGGCTACTCGTCGTCGGCGACTTCGCCGCCGAGTTCGATCGCCTCTGCGTCCTCTTCGCCGTCGTCGGCCGCCCCGTCGTCGGATTCGGCCGACTCCTCGTCGGTCCTGGACTCGCCGTCGTCGGCGCTCGAGCCGTCGACGTCGCCGTCCGCATCGGCGCTCGAGTCCTCGTCGTCGGCGAACTCCCCGTTCGAGACCGTGACCTGTGCGTTCTGGATGACCTTGTCGCCCATCTCGTAGCCGGGCGTGTAGACGTCGGCGACGGTTCCCTCGGGCTGGTCGCTGTCGACCTGCATCATGACCTCGTGGCGCTGGGGATCGGTCTCGGTGCCGGGCTCGGGATCGATCTCGGCGACGTTCTCGTCCTCGAGGATGCGGTCGAACTCCTTGAGCGTCATCTCGACGCCCTCCTGCAGACTCTCGACGTCGTCGCTGTCCTCCTCGAGGGCGCGTTTGAGGTTGTCCCGGACGGTGATGAGCCGCTCGACGAGGTCCTCTGTCGCGCGGTCTTTGATCTGCTGTTGGCGCTTCTTGGCGCGTTTCTTGTAGTTCTGGAAGTCCGCCTGCTTGCGCTTGAGCCGGCTTTTCAAGTCCTCGACTTCCTCCTCGTATTCCTCGAGTCGGTCGTCGCGGGCCTCGAGTTCGTCCTGCAGTTCACCGATAGTTTCGGCCTGTGATTCGACGCGTTGCTCGAGATCCTCGAGTTCCTCGCGTTGGTGGCTGACGGTCCCGTTCAGGTCGCGGGCCTCCTCGACGATCGAGTTGACCTGCCGAGCGAGTTCGTCGTCGTACTCGGTGACCCGATCGAGGAGCCGCTGGATGTCCTCGCTGGTTTCGGGTGCGTCAGTCTCGTCCGCCGCGGGGGCCGACTCGCTCTCGGCAGCGTCCCCGTCGGCGTCGGTCGTCGCCTCGCTCTCGTCGTCGGTTCCCGCGGGTTCCGCGTCCGACTCCTCGACGTCGGGAGCCGGCTCTGATTCCCCATCCGTCGAGACGTCGGGGTCCGCCGCGGCCGTCTCGCCGTCGTCGGATTCCTCCTCGGACGGGACACCCGGGGCGGACGTCTCCGTGCCCTCGTCTTCGCTCATATGGCTGTCAACGAACAGCGGTAATAAAAGGGTTGAGGTACCCGTGTCGGAGCCGCCGGCATCGCTGTGCCCATCTATAGTAGCCACTGAAAGTCATTGCACACCTGATCGCACGACTGCGTCGCGCTCAGTGTGTAAATCGTTTCAGTGGCTACTATAGTCGCCCGGACCGCCCCATCTCCGGATTTGCCGTCCCGAGTACCCGACCGTATATGTGTATCTACCCCCGACTGGGACGCGTGACGCGGAGCCCGAACAACGAGCCGACCGCGATCGAATGTCGGTACGAGGACGGGACGGTTCGGATCGACGACCTCAAGACGGCACCGCTCTCGCCGTCGTCGCTCCGGGAGTCGGTCCCCGAACTCGAGGCCGATTCCCGAACCGGCTGCTGGCGCGTCCCTGCCTACCGCTACGCCGACCTGCGGGCGGCACTGTGGCGGGCCGACGCCGCGGTCGAGGACCGCGTCCTCGATCTCGAGTCCGTCGCCGGCCTCACATCGGCCTACGAACTGCGGCCGTATCAGGAACGGGCGCTCGAGTCGTGGCTCGAGACCGACCGGTGGGCCGACGCGCCCGGGCCGGAGTCGCCTGCTCGAGCGCCTGCCGGCGTCCTCGAACTGCCGACCGGCAGCGGCAAGACCGTCATCGCCCTGAAAGCGATCGAGCGGCTCTCGGTCCCGACGCTGGTCGTCGTCCCGACGATCGACCTCCTCGAGCAGTGGGAACGGGAACTCGAGCGGGAGTTCGACACGCCGATCGGGCGCTTCGGCGGCGGCGAGCAACGACTCGAGCCGATCACCGTCTCGACGTACGATTCGGCGTATCTGAAGGCTGATTCGGTGGGTGACCGGTTCGGGTTCGTCGTCTTCGACGAGGCCCACCACCTCGGCGGCGAGGGGTACCGCGAGATCGCACGCTTGCTCGCCGCCCCCGCGCGGGTGGGTCTGACCGCGACCTTCGAGCGCCCCGACGGTGCCCACGAGGTCGTCGAAGCCCTCGTCGGGCCGCTCGTCCACCAAGTCGACGTGGACGACCTCGCCGGCGACCACCTCGCGGCCTACGATCTCAAGCGCCTCGAGGTATCGCTGACCCCCGAGGAGCGCGAGGAATACGAACGAAACCAGGAGACGTTCACCGGCTATCTCGCGAGATCGAACATCGAGATGCGAAGCGGCTCGGACTACCAAGAACTGGTCAAGCGGTCGGGGTCGGACCCCGAGGCCCGCGAGGCGCTACTCGCGCGCCAGCGCGCACGGGAGATCATGTTCGGCAGCGAGGCGAAACTGGAGGCGCTGTCGGGGATCCTCGACGACCACCGGGACGATCGGGTCATCGTCTTTACCGCCCACAACGACCTCGCGTACGACGTCAGCGAGCGGTTCCTGATTCCGACGATCACCCACCGGACCGGGGCCGCGGAGCGTCGCGAGATCCTAGAGCGGTTCCGCGATGGGAGCTATACCCGGATCGCGACCTCGAACGTCCTCGATGAAGGCGTCGACGTCCCCGACGCGAACGTCGCGGTCGTCCTCTCGGGCAGCGGCAGCGAGCGGGAGTTCGTCCAGCGACTCGGGCGGATCCTCCGTCCGAAGGCCGACGGCGGACGGGCGGTCCTCTACGAGGTCATCACAGCCGATACCGGCGAGCAACGGATCGCCGCCCGACGGCGGGAGTGACGCGCCGAAGGGGCCCCGCAGCGGGTCGTCACCGATCGAATCGAGCGACTCCGACCGACCGTTGCACTCCACGTCGGCCCACGCTCGAGGCGGCACAGTCCCGCGATCCGGCCCGTGTGGTCTTGCCGCGTCGCTTCAGTGGGTATCGTCCACGTTCCACTCTCCACCGAGGTCCCCCCGCTCGGTCGTCACGAACGAGCCGTCCTCGAAGCGTGTCACGCGGCCGGTCTCCTCGCTCAGCGTCAACGTCGACACCACGTTCGGCCGCCGGGAGGTATCCAGTGCGCTCATGTGGCGCGACCCCATCCAGTCCTCGTAGCCGGGATCGTCCGGATCCGCCTTCCCGCTCTCGAGTTCGTCGGGCCCGAGGTCGGTAAACCGGACCAGTTGTTCCTGGACGACGCCGTCAACGCTGACGACGACGGCCCCGTCGCGGGTCCTCGCGACCTCTCGGGCCGTCTCGTAGAAGGCGTCGAGATCGAGACAACGTCGTGACAGCGGTCCGTCGGCCACGTGTTGTCGCCCATCGGGTACGCGAAGTCCGCGACCGACGGCCCGATGACGACGGCGACGTACATGCCGGGACCTTTGACGTACTGTTCGTCCCACCGATCGAAGTCGATGCTGAGCGACTCGAGGGCATGTGCCAGGCAGTCGACCAGTTCCCGAACCCCGTCGTGGGTCTCGTACGCGATCCGGAGCGACGAGTCGTCCATACCGGAGGGTGGAACCGAACCGCCGTAATATCAGTGCCTGAGCCCCGTCGGCGAGGGCGATCGCCGGGTCTTCGTCCGGGTCACTTTTGCCGGTGCCGCGCCGACATCGGACGAATGCTGACGAAGGACCTGCTGCGCGTCTCGCGGGCCGGCGGCGGCTACCACCCGCAGTTCGCCGGCCGCGACCAACGCCCGCTCGCGGCCAGGGTGATCGGCACCTATCAGGGCCACGTCGGCGAACCCCGTGGCGAACTCGAGGACGCGCTGACTACCCTGGAGAACGAGGCCGACGACTTCAAACTCGTCCGCGGGCTCTCGGCACTGCTCGAGCGCGAGGCGACGTTCGAGACCGACGCGGCGATCGACCCCGAGCGGGCGCGTCGGGCGGCCTTCGAGGCCGCCGAAGCGATCGGCGTCGTCACCGAGGACGAGCGGGCGATGGCGCTGATCCGGGCGGGCGAGTCGCTCGACGTCTCGGCGGACGACCTCGAGACCGCCCTCTACGCCGACCTCGAGGAACGACAGGTCCTGACCGCGGTCGAGCCGCGTTGGGACCCCGACGGACTGCTCGCCCAGTACAACCTCTCGCTGGCTCAGACGGCGCTGTTCGACGCGACCGAAGTCCGGGTCCGCTCGAGCGATCCGAAGGCGCTGATCTCGGCGATCAAGCGGCTGCGGCTGCTGTACGAGATCCGGCGACTCGAGGAGGAACCGACGCCGAGCGGCGGGGTTGCGGAGACGGACCTCGCGGACGGGATCGCCGAACGGGAGGTCGTCGTGACCGGCCCGACCCGGCTCTTCCGGGCGACGCGGCGGTACGGCACCCGCTTTGCCCGGCTGCTGCGGACCGTTGCGTCGGCCGAGCGGTGGTCGCTCGAGGCGACGATCGACGACCGCGGGACCGAGCGGACGCTCTCGCTCTCCCACGATGATCCCGTTCGGGTGCCCGACGCCGAACCGGTCGCGGACGTCTCGTTCGACAGCGGCGTCGAGGCCGACTTCGCCGCCCGGTTTACCACTCTGGATCTCGACTGGGACCTCGTCCGCGAGCCCGAACCGCTCGCGACGGGGACGCGGGTGATGATCCCGGACTTCGCGTTCGACTACGCCTACGGCGACTTCCGGCTCTACTTCGAGATCATGGGGTTTTGGACCCCCGAGTACGTCGAGAAGAAACTCGCGCAACTGGCCGACCTCGAGGACGTGGACATGCTCGTGGCCGTCGACGAGTCGCTGGGCGTCGGCGAGGAGATCGCGGCCCGCGACCATCGGGCGATCCCCTACTCGGGAACGGTCCGGGTCAAAGACGTCGCCGACGTCCTCCGGGAGTACGAACGCCAGCTGGTCGCCGAAAGCGCTGCCGCCCTGCCCGACGAACTCCGGCCCGACGAGGACGCGATCGCGCTCGAGCAGCTGGCCGAGCGCCACGGCGTCAGCGAGGACGCCCTTGCGGACGTCTCCGTCCCGGACCACGAGCGCGTCGGCCGAACGCTCGTCCGGCCGGCCGTCCTCGAGTCGCTCGCCGACGCGATCGAGGCGGGGATGGCCCTCGAAGATGCCGAGGCGGTCCTCGAGGAGTACGGGATCGCCGACGCGAGCGCCGTCCTCTCGCGGCTGGGGTATCGCGTCGAGTGGGAAGGGTTGGCCGGCGGGACGCTCGTCGAGCGCTGACGGCGCTCCCGCCGGATGACAACGTCCCGGCCAAGTTACAAGTGCCCGCGCCGATAGCCCGGCCATGAACGTCCTCGTCGTCGGCGGTGGTGGGACGATCGGCAGCACCGTCGCGTACACGCTGGCGGTACAGCGTCCGGAGACGACCGTCACGCTCGCGGATCCCCAGACGGCGGTCACGACCGGCCATGCGATCGATCTGCGCCACGCGCAGTGTCACGTCGCCACCGCGGCGGGGCGCCCGTCGTTCGGCGACGACCCGCCCGGCACCGTCACCGCGATCGATCCGAGCGCGTCCCCGGGCCCCGATCCGATCGACGCGGCCGACGCGATCGTCGTCGCCGCGAGCGCCGCGCGCGACCCCGACAGCTTCGAACGGGACGGTCGACTGTCGAACCTCGAGCGAAACCTCGAGATCGCCGCCGACATCGGCGAGTGGTTCGGCGAGGCCGACCCGACGCCGACGGTCGTGGCCGCCAACCCGACCGATCGGGTCACCTACCGCCTGTGGGAGGCAAGCGGCTGGCCCCGCGAGCGGTTCCTCGGCTACTCCCTGTCGGAGACGGCTCGCATCGCGGACGAACTGGCCCGCCGGTTCGACACCTCGCCCGCCGCCGTCTCCTGTCCGGTCCTCGGCGAACACGGCGAACACATGGTCCCCGCGTTCTCGCGGGCGACCGTCGACGGCGAGCCGATCGATCTCTCGGCGACCGAGCGCGAGGCCGTCCTCGAGTACGTCCGCGACGTTCCCTACGACGTCATCGAGCGGCGGGGGCCAGAGGACTCGTCGCGGTGGGTTACGAGCCGCGGCGTCGCCACGATCGTCGCTCGACTGGCCGACGGCGGAACCGACGAACCGGTCTGTCTCTCGACCCCGCTTTCCGGCGAGTACGGGCTCGAAGGCGTCAGCGTGAGCGTCCCCGTCCGGCTCGACGCCGGCGGCGTCGGCGAGGTCGTCGAGTGGGACCTGGCCCCGAACGAGCGGGACGGACTCGAGCGTGCTGCCGCCGCCGTTCGGCGCTCACTGGCGTGATCCGGGCCGATACCAACGTCTGTAGTGGACACCCTTAACCACCGGACCGCACTATTCCGAGACAGTCACGTGTCCCATCAGTCTTCCCCGGAATCGATTTCCCTCCTCCTCGTCGAAGACAACCCCGGCGACGTGCGGTTGATCGAGGAGGCGTTCGAGTCAGCGTCGTTCGATGTCAGCTTACATACGGAGGCCGACGGCGACGACGCCCTCGAGTTCCTTCACGAACGGGCGGCGAGCGAGGACGGTCCCGAAGTGGACCTGATGTTGCTCGATCTGAACCTGCCCAGGACCGGCGGGTTCGAGGTCCTCGAGACGATCAAGGACGACCCGGAACTCGCGTCGCTGCCGGTGTTGGTCCTGACGAGCTCAAAAGCGAACGAGGACATCGTCCGGAGCTACGAACTGTGTGCGAACGCCTACCTGACGAAACCGACCGATCCCGACGAGTTCGCCGACATCGGCCGTGCGGTCGAGGCGTTCTGGATCGAGGAGGCGGCGCTGCCCCCGATCCCCTCGTAACGGTAGTCACCCGGCGGGCAGCGTCAGGGGCCGATCGACGCTACGACTCGAGGTCGCGTTGACGCCCCTTCGGCACCATCGAGCGGAGTTCGCCGTGGACGTAGAGGCCGACGCCGATCGGCTCGCGTTCGCCCCGGTCGACGAGTTCACCGTCTCCCCCCGGTTGGTCCGTCGGCCCGACCCCGACGTCGTGGGCGGCGATCAGATAGCCCCAGTCGCCGTCCCACCGCTCGATCTCCTGATCCTCCCCCGCGGCGAACCGGCGGGCCTCAGCGGGCTCTAAGTCGATCACGCAGTCGGTCGCCGCGCGGCCGAACCGCTGGACGAAGTCGGTCGTGGGCTTCCAGTGTTCTTGGCGGGTGCGGAGACAAGTCATGCCGATGGCCTCGATCTCGAGCGGCGTCGACGCCTCGCCGCCGTAGACCCAGATCTTGCCCGCGCCCTTCTCCCAGAAGGTGTAGTCGTCGAACGTTTCGGACGGAATCCCGAACCGGTCGGCGAAGTAGTCGACGACCTCCTCGCGGGTGGCCCGGCCCTCGACGTCCCGTTCCGCTTCGGTCGCGGGCAGTCGGTCGAACCGCTGGCCGTCGTTGTCGCTCATCACGCGGTCACCTCCAGTTTCGCGACGAAGAAGCCGCCGGTGTCGTTGTGATGCGGGTAGATCCGGGCCGCCTTCTCGAGGCTCGAGTCGAACGTCTCGCCGTCCCACTCGGTCAGGCCGGGCGCGTGTTCCAGCCCGAGATCGAAGTCGACGACGCGACAGTCCTCCGCCTCGAGGGCGTGTTGGACGACCGCCTCGTTCTCCTCGGGGGCGAAGGTACAGGTCGAGTAGACGACCGTCCCGCCCTCGCGGGTGGCCTGGATCGCCCGGCGGATAATGCCCTTCTGGATGCCCGCGACCGAGGAGATGTGGCCCTCCGACCAGTTATCGAGCGCGTCGGGGTTCTTCCGGATCGTCCCCTCACAGGAACAGGGGGCGTCGACGAGGGTCCGGTCGAACTCGTCGAAGTCGAACCGCTGTAGCGAGTAGTTGCGGGCGTCCGCGTTCGTGACCGCGAGGCTGGTCGCGCCCAGTCGTTCGGCGTTAAAGCGCAGCGCCGAGATCCGCCCGAGGTTGTTGTCGTTCGCGACGACGGTTCCCCGGTCGTCCATCAGTGCGGCGATCTGGGTCGCCTTCCCACCCGGTGCGGCACAGCAGTCCCAGACCCGCTCGCCGGGTTCGGGATCGAGGACGACCGGCGGCACCGCCGAAACCTCCTCCTGCCCGTGGGTAAAGCCGTGAAACGAGGCCCACGTCGAGCCTGGCGAGTCGGTCTCGAGGTCCAGTACCCGGGGGTTCCAGTCGGCCTGTTCGTACGCGAGTCCCTCCGCCTCGAGGGTCGCGAGGGCCCGGTCGACCGAGGCCTTGATCGTATTTACGCGGACGGCGTTGCCAAGCGGCCGCCGACAGGCCGCCAGAAAGTCCTCGAAGTCGTCGATGATCGGTCGATACCGCTCGAGTGGCTCCATCGACTGCGGGTTCGCGCGACTGGCGTTTGTGGGTTTCGAAGCGCGGCCCGTCCGGCTCAGTCCCGGAACGGCGGGACCAGTTCGAACGCCGCCCCGGCGACCGCAATGCTGACCGCGAGCGAAGCGACCGCGAGCCCCGTCGAACCGTCGATGAGAAGGCCCCGCACGCCGACGGCCAGAAACAGCAGCGAGAATCCCAGCAGCGAGAGGGTTCCGACGGCGTCGAAAATCGCGTCCGCGACTGCGGAGCGGACGACTGCGTCGCGGTCCTCCCGTGTCTTCTCCGACTCCGGATCGGTCGTCGTCATCGCTGGACGAACGATCGGCGGTGATTGATATAAATACACGGTCGACGGGGACGAATCCGGCGACGGTGTCGGCACACCCTGCCCCCGATTTTAAGCCGGTGACGTCCGTCGGTCCGAGCATGGCAGGAATCCGCGTCCACGGCGAATCGGTCGCGCTCGAGGATCCAACGCTCGTCGAAGGGTTTCCGGGCGTTGGTCTCGTGGGCAAGATCGCGACCGACCACCTCATCGAGCAACTAGAAATGGAGTACTACGCGAGCGTCGGCTGCGAGGGACTGCCGCGGATCGGCGTCTACCGCGAGGGCGATCGGACCGCTCGACCGCCGGTCCGGCTCTACGTCGACGAGGAACACGATCTGCTGGCGCTGCGAAGCGACGCGCCGATCAGCGCCAAGGCCGTCGAGACCGTCGCGGACTGTCTGACCGGCTGGATCGTCGAGCAGGAGGCGACGCCGCTGTATCTCAGCGGCCTCCCCGCGGAACGCGAGAACGGGGAGCGACCCGATCTCTACGGGATCGCGACCGGGGACGCCGGGGAGCGACTCGAGGACACTGACGTGGCGACCCCACCGGAGGACGGCGTCATCACCGGGCCGACGGGCGCGTTGATCAACCGCGCCGCCCACGAGGACTACGGCAGCCTCGGCTTCGTCGTCGAGTGCAACCACCGGTTCCCCGACCCCGAGGCCGCGAGCGTCCTGCTCGAGGAGGGGGTCGCCCCCGTCGCCGGCCTCGAGATCGACGTGAGCGAACTGGTCGACCGCGCCGAGGAGATCCGGGCGAAACGGGAGCAGTTGGCCCAGCAGATGCAGGCGATCGCACAGGAGGAGAGTTCGCAGGCCCAGCCGTTGCGGATGTATCAGTAGCGTTGATCGCCGACCGAGGCGGAGAGACGGCTCAGTCATGGGGCATGCCACCACGTCTGCCGGGTAAGAGACCGAATCGCCTTTGGCTCTTCAGCCGAACTAACTAGTAATGAGAGTCGCACAGCTCGGGTCGGGGGAGCCGGAGATCGCAGTCGTCGCGGGCGTTCACGGGGACGAACCCTGTGGCGTCCGGGCCGTCGAACGGCTGCTCGACGAGCGCCCGACCGTCGAACGGCCCGTCAAGCTCATCGTCGCCAACGAGGAAGCGCTCGAGCGACGGGTTCGATTCATCGACGAGGACCTCAACCGTGCGTTCCCCGGCGATCCGGACGCGACGACCCACGAGGGCCGCCTCGCAACCGAACTGGTCGACGAACTCGAGGGCTGTCTGACCTTCTCGATGCACTCGACCCAGAGCCACGCCGAACCGTTCGCCGTCGTCAACGGCGTCAGCGAGACGGCCGAAGAGATCGTGCCACAGCTGCCCGTGACGGCGATGGTCGAGACGAGCAACTTCGCGGAAGGGCGACTGTTCGCCGAGATCGACACGGTCGAGGTCGAGTGTGGACTCCAGGGCTCGGAGACGGCCGCCGAAAACGCCGACCGGCTGACGCGGGCGTTTCTGACCGCCGTCGGCGTGTTGCCCGGCGATACGGTCCGACGCGACCTCCCGATCTATCGGCTCACGGACGTCATCAGCAAGGAGCAGGCCGACTCCTACGAGGTGTTCGTCGAGAACTTCACCGAGGTCGAGGCCGGCGACTCCTTCGCCGCCGCCGACGGTGACGAGCAGGTCGCCGACGAGTCGTTCTATCCCGTCTTGATGTCCCCGAACGGCTACCGGGACGTCTTCGGCTACGCCGCCGAGAAACTCGACGTCCTCGAGACGCCGGCGTCGGCCGACTAGATCGCCCGGGTTCCCTGTGCCAACGGTGTGTCCGGCCGGCGGTCGCGACCGACCGGCGTGAGTGCCGATGACGCAAGGCATATCCCCCTTACCGCCCTACGGACGAGTATGGAGTTCCCACCGAACCAGGGTCTCGATCAGGACGAAGTCGACGAACAGGTCGCCGAGGCGCTCGAGGAAAACGAGGTCGTCCTCTTCATGAAAGGGACCGAACTGATGCCCCAGTGTGGCTACTCCCGCAAGGCGCTTGGCCTGATCGACCAGCACCGCGACGAGTTCGAGACCGTCGACGTCCTCGACTCGCTCGACGAGTACCGACAGGCGCTGTCGGAACACAGCGGTTGGGAGACGATTCCCCAGACGTTCGTCGACGGCGAGTTCGTCGGCGGCTCCGACGTCCTCGAGGAACTCGAGGAACGGGACGAACTCGCGGAGACGCTCGAGACCGCGTAGGGCCGGCCCACTGGCGTGACCCATATACTCGAGTTGATATCTCACGCATTTAATAGCAGCTCATATAAGTCACGCCCTCGTAGTAACAGATCACGACTATCGCCGTACACACCTTCCCACAATGTCAACAGAGGAATCCAGACACGTATATCGGCTGCATTCGACCCTTGAACTGCCCCTCGAAGACCTTCGAGAACACATCGACGAGGCGAGATATCCCGACGGGATCGACGACGTCGAGATCACGCGGCGCAACAACACGCTGATCCTCAAGGCGGTCGCCGAGGATCAGTCGGTCAGCAAGTACACGCCGACGGCCCAACTCAAAGCCAGCGTCACGGAAAACCGGGTCTACGAGGAAGACCCCGACGAGCGGCGGCAGAAATCGTTCAGCTGGGACGAGGAAGAGGAAGAGGAGATCGAGTCCGAACTCGTCGAGTTCGCCGCGTTCAAGGGCGACCGCGAGACGGTCCTCCAGAACTCGCTGTTGCAATACGAGATGTTCCTCGTCCTCTGTGAGATCGCTGAGGCCGCCGAGAAGGGGACGCTGACGGCCATCTCGGAACGCGACGGCGACCTCGATGCGACCCGGATCGTCGACGGCGAACCCCGTCCCGCGGACATCGAAGTCGTCGAAGGGCCCCGCGATACCGGCTCGGGGCAAGGCGGCGTCAACTGGCGGGACAACAAGTTCATCACGGACTGACCGACGTCCGCTTCCTATCGTCGATTCTCGACCGAGCAGCCGCGACTGTTCTTCGAGCCCGAGTGGCTGATATCGCCGATAGACGTTTGTAAGCCCGGCGGCGAACGACGCGTATGGACGATCCGGGACTGTACGAACTCGCCGGTCGCCTCGCCGTCGCGGCCGCCGTCACGATCGCGCCGACGCTTTGCTTTCTCGGGCTACTCCGGGGTCTCGAGCGGCTGCGCGACGACGATCTGATCGCCGAGTGGGCCCGACGTCACGGTGCGGAACGAGGCGTGAGGACAGAAGACGAGGTACTGGCCGCACTGGCCGGGGAGATGGGCGTCGATACCGAGGGGGGCTCGAGCGTCCGGTGTCCGGTGTGCGGGACGGCGAACCGTCCGGGAATGGCGTTCTGCGGGGGCTGTCAGAACCGGCTCGGCTCGTCGTGACCAGTAGCTGCCGGCGGCCGTGGCCGTCCTTGCACGATCGCGGCGGGCCCCTACGCGAGCCGGTCCTCCCACTCCTCGGCGGTCATCGACTCGCCGGTGACGCCGTCGGGCCCCTGCGCCGCGAGCAGGGCGGCCGCGTCGTCCATCACGTCGGGCTGGAGGATCTCCCCGCGCTCGTCGTCGGGCAGGTGTTCCCAGATCCGCGTGTTGACGCGGCCGCCGGGGTCGATCGCGTTGACGTTGATTCCCTCGTCCTCCACCTCGAGTGCGACGGCCTGCGTAAAGCCCTCGAGCCCCCACTTCGAGGTGATGTAGGCCGCGGCGTCGGGGATCGCGTACCGACCCAGTCCCGAGGAGACGTTGACGACGTTGCCCGAGTCTTGGTCGGCCTCGAGCATCGCCTCGAGGACCCGCCTCGTGAACAGGTAGACGCCCTTGACGTTGACGTCCATGATCGTATCCCACTCCTCCTCGTCGGTCTCGACGAGCGAGCGACGCTCCTCGCCGAAGCTGAGCCCGGAGACGCCGGCGTTGTTGATGAGCGTGTCGACGCGCCCGAACCGCTCGAGGGCCGCCTCGACGACGCGGTCGACGTCATCTGCCGCACGGACGTCCGCTGGGACGACCAGCGTCTCGCCGGCCGCCTCGTCGGCGACGGTCTCGAGTTCGTCCTCGCTGCGGGCCGTGAGGACGACGTTCGCGCCGCGTTCGGAGAGGGCGAGTGCCATCGAGCGTCCGAGTCCCTTGCTCGCACCGGTGACGATGATCGTCTCGTCGTTGAGTGTGGTCATCTGACCGATCGGTTGCGGGGCCAGCGAGTAATACGTTCGCCCGATCGGTCGGATCGGTCACCGGGGCGAAGCGCGCTCGGGTATCGCCGGGTTCAGTCACCGGGTATCCGTCCGGCCCGCCGAACATCGGTTTCGAGGCGCTCGGCGTACTCGAGTCGGAGTCGACGCGCCGCCTCGCGGTCGACCGGGCCGCGGCCACCGATATCGTGGGCGATCGGCTCGTAGGTCGCGACCTCGAACCCCATTCGCTCGAGATAGGACCGCACCGCGTCCGCGTCCAGCCCGTCCCGGATCGCGGCGTTGACGTGTTCGATGACGGCGTCGAAGGTCGGCAGGACGATCTCCTCGTCGGTCACCCGGCCGGCGTCGCCCTCGATTCGGACCTCGGCCCCGCGGAGGCGGTCGACGACGGTGGCCAGCCGGTCCGCCAGTCGGACGACCTGACTCGGGAGGGCGGTGTCGGGCGAGCGCCACTCGACGGTTTCGAACGACTCCCGGATCTGGACCGGCGTCCAGACGGCGCTTTCGGGATCGAACTGCGCCCGGATCGTGGACCGATCGATCCCCGCGTCGACGGCGGCCGTCACGAAGTCCTCGTATCGCCGCTCGAGGCGGCGCGTCCACTCCTCGGTGTCGTCGACGTAGGGCCAGAGCCGTCCCTGATGAGGGACGTCGTCGTAGGCCATCCAGCGGTAGAGCTTCGAACGCGCGCCAGTCGCCAGGTTCCGGCCGCGGAAGTACGGCGCGGAGTTGACCAGCGCCAGCGCCGGATCGAGCGCGATGAACGTGTTCAACTGATCGACCGCCCGTCCCGGCTGTTGCTCGACGTGGATGTGCGTCCCCGCGCAGTGGCGGACGTACTCGAAGTCCTCGCCGATGACCCGCTCCTGAACGCGGGTCCTGTCGCTGGGCCGATCCGCAATCTCGCCGTGGTTGATCGGCGTCGCGAGCGGGACCAGTCCCAGCCCGCGTTCGTCCGCTCGCTCGAGGACGGCCTCGAGCCGCTCGTACAGTTCCTCGCGCAACTCGGCGGTCGACTCACAGGGCGTCGTCTTGATCTCGAGCAACGGCTCGACGAACTCCCGTTCGGCACCCGGCGACGCCTCGACGAGATCACCCGGTTCGACGAGCCGGCCCCGGTCGTCGACGACCCAGTACTCGACCTCGATGCTCCGTCGTATCGGCGTGGATTCGTGTGCTGACACGGTTGGTAGTCGCGATCACGGCTCGAGCGGCCGAGCGACGCCGCCTCGGCCACAGACCTATGCTAACACTCGATGTGAGAAACTCTCTCGAACGATGGCAAGAACCTTTCGTGACGGGAAATATTCGCCGCACGGCTCGTCGGGTCGGCCGCTCGCGGTCCGAAGTCCCGACAGGCGTTTCCGCCGACCCAAAGGATTTACAGTTCCTAATTACATCTAATTACACGAGATGACCGAGAACTTCCCCGACTACGTCGACGTCGATTACGACGACGGCAACGGCGAAGACCCCGAGGACTACCAGCACATTCAGGACAAGATCGAGAAGGCCATCGAGGTCACCCGCGAGGGGCTCGAGTCCTATGAGAACCCGGCCGTGATGTGGACCGGCGGCAAGGACTCGACGCTGACACTGTATTTCATCAAGGAGGTCGCCGACCGCTTCGACCTCGAGGTACCGCCCGCGGTCTTCATCGACCACTACCAGCACTTCGACGGGATCCACGACTTCGTCGACCACTGGGCCGACGAGTGGGACCTCGAGGTCATTTACGCGCGCAACGAGGACGTCGGCGAGTACGTCGACGAACACGGCCTCGAACCCGGCGACGACATCGACATTTCGGAACTCTCCGACCACAACCAGCACCACGTCCGGGAGATCCTCGAGTACGAGGAAGACACCTTCCCGTTCCTGCTGGACACCTACGTCGGCAACCACCTGCTGAAGACGGTCGCGCTCAACGACGCCTTAGAGGAGTACGACATCGACGGCGTCATCTCCGGCGTCCGCTGGGACGAACAGGAGGCCCGCGCCGACGAGACGTTCTTCTCGCCGCGACACGACCCCGACATCTACCCGCCCCACGACCGCATCCAGCCCATCCTGCAGTTCGACGAGGCCGCCGTCTGGGACGCCTTCTGGAACTTCGTCGTGCCGGACACGGTCGAGGACTTCCCCGAGGAGGGCTACGTCCCCGAGGCCGACGACGACCTCCCCGAGGGCGTCGACCAGGAAGACATCCCGATCTCGCCGAAGTACTTCGCCGGCTTCCGCTCGCTGGGCAGCGAAGTCAGTACCGAGAAGTCCGACGAGGACCCCGCGTGGCTGCAGGACCTCGAGGGAACGACCGAACGCGCCGGCCGCGCCCAGGACAAGGAAGACCTGATGGAGCGCCTGCGCGACCTCGGCTACATGTAGGCCGTCGGCGCCGACGATCGCCCGCCAGCTAACTACCCGTTTCTTCCGGTTGCAGCGTCTCGAGGAGTGCCGACGGTGACAACGTCGTGATCACCGGTCTTCAGGAGAGAACGCAGTCCGGGTCGAACCCGTTCGTTATCGGCCCGTTGCGCGGTACTCGCCGTGTTTGACGCCGATGGCGAGCATGATCAGTCCGAAGGCGATCATCGACGGTGCGACCATCATCAGGACGGTCTCCGTCGCCATCATCGGCGCGGCGACGAGGCCGCCGACGCCGATCACGATTATCGCGAGGAACGCGGCCGCCGTCGTCGTCTGGTTGAACTCCATGGGCGACCGTTAGGACAGGGGCCCCTAATGGTATCGGGAATCGGCAGTCCGTTCACGTCGGTTGATCGAAAGCGAGCGGCAGTTACTGCGACGGCCGAACGAGGTTCGCCAGCGCGACGACGATTCCGAAGAACCAGCCCAGCGGGAACGAAATCCCGAGCCACATCCCGGCGTAGGCCGCCCCCTCGAGCGTGAAGTTGCTCCGGAGGAACTCGTTGAGGCCGCCGACGACCAACACGTTGTCCAGTGCCCAGGCGGCGAACTCGTAGCTTGGGTCGAGGATGTACGGATGCAGCGATGGCGTGACCAGGGCGGCGACGACCGGCGGCAGGAACAACGCCGTCATCGCGAAGGGGTAGGCGAAGACGACCGTCGTCCCGCGGCCGCCGACCTTCGTCGCCGACGCGGCGAGCGCGGTCGCGACCGTCGCGACGCCGCTTGCCGCCGCGACCGCAAGCACCGCCTCGAGGGGGATGTCGACCTGTTCCATGTACGACATCGCCCCCCAGGCGATCGTCAGGAGGCCCCAGCCGAGCAGGGCGATGCCGGTGACGCCGACGATGCCCAGCCGGGTCCGTGTCGAGTCGAGTTTCGCCGCGTAGTAGCGGGTCGCGAGACCGAGGACGGTAAGCGGGTAGAGGAGGAGCAAGCCGACGACCCCGAGCGCGCTCCAGCCGTGATAGGCCACCTTCTGCGGGAGGCTCTCGGGTTGCCACTTGCCCATGACGGAGTGGCCACGGCCACGTTGCCTGGGGAAGACGATCTCCATCCAGGCCCCGTGTAACCGCTGGACGTCGGCTCTGACCGCGCCGACGAACCCACCGCCGCCACCGCTTCGTGAGCGGGTAGACATACGCGAGCCAAAAAGCCGGCGTACCGTAAACTTTCCTTCTCTTTCTTTGCGAACGACAGGTCGATACCGGACGGAAAAACGCGACTCGCGACTGTGGCTCCGCTCAGTTCCAGGGTGCGAAGTCGGGGTCGACTTCGCGGCTCGTCTCGTCGATCGCGTCGATCGCGTCGATATCCTCCTGCTCGAGGTCGACCGTCAGCGAGGCCCAGTTATCGCCGATGTGGTCCTCGCCGGTCGCCTTCGGGATCGCCGTGACGCCTTTCTCGCGGGCCCAGGCGAGGCTGACCTGTGCTTCGGTGACGCCGTGTTTCTCGGCGATCTCCTGAATCTCCGGCTGGTCGAAGACCTGCCCGCGGGCCAGCGGCGAGTAGCCGACGACCTCGACGTCGTCGTTCTCGCAGGCCGCTCGGATCTCCTCCTGGGGAAGCAGCGGGTGGAGTTCGACCTGGTTCGCAAAGATCGGCGCGTCACAGACGTCGACGGCTACCTCGAGGTCCTCGGGGCGGAAGTTGCTCACGCCGACGTTCTCGATCAGGCCCTCGTCGTACAGTTCCGAGAGCGCCGAGAGGGTTCCCTCGGGATCGTACTCGCCGGCCGGCCAGTGGACGTAGAACAGATCGACGTAGTCGACGCCAAGTCGGTCGAGGCTCGCCCGGGCCGTCTCGAGGACGTCGTCGTGGTCGAGGTTCGAGATCCAGACCTTGGTCGCGAGGAAGATCTCCTCGCGATCGACGTCGGCGGCGGCGATCCCCTCGCCGACCGCTTCCTCGTTGTCGTAGGCCTGGGCGGTGTCGATGTGGCGATAGCCCGTCTCGAGGGCCGTACGGACGCTCTCGGCACACTGCTCGGGATCGTCGTTCTGCCAGGTGCCCAGACCGAGCATCGGCATGCCGTTCGCTGTCGGACACGTTTCGGGTGCGACTGTCTCGGCGTCGTTCGTTCCCATGTGCAGGAAGTGGGCCAGCGAGCGAAAATGGGTTTGGGTTGCGGAGAGCGAGTCGGGTGTCCGCTGGTGATCGGAACGGGAACGCCGCGCGCCGGACCGAGCGATGCGTAGCGCTCAAGGCCGTTCCGGCCGGAGACTCCCTCGTGATACGGGACGTCGCTACCGCAGTACTCGCCGACCCGTTCGTCGCGATGAACGCGATCGGGTTGGTCGCGTTCGCGCTCGTCGGCGCGAGCAAGGCGATCCGCGAGGAGTACGATCTATTCGGGATCGCGGTCGTCGGCCTCGCCACGGCCTTCGCCGGCGGCGCGACGCGCGATCTCCTCGTCAACCGCGTCCCGCTCGCGCTGAGCGATCCCACGGAGATCGGCCTCGGACTCCTCGGCATCGCCCTGGCGATCGGACTCAGCATCGCCCTCGAGTCGCCGGACGATCATCCGATCACGCTCGTCTCGGACGCCGTCGGCCTCGCCGCGTTCACCACGGCCGGGGCCATCGTGGCGTCCGGAGCCGGCGTCTCGAGTTTCGGCGTCGTCGTCATCGCGACGATCAACGCCGTCGGCGGCGGCGCGATCGCCGACGTCCTGCTGGACCGGCCGCCGTTCATCCTGTTCGAGGACTTCTACGCGAGCTGTGCCGTGCTAGGCGGGACGACCTACTGGATCGTGGCGATCGTCGGCGCGTCGGGAACCACCGCCGCGGCCGCCTGCGCCGCGATCACGGTCGGCACGCGGCTGGCCGCGGTCACGTACGGCTGGGCGCTGCCGACGGCACAGCGGTTCGAGTCGATCTGAGGGCGTCGGATCTGACCGGTGAGACTATTCGTAGAGCCCGTCCCATGGCCGCTCGCGCTCGAGGGCCGCACTCGCCGCGAGGACGTCGTCGTCGGCAAAGCGGCGACCGACCAGTTGCAGGCCGACGGGACCGCCGCGGTCGGTCAGCCCGGCGGGGGCCGAGGCGACGGGGTGGCCGGTCCAGTTGAACGGCCAGGTCATGGGCCACTCCCAAGCCTCGGCCTCGAGATCGGCGTGGAGGGAGACATCGGCCGCCGACAGCGTCGGGGCCACGAGCAGGTCGTAGTCGGCCAGTACATCCTGAACGGCGTCGTACACTCCCGTTCGGACGATCCCCGACCGGGCGACGTCCGCGGGCCCGTGATCGTCGGCCACGTGGAGCATCGCAAGCAGGCTGTCCGAGACCTCGTCGGATCGTGCCCGAAAGTCGACGCCGTGGGCCTCCTCCATGACCGTGGCACTCTCGAGGACGGAGGTCGTATACGCCGGCATCGCGGCCTCGCTCAGTTCGGCCATCGAGTAGCCGTGATCGACGCCGATCTCGTCGACGGTCGCGCCCGCGTCCGCGAAAGCGGTCACCGCGTCGTCGACGACCGCACGCACCTCGTCGGCGACGGGAAAGACGTCGAGATCGGGGCTGTAGGCGATCCGGAAGTCGTCGATCGGGCGCTCGACGGCCCCCCGATAGTCGATCTCGACGGGAACGCTGTTGGGATCATCGGGGTGGGGATCGGCCATGATCGACAGCAACAGGGCGGCGTCAGCGACGGTCCGGGTCATCGGCCCCTTCGTCGTGTGCTGGAGTTCGCGCCCGAACGCGCTCGGCCGGCCGTCGTCGGGTACCAGCCCGAACGTCGGTTTGAACCCGTAGACACCACAGGCAGCCGCCGGAATCCGAAGCGACCCGCCCGCGTCGCTGCCGGTCGCGATCGGGGCCATCCCGGCCGCCAGTGCCGCCGCCGACCCCCCGGAGGAGCCCCCGGCGTTCAGGTCGGGATCGATCGGCGACGCGGTCGCCCCGATCAGTTCGTTGTCAGTCGTCCCCTTGTGGCCTAACTCCGGCGTGTTCGTCTTCCCGATCACGATCGCGCCGGCGTCCTCGAGCCGCTGGACGATCGCCGAGGTCCGGTCGGCGACGTGGTCGGCGAACAGCGCCGAGCCGTACGTGTGTCGGACGCCGGCCTTGAGCGCGCCTAAGTCCTTCAGCGCGAGCGGGACCCCGTGGAGCGGACCCACGTCCGCGCCGTCCTCGAGCGCGGCGTCGGCCTTCGCCGCCGCCTCGCGTGCCTCGTCCGCACAGACCGTGACGAAGGCGTTGATCTCGTCGTCGCGCTCGCCGATCCGCTCGAGGTGGGCCTCGACCGCCTCGGTTGCGGTGACGTCGCCGTTCCGAATGCGAGCCGCGAGAGCCGTCGCGGAGAGTCGCGTGAGTTCCGTTTCGGATGACATACCGGGTGAACGACACCGTCCGTGATATATGTTAGCTCGGGTTTCGACGACATGGATCGTCAAGAAACGATCGGCGGGGCACAGCTACTCCTCGAGCCCCGCGGCGTACGCGAAGTCGGCGTCGGTGGCGACCGGGGCCTCCCCGTCGATTTCGATTTGCCAGCCCTCGAGAACCGCGGGGTCTGCGAGGGCGTTGGTCAGCGTCGTCCGGACGGCGAGGAGGTCGACGCCGTAGTAGTCGTTGGGTACTCCCCGGAGGTACTGCAGCGCGGTCTCGAACAGGCTCCGCATTCCGTCGTCGTTCCCGAAATCGAAGTGCTTGTAGGCTCCGGCTGCGACCTGCACGAGTCCGTGACAGAAGGCGCTCTCGGTGGAACCCCGTCCATAATTGTACCATTCCGCTTCGAAGCAGTCGTGTGACTCGTGGTACGCGCCCGCGTTGTAGCACGCGACGCCGTGGACCGTCGCCCGGCGGAGCGTCGCGTGGTCCCAGCGACCGGCCTCGGGATCCCATCCGGTCGGGGTTCCGGCGGGCGGCTCGACCGTCGGGTCCCGGGTGTGGTCGTCCATACCCGACCGAACGGTCGAGCGCCGGAAACCTCCGTCGGTCACTTCAGACGGCGAGTGTGTAAGCACCGCCTTTATTCGGATGTGATCCCTTACGTCGCGGTATGGAGCATCCGTACGGCCGCTGCCAGCACTGCGGGGAACGCCTCTACGCCCACATCGAGGGCGACTACCAGTGTGTGAACTGCGACCGGCGCTACACCGAGGCCGACCTCGAGACGCGGGCCGTCTGAGTCGGGCGTCACTCGTGGCCCGCCGCCATCCCCGACGGTGACGGGACGGAACGGATCCGTTTTCGGGCCACCGCCGATCCGAATCGGACGATTTAACCTCCGGGCGGCCCCAGAGGGAGACGCGTGCGAGGGTAGCCAAGCGGTCAACGGCGGCGGACTCAAGATCCGCTCTCGTAGGAGTTCGTGGGTTCGATCCCCTCCCCTCGCACTCACCATAGTGCGCGGCAAGACGGAGCGTCTTGCCCTCGCAAACTTCTGCCGACCGACGAACCGGACAGCAAACGCTGTGTCCGCTCGAGTAACGCGAACGCTACGATGGAACGTGGTTCCGATCTGTGGATACCACGACCACTTTTCCGGCCCGGCCACCGAGAACGGACATGAGCGAAGCCACGTCCCGCCGCGAGGCCGTCGCGGTTCGTGCGGCCGCGGCGGGAGCCGCCGTCGCAGCCGACTCGTTCCGGACCGATCTCGAGATCGAGTCGAAAGACCGGGAAACCGACGTCGTCACGCAAGTCGATCGCGACGCCCAAGAGCGAGTCATCGAGACGATTCGGGAGACGTTCCCGGACGATCCCGTCGTCGGCGAGGAGGAGGACGCGTTGAAGCGGGTTCCCGAATCGGGGCCGGCCTGGATCGTCGATCCCATCGACGGAACGAACAACTACGTCGACGGGTCCCGGGCGTTCGGCACCGCCGTCGCGGCCGTGATCGACGGCGAGCCGGTCGCCGCCGCGTTCGACTGCCCCGCGCTCGAAGACACCTACCGGTTCGGCCCCGACGGCATCTCCCGTAACGACGAGCCGCTGTCAGTCAGTGACTGCGACGATCCCGCGGCCGCCACCGTCTGCCCGACGTTCTGGTGGGGCCGCGACCGGCGCGACGAGTACGCCGCCGCGACCCGGGCGATCGTCCGGCGGTTCGACGACATGCGTCGGTACGGTTGTGCCCAACTCGAGCTGGCGATGGTCGCCTCGGGCGCGCTCGAGGGGACGCTGACCAACGTGCGGGCCAACTCCTGGGACACCGTCGCCGGCGTCGGCATGGTCCGCGAGGCCGGCGGCGTCGTCACCGACCTCGCGGGCGATCGCTGGCGACACGACAGCGAGGGACTGGTCGCCTCGAACGCCGAGATTCACGATGCCGTCCTCGCGGCAGCCCGGGAGATCGACGGCTGAGACGGTCCATCTGACGGCGCTCGTCAGCGGGCAATCGTGAGTGTCAGGCGGGCTGAAATCGGAAACGGTAAGCGCCCCCCACTACGGGATTCCGGTATGGACGATTTCATCGACCGGTTCGGGGCCGAGCGCGTCTGGGCCGCGACCGTCGCCACGCTCGCGGTCGTCGTTGCCCTCGGGGCGGTGATCTTCCCCCAGCGGGTGTACGTCGAGTTCATCTGGCAGTACTTCTGGGGCCCCGTCGTCGCCGACGCACACAGCTGGAACTGCGTCGCCTGGGCCGGCGGCGAACAGGTTCCCTGCACCGAAGCGGCCACCAACGCCGGACCGACGGCCGAACCCGGCTACACGTTCGTCTCCTACGCCGGCTACATCCCCACGCTGGTCCTGTTGCTGATCGGGATCATCTTCCTCGTGCGCCGGCTCGAGATCGAGCGGTATCGTGCGGGCTTTTTCGCCCTGTTCCCGTTCATGCTCTTTGGCGGCGCCCTGCGTGTCGTCGAGGACGCCAACGCCGCCGCCTACGAGTACACCGGCGAGATGGCCATCCAGCTCCCGTGGTCGGGATTCATCATCAGCCCGCTGATCTACTTCACCGTCTTCTTCATCGCGCTCTTTGCGGTCGTGACTTCGATCTGGCTCGAGCGCAACGACTACGTCTCGGGCTACGAGTATCCGCTGGCCGGCATCGGGACCGCCGCCCTGACGGTCACGATCGCGTATCTGGCTTACACGGCAGCGACCGAGCCGTTTTCGGAGTTCTATCCGCTGATCCCGCTGGTCGTCCTCGTCGGGGCGACCGTCGCGACGGCGATCACCTGGTTCGGCCTCGAGCGATACGCGCCGGAACTGAACCGCGGGACCCGATACATGGGGATCGTGGTCATCTGGGCCCACGCGGTCGACGGGGTCGCGAACGTGATCGGCCTCGACTGGGCGACGACGCTCGGGCTCCCGGCCAACCTCGTCCCGAAACACCCGATCAACCGTGCCATCGCCAACACGACTGCGGACGTGTTGCCCGCCGATGTGGTGTCGGCGACCGGCTCCGCGTGGCCGTTCCTGCTGGTGAAACTCGCCGCCGCCGTCTTCGTCATCTGGATCTTCGACGAGACGGTCTTCGAGGACAGCCCGCGCTATGCCGTCTTGCTCATGATCACCGTCGTCGCCGTCGGCCTCGGCCCCGGGACCCGCGACATGCTTCGCGCGACGTTCGGCGTCTGACGGTCCGCTGATTGTCGTTCGAATCCGAGAGTGTGACCTCGAGCCCGTCGCCATAGCCGCGGCGATCGACGCGACCGCGAACGGGGGCTTTAATCGCCCGCGCCCGGAACGACTCGCCATGAGTGATACGGACGGGTGGTTCGCGGCCGGGGACCGCGACGATCCCGACGCGACGGCGGCCGCGGTCCGCGAGGGAAGCGCCGACGAGCCCCGCGACTGGCCGCGTCTCGCGGTCGAAGACGGGTTCGCGGACGACACCGACGAGTACTACGACGCCCTCCGCGAGGTGACGACCGAGGCCACCCGGGCTGCGGTGACCGAGCGCGAGCGGGCCGACGACCGCCAGCTCGTTCACGCGGTGGGGGCGCTGTCTCTTATACACATCNGACACCGACGAGTACTACGACGCCCTCCGCGAGGTGACGACCGAGGCCACCCGGGCTGCGGTGACCGAGCGCGAGCGGGCCGACGACCGCCAGCTCGTTCACGCGGTGCGGGCGATGGACGACTGCGAGCGAACGGCCAACGAACTCGCCGAGCGGCTGGCCGAGTGGGCCGGGACGATCGACCCCGACGCCGGGACCGGCGTCGAGTACGCGCGGGAGGTGGCCAGCGGCGAGGCCGGCGACGCCCTCACGGAACCCGCCGTCCGCTCGCTGGCAGAACGCGTGGCCGACCTCGCGACCGAGGCAGACGACCTGCGGGAGTTCGTCCAACGGCGGACGCCGGCCGTCGCGCCCAACCTTGCGGCGCTGGCCGACCCCGTGCTGGCGGCCCGGCTGATCTCGCTGGCCGGCGGCCTCGAGGAACTCGCGAAGAAACCCAGCGGCACGGTGCAGGTGTTGGGCGCGGAGGACGCGTTATTCGCCCACCTGCGGGGCCACGCGCCCTCGCCCAAACACGGGATCATCTACACCCACGACGCGGTGCGGGGGACCCACCCCGACGAGCGCGGCTCCGCGGCGCGTGCGGTCGCGGGGAAACTCGCCATCGCCGCCCGCGTCGATCACTACTCGGGCGACCTGAAGCCGGAACTCGAGGCGGAACTGACCGAGCGGATCGAGACGATCCAGGCGCGAAACGCGGACGGAGACAGTGGAGACGAGGCGGCGACCGACGGGGGTGTCGACGATGAGTGAGCTGCCGACGGGGGTCCAGCGCCGCGAGTTCGACGGGACCGAGCGACTCGCGACACAGGGCGAACCGGTCTACGGCGAACCAACCGACGTTCAGCAGACGGAGTCTGCTGCAGCCCATCAGAACTCGGAGAGTTCTGAGGACGGCGAGTGGCGCGCGTGGAACCCCAACCGCTCGAAGCTCGGCGCGATGCTCGAGCTGGGCATGGACACCGGCCTCGCGGGCGGCGAGACGGCCCTCTATCTGGGGGCCGCCAGCGGGACGACCGTGAGCCACGTGGCCGATTTCGCTGGGCCGACCTACGCCGTCGAGTTCGCCGCGCGGCCGGCCCGGGACCTGCTCGAGGCCGCGGAATCGCGCGATCGGCTCTTCCCGCTGCTGAAAGACGCCCGGAAGCCCGAGAGCTACGCCCACGTCGTCGAGTCCGACGTCGACGTGATCGTCCAGGACGTGGCGACGCGCGGGCAGGCGCGGGTCGCGCTCGAGAACCGGCAGTTCCTGGCCGACGACGGGCGATTGCTGCTGGCCGTGAAGGCCCGGAGCGAAGACGTGACTCGAGAGCCAACGGCGGTGTTCGAGGACGTTCAGGGGGAGTTGGAGGAGGGATACGAGATCGTGGAAGCGGAACGGCTCGAGCGGTATCATACGGATCACCTCGGGATCGTCGCACGACCGAAGTAACGGTCTGTAAGGGACTCTCGCCACTCGAGAGCGATTCGAAGACGGGTTTCGAGGTTTCTTTCTCCCACCGACCGTCGAACCCAGCCGGTACACTCATGCCCGTTCGTGTGGGGTGTTAACGCAGCCGTTCGTGGGAGCGGCTTCAACTAGTCACTGAGTTACCGAGTCCCACCCGGGCCACCCCGGCCCTGTTGTCGCGGCACCCGACTCCGACGAGACAAATCCGTCGAGCCACGGACGAACGGCCGCATACTAACTACTATATGATCGGTCGTGGTACGCGAGCGTGGTATGTCAGAACACCCCACTATCGGCGACACGCTCGAGGGGACGGTCGAGCGCCACCCCGACCGGGACGCGATCGTCTATCCGCGCAAGGACCAGCGCTGGACCTACGCCGAGTTCGACGAGCGGGTAAACCGGCTGGCCAACGCCCTGCTCGAGGCCGGCATCGAGAAAGGGGATCGAGTAGCGACGGTGTTGTACAACGGCTCCGAGATGGCCCTGACCGTCTACGCCTGCGCGAAGATCGGCGCGGTCTTTACCCCGCTGAACTTCCGGCTGCCGGCGGGGGAGATCGAGTACATCGTCACCGACGCCGAAGCCGAACTGGTACTGTTCGAGGCTGCCACCCGGGAGGCCGTCGAAGGTGCCAAACCCGACCTCGAGACCGTCTCGGAGTACGTGTTCATCGACGACGACCGCGAGGCGGTCCCCGACTACGCCCGCGGGTTCTACGACCTGCTCGAGTCGGGCGCTCCGGAGAAGGCCGACGTCCGCGTCGCCGAAGACGACGTCTACGCCTTCATCTATACGTCGGGGACGACGGGCCGGCCGAAGGGCGTCGTCCACGAACACCGCAGCATGGTCGAACACAACCTCCTGTGTATCGCGGAGGGGAAGATGACCCGCGACGACGTGGGACTGTCGGTGATGCCGCTGTATCACTGCGCCGAACTCCACTGTAACCTCTTCCCGCGGATCCACCGCGGCGCGACCAGCGTCATCCACCACGAGTTCGATCCGAAGGCGACGCTCGAGGCGGTCGAGGAACACGGCGTCACGCTCCTCTTTGCGGCCCCGACGGCCTGGAACGCGCTGTCGATGACCGCCGCCGAAGCGGACGTCGACGTCTCCTCGCTCCGACTCGGCCTCTACGGCGCGGCCCCGATGCCCGAGCAGGTCCTCGCGAACTGCCGGGAGTACCTCTGTGACGACTACCTCCAAGCGTACGGGATGACCGAGATCGGCCCCGCCGGCGTCTTCCAGTCGCCGGAGGACCAGCTTTCGAAACAGGGGTCGGCCGGCCTGCCGGCGCTCAACCACCGGCTGCGGATCGTCGAACCCGACGCCGATCCGGACGCCGAAGTCGAGCCGGGCGAGATCGGCGAGATCCTGATCGCCAGTCCCTGTACGATGCGCGAGTACTGGAACCGACCGGAGGCGACTGCGGAGTCCTTGCGCGAGGCCGACGGCACGACGTGGTACTACACCGGCGATCTGGGCTATCGCGACGACGACGGCTACCTCTACGTCGTCGACCGCAAGGACGACATGATCGTCTCCGGCGGCGAGAACGTCTATCCGGCCGAGGTCGAGGACGCGCTCTTTGCCCACGACGCCGTCGAGGAGGCGGCCATCGTCGGCGAACCCGACGACGAGTGGGGCGAGCGGGTCGCCGCCTACGTCGTCGCCGACGGCGTCGAAGCGGCCGACCTCGACGCGTTCGTTCGCGAGAGCGACCAGCTGGCCGACTTCAAGCGCCCCCGGACCTACTACTTCGTCGACGAACTCCCCAAGAACCCCAGCGGGAAGGTCCAGAAGTTCAAGCTCCGCGAGGACGAGGCGGACCTCGAGCCCGAACCCGAGACCGTCACGTCCTGATCGCACGAGCGGGACGGCCGGCCGACGTTCCGGCCGAACGCTCCGACTCCAAACCGTATTTACTGTCGGCGTCGAAAAGGCGATACGATGGAACGCGGGTCCCGAGAGTCGTTTACGCGCATGGGTACGTTGGGGATCGAGGAGGAGTGTTTCGTCGTCGACGAGGACGGTCGCCCCACCAGCGGGACCGACGACCTCGTCTACGAATACGACCCGCCCGAGATCCTCGCGGGCCGACTCGATCACGAACTGTTCAAGTTCGTCATCGAGACCCAGACGCCGCTGATCGAGGACCCCGACGACGCCCGCGACTCGCTGCTTGCGATCCGGCAGGCGTTAGTCGACCACGCCGAGGCTCACGGCTACCGGATCGCCGCCGCGGGCCTCCACCCGCTGGCGAAGTGGCAGGAACTCGAACACGCCGAGAAACCCCGCTATCGGGCACAGCTCGACCGGATCCAGTACCCACAGCACCGGAACACGACGGCGGGGGTCCACGTCCACGTCGGCGTCGACGACGCCGACAAGGCGGTCTGGATCGCGAACGAACTGCGGTGGTACGTGCCGATCATGCTCGCGCTGTCCGCGAACTCGCCGTACTGGAACGGGTTCGACACCGGGCTCCAGTCGGCCCGCGCGAAGATCTTCGAGGCGTTGCCAAACACCGGCATGCCGACCCACTTCGAGGACTTCGAGGCCTTCGACCGGTTCGAGCGCCGGATGCTCGAGACCGATTCGATCAACGATCGGGGCGAACTCTGGTACGACGTGCGACCCCACACCGCCCACGGCACCGTCGAATTGCGGACGCCCGACGGCCAGGCCGACCCCGAGGTCGTGCTGGCGTTCGTCGAGTACGCCTACGCACTCGTCTGTGCCCTGGCCGAGGAGTACGAGGACGGCGCGACCGGTCACGACCACCGGCGGGAACTGCTCGACGAGAACAAGTGGCGCGCGATCCGGTACGGACAGGACGCCGCCTTCATCGACCGCGACCTCTAGGCTTCCCGCGTCTCGCGGAGTTTCCGCCGTTTGTGCGCGTTCGGGTCTACCAGTTTGAGTTCCAGCGTCTTGGTGAGTTCGGTCAT
>AOIR01000063.1 GCA_000337115.1 Natrinema thermotolerans DSM 11552
ATGTGGTAGTTGAGGTTGTAGGTCGCGTGCCGTGCGGTCTTCATCCGTATTGCACACTATAGTTCGTCGGCGTGTTAATACCTTCGGTGAAGTGTGGGAAATTAAGTAATGGCAGGACTCGTGGATTGACGCACTATGCCTATCGCTTGACCTCCGCCTGAAGACGGAGGTATGCGCTATCGGTCTGTATCAGACTGAAACAGTTGTTTCGTCCGATCCCAGACGGACGGTTCCTGATCTCCGTGGTCGCCAGCCGACTCCACGGGTTCGTCCCGACCGGACGGGTTCGGTGTCTCTCGAGTCGCGAGTTCCGCTTCCAAGCGCTCGAGTTCGCCCTCAAGGTCCGCGATACGATCGTTCTTCCGTTCGATCGTCGCCTCGAGTTCGGCCACCCGCGCGCGGAGTAGCTGGTTTTTCTCGGCGAGATACGCTGCTCGAGTGCCATCGTCCCCGCCGCTGACATCGCTCGTCCCTGCCGAACGCTCGCGAGCAGAATCCCGGGAAGCCGTGTGCGGTCGCTGTTGATCCGCCGTCGACTGTGTCTCGTTATTGCTCGAGGGCTCGTAGACGTCGTCGGTCCTCGCGATCGCTCGCTCGACCGTCTTCTCGCCGTAGGTCGATCCGTCTGCGTAATGGACGTCGTCCCACTTGTCTCGAAGTAATCCCGACTGTCGAAAGAGACGATCGACTCGAGCGGGATCGCCGCCGGTCCAAAACGCCAGTAGGCAACACAGCGCCATGTCCGCCTCCGACTGACTCTCGTAGCCGGCCGTCGAGCCGCGCCACAGTCTGTCGAACTTCTCGCCGTTGCTCGCCGCCCGTGCCCGCTCGAGCAACTCCTCATCCTCGAGTTGATGTCCCTCCGTGGGGACGTCAGTCCGATCCGAGTCGCCCGCTGTATCATCCACGGCCGCTTGCGCTGCTCGATCGGAACTGTCATCGGCAATGTATTCGTCATAGACGCTCTCGAGCGCCGCAGGTCGGTCCGTGATCCGTTCCGGCGTCGCTTCGACGTGATCACCAGTCACGGTAAAGAACCGTGCCGTCTCGTACATCTCGACCGAGCCACGCCTGCTCCGATCGCCGGGGATCGATCCCCGTACGATGACGTGATATCCCGTTCCCGACGGTGACACCTCTGTGAACGACTCGAGGTCGACGATGATCTCTCGAGCGGTGTCGCTCGGTGATCCCGTTTCCGGATCGCGACAGTCATCAAGGTCGACGCCGACGAATGGATCCTCGTCGGTAAACACGAATCCGATGCCAGCCGCGTCGTCACTGGTCGCGTACTCGAGCGCGTCCTCGAACGATCGCCACGTCGCCGGGTCGGTCGCTGACGCGTAGTCGCCAGTGCCGGGAACGATCGGGACCTTCGTCGCTTTCCCGTCCCGGTCCTGTTTCTGCCAACAGATCCACTGCTCGCGTTCTCGCAACGCCACTGGAATACCGTGCGTCTCGACCGAATCTGTATGATTTTCTGTCATTGGAATTCAATCCTCTGTGAGGCCCTGGTACTGGACCGTCCACCCCCTCACCGGTCCGATAGAAACACGCGCACTACGGCGCCTCGAGCATCCTCTTTCTGAAGGCGAAGCCCGTTCTATACTAGTTGGATTTCGGCTCTCGAGTCCCCTGGACACCGCCGCCGTCCACTGATTGTTACCGTGGACGCTCGAGGGACGACAGCTACCAGAGACCGAATTACCCCGGACGGATCGAGTAGAAGCGGCGCTACAGACCGGTATGAGTCCCAAGACTCGGAAAGATCGGTTCGACTCTACCCTGACCGCTGGCTGGTCCGGGACAGTGTACGTAACACTCATTCAGTCGATTCATCCGCCGTTTCGCGGAGCCGTTCGCCCTCCTCCGTGAGTGCAATACCAGTATAGAAGTTGATGCGTTCGCCATCGACTCGTCGCCGCTCGGTTCCAACCTCGAGATGATCTCCGAGCTTCCGTGCGAACCAGACGTTGTTGGTGCCCTCGAGTCCGTGTCTGGCGACCCACGTCGAATAGACCTGATACAACTCGTCCTTGGGAATGGCCCCATCGGGATCCGAACGGAGATAGCGATCGGCGAAGACGGCGACACCATCGCCCTCCGGATCCGGTTCGGTCTCACTGGGGTCATCGGATCCCTGTTCACGAGTCGATCGAGTCCCGGTATCAGGCTCTTCAGTCGGGCCCGTCGTTTGCCCCGTCAGTGCCTCGAGCGCCTCCGATAACGTGGCAGTCTTCCCGTCGCGGTAGAGGCGGGCGACCCCGTCAGTCGGGAGAACCACGATGGCGTAGCTGTCTCGATCGAAGTCCGGACGGGGAAGCTCGGACGCCGGAACGAAGGGACGGTTGATCGTCGTCCACTCGGCTTCGAACGCCTCCGACGTGTCGTAGACGTGTGTCTCACCGCGATCGTACACCGTGTACTGACCCGTCTCTCGGTCATAGCTGTAGTAGGCGGGTACCGTGTCCTTCGAAAACCCGTCTGTCGCGGGTATTCGTGCGAATTCCGTTTCGCCGTCCGAGAGGGACCACTCTCCGTCGAGACGCTGCCAGACGGTACGCTGCGAATCGGTCGCCGGTCGGACGGCAGTGACACCACCACGAGAGACCGCGCCACCGCCGAACGTGATGAGATCGTCCGTATTGTAGAACTGTTCGATCCCGTCGGCCAGCTCGCGTATCGGCTGCTCGAGGATGTTCTCGACTCGCCTCGCGACGCTGGTCAGGTCGTCCTCGCCGGGACGGACGACGAACATCGGGATCCGGTCGGTCTCCTGGGCCCGCTTGAGATTCCGCAGGACCTTCGCCGGCCGGTTCGGCGTCGTCGTTTCGGCTTCGAGCGCGAATACGGCATCGAACTCGGGGTGAGTCGCCGTTCCGTCCGGTTTGTCGCTACCGTCCTGTTCGAGGATCTCGACGCGGAAATCGAGTCTCGTGAGCGTTTCCTCGAGTTCGAGCAAGAGGTCGTCGTGATCGGAGCTACCGGCCGCGCTGACATCCCCCGTCTCGGGTTCGGCGACCGCTTCGCCCTCATCGGTCAACCGGACGACGACAGTATCATCGCGGACGCTGATGTCGGCCTCGACCAGCGGGGACTCCTGGCGGACATCGGGAAACTCGTCACGTGACACCGTCCCGGCAAATTCCGTCTCATCGTTCTCGAGCCGTGCGATCACTTCCTCGTCGACATCGGTAACGCTGACCCAGCCGTTCTGATCGCGAACGTCCGCTCGAGTCTGGACGGCACGGATCGCTTCGGCCATTACGCGATCGACGGTCAACTCGTCAGGACTGGCCGCCTCGTTGTACTCGCGGTAGACGAGATTACGGAGGATTTCGCCGTCGGTCAACGGATCCGTTCCGTAGCGCTCGAGGCTCCGCTCGATGATGGTATCGACGTCGTCCGATCCCCGAAGTGGCGGGTAGGGTGGGAACGTCCGAACCAGAACGGGCTCGGAATAGCGACCGCCGGAAAGCGGGATCCGCGTCCACACTTTGAACTGGTCGGTCGTGATGAGGTCCTCGGCCGTGTAGTCACGGAAGCGTTTCATCAGTAACTCGGCGTCGTCGCTGTCGTTAACCGAGAACGCGAGGAGGTTATCGCAGTTGTTCTGCATCGCCTTCAGCGTCTCCTCGTCGAACTGCGAGGGATACTGTGAGGCAAGAGTCACCGAGAGTCGCATCGACCGGGCGCGAGCGAGCATCGACTCGATATCGAGGTTCTCGCTCGCGATGTCGTCGAACTCGTCACAGAGGACGAAGTACGGATCCGGCGTCGTATCCAACTCGTACGATCGGCGCTGAATCGCCGACCAGAGATTGCGCATGACACCGAGGGTGACCATCTTCTTGATGTCCGTGTTCTCGACCGGCGTCCGGACGATGACGATGCGGTCGTTGTCGATGATCTCCCGGAAGTCGATCGTACTCTCGCGATGGGCGATGATTCGGCGGATCACCGAATTCTCCACCCACGACTTGATCCGTTTCAGCAGCGGACGGACCGTCTCCTCCTCCATGTCAGCGATCTCGAGGCAGAACTCCCTGATATAGGGATCCTCGACATCGACTGCGAACTCCTCGCGTCGCTCGGCGTTGAGCAACGTGAAGTACATATCGATGATCGAGAACGGCTGCTCCGACTTCATCATCGCCCGAGCCATCGACTCGGTGATCGCCTCCATGTTGATACCCCAGTAATCGGACGTATCGAACACTGCCTTCAGGTTCTCGACACGGTTTTCGATCTCGTTCTCGAAGTCCTCGGTCGTCTCACACTCGGGTACCTCGAGGAAGTTCAGTCCGACCGTCTTCTCGTGTGTCGTCGATCCGGGTTCGATCCAGACGACGTCCTCGAGACGATGCTCGGGAAGCATCCGGAGCAACTCTCGCGAATCACGGCCTTTGGGATCGAAGTAGGTGAAACCGTAGCCGGCGTAGGCCCACTGGACCATCATGTTCAGGAGTTCGGTCGTTTTCCCGTAGCCGGTCGTCCCGGCGATCCAAGTGTGCCGGAAGAGGGACTCGAAGCGAAGCGGCGCCTCTCGAAACCCCGTCTGTGGGTCCTCGGTATAGCCGACCCAGAGCGGGGACGGTGCGTCGTGGCGGCCGGCTTCGAACATCTCCCGGACGAACGGCCCCGCGACCGTTCCCTCGTCGACCGTCTCCGTGATGATGGGCTTCCCGCCGATACGGGTCGTATTGCGGTCGACGATGTCGTACCGGCGACCGGGATCCACCTGCCGCGTGGATTCCGCTTCGGAGGCAGCCTCCTGATCGACTCGTTTAGTGCCGTCAGACGCGGGGACGGGAAGCGACTCATCGGACGCCTCGTCCGTGGCCACTTCCTCACTGTTCCGGTCCTCACCGACAGTTGTCCCGTCCCGACCGAAGAGTCGATCAAAGACCATTGGATCCCCCCCGGTCTCGAGCCATTTCCTCGAAGCCGGCCGGCGGTTCGTCCAGACCGGGGGACGCCCGTCCGTCGCCATCGACCGACGTTGCATCCGACTCATATCGGACACTATCCGCCGGGATCCGATCGCCGCGCTGGGTGTACCGCCAGTCGATCTTCGGCGTCTCGATCTCCGAGTTCGGAATGTGGGCTACGCCGGCGAGTTCGTCGACGGTCATGATCATGTGGCGATCGATCCACTCGCGGTCACGCATCCGCCGGAGGAACCGACGGAGTCGCTTTGCTCGCGTTCGCTCCTTGCGATGCCAGACCGGCGTGTCGTCGAGCCCCTGTTCGGTGATCGCGTTGTAGTATTTCCTGAACATCCCCGCCACGCCACGGGCTCGAACCTCGGCTTCGTCCCGCTTCGACGACGCGGCGAGGACACGGATATTGACGTGAAACGCTTGCTTTCCCCGTTGCTGTTCGATCGTCGTCGCGGCCTGCTTGTCCTTCGCACTGGCCGGTCTCGTACGGGGGTTGAGCCACCCGACGGACGTCCCCTGTCGAAGCGCGTGGGCGAGTTCGTCGATGCTATTGTGTTTGAACCGGTCGCCGTCGGTCCACGACTGCTTCGCGGGTCGAAAGACGACCTGCGTGACGACCGTACTCTCCTCGAGGGACAGCATCTCGCTCGTGATCTCGCCGTAGGGATCGGTCTCGAATCCCTCGCTGTTGTGGTGGCGAATCGGATAGTAGGGGATCTTCTCCATCTCGAGCCACGCGCCGGCGACGTACTCGTTGGGCTCGATACGCGGGAACGCGGGGCCGCTCTCGACGCGGAAGACCTCGCTGTTTGCGTAGTTGTTTCCGACGCGCCGCCTGAACTTGTCGGCGGCCGCCTCCGTGGCGGCGTGCATGTAGAACGTAATCTTTCCCCGATCGAACCAGACTTCGAACGAGTGGTGGTCGCTCGTGTTCTTGCCGCGGAAATCGGTCGTCACGTCGTGGACCGACTGGAGTACCCCCGCGCCGTCGACGATCCCCTCGTTCTCTTTGAACGGGCGGATCCGGAGCAACGTCCCCGGAGTGTCCGCTTGCTGCTGTTCGAACGCGTCGGCCTCACCGGATGCGAGTTGCGTCGCTTCGTACCGTGGCGACGGATACACGGCTTCCTTCAGTCGCTCGAGCTTAGACACGATCCTGCCCTCCCATCTCCACGGTAGTCGCATCACGATCGGGAGCGGAATCGCCGCCGGCGGCCCGGGCACGCGCCTCGTCGTCGTCCGGACCGAGCCGACACTCAACGACGGCTTCGATGATCTCTGCGGTCGTGAGATCCGCCTCGAGGAAGCGATCGGCCTCGTCAGCGGTGAGATCGAACTGCGTCGTGAGGGCGTTGCGCCGCGTTTCGGTCTCGATGAGACCATCGAAGGCGAGCAGTTCCGCCGAGTCATCGCTGATGGCCTGCTCGATGAATGTGCGATCGTCGGGGCCGTAATCGATGATTCGTTGTTCGAAGTCATCGGCGACGACGTGGAGCGGATACGTTCCGTGTTCCTCGACGCGGACGAGCGACTGACTGTAGCCGAGATCCTCCTTGCCGGCGTCGGCACGCCTGACGTATCGACGCTGTTCTTCGGTCAGGCCGATTTTGTCAGCGGTCCGATCGTCCAGATCCGGGAGCTTGTGGAAGACCTTGATCGGACACATTCCGACGATCTTCTCCGACTGTTCGGTCTCGTAGAACTCCTGGGCCGTCTGGGAGAGCAACACCATTCTGAGTCCGGCGTGACGCTGGTGGCGAAACGCCGTCTCGAGGAAATCGAGATTTGCCTGATCTTCGAAGAGGTAGTGTGCTTCGTCGATCGCGAGTTCGACGTTTCGCTCGGTGTTTTTCGCCTGCTGGTAGATCGTCGACAGGAGTAGTTGCATCAGGAACGTCTGCCGATCGATTCCAGACGCACTGCCCTCGATCCGGCCGAGGTCGATATAGACGACCTTGTTGTCGCCCTCGAGGATATCGATTTCCGAGCGATACGAGAGGTTCTCGTACGCCCCGCCCTCGCGGAACGGCTGGAACGCGATCGCGAGTTCGTCGGCGTACCGTGCGGCGCGTTCGCGGGCGGATTCGGATGCCGCGATGTTGTGATCGCTCGGATTCTCCGCGATATCACAGAGGATCCGATGGATGTCCTGCATCGTCGGCGAGTTCGCCGACGTGTGCGTCGAGACGTCGTCCGCGACGATCCCCGCCTGTCGGTAGGCCTCGTCGATGACATACGAGAGGACGCCGGTCTCGGCACCGAGATCGATATCGCGAGCGTCGAGGAAATTCTCGAGAACGGCGTAGACCTCGTCTTTCTTCGCCGATAGAGGCGAGATATCGTCGGTTGAGTCGAAGACGTGTTGTGGCGTCTCTCGGATCTCGAGCGGGTTCAGCTTCGTCTCGCCACCGACAGTGATCGTTTTCGCGTTCAGGGCGTCCGCAATGCCGCGGAAGCCACCCACTGGATCGACGAGGACGAGCATCGTGTCGTTGCGACGCTTCATCATCCGAAGGTGACGCATGATGCTGCCGAACGTCTTCCCGGCGCCCGGCATGCCGACGACGAGTTCACTGTGTCCAGTCTCGAGATTCCACGGGTTGATTCGGACGGGCGATCCGTTGTGTCCGTGATAACCGTATTCGATGCCGCCCTCCATCATCATGTAGTTCGACGAGAATGGGAACATCGCCCCGATTGCCTGGTTCGTCAGCGTCGACATTCGGTCCCGACCGAGTTCGTTCGTCCCGAGTGGCGACACCGTCGCGAGGCCGCGCTCTTGCCACCGGCTCGCGACTTTGAGCGTGCAGTTCGCCGGCGCGTCTTTGACGATCGACCGCAGGCGCGTCGTCTGGTTGTCGAGCGATTGCTCGCTCTCCGCGGCAAGGCGGATGAACACGCCGGCGCGGTAGAACGACGCCTTGTTCGCTCGGACGAGCGACCGCATGTACTTCGCCTGGTCGATGTCGTCCTGCAGGTCTTCGGACTTGAGGCTATTCGAGTCATGCTGGTTGATCTTCAGGTCCGAAATCCAGTCCGCCATCATGTCCTGTGCCGACTGACTGTCGAACGGATCGAGATGGATACTGATGTCCGTCTGGAGGTCCGTCTCGAGAAGCAATCGCTCGAGGAGGCCGTCAGACGGCTCCTCGGGGAACTGTTCGATCCAGAACGTACGGACGTAAGTCTCGTCGTTGATCACCGCGTACGTCGTCTCCCAGTCGACCGTCGACGGCGCAATAGCCGACTGGTGCATCGTCGAGGTATCCGGCAGCTGATCGGCGGATGGGACCGACGGCTCGTCGGCAGCGTCCGTATCGGAGTCGGTCGCAGTACTGTTGCTCGAGGCCGGGTCCGCTCTCTCATCCCCGTCGGGCATGGCATCGAGGACATCCTCGGGATCGGGCGTCGCCGGGACGCCGTCGCTGATTCCGTGGGAAACGACCGGAAACGTACCCAGCGCGTTCGTGATATCGGCGTAGGTTTCCGATTGGCAGGTCCAGTACTCCTTCGTCAGCCGGGCAAGATCGTACGCGTCGACGGGACTGACGGCACAGCGATAGAGCGACGAGCTACCCCGCCGGAGCTGTGTGAGTCGCGCGTCCAGTTGCTCTTCTTTGAGCTGGTCCCGTTCGGCTTCGGTCAGCTCATCAGTCCGGAACCGGTCGAAGAAGCGACCGAGAACCGGAACGGTAGCGAGATAGGCGAGAACGCTATCCCCGGTCGCGTCGAACCGCTCGATATCGTCGTCGTTGACCGCAGTTACGAGGTAGTACTCGCGGATCGTCTTCGCCTCGGAGTCGATATCCCCGTTTTCGGTCGTGTTCGCACCGACGTACTCCTCGAGCAGGCGCTTCAAGACCGGCCGAGACCGTACGTCAGGGTCGCCGAGTCGATCCCGATGGGCGCGAACGACCTCGTCTTCGTCGATCTCTCGACTGGTAACGTAGATCTTCACCGGGAAGTCGATAGTCGAGTTCGCGAACTCCGAGAGCGACTGGACGGCCTTCGCCCACGCGTCGTCGTCCTCGAGGGCCATGTTCGCGGGTTCGACTTTCATCGCCCCGACGAGCGCACCGTCCGTGCGTTCGACAGCGTGGGGATACACGCGCTGTAAGCGGGTCAGATAGCGAAGGTCGCTGGAATCGTCAGCGCCGTGGCTGTACTCTTTGTTCTTGACTGCCCACTCGAGGCGGGCCGCGAGCCATTCAGTGAGCCAGAGATATCCGGGTTTGACCTTGTGGAGCAAGAACAGCAGCGTAGTGAGCATGATCCCGAAACCCAGTACCGGAATCGTCAGCGTCGCCGGAACGAACGTCGCTACGACGACAGTGACGAACGCAACCGCGAGGAACAGCATGAGTTCGCCGATCGTATACCCGCGGAAGAACGCCGTGGTACCGCCAAGCGACTGATGGATCTTTCGAGAGCTGTACTCGCCGTCTGCCGTGTTCGAACTCATGGAGGATCACCACCGCGAGACCTTTCGTTTCGTGTTTTTGAACCCGCGCTTCGCTCGAGAGGAGATTTTTCGGACGTCGTCTTTGGCCTGATCGCGCATGCGGCCCGACTCCGACTTTCGAACCGTATTGTACGTGCCTGCATGAGACTTCGGCGAGCGGGCGGAGGCACCGAGTTTGTACGCTGTCGAGTCGCCACCGCCGAGTGTCGTCTGGCCGCTTTTGGTCACCGCACCGACCTGACCGGTCGCGTATCCCCGGTGAACGTTTCGCGCACCACGGACGGCCTTCCCAGAGGTACGCTTCGCTTTCGCGGCTCCGGACGCGGCCGCTGCGGGATTCGTCGCCGAGACGCCCTTCTGAGCGATGGTCCGTACTGCCGGACTGCTCCAGTAGACTGTCATGATCATCGCGATGATCGCAGCGGGAATCAGAGCCAGTCCGATGAATAACGAAAAGAGACCGTCAACAGAGGTCTCGAGTCCGCCGACTTCCCATCCGATCCGAAAAAGGATCGCCGGCGGAATTCCAGAAAGCACTAATCCCGGATAAATACCAGAGGCCTGACGTGCCATATTTGCCGCCGGGCTAAATGGCCATGCATCCATCGACCATAGAACACCCAAAAGCGGCATTACGGGCGTTAATACACAGAGGGCAATCCAACGGAGAGCAACGACGAATCCAGCGACGACCAAGAAGAAATTCGAGATGACGACCATTGCGAGAATGGCAAACGTACCGCCAAGAGAGGATTGAATAAGGCCGCCAAGCCCTGCTGACATCTCGTCAGTTGGGGCGATCGTCATCCCTACTGCATCGATAAACCGTAGCGGTATCGATACGATTGGAAACCAGACGAATGTCCCCATAAAAACGAGGCCGAGTCGCCGTAGAAGCTGTTTTCGGCGATACTCGCTCATCGAACCAGCACGAAGACCGACGAACGCGAAGGCGATTACCGAGACCATGATCGCTAACGGCATGATATACGGTAGATAGACGTCTTGATACAGACTCCCCCACGGAGCGTTGTCCGGCGTCCCGACAACCATGTATCCGGAATCAGATTTCGGGGCCGGAACACCAACAATAGGCCCTAAAATCGATTCATAGATATTATTCACCAAATCGAGGAGTGCATCAGTGAACCTCTCGAGAACGTTCTCGATTGCATCCTCGACTTGATCCTGTAACCAGGGCATTCAATTCTCACCCCCGACCGATATTGGCTCGTCTGGATCTCCTTCTACAATAGAAAGCTCACACGATTGGGATCCACCATACCTGATCTGTTGTGTATAGGAAGGAGACTTGCCTGGGTTAACAACAGCCGTGACAGTCATCGGTTCTACATCGATTGCAGTACAATCAACGGAACCGAGTGCGTTTTCGGTTCTATAAACCGGTCGCCTCGAATAGACGGTCGTCTCTCCAGGCGGCAAGCGCGTCTCGTGGTAATACGACTGGGAGTCCTTGGATTGCAGTCGGGCGACCGGTGCACCTGCCCACCGCAGTTCGGTGAGTACCGCTGGTATCGTTCCCCTGTTCTCGATGACAACGGCCGCATACGTCTCCCAATTGGGCGAACTCGTGTCCCAGTCCATGTCGGGATTCGCTGCCGCCCACAGCACGTCCGTGATCGTACATGCCGCCTCGAGCGTGATCGTCGTCGACCCGATGTCCTCGTCGCCATCGAGCGCAACGAGGTCGTACTCGCCGCTACGGAGGTCGTCGGAGCGATCGAGAATGTCGAACGATGTCGTCGTCACACCGGACTCGAGGCGCTGTTGATCGAACAGTTCGCCGTCCGGCCCGACGAGATTGACGAACTCAACCGAGTGACCGTCGTCGATATCGATCTCAAGACGGCCGTCGTCAATCGAGACGGAAGCAAAGACGTCACTCCCGTCGGCGCTGATCCCGTTTCCGTCCGAAGTGTTGTTCGTGGGGTCAGATCCAGACGTACAACCGGCGAGAACCGCCGCGCTGACGCCGAAACTGGTAAGCACTGATCGGCGAGCGATTCGACTGTCGTCCGTGTGAGTGTCTTCTGTCATTGTCGGTTTCGAAGTCCGAGTGCTGCACCGCCGGTGAGGTAGTCGAACCCGTAGACGGCTACGGCGACCGGAAGGAACCACAGCAGCGTCACGAGAACCAACTGTACCAGCTTCTGGAAGGTGGGATACTTCGGCGGAATCTTCGCCCGGTCTTCCGCTTCGGCGTATAGCTGATCCGTTCGCCACCAGTCCGCTGGAACGTACCGGCCATCGACGAGCAAGGACGGCCGATCCTCGAGTTCGAGGACGGCAATACCGCTGGCATTCACCGGAACGGACTGATTGCCCACCTCGACGCGGCCGGTTGTGACCGGCTCACCGGTCGTCGACTCCGTGACGGTCGCTTCGACGACGGCTCCCGACGAGTTCGCCTCGAGAACCGTCAACTCGAGGGTCGTTTCGCGAACGGTACCGCGGTCATCGATCGAGATCGTCCACGACTGTCCGTGAACGATTCCGTGGACCGTCACCTCCTCAAACGCAGTGTTCGGGAGCGTCTTCGATCGTGCGGCGACAGACGTGGCCTGCAGATAGCGGTCAGCAGGCGTGATAGCGATCTCGCTCGAAAGTGAGGGGCCGGCTTGTTCGTCGCCCCACGTCTCTTCGATAGCCAACGGCGTCTCAACACCCGTCGATTCACTGGGTATGTCGGGGCGTTTCTGCACGGGGACAGCGTGGGTCTGCGCTGGGCGAACGGACGAGTTCCGTCTGGTCGTACTCGTTGCCGTCCGTGACACCATCGTGTGCCAGCCGTCGACGCCCGCGGAGTAGAACCGCCAGGGTCCCCGGAGACGACCGTTGCCATCGATATCGATCGACGACCACGTGGCATTCGGGTGAACGACGATACCGGTTCGATTCGAGTCTGACTCGAACGTGACCCGCTTGCCGCCGCTATCGTCGACTCGGTTGACGACCGTATGGCGGGAGGCGGTCACCGTCATCCCCTCGGTTACGTCCTCGGTTTCCGTCTCCCACGAGCCCTCGCAGGAATCCGCTGTGCTGTTGTAGTCCTCGCACGTTCGCGTCTCGTGGCGAAGGCGAACAGCGATTTCGACGGCAACGGTGAGATTTGGCGATCCAGAGAGGTCGCTGTACTCGAGGGAGGACCGATGTCCGCTGTCGGTATCGAGCAGTCGGCCGTCCGCCCGTAGCTCGACGCTATCGATAGTCGTCTCAGCGAGCGACCACTGATCGCGTATCGAACCGGTGGTATCGTCGTCCGGAACGCGGACTCGATAATCGGATATTGCCAGGACCTCTCCCTCTGAAGCGATGTACTGCGTGGTCGCGTTTCCCGACTGCAGCACTGTCGATGGCTGGATCGCGAAGATGCTCGTGTACGCATCCCTGACGTAGAGCCCGTCCTCGAGTCGCGCACCCTCGGGATGGGTCGATGTCGTTTCGTCACCCGGAGAGAAATCCCGTAGGTCACCGCTGTTCCAGATCGAGACGTCTGCGATCGGTTTCTCGAACGGGACGTCAGTCGATCCTGCGAGTCGACTGGCAAACGCCGCGTCAGAAGAGACATTGTCGACGAACTCGTCGCTCGAGCGGGTGTCCTGTTCCACGTCCTCTGACCACAGCAGCGGGAACCGCGTCTCGTTCACCCCGTACGCGGGACCGTCGTCGGGAATCGTCGTCGCCGTACTCGTGTTCGACTCGTCGGTACCGGTCCCGGCAGCCAGACCAATGGCGGCACCGCTCGCGGCGACCAAGATGAGGGCGATGGCGAGCATCCGAGATTCGATCATTGATCGGGTTCCAGCGGCTGATGGCTTAGAACGGCTTCACACAGTCGGAGAATCCGAACCCCATCTGACTGCCGACCTTGTCGATGAGTTCCGGCGAAATGAGGGCCAGGACGACGATCCCGAAGCCGATGCCGGACATGACGAGCCGTTCTTTGGCCTCGTTCTTCTTTTCGGGGTTGCCACCGGCGCGCATGTACGAAAGGCCCGCTCGACCGACGTAGAAACCGGTCGCGGGGAGTCCGAGGCCGGCAACGGCGCCGAAAACGATTCCGATACCGGTCTCGACACCGGTCCCACAGTAGACGTCACCGACGTTCGACTGGGCGGCAGTTGTTCCCGTAGTAATCGTGGCAAACACGAGCCAGATCGTGACTGACCGTATCGTCGGGCGCAGCCGAGCGACCAACTGGCGAGTATGAGTCGATAGCCTGTGTGACCAATCAGGGCGGTTGATGAGCCATGCGGAGGGATCGTGAGGGGAATCGTTACTCATATTCACGCACAGATCGCTTTTAACAGTTTAGCGCACTCTACAGGACCCCGTCGGACTACGCAAACGGGAGTGTGTGAGAACGTTCCGACGACAGCCGCTTCTACAGCAGTTCCCGAATTCGACTGCTTCTCGACTCGTTTCCAACACGGGAGGACTAGCCGCCCTCGTGAAAACGCTCACACCGTAAGCTTGGCGTGGTGTACTCGTAGTAGCGAATCTCTTTGTTCCCATTGTTCGGTTTACCACTTCAAAAATATAGTAGATTGCATAATATATAAAAATTTTCGATGACTGTATATGATAATATTTGTGCCCCAGTTGCAATGAGCTTCACACCCACGGGTTCTCCGAGAGTTCGCCCAGCGGATGTCCGCTCGAGTCTCACTGCGGAGGATCTCCCCGTCTTCCGTCTGGAAGCCACATGATCATCAGTAGGCCCGATGATAGAGCGGGCGATCGGCAGTTCTTCAGCGTCCGCGAGTGGCCGTCGTAGCCCCGGTCGACTCGTTGATTGGAGTGACGGACACTCAAGGACAGTCTCGAGGTTGGGCGTGACGTACCACGGCTTCTGGCCGGTCGGAGTATCGACCCAGTTGACGGCCATTCACTGCCCAGTACCAGCCGAGGATGTTCGAGCCCAAGTGAGGAACACTGTCGCGAAGGCGACCGCGAGATGATTTCGATCGTGGGAGACCCGTCGATTGGTGGCAGATGTCTGTCGCCGCACTTCGAAACCTCACCAACGACAAGGAATGGGGAACACAATTAAGGACTAGTCGGCCACCGACAGCTCCGGCCTACAAAAATCAATAGGCGAAGTAGCTACAATAGGAAGAATAGCCACAATAGGTAGATTTTTTGAATGTAGAATCACCCGCGATACCAGGCAGTACAGCTTTCATACCGCAGAGGAGAGAAACTTATGGCCTGGTACGCGGAGTCCGACCTTCTCCCTACGAAAGAACCTCCAAGGGCGGTGTTTGGCTCACACGCCAACCGGCTACCACGGCGGCAACCGAGCCAATGCCCATCGCAATTGCCAGTGCGAGAGCGTAAATCCATGGCGCGGTTTGGATAAGGCCGTCAAAGCCGACAACTGCTGTAGCGAGCCGATTAAGAGCGACGACTGCAGGCGGCGTCAAGAGGATCCCGAGGCCACCGCCAAGAAGACCAATAAGCAGCCCCTGCCCGATGACCGTCATAAGCAGAAGTGGTGGCGAAACCCCCTGAACAGTGAGGGCTGCAAACGTTGGCCGCTGTTGGTAGATCACGAGAGAGAGAAGTGAAAACGTAAGCGCCACTCCTGCACCAATTGCGACCACGACGAGCGTCCCTCCTGCTGCGAGAAGAACTACTTGCTCTTGTAACACCGCTTCTAATTGCTCCTGATTCGACCGGATTTCGTACTCCGGGTACTCCTCCGCTAGATCCTGTTTGACCGCCTCGATACGGGCATCGTCTTCGACAGTGATTGCGAGGAACGTTGCCGGCTCCGTCCGTGTGTTCCCAGTGACCTGATGGAGTTCACTCAGCGGCATCGTCACTGTCGGTGTCCCAAGCATCCGTTCGAACGTGGGTGAAATACCGACAACGGTAAATTCGTTTTCGCGAGCAGCTGCCAACGACCCGCCAATATTGACCGTGTCTCCGACAGAGACGCCCAAACTCCGAGCGGTCTCCGCATCGATCAGTACCTCTCGGGTCATCTCTCCGTCGTAGGTCCCATTTGCGTAGTACGGGTCTCCCTCGAGGGCGTTCCCATCAGTCACCTGAATTGATGATCCACTGCCTGGGATGCCAGTCCCGACAAACGTCTGGAAGTCGTCGCTCCCGTCGGTGCTAACATACACCGTTTCGAACGCTAATGGGGCCGCAAGAGCGACACCGTCATGTGATTCCATCTCTGCAGAGAGATTCCGCGAGTCATACAGCGTGTTTTCGAACCCCCCGCCACCCGCGGTCGTGAGGCGGGTGTCACCCGACGTCACCCAGAGGTCGCGGTCGGCCGTCTGAAATTGTTGTTCACCCGTCTCGAGGACACCGACGCCGGCCCCAGCGAGTAATGTGATTGCCAGCACAGCAAGCGTAACACCGAGAACTGCCAAACTGAGCCGGACTTTCTGATCGCGGAACTGCGCGATCGTAAGCCGCCCGGCGGTCCAGAGCCGCGTGAACTGTCTCGTCATCAACCGACGGTACCGCCCACTCATCCCAGTTTCCCTCCAGTTACACGGCGGGTCACCACTACGAGAAACGGGAGCGAAAGCAGTCCGACAAACAGACCAACGCCAGTGCCGTACGGAACGAACCACGGGGAAACGACTGCTATCGGCTCGGTCGTTATCGTTCGAACCGCTACTGCGTTGATGAGCCGAATCCCGCCGATGCCACAGACAGCACCAACGATCCCGCCGAGACCGGTCAGGACGAGCGTTTGCGCTCCAACGAGTCGAATCTGACTGCCGACGGAGATTCCCATGGCAGAGAGGACCGCTAGCTGTTGACGATCCGCGACGAGTTCGAGCCCGGACGTCGTGACGACGAACAGCGTCCCGATCACGAGTGCGACGGTCAGCGCGGTCGCCGCAAGCGCCAGCGCCATATCAGAGTTGCGCGTACTACTTGCCGTCATCTCTCCGCGCGACTGAACGGACGACTGTGGATAGATCCCCTCGAGGTCGTCTCGAACTGCCGGTGAACTCGTACTCACGACGAACTGGTCTGCCTGGTCGTACGTCGTCGCGCCGGTCACGTGCTGTAGCTCGCTCAGTTGGACGAGTGCCGTCGGGACGTTCCCGACATCGGAGGATTGAGACTCGATGTCAGTAACCGTAAACGAGCGATTCCCAGCGATCGTCACGGAGTCGTTCGTCGTAACGGCAAGCAGTTCTGCCGTCCCTTCCGAGAGGACGGCATCACCGGTCCACGTACCGTTGTACTCGCCGTCACCATAGTACGGATCGTGTGGTGTGAGCGAGTCCGTATTCAGTCCGGACACGTCCTCAAGAGCCGGAGAATTGATGACACCGATGATGAGGACGTATTCGTCCGATTCGTTCGTTCCGACCCGAAGAACCTGTGCCAAAACGGGGGTCGAAGACTCGACGCCGTCGATAGCGGTGATGCGATCGTTCGTTTCGTGAACGGAACTGAACTGTGGAGAGTCAGTCGCGACCAACGGGGATTCCGGACTCTCCGAGTCCGGCACGATCCAGTAATCGATGTCGTCGTCGTACACGGTCGTACTGGTTGCAAGACCAACGCTGAGTCCGGTGACCATGACCAACAGGGCGATCGCGACGGCGACACCGAGACCGCTAAATCGGATCCGTTGTCGCGCCGTGTGCGTCGCGCGCAAGGCCGTCCGTCGAATACCCAGGGCGACGAATCCGACCCACCGGGTGAGAAGCTCCCGAATTTTCATTACTGCGATCCTCCCGGCGGTGACTGGTCGACGACTGACCCATCACGGAGCCGCAGCAATCGATCACAGAGTTCGAGGGTCTCGCGATCATGCGATGCGAGAACGACGGCCCTGTTCTCCGCAACGCGTTCGAACTCCTGAAGGACCGTCCGCCCGGCTTCCGTATCCAGTTCACCGGTTGGCTCGTCTGCGATCACGAGTTCCGGATCCGTAATCAGGGCACGAGCGATCGCAACACGCTGTTGTTCCCCGCCGCTGAGTTCTCGCGGGCGGTGTGTAATCCGATCCCCAAGTCCGACTCGCTCGAGCAGGTCGGTCGCACGCCGTCGGCGCTCCCGCTTCCCGACGCCGGTTTCGACTAACGGCAGCGCAACGTTTGCGCGTGCCGAGAGAGAGTCAAGCAGGTGAAACTGCTGGAAGACGATACCGATGTGTTCGAGTCGGTGTCGGGTTCGCTCGCGACGAGACAGCGACGCGAGATCGGTCCCGCGGAACGTGACCGTACCGTCCGTGGGACGTTCCAGTCCGGCAAGAAGATGGAGCAACGTCGATTTGCCGCTCCCGCTCGGTCCCGCGAGACCGACGATTTCCTCGGTCCTGACCTCGAGCGACGCTGAATCGACGGCACAGACTGTTGGCGGCGATTGGCGCCCGAGTAATCGGCCGAGAACGCCGGGCTCTGTGCCCCTTGTATACCTCTTCGTTACGTCAGTCGCCGAAACGACGACTGAAGAAGAGGCCTCATCGAACGAGGCAACGGAACCAGCCATATTCCCCTCGAGGTATCTCCGGATAATGAACCATTTGGTCTGAATGGAGTTGAGATGAGAAACAGCTAAAACGCGATTCGTCACCGCTGGCGGCGAAGCGCCAGCATCGCGAACGCGAGGAGCGAGAGAAGTGTGATGGTTACCCCGAAGCCGGGGATGGAACTACTATCTCCGCCGTCGGTTTCGTTCGCATCACTACCGTCGGTTTCGGTGGTGTTACCGCCATCACTGCTGCCGGGATTGCTTTCCGCAACGGTTACCGTCTCCGTTGCGGTATCGGTTTCACTGAAATCGTTTCTGACAGTGAGTTCGATATCGTAGGTGCCCGGTTCGGCGAACGAGGTCGTGACGGTTTCGCCGGTGTAGGTATCGCCGTCGATTTCCCACTCGTAGGCGATGATCTCCCGTTCCTTGTCGGTCGACTCTGCGGCCGAGAACGTGATCTCCTCGCCGACTGTCGGTGAACCGGGATCGACGGAGATCACTGCCGTCGGCTCGGGATTGTCGAGTCCGCCATCGTCGTCCGATTGGGCCGGTAGTCCGCCGAGACCGCCCCCACCGGCGGCACGTTCGACCGAGAGATCGATGCGCTCCGATTCGCCGGATGTCCACGTAAGTACCTTTTCATCGGTGTTTTCGACACCGGAAACGGTGACTGTGAACTCGTCGCCCTCGTCGGGTTCATCGACTTTGATGCTGTAAGCGCCATTTTCGTCGGTAGTATCGTTGGCGAGGACCGTGCCGCCCCCGTCAGTGACTTCGACGAGTGCGTTCTCGACGGGATCGCCATTACTGTCGACGACATCACCATAGACGCTGTGTGGCGGCGCTGGTGGGCCACCGTCTTGCGCGGTCGCACAACCGACGGTGAGTCCGCTCGTGACCAATACCACAACTGCGGCGACCACGAATAGTCGCGTCGACCGAGATGACATGTTGATACCCATGGATTGTAACTACAGTCGTGGCTCGATCGGATACGGTGGTCGTGGCCGGATCGGATCCGGTGGACGGATCGGCTCGGACGGAGCGTGCGTATAGACCGTGTCATCTTTTACGAATACCCAATACGCTTCACCCGCATTGAGGGGGTCGTCGGGATGGACGAGTTCGTACGCGTAGCCTGTGGACTGGCCGTACGCCATGTGGAACTCGTCGTCGATCGAACGCAGCGCATGGAACGCAGACTGCTCTTCGGTCTGATAGTGGCCGATCAGGTTCCAGCCCTCCTCGAGTTGCTGCTGATTCATCACCGCACCATCGATGTCACCAGTGCTGCTTGCAGGCCGATTGTAGACGTTGATATCGAGCGTATCGGCGGTCTCCATCTCGACGATGTACCCCTGGCCGCCTTCGAGCGAGTCGAAGTCGCTTTCGGGGTCGTCGGGATCGTATTTCTCCCAGCTGTCACCAGTGTAGGACCAGATGACGTCGACGTTACTGGTGTCGAGTTCATCGAGGTCCTGCCCGCCGGAGATTGCCGGCACGGACACGAAGTTCGTGCCTTCGTTCAGCTGGAGCTTGGTCGTATGAACCGTCGTGGGCACCGTCTGTGCCCGGCTCGAGTCGTTCGTAATTTCGGTGAAGGAGTCTCCCCGGATGGTGACGTTCGGCTTGTCACCCGTCTGGAGGGGATCGTAGAGATCGACCATCATAATCCCGTAGTACCCACTTTGCCCGCTGCTGAGATAGTCAACACTACCTCCTTCGACGGAAACGTCGTCTCTCCCGACGTCACGAACGTCGACCGGTTCGTCGAAGAGGATCGCGACCTCATCGTTGCTTCGCGGGTTGATCATCGCATCGATGGGCGCCGGATCTTCCGTATCGACGTCTGCATAGGTGAAATCGCGTTTCGCATCGTTTCCAGCGATATCCGTCGCGGTTCTGAGGTAGGTATCATACCGTCCGTCTCTGGGCGCCGTGTAGGTGGCCGTATAGACGTAGCCCGTCTCGGTGGCCTGTTGGTCGAAGTCCTCGGCAGTCAATTCCTCATCGACCGGCTCCCTCCGCGAGAAGGGGCCGCGCTCGATGACGAGGTCGTTTTGGGTCTCGAGATCGACTTCGATCGCGTCGAGTTCTTCGTTGGACGTGAGGGTGTAGGTAATCGTCTCACCATCAACCGCAGTACTCAGCTCGACGTCCGGTGCCATCGAGTCCTCGAGCGTGTAGTTCGCGGCCGACGCCGCGCTCCCGTTCGCGTCGTAGACGGCGTCCGAAGCGATGCCGAGTTCGTCAGTACCGAGATCGGTTACAGTGACCGCAGCGTCGAGCGTGACGACCGCCGTCGTGGACGTTGCAGTGTGGTCGACACTCTCGATCGCGCTAGCATTGTCTCCACTATTGTCGGTATAGACGAAGTCAGCGGCAGTCAGCGCCTCTCCGGAGGCGTTCACGACGCCTTCGGAGAACTGGACGGTAACGGCCATGTCGTTTGCCGACGCATCAAGGCCCTCGACGGATGGGTTCTCGTTGTCGTTCAACTGAGCGGGCACTTCCACAGCCGGGTTGCCAACTGTATCGGTTGCACCCGGCGCCACGATCGTCGCGTTACTGGTGTTGATCTCGTCGAACGAAAGTGGCGAGTCGAGAGTAACATCATACGTATTGGCTCCACTTCCGGCTCCATCGACAGCAACGATCGTTGCGTCGACACCGTCGAGGTTGAAGGCGTTAGGGCCTACGTTCGACATCGCTTCGTCGAACGTCACCGAAATGGTGTCCGTCCCGGCGTTTGCCTGCACGGAGTCGATCGACGGGGAGACGGTGTCTTTCTCGATTCTATGCACCGTTGCAGTCTCAGTGTTTCCACCCTTGTCCGTCACTCTGACAGTAACGGTGGTGCTATCACTGTCCTCGAGGGCAGACACGTTGAGAGATGAAATCGTCGTGTACCCGGTGGCGTTATTCACGCTTCCGGACACTTCAGCGCCATTGGTGCCAGTAACAGTCACTCCGACGTCGACGATCTCCTCGGTAAGATCGACCTCAACACTGTATGAGTCGTCGTTGCTCTGGTCGATCGCCCGTGCAACGACATCACCAGCGGCGACCGACGGAGCGGTGGTATCCTGGAGCGCGACCGTCTCGCTGCTGTCGACGTAGCGTTCCTCGCCGGTAGCGGTGTCCGGAACCTCCCCGGAACGCACAGTAATTACGTCGGTACCGAGATCACTAGCAGCGACCTCGTTGTCCAGTGTGAGTCTCGCGGTCGTCCCACCTTCGGTGTGTGTCACGCCGTCGATCGCAGTTGCACCGTCGCCACTGACGTCCTGATACGCGAAGTCAGTGCGGTCGAGTCGGTCACCGATGCCTTCGGAAAAGGTGACCGTGACCGCGTCCTGGCCAGCGTTAGCTTCGACACTGCTGATCGACGGTGCCGCAGCGTTGACGTCGACGGTCGTCACGGAATCCGCGGAATCACTCGTCCAGTCAACGCTGTCCGCTGCAACGAGCGTGACTTCGTAGTCGGTGTTGTCGTCGATCGCTGCGTCGCTCAGGTCGAACGTCTGAACGAGGTCGGTCCCGCTCCGCTGCTCGACTGCCTCGCTGATCACGTACGTTTCGTCCGAATCAGGGTCGAACAACTCGAGACGGAGGTCCGTCGCGTTGGTGGCGTCGGCGTAGTCGTACGTGACGTCGACCGTATCACCCGGCGCCACGTCCTCGGTCGTGTTCAGTACCACGGCAGTCAGTTCCGGGTCGTTGTCGTCGACGACGACAGGGGCGCCGTCAGTCGACGTGCTGTTGGTGTTCCCCGCCGTGTCCGTCGCTTCGATCGTCACCGAGTACGCGCCGTCGGCGAGGTCCCCCGGCGTCGTTCTCTGCTCGTCGAGATCGAGGATAACGGATTTCGAGGCGTCGCTGATGTATCCCCCATCGTCGATCTCGTAGGTGTACGCTTGCCCGGTCGCGTTGTACGTTTCCCCCTCGAGCGTGACGGTCACGTTCTGTGTGTTGGTCTCGAGATAGTCGTAGGTGATGTCGAGGGTACTCCCCGAGGACACGGTCACACCCGCTTCGTTGCGGAGGTCAATCGTCGGTGTTGGCGAGACCGTATCAACGACGAACGACGACTCGTACTGCGTGGCCGCGTGACCGGCGTTATCCGCCACATCGACCGTGACGGTAACGGTGCCGTCTTCGTAGGCGTATCCAGCGGGCTCGAGGGAGAGGGTCCCACTCCCGCTATCGTAGGTGACGTTGTCATCACCGATCCCGGCATCGGCCACCACAGCCGAACCGTTGTTCTCGACGCTGACCGCGATCGAGTCGGCGTCCACACCGGACGCCTCGTCGGTGAGAGCCACCGTGTAGGACTGATTTGCATCGTTCGTGACTGTCCCATCCGACGGCGTTGGGTTACTGATCGCCGGGGCGCCGTCAATTTCGACGGAATCGGCCCCCTCCGATTCGACGAACTCCTGTCCTTCATCCACAGCAACAGTGACCGTATCACCGGCCTCAAAGGTCAGTCCGTCTAGAGCAGTCAGGTCGATCTCGGTAGTAATGTTGCCCGCAGTATTATTCTCGAGATCCCGACTCCCGTCGTCCTCGATCGTGACGATTGCAGTATTGGTATCAGCGTCAGTAATCCGGAACGTCGCGTTTCCGGCAGTTGTTTCATCGATTGCAGTCGATACTGTTACCGTTCCATTCGACTCCACGTATTCCTCTGAAACGTCGACGGCATTCGCTGTCGCGGCCGCACTCCCCGCAACTGCTATGGTGCCCCCAAAAACAGCGACGACCACAGCAACTGACAGGAGTGCGACATAGGTTCGCTCCCCTATCTCTGTCATGATTATGTATTGTAGTAGCCGACAGCAGGTTCTGATTGCCCCCATCACCTACTCCCGGTACATGTCGTCAACTACGCTCCCATCACATAATTCTAATGGACTGGTAGTTCAGTATATCCTATAGTTACGAGGATCCCTGCTCGGAGCATGTGATGAGCGATACTAGGATGTCCAACAATTCCTGTGAAGCGCGGTGAAGTTCCGCTCTGCCGGTCGACATTCCGTTGCCGGTAGGTGGAGATAGATCTCAATCGAGCGTTGCGAAAACGGTCTCGAATACTCGAAAACTACGAGTTCAGAAACACAGCCGATTCGTCACTGCTGGCGGCGAAGCGCCAGCATCGCGAACGCAAGGAGGGCAACGAGTGTGACGTTCACTCCGAAGCCGGGAATCGGTCCGCTCCCACCGTCATCGCCATCGTCGTCATCTCCGTCGCCACCGTCGCCACCGTCGCCGCCATCTCCATCGCCACCGTCGCCGTCACCTTTGCCGGGGTCCTTCTCGGTGACGGTCACCGTATCCGTCACAGTATCGGTTTCACTGAAGTCGTTCCTGACGGTGAGTTCGACATCGTAGGTGCCCGGCTCGGCGAACGAGGTCGTGACGGTCTTGCCGGTGTAGCTGTCGCCGTCGATCTCCCACTCGTAGGCGATGATCTCCCGTTCCGAGTCAGTCGACTTCGCGGCCGAGAAGGTGATTTCTTCGCCGACCGTCGCTGACTCAGGATGGATAACCATCACTGCCGTTGGCTTGGGATTGTCAGGTTCGTCACCACCGTCACCGCCACCGCCCGGCGGGAAGCCACCACCGCCGCCACCGCCGCCACCGCCACTACCGGCAGTATTCAACGTGAGCGTTCCCGTTGCCGTGTGGAGTTGGTCGCCGGACGAATCCGCTGCAACGTGGACGTATCGATACGTCCCTTCGCTCCACGCTTCGAGGGTGCCGACATCGATCGTCGCGTTCGAGCTATTCGTCGCCACTGCGGTGGCAGACGCGTTCAGAGTGATCCCGCCAGTCGTACTCTCGTTCACGAGCGACGAGTTGAGCGCCGCAAGCGTGGTGTTATCGAACGTCTCGTTGTCGACCCGGAAATCGCCGTTGAATCCACTCACACCCGGCTCGAGCGTAATGTTCTCAGTAGAGAGGTTCGTACTCGGGTCGGCTGTGATATTCAATATCGTCGCGGTATCGTTGAACGCCGCTGCATCGTAGAGGAAGACCCCCTGCCCGACCTCGCCGCTACCGGGCTCGATGCCCGTGGTCGTCTCGAACGTCACGTTCTCTCCGAGATCAGCATCCGAGGGAGTCACCGACGATGTTCCTTCTTGAACCTGGAACGCGTCGAGCCCGATGATCGTCGATTCACCGGCATCGACGAGGTTCCCGTTATCGACATCGAGGCCGTCACCGCTCTCGATCGTGGTCACCATCGTGATGTACTGCCCAGCACTTTCGGTGGGGTAGGTGACGTCCGCATCGAGGGCACCCTCGCTGGTGACTTTCGTTTTCTCGACGCTTGTGAACGTCATATTGTCGTTGATCTCGGACATGTCGTTCGCGTCGAGGAATGCGAAGAGGTCGGTCATCTCGACGCTCGAGTCGACATCCGGTTCGGCAACGATCACTCGGACTTCGTCGCCAGCGAACCGCGTCGTATTAGCAGAGTCACTACTGTCGAGTTCGAGTGGAACGTCCGTCCCGTTCGTGAAGACACCCACCTGATACCGGTTGGCTGGAATTTCGCCGTCAGGACTCTTGATTCGAACGTCGTGGAGCGGGACCGTCGTCTCGGCCGCCTCGAGGTCGGCCCGATACGGAATGACCGATCGCTCCCAGAGAGAGACGTTCTCGATATTCGTGTCGTATATCTGATCACCAGTGGTCTGTGTCGTCGCTACTGGTGACGATGTCGCACCCACCGCACCGGTGATCGGCGCCGCTATCAGGATCAGTATCATCCCGATAACGACAGTCGATTTAGACATAGTCACATGACTATCACCTATTTAGTTATTTCTTTCTATCGGACGGACGCATTTCCGTGAGGAGAACTGTTCAGTGCCGATACGGCGCACAGCCTCCGAAACGAGAGCTATAGTAGCCACTGAAACGATCTCATACCGTCGTGCGATCAGGTGCGCAATAACTGTCAACGCCTACTAGAATCGGCGACGATGCCGGGTCGCTATACCGGCGCGCCTCCGCTTTCGAGTCGCTGATACACGACTTTTCCAACGCGAGTCACGAGACGAACGAAGCGGGAACGAACGTTCAGTGAACGGATAGTGTTCCGGAAACCGATACGTTCACATCGCTGTATCTCGAATCTGCCACGACGGCCAGCGGACATGCGATCGCCGGATGGCTCAACCGAACTCATGGACCTGTCTCATACGCACTCCCGATTGCATCGAGTCGCGATACTCGTGGTTATCCTCGCCGTTCTCGTCGGCCCTCTCGGAACGGTATCGGCAGCCACTAATACCGATTCCGAGAACTCCGAACTCACAGTCACGGACACGATCGACACCCCGACACGGACCGTGACGATCGAGGGGTCGGAGTATACGGTCTCCGAACTCACGAGCGTGGACCAAGGGGAGTCGATCTCAGTCGATGTCTCGACGGGTTCCAACACGAATTACAACGTCTACCTCTACAACGGCGAGCAACAAGTGGAACTCTCGGAGAGCGGAGTCGGTCCACAGCAGCTGACGATGGACACGGCCCCCGTCGATCCGGGGACGTACGCTCTGACGCTGTATATCGACGGCGACTACGTGGATTACCTCCCGGTCGTCATCAGCGGTTACGACGTCTCAACGACACACCCCACGTCGGTCGAGACGGGCACCGAGAATGTGACCATCGACGTCACAAGTACGGCGACCGCTGACGGCACCGAGAACTCGCCCGCAGGCGTCGAAGTCGTCGCTTGGAACGACGAGACGGTCATCCGCGAACCCGCCACACACATAGATGGCGAGACGTATCGTGCGACCATTTCTACCGCCGAGTTCGCGGTTGAGGAGACGTACGCCGTGTACGCCGCCGCCCAGGGCACCGAACAATACGAAGGCGAACCGGAGGCACTCGGCGTCAGCGACGGCGCCACACTCCGAGTGACACACGACGACGGCGGTAGCGATGACGACGACAGCAATAGCGGGACTGACGATGGCAGTGGCAGCGACGAGACCGATACTGGTGATAGTAACGTCGACGGGAACGAAACCGACTCTCTCGACGGAAACGAAACCGACTCTCTCGAGGGGAACGAAACTGATCCTCTTGAGGACGGGAACGAAACTGATCCCCTCAACGGGAACGAAACGAACTCGCCCGACAATGATGGATCGAACACGTCGGAGTCCGAGCGCAACGAGTCCGTGATCGAACCGACGGATGACGGCAACGATGCGGCGACCGACGGCGGAACCGACTCGGTGCCGGTAAACGCCGTCCCAGTCCTCGTGAGCGTCATCCTACTCGGTGGGCTCTACGGGAGACTGACGTCCTCCCACGGCTAACGCCGTCGGATTCTTCCACTGTGGGGTTGCTCCCACGGAAATACGAGGGCCGCAGGTTCGTCGACGCAGTGGACGCTGACCTGCGTTTCGAGCGGTGGCAGTACAGCCCCCGCCTCTGACAGCGGGTCGGAGACCGTGCCTCCGGCTCGGTTGTCGATGGTCAGCGCGTCGTTCTCGGCCGCGGTATCGTCCACCCCACAGTCGGGACGTGGACGCGTTCCCTACACCAACAGTATGTTCCAACACAAACGTTTAAGTAAATTTTTGTTGATGATGAGCATAGAGTGACATAATCGGCCGACTATGGGGAGGGGAAAAGTATGAGTGACGATCCGACCACGAGGACAGTTCACTGTCCGAACTGTGAGACAGCACGCAAAGTCCGCATTACGGTCCCGTGGCAGGACGATATCTGCATGGAATGCGGCGAGTCCGTCGAGTAGGCGGCTCCGGATGGGTCCGAGACGCGGGTACTAGTCTCGAGACGCCGACCCGTCGGACCGGACGACCGAGAGTGGGGGGCCGATGCTAACCGCAGTTGCGTGACAGCGGCCGATCGCATCGACTGGCCCTGCTGGGACCGGCTCGTCAGCTCCCGCTCCGTGGACGACTGTCGTCTCCGGCCACCACGTCGAGCCCGTCGCAGTGCTGACTGCCGAGGACTGCTCGAGCGAGGAGACCCACAGCTACTGAACCCAACGAACGGCCATTCGGAGCGGCGGTTTTCAGTGTCGCGTGTGAGATGTGGCCTCTCTCGAGGGACGGCCGACTGACCCGTCCACGGTCTGCCGAAGACGTCAGCTGTCTCCGGGATCGCTCCCGTCGGCGGTCACCCGCGGGCTCTCCCTCGAGTCCAGCGTGGTTTCGTTCGAATCCGGTGGCGTCCCGCCCGAGTCCGGTGGCGTTCCGCTCGAGTCCGTCGGCCGGGTGACCGTCGAGGTCGTCGTCTCGCCGGGGATTGCCGCGTCGGCCGGGAGGATGAGCCGACGCTCGGTGTACTCGAGGCCGTTCGTGCGCTGGGTGCGTTTGCGGACCGCCAGTCGGTGCTTGGAGAGGTCGAGCGCGGCATCGATCGTGCGGGAGACGAGTTTCTTCGCGTAGGTCTCGCTGATGCCCTCTTCCTGGCGGCGGATCCAGTGTTTGAGATCGGAGGCGGTGACGTACTCGTCGACGGACTTGCAGCCCTCGGTCCAGGGGTCGTCGCCGACCGCAGGATCGGTCCTGGCTTGCCAGAGTTTCGCCGCGAGTCTGGTGGGGAGGGAGTTGGCCGTCGATCGGCGCATGTCCGCGTCCATGCGGGCCAGTTGCTGGATCGGCAGGAGATCGCCGTGAGCGAGCGCGACGTCGTCGCTCCGATCGAGCGGATCGCTCGAGTCGGGGACGCGATAATACGTCTCGCCGTCGTCTTTCGTCAGTTTCTCGAGGCGGTCGCCGGCGACGGCGACCTCGTGGGGATCGACGGTCTCGGTCCGGAGGTGGGCCCCCTTCTCGAGTTCCCGCGCCTGGAGTTCGCGGACGCGGTCCTTGTTGGCGTCGGCCTTCCGGAGCGCCGCCTCGGCGGCGCGTTCGGTCTCCGTCGTCCGGGACTCGCACTCGTCTAATTGGGACTCGAGATCCGCGATGCGCTCGTCCTTGCGGGCGCACTCGGACTCGAGATCGTCGATTCGGTCGGTGAGGGTCGCGACCTGCTCGGTGAGGGTCGCAACGTGTTCGCGCAGCGCCGCGAGGTCGTCGCGGGCCGGGTCACTCGCCATCGCGATCACCGCCGTTGCAGTCGTCGCTCGGTTGCGTGGGGTCGTCCGTGCGCTTCGATCCGACGGCGTCGATCGCCCCCGGTTCCGGGCCGGAATAGGTCGTCGTGAGCGAGTCACAGCCCGCGAGCGTCGCGGGGTCCTCGGTCACTGAAAGCGGCCGGTCACACAGCTCAAGGCCGACGCGTCGCGCCTCCGCGTCGATCTCCCGCAGCCGACGGGTCGCGTCGCGGCGCGTCTCCTCGTCGAGCGTCGCTCCGGTCCGGCGGACGTCCTCGAGGAGGGTTTCGATGAGGGTGGTGATCGCCTCGAGGCGGTCGCGGACCGCGTCCGGGTTTCGGTCGGTGTCTGGCGATGCGTGTCGGTCGGGGCTTTCAAGGCCCCGCGAATCGTCGTTTGTCATGGCTTCCGTAGGGGAGTTACGGGAGCTTCTCGCGGACTTGGTGCCACAAACACCGGTCCGCCGTTTTGCGACTCTCTCATGAGAGTCGTGTCTAACTTCCGTGTTTCCAACGAGACACTCTACTGGTATAAATCTTAACTACATATGGCGTTGTAGAGGATCTGTATATGGGGTGTGTTTGGTGTGAGATGGTACCGATTTTTCTTCTCGGCCGGTAGCGTACCGTGAAGAGATGGTTGAGCGGGTTTCATGGATGGCACCTGTTGATTACGAAATCTTGCTTTTCTTCGATGAGCATCCGATACAGGTCACTCCAAAAGTGATCGCAGCGAACATCGATTACGATCGCCAGTACGTCGGGAAACGCTGCAGTACACTCGCCGATACCGGACTCCTGAAATCCGCAGGTACTGGTCTCTATCAACTTACGGATACAGGTTACGCATATCTTGCAGGCGAACTCGACATCAGTGAACTCGAGACAGAGGAGTAGGCCCCGAAAGACCTGAGGCGCTCGAGATTGTCTACTCTGTGGGTAGCTGATGTCTCTCGACAGCCACTCAAGCCTGTCTCGGTAGTAATTTCCGATAACTGCGTGAGAGAGGAAATTCGCAGCTACCGAACCCAACGAACGTTCGTAATGCCTGTTAATTTCGCATGCGGAATGCTGATTCTCTCGAAGGACCCGTACACGCGGTAGTAATCGGCTCGCACCGAGGCTGTCGAGACTTAGCGAACTCTGAGTAATATCAGCCATTCGAAGCACTCAATGTCACAAGAAGATACTCTTTTGAACACCAAGAGGAATGTGGCTGCATGGCGCGACATTCTAAGATGCGGATTCTCATCTGCTCGGATTACCTTCCACCGAGCGACGGTGGCGTCGAGCAAGTAGTACAGAAACTTACCATGAATCTCGTTGAAGAAGGGTACGAGGTAGGGATTTTCACGCTGAATGATGGAAATCGTGAGTTTGACTTACAGAGCCATCCGAATGTCTCGTTCTATACGGCTTCGGCGATTGACCTCACCGACACGGTTGGCCTGCAGAGCATGTTCTCCCTGTCGGCACTACGGGAGTTCAGACGAGTATTGCAAGAATTTCAGCCAAATATCGTACATGCGCACAATCGTTTTTTCTACACCTCGGCGCTGGCCGCCCTCTACTCACTTCGTGCAGAGTATAAGTTGGTGACGACTCTACACCTCGGCGACATTGGGATGATCTCCGGGATTGGGGGTGCCGCCGCGCGGACCTTTGAACAGACGGTGAGTCGATTCGTCATCTCGCGGAGCGACCAAGTGATCTGCGTGAGTTCGGCCGCCGAGTCGATCGCACGATCTCTCGGCGCGAAACGAACCGCCGTGATTCGGAACGCCGTCGACATCAAAGAGTTCTCCCCAGTCCCCACCAAGGAGAAGTCGTTGCTGTACATCGGCCGCCTCGTCCGAAACAATGGCATCCAAGACTTGCTCAACGCACTCCCGGGGGTATTAGAAGCACATCCAGACGCGGAGGTTCACATTGTCGGAAACGGCCCCCTCGAAGCAGAGGTATACGAGTCGATTCGTGTAGCCAAGCTTTCGGACTCAGTAACTGTCTACGACTACGTGCCAGACATTTCAGAGATGTACGACCGCGCAAGCGTGTTTTGCCGGCCGTCGTATTCAGAAGGCCTTCCACTCACGATGCTCGAAGCGATGGCGTCCGGAGTTCCACCTGTTGTCACAGCTATCGCAGGTGTACCTGAAGTCGTCACCGACCGCAAAACGGGACTTCTACTGGAACCTAGCCGGTCTGACCAGATTGAAGCGGCAATCGTCGAGTTGTTTGACGACGAAACGTTCCGGGCGGAACTCGCCAGGAACGCTCGCGAGTACGTCGTCAATAACCTGACGTGGGAGCAGCGGTCACGAGAGGTCAGCGACGTGTATCAAAACGTTCTCTAAGAGATCACCAATTCTTATCGTAGTGCGTAAACCTATTATCTGTCGTCGCCAAACAGTTCTCGAAAATGAGTCAGCGACATAATGTGATTCTACTCGTAATGGATACCGCGAGATACGACTTTGTCGACGGGGAGAAAAACGGAGTGGAAGTCGCACCGGAGATCACCAGTCTCGCGGAGTCCGGCACGAAGTTCACAAACGCATTTAGCGCTGCTCCCTGGACGTTACCTTCTCACGGTTCGATCTTTACGGGCCAGTATCCATCCAAGCACGGCGCTCACGCTGAATCGAAACATCTCCCAGAAGACAGTGCGACGATCGCGGAGGCCTTCTCTTCGGCAGGATATGACACAGTCGCCGCCTCGAATAACGCCTGGATAAGCGAGTCCTTCGGGTTCGGCCGCGGATTTGACGACTTCTACAAAGGTTGGCAATACGTCCAGTCTGAAACTGACTTGGGGAAAGCTGGCTTGATGAATGAAGGGCGTGATATGTGGCGAGCGGTCGCGAAAGAAGTGTTCAATGGGAACATCGCGAAAAATCTCGCAAATGCGATATACGCCAAACTGCGGTTTGGCGAGTCCAATGACGATGGTGCGCGGCGGACGAACGAATGGGTCACGGATTGGATAACCTCTCATCGTAGTGACGACCCATTCTTCATGTTCATAAATTATCTCGAGCCTCATCTAGATTACTCGCCACCGCGTGAGGTAGCAGAGCGCTTCCTTCCCGACGACGTCAGTTACGAAGAAGCCATGGACGTGCCGCAGAACGCGTGGAAATACGTCACTGGCCAACTGTCGCTCACGAAGTCAGAATTCGATATTCTAGAGTGTCTGTATGCGGCGGAGATCGCGTACACCGACGCCAAAATCGGGGAGTTAGTCAACCACCTCAAATCGGAAGGAGAGTGGGACGATACAATCCTCCTGATACTCNGGAGAGAACATCGGCGACCATGAGCTGATGGACCACCAGTATTGTCTCTACGACTCACTGTTGCACGTTCCGCTGGTCGCTCACGGCGGTCCGTTCACCGGCCGCGGAGTCAACGAAGATCTGGTGCAACTTACGGACATCGCCCCCACGCTCCTCTCAGAGCTGAACATCGAGAGTCCGGCATTCCACGAGCAGACGCAGGCGACCGAAATCTTCAACGCCGAGCGAGAGTCAGTAATTGCCGAATACATCGCTCCACAGCCCTCGCGTGAATCCATTGAGAAACGGGTTGGCGACCCGGACAACGTGATGGACACGTACGACCGGTCACTGCGGGCGATTCGGACCCAGACGTTCAAATATATTCGCGGGTCGGATGGTTCCACAGAACTGTACAACATTGCTGACGACCCGCACGAACAACACAATGTGTCCGCCGAACATCCGGATGTCTCTGAAGAGATGAGCAATGAACTCGATACTTGGGAGCAGTCCTTCACCGCGATGGAGGTGAACGACGACAACGATGTCGACGAATCAACGCAGGAACGGTTGGAAGATTTAGGCTACATCTGATCAGCGAGCGCCGAGAAAACAGCATTCGCCTCGTCTTTGAACTTCTCGAACGTATGAGCCTCCGCTACGTCGCGGCCGTTCTCTGCGAGAGGTCGAAGCGCCTCCGGGTTAGATAGTGCGCCATCTAAGACGTTCGCTAATTCCTTCGAATTATCGGGCTCGAACAAGAACCCATTCGAGCCATCCGTGACGTAGTCCCTGATCCCATACGTGTCAGAACCAACTACAGGTGTTCCCGAAGCTAAGGCCTCAAGCCCGGTCGTCATGTAGCCTTCCATGAGCGAGGGGACTACGAACAGAAGCGAGTCACAATATAAGTGTTGTTTTTCATCCTCGTCCACATAGCCGTGAAATTCGACGTTCTCGATGTCTCGCTCATCCACTAGTTGCCGGATCGACTCTTCGCGGTTTCCCGTACCGGCAATCGAGAGTGTGTAATCGTCGTACTTCTCTCCAACATCAGCCCATGCTTCGATTAGGCACCGTACGTTCTTCCTCGGTGTAATTCTACCTAGGTAGAGAATCCGCTTCGAATCTGGATCGAAAGTGTACTGGAAGTCCGAGATATCGATGCAGGGATTCAGAACGTATCCATCATCGATTCTCGTATTGTTTGTCATTCGTGTTTTCGTACTCTCACTGGCGCAGACCATCGCCGGACTGTTCATATACGGAAGAAATCGGTCAATCAGATTCACGATAGTCCCCTTGATTGGACCGTTGAACGTCCACGCTTCGTTGAAGAAGGCAGTATGCATGAAAATTGCATTCGTTGAGTCGCTGGATAAGAAATGGGCGGGATAGTACGGGATGTGGGAAATATCATCAAGGATTATATCTGGTTCTGTCTCCCTGAGTACCTCCCGGAATTTTCTAACGCCTCTTATCGATCCAGCTAGACGGCTAACTGAAGTGTCTGGATTAGAATACAGAAACGTATGATAGGTGCAGGAGTCTCCTAAAACCGTCTCTGTTATCTCTCTTTCAGGTTTCGGGCAAAGGACATTCACATTCCAGCCCTCTTCAGAAAGAACTCTCGCAATATTACCCATTAGCCGACCCGCTCCGCCGGACGGAGATTGATGGAGGGACCGAGCAGACCTAATCAAAACTGATGTGTTTTCCATCGGTCGCAATTACATCAGCATAGACATAATATTGATGGAAAATGGTTGTACCGGTCTTAGGCTTGAAGTGTGAACTTTTGACGGAAGTGTAGTGCCAATATTTTGAATACTACCACGGGGAGATTCGCCTCATAATTCCCCACATAGTGTGGAGATACAGGCCAGATCTGGATCTTCTCAGACACCGTTCAAATTACATCAAACATATTATACAATTTCGTCCAGAGTCACGGATGGAAACAGATTCAGATTGACATCAATGATAGCAGCACTTTTAAAGATTGGTCCAGAGGAATGACGGACATCGTCCCCACTGTACCATGGAACCCCGAGATCGGAACAAGGATCGTCGCCGGTACAATTCAGAACCCCGGTGGAATCAAGAATAGGGAGAAGGTTACCCGGACGGAACTGCACGAAATAATAGGTATGCTAAAACTCTAATCAATCAGTCCTAACCACTCCAGAACTCTTCACTTGTAGCCAAGTGCTTTGAGTCGCGCAGAGACTTCACCAACCTCTTGCGAATCATCCCCGTTCATAAGCCAATCTTGTTGGGGATTAGACAACTCAGCAGGAGATACATCGATTTGGTCACGTCCCGATGGACGAATCTGATAAGTCACAGTTGAAATTTGTGACGAACGCCAAGAGCAGGAATGCACAGTCTGGATCTCCCCCTCAATAACACCGATTTTCCGTACTCCGAACTCATCCACTAGGTCGGCCTCATAATCCTACTGCCGTTTCTCTATTTCCCACGTTGGACCGTCAACGCTTGTTACTACATCAATATCTTTCCACACATCTAGGAATTTACCCAAGTCTGTGATTTTGCCGGCAAGATTTCTCTCAACTGCTTCTGCGAGTCCGATTAAGCTAGTCGGAACTTTAAAACCAGTACTCTCGACAGACCACTGTTCGGGAAATGAAAGGAAAACGGGGACACAGATACCGTGGGGGTGGAGAGAGGTGTGATGACCAACCATATCCTCTGCGCCAAACATCTGTCCGTGATCTCCCATAATCACCACTAATGCATCATTTAAGCGCTCTTCGTGTTGTTCAAACCAATCAGAGATTAGGCTATCAACGTATGCTACTTGGGATTGATAGACATCATGCATCCTGGACTGCACGGCATCCCGTGATTCAAAGTCGTCTTGAGCGTCTCTAGATAAGGGTTCGCCAAGGATGTATTCCATATTCTGGTTTGCATCCGCAAGTGCTATCGATTCCTCAGGAGATACATCCAAATTGAGGCGTCTCGCTCCTTGTTCAGGCGGTGCATAGTGGGGATTGTGTGTATCCAACAAATTCATCATTGCGAATAGCTGGTCGTGGTCTGCCATATGTGTAGAAAGATGCGAGATCAGCTGCTCTCCGTGATGAGGGTATTCTGTAGGCGGTTTAGATCGGAGATGCTCGTAGGTCCCGTATATGGAATTTATCCCATTTTTCACAATAGAATCACTCTTCAAGACTCCCGAGAGAAGAGTGATCGCTGCTCAAGGTGAAAGGTCAGAGATATCGCCTGCAGGGGAGTAAGTTGTCGGGAACTTCTTGAAGTGGACATCCTCGTCAATCAGATCACACCCCACGTTAAATCCTGTCCCACTTCCAAAAATAGGGTTCTCACTTACCAGTACCGTTGTATAATCATTTTTCTGAGCTACCTTTGGGACAGAAACGTCGTTCTCTGAAAGAGAGTCGCCTCGTCGCACAGCATTATGCTCATACGCAGGCACAGCTGAATACAGAGTTGCATGGGCAGGAAGAGTCCAAGTCCCGCTTGAGTAGCAATTTAACGTTGAAATATCCGACCCCCCCTCAACGCCTGTCATCAGTTCCGCATCTGCCGAGCGTAAACAATCCGGGATGAGAATAAAGACTTCGGGGTGGTTCATACAGCGATTACCTCAGGCATCCATCAACATATATTTTATTACTGTTGTGTTCTTCCCATATTCTACTGACAGGTACTGTTATTCCCTTAGCGGAATATTAATTACGAACACGGCGCTCGTATGTGTATGAATCGTGTTGAACGTGGGGCAATAGCGGCAGGCGCAGTCAGCGTTAGTGCTGCCGCGATTGGAGCAGTCTCCTTCACGAAGCCCTCAGGCTACACGCCAAGTTTCTACGGCCTTGTCCCAGCTTGGATTTGGACCGCGCTCGTTCTTTCAATCGTAGCTGGTCTCGTACTTCTTGCCCGTGGTGCATTTTCTGAGCAGCCCTCATTGTTCGCGCGTGGTATTCTCATTATTGGCACTTCATATAGCATCCTGTACTTTCTCCCGCAAGCAGTCGGTTTCGAATTCTGGGCGTTTTCACGAGCTGACGCCCTGATGCACTTCTCCTACTCTGAACACATAATTTTGACAGGATCAAATCCGACGAGGAATATGTATCCGGGGACACATTACATCATCTCGCAGGCCGCACTTGTCACGGGTCTTCCAGTCGAAGTTTTCCAGCCTACTTTAATGTACCTCGTTACTAGTGTATTTATCATTGGCTGTGCGCTCTTCGGACGTGTTCTCGGTGGGCGATACGTGGGGAAATTCGTTTTCATCGCGGCGGTTCCTCTCGTTCTTGGGAAATATATGCAGCACTTGATGCCGTGGTTTATCGCGTTTTCTCTACTTCCAATCATCCTGTTCATCGCTGAATCCTTACGGAACGGCCGGTTTGCAGACTCGAACAAAGTGGCGGCATCGCTCTGTGCATTCGTCCTGTTATTCGGTATCGTGTTCATCCATCCGATGTCCGCTGGCTTCGTCTTAGTCTTGATCGGATGTGGCTTCATCGCTACCACGGCCTACAATCAGCGTACAGGACGTTCCAAACCTCACTATCGTGTAATGTGGGGACTATTGGTCGCCGTTCCGCTTGGGATCTGGTATTTCTCGACAGCGACGTTTAGCCGATTAGTTCAGCAGACAGCGCTGTCGCTTGTAGCAACCTCACCTGGTGGGGCCGCTAAGGCCGGGGAAGCGAGTGGATCAGGCTACACAACCTTGCAACTCGCCCAGCGGTACATTGTTGGCGAGTATGGGGTACTCATATTATATCTCGCAACAGGCGGCTTGCTTTCGTTTTGGGTTGGGTATAAGTTCCTTCAGGGACGGGATATCAGATTCAGCGAGACAATGGCATGTGCCGTCTATGTCGTTGGGGGTTCCATCGGTACAATCTTCTTAGCATTCCGCGCGATAATCACCGAGTTCTACCGAATGAACCAACTGACGCTCTTTGGTGCGATTCTCTTACTCGGTCTCGGAATGGCAGCACTACATGCATTTGATGAAATATCTCTTTCGGGTGTATCGCTCAACTCCGTAGCAGCAGGGGCTCTTGTAGTGGTTGTCATCACAGCGGGTAGTCTTGCGGTGTTCACTGTCTATGACGAGCGGCGGCACGTCAATCAAGCCGAACTCAAAGGAATTGAACACCACATGACGTATGGAAACTACGAACTTAATACATGGTCAATGAGAATTACGGGAGTTGAATCAGAGTATACCGTTAATACGCAACGTATTGAGCAGATTCCGTGGGAAAACCGTCCATTCCACGACTTACAGGCTGACAACGAACTACCAGACGATCTCGGTTACGCAACAAACGATTCTGTGTCGAGTCTATTCGATAAAAGGGGGTACATTGTCATTTCGGAGCGAAATCAAGACTGGGTTGCCGTCGAGCCACCAAACCGCTACCAGTATGTGCGATATATCTCCGAGGCTGAAATGGAACAACTTCGAGCCGATAGAGCAGCCAGTCAAGTCTATAACAATGGCGGTTCATGGATATGGTGGGTCAGGTCATAAGCATGACCAACTCCTCGTATTTATTTATGGCCCAATATCACTTACGATAGAATTAATTAAATAGATCAAAACACTTCCGCCGAATTTTACCACCGACGCTGAATGCTCTGGGGCCGATAAGAGCTAATAAAAGGTACAATATGCGGTGAGATGTGGGTTCGCGTTTCAAAGAGCGAAAATAGTACTTTATAGATTCTTTATGATCGCCACGCTTAATCGCTGCCCAACCTCGGATTTCATCCCACCGAGCTAGAAAAGCTTGGTGGATGCGTGGATAGTTTGTTATTTCTCCCCTATATTTTTCCAGTATATCTCCCCTCATATTGGCGTGTCTTTGGGTGTCTGATATATTATCACCATGTACAATTCGTTTGACCAGCGGTTCATCTATATATTCAAATTTATATTTTTTTGCGAGACGAATACTCAAGTCCCAGTCAACGCCGCTAACTAAGTCTGGATCGAATCCGCCTACATCCTCAAAACAGGCCTTCCTAATCATATGACCAGAATGTGGATTAAGTTTCCATCTCGACAATACTTCTGGATAGATGTCACCTCGTCTTTTCGGGTTAAATTGTTGTACTATAGTTCCATTGTCAACAACTACACCTCCAGTATAAACAACTGCATATTCCGTACCTAATTGTTCCATTAGGTCGACTTGCTTTTCGACTTTCTCAGAATTCCACCTATCATCATCGTCAAGAATACAGATATATTTCCCCTCAGCAAATTTAGCACCTCTATTTCGACTATAGGAGATACCACGATTGCACTCATTATGTAAGATGTTTACGTCAGACCGTTTCTCATATACGCTTAATTCAGAACGTGTACTGTCCGTTGAGCCGTCATTGACGACAATAACTTCAAGATTATCGTAAGTCTGGTTAAGAGCCGTCTCAACTGCGCCTTTAATAAACTCTGATCGGTTATATGTGGGTATGACAACACTTACACCAGCCATTCTATGGATTGTTCTTCTTCAGCAGCATATATTTTTTGGGTCTAGGGATTGTGTTTAGTTTGTAGCATTCCGCCAGACGGCGAAGGCTTGGAGCCACGATCCTGCGGTTGATGGGTTAGCGTGGCTGAAACAGTTTGAGAACGAAGAGGCACGGCGTTTTATCTCTCAAAAGATACGTTCGACAGCATTCCGATTTCCGTGTTTTTCGTATCGAAATCGGAGTCCGTGTCGATGGAGTGCTGTCTGGAGATGCTAGACGCCATCGACAAGAAACACGGCGTCTTCGACATCGTGCTTCTCCGGAGTTCTTGCAGAAACCGTTCAGTCAATGCGGTTGTAGACGTCGAGAACAGCCGTATATGGAGAATTCTATTCGTTTCGGGATCGACTGTAGCGTACAGCCAATACCGGTGATCATCGATTTGAATCACGGTCTCGTCGAGCGCAACGTGATTCGGAGTCGCGTCAGTTGCTAGCTGTAGATCGGCTTTCTGCACCCAATCATGAATGTCCATGCCAAACGGCCTTTCGCGATCGTTCGACACCGAACTTTTCGAGTTCTCGAACGGTATTCGAAAGCGATAATCCAGCAAGATGGAATCGAATACCGAGTTCCAGTAGCTGACGCGGTGTCCGCTCTCGCTCCACAAAGCTCAAATCGATCCAGTCGCTACGCTCGCTGAGGCGGTCGATTTTTGGCATGGACACCACAAAATCATGCCGCCTCACTTTTCAACCTTAACTAAACACGGCAGACGAGACTGTGATCCAACTGAATACTGAGCAGTATTGTCTGTACGCCGTCCTCAGAACGCTTTGCGTTCTAATGGGCTGCGAAAATCGCAAAGCAATTTTCGAACGCAGTTGACCCCGAGACAAACGAATTGCACCATACAAAGCTTGAACCGACAACAACGAAGGTTCTCGCTCATTCGTTTCTTACGGAACTTTCCGAGAGACACGACGTCTCCGACGCCGTGTTTCTCGTCGATGAATCGCATTCGTTACAAGATGCATGTCAGCGTCATGGCTTCGATTTCAGATACGAGAAACATGGAAATCGGAATGCTGTTGAACGTGTCTTTCGAGAGATAAAACGACGAACTCTCCGTTTCTCAAACTGCTTTAGCAATGCCGAAGCAGAAACTGCTGACGACTGGCTCAGATCGTTCAGCTTCGCATGAAATCAGCTTATCTGAACACTACCCCATCAGTAGTACTAAACTATACAGTGTACCAATATCAGTTATATCTCTCTGCGGACCCAACGTGGTCGCTAACAAGTTGAGCTGATTGACTGGACTCATTTTGAACAGTTGGAAGTTCTGACCGAATTGTTTTGGTAATAGAGGTGCGGTTGGAGAGAGCGTCGTCAACAATTTGATGAAGAGATTCTTCATCCACATCATTGATATCGATCATATAGTCTAGTAGGCCGAACTGTTCCATCAATCCTTTAGTTTTGAATTGATACTGGATTGCTACAACCGGGGTTTCTGCCATCATAGCTAAAATGTTAGAATGCATCCGCATTCCGATGTGTAAGTCCATCTGTTCATAAATCTCAACCAGATCTTGCGGCGTATATTCACCGGTAAGAATCTGTACTTCGTCCCGTTGTCCATGTTCCATATGATTAACAACTTGTCCCGCGATAAGCCGATCATCGTTATGGTATCCTGCTAAGCTGGTACAGGTTGAAGCAAATACGACGTTTGCGTTCTTTTCTTTGACTAACCAGTCCGCAATATCTGCAATAGTCTGAGCGTAGTCATCGACACTCATGCCCGCATCGGTATGACTCCACTCTCTAACAGAGATACTTACCGTAAAAACATTTTTGTTAGGAAGTGTATCTGACGCACTCAAGGTATCCAAAAGTGATTCTCTATCTGTTTGGGGACTTATTGAAAATGCAGCGTCTGCTGTGAAATAAGCTGGAGTGGATACACCCAAGTCTTCTACTATCTCTTTTGACTTTTGATCACGTGTGATGATCAGATTAGTTTTGTCAAGGACTGATTTTGTCATCCGCCGGTACGGCTGGCGATCAAACGGCCCAAGCGTCTGGGCGTATATAACAATAGGCGTGTTTAATTGGCTGAGGAAATAATGTTCCCAAAGAACCCCCACCTTCTCTGGAAAGTAAACGTCAGTCAAGAATTGCCCTCCTGTGGAAATAACCAAGTCAGCATCAAGATATGGTTGTATGTTCCCTTTATTCTTAATATAGTCAAACCCGGGTGGAACCATACCCCGGTTGAAAAATGGGCTGGTCAAAGATAGATATGCTCGTGCGGCGTTCTTTTTTGATAACCCCCATCGAAATCCTGCTAGCACCTGTGATTCCGCATCGATTCCATGAACTAATTCAGCAGCTTGCGGATTTTCCGTCATCACTGTTATATCAGCGTCAGGATACACCTCTTCTAACGATTGATAGACACCTTCAAGAATCGCGGCATCCCCGCGATTCGACGCACAATAGTAGTCCGTTATTAGAATATTCATAGTTGACCTTCTATATGGATCTTCTTGATAGTACTGTTTTTAACAAGCTATAACACAACCATATTCCCAGCAATTAAGAGAACATCAATTATGCATACCCGAGAGCTTCCAACCGGCGTTGGATTGAGTCAGGTGTATTTGTTTGATCTGACTGAATTGGCTTTCGGTCAATCGATCCAATAATACTTTCGATTGAATATTCCGCTTCATTAATAGACCATTCTCCCTTCACCTGTAAATCATCCTGAGTCTCAAACGCGTACCCATGGGGACCGATGATACCATCTAGAGGCTGGTTGTAACTTTCGAAATATTGAGAAATCCCCTGATTCGAGAATTTTTCGCGCCGGCCCTCAGATAAACCGTGATACTCAACAAGATGAGTATCCGAACTAATGTCATCTAGTAATGACTCACCACGGGAATCAATTTTAACATCGGCTATATCCGCAATCGTTGCATGGACATCAACGAGACTGACCGGTTTTTTAACCACTTCGTTACGGATATCGTGGCCCGATATAACGAGTGGAATATGTGTTAGTTCTGGATACAATCCGTATGTGTGTGTCCACAATCCGTGTTCCCCAAGAAGTTCACCATGGTCAGATAAGGTGATCACGTAGTCGTAGTCAGCAAGCAGACTGGCGTGGAATTCACGATACTTATCTGAAAGGTATTTTGCACAGTCGTTATATGCGGTCTGTATTTCATCACGAACTTTGATATCTGAAGCTACTCCGTTCTCAAACTCCGGGTTGACTTTCCGATCTACTGTCTGGTAGTCACTAGGAGGATGATACGGTGCATGCATATCCATGATGTTCGCCAGTAAGAAATCATCATCATAGATATCTAAAGACTCAACTCGATTTTGAACGGCAGCAATCGAGGAATTGTTTCCTTTTACTAATTTATAACCTTCTCGTAGCGAACGGACTGTATTATACCTTGGATAAAAACAGTGTGCGATAGCCGAAGCGTATTTCGCTATTCCAGACCAGTTCGTAGCCGAATTGAATTCGGACCAGTCTACGACATCCTCCGGAACTGGGTTAACATTCTGTATATTTGGTCCATATCGCTCATCAAAACCCCGTTCCCATCCATCCCAGACAAATATTTGGAGATTTGTTGTAGCTATTCTGGTATGGTACCCAGCCTCAGACAGAACCTCAGAAATCATAGGATAATCACTATCTATAGATCGTGATTTCACGGTTGTCCCAACTTCTGTTGGATAGTGCCCAGTAAAAAGAGAGGCATGTGCAGATCCAGTCCAATGAGAAGTGGACCAAGCATTTGTGAACTGTAGTCCGTCAAGCCAGTCAAAGTGTTCCAAGAAGGTATCATACCGGAGTGTATCCAAGACAATTACTGCGATACTCGGCATATCGCAGTCTAACAGTCTGAATACATATATAGGTAATGCTGCAAAAGTATACAAGAGAGTTATTGAGAATATAACATTCTGATTAAATTGTATCTCGTATGAGTCTATACAGATGGAGGAATTCGTAGCTAGTTAACTTCTCAACTGTAATCATAAACACGACATATGTCACCATTCCGGTTAGTATTAGAGATACCAACTCAATTATTCCAGGTGAAAGATTATCGTCTAGCACCCATACCACAGAGAACATACTTAAACTCCCAATGAGGGGGTAAATAACGATTGAAAGTAATTGTTTTATGTTTGCTTCAATTATAGATAATATGAGATATAGATGTATGGAGAGCGATATTATAGTACTCCCAATTATAGCTAAAGCGACACCAACAACACCGAATGATTCTACAGCAGGAAAAATCAATAAAGCAATAGCTAATACCTTTATCAATTGAACATATACTCCAAGTTCGGGGCGTCCGACAGATTTGAAAACTGAACCCCCGACCGCACCGAAGGCCCTCGATCCACCCCAAATGGACAATACCTGCATAAGAGGGACTACTGGCTTCCACTGTTCACCAAGAACCACATAGACAAATTGTGAGGAGACGGCTGCGATGCCCGCTGCCATCGGAAATGCAATAATGACTGAAAGTTGTACGGTTCGAAGGTATCCCTCACGGAGACCCTCTACGTTATTTTGAATCTTTGAAAAGGCAGGAAAGGAAACTTGGGAAATGACATGTGTGACCTCAGTCGCAGGCGCATTCGAAAACCGATATGCCATCTGATAAAAACCAAGAGATACGGCAGTAAAATACCATCCAACAAACGCGTCATCCCCCTGTCCGTATAAAAAGACCAAAATTGAAGATGCAAACATCCACTTCCCAAAACCGAACATTTCCTTTCCATACGCGAGATTGAAGTCGATATTGGGGCGGTATTCGTGAATACTGTAGGAAATCGCAAACTTCACGAAATTCATCGCGACAATGCCAACCACCAGAGCCCAAACGCTACGGAAGACAAGTGCGATAACGACAGCGACGGTGAGATCCACTAACCGACCCCCAACTTGATATACGAATTCCTTGTGGAAGTTGAGGTTCTTTTGGAAGTACATCACCGCCGGGTTCTGTAAACTCAAAATCAATGGGGATATACCAACGGCACGAATAATCGGCTCTGCTTGCGGTTCGCCGAAAAACACCGCGAGGTATGGGGCTGCGAGAAACGCAACGACTGCGATTCCGAACCCACGGATAATCTTCATTACCCAAGCAGTGTTGAGGTACGCGTCTACATCGTCGTCTTCGTGCTGTATCAGCGCCTCATCAAACCCGAGCTTCGAGAACTGCCGAAGTGCTGCAATCGCAAGCAACGCGATTCCGAGAAGGCCGAATGCCGCCGGTGAAAGCAATCTGGCGAGAATGACGACCTTCAGGAGTTGTAAGATACGGTCAGCGACGTTGATTCCAGCCACCCAGATACCGCTCTGTATGGCCTGTTCCGCTGTTGACCCGCCCGCAGTAAGACGGTCGTAAACAGTTTGAAGTCGGTCAATCACTCATAACAGCGTTCTTTGTCCGTTATCAAATAATCCTCGTTTTATCATCAACCACTGCCCAATAAGAGTTTGAAGCGATCTGCCAATGAATCGCGCGAACGACAGAGCGCATCAAGAGGACACGTGGCGGCTTACCAGTTCGGTCAACGGAGCCTGCTGTAGGAAGTTAGACCCTTAATTAGAGTTTCTGGTCTCTTAGAACGTGTAGTTAGCTATGCCATCAACGCTTGCTAAGATAGCAAAGTACAAACGCGAACATGAAGAAGGTCACTTTCAATAGATGAGCGCACCCAGTTAAACAGAGCCAGCATGAATATTGTCTATTACCTCGGTCCCTTCCCCAAACTCTCGGAAAGTTTCGTACTCAACGAGATTTACGAGTTGGAACAAAACGGGCACAATGTCGCAGTTTGCGCGTTAAAAAAACCTGACGAAACCATCGTCCATGAAGAATTCAATGAACTGGATATTCCAATCAACTATATCCGAACACCCTCTTTCGCAGATGTGACAGAACTTTTCTCAACGAAAGCACTACATCCTCGTATTCTCAAGAACATATTCTATCATGCCCCACTGAAGCACCACGCCGCAAATCTGTTTCGGGCTAAAGAATGCATCAAATTTATTAATTCACTTGGTTGGGATCCAGATCATTTCCATTCACATTTTGCAGGTCTTTCGAAGTTTGGAGCGGAATACGCATCTGAATATTATCAGGTCCCATTTACCATTACGACGCATGCATTTGATCTCTACAAGGAACCGGTCGGGACATACACGAGTACTCTACTCCAACAAGCCAATAGAATTGTCACGATATCTGAGTATAACAAAAGCCATATCAAAGAACAGTTCGCACCGGACACGCCAATCGATATTGTCCGGGCTGGGATCAGACCCGAAAAATTCGCGCCAACGAAAGGAACGGAGCCAAACAGGGTCTTGACAATCTCCCGGCTCGTAGAAAAGAAAGGGCACCCATACGCGCTTGAAGCAGTCAAGATCGCAACTGAAGAGATTCCTGAACTCGAGTATCATATCATTGGATCCGGTGACCTGAAATCAAATCTCGTTCAAAAGGTTGAACAGTTAGGAATTGATGAGAATGTAGTCTTTCTTGATAACGTCAGCGACCAGCGGTTAGTTACTGAACTTGACGAAGCTCGTTGCTTTTTATTACCCTGTGTGATTGCGGAGTCAGGTGATCGAGACGGAATCCCAGTCGCGTTGATGGAAGCAATGGCGATGAAAACACCGCCAGTCTCCACGACCGTCTCGGGAATTCCCGAGTTGGTTGATCACAAACAAAACGGCCTCTTGACTGAACCGCGAAACCCAGAAGCGACAAGCGAGGCGATAGTTTCGTTACTCGAAGCCGGTTCAGAGTGGACAGCATATGCAGAGCGCGCACGTGAGAAAGTAGCTGCTGAGTTCAATATTAAGAAGGAAGCGGAGGAACTCGAAGCGACCTTCCGCTCGACGCAGTATAAGTGAGAGAACGTCGAGACCTCAGAAAAGAATCGAGAATCACGTCTAGTTCTGAATCTTCTTGACCGGCGCCTTTCTATCGAAAGCATGATGCGATCTTTGGTAGTTGTAATAATGAACGAATTGTTTAATTCACTCGCGGTCGCTCGCCCGACTGCCCACCATGAATTGTGAAAGCGACTAACATGCATCTTGAGTGTGTGAAACCACTTTTCCATAAAGTATTAGTCAGTATAATTGACCTGGCTACTCTGTCTAACTCGGGAGAGGGTAGCCTGATAGCCAAATTGATCAACAAGAAACTCAGCACCGGTGAAATTGTGTTTTTCGTGGAGATTCTGCAAAAATGCAGTCGCTGGATCAGTGACGAGTCGACTAAACAACATGATCGCGACAGCAGGTTCAGCGATAGCGCCCCGTCGCGTTCGCACAGCGTCGCCGTCGGCAGGTCTAGGACGCTGTTAACCGATGAACCCCGGAACCCCGTTCCAGACCGTTCCGTGAGAGTGTTCAACGCCTAATTCAGTGAGACGTGAAGCCTTATCTGGACATTTTTTAGGAGTAAACTTGGCTAGGGCAAACGCAACCTGCGCCGCTAGGATTCGACTGACGTTTTTGAATTGTCCTCTTGACCTTCACTCTTAGCCAACCGCTTCTCTGCTTCCTCTCGATCCTCGGGATACCCGACGTCGATCCGCCATCCTTCCAACCCAATCGCATCGATCGTCCGCCCTGACTGAATCAGCAGATCGATAGCCTCGCTGATTTCGTACTCTCCCCGATTCGACGGCTGCACCAGATGACACGCGTGGAAAATCGCCGGCGTAAAGGTATAGAACCCGGTCATCACCAAGTTAGACGGCGGGTCGTCGGGCTTCTCGACCACGTCGGTAATCTCGCCGAATTTATTCGTATCACAGACCCCGTACCGGTCGGCCTCGTCCCACGGGACTTCCTCGACCAGGAACGCCGCATCCGCCCGATCCTCCCGCTGGCGACGCACGACGTCCTCGAGGTTCGCCTGAAACACGTTGTCGCCGAGCATCAGCATGAAGTCGTCATCAACGTACTCCTCCACGGTCAACAGCGCATGAGCTAGGCCCTGCTGCTCGCGCTGGTGGCTGTACGTGATCGGGACGCCCTCGTACGCGTCGCCGTAGTGGTCGATGATCTTCTCCTTGAGGTAGCCCACGACGACGATCAGCTCGTCGGCACCCAGCGACACCAGTTGATCGAGACAGTGGGTGAGGATCGGCTTCCCGTCGACTTCGACCATCCCCTTGGGCTTGTCCTCGGTGAGCGGCCGAAGCCGCGTCCCTTCGCCGGCGGCGAGTACGACAGCTTTCATGTGTCGCTACTCCATGGCGTCACCATATGGTTTTTCCGGCTCTCGGAGCCCGGATCAAAAGGGAACGTGATGCGAACGCGCCGGCGACCGCAAGACCGATTTGTCGAGCGTGGTCTGCGTAGGGTATGGACATCTCGGTCATCGGAAGCGGCTACGTCGGGACCACGCTCGCGGCCTGTCTCGCGGACATCGGACACGAGGTGACGGCGATCGATATCGACGAGGAAATCGTCAGAACGCTCAACGACGGCCGGGCGCCGATCGAGGAACCCGGCCTCGAGGCCCTCCTCGCGACCCACGCCGGGGACCGCCTCACGGCCACCACGTCCTACGACGCCGTCCCCGACTCGGACGTGACCTTCCTGGCGGTCGGCACGCCGTCGAACGATGACGGGAGCATCGATCTGGGCCCCCTCGAGGCGGCCGCGGAAGCGACGGGGAACGCCCTCGCGGATATCGATGACCGCCACCTCGTCGTCGTCAAGAGTACGGTGACGCCGCCGAGTCTCGAGCGCATCCAGGCGGCGCTCGAGCGCGGTGCCGGGGCCGCTGCCGAACATATCGAGATGGGCATGAACCCGGAGTTCCTCCGCGAGGGGACCGCCGTCGACGACTTCCGCCACCCCGACAAAGTCGTCATCGGCGCGAACGCCGACTGGGCGACGGACCGACTGAATGCGGTGTTCGACCCGCTTCTTGAGGACCATTCGGCACCGGTCGTCGAAACCGATCCGGAGACGGCGGCGATGATCAAGTACGCGAACAACGCCTTCCTCGCGACGAAGATCAGCCTGGTCAACGACCTCGGCAACGTCTGTAAGGAGTTCGGCCTCGACGCCTACGAGGTGATGGAGGCGGTCGGGCTCGACGACCGGATCTCCGAGCAATTCCTCCGCAGCGGCGTCGGCTGGGGCGGCTCCTGTTTCCCGAAGGACGTCGACGCCGTCCGGGCCGCCGCGCGAGACGCCGGCTACGACCCCGCCGTCCTCGAGGCCGCCGTCGAGGTGAACGAGCGCCAGCCCGAACGGTTGGTCGACCGGCTAAAGCAACACGTCGACCTCGAGGGCGCGCAGATTGCGGTCCTCGGCCTCGCGTTCAAGCCCCAGACCGACGACATCAGGAACTCCAGGTCGATTCCGGTGATCGAACTGCTCCGGGACCACGGCGCGGAGATCGTCGCGTACGACCCGGTCGCGAACGAGCCCATGCGGGAGCGAATCCCGGCGATCGAGTACGCCACGACCGCGAAGGCTGCACTGAGCGACAGTGACGGCGCGGTCGTCGTGACTGACTGGGACGAGTTCGCGGCGCTCGACGACGCGTTCGACGAGATGGCGAATCCCGTCGTCGTCGACGGCCGCCGAATCATCGAGCGTCGGGACGGAATCACGTACGACGGACTGACGTGGTAGCTGAGCGAGTCACCGAGAAATACACTGCCGAAGGGTCCCGTATATGTGTAGGGACCGGACTACTAGACGGGCGAATCCACCACCTGAAACCGCTCTCTAAGAGATACACGTGATCATTCGGAGTACTATGGATTTCTCTAGAACCCAACGTACATTACATAGGAAACGACTTCTTCGATAGATAGACTATCCGATCTATGGACGCGATCGTACTCGCAGGCGGCTACGCCACGCGACTCTGGCCGATCACCCGCCACCGACCCAAGATGTTCCTCCCGGTCGCCGACACGACCGTTATCGACGGGGTTCTCGAGGACCTCGAGACCGACGACCGAATCGACGACGTCTACGTCTCGACGAACGAGCGCTTTGCGGACGAGTTCGAGGCCCACCTCGAGACCAACGACTACCGCAAACCGCAACTGTCGATCGAAGACACGACCGACGAGGACGAGAAGTTCGGCGTCATCGGCGCGCTCGCTCAGCTCGTTGACCGGGAGAACCTCACGGACGACACGATCGTGATCGCGGGCGACAACCTCCTCAGCTTCGACGTGAGCGAGTTCGTCGACTGCTTCCGCCGACGAGAAACCCCGACGCTTGCCGCCTACGACGTCGGCGACTACGACCGCGCGACGTCGTACGGCGTCCTCGAACTCGACGACGACGGCCGCGAGATCGTCGCCTTCGAGGAGAAGCCCGACGACCCGCCGAGTACGCTCGTGTCGGTCGCCTGCTACGGGTTCCGTGCGGATGACCTCGAGTTGCTCGAGACGTACCTGGCCGGGGAGAACAACCCCGACGAGCCGGGCTGGTTCGTCCAGTGGCTCGTCGACCGGGAGCGCGTCGACGCGTTCACGTTCGACGGCGCCTGGTTCGACATCGGGACGCCCGAGAGCTACCTCGATGCCGTGGCCTGGCAGTTCGACGGCGACAGCGCGATCCACCCCGACGCGTCGCTCGAGGGGACGACAGTCGGGGCGAACGTCCACGTCATGGAGGGTGCCCACGTTACCGACGCGACCCTCCGTGATTGCGTCGTCTTCCCCGACGCCACGATCACCGGCGGCACGGTTGAGCGAGCGATAATCGGGACGGGTGCCGAACTCCGCGGGACCGGAATAGAATCGGCGATACTCGGCCCGGAGATGTCGCTCACTGAACCACCGTCGAGCGGGTAACGTACAGTCCAGAGCGTTCAATCGCGACCGTGGCCCCGCGGCCGCGACACAGCTCTGATTACTGCGGATAGATCACCGACTAGTACACTAGTGGGAAGCAGCACCATACCTGTCGCGAAGTCGAACCGTTTACCCTCCCCGCTGCTCCCGCCTTCGTATGGAAAACGAACGGATTCTCGTCACCGGTGGCGCGGGCTTCATCGGATCGCACCTGACTGATCGGCTCCTCGAGGCCGACAACGACGTGACTATCGTCGACGACCTGTCGAACGGCCGCGCGGAGTGGGTTCCCGAGGGTGCGACGCTCGTCGAACGGGACCTCACCGACGACGACGCCCTCGAGGGCGTTCTCACGAGCGATTTCGACCGCGTCTTTCATCTCGCGGCCTCGAAGGCCGTCAACACCGACAGTCCGCGTGAACAGTTCGAGGCGAACACGCAGATGACCTACAACGTCCTCGAGACGATGGACGAGGTTGGCGTCACGGACCTCGCCTATACGTCGACGTCGACGGTCTATGGCGAGGCACCGCGGCCGACGCCCGAGGATTACGCGCCGCTCGAGCCGATCAGTGTCTACGGGGCAAGCAAACTCGCGGACGAGGGACTCTGTTCGACCTACGCGCACTCTCACGACCTGACCGTCCGTACGTTCCGGTTTGCGAACATCGTCGGCGCGCGGCTGCGCGGCGCCGTTGTCCCCGATTTCATCGAGAAGCTACGGGCCGACCCCGAGACGCTCACCATCCTCGGTGATGGCCGCCAAGAGAAGTCCTACATGCACGTCGACGATTGCATCGATGCGATGCTACACGTCTGTGAACACGCCGACGGCCCGCTGGCGACCTACAACCTCGGAACGCGGACGACGACGTCCGTGACTCGCATCGCCGACATCGTCAGCGAAGAACTGGACCTCGAGCCCGAGTACGAGTACACCGGCGGCGATCGCGGCTGGACCGGCGACGTGCCGAAGATGCGCCTTTCGATCGAGAAACTCGATGCCCTCGGGTGGGAACCGACCCACGAGAGCGATCGGGCCGTCCGTGAGGCGACGCGGAAACTGTGCGCGGAGTTCGGTCTGCGGGACTGATCTCACGACCGCCGAAGCGCTTCGAGCGAGCCGACTCAAGGTCGAGCCCCGAGCCTTTCCGTGGGTTCGTCGGACGCTCCCACACGGCCATCGGTCCGGTGGCCTCGAACGGGTGCGTGGGTCGCGGTCGGCTGGCTCACACAGCCCGATACCTGCCGTCGCCGTTTCCGAACGGCCGGACGGACCGACTGTCCCAACAGAACGCGAGCCAGCCTCCCGGACTGATGGAGCGTCTCGGACCGCTCGAGTACCGACGAGTAAGACTCAGAGCCTGCCGCCCGATAGCAGCCGTCCCCCGCGTCCGAGCGTCACTAGTAACGGTGCAGGTGAACCGCCTCACGGCTGCCGGTTTCGTCCTCGGTGGCAGAGGGTTTATTATGGTGTGAGAGAACAGCTTACGTGATATGCAACAGCAGGAACATGAAGCCGCCGAGAACTCGCCGGTCGACGCACTCGAGGGAACGAACTGTACGTTCTGCGACGACGGGGAACTCGTTCGAGGGGATTACAAGGGGAACACGGCCGTCATCTGCGATTCGTGTGAGACACCCGGCGCGCAATTCTGGTAATACCGGCCGTTTTCTTTTCTGGACGAAAGACAGACGCTGCCGATTCGATAACCGCACGGAAGTTGGCACCGACATCGAGCCCGAATACGCGCAACTCCCGTTCCCGAAGACGTCTACGTCCACGAGACCTGTGCCGACTCGAGCAAGATGTACAGAGACCGGCTGGGAGCCGGACATCGATCTCGAGGAGGGCATCGAGCGGGTCTGCGAGCCCTACTAGTCGCAGCCGGCCGGATTTTTCTAGCGGGACTAGATCGTGCCGCCAGCTACTAGTGGTTTGTTCGAAGAGAACGGGAGCGAACGATCGTTACCGGTTGATCGCGCTCAGGAAAAAGGACGAGAACACGGTCTGGAGGCCGATGACGATCGCCGTGAACGCGATGAGCGACCCCATCGTGAACTCGAGCGACGCGAACCCGTTCGTGACCCACTGGTAGACCAGCGCGGCCGCGTAGAGCCCACCGACGCCGAACAGCACGAGTCCGGCCGTCGCGCCGTGTTCGAGAGACAGCGACGTCGTTACGCGCTCGGTGATCGGATCGGTCGGTTTCTGGATGGGATCGCTCGCGACGGTCGCGAAGACGCCGAGACTGCCGACCTGATAGCCGACGATCGTCAGTAGGCTGCCGGCAATCATCGAATGGGTTCCGAGAGTCACGCCGCCAATCGACACACTGGTGTAGGCGATTCCCATCACGGCCAGCCCGGCGAGACCGAGCAGGAGTCCCGGGACCGAGAACAGGTAGCCGGGGGCGTTTACGAGCATGAACCGGACGTGCCGCCAGCCGTCGCTGAAACTGTCGAGAGTCTCTTCGCCCTCGCGTTCGTGGTAGACGATCGGCGTCTCCACGATGTCGAGGTCCTTCGCGCCAGCCTCCATGATCATCTCCGACGCGAACTCCATCCCGGTCGTCTCGAGGTCCATCGTCTCGTAGGCCTCCCGCGTGAAGATCCGGAAGCCGCTGTGGGCGTCGCTCACACCCGCGCCGTAGAAGGCGTTCAGGAACTTGGTCAACAGCGGGTTCCCGACGTACTGGTGGAGCGACGGCATCGCGCCGGGCTTGATCTCGCCCTCGAGCCGGCTCCCCATCACCATGTCGGCGCCTTGCTCCTGAAGGTGAGCCAGCAGGCGCGGGATCTGTTCGAAGTCGTACGTCGTGTCGGCGTCGCCCATGACGATGTACTCGCCGCGAGCGCGATCGAACGCGTACCGGTAGGCGTAGCCGTAGCCGGGTTGGTCGGGTTCGTAGACGATCGCGCCCAGATCCCGCCCGATCTCGGGCGTTCGATCGGTCGAACTGTCGCTGAGAATGATCTCGGCGGTCATGCCGAGGTCGTTGATCGCCGTTTTCGCGCGATCGATACACTCGGCGATGCCCGCCTCCTCGTTGAGCGTCGGCATAACGATGCTCAGGGCCGGCGTCTGCTCGCTGTCGGGGCCGAGGAGGAGTTCGTCGGCCTCGTGGTCGCCCCCACGCTCGTAGCGGCCCGGGTCTGGCTCAGAGTCGGCGTCCAGTCGCTGCTGTGTCGACTCCTGTGCCGACGAGTGCTGCTGTTCGCTCTCTTTTGATGTACTCATAGTAGTCGTCTCTCACAGTCGGAAACCGGTCGGGTAGTCACGTTCATATCAGGTATTTCTGTCGGCCCCCATATCTGTTGGTGATACGCTATACTGGAAACTCCAGAATAAACGTTCGGTATTATAGTAGCTGTGAAAGTCACTGCGCACCCGATCGCGGGACAGCGTTGCGATCGGTGTGTGAATCGTTGCAGGAGCGCCGATAGGTGAACGGACCGCCATTGCTAGAGCGGAGATGACATCTATCGTATCTATTTTAAATCTGATTCGCCGCGAGAGAGTCACGGAGCGAACGAGAAACGCCAAACTGCAGTCCGGAGCGATTAGCCACCACTCGGAGCGCTCGAGTTCGTCGCCTCAGCGACGTCGACCCAGAGGTGGACGGAGTACTCGGTGTCGTTCATCGACGGCTCGGCCGGCACGTCACCGCCGGGGAAGAGCAGCCAGACGATACGCTGCTCCTCGCCGACCATCGTCGGCTCGAGGTCGTACTCGTGGTGCCAGCTCTCGTTGTGTGCGATCGTCGTACTGAACCGGTCGAGTTCGCGCTGCTCGCGGACGACGGTGTCGTTGACCGTCGCGTTCCCGTCGCCCGTCTCGTTGCCGATCACCTCGACGTCTTGCTCGAGGACCACCACCGTATAGTCCGTCGTCTCGTGTTCGTGGTTGTCGATCCCGACGATCAGTTCCTGACTCTCCCCCTGCGTGAACTCCGTGGGATAGTCGTCGGCGACCAGGTCGCCGTCGTCGTCCTCGGTCAACAGGTAGATCGCCGAGAACTGCTCGCCGTCGGGCGGGACGAGAACGGCGTAGCCGACGCTGCCGGCGGCGAGGAGAACCGACAGCACGAGCAGGACGTTCAGTGCGGCGTCGGCGCGCGTGTCGGGCTCGAGCAACTCCGCGCGGCCGGCGGCGTACCACTCGCGGTAGGGGACCCGAAAGCGGTCCTCGGCCGGCAGCTCCCAGCGGCGGGTGGCAGCTATGGCCGTCGACGCGAGCGTAAAGCCGCTGACCGCCACCGCGATCGGAACGAGGCGAATCCCCCAGGGGGTAAAATTCAGTACGAGCCCGATGAGGGGGACGATCGCGATACTTAGGCCGAACGAGAGCGCGACGCGCTCGATGCCGTCGATCCCGTCCCGAGAGGCGAGTGAGTCGGACCAGCCGTCCGAGTCCGCCGTCTCGTCTCCGTCCGTATCAGGAGCCGTTTCCTCGCCGGCCTCGGGAAACAGCGCTGCGATGAACGCGTATCCCGGAGCGAAGAGAACGAAGACGAGTCCGAGCGCCACGCGCAGCGGCGTCTCCCGAATGATCGGGGCGAACACGGCCACGTTCGTCGCGACGACGAACGCGGCAACCGCAGCGAGATCGGCCGGCAACTGCCTGATCGGCCGCGGGATGAGAAGCCACATCGACCGGGAAGCGACCATTCACCCGCTAGTATCGGGGACGGCGGTAAAAACGGTCCGAAAACACCCCGCCGATGGCCGTCTCGATCCGCGGCTAGCGGTCGCTCGAGTCGAGCGACACGTTCGCCCGCGTGTCCGCTTCGAGGATTCGCTCTACCACCTGTACTTCCTCATCGGCCGAAATCTGCTCGGACTCGAAACACGCACGGAGGACCTTCCGTGCGAGGTCCGGATCGACCGACCGGGACGTGCCCATCCGTTGCTCGAGCGACTCGATGCGGGCCGTGAGCGTGCCGAGACACTCCGCGAGATCCGTGTCCGATCGGCCGCTCGCGCTCGCTCGAGTCGGGGGAGTCGCGTCCCGGTCCTCGCGGTCGGTGCCGTCCGAAGCGTCGTCGTCTCGTTTCTCGGACGGCAGGGCGTTCCCCGCGGACGGTTCCGCAGTCTCGAACGCCGCGTCCACATCGGTGTTACCGCCATCACCGAGTGCCGGGTCGGCCGGATCCGGTTCCGATCGACGTCCGTCAGCGACGCCTTTTGGATCGTGGTCGGCTGACGAGTCACCGGGTGTGGAGTCGTCCGCGTCGGTCTCGACCTTCTCGAAAAACAGCTCGACGAATGCCTGCCTGTCGCTCCAGTCGAATCCGTCGATGCCGTTGACCCGCTGGCTGATGGTCGCACTGGTGACACCGAGGCGCTCGGCGAGTTCGGCCTGTGTCGCGTCCGGTCGCTCGCGGATTTCCCGCAGGGTCTCCCGCTGTTTTTCGGTGACCTCGGTCAGGCCATCGAACTCGGTCGAATCGCCGCTCATAGCTTCGTCATCGGACGTCTCGTTCGCGTCTGTCGTCGAGCCGGAATCAGTGTCTGCCGCCGCTGCCGTATCGGTTCCCGAGGCTGGGTCATCCCCTGCGGGATCGCCGTACTCGGAAAGCACCTGTTCGACCAGCGATGTCGTTGCACCGGTAACATCATCGGCGATTTCTTCCATCGATGCCCCCGGGCGCGATTCCGCGACCGAGAGAATTCGCTTGTGGACGACCGCTCGCGGGTGATGCCGGTTTCGTTCGTTCCCTTTTGGGGTGTTCGGTGTTCGTGTATCACTCATACGCCCCCTCCGGTTTCACGGGGTTGTTCTCCCCCATCCGTTGTCATATACCTTTTTGCACTGCGACAATAAACTTAATCAAGCATGTAAGTCTTTTCCTAGTAGCTGACCGTCTAGTCATCGGCAGAGATGTTCTCGTCCGACGACTCGCCGAGACCGCACAATCGGCGCGCCTTCTCGAGGATAGCCGCCGACTCCGTCTCCGGAACGGTGTCGGAGTCGAAGACAGCACGTTCGTATCCCTGAGTGACGGCGCGAAGCAAGTCCGTCTCCGCCGCATCGGCACCGCGGTATGTGTGATAGAACTCCCAGTGAGTCAGCGACTCCTGCCCGTCGATCCGAGACGCCAGCGCACGGCGAGCGGCGGCGTAACTCGTTCGTGCAGCGTCGTCCGGTCGACCGGCCGCGAGTTGCTCGGCCGCCCGCTCGAGCAGGGGTTCTACCGGATTCGTTGCGGACCCGGTCGATCGATCGGCGGGTGCCCGTTCTCCGGCGACGGTCCCCTGATCGCCCGCCGAACTATCAGGCGACGCGCCCTCGTCCGAGCGACGGATCCACCAGAGGCCGACCCCGGCCGCAATGACCGCGGCGAAGCCGAGCGCAAGCAGGGCTGGCGTCGGAATCCGTGATGTCGAGCCATCGATTGCCACAGTGGTTTCGGCCCTGGTCGCCTCGAGGTTCGACCCATCACCTGTGTAAACCGCGGCGACTGTCACGTCGCCGCCGCTCGAACTCGGAGCGGACACCGTCGTCCCGAACGAGCCGCCGGCCGCGGTCGTGACGGTATCGACGGTCGACCCGTCGATCCGGATCCGTATGGACTCCCCTCGAACACCGTCCCCGTCGACGGTGGCGAACGACCCATTGACCGTGACCTCCTGCCCGCTGGCCGACGTTTCGTCTATCGCGATCGTACTCCGCGTCTCGCGAACTGTCACGGTCGTCGTCGTAACCGTTCCGGCGAGTGCTTGCTCCTCGAAAGGAAGCCGAACGCTTAGTTCTCGGTCCCCGTCTTCGACAGCCGCCGGAATCGGGCTCGACGAACCGAACACCCCGTTTCTGACTGATGCCGTCTCGAGCCGTTGGCCGCCGAGGGAAACCCAAACCGGGACGCTATCGACCGGCTGACCGTCGACTATCAACTCACCCGTAACGGTGTGTCGTTCGCCGTACGCCACCTCGCTCGGCGTCTCCTCCAGTACGAGCGTCGGTTCGACCTGCTCGATCGAGACGTCGACTGTCGTTTCGTTGCCCAGATAGATCGACTGGGTGTCGGGAACGTACTCGATGTCGAGTTCGTCGGTCGAGAGCGACTCGTCGGTCGGGCGGTACTCGAGGGTGAACCCGCCGTCCGCGTCGGTCGTGACCCGTTCGGTGTGGTTGCCGATATCGAGTCTAACCTCTTCGTTCGCGATCGGACTCCCGTCGAGCGTCCGCAGCTCCCCAGTTGCGACCAGCGGGTCGCGGAACGAGATCGTCTCGCGCTCGGTCGTAAGAGACAGGACCGTCTCCTCGAACTCCAGTTCGCGAACGACGGCCTGTTCGGACTCGATTTCGTCAGTGACGTTTTCGATCGCGGCGTCCGGCTCGGAGAGGTCAGTCCCCGTCTCCGTCTCGATGTCGGCATACCCCTCGCGAACGGAGCCCCCGAGCGACTCGATCTCGTCGGCCAGCGACTCGAGTTCGCGGGCGAGTTCGCGGGCGCGCTCCTCGTTACCGTCCTGTCGAGCCGCGTCGTACTCCGCTTTGGTGGCGCGATACTCCTGGACGGCTTCGGCCAACCGCGCCTGTTGCTCACCGGTCTCCTCGAACGTCTCTTCGTTGCTCTCCCCGTCGGTCTGGCCGGCGACGTCGACGTACTGCTCGAGCCGGTCGCGGTACTCGTCACCGACGTATTCGCTCGCGAGTTCGTACTCGCCCTCGCTCAACTGGATCGCGCTCTCACCGAGTTGAGACGACAGGCGATTCGACAGCCAGCGTTCGACGCCCTCGAGGTCGCCGTCCTCGGAATACTCATCGGGGTTTTGATGCGATGGCGTCTCGTTTCGTTCCTCGGCCGAATCGTTTTGCTGGACCGCGACGCGCTGCTGCATATCACCGTCCGAAACGGCAGTGGCCGCGCCCATTGGAACGACTCCGCCGATAATCACCAGAACGGTGACGGAAAGAGCCAGCACGAGGGCGCGACTGCCGACAGTGTTCACGGCCGATCAGTTCGCAACGCATCCCAATAAGGTATTCTCTCTCGAGAGGGCGAGCTGTTTGGAGCGTCTCGGCTGGCGGAATCAGTACTTTCAACTCGCTCAGCGAAATCTGTCGAGATATGCATCCCACGCGCCGGGGCTGGACGGTCGCCGCACTGGCCGTCGTGCTCGCCGTCCTCGCGGTGGTGTTCGCACGCCCGGTCGTCCTCGGCGGCGCAGTCCTCGTCGGTGCGTGGCTGCTAACCCAGCAGTATCGCTTCCTTCGCGATCTCGAACAAACGACCGACACTCTGTCGATCGTGCAATCGCCCGCACAGACGACCGTCCACACCGAAAGTGAGATCCCGGTTACGCTCACCGCGACGCGCGAGACCGAGACGGCGTTGACCCTCGAGATCACCGCCGGACTCCCAGTCGGGGCGAGGACGACCGAACCGATCTCGGTGACTCTCGAGCCCGGTACCGAACGAACGGACCGGACGCGGACGGTCACCTGGCCCGTCGCCGGTCGCCACGCGTTCGATGCCGCCACCGTTACGGCGACGGACGGGCTGTTCCGTGAGACGATCACGACGGGGCCGACACCGACGGTGACGGTCGAACCGCCTACCCCCAGAACGCTTCACGTCGGCGAGGGCGGCGATCGTATCGCTGCCTCGTACGGCACTCACGGGACCGAGCGGTCGGGGTCGGGGATCGAACTGGCCGAACTGCGCGAGTACGTTCCGGGCGATACCGGAAAGCAAATCGCCTGGAAAGCGACCGCCCGGTACGGCACGCCGTACGTCCGCGAGTACGAGGCTGAAACCGACCGGCGGACCCTCCTCGTCGTCGACCACCGCGCAGCGCTCGGTACCGGCGCACGGACCGAGACCAAACTCGATTCGCTCCGTGAGGTCGCGCTGTCGATCGCGGGAACCGCACGCCGTCTCAACGACCCGCTCGGACTGGTGACGGTCGGTGACGAGGGGATCACGGGCCGAACCGGACTGGCGTCGCCAGCGGTTACCCACGGGACGATTCGTCGCCAACTGCTCGACCTCGAGCCGACAGCGACGAGTGAGCCGCCCGCGACAGCCGTCTCCGGTCGCGACGGGCTCTCGTCACCGCCCCGCCCTGCGGACAGGTCGCCGTCACGGATTCGTGGGCAGAAGCCGAACGCGGCTTCCCCCGCGGACGCCCAGCAGTCGTTCGGCGATCTCGAGAAGGGGGACGATGCGTTTTCGCGGACGCTTCGCCCGTTCTATGCCGATCGGCAGGTGTACCGCGAGCAAGCGAGCGAGGATCCGTTGTACGACGCCGTCCGAACGGGCGTGACGAACGCACAGGGGCGGCTGTGGACCGTCATCTGCACGGACGATTCGCGGCCGGCGGAACTCCGCGAGACGGTATCGTTCGCACGGCGGCGAGGCAACGTTATGGTCTTGCTCGCGCCGACGGTCCTGTATGAACCCGGCGGACTGGCGGACATCGAACGCGCCTACGACAGATACGTCTCGTTCGAGGAGTTTCGACGCGAACTCGCGACGTTCGATAACGTGACGGCTCTCGAGGTGGGACCAGCAGATCGACTGGCAGCGATTCTCGACGCAGGGCGATCAACTGGGGGGCGCGCATGAGCGTTCGGATCGACACGCGACCGGCAGCAAGCGGCCGCGACTGGGTGAGCGGCGCCGCGCTCGGAGCTATCATCGTCGGATTTGGCATCGTCTCGGGCCCGATCGGTATCCTCGCGGGGACAGCGACCGCGCTCGTCGGCTACCTGTTCGGGGCACCGTACGCGTTCGCGCTCGGCCACGTCGCACTCGCCGCGATCGCCCCGATCGGGATCGATCCGATCTCGATCGTCGTCGTCGAAGCCGCGTTCGTCGCCGTTTTGCTCGCCCCACTCCGACGGACGACGAACCCGATCACCCTCGTTGGCGTCGCACTCGCGAGTACGCTCGTGATCGCAGGCATCGCGTGGCTCGTCGCCGACTCGCAGTCGACCGCTCTCGCGGCGCTGACGGTACTCGGTTGCCTCGCGATCGCCGCGTATGCCCTGCACCGACTCGAGGTCGTTCGCCTCGGGCTCGTTCCCGCCGACAACGGACGAAACCGGTCGACGACCGACGAATCGATTCCCGAACCCGTCGGGACGGACACCCAGCGACAGACCGAGGATGACTGAGCTATGAGTGATGCCGACAGGACCGAGATGGACGCTGATCGAGCCGATGAAGACGATGGGGACCGACTCGAACTCGCAGCGCGAGCGGAACTCCTCGAAGCCGAAAACGAGCGACTGCGATCCGAGTACGCTCGCGCCCGCCACTCACAATACCGTCGTACTGCGGCGGGATTAGCGCTCGTCGGGGTTCTCGCAGGCCTCGCCGGTCTCCTCTTCCCCGACGCCCGTGATGTCCTCTTTGCGCTCGCTGCGGTGGGTCTGTTCGGTGGCGTCCTCACCTACTACGTGACCCCCGAGACGTTCGTCGCCGCGGGCGTCGGTGAACGGATCTACGCTGCGATGGCAACGAACGAGGCAGCGATCGCCGCGGAACTCGGTCTGGCTGACGACCGCATCTACCTCCCGACCGGCAGCGCCGAAGGGATGCGTCTGTACGTCCCCCAAGGAACGCCCGGCGAGTTGCCCGATATCGCCGAACGCAGCGGGCCGATCGTGACCGAGCCCGATCATCGCGGCCTCGTCCTCGAGCCGACCGGGGCAGCGCTGTTCGAGTCGTTCGAGCGGGCACTCTCCGGCGAACTCGCGACTGCGCCCGAACCGCTCGCGACGCAGTTGACGGACGGGCTCGTCGAGCAGTTCGAACTCGCGGACAGTGCCAAATCGGACGTCGACGCCGCAAGCGGACGCGTCACCGTCGCAATCGTCGACAGCGCGTTCGGTGCAGTCGATCGGTTCGACCACCCCATCGCCTCGTTTCTCGCAGTCGGTTTCGGGACCGGTCTCGAGCGACCGATCCGAGTCGAAGTCGCGGCCGGCGACGATCGGTCGGACTGGCTGGTCACCTGCCGGTGGGATTTCGGTACTGACGAACGGCAACTGGCGGAGACGACTAACCGCGAGGCCGGCGTGCGTGAGGACAGTCGCGAGTAGCAGGCTTTACTCGACGTTGCCACCGTCGCTCGCTGCAGCCGAATCGAACGTCCGACCCGTATCGGCGCTCGGGGGCTCGATCGCGTCGACGATGTCCGCGACGACCGCGACGGGATCGACGTCGCTCAAGTCCGCATCAGTATTCAACACGAGTCGGTGGCGTAACACCGGCTCGGCCATCGATTTCACGTCGTCGGGGATCGCGTAGTCACGCCCGCGAATCGCGGCCCGTGCTTTGGCACCGTTGAGAAACGCGAGTGTCGCACGCGGCGAGGCACCGTGAGCGACATCGGCGTGGTCTCGAGTCGCGGCGACCAGATCGAGTGCGTACTCCTTGACGGCCGGCGCGACGTGGACCGTCTGAACGGTTTCGCGGGCAGCGACGAGCTGCTTGGGATCGACGACTTGGTCGACTTCCTCGGGGCCGAGATCCGGGTTCTCGTCGAACCGATCGAGGAGTTCGCGCTCGTCCGACCGACTCGGAAGGTCAAGCGTCAGTTTGAACTGGAAGCGATCGCGTTGCGCTTCCGGAAGCTGAAAGACGCCTTCCGATTCGATCGGGTTCTGGGTCGCGACGACCATGAACGGGTCCGGCAACGCGAGCGTCTCGCCCTCGATCGTCACGCGTCGCTCTTGCATCGCCTCGAGCAGCGCGCTCTGAGTCTTCGGCGTCGCGCGATTGATCTCGTCAGCGACGACGAGATTGGCGAAGACGGGGCCGCGCTGGAGTTCGAACGACTCCGCACCCTGTCGATAGATGTGCGTCCCCGTGATGTCGGCAGGGAGGGTATCCGGCGTCATCTGGATCCGGTTGAAATCGAGCCCGGACGTCCGCGCGAAGAGGTTCGCAAGCGTCGTCTTGGCGATTCCGGGCACGCCCTCGAGCAGGATGTGGCCGCGGGTCAGGAGGGCGATCGTCAGGTACTCGACGCCGTCGTTGTTCCCGATGAGGACGCGGCCGATTTCGGCCTGCAGCTTCTCGTAGACGGCCTCGGGATCGCCGCTCGTCCCGTCGGCCGGATCGGTGGTGCCGCTCATTCGTCTGTGTTATCTTCCGAACGCGGATGGTTAAGGGCTGTTATCACGCGCTGAACCCGTTCCTCGTCCCACTCGGGATAGCGCCGACGGAGGTATTCGGCCCGCTCGGTGTCGGACAGACCGGGAGCCCCGGACGTGCTGTCACGGTCATCCGAAGGCTGCGATTGCATCGGCAACCGGGATCGGACGGTCTCGAGCGGGGAGCGAGTCCGGGACCGGGAGAGGAGCCCCACGAGCCCGATACTGAGAGCCCCGACGAGCAACTGTAACAGCGGCGAGTTTCGGATCGTCAGCAATGTGGCAGTCAGCGGCGGGACCGCAGCGTCGTGGGACCGGTCGATGATCACGTGATCGGCGTCGGCGTATAAGCCGCGCACGAACGCGGTGTTGTCGGGTTCGTCGTACATCGCGTTGATACTGATGCTCGGATCACCGACGACAACGACCTGGCCCTCGCTCACGTTCTCGACCGTTGCGACCGGATACGAGCGGAGATCGTCCTGCTCGTCCAGATCGTCATCTTCGGGTCCGAGATAGGCGAACTCACTGGTTCCGACGAGTACAGTCGCGTTTCCGGGCTCGACTGCCGTCGCGTAGTTAAGCGTCAACTGATCGACGCCGGTCGTGGACCGGTGATCCGTGACGTTCGTCGCGACCGGCATCGTCGGCCCGCGGAAGTGGTTACGTTCGTCCCGCAAGAGCTGGCCGTCGGCCCGCGCCTCGGCACCGACCGTGGACAACAGCGCGTTCCCCGAGTCGCCGAAGTTCTCGAGGACGACGAGCGTCCCACCGTCGGCGACGAACTCGCGGACGCGCTCGGCGTCGGCCCCGTCGTAGCGTTCGTCCGGCGCGATCACGAACGCGACCGTGTCGTTGGCCGGCACGCGGTCGTACTGTGCGGTGTCGCGGACGAGATGACGCTCGACGGTCGAGTCGGTCTCGACGTCCTGGCGGAAATCGGACGAGCCGTCCCAGGACGGATTATAGGGGCCGAACGCAGTCGACGATGTCGCGGCGGCGGTGCCGAGCGCGACGACGACGGTGACAGCGAGTGCGAGCAGGAGAACGCGCGGCCACTCGACGCCGTCCCCGTCGCCGAGGACGCCACCGTGCCAGCTCATCGTGATACCCCCGGACGGTAAGTGATCGACCACTCTCGAGAGCGGATGCGTTGCTGGGTCATACGGGAATGACCTCCGGCGGAAGAATCTCGAGGATCCGCCGTACGACGATGATCGCGAAGCCGACGAGTCCGACCGCGATGAGCCACCGGAGCCGGCGTCGCCACGTCGGCGTGACGTTGAACGGGGCCGTCAGCTCCGTGACGACGAGGAACCCGATCAGCGAGCAGACGAACACCAGTTCGTACGAGAGCGCGTTCAGGAGGGCGAGGACGAGGACCGTCCCGACCATCCACGCGACGTTCCCGCGAACGAACTGCATCCGACGCTGCGTTGGCATCTACGTCAACGAGCCACCGCAGGGTACCTAAACGTAGCGCACTCTCGACGATTCGACCGCGCTGCCCTCCGTCGCGAACTCGAGATACCTCTTCGATTGGACTGGTTTCAATGGGACTCGCGGTGAGAGTTGATCATATTAGAAAGACGCATACTCCCAACCCGGTAATCACGAGCCTGTTCACTGTTTTCAGATATCATTATTGACTGTTTTGACTACTATCATTCGGCCAATAATAAGATCCGTTTTCAGTTCAAAGGCGCAGATAGCGGGGGAGAAAGATCCGGTCGTTACCGACGGAATCCGTTCCGACTTCGAGACAGTCGAACCCTCGCTGCAACTGAGATCGTTCCGCGTAAAGTCAATGACATCCTCCCCGGCGTGAACGCCGGGGTTTCCCGAGCGTTGGGATATTATGGTTCGCGAGACACCTGCTCTTGTGGGGCTACTTGCCCCGTGGATTTGTCGAACAGGCGCACCGCTGGCTGTGCCATCCAGCCGTTATCCCTATCTCCCCCGTCACAGGCGAGATTCGGGAGTACCTTCTGTCGGATGTTCTCTGCCCCGTTCACGTCGGCGTTGGCGACCAGCCCACACGCCTCGCAGACGTACAGCCCACGCTCGACGCGCTGGCTGTCGTCGGTGGTTCCGCAAGACGCACACGACTTCGAGGTATCGCGTTCGTCCACGCGCTCAACTCTGATGCCACGCTCGGAGGCTTTGTATTCCAGCATCTCGACGAAGCGGTCGAACGCCCACCCGTGTAGGTCCAGATTGCCGTGGTCGCTCCAGTCGGTTCCCTCGCGGATGTCCGAGAGGTCGCCCACGGCAATCGTCCCGACGTTTCGGGCGGCACACTCATCTACCATATCCGCTGACACAGCGTGTAAGAAGTGGTCACGTCTGCCCCGGCGCTTGCGGTCCAATCGGTGCGCTCTGTGGGAGTCGCTATCGTCGCACTTCGCTCGCTCTTTCTGGAAGTAGTAGTCGTCCTCTTTGAGTGCGCCACCGGGGTACAGCAGGGCTTCGTCTCCGACCGCGATGGCGGCGAAGTTGCAGATGCCGAGGTCGATGCCCGCCACCCGGTCGCCGGGTGGCTCCGGGTCGCCAGTTTCGACGCGACAGACGATGTGTAACTCCCATTCATCGCCGGTCCAGACCGCCCGGACCTGCTGGACGTTTTGTACGTCCACGTTCGGGTCAGCGGCGTACTCACAGAGTACGAAGTCGGACCACGAGTCTTTGAGATTCGCCCCCTTTGAGAGTCGAATCCTGTTGTGGTCGGGGTCGTGCTTGAAGCCGTCCTCTTTGAACGTGACCGTCGAGCGCGGGTGGTCGACGCCGTGCTTGCGGTAGCCNATCCTGTTGTGGTCGGGGTCGTGCTTGAAGCCGTCCTCTTTGAACGTGACCGTCGAGCGCGGGTGGTCGACGCCGTGCTTGCGGTAGCCCGGGGGTCATCACCGCGAGCGCGGGCAACCACGCTCAGGGCGTGGCGCTGGCGGGCGACCTGCTCGGGATCGAGACGACGATCGTCGTCCCCGAGATAACCCCGGCCGCGAAGATCGAGGCCACCCGTGGCTACGGGGCCGCGGTCGTCGTCGAGGGCGACATCTACGAGCGCTCCTACGAGTACGCGCTCGAGCGGGCCGCCGAGACCGGCGAAACGTTCGTCCACCCCTTCGACGACGAAGCCGTCGTCGCCGGACAGGGGACGATCGGCCTCGAGTTGCGCGAGCAGTTCCCCGAGATCGATACCGTCCTCGTGTCGATCGGCGGGGGCGGGCTCATCGGGGGCATCGGCACGGTACTGAAAGCGATCGACCCCGAAACGCGGGTGATCGGTGTCCAGCCCGAGGGGGCCGCCCACGCCAAGCCCTCGCTCGAGGCCGACGAGATCCGCCAACTCGACACGGTCGACACCGTCGCGGAGGGGATCGCCGACGCCCGCATGCTCGAGACGACCTTCGAGATCGCCCGCGAGGTCGTCGACGACGTGATCAGCGTCGGCGACCGGGAGATCGCCGCCGCCGTGACCCTGCTCGCCGAACGGGCCAAGACCGTCGCCGAGGCCGCCGGGGCCACACCGCTTGCCGCCGCGCTCTCGGACGATCTCGACCTCGAGGGCGACCGCGTCGCGGTCGTCGTCTCGGGCGGCAACGTCGATCTCACTGACCACGCCGAACTGACTCGGACCGGCCTCCACGAACTCGGGCGCTACGCCGAGGCCAGACTCGCGCTCGCGGGCTGGCCGACGGCGGTCGGGACAGTGGTCGAGACGGTCGAATCCGAAGGGGCCGAACTCGACGTCCTCGAGCGCGCCCGCCGGACCGCCGTCGACGACCCCAACCGAACGCCCGTGACGATCGGTCTCGCGGGCAGCGGTCCCGCCCATCTCGCGGGCGTGTTCGAGGAACTGGCGGCGCTCGAGGGCGTCTCGGTCGTCGAGCGCTCGCTCGAGTGACGGCGCTCGGAGCCGACGCGAGTACCGGCGGCGAAAACGAGCGGTCGCGGCCGCTTACTCCAGTTCCGCCTGCATGTCCGCGACGGCCGCCTCGTAGGCCTCGTGGGCGCGATCGAGGTCGATGGGATCGGAGATCATGCTGAAGAACCCGTGGATCATGTCGTCGTAGTTGTGGTACTCGACGGGGACGCCCGCGTCCTCGAGTCGGTCGGCGTAGTTCGCACCGATGTCGCGAAGCGGGTCGAAGCCGGCGGTGAGGACTGTCGCGGGCGGCAGCCCCGAGAGGTCGGCCGCGAACAGGGGGAAGGCGTAGATATTCCCCATCTCGATCTCGGTCTCGAAGTAGTGGTCCCGGAACCACTCCATGTCCGCTTCGGTGAGGAAATAGCCCTCTTTGTTCTCCTCGTAGGCTTCGGTCGCGGGCGCGTCGCCGACGCTGAGGTAGATCAGCAGCTGATAGGCGATGTCGGGGCCGCCCTGATCCCGGACGAGCAGCGACAGTCCCGCCGCGAGGCCGCCGCCGGCGCTGTCGCCGCCCACGATGATCCTGTCCGGATCAGCGCGGAGTTCGTCGGCTTCCTCGGCGACCCACTCGAGGGCGGCGTAACAATCTTCGAGGCCCTCGGGGAAGGGGTGGTCCGGCGCGAGCCCGTAGTCGACGCTGACGACGGGGTACCCGGTGTCGTTGGCCAGTTTCCTGCAGACGCCGTCGTGGGTATCGACGCTTCCGACGACCCACCCACCCCCGTGGAAGTACAGGATCAGCGGCCGGTCCTCGCCCTGGGTGCCGGGGTCGTAGCTCCGGACGACGAGGTCGCCGTGTGGCCCGTCGATCGTGTGATCTTCGACGGACTCGAGTTCGATATCGGGCTCGTCAGTGACGCGCATCTCCTCGAACATCTGGCGGGCCTCCTCGGGCGAGATCTCGCTGAACTCGGGGGTGTCGAGCGACTCGTAGAGTTCCAGAAACGCCTGCACGTCCGGATGCGGCTCGTCGGCTCTGGATGGTGTCATCGTGGGGCACACTTCTCTCGGAGGACAAAAACCTACCTGCAGCGGCAGCCGAGAACCCGCTGCCGCCCGGTGACCGCGGCACGAACCCGACTCCATCGCGCCCGTCGGCCGCGTTCCACACCGCTTATTTCGGTCCGGCGCGCCCTCTCGAGCATGACGAATCAGGACCTCATCGACGCCCTCCGCGCGGCCGACGCCGTGCAGTTCGGCGAGTTCGAACTCTCCCACGGCGGCACCAGCGAGTACTACGTCGACAAGTACCTCTTCGAGACCGAGCCGGACTGTCTCGAGGCAATCAGCGAGGCCTTCGCCGAGCGGCTCGCACCCGACGACAAACTCGGCGGCGTCGCGCTCGGTGGGGTCCCGCTGGCGGCGGCGACCAGCGTCGCGGCCGGCGTCCCCTACGTCATCGCGCGCAAGCAGCGCAAAGAGTACGGGACGGCCAATCTCGTCGAGGGCCGGCTCGAGGACGGCGAGGAAGTCGTCGTCGTCGAGGACATCGTGACGACGGGGACGAGCCTCGTGGAAGCCGTCGAGGCGCTGCGGGAGGCGGGCGCGACCGTCGAGCGCGCGCTGGTCGTCGTCGACCGAGAGGAAGGCGGCCGCGAGAACGTCGAAGACGCCGGCGTCGAGATGGAGGCGCTGGTGACCGCGAGCGACCTGCTCGACTCGCAGTGAATTCGTCAGGGATCGACGGCTACTGCCCATAGGACGCGAACTGCTCGAGGACCGTCTCGAGTTGCGCGTCCGAGAGCGTCGTCGGCTCGAGGCCGGCCGCGCGGGTCTGGAGGTACAGGCGCGCGAGGCTCTCGACGTGATGCGTGTTTTCGAGCGCGGTCTCTATGTCCGACGCCGTGACGACGAGGCCGTGGTTTTCGACGAGCGTCGCGGTCGCCTCGGCCTCGGCCATCGCCCGGACGATGTTCGCTGCGAGTTCGTCGGTACCGTAGGGCGCGTACTCGGCGACCGGGACGCGCTTGCCGACCGCGACGATCATGTAGTGGATCGGCGGGAGCGGCTCGTGGGCGACGGCCAGGGTCGTTGCCCACGGCGAGTGGGTGTGGACGATCGCGCCGACGTCCCCGCGCCGATAGATCGCGGCGTGCATCGGCACCTCGCTGCTCGGGGCCATCGCGCCGTCGCGGACCTCGCCGTTGGTCCCGACGACCGGGACGTCCTCGACGCCGAAACCATCGTAGGGGACGCCGGTCGGCGTGACCGCGAAGGCGTCGCCGCGCTCGCCGTCGCGAACGCTCAAATTACCCGTTCGCCCGGGCGTCAGTTCCGCGAGTTCCGGTGCGGACTCGACCACCGCCCGGCGTTCGGGCTCGAGGATCACAGCACCACCTCCGGCAGGGCCGCGACCGAATCGATCCGATGGTCCGGTTCTCGGTCGCCCTCGAGCGGCCCGTCGGGGTCGTCACCGTCGGCGCTGAACAGCACCGTCTCGAGGCCGACCGCGTTGGCCCCGACGATATCGGCTTCGACGTTGTCGCCCACCATCACCGCCTCGGACGGGCGACGATCGAGGCGCGACAGCGCCAGGGTGAACATGACCGAGCCGGGTTTCTCGCGGCCCGTCTCCTCGGAGGTCACCAGCAGGTCGAGATCGTCACCGAGCCCCACCGCCTCGAGTTTCTCGAGTTGGGTTCGCGCCGTGAAATTCGTGACGATCCCGACGTCGACTCCCCGGTCTCGCAACGATTCGAGGGTCGCTTCGACACCCGGAACGAGTTCCATCGCGTCGATGTATGCCGTCCAGTATGCCTCGCCGAGCGCGAGCGCCTCGGTCGGCTTCGGTCGGCCGGTGTGGCGCTCGAGCGCGCCTTTGAAGTAGAGGTACCGATCGTGAGATGCCGCCGTGCCGGGCACTTCGCGTTTTATCGCCCGACGGCCCGTCTGATAGAACGCCTCGAACCCCTCGCGATCGAAGTCGTAGCCCAGTTCCCGCGCGGCCTCTCGAGCGGCGTTTTTCCCTGCTCGATTACACGGCGCGTAGGGATAGAACGTGTTGTCGAAGTCGAAAAGGACGGCCTTGGCGCGCATATCCCATCGTCAATGGGAAGGGAAAAACGAGTACCGGTACCTGATACTCTTTCGAAGCGACTCGGCGGAATTACTGTGCCACCACGGTGTGTCGATACTGAAACCGTACCATCGCTCTCGACAGAAAACTACTATTTATATTATCTAAATTTAGATTATATAACAATACATCGGACGATGGCTGAGATCGTAGTAGTCCTCCTTCTGATTATTGTATTCATTCCCGTATTTCTGGTCTTTGCAGTCTATCTTTGCTACCTCGGCGCGCGTGATCTGCAAACGTTTTGGACGATCGTTACCACTACTCCACAATCCATCGACGAAATTACCGCCCAAAGAGGACCGATCGAAGTGGAAGGAACGGCGATTCCATCGGACGAACACGGAACCGTTACCGGGCTTTTCACCGAAACGGACTGCCTCGTATACACGTACAGCGCGCAGGGGAGGCCGGGTTCGGGTCCGGACGACGCGCGGCGGTCGGACGACGGGAAATTCGACGTACTCGACGAGGGGACGGAGTACACGAAATTCTACGTCGAAGACGAAACGGGACGGGTACTCGTCGATCCGGCCGGTGCGACGTTCGAATTGACGCCGGAATCGTACTACAACGCGCCGCTGAGCGATACCCCGACGCCGGTCGAGGAGTACATGCAACGGCATCCGGAAACACGACCGCCGGACACGCTGATCCATCCCGTAATATCGCATTTCCTACGGAACCACAATCGATTCGTCGAACGCCGACTGGATATCGGCGACACGGTCTACATTACAGGCTACAAGCGGACCGATACCGGGTGGGGGACTGATGAGATAATCGTCGATACCGGACCGAATGAATCCGAATTTGTCATCTACGACAGATCGAAACGATGGACCGCGATCGAGTACGGCATATACGGGCTTGGAAAAGTGATCGCGAGCCTCATTTTGGCCATAATGATGTTGATTCTTCTCCATGAAAACCTCCAGTATCTCCTCTGAGACGGTGACGTGCTACCGTCCTCTTCGAATTGAAGTCCGGTTTCGTTACTCACCACACGACCTGCTCGGTCCCCGTCGTACCGCCACGCGTTGGATTCGAACGACCCCGTCGCGCACCATCACAACGCTTTTACCCCACTCGAGACTACGCGTAGCCACGATGGTAGGTGTCCGTTTTACACGCCGGGCTCATGCCCGCTTCTAACTCACACCTACCGTTTGTTGTGTCGGCCGTGATCGACCGACAGACGGTGGGATCGGCTCGCCCGTCGACGGACACGCCACCGGCGTTTTCCACGCAGTTACAACACCCACACCAGCTACACCCATGTCAGAATCAGATTCCCAGTCACAGGAACGGATAACGGTCGTACTGCCCGACGGCTCCGAACTCGAGGTCGACGCCGACGCCACCGTCGAGGATTGTGCGTACGAGATCGGCCCCGGCCTCGGCAGCGACACCGTCGCCGGCAAGCTCGACGGCGACCTCGTCGCCAAGGAGGAACCGGCCTACGACGGTGCCGAACTCGAGATCATCACCGACGGTAGCGAGGAGTACCTCGAGGTCATGCGCCACTCGGCGGCCCACTGTCTCGCACAGGCGGTCGAGCGCCTGTACGACGAGGACGCGGTCAAACTCGCGATCGGCCCGCCGACGGACGAGGGCTTCTACTACGACTTCGACAACCTCGAGATCGACGAGGAGGACCTCGCCGACCTCGAGGCCGAGATCGAGGCGATCATCGACGAGGACTACGACATCGAGCGCGAGGTCGTCTCGATCGACGAGGCCGAAGAACGCCTCGCGGGCGAGCCCTACAAGCTCGAGTTGCTCGAGGAATTCGCCGACGAGAACGACACCGTCACGTTCTACAAACAGGGCGAGTGGGAGGACCTCTGTGCCGGCCCCCACGTCGACTCGACCGGCGAGATCGGCGTCGTCGAACTGCTCGAGATCGCCGGGGCCTACTGGCGCGGCGACGAGGACAACACGATGCAGACCCGCATCTACGGGACCGCCTTCGAGGACGAGAGCGACCTCGAGAACTTCCTCGAGCGCAAACGGGAGGCGGAAAAGCGCGATCACCGCCGGATCGGCAACGAGATGGATCTCTTCTCGATTCAGGACGTGACCGGCCCCGGACTGCCGCTGTATCACCCCGCCGGGAAGACCGTCCTCTCGGAACTCGAGGGGTTCGTCAAGGACTTAAACGAGGACGCGGGCTACGACTACGTCGAGACGCCCCACGTCTTCAAGACGGACCTCTGGCACCGGTCGGGCCACTACGAGAACTATCAGGACGACATGTTCATCTTCGACGTCGGCGACGACGAGTTCGGTCTGAAGCCGATGAACTGTCCCGGCCACGCCGCCATCTTCCAAGACCACTCCTGGAGCTACCGGGACCTGCCGATCCGCTACGCCGAGAACGGCAAGGTCTATCGAAAAGAGCAGCGCGGCGAACTGTCCGGACTCTCGCGGGTCTGGGCGTTCACCATCGACGACGGCCACCTGTTCATCCGGCCCGACCAGATCAGACAGGAGGTCGAGGAGATCATGGACATGATCACCGACGTCCTCGAGACGTTCGATCTCGACTACGAGATGGCGCTTGCGACCCGTCCCGAGAAGTCCGTCGGCAGCGACGAGATCTGGGACCGTGCCGAGGAGCAACTCGAGAACGTCCTCGAGAACCGCGCCCACGACTACGAGATCGAGGAGGGCGACGGCGCGTTCTACGGCCCGAAGATCGACTTCGCGTTCGAGGACGCCATCGGCCGCTCGTGGGACGGCCCCACGGTCCAACTGGACTTCAACATGCCCGAGCGGTTCGACCTGAACTACGTCGGCGAGGACAACGAGGAACACCGCCCGGTCATGATCCACCGCGCGCTCTACGGCAGCTACGAGCGGTTCTTCATGATGCTCATCGAGCACTACGAGGGCCGGTTCCCGCTGTGGCTCGCGCCCGAACAGGTCCGCGTGCTGCCGATCTCCGACGACAACCTCGGCTACGCCCACCGCGTCGCGAACGAGTTCGACGACTTCCGCGTCGAGGTCGACGGCCGCGACTCCACCCTCGAGCGAAAGATCCGCGCGGCCCACGACGATCGGGTTCCGTACCAGATCATCGTCGGTGACAACGAGGAGGAAGACGGCAACATCTCGGTGCGGGACCGCTTCGAGGACCAGGAGTACGACGTCGAGATCGAGGAGTTCCGCAGCCATCTCGAGGCCGAACGCGACGAGCAGCGGACGGAGCCGGACTTCCTGCAGGGGTAGTCGGTCCCGCTATCGGCGTCATTCACAGCTGGGGCGGTCTTCCTCGTACGCCATCTCGCCCCTGCGTTTGTAGGTCAGTTCGATTTCGCGTGGCTCACTCGGTCGTGGCGGGCAATCGGATTTCGGTAAAATAGAGACGGTCCCACTCGCACCGTCGTCAGTTCGGTACTCGACGGTCCGGACCTCGTTTGGGATCGCTTCCGTGGTGAACGAGTGTCCTTTCGTCCCCTTTCTCCGCTCCTCGTAGAGGACGGTGTCATCCTCTGCCTTTGCCACCAGTTCGAACGCGGTCGTCTCGTTCTCGTAGTACGTGTTGATGAGTGTAAATCGTACTTCGGTCCGGCGTTCCTCGCTACGGAGTCGATCCAAACACCCGGCGGTCGTGGCGAAGGCAACTGTGAAAGCGGTTCCGAGGCAGTTACGGCGGGAGGGTCGCTGCTCAGTCATGGCTAGTAGTGGGCGACGCGAATCGATTCCGATCCGTCGTTGCCGGATAACCTTCCAGCCACCTATAAATCTTCTCTGATATCGATACTGAATATTACGGCGACAGTCGACATGTGCGGCGAGTGTAAACGAGCGACACGAGGCCTCGACGGACGGTTCTGGGACGAATACTGGTGGTTTCGGCCTGGGGACGACGAACTCGGCGAGACGAGTCCATCAGCGTTGGTACTCGAGCCCGCCGCGGTCCGCGCGGGTTTCGCGTCGGATCGCCGACGGCTATCGGGGAATCCACAGATGTGGTGATCAGTGACGTCTCCACGATCGAAATAGACATATTTGCGGAATCGTGCATAGTAGTATGAACAGAGCCGAGAAGGCGGCCCTCCAGTTACGGGCCGTCGACGTGTTGCGCATGTTGAAAGAGACTCGGACCTACGACGAACTCGCCGAGACGACCGGGCTTCCGGCGGGCGATCTCAACCGCTACGTCAACGGGCACGTTCTCCCCGGAACCGATCGCGCGCGCGAGGTCGTCGAGGAACTCGGTCGGGAGGCGCTGGCGGCGGAACTCGACGCGCGAATCGCCGTCGACGACGAGGGGTACGTCGACAACAGCGCGACCGTCTTCGACCAGCCGTTCCTCGATCTGGCCGCGCCCGTCGTGGCCAACGGGTTCGACTTCGATCGACCGGACGTGGTTCTCACCGCCGCGACTGACGGGATCACGCTCGCGGCCGCGCTCGCGAGTTACTACGGGGTCCGCTGTGCCTACGCGAAAAAGAGCAAGGAGACCGCCGTCGAGGAGTTCATCGAGGCCCGCCAGCGCCTGCAGTCGGGGATCGAACTCACCTACTACCTGCCCGCCTCGGCCATCGATCCCGGCGAGTCGGTGCTGGTCGTCGACGACCTCATCCGTTCGGGCGAGACGCAGGAACTCCTGTTGGACATCGCTCACACCGCCGAAGCCGACGTCGCCGGCGTTTTCGCGCTCATCGCCGCCGGCGAGGACGGTATCGAACGCGCCCGCGGTCGGACCGACGCGCCAGTCGGTGCGCTCACGAGCGTCGCCCCGACGACGGACCGGGTAACGAACGACTGACCGCCCGCCCTGCATTTCGTCCGTCGACGGAACGAACGCGCAGTGTTCCAGACCGGAAACGTGAAAGCGTTGTTTTCGACGCCGCGTTCGTTAAAACGCCTCGAGAAACCGCCCGAGGGGAACCGTGTGAACGATTGGCACATTATTAATCATTAGGTTTATGGTGGTCCCTCCAGTTTGTGGTGGTACGCACATGACCGAGACAGTCATCCTCGGCGTGATCGGTTCCGACGCTCACGTCGTCGGGATCACCATCCTGGAACAGGCGCTGGAGGCAGCCGGATTCGACGTCGTCAATCTGGGGGTTCAGAGTTCCCAGGAGGAGTTCGTCGAAGCCGCGTCCGCCAACGATGCCGAGGCTGTACTCGTCTCGTCGCTCTACGGCCACGCCAAACAGGACTGTGAGGGCTTCCACCAGCGAATCGCCGAGTCCGACCTCGATGTCACGACCTACATCGGCGGCAACCTCGCCGTCGGACAGGACGACTTCGAGGAGACCCGCAAGTTCTTCCGCGAGATGGGGTTCGATCGGGTCTTCGACTCCGAGACCGACCCCGAGGAGGCCATCGACGCGCTGATGGCCGATCTGGATATGCGCTCGACCGAGAGCGAACAGGAAAGTCAGACCATCTCGGCGTAAGCCGACCGATCACGTCTTCTCCGCTGTCGCTATCGTACCCACTGAGCCGACGCTATCGTTCGGTAGTGGCCACTGTTCGTTCGATTCGTCTCGAGCGAGCGGCGGCCGGATCAGCGAACGATCGTCACCGGGACCGGCGACCGCCGAGCGACCGTCTCGGCAACGCTCCCGAGTAAAATGCGGCTCGCGCCGGTCCGACCGTGACTCCCGATCACGATGTGGTCCATGTCGTGTTCGGCCGCGTAATCCACGATCGTCCGCGAGACGCCGCCGACGACGTGGTCCGTCTCGATTTCGATCCCGTGGTCTGCGGCCTGCTCTCGCGCCGTCTCGAGGATGTTCTCGGCCCGTTCCTCGTGGTGGTCCTGTATCTCGTCGTAGTTGGCCATCGCGGTCCCCTCCACACCGGTCACGGCGTAGAAGTCGCCCGGATCGAGGACGTGAATCGCGGTGATCGTCGCCTCGGGATACTCGCGACAAGCGAACTCGAGGGCTTCTGTCGATTGGTTCGAGTCGTCGACCGCCACGAGGACGTTGTCTGCCATGCGCGCTGGTACATCGGCCTACCGAATAAGTCCACCTCTGAATCCGACGGTACGGGAGTTGCCGCCAGCGTCCGTTCGGTCGCTCTCGGTGGGACTCGAAATCGTGCCCACCTCGTCCGCGCGGGCGGCCTCACGTGGACACGGCAGCGCGGCCGCTGTCGAAGTCGGTCGCGAAAGAAACGTGTTGGTTTGCCGTCGTGACTGCGCGTTACTTCGCGCGTCCCTGACCGCCGGTGTTGGAGGGACGGACCTTCTCCGCACCCTTGCCGCGGTTGTTCAGACCGCGGTTGGCCTTGCCGGCGTTGGTCAGTCCGCGGAACGCGCGGTTGGTGTGATCGTCGTCGCAGATCCAGCTGAGGTCGTCGTCGTTCTCGATTGCGGGGTGGTTCGGGTCCACGAGGATCGCTTCGAACCACTTCTGCGAGCCGTCTTCACCGACCCAGTAGCTGTTGAGAACGCGCAGGTTGGGGTACTTCCGGGAGACCCGTTCCTCGCCGATGCGCTGAATGTTCTTGCGCCGCCCGATGCGGTTGACACCCTGGCGCTTCGAGCGCCGACCGGCGGTGAACCGTTCCTTCCGGGCGGTCCCCTTGCGGACCGAGACCCGGACCACAACGATGCCCTGCTTGGCCTTGTAGCCGAGTTCGCGTGCCTTGTCCAGTCGCGTCGGGCGCTCGATGCGCTCGATAGCGCCCTGGTCGCGCCACTCCTGTTTGCGCTGCCACTGTAGCTCCCCGAGCTTGCCGTCGTCGGGGTCCTTCCATGCGTCCTTGATGTGGGAATAGAAGCTTTCTGCCATTGTATTCACCCGCGGGCGTTTGCTGGTTCAATCCCGACCGGGGCCAAGCCCCGCGGATCACATCCCGACCTGTGACACGGCGTCGTGCAGGTGCCCGCTGATGCCCGCGAACCAGCGAGTCTACCCACTCTTCCCGGCTCTCGAGTATAAGCGCTTCGAACTCCGGGAACGCGGCGTCGAAACGGTGATCATCGCTCGCGGGAGCCTCGCATCGACGACCGATCGCGTGGTGTGTCCGTCGATGTGAACTCCATGGTGTTGCGAGGGTGAGAAATAATGCACAGGTTCAGTGGGGACTACTCTCCCGTCTGAGGGTTCTCTCGCAACTCTGCTTGCGAGTGAACTCTGGGTTTCTATCAGAATTCGAAAAATAATTCAGTTATCGCTGTCAACACAGATGATCGTAACATTCATTTTAGCGTGCCTCTGGTAACTGCAGTCGATACACGTAAGATCCTGATTGTCTCGGGATTTACCAGTTTAGGTAATCGTATTTATTCATTAGTTCTTCTGGTTCATGATTTGATATTGCTTGAATTGAGGCATCCCAATCATGAGCAACATAAATCGGAGATTCTTCCTCTTCAAGCACGCTTGCGACGCGTGGATTTTTTCTTTTTATAGCTTCTGCGTTTTCTGGGTTATACTGTTCAATACCATATTCGGATTCTACATCGGAGGATCCCATTTTGGATAGAGGATGGTCGTCATAAGGGGGTGCTTCTGAGATAACAGAGAACGAATTTTGAACCGGATATTCTGGATATGCAACAGCGAGATCGGTCACAGTGTGATCTATTTCTTCTCCAGAATCCACTTCAGCAGAGTATTTGTGATAATATCCAGTGTGGTGTTGATATCCTCCTCCTCTAGGTGCGTCAACATTGTACTTTCTATTCACATTATTTGTGTCCCCAAATTGTTCAAGCATGGACATTAAGAATTGAGTAGTCCCATACGCAACTCCTACGTGAGTGTTGAGGGCACCAATTGCTACTCCAATCCCTGATTCAACTGTTTTCAGGTTTTCGTAATCAGCAGGGGATTCACCACTACCAATCTTTACACCTGCCCAATTCTCATTATTTTTTGTACCTATATTGTCTATAGATACATCGGATACTTTACACTCGTGCCACCACATCTCCTCAGCAGGGGAATCGTCGTCGACAAATCGGCAGTCCGTCGTCCCACTTACGCTGATATCAATAGCCCACTGACTAATGCTAGGACGCCATATTGGCTCATGGACAATTACGCTACTCGAGAGAGTGATCGTAAAATCACCCTCCCCATACACTTGTGGCCCTGTATACGAGTCAACATCATCAAGTTCTTTTCGCTCCCAAGGGTCAGGGCAACCGTTAGGACAGGCATCGTACTCAGAATCCATATCCGCGATTGCGGATATTGAAAGCGCCGTACTGGACGTAGACAGTCCTAAACCACTTATTCCGACTGTTCTCAAGAATTTTCTTCTGGATGATATTCCTTCCATAGCAGATGATTTACCTATACGCATATAAATCTTACTTAATTTCTATACAAAATTATATGATAAGGTGGTTTTATACTGATGTTATAATTATATCTATTTGTGTACTAACGAAAATGGTTAAGTAAATCAAGTTCATATAGACTATAATAGCTTCCCAAATATGAAAAACCAATCCCACACTGGAGTAATATAGTAATGAGACGTCGTACATTTCTGGCTTCGGCTAGTACGTTTACGGTCATAGCTACAGCCGGTTGCGTGCTTAGTGAGAACTCATCGCCGACGTTCATTCTTCATAGTGTTCGGTCGTACCAGCCGGATGCAGAGACGATATTCGTTCTGTCTACAGTTGAACGACAAGGGGACGGCAACGGAGAAGTCACAATTGATGTCGAGCTATTGTTCGAAAACATGCACAACTGGGGCATGGAGCGGACATTCAAAGTTCGTGAGAAGGAGAACGATGAACAGACGCTGGCACATGCATTCACAGCCGATTCACCGACTTTCGACCAACCGTTTACCGCGAGAGCTAAAATCATACGGCTGGACGACGCGGACAGTGACTGGGTCGAGGAAACCGACTACTCACCGTTATCATAATGAACGAGACGCTATCTCATGCGTCAAAGGCTTGGTCGGTCCGCTCGAGAGAGGTGGAAATGAGTGAACGGGTTCGAAATTTCAGTACTTCGACTTCGCGTTCGCCCGCGTGCTGTACAACTGCTGGCGACTCGTGGATGTCCTCGTGCAATTGCAACTACACGGCGAGGGAGGCAACAAGCCAGCAGTCTCTTCGAACTCGTTCCTGATTTGCTAAGGAGAACTCCGTCCTCGGTCCGCTTGACTACGCTCTCGTTTCTTCTGAATTTGCTCGATCGTGAGCGGCGGGCCGGTCTGACCGGCGATTTTCTATCGGATCCGTGAACGCCACTCGACAGGTTTCTCAGAAGCGCGTTTCGCGACTCGCTCGGCAGCTTCTTGCAGTCGCTTAGATCCGAAACCTGTGCATCATAGACCCATCTTCACAACATCCCGAACACCAATTTGATATATCTTCATTTGGTTTATCAGATAGCACGTGTCCGAGAAGAACCGCTGACGGTACCGGTCGGCTGGTTACGATGGACCGTCCGACGACTCCCACGACTGGGCCGAACGACGGTACCACCGCTGTTGTCCTCGAGGGACCGTTCCGGAAGCGGTCGGTGAAGCGCGCCTGCTCTCGCTTGGGGTTGCTCGCTGTTTTGGGGTTCTCCCGCGCCGGCTGGTGGCCACCCAGTCGGGTCGGGGACCGCTCGAGGCAATGACAACGAAAATAGATCGTTCGACGGGCCGATCAAATCGCCGTGAACCGCGTTCCGGACTGGTAGTCCTCCGGTACCCGCGGCTACGCGTCAATCTCGAGCGAGTCGAACGCGCCGGCCTCGATCTCGCGAGCGAGATCGTCGGCCTCGAGATCGTCGGGGACGTGCTGGGGGTACTTCCGCCGGAAGTAGCCCACGATGTTGGTCAGATCTCGCCGAAGGAACTCGCCGGCGTTCTCGTGGTCGGTCGGGACCGCCTGGGGCCAGTCGAAGATCGTCACGCCGCCCTCGTCGACGAAGACGTTGTACTCGCTCATGTCCGCGTGGACGTAACCCGTCTCGTAGGCTTCGGCGATCTCGCTGACGAGCAACTCGAGGACGCCCAGCACCTGCTCGTCCTCGAGTCGGGTCCGTGAGAGTTCGACGCCGTCCATCTTCTCCATGACGATGGCGTGGCGGTTCTGTCCGATCGGCTGGGGGACCGCCACGTCGGGGTAGAGTTCCTCGAGGATGTCGTACTCGCGTTCGGCCGCCTTCCGGGCGGTGTACATCCACGAGACGTGGTCGTTGTCCGAGGTATAGTCGCGTTCCTTGTGGACCTCCCGGAAATTCGTATACCCCTCGCGGTGGTATTTCAGGGCCAGGGGCTTGTAGGAGCGGACCTCGTAGACGTCGCTTTCCTTGCCGACGCCAAGCGGCGAGCCGAATTCCGAGATCGTATCCTGTTCGACCAGCGCCCGCAAGGCGAGGGTATCGTAGCCCTCGAACTGCAGTGTATACCCCTCGTACTGGATCGTCTTTCGCTCGACCAGCCCGCGCTTGAGACACCGCTCGAGGCGGTACTCGACCTCCTCGTCGGGTAGGTCGGCGAACTTCGGGAGCTTCTCCCGCTGGACCCACTCGGAGAAGCGCATCCCCTGCTCGACGCCCGAGAGGAGATAGAAGTCCTCGTCCTCGAGTTCCGGGAGTAACCCGGCGACGTTGCGCACCATACGCGCCGATAGCCGGCGTGTACGTAAAAACGGCGTGACGCGGCTCCGGCGGCGACGCGACTCGGGCTGGTGATGCCGACTGGGACGGGATCGGCGCATGGGGTGGCTCGGAGCCACGGTGCCACCGCGGTTCGACCCGACGCTCGGCCGAGATAAATCGAATATCGATATACGAAAATCGAGGTGCGTCGGAATCGATTTCCATCTCGTCCCCATTGCCCCACGTATGACCGACCGCACCGATCGGGACTGGCGGCTAATCCGGGACGAGCCCCGCGACGGGGCGACGCAGATGGCCCTCGAGGAGATCGCCGCGCGGACGGCCCTCGAGGACGGCCTGCGAACGGTACGGACCTACTCGTGGGAACCGAGTACGCTCTCGCTGGGATACCGACAGGACGCCGACACCGTCGACTGGGACTTTTGCGAGCGCGAGGGGATCGACGTCACCCGCCGACAGACCGGCGGCGGCGGGATCTATCACGACCGTTACGCCGACATTTCCTACACGATCGTCGCGCCCGCCGACGAGGTCCCGGGGGATCTGATGGACTGTTACGAACTGTTCTGCGAGCCGATCCTCGAGGCGTTCGACCGACTGGGCGTCGACGCCGCCTTCGCCGCGGCCGAGCAGGACGCGATCTATCACCCGTCCTGCTATCTGCGCGATATCAACCCGGCCCACGACATCGTCGCGCCCGCCGGCGCGGGGGCGGACGCGAGGAAAATCAGCGGCAACGCCCAGTACCGCCAGCGAGACGTCGTCATTCAGCACGGATCGATCAGCTACGCCCTCGAGCCCCAGGCCCACGTCGGTGTCTTCGACACCGACCTCGCAGAGTCGACGTTCACCGACCGGGTAACGAGCGTCCGCGACGAAGTCGGGGTCGATCGCGAGACGGCCGTCGACGCGATCGCGGGCGCGCTGGGTGACTGGTGTGACGCCGACGAATCGACCTGGCGCGAGGGCGAACTCGAGGCGGCCCGCGATCTCGCCGCCCGGAAGTTTGGGGCCGACGAATGGGTCCGTGATCGGGAGGTCCTCGAAGTGGGTGGGCAGTGACGGAAAGACGCCAAGCACGGCTCGAGCGGGCGGTTCGGTAGCGCGTGCCGTACCGCGATGGCCGACAGTAGATCGCAGGAGAACACCGCGCGACGGTTCGTTACCGGTGAACCGTCGCACAGCACGCGCCACGGCAGGTCCGGCGGCCGGTCGGAGCGACACCGTCAGTCGATCGAATCGGGGCGGTCCGTTATACCTATCACGGCCCGGTACTGACCGGCAGGCATGACGATGAAGGTCGGCGCACACGTCTCGATCTCCGGCTCGCGCGTCTCTTCCGACGACGAAACACCGCCGTACGACGATCTCCGCAACGCCGTCCACCGTCAACTCGCTTTCGGCGGCAACTGTGGCCAGATCTTTACCACCTCGCCGCAAGTCTGGCAACAACCCGAAATCGGCGACGAGGCCGCTGACGGGTTCCGGGAAGAGACCGACGAGGAACTCGAGGGGCCGTGGGTGATCCACTCCTCGTATCTCGTCAACCTCTGTACGCCCAAAGACGACCTCCGCCGGAAGTCCAAAGAGAGCATGCAGGCGGAACTCGACGCCGCCGAGCGACTGGGAATCCCCTACGTCAACGTCCACCTCGGGGCACACACCGGCGCGGGCGTCGAGGGCGGCCTCGACAACGCGGCGAGCCTGATCGACGACCTCGAGGTGCCCGAGGACGTGCAGATCCTCATCGAATCCGACGCGGGCAGCGGGACGAAACTCGGCGGCGAGTTCGACCATCTGGCGGGGATCATCGATCGCACCGAGACCGATATCGGGATCTGTATCGACACCGCCCACACGCTGGTCGCGGGCAACGACCTCACGACGCCCGAGGCGGTCGACGAGACCGTCGGCCGGTTCGACGACGTGGTCGGCCTCGAGTACCTCGAGTACATTCACCTCAACGACTCGAAACACGACGTGGGCACCCACAAGGACGAACACGCCCACATCGGCGAGGGCTACATCGGCGAGGACGGAATGAAAGCGATCGTCAACCACCCCGACCTGCGGGATCTTCCCTTTGCCCTCGAGACGCCGACCGAGGACGGCCGCGGCTTCGCGTGGAACATCGAAAAGGTCCGGGAACTGCGCGACGACACATAGGCCGGCGCTTCGCGAAACCGACCCGTTTTTACTCGAGACACCGCTATCGGGGCCCGTGCGCGAGTTCTCCGAATCCTACCTCAGCCGGACCCGCGAGGGGATGTGGGCCGACTCTCGCGAGGCCCTCGAGCCGCTGGCCCTCGACACCCGCGACCGGATCCTCGACGTGGGCTGTGGGACCGGCGAACTGAGCCGGGTCCTCGCGGCGGAGTCGTCGGGCGAGGTGATCGGCTGCGACGCCGACCCGGACCTGCTTTCGGCGGCCGACACTCACGTCCCGGTCGTCGCCGGCGACGCCTTCCGGCTGCCGTTTCCGGACGACACGTTCGACCTCGTTGTCTGTCAGGCGCTGCTGATCAACCTGCCCGATCCCGCGGCCGCAATCGCCGAGTTCGCTCGCGTCTCGACGGACCTCGTCGCGGCTGTGGAACCCGACAACGCCGCGGTCGAGATCGACTCGAGCGTCGACGCCGAAGGTGACCTCGAGCGGCGGGCACGCGGGGCCTACATCGACGGCGTGCCGACGGACGTCGCGCTCGGGGCCGACGCCCGCGAGGCGTTCGACGATGCAGGGCTCGCGGTCCTCGAGACGCGCCGGTACGATCACGTCCGGACGGTCGAACCACCGTACAGCGAGGGGGCACTGCGGGACGCTCGCCGGAAAGCGACCGGTGCGGGGCTGGCAGACGATCGGGAGACGATGCTCTCGGGCCCGTTGACCGAGGCGGAGTACGACGACCTCCGCGGCTCGTGGCGGGAGATGGGACGGACCGTCATCGAGCAGATGGAAGCGGAGGAGTATCGCCGGATGGAAGCGGTCCCATTTTTCGTTACCGTGGGCAGAGTCCCCCGATCGTAGCCACTGCCGCTCACGACGGACTGTTTCGCGCAAGGCGTTGCGAGTCCGAGTGAATCGTTTCGGTGGCGAGGATTGTCACCCGCGACGGACTGTGGCTGCGTTTGCGAGTCCGGACGTCCCGAGTGCCGTTTCTCACCACGGAGAGAGCGCCCGCAGTCCGCTGCCGACCAGTCCGCCGACGAGGCCGTCGATGGCAGTCAGCAGCGAGAAGGCGACGGCGAGTAGGATGACGCTCGGAAGCCCGAGCCCGGAGAGCCCCGGACTGACCGGCCCGACCGAGGAGAGGACGAACAGCGGCGGTTCGGTGTACAGCCCGGAGAGCGCGCCGAGAAACGCCATGAAGAAGCCTGCGAGGCCACCGACGAGCGCGCTCGCGACAACCGCGTACGCGAGGCCGGTCACGACCCGCCCGGCGGCGTACGCGGCGATAAATCCCGCGACGATACCGCCCCCGACCCGCGTTAAGACCGGTACCAGAAGCGAGGTAAAGGAAACGAACACCCCGACGGCGGCGGCTCCGAGGACGATTCGCGAGTCGATCGCTGCCAAGGACGGCGCGTACTCCTCGGCGTCGTTCGTCTCGTGATCGCTCATGGTTCGCTTTCCCGCTCGTCACTGACTCCGTCGTCCGTCGATCGATTTCCAGTCCGCGCTGGCGTCTCCGTGTCGTTCTCGTCGGCCTCAGGGGTGGTCGGGGTTGCCGTCTGTTCATCGCCGTTCGGACGCTCGCTACCGGACTCGTTCGACGGCAAGTCGCCAGCCGAATCGCTCGTGGTCCCGTCGCTTTCGTTGGTCAGGCCGTCACTTTCGTTGTCCAGCCCATCGGTCTCGTTCCCTCGAGTTTCGGTTTCGTTGTCTCGGATATCACCGTCGTCGTGGCCGTCGTTTTCATTGTCTCTGCTATCGCTTTCGTTTCCTCCAGCGTTCTCGGTTCCTTCTCCAACGCTTTCATTTCCTCCAACGCTCTCGTTTCCTCCTCCAACGCTTTCATTTCCTCCAACGCTCTCGTTTCCTCCTCCAACGCTTTCATTCCCTCCAACGCTCTCGTTGGCCGAACGGTCGGTCTCGTTGCTTCGGCTCTCGGTTTCGTCCTCTCGATCACCACCGTCGTTCTGCCCACCGATGTCGTGCGGTGGGTCGAACGGGGCGGGTGCGGGGACGTCACGTTCCGGGCCGACCTCGACGGTGTACCCGGTAACGGAGAGGTTTCGCAACTCGACCGAGCGGGCGTCAACGACGACGTCGGTCTGTTGTGCCGTGAAACACTCATCGGCCGCCGCGAGATCGTTGAGCGCCTCGTTTTGTCGGTCCGTTCGTAACACGATCTCTCCCTCGGCGGATCGCGTCTCCTCGAGTTCGACGCGTCTGGTTTCGTCGAAGTGAATCGTGACGTTTCCGTCGTCGCCTCGAACGACGATCCGGTTGGTGTCCGACGAAAGTTGCTGGACGCAGACGGTCGCGCCCTCGACCGTACCGAGGTCGACGGTGATGGCTTGCTCGTCGGCCTGCCCGGCCACGTGGGACGGGCCGACCATGACACTACCGAGGGCGACCGCGACCACGACGACGAACGCACCGGCCCGTGTCATGCGTCGTGGCGGTCCCTCGGTCGGGTTCGTCTCGTCGTCACTCGTCGGTACCCCACCGTTTGATTCGGTCGATGCCCGCACGGCAACTCAGGAGTAGCCGTCCGACGAGGCGACCGAACCCCGCGTCGATCCGGGCCGCCGCCTTGTCGACGACGCTCGGCTCCGAGACGGCGTCGTCGACGACTTCGTCGCGTGGCTTCCAGGCGAGACAGAGGTTCCCGCCTAGAATCCCAAGCAGCATGCCAACCAGCAACCCGCCGAGGGATCCAAACAGCGAGAAGATCGACAGGACGGTCCCGACGACGCCGGCGACGTCGGCGTGTGCCGGCTTGACCAGCACGTAGATCCCCGTCAGAAAGACGAACACGCCGAAGAGGGCACCGATCGCGAGAAAGCCCGCCATCTGCCCGCCGATAAAGGCGAGATCCGGCAGGATCTGCATCGGCACCCAGGTGATCAGGACCCCGGCCAGACACAGCAAGAGCCCACCGAGGAACGGCCGTCCGGCCCGCCAGGTGTTGAACCGGCCCCATCTGGTCCCGCTCCACTGGCTGACCCTGCTCCACCGGCTTCTGACCCGTGCGGGAAGCGTATCGGTCTCGTCCTGCTCGTTTTCGGGCGACATGGGTGATCACCCGTCGGGGTGGTACTCCACGTCGACGTCGAGACCGGGGAGTGAGATCTCGTTCGAGGCGAGATACACCGCTTCCATCTCGACGTCTTCCTGCACCATTCCGGGCTGTTCCCCGGAGATGTTCGTGAGGTAGCCGTCCTCGGGATCGGCGTTACCACCGGCCGTCTGCTGGAACTGCTGTTCCGGGTTGTCGGTCGCCTGTGCGTTGACGACCTGTCCGTTGAATTTCGCCTCTTCTGCCTTCAGGTCGGTGAGTTTGATGTACTGCTCGTCCGCTTTGACCGTCCCGTCGGCGGCGAAGGAAATCTCCATCGAACCGTCGATCATGGGTATCGACTTCTCCCCGCTCAGTACCATGCCGTCGATCTCGACGCCGCGCTGTTCGACGACGGCGACCGGCGTCGTCCCCTCGGTGTCCTCCCCGATGCTGGGATAGAGGAGGAAGTCGTCCGATCTGATCTCGTCGGCCGTGACCGTAAAGCCGCTGCCACTGGCGGTAGCCATCGCCGTCGCGTAGGCCGTCCCCGACGAGAGGACGACGAGACCGACCAGGGCGACGACCAGGAACGACGCGACGGTCCCGGTCGCGAGTCGCTTTCGGCGGTACATACTACACCCACCTCCGAACGATCGGTTCGGCGGCTTTCGTTCTATTCGCTGCTCCCACACCGTTTCCGCTCCGATATCGCGGCCTCATTTCGAACGTCACAAGTCCACACCCAACACGATGTCCAATCATTTTTCCTCCTTGGATGCGGGGGCATTTATAACCAATTCGGAGAAAATATTATAGCAACGATGGATGTCTGCCGGCCGGGACGTATCGAACCATCGTCGTCCCGAACCGGCATAAAAGACCGTGGAAACGCGGGAAAACGTCTACTCGAGCGTACCGCTCGTATCGGAGCATGCGACCGAAACGGACTGGAATCGACGAACGCAACGACACCTGCTCCGAGTTCGACCCCGACTCTCGTAACCCCCGAAGCGGTGTCGGTCGTCGCGAAGCCGTTGTCAGTGGTCATACCGCCGGCGCGGTGGCTGTGACGGTCACGTCGGGGCTCGGCTCGAGACCGTCCCACCGAACTTCTATACTAACAATCGATACTGAAAAATACCTGTACGATGTCGTGACTGTCGAACGATGAGATACGCGAAATGTGTTATCATTCCCGATGAGGAGGGATTGCATCCGCTCGATCGACGGATCGCCGAACACCCGGACGTGACGCGTGAACTACTCCACAACGTCAACCTCCTCGTCGACGAGACGATCGTCGCGCTCTATCAGTTCTCGGGCGACAGAAACGCTCTCGAGTCGATCCTGTCGGCGTCGTCGATGGTCAATCAGCACCAGCTCTCGAGCGCCGACGGCGAACACCACGCCTACATCCACCTCGAGGCCGACGACCGGCTCGTCGGGCTGTTGAGCATGCTCAGGGAGTTCGAGTTCATCTACGATACCCCCCTCGAGTTCACGCGCCGTGGCGGCCTCCGGGTCACGATGATCGGTGACGTACAGAGCTTCCAGAAGGCCGTTCCGGACGTTCCCGACGGGATCAGGCTCAAACTCCTCAAGACCGGCCGGTACGAACCGAACACGGACCGGCTGTTCTCCCAGTTGACCGGTCGCCAGCAGGAGATTCTGCGGACCGCCGTCGAGATGGGGTACTACGACGTTCCGCGGGCGGTGACTCACGAGGACATCGGCGAGGCGCTTGGCTGTACCGGGGGGACGGTCGGCGGCCACCTGCGACGGATCGAGGCGACGCTGCTTACCCAGATCGTCCCCTGATGCGGTCGCGGGCGGTGTAAACGGTGAAACGTCCATCGTGACAGTCCGGCTCGAGTGGCGACTAGACTGACCGTCATATTACATAGGGATGGCTGCCGAGGGTGCCGGTATGGCAGCAATCAAACTCGAGGGGCTCACGAAAGATTACGGCGAGGTACTCGCCAACGACGACGTGACGTTTTCGGTCGAGGAAGGGGAGGTTTTCGGGTATCTCGGCCCTAACGGCGCGGGGAAAACGACGACCATCCGAACGCTACTCGGACTACTCTCACCGACCGCGGGGACGGCTCGGTTACTCGGCAACGATGTGACCGACGAGGCGCAACTGCTCGCGGCCAAACGCCGACTCGGCTACCTCCCCGATGATCCGGGGTTCGACGAGACGGCGACCGGCCGGGCGGTCCTCGACCTCCACGCATCGCTCAAGGGCGACGAGCGAAGCGCGGAGTTGCTCGAGCTGTTCGATCCGCCGCTCGATCGCGAAATCAGGGAGTACTCGCGCGGCAACGTCCAGAAACTGGGGCTGGTAACGACGTTCATGCACGATCCCGACCTGGTGATTCTAGACGAGCCGACCAGCGGGCTCGATCCCCTCCTCCAACAGCGGTTCAACGAGTTCGTCCGGGCCGAACGGGAGCGCGGACTGACGGTGTTTTTCTCCTCGCACATCCTGAGCGAGGTGCGGAAGCTGTGCGACCGCGTCGGCATCATCCGTGACGGCCGGCTCGTCACGGTCGAGCCGGTGGAATCGCTGCTGGACAGGAGCGGCAAGTTCGTCCGGTTGCACGCCGCGGAGTCGATCCCGGTCGACGCCCTCGAGATCGACGGGGTCCACGGCATCGAGTCCGACACGGGGCCGAGCGACGGGACCGAATACGCGTTCACGTTCACCGGCGATGTCAACGACCTGCTCGCGGCCCTCCAGGAGTACCGACTGCACGACCTGTCGATCGAGGAAGCACCGCTCGACGAGGTTTTCATGCGGTTCTACGACGATACCGACGGGAGCGAACGGAACGGGGCGGATCTGACCGTCGGGCCCGGTGCGGCGAGTGGGGGTGAAGACGATGTTTGAACTGACTGCCTACGACGGCCGCCGGCGGGTCCGGGGCAGCGTGTATCTCTCGATCGGGCTCTCCTTGCTCGCCGCGATGGTCATCTGGGTCTACCCCTCCTTCGAGGCCGAAATCGACCTCGAGGGGCTGCTGGCGGCCTATCCCGAGCCGATCCTGCAGGTGATGGGGGTCCAGACGATGACGAGCCTGGCGGGCTTTCTCTCGTTCGAACTCTACACCTTCGGCTGGATCATCATGCTGGGGCTGTATCTGGCCTACAGCACTGCGGGGACGATCGCCGACGACGTCGACCGCGGGCGAATGGACGTGTTATTGTCGATGCCGATCTCCCGACGGCGACTGGTCGCCGAGCGGTTCGGGGCGATGGCCGTCCCGATCGTCGGTGCTAACCTCCTCCCGCCGCTTGTCGTCTACGTCGGTGCCGAACTGATCGACCATCCGATCGCCGCCGCCGACGTCCTCGCGGTCCACCTGCTCTCGATCCCGTATCTGTTCGCCTGCGCCGGGATCGGCCTGTTCGCGTCCGTGATCGTCGACCGGGCGGCGATCGCCCAGCGGGTCGCGCTGGGCGTGACCTTCGCGCTCTTTCTCTCCGAATCGTTGCTGTCGGGGACCGACGCCGAGGCCGTCGGCGCGATCGCACCGATGCGGTACTACGATCCCAACGCCGTCCTGCTCGAGGGGAGCTACGACCTCATCGGCGCGGGGATCTTGGTGGCGATGACCGTCACGTTGCTGGTCGCGAGCCAGGCCTGGTTCCGCCGGCGCGACGTCTGAGGCGCGGTCATCGCTCTGGGTTCGAGTCGGGCCTCGAGCGCGACGCGCGGCTCCGCGCGCCCACAACGCCTTCGCTGCCCTATTCCGTGCCGGGGCCCAAGACCACACGATGTCACAGGAGTGGCTGCAGCGCCACCAGATCGCCGTCTACGCGGTCGCGGTGGCGGCTGCCGTCGGGATCGGGCTGGGCCAGCCGGCGTCGGCGTCGGTCTTCCAGCGACTCATCACGCCAGTGCTGGCGGTGTTGCTCTACGCGACCTTCCTCGAGATCCCCTTCGTCCGGTTTCGCGCGGCGATCACCAACGGCCGGTTCATGGCCGGGGCGCTCGTGTTGAACTTCCTCGTCGTCCCGATCGTCGTCTACGGACTCACCCGGTTCCTCCCGAACGAGCCCGTCGTTCTGGTCGGCGCGTTCATGGTGTTGTTGACGCCGTGTATCGACTACGTGATCGCGTTCACCGACCTCGCCGAGGGTGACGCCGAGCAACTCACTGCCGCGACGCCGGCCCTGATGCTCCTGCAACTGCTGTTTCTGCCCGCGTACCTCTGGCTGTTCATGGGCGAGCGGATCGCGGCCGTCGTCGAGCCCGGCCCCTTCCTCGAGGCGTTTCTCCTGTTGATCGTGCTGCCGCTGGCGCTGGCGTGGGTCACCGAGATCGGGGCGACCCGCTCGCCGACCGCCCGCCGCTGGCAGTCGGCGATGGGGTGGCTGCCGGTCCCGATGATGGGCGCGACCCTGTTGGTCGTGATCGCCTCGCAGCTCCCGCGGGTACGGGACTCGATCGAGGGGATCGCGGCCGTCGTACCCGTTTACGTCGCCTTTCTGGTCGTCATGCCGCTTCTCGGCCGGCTCGCGGCCGGGCTGCTCCGGCTGGACACCGGCGCGAGCCGTGCGCTCGTCTTCACCGCCGTTACCCGGAACTCGCTGGTCGTTCTGCCGCTGGCGCTTGCCCTTCCGGCGAGGTACGAACTGGCACCGGCGGTCGTCGTCACCCAGACGCTCGTCGAACTGGCCGGGATGGTCGTCCTCACCCGCGTCGTGCCCGCGTGGCTCGTGCCCGACACCCCGGATCCGATCCCCGTCCCCGGCGTCACGCCCGAGGAGTGAGGTGGGCAAGACGGTCTCCGTCCCGGATCTCGCCCGCCTGACCCCGACTACGGCGACCGGTCGTCGTACACCGTGTTCTCGACGAGCGTCTCGACGCCGCGACGGAACCGCTCCGACGCCGCGTTCTGTGAGATGCCGAGTCGCTCGCCGAGTTCTGCCAGCGTACAGGACCGCGGAATATCCAGATAGCCCGCCTCGACGGCGGCGACGAGTGCCTCGCGCTGCCGGCTCGTCAGGCCGAACTGGGACCCGGCGTCCCCACCGCCGGCGGATTCGCGGGTGTCGCGGAGTTTCCGGACGTCGACCTCAAAACCGCGCTCGAGGAAGAACCCGTGGAACCGCTCGAGCGCCTCGTCACTGGGGAAGGCGACGCGAAAGAACCAGCCCTCGTGGGTCACGGACGCCTCCTGTAAGACGCCGCCCTCCTCGATCACGGTCGGATAGACGCTCGCCTCCGTTCCTTCGGGCGTCAACTCGAGTTGGTAGAGCCACCGGTCGTCGAACGCGGCCGTCTGCAGGGACGCTGTGACGGTCGGGTCCGCCTCGAGACCCGCCTCGAAGGCCGCCCGTTCGTCGTCGTCGCCGTCGATCCAGACGAGCATTCGGTGGTCGCCGTCCGCGGTGAGATCCGACTGCTCCCACGTGGCGGTCACACCGGGAGCGTGCGATAACGCGTTGCGAAGAATGGGGTAGTCGATCAGCAGCGTCGCGAGTAGCATCCGAGATACCGACGTAAGACACCGTGCCGTTTCTCGGTTTCGGCCGAACGCACGCCAGGGACTGATAAATAGCGTGAATACTGCCGCGCCGCAACTATCCGACGGGCTGTCCCAGTGACGGACGATGACTCACCAGGACGGGGCGAGTAGCGAAGCACAGCCGTTGATCGATCGGTCGCTCGCCGCGTTAAGCGATCCGTACCGCCGATCCGTCTGCCGGTACGCCATGCGAACGCAGACGACGCGTCTCGACCACGCGGAGATCGCCGACTACATCGTCGACCGGGCATCGGCGGCGGACGACCTCGATCGGCGGACCGTCGCGACGGAACTGCGCCACCTCCACCTGCCGAAACTCGAAGACGCCGGGCTGCTCGAGTACGAGCGGGACAGCGGCGTCGTCCACGCCGACCGCGAGCGGATCGCCGACCGGCTCGAGTTGCTCCGCGAGACGGTCGCTGAGATACAGGGCGCTTCGATCGATCGCTAACGGTCGTCAGACCACGTCGCCACGAACCGTCACGCCGTCCTGTTGCTCTCGCCACGCGTAGAGTTCCCGCGCCGCGGTCTCGGCCTCGGCGTCGTCCAGTCCGAGCATCTCGAGGGCCGCCGATAGCGTCGGCAGGGCCAGTTCGCCCTCCCGGAGCTTCCGGAACGCCTCGTCGCTTCGCGTGCCTTCGTCCCAGAGACAGACGCCGCGGGGATCGAGCAACTGCGTGTAGTCCTCCCGCAGGCGCGCGCCGCGCAGCCGCTGGGTGACGTTGTCCTCGAAGGCGGCGTTACAGACCTCGAGATGGACCGGTTCGTCCTCCTCGAGGAGGTGGGCGGCGAGACACTGCTCGGGCGCGGCGTGGCCGTTCGCGTTGGCTCGCAGATACTCGGGGTGGTCGGCGGCCCAGTCGGCCCGGACCGACTTGCCGATCCCCTCGACGCCGTATTCGGCGGCGATCGCGTCGGCGTCTACCGCCCCGTTGTCGCTGTCGTCGCGCATGAGGACGTCCTTGGTCACGTAGACGTCCAGCCGCTCGACGGGATCGAGACCCAACGCGACGTCGCCGAACGTCCACACCTCCCGGACCGGGACCGGCATCCGCTCGCTCGCGACGGTCTCCACGAGGTCCTCGAGACGGTCGACCGCTCTCGCCCGATCGAATCCACTCATCGGTCGCCGTTGGGTCCGAACGCGCAAAGTCGTTTCTCAGTCGCGACCGCATCGTTGTCCGGACCCGCGACCGACCTGCGGTCAGCGGCCACGACCGTCACGAGCGGTGGCTCGAGAGATCAGGTTTTTTACCGGTTCGCGGCGAACGCAAACCCATGCGACACCGGATCTTCAACGAGGACGGCGACGCGGAACTCGTCTTCGTCATGGGCTGGGGCAACCGCTGGACCCACGAGAACGTCAGCTGGCTCATCGGACAGCTGACCGCGGCCGACTATCGGGTCCACGCGTTCGAACTCCCGACGAACATCGACGATTTCAAAGCCGACTGGCTCGAGCCCGTCGCCGAGTACGTCCGCGACCTCGAGGGCTATCAGTTGCTTGGCCACAGCGCCGGCTCGCTGGTGGCACAGGCCCTCGACGGCGCGGACAACCACGTCTATCTGAGCCCGTGGTGGGGGTACGGCGAGGGATTTCCGGAACCGGTGTTAGAGGCAGTCTCGAAGCTCCCGACGGCGTTCCCCTGTCTTCCGACCGGCGGCTTCGACCGCGAGGACCTGGGTCAGGAGGCGACCGATCACCAACTCGAGACGACCCCGTCGTGGGTGTCGCCGGCTTTCATTCGGGAGACCCGCCGCGCACAACGGGAGCTGCTGACGATCGATCACGACGCCGTCGTCTTCTGCTCGCTGCGCGATCCCGTCATCGACCTGCGACCGATCGGCGAGCGGGTGCCCGCCGACCACGTCGTCCTCTACGATGGCGGCCACGAACTGTTCTCCTCGCCGGGCCGCGACCGGTACGTCGACCCCCTGCTGGCCGCGCTCGAGGACGGGGCCGATGCCGTCGAGGACCGGGAACGAGTTCCCGTCTGATCCGGTCGACGGAACGATCCGGATAGGCCGCGACGTGTGTCGACCGAGACGGCTGCCAGAAGCGGCGGTGGGACGGACGCCCGCTCACCGCTCGAGACGGCCGCCGCGCTCCGGCAGACGAAACCGTGATTGGCGGCGACCGACAACGGGCCGCTAATGGACTGTACCCGATGCGACGAGGACGCGGTCATGCACGCCGCCTACTCCGGCTCCCATCTCTGTGCGGATCACTTCCGCGAGTCGGTCGAAAAGCGGGTCCGGCGGCGCGTCCGACGGGACGATCTCGTCTCACACGACGCGACGCCCGAGGATCCCGAAACCTGGGTGATCGGCCTCTCCGGCGGGAAAGACAGCGTCGTCCTCACGCAGATCCTCCACGAGACGTTCGCTGACGACCCCCGCATCGAACTCGTCGGGCTGACCATCCACGAGGGCATCGAGGGCTATCGCGACGAGTCCGTCGACGCCTGCGTCGAGCTCAGCGAGGAGTTGGGCATCCGCCACGAACTCGTCAGCTACGCCGAGGAGTTCGGCGTCCGCATGGACGAGGTCGTCGAGGACGACCCCGAAAACATGGCCGCCTGTGCCTACTGTGGCGTCTTCCGGCGAGATCTCCTCGAGAAGTACGCCGAGGAACTCGGGGCCGATCTCCTCCTGACGGGCCACAATCTCGACGACGAGGCCCAGACCGCGCTGATGAACTTCCTCGAGGGCGACGTCGAACAGATCGCGAAACACTTCGACGCCAGCCTCGGCCCCCTCTCGGAACGGGGCGAACAGGAGGAGTTCGTCCCGCGCGCGAAACCGCTGCGTGATGTTCCCGAGAAGGAGGTCGCCCTCTATGCCCACATCAACGACCTGCCGGCCCACATCACCGAGTGTCCCCACGCCAGCGAGGCCTATCGCGGCGAGATCCAGCAACTGCTGTACGATCTCGAGGAGAACCACCCCGGTACCCGTCACTCGATCCTGGCTGGCTACGAGGATCTCGCATCGATCGCCGCCGACGAGTACAGCGGCGACGACGGTGCCGACCTACAGGAGTGCGTCGAGTGTGGCTCGACGACGACCCGCGAGGTCTGTCGGAAGTGTTCGCTGCTCGAGTCGCTGGCCTGACTCGAGTCCGCCGATCCGTTCGTCGCGTTCGCTCCGTATACGGCCGTAAACAGCGGTTGTGGACGACGAAAGCCGATACGTTGTGCTGAGACTGCGATATCCGTCGCCACTCCCCGTGAGAATCGGAAGCGAAGCCGGTCAAAAACGGAACCGATCGGCGGTGGTGTGTCGGTCGTGGTCCCGTCGCGATTACCGGATGACGTCGACGCCGTTCTGGCGGTCGACTTTCTCGCGGCCGCCGTCGCTTTGGGCACCGAAGCCGGAGCCGCCGGCTTCGACGTTGTTGCTCGCGTCGAAGTCAGCCTCGTTGATGCCCTCGATGCTCGCGCGGGACTTGTCGGCCTGTTTCTGGGTGGTGGGACCGAGTACCTGCGCGCTCTGGACGCCGGTCATGATCGCCATGACCCGGACCTTGCCCTTGTAGGACTCCTGGATGCGCGCGCCCCAGATGACGTTCGCCGAGGCCTCGAGGCGCTCGGTGATGTTGTCGGCGATTCCCTCGGCCTCTTTGAGCGTGAGGTCGGGGCCGCCGGTGATGTGGACGAGCCCGCCGCTCGCGCCGCGGTAGTCGACGTCAAGCAGCGGATGGTTCATCGCGTCCTTGACGACCTCGTCGGTCTTGTTCTTGTCCTGGGTCTCGCCGACCAGCATGACTGCGACCCCGCCCTGGTTCATGATCGTGGACATGTCGGCGTAGTCCAGATTGATCAGGGACGGTTGGGTGATCGTCTCCGAGATCCCCTTGACGGTCTCGGCGATGATCTGATCCATCACCGAGAACGCCTTCCCGATCGGCAGATTCGGGACGTAATCGAGCAGCCGGTTGTTGTCCAGCACGATGATCGAGTCGGCCTGCTCGCGCAACTTCTCGAGGCCTTCCTCGGCTTTGACCGTGCGGGCACGTTCGACGTTGAACGGCGTCGAGACCATGCCGACGACGATCGCACCCTGCTCTTTGGCGATCTCCGAGACGACGGGGGCGGCACCCGTGCCGGTGCCACCGCCCATCCCGGCGGTCACGAACACGAGGTCCGCGTCGCCGAGGACGTCCTTGATCGTCCCCTGGGCCATCTCGGTGGCGCGTTCACCCATCGAGGGGTCGCCACCGGCACCGAGCCCGTTGGTGAGGGATTTGCCGACGAGGATCTTCGTGTCGGCCTCGATCATCTTGAGGTGCTGTTTGTCCGTGTTGATCGCGATCGTATCGGCACCGTCGACGCCGATGTTGTACAGGCGGTTGATGGTGTTGTTGCCGGCACCGCCACAGCCGACGATGACGATCCGTGGATCGCCGAACTCGTCGTCGTCCATCGAGACGTCCATCTCCCGGGCCTCTTCCTCCGCGTTCTCTAAGGCGTCCTGAACGATATCCTGCATCGTTACACCTTGGCCCAGTTGCGTTTACCGGACTGCTCGTTGGGAGCCTCCCGCTGTTCGTTGATCATCTCGCGGACGGCCGACCGGATCGCCTCGCTCCGGTTCGGGAACTCGCCCGCGTCGACCAGTTGCTCTACTTCCTCGATCTGCTGTTTCGGGATTCGCAGTGTCACACGCTCCATGGTTGTATTCCCCGTTGGGGGTAAGACGGTGGCGCGCCCCTGTCAGACGCGGCGTGTCTTACGTCGAAACCACCCGAAGTCGGGCGATTTCCCGTCTTGTCGACGGGTGTAAGACAATCCGTCTTACGCGACTAAGTCGATGTTTGGCACAGATAATAAAACTTTCCCCGAGGCTGACTTTCAGTGTCTTACACCGGTCAGCGCTGGCGAGTGTCCGCCTCGAGAACGTCCGCTGCCGGCGTCCGACGACCACAACCCGGACAGAACGACCAGTCCGAGCGGACCTCGTCGCCGCAGTCACAGAACAGCCGCCGGGCGGCTTTCTCGCCGCAGTTGGGACAGTAGACGTGATCGCCCTCGAGCGTCTCCCCACACTGGGTACAGGCAGCGTCCGTCTCCTCGCGTGGCTCCAACTGTCTGTGTTCGGCGTCGTCCGACGCCGGGTCGCGCGATCGGTCGGCCTCGAGTCGGACGTCGTCGACCGACTCGCCGTGAGCGCCCGTCAGCGAGACCGAGACGGTCACGTCCCGGTGGCCGTCGGACACGCGCGAGCCCGCGGCCTCGAGCCCCAACTCCCGCAGTCGGGCGTCGAGCCGTTCGTCCACGCGTTCGCGAACCAGGTCGTCGATCGCCGTCTCCCCGTCACGTTCCGACGCCGACTCGCTCCCAGCTCCCTCGAGGTACTCCCGGAGCGCCTCCCGCATCGCCTCGCTCTTGGAGATCTCGAGGGCCTCGAGTCGATCGACGAGGTCGTCGTCGGCGCGGAACGTGATCTTGCTCATGCTCGAACTACCTCCCTGTTGTCACGCATCCCATATCAATCATGCTGCCGTTCACGCTCGTGACACGCCACAGCCGGTGCGAATAATAACCCTTATGTGTACGAGGGCGGCTACGTTGGAGTGCCCGCCCTTAGCTCAGACTGGTAGAGCAGTCGACTGTAGATCGACTTGCCCCCCGTTCAAATCGGGGAGGGCGGACTCGGATTCTCGCCGAAGCACAGTCGAACCGGATACTGGCGTTTTCGTCACTCATAGCGACCTTACTGCTGATTTCGCGTTTCCAATATCGGAGGCCAAATTCGGAGTGGAACTTGGTTCCAGTGCCGGGTAGACGCCTGCGGGCGAATTTTGGAGTCGTCGGGGTGGTCAGCGTGACGATCATGCCAGGGCACTCGATAGCAGCGTCATCGACGCCCGTACAGAGCGTCGCATTTCGGTGGCGCCCCTTCCACTCGAGTTCAACGCGGCGGTCGCGTTCGGGGGAGTCCGACTGTCTGACGACCGCTTTCGGAGACGGATACCGGGGCTGCCCGTCGCGAAACGTGAGACGGGTTAGCGTCGTCTTCGCAGGAGGACTGCACCGATAACGGTGCCGAGACCGAGTCCGGCGAGAGCGATACTTCCGGAACCGAACCCGGCTTCGTCGGGCTGCTCGTCGTTGGGTTGGGAGTCAGTACTGTTGCCGGCGGCTTCCGATTCGCTGGCCGGGTATTCCAACTCGGCACGATCGGTGACCGTCTTTTCGAAGTGAGTGTGGACGTCGACTCCGTCGAGATGTCCCTCGAGGTGGACGACGTAGTCGCCCGGTTCCGCGAAGACGACCGGTGCTTCGTACACGCCGGGCTCCCCGTGTTTTTCGCTGAGTTCGAGCGGGGTTTTCTCGGCCTCGGACGTCTGGACGGAGACGGTTAGGTTCTCGGCGTGGCCCGTCGCTGGCGTGCCGGTCTCGGTGTCGACGATCTCGAACTCGAGCCACATCCGTTCGTCGGTGATGAGGGGTTCGTCCGCCCCACCGAAGGTGACGTCGTACCCGTCGACGGCCCGTGTTTCGTGTGCCAGTACCGGAGTGGCAATACCGGAGAGTACCACGCTGAGTGCTACGAGCGCGAACAGTGACTGTTTGATCGACATTCGTGAAGCGATTCGCCGAGTAGATGTAAGTACTATCTGGCACATACGTCGAAAATATGGTTTAGGAGTCGAAAATGGGTGTGAATACCCGAACACGACTCGCGTGTTTTGCAGATATGTTCAGTTTTGTTACGAACGCAGTCGGTGTCGCTCCTACGGACCCGAGGAGCGGACGGGTGGTACGAGACGGAATCAGTGTCCTGATAATCCGGGGTGAGGGGACGGGTTCCACCGAAACGCGATCGACGTGGATCGAACACACCGCCATCCATGGGACGATATCGAGGTCCCGTGAGTGCGACGATTGAATCGCGGCCGCAAACGTCAATCGTCACTGATCTGTACGGCACCCTTTCGCGGGGTCCCGCCCGCACAATCCCTGCCTACGGGTCGGTATCGTCGGCCGATGCGGGTCGATCGCGGATCCGATTCCAACGGCCCGGACAGTTCCCGAGCCCGGACACTCGAGCGACCCCGAGGCCCGCTCGTGTCGGCGAAAATTCCTGTAACACGGGGCTGACTGGGGTAGACGGGTCGAAACAATGTGCCGGGACGGCGTCGCTGTCGGTGAGATCGCCGAGGATGTCAAACCAGTCAGTACGCGGTTCGCGATCGTCGGTGAGGGATCGGACGGACGACCGCGAATCGGCCAGCGCCGTTCGCCTCGCGGACGTCAGACACGAGTACGGATCGACGGGGGGACGGTTCCGATCGGGCGGGGACCGGACGGTGACCGCGCTCCGGGGGGTATCCATCGACGTGCCGCGGGGAACGATCGTCGGCCTCGAGGGGCCGAGCGGAAGCGGGAAGTCGACGATCCTGCACGCCGTCGCGGGCCTGCTGGTTCCGACGGCGGGCCGGGTCGAGGTCGCGGGAACCGACCTGACGGCGCTGTCGGACGCGGAGCGGACCCGACTGCGACGGCGCCACATCGGGATCGTCTTCCAGCGATTCTATCTCCTGCCGTCGCTGTCGGCCCGCGCGAACGTGGCCCTGCCGCTCGTGCAGGCGGGGGTTCCCCGCGCCGATCGCCGGGATCGGGCGGAGTCGCTGCTCGAGGCGGTCGGGCTCGGCGATCGGGCCACGCATCTGCCGGGGGAACTCAGCGGCGGCGAACGCCAGCGCGTGGCGATCGCGCGGGCGCTGTCGACCGATCCCGACGTGATCGTGGCCGACGAGCCGACCGGCGAACTCGACACGGCGACCGGTCGGACCGTCCTCGAGCTGTTGACCGACGTCGGGCGCGATCGGGCGGTGATCGTCGCCTCCCACGACGAGGGGGCGCTGTCGGTCGCGGACCGGATCGTCTCGTTGCGCGACGGACGGGTGGACGATGTCCGATGAGGGCGACGACGTGTCGCCGGACGGATCACGGCGACGGACGCGCTGGCGGGGACTCGTCGGTCTGACGGCCACGCGGTGGTGGCAGCGGGCGACCCGAACGACGGGCGGTCGGATCGCGTCGACGATCGCGACCGTCGCGCTGACCGTCGCCTTCCTGCTCGTCGTGACCGGCGTCGCGCTGGCGCTGGCCGACGGCGGGACGGCGAGCGACGACGACGCGACCGTGCGGATAACCGCCGAGGACGGCAGTACGCTCTCCGCGGTCGACGGAGTCGAGGGGCTGCGGCTCGGGGCGAGCAACGATCGCGCCCGCGAGCTTCGATCGGCGCCGGGGGTCGATCACGCCTCGCCCGTGCTGGTCGAGACGGTCCGCCTCGAGTCCGACGAGGGCGAGCCCCGACCCGTCCGGGTGGTCGGCGTCGTCCCCGACGGGGAGTCCCGGACCGTCGCCGGGCTGCCGACGGCGGCCTTAGAAGCGGGCGATCCCCACTACGCCAACGGCTCCTACGACGGCCCGCGGGCGGGCGGGATCGTCCTCTCGCCGACCGCGGCCGAGCGCCTCGAGGCCACGGAGGGCGACGAGGTGGCGGTATCGATGCCGGGGCAGGATCAAGCGAACACGACCGCGTCCGCCCCGACGGTGACCGTGGCGGCCGTCGCCAACGACGGTGCCGACGGCGACGCGCCGGTCGCGCTCGTCCACCTGAGCGAACTGCAGTCGTTGTCGGGTGCCGACGACGGCCAACTCGCCGATCGGGTCCTCGTCTGGGGCGAGCCCGCCGCGGCGGAGTCGGCCGCCAGCGACGCCTATCCCGACGCGTCGGTGACGGTGGCCGGACAGACGGATCCGGCCGCGCTGTTCGACGACGGGCTGGCGTTCGCGGCGAGCGCCGTCGCGTTGCTCGTCGGCCTGACGATCTGTGCATCCTTCGTCGCGACGACCGCGGGAATGGCCGTCGACGAGGATCGGCGGACGCTTGCCGTCCTCGAGTCGGTCGGGGTCCCCGTCGGCGGCCGGCTGGCCGTCGTCGCCGTCTCGACGGGGCTCACCACGCTCGTCGGGGCACTCGCGGGCGTCGCGCTCGGCGCGGCGGGGATCGCTGGCGTCAACGCCGTCGCCGGTGCGACCGTCGCGCCCGGCGCGGTTGCGCAGTTCCATCCGCTGTTCGTTCCCTACGGGATCGCCGTGGCCCTCCTGGCGGGACTGGTCGCCGTGCCGTACCCGCTCGCGGTGGCCGCGCGGACCTCGGTCTTGGCGGAGGTGGGACGATGAGCGTTCGCGGGGCGATCGTCCGGCTTCGGGCTGTTACGGGACTGGCGCTTGCACAGCTCCGACGCGCGCCCGGCCGGACGACGCTGACCGTCCTCGCGGTCACGCTCGCGGTGCTGTCGGTGACGGTCCTGGCCAGCCTCGGCGTCGGCGTCGTCGACAAGGGAGAGCAGGGGCTTGACAACGCCGGACGGGACATCTGGATCTCGCGGGAACCGGTCGATCCGTCGGCCAGCGGGACGGCGAACCCGATCTCGGGGGCACACGCGAGGGCGGCCGAACTCTCCGCACGGGAGGACGTCGACGCCGCGTCGCCGATCGCGATGTACGACGTCTACGTTGGAACCGAGCCCTCGAACTTGCAGCGCCACCCCGCGGTCGGCGTCCAGGAGACCCACGACGGGTTCGACTTCGAGGCCGGCAACGGGTTCGAGGTCGATCCGGAAACTGCGGCGACGCCGCCCCCCGACGACCCCCAGCGCGAGGAAATCGTGATCGATCCGCGGGTCGCCGAGGACCTCGGCGTCTCGGTCGGCGACACGATCCACGTCGGAACCAGCCGGGAGACGGCGGCGAGCCACGAGTTCACGGTGATCGGAATCTCCGGCTACTACTCGCAGTATCTGGGCTCGCCGGCCGTGACGGTCCCGTTGGGCGACCTGCAGGCCGTCGCCGGCACCGACGGGACCGATCGGGCGACGTTCATCACCGCCGACGTGGCGGACGATGCCGACCGCGAGACCGTCGCCGCCGACCTCGATGCCGAGTACCCCGAGTACGACGTTCGGACCAGCGATAACCAGATCCAGTCCGTCCTCGAGGAGCGATCGATCGTCCTCGCCAGCGGGATCACGCTGGTCGGGCTGGCCGTCCTCGGCGGGGCGGTCCTGACAGCCAACCTGTTCGCGCTGGTCGCCCACCAGCAACGCGAGCAGCTCGCGGCGCTGCGGGCGATCGGGCTCTCCCGCGGGCTGCTCGCCGGGGTGATCGGCACGCAGGGGCTGTTGATCGGGCTGTTCGGCGGCCTCCTCGGACTGGCGGCGACGCCGCCGGCCGTGATCGGACTGAACCGGCTCTCCGCGTCAGTGCTGGGCTTCGAAGAACTGCTCCGGACGCCGCCCGCGGTCTACGCTGGGGGCCTCGCGCTCGCGCTGGCCGTCGGGACGGTCGTTGCGCTCGTTGCCGGCTGGCGGGCCGGCCGCTACGCCCGCATTGAACACCTCGAGGCCTGAGTGACGGCTGGAGTCCGACAACCCTGCCGGCGTATCCACGCCGAAGCCACTTGGGGGCCGGAGCCGTACGGGTCGCGATGCGAGTACGCACACCCGATAGCGAGCGACAGCGGACGGCCGGCGCGGGACCGACGACCGCGTCACGCCTGCGGGGGCTCGCCCGCCATCTCCTGACCGCAATCGGCCTGCTCACGGTCACGTACGCCGTGTTGCGACTACTCGGGCCGCGAGACGACGTCCCGATCCAGTCGGTCGACGAGGCGAAGGAGGAAATGGAGGAGGTACTCCCCGAGGGGGTCACGGACCGTGCCGCCGACGCCGTCCCCGACGACTCGTCGGTCGACACGATACGGAACCGCCTGCAGGCCACCGATCGCGACGTCACGCCGACGACGATCGACGGCCCTCGAAGCGAGGCCTCGGCGTTCGACCCCGGCGTCACCCCGTCCGAAGAGGAACAGGGAAATGACGACGTGACCGGGTTCGAGGGCGACAGCGAAACCGAATCCGGCGGCTCCGAGACGGACTCGAGCGGCGCCGCCATCGACGACGGCGAGGCAACGGCCGACTCCACCGACGGCGATCTCTCCGACGCGGGGATCGCCGAACGAATCGAGCCCGATGCCGGGGACGAACCCGTGGAACCCGGCGAGATGGCGGTCGACGAGGGGGTCGCAGAGAACCTCGCCGACGAGATCGACGCCGACGAACCCGAAGAGTGAGACGACCCTCGAAGGGCCCTCGGAGTCACCGGAAACGTGGTGCTTATCCGCCGCTCGTCCCTACCGTATTCCGATGACTGACGGGGACGTCGCGGCGTTTACGCACCTCGGAGCGACGGTCCGCGGGGCGCTCTCCGAACGCGGCTTTTCGCAACCGACGGCACCACAGCGGCTGGCGATCCCGCCGCTCGCCGCCGGCGAGAACACGCTGGTGATCGCGCCCACCGGGAGCGGCAAGACCGAGACGGCGATGTTGCCCGTCTTCGATCACCTGGTCGCCGAGGAAGGACCGCCGGAGGGGTTGGGCGCGCTCTATATCACCCCGCTGCGGGCGCTCAACCGCGACATGCGCGAGCGCCTCGAGTGGTGGGGCGAGTACCTCGACCTCGCAGTCGACGTCCGCCACGGCGACACCACCGACTACCAGCGGCGCAAGCAGGCCGAGGACCCGCCGGACGTGCTGATCACGACGCCCGAGACGGTCCAGGCGATGCTCACCGGCGAGCGGCTGCGCGAGGCGCTCGCCGACGTCTCCCACGTCGTGATCGACGAGGTCCACGAACTCGCCGCCTCCAAGCGGGGCGCGCAGTTGGCGATCGGCCTCGAGCGACTGCGCGATCTCGCCGGCCCGTTCCAGCGGATCGGACTCTCGGCGACGGTCGGCGATCCCGGCGAGGTCGGGCAGTTCCTGACGGGGGGCCGACCCTGCGAGATCCGGGAGATCGACGTGGGGAGCAACGTCGACGTGACGGTCCGCGAGCCCGCGGTTACCGACGAGGACGAGCGGCTGGCCGGGGAACTGATGACCGAAGCCGATACCGCCAGCCACGTCCGGCTGATCCGCGATCTGGTCGCCGATCACGAGTCGACCCTGATCTTCGTCAACACCCGCCAGACCGCCGAGGCGCTTGGGTCGCGATTCAAGGAACTCGACCTCCCGATCGGTGTCCACCACGGATCGCTCTCGAAGGAGGCCCGGATCGACGTCGAGGATCGGTTCAAGGCCGGCGAGATCGACGGGCTCCTCTGTACCTCGTCGATGGAACTGGGCATCGACGTGGGACAGGTCGATCACGTGATCCAGTACAAGAGCCCCAGACAGGTCACCCGACTCCTCCAGCGGATCGGCCGCGCGGGCCATCGACAGGACGAGGTCTCGAGCGGGACGATCGTGACGACCCGCCCGGACGACACCTTCGAGGCGCTGTCGATCGCCCGACGGGCCCGCGACGGCGAGGTCGAACCGGCGGCGATCCACGAGGGGAGCCTGGACGTGGTCGCCAACCAGTTGCCCGCGATCGTCCAGAGCCGCGGCGACACGTACCTCGACGAGGCGCTCGAGACGATCACTCGCTCCTATCCGTTCCGAAACGTACCCGAGGCGACGATCCGCGAGATCGCAGGGGAACTGGACCGCAATCGAATCCTCTGGTTCGACGAGGGCGAGGACCGCATCGAGACCACCGGCGGTACGTGGCAGTACGTCTACGCGAACCTCTCGATGATCCCCGACGAGGAGACCTACGAGGTCCACGACATCGCCTCGGGGGGCCAGATCGGGACCCTGGACGAGCGCTTCGTCGTCAACTTCGCCCAGCCCGGCGAGGTGTTCATCCAACGGGGCGAGATGTGGCGGATCGCCGAGATCGACGACGAGGAGGGGACGGTAAAGGTCAGCCCGATCGAGGATCCCGCGGGCGAAGTCCCCTCGTGGATCGGCCAGGAGATCCCCGTCCCCGCCGCCGTCGCGGGGGAAGTCGGCGAGATCCGGGCCGTCGCCGAACCCCAGTTCACAGCCGGGGCCGACGCCGCCGCGGTCGGCCGGGAACTCACGGGTCGGTATCCGGCTGACGAGTACACGCTGACCGAGGCCTGCACGCAACTCGCACAACAGGTCGAGGCCGACGCACCGATGCCGACGGCCGACCGGCTGGTCCTCGAGCGCCGCGGGCGGACGATCGTCCTCAACGCGCCCTTCGGCCACACGGCCAACGAGACGCTCGGACGGGTGCTGTCGGCGCTGCTGGGCCAGCGGGCCGGCTCCTCGGTGGGCCTCGAGACGGATCCCTACCGGATCGAACTCGAGGTGCCGAACTCGATCGCGACCAGTGAGGTACTCGAGGTCATCGAGGAGACCGACCCGGACCACGTCGAGGCGATCGTCGAACTCGGACTCAAAAATTCCGACGCGCTCGCCTTCCGGCTGGCGCAGGTCTCGGCGAAGTTCGGCGCGTTAAAGCGCTGGCAGGGCTCGGGCCGACTCTCGAACGATCGCCTGCTGGCGGCCCTGGAGGACACCCCCATGTACGAGGAAGCGATCCGGGAGGTGTTCCACGAGGACCTCGATATCGAACGCGCGAGTGCGGTCCTTGAGCGGCTCCAGTCGGGCGACCTCGAACTGGTGACCCACCGCGGCCACACGCCGATCGGGAAGGGGGGCCGGTCGTCAGGCGGTAAGGAACTGCTCGCACCCGAAAACGCCGACGCGAGCGTCATCGAGACGGTCCGGGAGCGCCTGCAGAACGATCGGGTCATCCTGCTGTGTACCCACTGTACGGAGTGGAAGGTGAAGACGAAAGTCAAGCGGGTGGCCGACCAGCCCGAGTGCCCGGAATGTGGCTCGACCCGAATCGCCTCGCTGAACCCGTGGGCCGACGAGATGGTCCAGGCGGTCCGAGCCCAGGAAAAAGACGAGGAACAACAGCGAATGACCGAACGCGCGTTCCGGGCCGCGAGCCTCGTCCAGAGTCACGGCAAGCAGGCCGTGATCGCGATGGCCGCCCGCGGGGTCGGGCCGCACAACGCCGCCCAGATCATCAACAAACTCCGCGAGGACGAAGCGGAGTTCTATCGCGACATCCTCTCGAAAGAGCGGGAGTACGCCCGGACCCAGTCGTTCTGGGACTGAAACCCCCTTCGTCTGCACCCGCTGTCCGGCTCGTGCCATCCGTAACGGCCATACGAGTCGGTCGCCTCAGTTCTCCCATGAACGTCGCGCCGGGGGCCTGGAAGTACGCTATCGTTCCGCTACTCGCCGCCCCGTTCGCACTCGTTATCAGCGTCACCGCGAGCCTCGTCGCGCTCGCGGTCGGCGCCGGTACTCTCGCCTTTTTCCGCGATCCCGACCGTACCCCGCCGCCGACCGGCGTCGTCTCGCCGGCCGACGGGAACGTCTCGGTTCTCCGGGAAGAGGGCGACCGCGTCCGGCTGGGAATCTTCATGAACGTCTGGCACGTCCACGTCGTCCGCGCGCCCTTCGCCGGCCGCGTCACCGACGTCGAACACGTCTCCGGTGCCAACCGCCCCGCCTTTTCGAAGGAGTCCGACCGCAACGAACGCGTCCACGTCCGCCTCGAGACCGATTCGCCGAACCTGCCGTCCGTGGCAGACGCCGACTCCGCTGCGGTCGAGACCGACGGATCGGCGTCCCATCCCGACGAACCCGACTCCGACGCCGAGGTGACCCTGATCGCCGGGGCGTTCGCCCGTCGGATCCACCCCTACGCCGAGCGTGGCGACGCCCTCGAGCGCGGCGACCGCATCGGCCATATTGCCTTCGGCAGCCGCGTCGACCTGCTCTTTCCGCCGACCGTCGACATCGAGGACGTTGCCGTCGATATCGGCGACTCGATGACCGCCGGCGAAACCGTCGTCCTCGAGTCGGGCCCCGGCGAACTCGGCGAGGGGTTCGACCTCGAGGTCGGTTCGGGCTCTGGCTCAGACGGTCGGGACGAGTAACGACTTCGCGGCCGCGCCTGCACCGATCCCGTTCGGTCGCGACCGGGAGCGGACCTTTATCCGACAGCGAGCGGCCAACACGGCCGTGATCGACCTCGACTGGGAGATCGACCGCATCGACGGCGTGACGCTCGTGTCGGCGACGATCGAAACCGCCGCGACGACCCCACAGCGGGTCCGACTCGAGAGCCGACTCGATGGCCCCGTCTGGCCGCCGACGGACGGCGATCGGACTGCGGCGTGGACCGATGCCGTCTGGGAGGGCGTGATCGAACCCGACCGCCGTCACGGAATCGGCTTCGCGAGCCCGGCGTCGCCGGTCGAACCGCCGTTGGCCGTGACTGATCACCGACGGGCCTCGAGCGACCGGTCCCCGAAGCCGGCGGCCGTCCTGGCCTCGCTGACCGAGTGGAAACCGACACCGACCGTCGTCGGACGAGAGCGATGATCGTCGCGATCACCGGCGGGAAAGGGGGCGTCGGCAAGTCGACGCTCGCATTGAACCTCGCGTACGAACTGGACGGGGTCGTCGTCGACGGCGACCTCACGACTCCGGACCTTTCCCATGGCGGCGGCCCCGATCTACACGACGTCCTGGCCGACCGTACCGACCCGCTCGAGGCGGTCGACCGACGCGGTCCGGTTCGGCTGCTTCCCTGCGGCCGAACGCTCTCCGGTGCCCGCGCGGCCGATCTGTCGGCGTTCCCGCGGATCGTTCGACGGCTCGAACGCGAGTTCGGCCGCGTCGTGATCGACTGCCCCGCCGGGCTGGCACGCGACGTGGGCCGACAACTCGCGAGCGCCCACGCGGCCGTTCTCGTCACGACCCCGACCGAACCCGCACTCACCGACGCCATGCGAACGCGACAGGTCGCACTCGACCTCGAGACGCCGATCGCCGCCGTCGCCCTCAACAGGACGTCCGGAGCGGTCGCCGACGGCATCGCCGAGCGAATCGAACGAACCGTCAGCGCCCCGGTACGCACCCTTGAGGAGCGGTCGGCCGTTGCCGACGCACAGCGGCGCGGACGTCCCGTTGCCCCCGTCGCTCCCGACTGCCCGGCGGTCGAACCCCTTCGGACCCTCGCCCGGCGGCTCGAGCGCTGTACGACGCACGATACCGATCGGAGCGACGCTCACGATCGATCGCCGGCCGCGCTGGACTAGCATAACCCGATACCGACCGTCCAGCCGATAACTGGACTCGGCTCTCAGGATCGGCTGTCGGTCGCCTCGATCGACGCCGGCGACCGGCCGTCGAACGCGAGCCGGATCCGTTCGGTCCCCGCGTTGTCACCTCTGAACTTCGAGATCGACAGTGTATGGTCGGTCCCATCCGCTGCCGGCTCCGACTCGAGTTCGAAGACCGCGTCGGCGGCGTGAAGCGTCGCCGTCCGGTTCGCCGGCACCGCCGGCCCCTCGAGACAGTGCAACAGGCCGATGCTCTCCGTCGCAACCAGCCGTTCCGTGAGCGCGTCGAGAAAGGAGACGTACGTCGCCCGGTCCGCGGTCTCCATCGCATTCGTCGGATCGACGATGAGCGTCGACGACGCCGGCAGCGTCTCGAGCAACTCCGCCGCGTCGTCGAGCCCGGTCTCGCCACCGAGGCGGCGCACCGTCGGGTTCCCGGTCTCGATCGCCGCGGCCTCGAGCGCCCGCGAGACGTTCGCCGTTGACCGCTCGGTCGACAGATAGAGCGTCCCGCGGACGGCGGTCGTTCCGTAAAGCAACTGCTCCGACTGACTGGCGGGCTCCGCGACCACCGCGACGAGTGATCCCGGTTCCAGTCCGCCCCCGAGCGCGCGATCGAGCGCGTCGATCCCCGTCGGCAGCAACTCCTCGTCGTACGCTACCGGCGTCCGATCCGGAGCCAATCGTCGCTCTATCGTCCGTGCGATCCCCTCGTAGGCCTCCCGCGTCGCCTCGTCAGTCAGCGGTGCTTCCCCCTCCGGAACCCGCCCCAGAACCGGGACCCGCGTCCACGAGTCGACCGCCTCCGGCACGCGGTCGCACCGGTTCACCACCGCGCCGAGTATCGGCACCTCGAGCCGGCGCGCCATCTCGATCGTCGTCTCGGCGGCCGTGAGACTGCGTTCCGTTTCCGTCGTGACCACGATCACCCCGTCGGCGGCCGACAGCGCTTCGACGACGTCCGGGCCCGCACCCGACGGGCAATCCACGAACGCCCGCTCGGTCGCCTTCTCGAGCCGATCGAACGCTGCCTCGAAGTCGACCCGGTCGGACGGCTCCGGTGCCGCGACCAGCCCTGCGTCGTCCGTCCGCGGGCTCGACTGGACGACCGTCTCGGCGACGGCCGACTCGGACTCGAGCGCCGCGAGCGTCGGCTCCCGATCGACACCACCGGCCACGTGGAGGTTCGGTAATTGGCGGTCGGCATCGACCGCGATCGCCGTCGTCGTCTCCCGTGTGACCGCCTCCGCGAGTCCGATCGTCGTCACCGTCTTTCCACAGCCGCCTTTCGCTCCTGCGATAGCGATCATAGCGACAGTCCCGCGGCTTCCTTTTTGAACGTCCGCCCGCTCCGTCTCGCCGTTCTCGAGTCGGTTTCGGTCGCTCGCTCAGTGCTGCCGGATCCGCGTATCATCTGTCGGTCCGTCACGGGCTGGTGTTACCTCTCGGAAATCACAGTCCGGATAGAAGATAAAGATTTTACAGTATGGGTTTAATTTTGAGATTATACTATGGGTTTCAAACCGAACCGAACTCGCCGGACCTGGCTGGCGAGTTGTGCCAGTGCCGTTGCCGGCGTTTCGGTCCTCGCTGGCTGTACGAGCGACAGTTCCGAAACGAACGAGGACGAACCCGAGAACGACGACGACGCGCTTTCAGCCGACACGTGGCCTATGTACGGCGTTGACCCACAGAACACGGGGTATCATCCGACGGCGACCGGTCCAACCGGTGACGAAGTGCGATTGCGGAAAGTCTTCGAAGGCGAGGGATCGATCAGTAACAGCCCTGTCATCGTCGACGACATGCTCTATGTCGCTGCGAACACTCACTTATACGCGGTCGATTTAGAAACGGAGGAACTCGAGTGGCAAAAAGAAGTCAACGCGTCTCCTGCGGCGCATCCCGCTGCTGGCGATGACCGAGTGTTCGCCGGCACGAGAGATGGGATCGTTGCGGCCGATCTCGAGGACGGCGAAATACGATGGCGGAACGACATTGGGATTAGTAGCGTCAATCCCGTGCCGGTGAATGATGGTGTGGTCGGGACGGAAAACCTATTTCTTCATTATTTCGATCGCGAAAATGGCGATGAACATACGCTTCATGATATGCGTGAACATCAGGGTGGCCGTCCCTATACGGACGTTCCTGCAGTTGATAACGGAAATGCATATTTTGTTAGTGAAAATACGGTCTATGCAGTAGATATTGAAAACGGCAGAATTCAGTGGCAGTTTGAGAATACGACAGAAAAGCCACTAGGAGAAAGTAATCCAGCAGTCGTAGATGGTACAGTCTATCTTGGTGGTGAAGATCAACATCTATACGCAATCAAAGAGGGCGAAGAAAGATGGAGTCTAGAAATTGACGAACCAATAGTATCTAGTCCGTCGATTACAGAGGACACAGTCTATTTCGGTGGTGGTGGGACCGGATCTCAGGACTTTTTTGCTATTGATATTGAAAGTCAGACTAATTATTGGGGTCCAAAAGATCTTCGGTACAGTGTGACGGCAAAACCAATAGTTACCGATGATATTGTGTACGTGTCTAGTTATTTTGATTTATTAGCATTTGATGCAGACGACGGGGCTGTAAAATGGCGTCTCAAAGAATTTGGAGAAGACGATGGCGAGTCCATTAGGGCACCTCCTGCTATTTCCAACGAATCGCTCTACATTCCCACATCGGAAGGGAACATCTATGCTGTAGAAGATGATTAATTATTTACTGGAAGTTCTCCACTCGAGATACAGCTGCTACTGTTCTCGAATCCAGCACCGACTTCGTTCCAGGCTGTCGAACAATCCTTCTGCGGCGAATTTGAGGCCCCATATCGCCATGTATCGCCAACACCCGGGGATCCTTTCGTTAGTAACTGTGGACTCGGAACGACTATCGGAACTACGAGTTCGTTCTCGAATGATATCGTTTCGACAGAACCGACTGCAAGCTCGTCTTTAGTTGCCCATGCAGGTGTATCGATTGTCGCCTCAGTATCTTGCCGGACGTACGTCAACCCAGTAGCACTGGTCGGATCACCGTCGGTCGCTCGCACTTCGAACCGTGCGTATTCGCCCTGCACATCGAGATAATACGCATCGAGTTGCAAGTAAAACAACGACGGCCACGGCATGAGGGGAAATCCTGGATGGCCGATTCCATCGAGATACCCGGCACCCATAGGTGCGTGTTTCGTCTCGTTGATCTCGTCGATCGAAAGAATCTCACCACTGTCGGGGCGTACTGCTGGCACCTCAGTTCGGTTGACCGTCTCCAAAGAGAGGTACGTCGGTGATCCTTCGATCTGGTAATTCACGTCTTCTATTAGTGGGGACTCCTCGAGCGACCCCTGTGTGTCCTCGGGTCGCGTTTCGGGATCCATCGTTCGGTCGACGAAGTCTACCGGTCCCCCGAGAAGGTCGTTGCTGGTATCGAGCAGTCCCCCGAGGAGATCGTTGAGTATCGCACTGCTCTCGCCCAGCGTCGTGTCGTGCCAGCTGCTTACCTTCTCGATATTATCGTACGTGTTCTCGAAGTACTGTTTGCGGACTTCCGCTCGCAGGAGATCCGCGGTGTTCGCGTACGGTTCAGACGCGTTTTGGTACACTAGTTCACGCTCTAAGTCACGGACGTTGCTTTCGGTTTTCTCGAGCGGACTCGGTTGTTCGACCATGTTCCAGATATCGGTTTGATGGGGTTCAGCGCGTGTGACGACTTCGTAGTGAGTGTGATTGAGTTCGGAGAGTACCCATTCGTAGATTTCGTCTTTGTTTCGGGGACTGATATCGATGTCTGGGTCGGCCGTATAAGGTATTTCACTCTCAAAGTCACTCTCCGTAATTATCGACGTACTCGAACCTTCGAGTTCCCGCTCGAGTTCTCGTTCCTGTGAACGGACAGTCGTCGCCTCGAGATCAAATGTTTCCTCGACTGCTCTCGTTTTGGCTCCCTCGAAGTTCCTAACGGATTTATAGTCCTCATTCCACGAATCAGAGCGGAACGGTGATTCGATTCCTCGTCTTTCTCGTTCAACGTCGATATCCTCAGAAACAAGATCTCCGCTGATCGTATAGCTCACACTATACGTAATGTTGTCCTTCCAGTTCCAGTTCGTATGCGAAGATCGATTTTCGTCTTCGTGTTCCCAATCAGCACTGACACCAATCGAGTTTTCATACCGAATATCAACGTCCGCAAATTTTCTGCCCTCAAACCCAGTACTGTTTTCTGACACTATATCAATCGATACATCAGCATCTGCTTGCGAAGCGCTCGCGTATCGGGTTACGTTAAATGGTCCAGACCAGTTACCTGGATTTCGAGCCCAGTTTTCAGGTGGAGATGGATCTGGCAATTGAGTATAGCTGAACGGTCCGTTTTCTCCTGTACTCAATTCTACCAGATATACGTCTTGTATGATGTTCTGTATATCGTCACTAACTGGATATTCTCTCGAAATCGTCCGTCTAATATCAGTCATCGTATCGTCCTTTTCAGCTTTGAAATTACCTACATCCTCAGCTATTCCCTGATTATCTAAGTTGTTAGAGAAATAGTCCTCAAGATAATACCCATTAAACCGATTTGTTTTCTCAAGCGAGTCATTAAACCCGTCTTCGATCTGCGACATATCCATCCCAGCAGCCATCTGCATATACCCCAAATCGGCGAACGGATGGGCCTGAACCTCGACATCGGTTTCGACGTTGTCCTCGAGCATCGTCAGTGCAATCTCCTGAACGGTCGGCGGGTCAGGTAGCGCACCGTCTTGATCGAGTAGGTCGGTGTTACAGAGGTCGGTCTCGTTGGCGAGGGCACTGTCGTTAGCGACGAAGTCCTCGGTCTCGATGTCGCCCGCGTTCGAGGTGAGATCGCCGGCCATACACAGCGTCGGTTGGAGCATGGCGCGGTCCTGGTAGGGGTCGGTCGTGCCGAAGGTTCGCTCTTGCAGGCCGAAGATGGCGTCGTTGACCATGACCTCGGTGTGGTCGTTGGGCGTCAGGTTATCGAACGCCGGCTGGCCGCTCGAGAGGCGGTCGTAGTAGGCCTTGCCCCAGGTGTAGGGAAACAGCCGGGCAGCCGTATATCGACCGAGGCCGTCGTACTCGTCGGTTTCGAAAAAGCCGGTGTTGAGCTGGCGCTGGAATTCGTCGGTTCGGTCCTTGAGCTGGTAGAGCGGGGTCGCGACCGAGACGGTCAGATCGCGGCGTTCGGTGATCGGTTCGCCGTCGCTTTCGTTCCCGATGAGTTCGACGTCTGCGACCTCGACGGTAAGGACGCCGGTGTCGGGTCGCTCGAGCGAGATACGGTCGATCGCGGCTGCGAGATCGTCGCTGTCGTTCCAGTCGATACGGTCGATGGTGACGCCAGCGGCGGTATCGTGGCCGATCTGTTGCGGAGTGGTCGCGAACGATTCGGCTACCTCCCGGTAGACGAGGAGCTTGAGGTATTGGTCGAAGACGGGTTCGTCGTCGTCGAACGCTGCTTCGACGGTCGGGCTCGCACCGTCGGTCGACGTGACGGGTGCGCTTGCGGCTGCCTCGGTTGCTCGGAGGACCGATCGCCGCAACTCCGAGACGGCGACCGATTCGGCGCGGTCGATGGCCACTGCTTGTTCGGTCTCGACCTCGGGTGTGTCTCTGGAGCCGAGGACGCCGACGATGGCGATGCTGCTGATCAACAGGAGAACTGCGATCAGGGCGAACGGAACTCGGGCGCGGTCGTCTGCTGCGATCGAAACTGTGGGTTGACTGTCGGTCATCTTACCAGGTCTGAATCGTGATGGTTACGTCGGCGGTCGATACCTCGTCGGCGAGCAGCGCTGCGATCCGCTCGTCGCGGGCGGCGCCGCTGTATTCGTCGTCGATCGTCGCGATTTCCTCGGCGAAGGCGTCCTGCAGGTCCTCTGCGAGCCACTCTCCGAGCCCGTCCCGGCCGAATCGGTCCGCGTCAGCGATCCCGCGGCGAACCTGTGCGTTCGCCTCGAGAGCGTCCGCTTTCTCGCGTTTGAGCGGGCCGTGATGGGCCGGGTTCGTCGTCCCGGAGAACTCGTACTCGAGTGGCGCGACCATGCGCTCGTACTGGAAGACGGCGAGGTCGTGGGACAGCCCCTGACTCTCGAGTGCCAGTTGCGTCTCCTCGGGTGGGAAGTAGCCGCGAACGATCGCGTCCCCGAGGACCATACCCGCGGCTTCGAAACCGGCCGAGTCGGAATCCGCAACGAGGTCGGTTCGATCCCCAAGGCGGTCGTTCCAGTCGGTCCCTCCCTCGAGGGACGCGCGTTCGATCTCGTCGGCGTCGACGGCCGGCAGTCCGCTCGAAGCGGTCAGCGTCACGCTCGAGACGTCCGCGGTTGGTGGTGGCCGTTCGCCGGCGGTCGCCGTCCCGTTGATCGAGGCGTTCTCGTAGGGTTCCCACTCGGCGACGGCGTAGAACTCGCGGTCGGACCCGATCAGTGCGCTCCCGATGGCGGCGTCGACGGCGGCCTCGAACTCGTCGCCCGTGGGGCGGATCGGCGTCCCGTCGATGCGGGCGTTCGCGACGGCCGCGTCCGCGAGCAGGCCGGTCGCGGACCCGTACTCGGTTCGGTGGTATTCGCCGGGTCGTTCGGCGACTGGATCGGCGTCGGCGAGGCTGTACTGGACGCTGATGGTCGTCGCGCCGAGTACCGCGGCCGTGTGGTCGGCCCGGTCGCCGTCGGGGTCGGGTGTGGTCCCGTACAGGTGGGTACCGAGCAACAGGACGCTCGCGCTGACGAGCAGCAGCGCCATCGTGACGTCCATGACCGTACTCACCGCTCGATCCGACCTCATCCGTCCCACACCCCCACGAGCAGCGTGCCGCCGCGTACGTCGCCGGGAGCAGTCGCCACGGCGACCGAGCGCTCGGCCACGCCGGCCTCCTCGGGCGGACCGTCGAGTTCCGCCTCATCGATCGCGTCCGGGCTCGACGTTCCGTCGGTTCCGAACACGGCAGTTCCGACGACGGTTTCGCGACCGTCGGCGACGATCGTGAGTCGGACGTAGACGTTCCGGCCGTGTGGCAAGGATCCGGTCTCGATTCCGTCCGCGAGATCGCCGTCGTGGGCGCGAACGACGCCGTCGCTCTCGAGGTCGTCGGCGATCCGCTCGAGCGCCGTCGTTTCGGTGGTTCGATCGGTCGTTCCGGGAAGGGTATCGGTGAGATAGAGCCCGTAGAGACCGATCCCGGCGATAAGCGCCGAGACGGCGACGAGTGCGGCCAGGGGGTCTGTTTGTCCCCGGTTAGACGTCGACGAGCGTAACATAGAACGAATCAGCCTCCGTATCGCGGCGTACGTAGCCTCGATCGTCGACACCGGTCGTCTCGAGCGTCCGTCCACCGGGCGGGCAGATCGGGACGGTCTCGTCCCCTCGGTCGGCGCGGACGGTTGCGGTACACAGCTCGGTGCCGCCGGCTTCGACCCGCACGTCGATCGGGAACGACATCGCGGGCGCCCCCTCGAACGCGTCGTGGACGATCGTCTCGGTCTTCCTCGTCGATGTCGCGGTGACCGTTTCGTCGATGCGTCCTCGATCGCCACTCCCGTCTGCCCGCAGTCGTATCCCGGTTTCCGCGGTCGATTCGTACTCGAGGGTTACTTCGTGGGTCTGGTCGCCGGGGACGCGCTCGATATCGACGGCAACACTGACCGTTGGAAGCGGCCTCGTCGCGACGGTCCGAGTCCGTAACGGCCCGTCCGCGGGCCGCCACTCGTCGCCGTTCCTCTCGTATGCCGATTCGACGTCCGCGAGAAAGGCATCGATCGCGTTCCGACTCGGATCCTCGACCGCCGCCGCGTACTCGTCCTCGACGGCACGGCCGGCGGAGACGTTCTCGAGCCGTTCGTTCCCCGTGACGGGGACCACGTGGCCGTAGGTGAGCGTCGCCCGCGTCGTGCCGTGTTCGTTTCGCATCGCGACGGTGCGGCCGGTGACCTTGATCGCGGTCGCGTCGTGGTCGTAGGTCGAACTCGCCTCGTAGGGACTGCCGGCCGTCTCCTCGATGGCGTTCGCCGCTCGGTTCGCGTCCGGTGGCGGGCCGGTCGGCAGACCGAGCGCAACGGTGCCGACGGCGGCGCTGACGATGGAGACGGCGAGCCAGACGTACCAGCCGTCGATCGGTGCTTCCAGATGCATGCCCTCGCTGGCCGCGTATTCGTATTTAAACCTCAGTCGCGGCCACGAGCCGTTCGATCGCGTCCGAACCGAGAGAACGGGGGGTCGAGCGGTCAGAGGACGGCACCGATGAGGGTCACCGTCACGACGTACAGCACCATCGCGGAGAGGAGCGTCCGACCAACGTGATAGCCAACGAGGGCCCGATCGATCCCGTGACGGAGCGCGATCGAGAGCGGCGTGACGATGACACACAGCAGGAGCAAGTAGACGCCGATGACGATCCCGAGCGACTCCGTAGGGAACGCGGCCGCGTCCACTTTCCCCGACGCGACGAGCGCGTCGCTGGCCATCATGTCGGCCATGCCGACGGTGGCACCGGCCACGAGCGGCGCAAAGTACGCCGCGGTGTTGTCGAGGGTCCCGGTCACCTGTTCGAGGTTCCGCTTGGTCTCGGCCTCGACGGTCTCGAGTTCCTCGAGGTGATCGGCCATAGAGACGATGGCGCGACCCGCGGGTTTCCCCTCGTCGGCCGCGATTGCGAGCAAGGCGGCGGTCCCGCGAGCGCGCGGGCTGGGAACGTGTCGGAGCGCACCGTATTCGCCGAGAAAGGCCTCCCGGACGCCGGTCTGGAGCCGCCGCTGGAGACCGGCCGCGCGCTCGAAGACGGCGCCGGTTTCGCCGGGGACCCGGTCGCCGGCGAGTTCGACGGCGGACTCGACGGACTCTCCCTCGGCGACCTGTTGGCCGACGACGTACAGCGCATCGGTGAGGTGGGCCTCGACGTCGCGGACGTGATGTCTGACAGCGAGGATCGGCCGGTAGGTCACGAGCAGCGCGACGCCGAACCCGATACCGACGGCGGCGACCGGCGCGAGGTGTGCGGGACCGACCGCAACGAGAACGGGATAGCTGCCGCCGCCGGCGGCCACGCCCCAGAGCGGCCGCAGTCGGAGGCGGTCGGGAAGCGAGGGGTGATCGTGACCGATCGTCGGCGGCGGAAACGCGACCGGTCGGCGGACGAGCAGCCAGAGACTCGCCACGACGAGCGAACCGGGCAACACGACGTCGTACAGGAGGACGACGAGCCAGATATTGACGGCGTAGCCGACCATCGGCACCGCCGGGACCAGCGAAACCAGCGCGAGCGGGAGCATGATCCCGAACGCGAACAGTCCGGTCGCCGGCGCGCGAATGGCCGACGTGAACTCGGCCATCTGGCTACGCGTGCCGTCGAGGACGGCCGACAGCGCGCGGTCGAGGGTCCGCAACCGTTCGGCCTCTGGAGCGTCCTGGGCGGTCGCGAGCAGGTGTGCGGACCGCCGGAGCGCCGGGAACCACTCGGCCCACTCCTCGGCGAAGGCCAGTAGCCCCGTCCCCGCGGTCCCCATCGCGCGATCGATATGTGCGTCGAGGCTCCGCGATAGCGGGCCGGAGCCGGTGTTGGCCGCAAACCGGACCGCGCTCTCGAGGGCCGGCTGGACCTGCATGCGCAACACCGCCCGGCCGATCAGGTTCGGCGTGTCGCCGAGGGCTTCGGTCCGGCGAAACGCCGCCCGCAGATGGGGTATCGAGTGAACCGTGTGGATCGCCGCGACCGGGGCCACGAGGACGAAAAACGCCACGAACGGGAGCGGTGCCGGCGTCAGCAACAGTCCCAGCGGGAGGACGGCGGCGATGATTCCGGCCCCGTATCCCGCTTTGACGACCGTCTCGGGGTCGTGGGCCGAACCGGTAAACGACAGCGACTCCGCGAGGCCGTCACTGGCGTCGACCTCGGCCGGGTACAGCGCCGCCAGCGTACGAACGACGGGCACGGACGTCATCGCGAGATCACTCGTCGGTCCGGTCCGCGTAGGCTCGCGTGACCGCGTCGGGACTCGTTCGGCCCTCGCCGGCGAGCCGCGAGAGCAGGTCAGTCCGGGCCGCGATCGCCCGGCGTACGTCGGCGTAGGACTCGGTCGGTCCGGCGAGCCGGTCCACCAGCCGGCTCTCGCCGCGGTCGATCCGACCGGTCGCGACCGCGTCCTCGCCCTCGAGTTCGTACAGCGGTTCGAACCGGTGGGTGTCGCCGTCGTTGATCACCTCCTCGATGGCGGCGAGGCGGCGGGTTCGGCCGTCGGGGGTCCGGTGGGTCTGGACGGTCACGATCAGATCCGTCGCGGCGAACGAAGAGGGTTCGACGCCGAGGTCGGTGACGACCCGCTCGGCGACATCGTCGGCCCCGTCGCCGTGGATCGTACCGAGGACGGCGTTGGCGTTGGCCCCGACGCGCATCGCCTCGTAGAGGACCCTCGCCTCCTCGCCGCGGATCTCGCCGACGACGAGCGCGCCGTCGCCCAGCCGGAGGGCGGTCCTGAGCGCCTCATCCGGGGCGATTTCGGGCCCGTCACCAGTACCGGTCCGGAGCGCCTGTACGTCGCGACCGACCGACTGTAACGTGTCGACGGGCAGCTCCGGCGTGTCCTCTATCAGGACCGTCCGCGTCGCCGGCGGAAGTTCGTACAGCAGCGTGCCAAGCAGCGTCGTCTTACCGGCCCCTCTCGTACCGGCGATCAGGGCGGCGGCGTTTCGCTCGACGGCCACCGAGAGCAACGCCGCGGCCGCCGCCGATACCGTTCCGTTCGCGACCAGCGCGGGGAGGGTGAACCGCTCGTCCGGCCGCTCCCGGAACGCGAACGCGATTCCGTCGGCGACCGGTTCGGTGACGCCGGCCACCCGGATGCCGGTCCCGTTCTCGAGCGCGGCCGTCGCGTCGACGGTCGGGCTCGCCCGGGAGAAGGCCCGGCCGCTGGTGCGTCGAACCCGGGACGCAAGCGCCTGTGCGCCCGCTCGAGTGAGCGAGACGTTCGTCGGCATCGACTCCCCGTCGACGACGACCCGGATCGGGTTCGCCGAGACCGGCGAGGTGACGAAGACGTCGGTCACGCGCGGGTCCGCGAACAGGTCCTCGAGGACGCCGTAGCCGGCCGTATGCTTCGTGAGAACGCCCGCCAGCTGGGGGGTGGCTGGCTCCCCGCTCGCGCGTTCGATCGCCCGCGGTCCCGCCCGGTCCCCCTCGACGACCCCCTCGGCGATCGCCTGGTAGCCCTCGAGGAGGAGCCGGCGGTCATTCTCGGAGAGGGTCGTATCGACGATCTCGAGGGCGTACTGCGGCGTCTCGTCGGGGCGGTCGTAGATCCGCGCCTCGCTGCCGGTCGACAGTGAGCGCGCATCGACGAGACGCGCTCCGTCGGCGATCGACCGATCGACGAAGTAGTGACCGATCGTGAGTCCGACGGTCGCGGTCAGGGCCGACTCGTAGCCCTCGGCGCGCTCGGCGGCCGCCACGAGTCCCGATTCGACGCCGATATCCGCGACCGGACCGACTCGGGTCCGGAGTTCCTCGCCGACGGCGAGCGGGTCCCGAGCGGCGGCCGNTGGCGGCCGACGCCAGCCGGTCGTCGCGATGGCCACGCAGCGCGACGAACCGGCCGGCCGAACCGAGCAGGGCGACGCCGCAGTCTGCGTACCGGCGCTCGAGGCCGTTCGATCGCACGACGATCGCGTTCGCTTCGCGGTCGGCGAGTGCCTCGATCGCGGTCCGGCGACAGGGGACGGCCGACTCGAGGCGGCCGTCGCAGTCGCTCGTGTCGATCCGGAGCGTCTCCGCTTCGACGGCCGTTCGACACGTACACCCGGTGTCCGGTTCGTCGCCCCAGTTGTCGAAGAGGCCCCCGAGACCGAGCCGCGTGCCGTCGACGCGATCGACGACCGAGCGGAGCCGCTCGGGTGGGTTCTGTAACATACCGGCGCTGGCCGCGGCATCCGATTTAAACTCACAGGCGGCTCGCGACGACGACCGGCTTCCCGTCCGCGTCGGTCCGAAGCGTCAACGCGAGCCTGTTCTCGCCACGCTCACGGACTACGAACGGCTCGGTGTCGTCGGGATCGCCCTCGACGATGCGTTCGTCGATGATCGTCTCACGGACCCGTCCGTCCGCGAGCGCGTACCGGACGACGGTGGCGCGTCGGTCGGCCTGCGGAACGATCCGAACGTGGTCGACGGCGACGGTCGTAAGCGAGCGACGCGGGAGCGTCAACTCGACGACTCGTCGGGGGTTCGGGTGGCCGTCGGGCGACGGCTCCTCGGTGGCGACGAGATCGGTCGCGGCGTCGTCGACCGATGCGATCCCGGTCTCGACCTGCCGGTGCGTGTTCATCGTCGCACCCCGCTCGATCGCCGGTGCGGCGAGCGTAGCGAGCGCGACCGTCAGGACGGCGGCGACGACGTAGCGGTTCACGGGAGTCTGTCCCGGAGCGATCCGAGGATGCCGGTCGTCCCGTCCGCCTCGTCCGTGGCTGCCGCTCCGTCCGCGGCCGCCGCTCCGTCCACCTCGCCCTCCGACAGCGGGTCGCCGCTCGAGCGTCCGTCGTCGTCGGCCGTCGACACGATCGCCTCGACGGTCCGTTCGACGCCGGGGCGTTCACCGCTTTCCCCGGCCGCGTCCGCCGACGCGATGGGCGGGCTCCCCGACTCGCGTTCGTCTCGAGCGTCGGCCGTCGATTTCGGCGCTGCTCGCTCGGCCGCCCCCTCGTCTCCCGGTTCGGAACCGGACCGCGAACCGTTTCGATCGTGGTGGCCCTCGAGGGCTCGCTCGAGGCCGTCGATGCGGAACTCGAGCCGGTCGACCGCCGCCACGGCCGCGTTGGCCCGCCGTTCGACCGCGTCGTCAACCGATTCGACGCCGCCGACGGCACCCTCGACCGCGTCGACGCGTCCCTCGAGGTCGGCGAGCCGTCGGTCGTGTGCCTCGAGGCGCTCGACGGCCGTTTCGAGGTCGGCGGCGAGCGACGCGCGGTCCTCGAGCGCCGGTACCTCGGAGTCGCCGTCGACGACCGCGCGCTCGAGCGCCGACAGCCGCTGTTCGATCCGTTCGATGTCGCTCATGGCGAGCGTTGCCCCGCGATCACGGATAAACCTCCGACCGAGTTCGTTCGGCACCGCCCGCTGGATCGATGAACGAGTCGTTTCCGTCGGTAAACGGACCGTTCCGTCGGCCGAGTCCGGCTGAATCCGGGGTAACCGACGAAACGGTCGACCCGGTATATGCACCGCGGCGGGCAACGATCGATCGACGAGTTCGATGGCGAGTCCTCCCTCCCTCGACGACCGACGATCCGCGGGCCCGAACGCGCCGGACGGCCGCTCCGACGAGGACCACGGCCTCCTCGAGCGCGCCGTCCCAGGACTGGCGACGCCGATTCGCGCCGTCGGGTTCTGGGCGGCGATCGTTCTCCCCGCAGCCTACCTCCCCCTGCTCGCGACCGGTCTCTCCTCGGCGCTCGAGGGCGGGCTCTTTCTCGGCCTGCTCGCCGGCAACTTGCTATCGCTGTACGTCGGCCACGCCCATCGCCGGTAGGGGCCGCCTACTCGCTCGCCTCTCGGGACCGGACCTGCCCCAGCTCCCGGCGGATCGCCCGGCGTTTCACGAGGAGGAAGCCGACGACGATGACGCCGAACCCGACCAGTGCGGCGTCGTCGACGACCTCGCCGAGGTAGAGCCAGCCGACCACGGCCGCGACGATCGGAGCGACGTAGGACACCATGTTGATCTCGACGGCACCCAGCCGCTCGAGCAGTTCGAAGTAGATGAGGAAGCCGACGGCACTGGCCCCCACCGAGAGGTATGCGAGCGCGCCGATCGCCTCGGGGTGGATCCAATCGGTCGGCACGATCGGTTCGCCGAGCGCGAGGCTCACGAGATGGAGCATGGCCGCGCCGCCGAGCATCGACCAGGCCTCCATCGTCTCGATCGCGAGGTCGGCGTCGATGCGGCGGGTGAGGACGCTACCGAGGGCAAAGGCCAGCGCGGCACAGAAGACCAGTCCCTTGGCCACGGCGTCCGCCGCGAGCAGGCTGCTCGGATCGGGGCGGACGACGATAGCAACGCCGACGAGTCCGACGACGACGCCGACGAGACCGACTGGAGAGAGGGCATCCGTGGGGACGAGCGCCCGCGCGAACCCAGTACTCAGGACCGGCGAGAGACTCACAACGATGGCGGCCGCCGCGGCGGTCGTGTGCAGTTGGCCGACGAACAGGAATGCGTGGTAGGCCGCGATCAGGAGCCCGGCACCGACGAGGACCTGCCACCAGCCGGCCCGGTCGCGCGGTCGCCAGTCGGCGACGGCGGCCGCGTAGCCGAGCATCAGGAGCCCGGCGATGTCGTATCGAAGCGCCGCAAACAGTATCGGCGGGAGATGCGACAGCCCGGCGCTGATCGCGACGAACGCTGCTCCCCACAACGCTGCAAGCACCAGAAAGAGCGAGAGGGTCTGATATCGGCTCACGGTGACTGTTCCGTGAGAAAGTGCCTATGAATTTCGGTTCGAGTCGACGCCAGCGGCGACTCCAGCGGTCGATCGGCCGCCACCGGGTCGGGGTCTCAGAGCGAGGGCAGTTCGCGGATCTCGACTTTCTCCTCGGTCTGTTTGAACTGCTCGAGCAGGGGTTTGATGTCGTCGAACCCGTCTTCGAGGACGATATCGCCGCTGCGGAGGTCGTAGTCGATGATATCGTAGTCGGCGAGCCGCGGGAGGTGGTTGTGGACCAGCGAGACGTAGATCCGCTGGCGCTGTTCCTTCCCGATCGTCGCGGGACGGGCGTCGAGTTCCCAAGCGGCGACCTGCGTGACGACGTCCTCGAGGTTCGCGGTGGTGTCCTCGGCCAGCTGATAGAGGAGATACCGGCGTTCGGACTCGGCGAGAAGGGAACAGGCCGCTTCCATCCGGCTCGCGTTCGTCTGGTTCATACGTCGAGCAGGCACCCAGTGGTATTACACCTACTGCCAATACAGATTGGGTCCGCTCGAGTCCCGATTCACCCTCGATTCCGGTGTCGGTCGTACGAGCCACGTATCGGACGATACCGCCGAATTAGCCGTTCGTACACCGTTTCGTGACAGTCTCGATTTCGAACGTGCAGCAATACCATCCCGATCGGCCGGGGTTCGACTGTCGTCGTCGCTCGCCCAGCTCGTCGCGACGAAGAACACTCGAGTGTGACCCGAGAACGACGGTTCGGTGCCGATTCGTCTCCGTATGCGTCTGTTTGGCACATGTTATCAGGGACAGAATAGTTAAGTCGGCGACCGGCCTACGTGGGCGTATGGCCGCTCACGGCCGGCCCGCACTGCGGGATCTGTTCGACGAGTCGCCCACGCCCCACATCGCCCACCCCCCGCGGACCCACCACCGAGACTTCTACGTCGCCACCGACGGGTCCTTCCGGGAGGCCGGTGGCGGGCTGGGTGCCGTTATCGAAACCCGCGACGGTACCCGCGTCGCACGGATCGCGACCGCGGATACGCCGCCGGACAACAACGTCGCGGAGTATCGGGCGTTGCACCTCGGACTGGACGTACTGGCCGCTCGAGCGCCGCGAGACGCCTCCGTCGGCGTCCTCCTCGACCACGACGCGCTCGCCAGCAACGTCAACAGCACCATCCTCGCGACGCGCCATCCGGACGGGAAATCGCCCCGTCCCGTCTCCGTCCCGACCGCAACACAGTATCACTGGCGTGGCATCCGCGCCCGTCTCAACGGGTTCGACGAGGTGCGGGCCGCCCGCATCGACAGCGATCAGAACCCCGCCCACCCGCTCGCGAACGCGCCCGACCAGTACCGCCACGTCAACCGCGAGCCCGCCCGCTGCGTGCTTCCCGAAACGTCGGAGTCGACCGCCGGCGAGTTCCCGCCGCCGTCCCGGGCCGACCGCAACAGCAGTGGCGGCGGCCGCGCCTCCGACTGATCGCCGGCGACCGCCCGCGAGCGCGGACCGTCCGAACCGTCATCGTTTTCTCGCCGCTCGAGCAAGTCGTCGCCGATGAGTCTCCGCGTCGCGGTCGCGGCCCCGTTCATCCAGCACGGGAGCCGCCGGCTCGAGGAAAACGAGTTCGTCGTCGCGCTCTCGCTCGATCGGGACTGGTTCTCCCCCGATCAGGCCAAGCGACTGATCGACATCGCGACGGAGGAGGGGCTGTTGGACCGAACCGACGACGGGCTCGCAGCGACCTTCGAGCCGGGCGAGGTGACGATCCCCGAGGAGTTCGACCCCGACGAGGACCTCCTGCGGAAACGGTCGGCGTTCGAACGCGTCCTCGATTCGCTGGTCGCCGAGGGCATGGAGAAACACGAGGCCGTCGGGGCGATCAACACCCTCCAGGGTGAACTTGGACTGACCATCGAGGCCGCCGCGGTGGTCTACGCCCGCCGCGAGGGGATCGACGTCGACGACCTCGCCCCGGTCGCCCGCGAGGCCGTCCTCGACACCGAAGGGGACTGTTAGTACCGACTGAAAGTCATCGCCCACCTGCTCGCGATACGCCGGCTATGAGCGGCCGAGTTCGGCCGCTCATAGCGACTTCGCGTGCGAGCAGCGTGGAACCCGTTTCAGTTGGTACTAAATCCCGCCGTCACGACCGACTGGATATGGTCGAGGACCGGATCACCGACGGTCGCCGCATCGCCGAACTCCTCTCGAGCGAACTCGACGGCCGCGAGGACGGCCTGCTCGAGCGCGTCGCCGTGACCAACGCCGACCGGGACGTCGAGCCGTCGGCCGACGGCACTCGCGCGTACGATGTCACCTACCGCGACGAGCGTCTCGCCCGCGTGTTCGTTCACGAGGACCGGGCCCGCCTCGAGTTCGAGGCGGGACAGGACCGAGCGGCCGACGCGGCGTCGGCCCTCGAGCTTCGGGTCCGACCCAAGGCGACCGAGCCGCCGAAGACGCTGGTCTTCCTCGAGAGCGGAGCCGCCGTCAAGCGCGCGACCGACGTGGTCCAGCGGGTGGGGCGGGCGCTCGAGGCCGACGCATAGAATCCCAGCACATCGCAAATGCGGGTATTCCCGGCGGTGGCGCACGCTGGGACGCGGCTCGTCGTCGACGAACCGCGGCCTAACACCGTGCGAGGTCGTCGCGACTGAAAAGAGCGAACGAATCGGCTGGGGTGGGTGTGGCAACTCCGTGTTGCCACGATAGCAGAACGACACGCTCGCTCGATCTGTACGCCGGTCGGGTGACGCGAATACTAGCTTCGTAGGTAGAGTACGACACTCTGGAAGCAGATCACTCGAGCCCCTCGAGAACCCCCGGTAACGCCGCCGCGAGATCGCCCTGCTCGAGGTGGGCGACGGCCCGCGGATCCGGTCCAGGCCCGTCCGACAGCAGCACCTGTACGGCCCGCATCCCGGCCTCGGTCGCGCCCCGAACGTCGGCCTCGACCTCGTCGCCGACGTAGACCGCCTCGTCGGGCGCGACGCCGAGTTCGTCCGTGATCGCCCCGAAGGCGCGGGAATCGGGTTTGCCCGCCTCGAGTTCGCCGGTCACCAGGGCGGCGTCGAAGGCGTCCTCCCAGCCCAGCGTCTCGAGTTTGTCCCGCTGGGCGCGGACGGGGCCGTTGGTCAGCAGGCCGACGCGGTAGCTCCTTCGGAGATCGGCGAGCATGGCCTCGACGCCGGGCAGGGGCTCGAGCGAGTCCGAAATCGTCTCCCGATACGCGGTCGCGACGGCGGCCGGATCGGCGTCGCTGTCGGTGTCCGCGAGCAAGTCCTCGAAAATGGGTTCGCGCGTCTCGCTGGTGAGGTTCCGGCGGTGGGCCTCGAGGTAGGCCTCGCGGGAGAGCGAGGGCGCGCCCGTCGCGGTCGCGGCTTCCTCGAGGATGGTCGTCCGGTCCCGCCGGGGGACGGCGAGCGTGTAGTCGAGGTCGAAGACGACCGCGCGTGGCATGGATATGTGAGGGGGCTCGAGCCGGTTGAAACTATCCCTTCCGGGCGACCGTCGTGGCTCTGCCGTATCGGGTCGTGGTAGTATACCGCCCCCGCGGCCCGGCGGTCGGCCGGCTACTCGGCCAGCCCTTCGATGAGGAACTCCGCGGACGAGCGGTTCGTCGCCAGCGCGACGTCGCGGACGTCACAGATCCGCAACAGCGCCGAGATATCGGGCTCGTGGGGCTGGGCCCGCAGCGGGTCCCGGAGGAAGACGATCCCGTCGAGTTCCCCCGCGGCGACTTCGGCACCGATCATCAGATCGCCGCCGAGCGGCCCCGACTCCTTGCGCTCGACCTCGAGGTCCGTCTCCTCGCGGAGCCGCTTCCCCGTCGTCCCGGTCGCGACCAGGTCGTACATTCGGAGCTGTGCTTCGTGGGTCTGGGCGAACTCGACGAGATCGGGCTTGGTCTCGTCGTGGGCGATCAGTGCGACGCGAGTCATACCGCACGGACGGCCGCCGCGACAATAACGCTGGTCCGTGTTCGAGACGCCCGATTCAGAACGCCTCGACGTGGGGTCGCAGGTCCAACTCGAGCGTCCACGCCGACCGGTCCTGGGTCACGAGGTGCCAGTAGGAGTCCGCGATGGCGTCCGGATCGAGATACCCCGATGCCTCGGCGGCGTCGTCCATCTCGGGCGGACGGATCCCGCCGTCGATCACGACGTGGGCGACGTGGATCCCCTCGGGACCCAGTTCTCGAGCCATGGACTCTGCCATCCCCCGGACCGCGAACTTCGCCGCGCTGAAGCCGATCGCACCGTCGCGGCCCCGAACCGCCGAGGTCGCGCCGGTGAAGACGATCGTTCCGCCGTCCCCGGCGAGCATGTCGTCGACGGCCGCCTGCGAACACAGCAACGCACCGTGGGCCGAGACGCGCCACGCGCGTTCGAACTCGTCGGGCGATATCTCCCGCAGTCCCTTCCACGAGCCGCCGCTGGCGTGGTTGATCAGGACGTCGACGGGGCCGAACGCCTCGCGGACCGCGTCGAACCCCGCCGCGACCGCCTCGGGGTCCGTGATGTCCGTCGGGACCGCGAGCGCGTCGTCGCCCAGCTCGGTTGCGAGGGCTTCGAGGGAGTCGTCCGAGCGGGCGAACAGCCCGACCCGACAGCCCTCGGCGACGAATTTGCGTGCGAGCGATGCACCGAGTCCGGGACCGACGCCGGCGATGACGGCCGTTCTCGTCATAGCAGTGCCACGGGAGCGGGCCACAAAACAGTGGCCCCGACACGGAAGGGGTGGGCGGTCGGGCCGGCTATCGACTTTTGTGCGTGGCGACCGACCATCGGTCATGGAGGATCCGACCGACGCCGACGACCGATCGGCGAGACACGTCTGGTCGGCCGGCCGGTACCCCGCGATGGCACCGAACATGCTGCCGGCCATCGCACGACTGGTCAACGCCGCCGGCATCGATCCGGGCAACCGCGTCCTCGACGTCGGCTGTGGAACCGGCAACGCCGCGTTGACCGCCCGCCGGGCCGGTGCCGACGTGGTCGGTCTCGACCTCGCGCCCGAGATGCTCGAGCTGGCGCGTGACAACGCCGGACTCGCGGGCCACGACGATATCGGCTGGCTCGTCGGCGACGCCGAGACGCTCCCGGTTCCCGACGACGCGTTCGACGTCGTCCTCTCGAACTTCGGGCACGTGTTCGCGCCGGACTCGACCCGCGCCGGGGCGGAACTCCGGCGGGTCACGACCGCCGGCGGCCGGGTCTGTTTCACCGCGTGGTCGCCCACCGGCGTCGTCGGGGACCTCACCGAGGTCCTGACCGACCACGTCACGGCACCGCCGAGCGATCCGTGGGCCCACCTCGAGTGGGGCGAGCCCGACTTCGTCCGCGAGCAGTTCGCCGAGGTCGCCGATCTCTCCTTCCAGCGACGGTTGCTCGACTTTCGCTACGCCACGCCGCGGCATTTCTGGCGGGAGTTCGCCGAGGAGTCCGGGCCGCTCTCACCGGTCCTGCGGCGGATGGACGACGACGAGGCCCGGGCCGCGCTCCGCCGGGACGCCGTCGCCGCCCTCGAGGACTGGTTCGGCGACAACGCGATCCGGGTCGAGTACCTGCAGGTTCGAGCCGTCGTCGCATAGCGTACCGTTCCCGGTCCGGTACCTCGGGCTGACGGTCACGAACCGATTACAGTGACACGTCCCGTAACGGGCGTTTTTGGCTCTTCCGCCTGTTGCGGTTCCCATGGGCGTCTTCGATAGCTGGGACGGCAAGCGGGTCGCCTGGGTCGGACTCGGTCTCGTCCTCGCGGCGTTGATCGGCCTCGCGCTTTTCCGGTATATCGGGCCCCTCCTGTTTGCGGTCTTTCTTTACTACGCGACGCGGCCGCTTTACCGGCGGCTGGACCAGTACATCGACCATCCGAACGTGACGGCGACGGTCACACTCTTGCTGGTCATCCTCCCGATGCTGGCCGTCGTCGCCTACGCGGTCGTCGTCGCACTCAGGGAACTCGACCAACTCCTCGCTTCGAGCGATCTCGAGGTCGTCCGATCGACCTTCCAGCCGTACCTAGGGGTAGTCAGACGGGGGAACGTCGATCGACTGCGGGAGGCGATCGCCTCCGGTTCGGGCGGCTCGGTCGCGAGCGCCCTCCGGCAGGGTCTGCCGGGGGTCGTCGGCCGGCTGCAGTCGGTCGTCGCGGCCGGCTTCGGGATCCTCGCGCGGTTCTTCCTCATGCTCACCTTCCTCTTCTATCTCCTGCGGGACGACTGGAAGCTGCGGCAGTGGTTCTACGAGAGCATCGACCACGACGAGGATATCGTCTCGTACACGCAGGCGGTCGATGATGACCTCGAGACGGTCTTTCTCAGCAACCTGGCGGTCATCGCGGTCGCGGCCGGCGCGGCCGTCGTCGTCTTCTACGGGCTCAACTACGTCGCCTCGAGCGGGCCCGTCGTCCCGACGCCGGTCCTGCTCGCCCTGCTCGTCGGGATCGGGACGCTGATCCCGGCGGTCGGAATGAAGATCGTCTACGTTCCTTACGGACTGGTCCTCCTCGGGGTCGCACTGACGACGCCGACGCCGCTCTGGCATCCGATCGCCTTCCTCGCGCTCACGCTGGTCGTCGTCGACACCGTCCCCGACTTCTTCGCGCGGTCGTTCCTCTCCGCGCGCAGCGGCGTCCACATGGGGCTGGTCCTCCTTGGCTACTTCCTCGGAACGCTCGCGTTCGGCTGGTGGGGGCTGTTCCTCGGCCCGATCGTCGTCGTCCTCGCGGTCCACTTCGGGGAGACGGTCGTTCCGGGCCTGGCCAGCGATTTCATGTCGGAGTGACGGTCCGCGGCGCTGCTGCCGAGTACTGACGGTGACGGGCCCCGTTTTCGGCCCCACGAGTTATCGACGCGGGGCCGTATAGGGAGAGACATGGCGTTCGATCCCGACGCGGTCGAGACCGTGACGTTCGACTCGTACAGCACCATCGTCGACGTCGACGCGGCCGAACGGGCGCTCGCCGACCGGGTCGACGATCCCGAACCGATCTCGCGGCTCTGGCGGCTCCGCTCGCTCGAGTACACGCTCGTCGCGAACTACCTCGACGCCTACCAGCCGTTTTACGAGATGAACCGCGACGCCCTGCAGTACGCGCTGGACGTCCACGGCGTCGACGTCGGCCCCGACGAGCGCGACGAGATCCTCGCGGTCTATCACGAACTCGAGGTCTTCGACGACGTTCGCGACGGCATCGAACGACTCCGCGAGGGCGGTTACGACTGTTATGTCGTTTCGAACGGCGACCCCGACATGCTCTCCTCGATGGTCACACACGCCGACATCGGCGACCTCCTCGAGGGAACGATCAGTGCCGACGAGGTGGAGACGTTCAAGCCGGCCGCCGAACTCTACCGCCACGCGGCCGCCCGGACCGGCACCCCGATCGACGGGATCGTCCACGTCACCGCCGGCTGGTACGACGTCATGGGAGCGAAACACGCCGGCATGCAGGGCGCATGGGTCGACCGGAAGGGCCGCCCGTGGGAGACGGTCGCCGGCGATCCGGACCTGACCGTCACGTCGTTCCACGACCTAGCCGACGCACTTGGCTGCTGACGATCCGACGAGCCCCCTCGTTTTCCTCGCGTGATCGCCGGCGAAACGGGTCGAGCGCCGGCCGACTCGAGCGGCTCAGTCTCGAAGTCGCCCGCCGAGGACTTTCGCGGCGACGAGGACGGGGTCCCAGGTGGTGTTAAAGGGCGGCGCGTACGCGAGGTCGTAGTTCTCCACGTCGCCGACGGTCGCGCCTTCCGAGAGCGCGGCGACGACGGCGTGGCTCCGATGGACCGCGCCCTCGCCGTACTCGCTGGCGAGGCTGGCTCCGAGGACGCGTCCGGAGTCACGGTCGGCGGTCAGCGTGATCCGGACGTTCCCGCCGTCGGGGTAGTAGCCAGCCCGCGACTTCGCCGTCACCGTCTCGCTGACGGGATCGAAGCCGGCCGCGCGGGCCTCGTCGTGGTCCACGAGTCCGGTACGGGCGGCCTCGACGTCGAAGGCCTTGACAGCGGCCGTGCCGGCGACGCCGCCGCCCTCGGTCGGGGTTCCGGTAACCGTCTGCCCGATCGCGCGCCCGTGGCGGTTGGCCGTCAGCGCGAGCGGGACGTAGGTCGGCTCGCCCGTGACGACGTGGGTCGCCTCCGCGCAGTCGCCGGCGGCGTAGACGTCGGGCGCACTCGTCTCGCGGTAGGCGTCGGTCGCGATGGCGCCGGTCTCGCCGCGTTCGATCCCGGCCGCTTCCGCGAGACCGGTCCGGGGTCGCACGCCGGTGCCGAGCAGGGCCATCTCGACCGGGACCCGATCGTCGGCGGTGACGACGGCCTCGACGCGGTCGCCGCCCGCGAGTTCCCTGACCTCGGCACCGAGATGGAGCGCGACGTCTTCCTCCCGGAGGTGGTCGGCGACGTACTCGCTGGTCTCGTCGCTGAAGCCTTTCAGTACGCGGTCGCCGCGCTGGAAGAGGTTCACTTCGAACCCGTTTGCGGCCAGCGCCTCCGCCATCTCGATCCCGATGTAGCCGCCGCCGACGACGCCGACCGGCCCCGTACAGTCTTCAAGGAAGCGACAGGCCGGGCCCCGGTCGGGCTGTTGAAAGCCCTCGCCCTCGCGGGCGCGGGCGACGTACTCGCGGAGTTCCTTCCCGTCGCTCATCGAGCCAAGCGTGTAGACGCCCTCGCGGTCGGTGCCGTCGATCGACGGGACGACGGCTTCCGAGCCGGTCGCGATCAGGAGGTCGCCGTAGGACTGCGTGACGGTCCCCGACTCGCTCTCGGCGGTGACCGTCCGGGCCTCCGTGTCGATCGCGACGACCTCGTGGCCCGTCCGGAGATCGATGTCGCGCTCCTCGCGGAACTCCTCGGGCGTGACCGAGACGAGGTCCTCGAGCGACTGGATCTCCCCCTTGACGTAGTAGGGGAGCCCACAGGCTCCGTAGGACACCCACTCCCCCTTCTCGAAGACGATGATCTCTCGGTCCGGTGCCTCGCGTCTGGCCTTGCTCGCCGCGGACATTCCGGCTGCGTCACCGCCGACGACGACGAACGGATCGCGCATACCGACCGTATCGTTGGGGAGCTACATAACTACTGACCGGACTGTCTCGGCCCGGCACCGAACCGGACCGCAGGGACGCCGGATCTAGAGGACTACCGTCGGTCGTTTCCGATGTAACTGTGACCGCCTGCGGTTGCACCGGGACATCGTTCCAGCAGTCCGATCAGGCGATCGACTCCGATTCGTCCGCCGCGGCCGCGAGGTGTTCGCGCCCCCACTCACGCATCTCCGTGATGACGGGCTCGAGCGACTGGCCGAGGTCGGTCAGCGAGTACTCGACGCGGACCGGTTTCTCGCTGACGATCTCGCGGTTCACGAGCCGTTTCTCCTCCAAATCCTCCAGGGCGTCCGAGAGGACCTTGCTCGAGATGCCGTCGACCTCCGCCTCGAGGGCGTTGAACCCGAGCGGGCCGTTGGCGAGCAAGCGGTGAATGATAACAGTATGCCATTTTTTGCCCAGCAGCGTCGCGGTCGAGGTGATCGGGCACCACTCTTCGCCAGCACACCAGACCTCGAGTTCCCGCGTCGACTCTTCCATGCATGTGAGTTGGTGCTGGAGTCGTTTATAGTTACCACCCGTTACTGACTTACTATCAGTTACCGCTCGACCCAGATAGTCGGGCTGGCGCGGGTCACTTACCGACCAGTAACCGGGTTACCTCAACGATAGCTGACAGTTATACGTGAGCGGTCGTAACCGAGTTACCATGAGTGAGTCAGATGGGACGACCCGCGATTCGATCGCAGCGGACCGCCGGTACGCCGTCGCCGTCGTCGGCGGCGGCCCGGCGGGGCTGACGACCGCGCTGTACGCCGCGCGGCTCGGCCACGAGACCGCCGTCTTCGACCGCGGCGGCGGCCGTGCGGCCATGATGCAGGACACGCACAACGTCATCGGCACGCCGGGGTCGGTGTCGGGCAACGAGTTCCTCTCGACGGCCGTCGACCAGCTCCAGTCCTACGGAGCCGACTACCGCCGTGAGTTCGTGACTGGCATCGAACGGGCCGGCGACTCGTTCGACCTCGAGACGACCGAAGGGCCGGCCGCCGCGGAGCGCGTCGTCCTCGCGACCGGCTTCAGCGACGAGCGGCCCGACCCGCCGCTGCCCCGGACCGGCCGCGGGCTGCACTACTGTCTGCACTGCGACGCCTACATGTTCGTCGACGAGTCGGTCTACGTGATGGGATCGGGTGAGAGCGCGGCTCACGTCGCGATGATCATGCTGAATTTCACCGACGACGTCGACCTGCTGCTGCGGGGCGACGAGCCGACCTGGAGCGATGAGACCGCGACCCTGCTCGAGGGCCACCCCGTCGATATCGTCCACGAGGACGTGACTGGCGTCCGCAACGGCGACGACGGCTGGCTCAAGGCGCTCGAGTTCGAGGACGGGAGCGTCCGCGAGTACCGGGGCGGTTTCGCGATGTACGGCAGCGACTACAACAACGACCTTGCGGCGTCACTCGGCGCTGCGATCAATGACGATGGCACGGTTGCGGTCGACGATCACGGGCGCACGAGCGTCGACGGACTCTACGCCGTCGGCGACCTGACGCCCGGCCACAACCAGATCCCCGTCGCGATGGGCCAGGGCGCGAAGGCCGGCCTCGCGATCCACAAGGAACTGCGGGCGTTCCCGAAGTCCCTCGACGAACTCGAGGCCGAAGGGGCGGTTTCGGCGAGCGACGTTCCCGCGATGCCGGCCGCGTTGCGACAGCAGGCGAGCGACCTCGCTTCGATGGCGGACGACTGATGGCGTAAGGCGGTGGACGCCGCCGCGCCGGCCCCCGACCGCTGCCCGCAGACGGAAGCGTTTTTTCTTCGCGCTGGGACGACCGACTCATGACAGACTGCAGTGCCCACCACGTCGGTCTCACGGTCAGCGATCTCGAGGCGACGCTCGCGTTCTACCGCGATACCCTCGATCTCACCGTCGTCGATCGGTTCGCCGTCGGCGGCGAGGCCTTTTCCGACGCCGTCGGGGTCGAGGGTGCGAGCGCCGACTTCGCACATCTCGAGGCCGGCGGCGTCCGGATCGAGCTCGTCGAGTACGAGCCGGCGGCCCGGGGCTCGCCGGCGGCGGGGCTCAACCAGCCGGGTGCCTCCCACGTCGGACTCTCGATCGACGATCTCGAAACCTTCGCCGCCGACCTTCCCGACGACGTGCCGACGATCAGCGGGCCGCGAACGACCGAGAGCGGCACCACGATCATGTTCCTGCGCGATCCGGAGGGGAACCTGATCGAGATCCTCGAGGCCTAACTGCCCGGAGTTCGTTCGCGCTCTACCGGTTTGCAGGCGAGCGTCGATCGGATCCGTTCTACGTCAGTCTCGCCGCGGTTGAACGCGACGTGGTTGCCGACGGTGAACGCGCGGGCGTTGATGTCCTCGCAGGCGGTGGCGGTCTGTGGGCCGGTGTGAATCCGGACATCACCCAGGTTGTCACCCATGCGCGCTTCCATGGCGCGCTGAATCGACGTGTCGAGTTGCTGGCCGGGCGAGGAGATCACTCACGCACCGAGTCGGGGACCTTCGTGTCACCGGCTTTCGCGTGGTCGTTGTGCGCGCCACGCGAGCGCTGGACCGACTTGTTGTGCCGGCGCTCGATGTCGGTCGGCACCTCGGCGGGACTTCCATGTCCCAAGGTTTGCCTCTCGTGTCGGCAGTCATGCCCTCGTCGAGCCAGCGCTGGATCCGGTGGTACGAGTGTCCATGAGTAGCTACGGGAGCGGCGTTTCTGTGTCGGAATCGTGGTAGTCTGGGTACATTTCTAGGAGTTTGTAGGCGGCGACGGCTTCGAGTCGGCCGTTCCCCAGCACGCGGAACTCCTCGGGTGGTTCGACACCCATGCGGACGAAGCAGTCCCGAACCTGGCACTTGAGATGATGATCGAGGTAGTCGCGGAAGTCCTCGATCGAGCGGGGGTCGATCGGTGGCAGCTCGAGTACCGTATCCGGGTCGCGTTCGAACGGGTCGTATTCGGGGTCGCTCGTGTGCTGTTCGCCGCTATCGTCGAGGTAGGTGGCGTACAGTGAGGAGACCGCATCGACGTACGTACCGTCCGCGAGGGTGACGTTTTCGTCCGCGGCGAGGGAGGCGAGGTCGTCGGCGAACGCACGCCACTCGTCGAGGTCGGCCGAGGAAAGCGTGTCGACGGCTTGCTCAGTGACCGAGTCGTTGGCGAGATCTAAGCCGTAGGCGTCGGCCATCTCCTGAGCGCCAGCCACAACGTCTGTCTCGAGTGGGTCGAGACCGAGGTAGAGGTTCTGGCGGTAGAGGACGTGATCGGACGCCAGCGGGGGCTCGGAGATCGGCCGGTCGGTATCGTAGTCGTGATAACTCCGAATTTGGCGATAGAAGTCGCCGAACAACTCCTCGAATTCGGGATCGGATAGGTCCTGAATGGCGAGTCTCACCGCGTTGATGCGCCCTGGATGCTCGGCTCGCGGAAGCGTATCGTACCCCCGTTCCAGATACACGCAGTACCGCGCGTACTTCCGAGCCTGCTCGTTGTATTCGTTCTCCGTAGGTGTCCGGTTCGCGGCCTTGTCATCGTACGTCTCGCACTGGTGGTACTTAATTTCGCCATCGAACTCCATCTCGATGACGTGTTCAGTGTCGTTGTTATCGCGGAGGTTCACACCCACCCGCTCGTCATTCTCTCCAGTAATAATTGCTTTCATGATTAAACGTTCCCTCCTTTCCCAACACCTTGTGAGACGCCACCGTTGTCGGATTTACCGAGCAGGTCGGTGACGGTTTGCTCGACGAGTTGCTCGATCTGCGTGTTGGCTTTCGTGGCCAGTTCGCTGACGGTTTCGGTGCCTCTCTCGTAGGCTTTGCCGGTCAACGTTTTGGTGACGTCTCCAGCGACGCCTTTGGCGACCTCTTGGCCGACTGCTGCGCCACCGATGGTGCCGACGCCCGGCGATACCATCGTGCCGCCGATCGCACCAAGTAACCCCCCGACTGCGCCGACGGCACCCTGTGAGACGGCTTTGCCGACACTGTCCAGCGTCGACTCTCCGCCAACAGCCGCCTCGACCGACGAGAGTCGATCTTTGATCTGGGAGACCTCCTCGGCGAGAGTGAGGTGATCGCTGTCGGCAGCCACCTGCTCGCGTGCCTGCTCAAGATGCTCCGCATCAGGCATCCGCTGGACGTGGACCTCTGATTTCCGCATGCGATGGACGCCGATCTTCCCGCCACGCATGACTCGCTGGGCCGTTTCTTCGGCTTCGCGTTCGAGGCGCTCGTCGGGGTCGATCTCGAGGGTTCCCTCTTGGGGAAGCATCGAGATCGCACCACCGGTTTGCTGGCGGACGTGGGCGAGTTCGTGGGCGAGGACGTGCTGTCCTTCGGCTGATTCGGGGTCGTACTCGCCGTGGTTGAACGCGACGTGGTTGCCGACGGTAAAGGCGCGGGCGTTGATGTCCTCGCAGGCGCTGGCGGCCTGTGGGCCGGTGTGAATCCGGACGTCACCCAGACTGTCACCCATGCGCGCTTCCATCGCGCGCTGAATGGATGTGTCCAGTTGCTGGCCGGGCGAGGAGATCACGTCACGCACCGAGTCGGGGACCTGCGTATCTCCATCCCTGCTCGGTGCGTTGTGTGCGCCACGCGAGCGCTGGACCGACTTGTTGTGCCGGCGCTCGATGTCGGTGGGGACTTCGGTCGGGCGTTCCTGTTGGCGTTCCCGGAACGCTTCCATGTCCCAGGGTTTGCCCATCGTCTCCACGGGCATCCCTTCCTCGGCCCATGACCGGACTTGCTGTGGACCGTGATCACGTGCGAGTCGCTGGAGCTTGATGTCCAACCCGTCCTTGTAGAGGTCGACACCGAACCGCTCCCCCGAAGACTGGGCGGACCGCAGGTCGGTAGATTGAGACGACCGAGACGCCTGCTCACGCTTCCGGGCCGTGCCGGGAGACCGTTCGGCATCCTCGGTCACCTCACTCAGTGAGCGAGATCCCATCGATAGATTGATTTGATGGCCCACCCATATATTTCTTTATTCCAGCCGGAGTAAAGGAACCCGCCGATCGATCCTCTCCCGGACGAGTGCGAGAACGATGACCTACCAGAACTCCACCGCACACATCCTCGACGAACTCGCCTGTATCGATCACCTCTTACGCGAACTCACTGACAGCAAGCACGATGTCGCTTCGGATGCGACCCTCGCGGACACTGACCGACTCAGTCCCGACGGGACAGGAGCGCCCCTTCCGGACGAACCCCAATTCGTCATTCCCGACGGAATCCACGAGGAACTCGAACGCGCCCGGAGCGACATCGAAGCCCGACGGACTGCCGCCCGTGCCGACGGCGTCGACCTTCGGCTGGCCACCATCGCGGACGCGTTCGAACTTACGCGACGGCATCTGGACGTCCTTCTGCTCGCGTTACTCCCGGATGTCACTCCAACCGCCAGTGAACTATTCGAGCGACTCCACAACGACGCGAGCAAACAACGGCCGACGGTGAAACTCGTCGCTGGGCTGTTCTCCGCGACACCCGATGAGTTCCTCGATGCCACCGAGTTGTTCGGACAGGGGTCACCCCTCTCCGAATACGACCTCGTCGTCCTTGACCCACCCAGCGGACCCGGACAGTCCGACTCACGTCTGAACTACGAACTCCGCGTCGAGGAGCGGATCTACGCCTACTTGCTCGGTCATGGGACAGTCGACAGTCGACTCCGGACACCTGCCGACGTCGACGCGGTCGATTTCGTCGACGCCGTTCTGACCGAACAGACTGCCGATGCCAGCCTCGACGACCTGCTCGTGGGTGATGATACACGCTCGACACTACGATCCCTGAAAAATAGCGATAGCCGCGGACGAAGGCTCTACTTCCACGGACCCCGGGGAAGTGGCCCACGACGAGCCGCAGCAGCCCTCTGCGATGACGACACCTTCCTCCAGATTGACCTGCCGACGACACTCGACGCTGGCCTACTCGACACTGTCGTTCGAGAGACGGCCATTCAGGGGCGTCCAGTGGTGGTTCTCGGTGCCGACACGGCGATCGTTTCGAACCGGGACACGAACCGGTCGTTGACGGCTGTTGTCGACCGATTCGCGCCGGTCGTCGAGGACGTGTTTCTCGTGGGTGAGTCTGCCTGGACGCCTTCGGGGACCAGCCGTCAACCCGTTGACGCACTCGTCGAGTTCGAACGACCGACGATCCAACTACGGCGTGAGTTCTGGCACGATCGAGCTGATGACCTACCGGACGAACTGGACCCCGAGCAGATGGCGAGTACGTACGACCTGACACTGGGACAGCTGGAGGCAGCGGTAGCGGCTGCAGAGACCCTCGCTGGTGACGACAGTCCGACAGTCCAACAGATCCGTCAGGGCTGTCGGGCACAGTCATCGAGTGACCTTGCGGATCTTGCCCAACACGTTACCCCGTCCGTCTCCCGTGACGATGTTATCCTCCGGGATGAAACCGACCGAAAACTCGACCAGCTCCAGGCACATATCTCGAATCGTGGCCGTATCTACGACGACTGGGGTTTCCGGACCAAAGAGCAGAACGCCGGCGTGGTCGCCCTGTTCAAAGGAAAGCCAGGCACCGGGAAGACGATGGCCGCGGAAGCGCTCGCCAACGAGGTCGGAATGGACATCTACAAGATCGACCTGTCAAGTGTCGTGAGCAAATACATCGGGGAGACCGAGGAAAACCTAGAGCAGATATTCAAAGCCGCCGAACAGTCCAACGCTATCCTCCTGTTCGACGAGGCGGATTCGGTGTTCGGTGACCGGGCCGAAGTGTCCGATGCGACGGATCGGTACGCCAACGCCGAGGTGAACTACCTCTTACAGCGTATCGAGACCTACGACGGCGTCATCCTCTTGACGACGAACTACGCATCCAACATCGACGAGGCGTTCACCCGTCGGATCAACCACACGGTTCGATTCGAGTACCCACAGGAAGACACCCGAGAAGCGATCTGGTCGGCTGCGTTTCCCGACGAGACGCCGACCGATAATATCGACGCTGAGTGGCTCGCCCAGTTCGAACTCAGTGGTGGTGAGATCGCCTCGCTAGCCAAGCGAATCGCTGTCGAGGCTGCCAGCAGCGATGCTAACTCGATTCGGATGAAACACGCTGTCCGGGTTCTCGAGCGTGACTTCCGTGACGCCGGACGTGTCGTCCGAGAGTCCGCGTTTGCCCCCTACACTGATGGGCTCAGAGAACCACCACAAAACTCCGAAGACGGACGACGGAGCCGACGATGACCACGGCCTTTTTCCGACAGCCGACGAACGAACGCCGTATGCGAGGGGAAGGAGTCTCACTACTGGTTCTGGCTCTCGTGGAGGCTGATCGATGACGTACGAAGCGATCCGACATGTGACAGAAGCTCTCGTCGACCTACTCGCTGAAACCGCTGCCTATCCGGAACTCCCGGTCAACCCCGACGAGATCGAACTGATCTCACCCGGGGACATCGATGCGAACTCGACCGTCCGAATCGGGCTCTATCCGTATCAAGTTCGCAAGGATGGCTCTGTTGGTTCCATGAACAAGACGCAAGTGGGAGACTCCGCACGACGTGACCCACCGACCCCGGTCACCGTCGACTATCTCGTAACGGCCTATCCCAGAGAAGACGAAGACAACGTCAGCGGTACCCTCGGCCAGCAGCAAGCGCTCGGACTCGTCTTCCAGACGATAGACGACGTAGGCGTGTTCGAACCGACGGAGATCGATGCCATCGATCAGGATACCCGAATCGGTCTCTCGATCACCGACCTTCCGTTGGAGCAGTTACTCTCCCTCTATGCTCGGTTCGACGCGACGTATCAGCCGTCGATAACGGTGGAAGCATCTCCCGTAATGATCCAATCGATAAACGAAGCTGCGTTCACACGTGTTGCACAACGGGATGTCGGCGTCAAAAAACGACCTGATACTGACTAACAGTCTCGTCTCCGGTCTACAGCTGGACAAGGTGAGTGCCTCGAGACTTGACCCCGAGGCGGTTTACTTGGGTGCGCCGGACAGCTTATTGAAATTCTTGTAGGCGAGTTCGATCGTTTCGATAGCGACGCCACCCTGATTGCCACCGATGAGGTCGGGTCCACGCCAGGTCGTGGGGTATGCATCGAGGAACTGCCAGCCCCAAGTGTTCGGCCCCATGAAGTTCTCCTTGACTTTCACCGTCACGTTCTTCCTCGTCAAGTTACCACTCATGACGTCTTGGATCCACTCCCAGAACGTTACGTCGTCCGTCAGCCCTCGCTGGAGGACGAGGTTAGCGTGTGCGAACTGGTCTGGAAGTTGATGGACGTACTCGTCAACACCGCCTTCTTGATACGAGACGGTCTCTAACTGCATCGCGATCCCGGAGACTTCCGAGAAGCCGGCGACGGATTCCCCGTCGATTACGACTTCGAAATTGTACTGTTTGTAGGGGCTTCCGTCAGACGTATTCGCATTTGACATGGTTTATCCGTGTTCTATCGTGGGGGCTACTCCTCGCGGATTTCGTCGAGCGACTTCGACAGCACCTTGCCACTGTCCTCGGCATCGAGGAAGTTGGGAGTCTGCTGTTCGGGCTGACTCGTTGATTGGCTGCCCTTGCTGTTGTTCATCTGCTCGTTGATCTCGCTGATCTCCTCACACCACCGCTGACGTTCCCAGTGGGGCATCTCCAGTACTTCTTTACGGCTCCATCCGAAGTGATAGGCCACGAAGGCTGCTTCTTCGAACAACACGTCAGGGTCGTGCAGGTGGATCATTCCGGTTGATTTCCCGTATCCACGTCCTCCTCGGTGGGCGAATCTCCGGTATCGGAGACAGTCGAGATATCTCTAGACTGAGTGTCGACGTTCGCACCTGCTGGCGTCATACCCGTTTCGGCGTTCCCACTGGATGGGTCGGCGAGATGAGCTCCGGTCTCGACCTCAACGGCAAACTGCTCACCACAGTCGGGGCAGACCGTGTCGACCGCGTTCACACCGCCGTTGTTGACGCGTTCGTACATCGTCTGCAGGTACTCGAGATCCGAGACGAAGAGGTTCTGAATGACTTCCTCGTCGATGGTCTCGAGTGACCCGAGGTCGGTGACGGTCCGCGCGAGCAGAACGACCGTTAGATACGACGAGTTCGACTGGACGCGCGGATTATTCAGCGGCTGGATCTCGTCTGCAGCCGTTGCACGCCGCATACGACCCTCCTTATGGAGCGTCCCTTCGTCGTCTACGTATCCCTCTGGGAGGGTGAACTCGAACTCGGTCTGGAGTGTCTCTTGGGTCATCGGTTACCGGCGTTGTTCGTCCGTCTGGATGATTATTGTGTCGACATGCCCCGAGGACGTTCCGGTGTGGAGATACCCTTCACCGTCGACGTGGCACACCTCACGGAACCGGTCGACAGCATACCCGTCCGTCGGGTCAGTCGTGGCGTGGTTCATTACGATCTGTCGATCTGCATCGTGTCGAAGTCGGCGACGAATGTCTCGACAGCGATCTGGTCTCCACCCGGAGTCGCGTTGAGTTCCGGGGGACTGTACTGGATGACCATGGCTCCTTCCATGTTGTACCGGGCAACCGTCTGTCCGGTACGGTCCTTGAGCATGACCGCGATTTGCTTCTTCGCGTCCTCCTCACGGCCCTCCTCAGCCGCCTTGAGCCAGTCGTCGAGGGTCTTGTTCTCTTTGTCCGCGGTACGCGCGAACTCGAGTTTGGTGTAGGTGACCTCACCCAGGTGCTTCGACCCGGAGGCCATATCCGTCCCCTCGCGGTAATTGTGGGTCTGTACGTTCTTTTCGGGAAGCTTGACTTCGACTACGCCCGGGATGTTCGTCCCGTCGAGTTCGACATCGAATTGCGTGTTCGAGATCGGTTGTGATTTGGACATTGGTAATTACGAATACAGCGGGTGTGGTTTGGAATCAGTTCTGGGTGTGTTGTTAGGCCTGGTCAGTGTCTTGGCTGATGCGGAAGATAACGAATTCAGCGGGCTTGACGGGCGCAACGCCGATCTCGACGATCAGACGGCCGTTGTCGATGTCGTCTTCGGACATCGTCTCCTCCCCACATTTGACGTAAAAGGCCTCGTCCTCGCTCTGGCCCTGAAGACCGCCGTTTCGCCAGACGGTGCGCAGGAAGTTGTTGACGGACTGGCGGATACGGCCCCAGGTGTCCTGGTCGTTCGGCTCGAAGACGGCCCACTGAGTCCCCTCCTGAATCGACTGCTCGATGAACAGGAAGAGACGACGGACGTTGAGGTACTTCCATTCGGGGTCCGTCGACGTGGTGCGAGCGCCCCAGACGCGGATCCCACGACCCTGGAAACTGCGGATACAGTTGATACCCTTCGGGTTGAGTATATCCTGCTCGCTTTTCGTGATACTGTTTTTGAGACCGACGATGCCGCGAATCGTCTCGTTTGCAGGGGCCTTGTGAACACCGTGTTCCTGGTCCGTTCGGGCGTAGATACCGGCGATGTGTCCGCCCGGCGGAACGAGTTTCTCGCGGTTCGTCACGGGGTCGAGTACCTCGACCCACGGGTAGTAGTACGCCGCGTAGGTGGAGTCGACCGGCGTCTCCATGTCGGAGATCGGACCGGGGTTCTGCGGTGACTGCAGGATAGCGAACCGGTCACCCATGTTCTCACAGTGGGCGACGATGGAGTCAGTCAGACCCTTGATGTCGTTTTCGTCCGGCGCACAGACCATCGAGATCTCGTCGATCGCCTCGAAGGCGGCGAGCCCAGTTCGAAGACCAGGCTTGTTGATACCCTCGTAGTCGTTCAGCGTGACGACGCCGTCTGCTTCTGGCTTTTCGGTGACGACCTGCGCATCGACATCGACTTCTCCTTCGCGGACGTCCTCGAGGTCGATGATGATCTCGTCTTTCTTCGCCCCACTGACGTCGAGTTCGAGGGAACCCGCGATGTCCTTGAGTTCGTCCTTCTTCAGATCATCGAGATCTTCGGGGACGTGGACGACCGTTTCTTCGCCGCCGGTCTCGACCAGACCGCCGTCGGTGAACGTATCCTCACCACTGTTGCGGTTCAGCCAGGTGAGCCCCTCGACGGGCATGCCGTCCTCTTTGTACTCGATGTCAACGAGGACGGATCCATCGAGTTGCTTCTCGTAGAAGTTGCTCGCCTGGGGATCAGCGGAAAGACCGTCGTAAACTTCTTCGACATCAGGTGATGGGTCAGGACGGTCACCACGCGGACTACTGACTGCTTCGAGGTCACCGGACCAGTACCGAACGACGATGTCGAACTGGCCGGGGTACTTGCTCTCCTGAACGATGACCGCCACGGACTCGCCCCACTGACCGGGACCGTTCGCTTCTACTGTAGCGACTTCGTTTTTGTCCTCGTCAATGAGAGTGCCCGTCGCTAGGTCGTCGACATCGGCACCGGTGACACGGCCAACGAAACAGCGGCTCCCCCCGTTCTTGAAGAACCCGTCGATAGCCGCGTCCAAACTGGACGAGTCCGGACTCGCACCGTAAAGCCGTTCGAAGTCGGAGTAACCCGTTACGAGTCGGGGTTCGACCGGGCCACGCTCGGTCTGTCCAAGGAAGCCAGCAGTACTCGTGCTGACTCCCTCAACGGATTTACTTCCGCCCTGAACCTCTTCAACATATACGCCTGGAGACTGGTATTCACTCATTTGTTTCTGGCCCCGGCGACCTATACTATATATTGATTAGTTATAAATCTTATTATTACGAATGTCAATCCAGATTGGAGTATTACTTTATCTATTAGTGTATTTGAGGGTCGTATTGGTGAATCCCGGTCATAGTGTGGGAATACGCACGGGCTAACATCGGAGTCCCCGATAGACAACGATATGCATCAGACCGTTGTTCGGAGGTGATTACTGGTCAGGCACGACATCCAGAAGGACCTCTAGGGAGTCCGCTGCTTCACACACTTCGTCATGGGCGTCGACCTGGTCAAGCAACGAGCGGTTTTCCTCGACTGCGGATTGTAGGTTCGAAACGGCTCGAAGGTAGTTCTCGAGGCTCTCCTCGGTAGTTACAGGTTCTAACTGATCGCCAAGCTCAACCAATGGGTCAATGAGTGCATCTAATTGTTTCTTATAATCGTCTTCGTGGACACGGACGTTTTGCAGGCTCGCTCTCGATTGATCGACGATCCCACGTGCGAGCCGGCTGGCTCCACCGCTTTGCTCTTGAACTCTGTCCGCCAATTGCTCGAAGAACCGGATCCGGTCCTTGATCGTCTTTCGCATGACGTACTTGGTGAGAGACTCCCGGTCTTTCTCCAGAGTCTCGACCTGCGCACGCAGCCCCTCGAGTGTATCCAGGATCTCATCGACGTCCTCCGGTACGTCCATCGGTTCTTTGTTCACTGGAGTCCGATGAGGATTGTCAAGGTCCGCAACATGATTGGCCAGGATGCCGAACAGGAACTCACTGTTGAACACGACAGGCCGCATCGGACCGTCGTTGAGGGGTACCCAGTTTCCGTCTGGTGTCCGCTCGTATGCTCCAATAAAGACGGCTGGGCCCGCGCTGTGGTGGTCCAGTTGGTATTGCTGATACTGTTCTGAGAGGGTTTGCCGCAGCGTCTGTGGATCGAACGCTTCCGACTGGAGTTCCGGAATTTCGACGTCCGGGACAGAGGACACTTCGTCGGGTGCTGCTTCGTGCGAGGTCAGTGCAAACGATTCGACTGCACGGTTAGGTGCCGTCTCGTTATCGACCGCACCCTCAGTATCGGGTACCGGAATCGTCTCCATCGCTGCCTCGGTGAATTCGATAAAAAGATATACCTCTTCACCTGCCGGCATAGGAATGGACTTCGTGGTAACCTGTTCGACGACTATTGGTCTTCCTTCTCCATCCAAGGCAAGACCTGGTGTCAGAGTAACGTCGAGACCTTCGTCGGTTTCGATCACCGATTGGATCTCAAGTCCATGGACGACTCCTTTTCCATTAAGGAATCGATTGATCGTATGCAGTCGCTTCGCGTGATACTCCTGTTCCGCTTCCATATCACGGGGCGTCATCAGTTTCCCCTTGAAGAACCGATTCTTTTGGAACTGCGACAGATCAGGTGTGTCAGTGTCAGAGTAGGAATCGTCGTGTGGCATCCGTGTGTAATTACACTGATTGTAACTTCACTTACTATAAAATATTCGGTCGGAATATATGGAAACCAACTCGGATTGCGATGCTTCCGGCTGCGGCACCTGACTGAACTCGACACCACACGGGATAATCCAGTACAATTATTTCTGTTACATTCCATGGGTGAAAAACAGTCGCACTGTCGACGAACCAAGATAGATTACACAACACCACAATGAACGTCACCGATGTCTCCGTAACCGACCGAACCGTCGAACTGCGAGTCACCACTCTCGACAATACACGACATCAGCTAACGCTAACCAAGGAAGGGCAGGTTACCGACCACTGGTCCGACCGCTACCCATCCGACAACAATATCTCCCCGATAGAACAGGAACGGATGGAGCGTGTCGAGCGTTTTTCGAAATACTACGTCCTTCGTACGCGCCAGTTCCCGTTACTTACTCCGTACAGTCAAGCCGACCAGATCGCAGACCCCGATCGGCTCGCTGTCACAGGACTCCTTTTCGGAGCGATAGCCAAAGAAACACTTGTCTCACAACTTCGGTCCTGTTACGATCAGCTGACTGCAATGAGACGAGGTGACGAACTACCCGTGACACCTCCACAGGCTGCCCCGGATGCGGAGTGGAAGCTCATCGAACAAGATATTCATCTCACATTAGACCTGGGCGAGATCCAGCGGCTTGTCGACGTTCTCAGGGAATTGAACGGGCTCGCAGAGATTCGACACGCACTCGATGTAGACCCTGACTACGAAGACGCGGCTCTGTTCGACCGCCTGAACCGCATACTCACGACCCAGGACTTCCACACCGACGAGCGTACGTCCAGCGAGCAGTTCCTGCAGGTTATCTCGCCGCTTCGAGTCCACTGGCAGGCAGATGAACCCACGCGCATCGAATACGGTGACGGGACACAACCAGATGAGGACGCCACGCTCGCTGCACGCATCCAACTCACTCCAAGCCATACACCGGTTATTTCGAAGGCGGCGTTCCAGCGAACTCTGGTTGACCATTTCCGTTCTCAAGTTCGTGATTGTTACGTCGGCATGGGACTTCGACCACCGACCGATGCACGGGTGACCGGTAGAGGGATCGCTGCATGCACTGATAGTTACGAACACCACGACGAACTGCAAAACTACCACGACGAGTACGCGATTATCGACTGGACTGGGTTGTCACCCTGTCCTGACTTTTCAAGTCATCAACTCTCCTGACGCGTTCGACGGTTCGTTCGGTTTCTCATTCTAGTCGTTCATCGGAACCGATTCGCAACTTACAGATACAGAATTAGTGAGACGCGGCGCTGGTTATGGGGAACGCGGATCACTTCAAGTATGGATGGGTCGAACTCGGTCGGGCCGGGCTAGAGGTATTTTTGCTGGAGTTCCTTGATCTGGGTTCGTACTCGCCGCGGTTGAACGCGACGTGGTTGCCGACGGTAAAGGCGCGAGCGTTGATCTCCTCGCAGGCGCTGGCGGCCTGTGGGCCGGTGTGGATCCGGACGTCACCCAGACTGTCTCCCATGCGCTCTTCGATGGGCTGCTGGATGTCCGAATCGAGGGCTTGATCAGGAGAACTGATGACGTCCCGGACGGAGTCGGGAGGCTGAGTGTCGCTAGCCTTTGCAGGGGCGTTGTGTGTCCCAGGAGCGCTGGCCCAAGTGGGCATTTCACCGTGTGATATCGGTCGGCACGTTCGGTGGGCGCTGCTGTTGGCGGTCGCGGAACGCCTCCATGTCTCGAGGCTTGTCCATCGTGTCGACGGGCATTCCCTCGTCGGCCCACTGGCGGACCTGGCCGGAACCGTGCTGCTGTGCGAACCGCTGGAGAACGAACTCCTGACCGTCACGATAGGGTTCGAGGCCGAACGTCCGTTCGTACTTGCGGGCCGAGAGTTGAAAAGCAAACCCACCGCTGGGTCACGCGGGGCCTCGTCGGACTCACGTGTCTTGGTGCCAGATCGCTCCGCCTCTGTGGCGCTCTCTCGTTCGGTCCGGAACCCCATCGTTACCCTGGCTTGACAAAATTCGCATGTATGTCGGTATTATTCACATAGGTGTGAAGTGGGCTCACCCGTACGACGCCCCGACTCAGCGGATGGTAAGTACGGTGATCAGCTCCCACTCGTCGACTCCTCGGGGCTCCGGGGTGTAAGGACCGTGTCTTCTCCGAGTCTCGCGTCTCCCATGGAGAACTCCCGCGACGTCAGGTGGCTGTTGAGCCCGAGGAACGAACTCTCGCCGAGTGAGAACGCATCCTCGAGTTCGACCACGGTCCCGTTGACGTGTGCCGGACGCTCCGCATCGATGATTTCTTGCAGCGTGGCGAGACGCTCGTCGGAACCGAGTGGGCCACAGAACACCGCGAACGACCGACTCCCGGAGAGGAACGACCCGTAGTGTCGTTGTACGGTGTCGGCGTCGACGGACTCGGTATCGGTCCGTTCGACGAAGAACAACCGATAGTCCGGTGTCCCTCCGTTGTCCGTCGCCCCGCTCGGTGTATCGGTAGTCTCCTGACTGCCCGGCGTACTGCCTTCGGGCTCCGTATGCCGGAGGTAGAGCCGAATCAGTTCGAGCAGTCCCGCTTTCGTTCCTCGCTTTTTGTACAGTTCGGGAGCACGGGCAAGCAGTTCACGCCGAGCGCTCTCCGGCCACTCCCGGCCGGTGTCTGCTGCCAGCCAACTCTCGAGCCACGCGAGCGACTTGCTGGACACCCCGTACGGGTCGAGGAGTTCCCCGACCGAGTCGAACTCGGCTTCGACGTCGACGAACGAACTCTCCATCACCGATAGAAATCGTTCGAGGAACTCCGCTGACTCCTGATCTTCCCGGTAGAGTTCCGGCATGTGCCGGAGGTACGACGTGCGCGGACAATAGGCTCGAACCGAGTCGAGGACCGGAGAGGCATCGGGTGTACCGAGCAGTTCGACAGCGACGTACAGGTACCGGCCACTCGCGTTCTCGACGAGGATATCCTCGGGGTCGATGACGTCACTCGTGGTCCACTCCGAGGCAGCGTGGACGGCCAGCTCGGTACTGGCCTGTTCCTGCCAGGATTCGACGTCCGTCTGATCAAACGACGCGTCCGAGGGGACGAGGGAAGCAGGGGTTGCAGTGGCGAACTCCCACATCGATTCGATACCCATGTCACGGATAGCCGCTGCGTCGTCCGATACCATATCTTCGAGGAGTTCGGGTTCGAACGCCAGCACTGTTGGATCGTCAGTTGCGGTGTAACGAACTCGAACTTGAGTACTAGCTGACGTCCGGACGATATCGAGTACGAGTCGGTGCCAATCGATAGCCGTGGCACCCGAGTCGAAGCGAAGAATCGCAGTCCCCAGGTGTCTGTTCCGTCGAGAATGATTGACGTATTCGGTCCGCGCGCGGAACCCGTGACAGGCGCGCTCGTCGTCCGTCACGACGTGTAACGTCTTTGTCTCCGGATCACCAGACTGCGCGACCATCCGTAGCGGTCGAGCGTCGAGTTGTACGCGCTGTTCGAACGTCTCCGTCGCTGCATCGTACACGAACACTCCGTACTCGTCCGTATCGTCGATTGCACCCGAGACGACTGCGTCATCACCCAGTGCCGTCACGCACGCTGGCGTGAACGGCTTGGTTCGGAACTCGATCCGCCTGTCTCGGTCGGCGGCTGTGTCGGAGTCGTCCACTGCTCGGTCCCCGAACGTTCGAAGCGAGGGCCCACTTGTGTCGTCGTCCAGTACGTAGATCGTGTTCTCCCGGACTGCGAAATCCCTCGGGGCGGTGAGTTGGTCATCGAACAGGCTGGTCGTAGTGCCGTTTCTGTCGACGGCGACGAGTCCGGAGGCCGTGAGCGCGTAGATCGTGCCGTCTGCGTACGCAAGCGCACGTGGTTCGGTCAGTCCTGCGCGAAGCGTCCCGACTACTCGGTGAAGTTGTGGGGTCAGTGCAGTAATCGTCCCATCGGCTGCATCACAGACGAAGACCCTGTTCGCACTCGCACAGATCGCACACGGATCCTGAACGGTTCTGTCGGTTCGCTTGAGGAGTCGTTCCCGCGACTCCATAACCGGATTGTACCGATACACGCCACCCTCAGTTCGGATCGTATACAGGATACCCTCCGGGTCGGCAGCGACGTCACGGATGCCCGGTGCGACTCGATATCGCTGGGTAGTCGTCTTCGAGGCCAGTTGCACCCTTCCGTTCCGGATTTCGACGTTATCCGCCACGCCGTTCGCCCAGTCCTCGTCACTCGTCGTCGTTGCGTACGAGAAATCCACGATTATGGTCCCCCATCATCAATCGTCGGTAGTGTCAGATTCGTTCTGACATCGACCACGGAAAACAGTTCTTGGTCACCGATCGCGACAGCATCGTCGATAGCCGTCCCGCCGTGGGCCGTAATCTCCACGTCTGAGACGTAGTCGATGCAGTCGAGTGCTGCAACCTGTTCGGCAATGTCGGAAGCTCGGATAGTCCGACCGAATGGCCAGCCGTCACCTTCGTAGCCGATCAGGGGGTGGACGAACGATTCGATAGCAGCCCGTACGTCTGCCTCGTATCCAGTACCCGTATATCGTGGTGCTGCCTGTCCCGTGACAGCGATATCGAGCCCCACATACGTCGGTCCGATCACGGTTACCCGGTCACCGAGAATGGCGCGTTCGGTAACGTGGTGACGAACGGCATCGAGGAAGCCGTCGCTCGGCTTTGGTGTTGGGATATCCGGCGGGGCGTACGGCACCACGACGACTGTTACCTGCTCGCCGTCTACGAGTACGTTCGTTTGGCCGACCCTGATCCCTGGTGTTTGCATCGCTATCGATTCGTAGTCATCCGCCGTCACGCCTCGATTCGGTGTACGGAGGTCCTGTCTGATACGCTCCAGCGCTCCGGTTATCGTTTCTCGATCATGGCCACCAGTTGCGGGGCCAAGGGGAGTGATACCGATGTCCTCGAGTGTCGTGGACTCGGTGAGTGGCCAGTCAGGCGTGTCGAACTGCCAAACTGCCGATGCTGGGACGTTGCCATCGTCGCCACCGCCGTAGACGTAATCTGCGCTAACAGTCGTACTGGCTGGTGGCGACCATCCGTGTTCGCCGTCACCGAACATCACTCGTCCAGTATCGTAGTCGAGTCGATAGTGAGGGTCGGCCGGACCGGATGCGTCAAAATCGGTCACTTCGACGAACCGTTCCCCATCAACGTATATCTCGGCCGAGAGAAGCGACGAGTGTTCAGTCTCGTAGATCTGTCCGTCGAGGGCAGTCGGTTCACCGAGGTCTGCTGCCTGGTCTAGCACTTCATTGCTGACCGCAATGCGGTTCCGTGCTGTGACGACGTTCGGTTCGATACTGTTCAGCTGTGGTGGTATCTCGTATCCGGGAGATTTGACCCGGCAGCGTAGCCAAGCGAGGTCCGAGGACGCGATGTCGAGAGGGTCGTATTTCCGTTCCAAGAACTGCCACTCACCGGGCTCCGTCAGCTCTATCAGTCCACCCTCGTAGAGTGCGTTCGTCTGGTCAGTAGCGGTCTTGAGTCGCGACCAGCCGTCACCGTTCGGTGGCCGGTACTCCCACTGGAGTTCGACCGACGGTTCGAACGACCCCTCATCTCTTCCGTCTGTGTTCGGGTCTGGGAGATCGTCGTCGTGGTAGTCAACGACCAGTGTGAATGATTCCGATGCGTCGAACGGATCGCCATCGAATCCGATGTACAGACTATCCCCCCGCTTGACGGTCTTGCCGAACGCACGATAGAACATCCCGTCGGTCTCGTTCTCCTGACTGTTGTCAGTGGAGTCGCTCCCGTCCACGGTGACGACACGTTCGAGCGAAACGTCAGTGAGTACGACGTCGTGAGCCGTCTCGAATCGATAGGTCTCGGTAGACCCATCGCTGACGACGAGTCGGGTCCCAGCGGGGAGCCGTTCCCCGGCTGTGTCGTCTGGTGGGGTCAACGAGAGCTGTGCGGACGCACACCCTTGCAGTCGTCGTTCGTGTCCCATCAACTGCAGGAACTTCTGCCGGTGGTCGTCGGTGATCCGGTCCAACTGGTAAGCGTGCGTCTCGGTCATCCAGGCGAGAACTTCGAGAATGGTGACCCCAGGGTCGTGTGGATTGAAATCCGTCCAGTCGTCTGAGTATGCAGGGATCAGCTTTTTTGCCTGGTCGAGATACTCTTCGTACGTTCTATCATCGAGTTCCGGAATGTCGATACCCACTGTGATCACCCTCTGTTCATCGTGATACTGAGATCGTGTTCACCGCTACACACGAGTGTGTCCTGTGGAAGCGCATCGTCAGCCGACTGTCCGATAAGAGCCCGCCGTTCACCGTTGACCTCTACATACACAGTCGTCTCGACCACTTCCTGGACTTCGTCGAGATCCTCCAGGCGAGCGACGAGCGAGGTCGAATCCGGGAGTTCCCCGAACGACCATCCGGACCTATCTTTTCCAGTGAGCGGATGGAGGTATTCATCGAGTTCCCGACGTATCGTCTGTTTTAACAGGGATACACTCTTGACGTTCGGTGCCCGAACCGTCGCCTGAACGGACAACTCAGCGTATCCTGGGCCCCGGACCACGATGTCCATGTCGTCCGGTTCGACGACGGTCGCCGGTGCACACTCGGTAAGCATGTCTCTGACCTCGTGTTTGAGTGCCATCGACGGAACCGGTTTAGCACGTTCCGTCTCGGGCACGATTATCACCGTCACCTGGGTCTCGTCTCCGTTACTCGTCGTTTCGCATTTCACCGTCGATAGTTCTCGAAACGCGGAGAGAGCGACCTGTTCGTAGTCCGAGGGTGTAACCGCCTTCCCCCGGTGTCTGATTTGATTCGCTGCCCGCGACACGAGCGCGTCCATCGATTCGATGTCGGCACCACCATCCGCCGATTCGGGATTCGAAACATCGTCGACGAGCGAGATCGAACTCTTCAGGTCCGACACAGTCGATGCATCGACGTTACCGTCGCGTCCTCCGTCAGTGGTGTACGTCGCTCGGATGTTGTCCTGCCCACTCGGTGGGATTGCCCCTCTGTCACCGTCGCCGAACGTGATCGTTCCCAGCGTTTCGTTGACGACGTAGTGTCGATCGCTTGGCCCTGAATCGAGGAAATCGTCGACTGCGCTCCATCGAACCCAGAACTCCGAGAGGTCACCACGGTCGTCGAACACCCGCTCGATGTCGTCCGGGCGCTCCTCGAGCAACGTCTGGCGCTCGTTCGCCGACAACGTCGATATTTCGTCGATCCACACGTCGATGGTCATCAGTGGGGCGTGTGCACATCGGAACGTCTGGTCGTGCGAGCCCTCGGAGGACCCAAGCACCTCGTCTTCGATCGTCCGCTTGTTGTACGCCCATCGGGTGTTCGGATGCAACCGCTCCAGAACTGGCGGCGTCGTCGTTCGAGTCGACTTGTCCGCGACGTTCGTCGACACGCCGCGGGTACGTTGTGCTATCTCTGGACGTTCGAACTCGTCTTGTGTGGTTCGGACTCGAATCCAGTGGCGTCTCCGACCGAAGAGTTCGAAGGCGGTCGTTTCTTCGGGGAATGTCAGGGTAACGATCCCCCGTTCGGTGAAGCCCCCAGTCCGGTCCCGGACATCGAGTTCAGTCCACGAGAAATCCGACGGAGCCGTGCAGTACTCCCACTCCATACCGGGGTCGAACGACTGTGGATACGTTACGTCCTCGACCGAGACGAACAGCGTGAGGGGACCGTCTTTCAGTGTGCCATCGAAACCGAGGTAGATCGTCTGTCCATCGTCGGGTAAGTCTTTGAACGGCGCGTACGCTTCAGTCCGTCCGGTGAGGTCGCCGCTAAAGGTTGCGTTATTGTGCCGGAAGACGGTCTCGAAGGACTGTCCCTGATGCTCGTAGTGAATGGACACATCGCCGAATACCGGCGGGTCGGGCTCGGTATCCACTCCATCGAAACCCTCAGTATCGGGTATGTTGAGGGACGGTTGTCCGTAGTTTCCACTGACCAGCCGCGTTCGAATCCAGACGTTCTCGTGTCCCGAGACCGTCGTTCGCTCGATATCGTCGGGGACGTCGAACTCGACTGTTCCCGACTCGTGAAAGGTGTTCGTTCCGTCTTCGACGGAGTCGAGTTGTGCCCACCCTTCACCATTCCAGTACTCCCAAGAGAGCCGTGGTTCTCCTCCGATCACCCCGATGTCTGTCCCGCTTCTGGAGGGATCAGCCGTCGAGTTGCCAATAGCGTCTGATCCGTCCGATCCATCGGGCTGGTCCGCAGTGGCTGCTTCCGGCGTGTGGAATTCGAGCGTTATGCTGCCACCCGATTTCGTGAACGCTTCCTCACAAGCGACGTACAACGAGGTCGGTGGTTGGGGAAGCTGCCCGAGCGGTTTGATGTCTCCTTCGTCCGTCGACAGCGGAATGTCATTCGACAGGAGCAAGTCCGGTTCGAGACGATCCACATCGTCCGTACTCCCGACGTGGATGGACAGGTCTCGAATCGATGTCGAAAACAGATCTCGAGACCCCTCGGTGAGACGACAGCGAAGCCATCGACTCTCGATTCCGTTGACCGATCGCTCGGTGATAGTACCGGGGACCTCGAAGGTCGCTTCGTAGGCTGTTCTATCGCCCGTCACAGTTCGGGACACCGATTGCGACCGAACACCACCGCCGGACGAGCCACGTTCCCGGAGCTGCTCCCTGACGGCTTCGATACCACTCTCGGACGGTGCCGTGTCGGTGCCGGTACGCGGGGAAACGAGTGGATGCCAGCCTTCGTTGCCATCGTCGTCCTCGCCGTAGTACTCCCAGACTACTGCGTCAGCGAACACGTCAGTCTCGATATCCACGTGGGCACTGATCGAGAGACTAGACCCGGGCTGAAGGTTCAGAGCGTCCTCATTTGCGACGTAGAGCTGGTGTTGCTGGTGGTCTTCGCCGACGAAAAGTTCGGCCGGTGTCTCGTCCTCGAACACCGATGAGTGGTCGATTATAGAATCTTCGGATGGATCAACAGCGATGACGTCGGTCAGTGACGCGCCAGTCGCTTCGAACCCCTTGTCACGAGGGATTTCGAAGAGTTGCGAGGAGTCTCCTGTCCCCGCTACCGCTTGCGTTCCGCCGGGGATGACGACGTTTCTGTCGAGGTCATCCGGCACATGAAACGTAAGCGGGACTCTGGCGGCTTTCGGAGGACGACGGTCGAATCCGAGCGCGTCGAGGAACGCGATCCGCTGTTTCTGTGGAACACTGTTGAGGCGATTTCGAACGTCGGATTCGAACGTCGAGAAGATCCTGAGTATCGTCCGTCCAGTATCGGAGGTATGCGGGTCCCAGTCGTTCGTGTAGACGTCTGCCCGTTCGACAAGTTCCTCGAACAGTTCCTCCTCTTCACTATCGGTGAGCGTCGGCGGTTCGGTCATCCGTCACCCTCTGTGATGTGGAAAGGATAGACCATGTTTGCGAGTGCGTTCGTCGTCCGTACGCGATACTCGATGTTGATGAGTATCTTGTTCGGGTCGTCCTCGTCGGTGTAGGCTTCGACGTTCTCGAGGTCGATCCTCGGTTCCCACCGGACGAGCGCTTCTTCGACACTCGTCTCGATAACGTTCAATGTAGCGGGTGTTGCGGCCGAGTACACGTGTTCGTGGATATCGCATCCGAACTCGGGGCGCATGACCCGTTCACCCTTCGCCGTCCCGAGGATGATTTTGATGGCTTCCTTGATGTCCGTCTCAGTCTCGGACATCTCGATATCGCCACGATTGTCGGGACGAACCGGATACGCCAGACCTTTGCCGAGGAAGTCTTCAGACATATTCGGTCAACCAATGAGAACGGTTGTCTCTCCGCTGATGATGGTGTTCGGCGGGCCGCTCTCCATAACTTTGTCTCCCATCCTGACGGCCGGCATCCCGTTGATGAGTACGCTTGTACTACCCTTCGCGACGACGCCACCGACGTGGGGGACAGGTCCGCTGACTAACGGACAGACGTGCATGTCGACGCCTGCACGCCACGCCGGTTTTCCACCGATGAGAACGTTCGGACTACCCGTGCCACCACTGAGGGGTTTCCCATGTGCAGTCGAATCGCCGAGTCTGGCTGCTGGTTTCATTGATAGTGGTTAATTGAGCTGAATGATCGCACCCTTGATCTGGAGTGGTCCGGTGGCGTTGACGCTCATGAGACCACTACTTTTGATATCGAACTTTGCTTTGCTCGAGAGTTTCATCTGCCCTTTACTCTTAACCGTCACTCCCTTATTACCCGAAATATCGACGCTCTTCTTGCCGTTTATCGATATATTCTTGGCCGATAACTCGATCTCCTTTTTTGCATCGACTTTCACCGTCCCTTTGCCGGAATCGATCGCGAGACTGTTGTCGCCTTTCTCGTCACGGACGACGATCGTCTCGGAATCACCGGAGTCGTCGATTACGATCTCGTTTCCTTCGCTCGTCTGGATCGTGATGCTTCCCTTGTCGGCGTCGTCGAACGCGACTTTGTGGTCACTCCGGGAGCGAATCTCGCGCGTGTCGTTCTTCCCGTCGCTGTTTTTCTGTGGTGGTTTCTGTTTCCCGTTCCAGAGCGATCCGACGACAAAGGGTTTGTGAATGTCGCCGTTCTGGAACGCGACGAGAACCTCGTCGTCGACTTCCGGGAGGAAGTAGGTCCCGTACTCTTTCCCCGCCATCTCGGTCGCGATCCGTGCCCAGTAGCTCTCGTCATCGGCGTCTCGCCACGGGAACCGCAACTTGACACGGCCGAGATCCTTCGGGTCCTCGTTATTGGTGACGATACCGACGGCTACCCCGCGGATGCCACCCTCACCTGACTGCTCGGGACCGAACAACTCTCGACGACTCATCCAGCTACCTCCGTGGCTTCGAAGGTCGTTCGATAGCCGCTTGTCCCCATCCGATGGGTCGCGTTCGTGACGTGGTACTTCCCCGAGAAGCGTTTCCCGAGTTCTTCTAACTGTACAGTAACCCCTGCGCGAAGGGCAGGAATACCGTCAGTTTCGCCGTGTGCTTGAACGATTCCATCCGAGAACGTACCGAGTTTCGTCTTTGCTATATGTTCGGCTTCGTCGCGTGACATGGCTGGGATTCTAAATACTTCCTTGTGTTTCGCGGTCTTACTGCCTGCAGTCGCTTTGATCTCCTCTTTCTTGTGGATATCCCACGATCGGACCTCCACCTGGTGGTTCCGTCGCTGTTCAGTGATTTCACCGAAGAAGTCGTGGAGGTCTTCACCGTACCACAGCTCTTTGACTGGCTCCGTATCGTTCGGTCGTGACGACCGTGGGATGAACTTTACAGTATCGCGTTCCGCGTAGAACTCGAACCCGTATGCAGATGCGAGTTGTTCGACGAACTTGTAGTCGCTACGGTCGTCTTGGATGAGTTTGTCTCGTTTGATGTTTGCGCTCTTGACCTTGGTCGTCGAGAACGAGTACGACGATAATACGTCTTCGACTGCGTCGCCGATCGTAGTCTTCTCCCACGAGTCCGAGTTCGTCCCCTGCATCATCTCCCAGAGCAGTCCGTACCCGGAGACCTGAACCGACGGCCCTCTATCGGTCGTGAACTCGGTGTTGATCGAGTGAATCTTTCCGTTCAAGAGATCCGTCAGCTGCCCCTCGTCGCCATACCCCATCGATATCTCGATATCGGTCCCAATACTGAATAGATCCCAATCGAGTCCGGCGAACTGGTCCCGCTCTTCATCAAAGGGGTAATTCAGTGTGAACGAGAAGCGATCGGCCCCATCGAAGGTCGTCTCGACGACGAGATCTGCTATCCGCCCCCCGGGTTCCTGGAACTTTTTGCTCCCGACCTGTACCTTGAACCGCGGCGAATAGGCGGGATGGTTGTTGATGCCGGATGCCATCGTTCACAGCGGAGGAAGTTCGAGCTTTCGACCCGTTTCAACGTCTCGTGGGTTGTCGAGGTTGTTGTGTTCGGCGATCGTTCGCCAGTGTGCTGGATCGCTGTACTCTTCGGATGCGATGAGCCAGAGGGTGTCACCTTCACTCACCGTCCAGACTTTGGTCTTGTCGGTGGACTCGGGAGAAACCTCTGATTTGTGGTAGTCCGCAGTTTTGAACTCCTTGAATACGATGGAAACACGGGCACGGACTGGAACTCCACTTGGAAGGAACTTAGTAAACTGCTTGTTCGCGCTGTGGACGAGTGCCGTGAAGTCGATACCTTTCCCCCAGACGAACCGACAGACCGGTGGAGCGTGGAGTTCACCGTCGACTGCGAGAAGTAGGTCGATGTACTTTGTGTACTGCTCCCTAACGTCGACTTCGTCCACCGAACTGGAACCTTCGACCTTATCAGTCGTATCGAAGAACAGTTCCATCGATAGCCTTTCCGCGTTTCCGTCGACGAACTGCTGGACGGATGCGCCCGAACCAGTAGCCTTCAGCTCCCCATAGTTGACGCTCTTTTCGAGCGTGTACGAGTTCGGATTGAACTTACAGTCGATAGTCGTGTTCTCGTGATTCCCGTTGAGGATGATGATCTGTGCCTTTTCGAGTTTGCCTGAGGTACCCACCTAGAATCCCCTCCGCTTACGTTCCATGCGACGTTTTCGTTCGAGCTTTCGATACAGAACGTCAACCAACCGGTCGACATCGGCGTTCAGTTGTAGCGACCGGTCGCTCAACTCAACGTCAAGATCGTCAACGCGCTCGCTCGCACGCTGTGAACTTCTCTCTTCAGCACCACTTCTGTGATCTCCTGTAGCTGATATCGCTGACCGCATGTCGTCGTTCGGTGTCGGACCGGAATCGAACAGCGAACCTCCGATACTGTCGCGATTCTGATTTTTAGTGCGGCCCCCCCGAATACTCTGATTACTGGCACCGAGTTGTTGCGGATTCGTGTCCGAGTTTGATCTCGGCTGATCGGGGAGAGCGGTTTCTCCCGTGTGTGCGTGTTGCTGTTGACTCGACCCGGACCGACTGTGGAGGCGGCTTCCTTCGGAACCAGAACTACCAGTGTCGCTCTGACTCCGGTTCTCGGCAGACCGATCCGTAGGGCCCTGCCGATACACGAATGTCGTCTCAGTGTGTGACTTCGGCATGTTCATCCGTTCAGTTCGACTACTCGTTCCGCTCGATCCCTCATCTGTAGTATTGTATTTAATCTTATCATTTTTATATTTAAACCTTTCGCTAAATGACGTTTTGGCCCTCGGTGCTATACCCTCCGTTGTCGCAGTTGAGATGCTACCCGTATCCGAGACGGTGGTACGTGACCGTGGAGTCTCACCCGCGTCGATCGCCGTTCGACTCGGGTCAGAAATACCCTCGTCACTCGTTCCCTCAACTGCTGCCTGAATTCTCACGTTCCGTGCAAACACGCGTTCAATGGGCGAAACGCTTGGCGGAGGACTCATTGTCTCGCCTTCGTCGTCCGTTATTGATGACTGTGGCTGACTAGAGTACACTACTGGGACGTTGGATGTGGGCTGGCGAGAGGGTATGAGACTATCAGTGGACTGTGACGCCTCTGCATGCCGCAAGGTAGTCCGGTTGGTGGAGGACGTGTCTCCCACGAGACCGACCGACGAATCCTTCCGGTTATCAGGCGTTGCTGGAACCTCTTCCGAGTCTCTGTCAGTCTCGAACGAGAGTCGCTCGGACGCTGTGAGGGACTCGTCTCGTGACTGCGACCGACTATCCAGCCCGAGTCGGTTCCCTCGACGAACCTGTCTGTGGACGTCAGTCGCATTACCCAAGATTTGGCTCTCTCCACGTCTCCGAGTACGGCCTACCTTCGACCTCGTCCGTTCTTGACGTGACGCGCTCAGGTCGCTGTGTTCATCAAGCCGACCTACGTTCGGATCCGTATTCGGACCGCCGTTCCGGGCAGCACGGCTCTCGTCGAGCGACCCGTTCGAGTCGGAGACACCAGACTCCCCGTTTTCATCGGTCCGTATACGGTCGTTCGTGCTGATCGCCGATGACTGATGGCGTCGCACGAGAGGCCGCCCGAACGTAGCACTCTCGACGATGCGACGATACGTTCCGAGTCGGCTCCCCGACGAGGAGCTTGCTATGCGACTACCGATATCCCGTCGCTGTTCGTCCCGGGGAACCGACGCCACCGACAGGATGTCGTTTGCGGGATTTTTGATCTCTCTCGCGGGTTTTCTTGTGTGATCTTCTGATGTCGCTTCGGCCGAGGCGGAGTTCGCAGCGGTCTTCCCGGACTGTCGTTCTGGTGACCGGGGCCGCTGGGCGGTTGAACTCAGAGTTCGTTCGATACGGCGCCGCTCCGTCCGTGGAACTCCGGTAACTGGTGCGTTCGGTGTCCGAACCCCTTCGACAGACTGCGCACCTGTTCGTCGCTGGTCGGTGTCCTCCGCGGGGGTATCGCGTTGTGAGAGGACGTGCTGGACGGGTGAATTGATTCCGGAGTCCGCATCCACGTCGGGAACTCCCGGCACAGTGTCGGCCGACTCGCCACTCGCCGAATGAGGAGAACGGTCCGGTGCGTCCTCGAGTATCGTCCGTGTAGGCGACGATGCCGACTGGGGAATCCGCGATTCGTTCGGTGTTCTGATCGAACCGCGGCTTCGGCTGGCTTCCAGCCTACTGTTGTGTGCCTGATCCCGGCTGCGGGGCAGTCGTTGCTGCTGGTTCAATCGCCCCACCACCGTGCTACTGACAAACGACGACGTATCGCTTTCCGCATTGGACTCTTTGGGTGTGGTGGCCGAATGTAGTTGACCGGTCGTCCCAGTTGCCTGCAGTTCCGAACGATCAACATAGTCGAGTACAGTAGCATCGATCGGCTGGTGTTGTCTCGCCAACCGAGTCCTTGCGAGTCGAGCCCGGTCGAACGACTGAAGCCTAGTTCTAGAGCGCGATTCGGTGTGTTTCGCCCCGGCGGATGTCACGGAGTTCTCATACCGTTGCAACGAGACCGACGAAGGGTTGAATCGAGACGGAGACTCATCATTCCTTCTGCTGGCTGTCGCGTGTGAAGCGATTTGCCGGTTTACTACTCGCTGGTCTGGATCCGTGACAGTCGACGCTCGAGTACTCGATTCGCCGCCAAGTGTTTCCAAAGGTGGTGGATCTGTGTCGGATGTCGATCCCTCCACTGTCGACCAATTCCCAGTACTGGTCGGAGTGGCTCTAGTTGGACCGCTGTCGGTCCCCGTGTCGGTCTGGCCCGTAGTAGAGTAGTCACCAGTTTGTTCGCTCTCCTGGGTCTCTGCTGTTCGGACCCGCATTGGCGGAAGTCCAGCACCCTGATTTGCTTTCGTTTTCGTCCCACGAACCGGACTGCTGTCCGTATGTAGCCCAGCGGGAGTACGACCTGTCTCGATGGGTTCGACACCGGTTTCAGTACTTCTGCCCGTTTCTGCACTCGTTCTGTGCCATTGAGGCGGTTCCTCTGCCGTCTCTGGACGAACCGAGGGAGACAGTTCCGTGCCTCCATGACGAGTTGACGAGGCGGATCGGAACACCGTCTCATCCACGGTCTGCGTGTCTCGGTGATTCGGACGGGAGGCCTCATTCGTCGACTGAGTCCCCAATCGATGCACTGTCAGGTACTCTAGCGTTGCAGTCGAAGTTCCCGCGTCCCCAATCAGCGAGCGACGCTCATTTGTCGTCTGTGGACGTTTCTCTCGCGCCCGCTCCGAGCGTTGCCCTTCGACAGTCCCTGACGAAGGGGTCGACTCGATATCGTCCGTAGTCGATGGAACTGGCTGAAGAGCGCCTCCAAGCTCTCTCCCTACGGTGTCTGACGCGTCTTTCGTCCGAGTATCGAATCGATTTTCGACTGGATACGTCGATTCAGTCTCGGTGCCCGGTGACTGTGGCGTGGCGGCGTGTGTCCGTGTCATGACCGTTCGTCTCGGTGCCCTCTCAAGCGTGCTAATAGACCGTTTAGAGTGCTGTTGAGACGACCGAACAACCGTCCGACTTGGACGTTCGTCTGTGCCTGACCGGGTCATCGAGTCCGAACTCGGCTCGTCAGTACTGACTGTCCGTGTGGTCGGAACCGGCGATCCGGAGCCGGTGTTGACGCCAGTTCGTTCAGTACCCGTCATTTGCTGTTGGCTCTGAACGTCAGGCACCGTCGAACTCGATACGTCTAGCAACGACTGGAACGGAGTACTATCTGACTCATCGGTATCGGTTCGTGTGGAGAGTGATCGAGTTGATCGGTCAGTGCCACTACCACCCAGGGTTCGTCCAGTAGTATCGCGCCGAAGATGGGTGCTTTCCTGTTCTGCTTCGGGTCGAACCTGACGTCTGACCGTGTCGGTGGCTCCTTCTGTATCGGGTCCTGGAATGCTCGATGCCGTCACGCGAACTGACGAATCGCTCCGCCGTCGTTCCTGTAGTGGTGAGGGATGAGAGCGAGATTCGACAGTCTGTGGTGCATCCCTCGTATCCGATGTACGAACGGAGGGTGCTGTCCGACGACTCGAAGTGACGGCCGACTGCAACTGTGACCGAGAATCAGCCCGCTCCTCGCCCGGAGCGCGTCCGCTGACCGACCCGAAAATCGGACTATCAGCATCACCAATGGTCTGGGTTGGTGTTTGAGACGTAGATTGTCGGGTTTGGAGACGCGCGCTGTTACCGGAGTTCGCTGTTCCTGTCTGCTTATCCGCAGTTCCTCGAGTTTCTTCCACGGGACGACCCGATTTGTACACCGTCTCTCCGCTGTCACTGTCGAGGAGAACAGTTCGTGTATTAGTAGCTCGTTTCGTGATCCGTTCGTGTTGCTGGCGAGTCGCTTGAATCATCGCGTTGGTTCGCTCCACTGCCCCGTTCCGATTGTCGTACCCACCGGGGGAATCGGTCCGCCGAGCAGATTTCACATCAGCCGACGGAGCGACGCGAGTGCTGTCTCCGTCTGTGCCCGCCAGTGAATCAGTGTTCTCGCTGAGACTCTTTCGTGAATGCAGGTCCGGACCTACGTCCTCCTGTATGGTCGTTCGTCGTCCGTCGTACACGTACGAATCTGTACCCGATGTCCATTCCGCCTCGGAACCGGAGGTCCCGACCGGAGACGTCTGTAGTGGATCACCGATAGGAGGTGTGCCGACGCCCGGCATCTCTAATTCTTGACTCTCAAAGTTGGACTGTGGACGTGTTTCCTCGAGCGAGGGATACGTGGCGTCTGGGGAGTCCTCATCTAATCCAGTGTCGGTTGGTGCCCGTTCTCTGACGGCTGTCTGTCGAGTACGAAAAACGAGAGGAACTGCACCTCGCTTGTGCATGATCTGCTGTACAAACGTCCCGCTGAGCCGTGCTGTATCGAGTGTCGCGATCGTGTTGATGCGCTGCTCAATGTTACCCACTGTTTTGAGTGGTGTGATGGGCGGGTCCGTCATCCCGTCCGTGTCAGTGTGGGATAGCATACCGATGTCTCGACAGGACGGGTCGAGTGTAGGTTGTGAACTATCTCTGTTCATGTTCTTCTCGGTGGCTGTGGTCCGGCTTGTGGTCGTCTCGTCCCCATCGACACGCGGTGTTTCTATCACCAATCACGAGATATTACCTTACATATCTATTGGTTTGTGAACTATCCAGCGAAGTGACCGACGATATGGAGAGATTTGTCCCGCATATCTGAGGACATCGTTCCGGCTCAGTCTTGTGGTGATGGATCCGTCCCCGAGTCCTGCCCTGTGTGGCTATTACTCTCGGAACTGTCGGTCATATCTGAGTGATTTGCGCCAGTACTTCCTGGGATGTCTCCGCCGACGGCTTCGACACCATCACGCTGTAGTGCGTACATTTTCCCTGTTTGCGTCAAAATGACGGGGGTGTCCGACCCCTGCTTGAGCGTATATCCGAGCGGTAGTTCCCAGGAGTCGTCGGTCGGTGCCAGTCGAAACTCTTCGGGTGCGTTGAAGGTACAGACCGCACCAGGGCCAAGGTCCGTGTCCACGCCGAACTGGTAGAGGTCGAACTTCGTGTCACGAATCTTCGCAAGCGATAGATCGATAGTTTCGTTCGACTCGTTTTTGATCGCCATTTCCCACGTCTTGCGGTTATCAGGCTGATTGATATCACTGATCGTGAGGTCGGTCAGCTCCGAAGTCTGGGCGTCGTACCGATTGTAGACGAGAACGGTAACAAGTATCCACAGGAGGAGTGCGACGCTCGTAGCCAAGAGTACAGAATCCCAGTCAGCGACGCGGATAGAAGTGAGCCACGTAACGAAGCCACCGAGGACTGCAAACAACGAGCCGACGATAACCGACATCGTCCGACTTTCCAGTCCCCGTGCGTGCAGGTATCCGATTCGAATCGACGTTGACCGGTCACAGTCGTCGTCGACGATACATCTGCTTCGGAGAACGAATATCCCGGTTATTACTGGCCACGAGATCAGGAGGGTAAAGAGAACACTGAGGTCCGATACCAACCAGTAGGTCTGGATAACCACGAGAGTCAGCGTCAGTAGACTTGCTCCTACGAATCCGATCGTCGTCGCCTGAAGCCATGTCGGAACCTGCTGCCAGTACCCCTGAACCGTCTCGCGGTTCGGACGGTAAACGAAGTACCACGTCCCAACGAGTACGCCGAGAACGAACGTAGTTATGATGAGGACGTACTGTGGGGCGATTTTCCAGAAAAGGTCCCCTGAGAACACTCCACGAATTCGAACTGCAGGAACGTAACGGAAGAGACCGAAGAGATAGCTTGCTCCCCAAGCGAGGAACGAAACCAGTAGACCAGTCAGAAGGATCGGGAGAACTGACCCGAGACGGTTACGGATGCGGCCGGCTTTGCTTCGGGTTTTGGAGACCAGGCGAATCATTCTTTCACCGATGTACTGAATCGATACGCCGAGATTCACTTTTGTTTCTAAAACTTATGTTCTGGATCGATGTATTCACTGAAGATCCCCCATAGTATTCCTTCGAATCGCACATATACTTAGTACATTAAAACGCCCCTAAAGATATAAAGATGATGATCTTCATTCTCCAGTTATATTCACAATCTATAATGACACGAGGTGGTGGTGTTTAGTTAAGCGTGAAAAGTGAGGCGTGCTGATTTCCAGCTGGTTCATGGCAGAAATCGCACGCCTCAGCGGTAGTAGCGGCTGGATTGATTTGGATTTTGTGGAGCGTGAGCGGACACCGCGTCAACTGATGGAGTTGGGTATTCGACTCCATCTGTCCGGATTATCGCTTTCGAATACCGTTCGAGAATTAGAGAAGTTCGGTGTCCAGCGTTCACGGAAGGCCGTTCACGATTGGATCCACAAGTGTGATCTACAGCCCGCCACTGATGCGTCACCGAATCACGTTGCGCTCGACGAGACGGTGATTCGAATCGACAATCAACAGTACTGGCTGTATGCTGCTGTCGCTCCCAAATCGAACGAGTTGCTCCATATACGGCTGTTCTCGACAACTACGACCGCTCTTACAGAGCTATTTTTACAGGAACTGACCGAGAAACACGACGTCGAGAACGCCGTGTTTCTCGTCGATGGAGCAAAACATCTCCAGACTGCACTCCGTCGATCTGGGCTCCGATTTCGATACGAAAAACATGGAAATCGGAACGCTGCTGAACGTGTCTTTCGCGAGATAAAGCGTCGTACCTCTTCGTTCTCAAACTGTTTCAGTCACGCAAAACCGTCAACAGCTGAATCCTGGCTCCAAGCCTTCGCAGTCTGGCACAATGCTACAAACTAAACACGACCGTTACTTGACACCTAAAATATTTGGAGCGCTGACTGATCGCGGGGGAGCGGATAGCAACCTTTTCGACCGTCGCGGGGCCACTCCCGCCATGAACTTCTTCGACCGCCTGCACGACCGCATCCGAACGGTCGACAGCGTCGTCTCGGTCGGGCTCGATCCCGACCCGTCGCGGCTCCCCGACCACCTGCAGGACCGCGACCTCCCCCGGTGGGCGTTCAACCGCCGCATCATCGACGCGACGCACGAACACGCCGCCGCGTTCAAGCCCAACGCGGCCTTCTACGAGGATCCGGACGGCTGGGCCGCCTTGGAGGAAACCATCGCTTACGCCCACGGCAAGGACGTGCCGATCCTGTTGGACGCCAAGCGAGCCGACATCGGCAACACGACCCGCCAGTACGCGCAACTGCTCGAGAAGGTGGACGCGATCACCGTCAACCCCTACATGGGCCGGGACTCGCTGCAGCCGTTCCTCTCGAACGAGGAGGCCGGCGTCTTCGTCCTCTGTCGGACCTCCAACCCGGGCGGGGCCGACATTCAGGACCTCGAACTCGAGACGGGCGAACCCGTCTACGAGCGGGTCGCCGCACTGGCCGATCTCTGGAACGAGAACGACAACGTCGGGCTCGTCGTCGGCGCGACCAAGCCCGAGGAACTCGAGGACCTGCGCGAGCAGGTACCCGACCTGCCCTTCCTCGTCCCCGGCATCGGCGCACAGGGCGGCGACGCCGAGGCGGCCGTCGAGTACGGGCTGGCCGGCGGCGTCGGGCTGGTGAATTCCTCGCGGGGGATCATCTTTGCCGGCGAGGACGACGGCGAGGACTTCGCGAAGGCCAGCGGGCAGGCCGCCAAGCGACTCAAGAAGCGGCTCAATCAGTACCGAGAATAACGCGCAGTTGGCCGTTTCACGCTCGAGAATCAGTTCGTCAGCGCCGGTCAGGTCATCTCATCCATCTCGTCGAGGAATGCTTGGAAGTCGTCCGCCCCGGCCTGCTCCGCGATACTCCGGAGCGTTCCGACCGCGAGTTCGTCGTGCAGCGGAACGGTGACGTAGCGCGTCTCACCCGTCTCGGGGTGGACGTATTTCAGTTTGACGTGGCTCCCCGTCTGATCGACGCGGCGGAACCCCCAGTTCCCGAGAGCGCGAACGATATCGCGTCCGGAATACGTCCCGCGTGTCACTGCGCCGTCGTACTCGTGATCGCCACAAAAAGCCACCCGTTACGGACGGGCGATCGGTTAAAACCAGGGAGCAGTCGACGGCTCCGTCGGTTCGTCGTCGCTGTCCGGATCGGGTCGCTCGTGAAGCGCAAGTGCCTCGGCAAGGTTCTCGAGGGCTTCGGACTTCGTTTCGCCCTGACTGGCGATCCCGCTGGCTTCGTCCGTCGCGACGTACCACTGTCCCTCCTTGGTGACGGTAACGGTATCGTCGGTCGACTCGCCGCGGGATTGCGCACCCATACCTATTCACAGGACTAGCCGCGTGAAATGCTTTCCGACACCGGTACCCTCGCCGCGGCACAACCGATCGATTCTCGATCGTAGAGCGGGAATCCGTTCTCCGCTATCGTCGATCTAGTATGGGATGGCCGTCAGCAGCTACTGTCGTCCGCTCGACGATCGGACTCGACCACCCGCCCCGCGATCCGCCCGTCGACGACCCGACCGACGACCTCGACCGTCACCAGCTCCGTCGGTGGTCGTTCTGCAAGCCGATCCAGTCCCTCGACGACGGCGATGTCCATCGGACTCGAGTCGTTCGGGTGGGCGGCGACGAGGACGCCGTCGCGCTCCTCGAGGCGCAGGCGGTACCGCTGCCCGACGCCGACCGCCTCGCCCAGCAGGTCGCGGATCGAGGTCACGCTCAGAACCGGTTGATCTCCACGTCGTCGTTGCCCGGCCCCGGCTGGGCCTGCGACGCGCAGTCGGCACACAGCTCCATGCTCTCATCGAAGTGAACCTCGCAGGCCAGTGTCCCGCAGTTTGAACACCGCTCCTGTGCGGGCCGGGACTCACAGATCTGACAGAGGCCGCTAACGCTCATAGCGAGGGTACGCGCTCGAGGGGCTTGAAACCGGGCCCGGAACGCTCGACTGGCAGACGTCGGCCGTCCCGAATCGGGCGGCCTACTGTGCTATACTGTCCCAAACCACGAGAAGGCTTTTGCCGTGTGCCTGCCTACCAGTGGACATGAGCCGTGACCGGGCCCTCCTCGAGCGGGCCCTGGACCGTGGCGAACAGGACGGTGGCAACGTCGAGTTCAAAGAGCGATTGTCACGGGACGTCCACCTCGAGGGTGGGCGGCGGGAGAGCCTCGCCGCGCAACTGCGACATCGTCTCCTTTCGGGCGACGGCGAGGCGACCTACGTCGTCGGCGTCACCGACGACGGCGGTCTCGCCGGTATCGATCCCGACACCTTCTCCGAGACGATGGACGTCCTCTCCTTGCTCGCGGAGGAGGCCGACGCCCACATCGAGGACGTCCAGACGTGGGGCATTAATGACGGACTCGTCGGCGTCGCACAGGTCCGGGAGGGGGGCGTCCTCGAGACCGACGACGAACACGTCGTCGTCGGGACCGCCGGCCACGTCGACCACGGGAAGAGTACACTCGTCGGGTCGCTGGTCACGGGCAAAGCCGACGACGGGGACGGCGCGACACGGGCCTTCCTCGACGTCCAGCCCCACGAGGTCGAGCGGGGCCTCTCCGCCGATCTGTCCTACGCCGTCTACGGCTTCGACGATGAGGGGCCAGTCCGAGTCCGGAATCCGAATCGCAAGGCCGACCGCGCGGATGTCGTCCAGAACGCCAACCGGCTCGTTTCCTTCGTCGACACGGTCGGACACGAGCCGTGGCTCCGGACGACCATCCGCGGACTCGTCGGCCAGAAACTCGACTACGGCCTGCTGGTCGTCGCCGCCGACGACGGCCCCACCCGCACCACGCGGGAACACCTCGGCGTCTTGCTCGCGACCGACCTCCCGACGATCGTCGCGATCACGAAGACCGACACTGTCGACCAGCAACGCGTCGACGAGGTCGAACGCGAGGTCGAGCGGCTCCTCCGGGAGGTCGACAAGTCGCCGCTTCGCGTCTCCCGTCACGGCGTCGACGCCGCCGTCGACGAGATCAGCGAGCGTGTCGTTCCGATCGTCGAGACCAGCGCAATCACCATGGACGGCCTCGAGACGCTGGATGAGTTGTTCGACCGACTCCCCAAGACGTCCCAGGACACCGGCGAGTTCCGGATGTACGTCGACCGTAGCTACTCGGTTACGGGGGTCGGCGCGGTCGCCTCCGGCACCGTCATGGCCGGCGAAGTCGAGGCCGGCGACGAACTCCTGATCGGGCCGATGGCCGATGGCCGCTTTCAGGAAGTCGAGGTCCGATCGATCGAGATGCACTACCATCGGGTCGACAAAGCGCAGGCCGGCCGGATCGTCGGCATTGCCTTGAAGGGGATCAAAGAGAGCGCCATCGAGCGCGGCATGGTCTTGCTGCCCCGCGAGGCCGACCCCGACCCCGTCCGGGAGTTCGAGGCCGAGGTCATGGTGCTGAACCACCCCACCCGGATCGGTGAGGGGTACGAACCCGTCGTCCACCTCGAGACGATCGGCGAGGCCGCGGCCTTCTATCCGGAAAACGGCCGGCTGCTGCCGGGCGATTCGGGGACGGCCACTGTCCGGTTCAAGTTCCGCCCGTACCTCGTCGAGGAGGGCCAGAAGTTCGTCTTCCGTGAGGGTCGCAGCAAGGGCGTCGGGACGGTGACCGACGTCACCCCAATGGAGTGACCGGGCGTTCGGGTTTCGTTCGCTCCCTCGAGCGGCCGAATGACCGGGCTTAGATCGATCGGCGTTTGGATCGGGCAGGTTTTGCGCCCGTTCGTCCGCAAAACGTATTAATTAGACGCAGCTAAACCACGCCGTGACTGGTGTCGTCGTCGAGCGTCCGCAGTGGTTGGGACTCGTATGACCGGCTGGCTCGAGATCCTCGTCGCCGCGTTCGTCCTGCAGCTGTCGGTTCTTCCCGGCGAGAAGGTCCAGTTCATCATCGCGGGGCTGGCGACCAGATACGATCCCCGAATCGTCGTCGCCGCCGCAGCGACGGCCTTCGCCGGCTGGACGGCCATAGAGATCGCCTTCGGCGCGGCGATCCAGGGCGTGGTGCCCGACGTCTACCTCGAGGCGATCACGGCGGGACTGTTCCTCGTCTTCGCGGCGTTGCTCGTCCGGTCAGCACCCGGCACGAGTCGGCGACCGGTGGCGGCAAACGGCGGCGCGGCGACGACCGACGCGGTCGACGTCTCGCTGCTCGGCTACGACGTGCCGCCGTACCTCCGGGGGTTCGTCCCGATTTTCGCCCTGATGGCCGTCGGGGAATTCGGGGACAAGACCCAACTCGTCACGATCGGACTGGCGCTCGAGTACGGGGCCCGGCCCGCGATCTGGGCCGGCGAGATGCTCGCGATCGTCCCCGTGAGCGCGGTCAACGCGTACTTCTTTCACCGGTTCTCCCACCGCTTCGACGCCAGGCTTGCCCACTTCGCCGGTGCGGGACTGTTCCTCTTCTTCGGGCTCGACACGCTGTTACAGCTCCTGACGGGGTTCTCAGTCTGGGAGACGATCGTCGAGGGAATCTCGACGGTCATCCTCGGGCTCGGCTGACCGCTCCGGGACGAGACGATCGCCGTCGGCTCCGGAAACGCGACGGTCCTCTCGACCGAACGAAACCAAAGTTGGTATGACCGCCTCGGTTCCTCCGTTAGAGCAAGATGGTACAGACGAGCGTTATCGGTTGTGGCAATATGGGGAGTGCCCTGATAAAGGGCCTCCATCGATCGGGGAATCACACGGTGACCGCGTGTGACCTCGATCCCGACGCACTCGAGTCGGTCGCCGACTACGTCGATCACACGACTTCGGAGGTCTCCGAAGCGGTGACCGACGCCGACGTCGTCGTCGTTGCCGTGAAGCCGGACATCGTGGGCGCGGTGCTTTCGGATCTCGATCTCTCGCCGGACCAGACGCTGCTCTCTATCGCCGCGGGCGTCCCGACCGACTACGTCGAGGCCCGGACCGACGCGAACGTCGTCCGGATCATGCCGAACCTCGCCGCCGAGACGGGCGATATGGCCGCGGCCGTCACCGGCGACGACATCCCCGGCGAGGTGCGGCAGCTGCTCGACGACGTCGGCGAGTTCGCCGAAATCGACGAGGGACAGATGGACATCGCGACCGCCGTCAACGGGAGCGGCCCCGCGTTCGTCTTCTATCTCATTCAGGCCATGGCCGAGGCCGGCGTCGAGGGCGGCCTCGAGGAGTCGGACGCGGAGACGCTGGCCGCCCAGACGTTCAAGGGCGCGGCCGAGACCGTCCTCCGGTCGGACCGCAGCACCGAGGAACTGATCGACGCCGTCTGCTCACCCAACGGGACGACCATCGAGGGCATGGAGGTCCTGTGGGACAGCGACGCCGACGCGGACGTCACCGCGGCGGTCCGGGCGGCCGAAGAACGATCCGCGGAACTGGCCGCCGAGTTCGGCGATGAGAACGATGCGTGAGGAACTCGAGGAGTCGGGCGTCGAGGAAGCACGACGGCTGGCGGCCGACGCCGACCGGGTGATCGTCAAGGCTGGGACCAACTCCCTGACCGACGAGGACTCGAATCTCGACGACGGGAAACTCGACAAGCTCGTCGACGACCTCGAGGACCTCCTGAAGCGGGACAAAGAAGTCATTCTCGTCTCCTCGGGCTCGATCGGGGCCGGGACGGGTCGAATCGAACAGTCGAGCGGCACCGTCGAGGAGTCCCAGGCCCTCTCGACCGTCGGCCAGAGCCTCCTCATGCACCGCTACACGGAGAGCTTCGACCGCTACGGCCGAAAGGTCGCACAACTGCTCTTGACCCAGCACGACCTCGAGAACCCCGAACGCTTCACGAACCTGCGGAATACGATCGAGACGCTGCTCGATTGGGGCGTCGTCCCGATCATCAACGAGAACGACGCCGTCGCGACCGAGGAGATCCGCATCGGCGACAACGACATGCTCTCGGCGGCGACGACGATGGGCGTCGACGCCGATCTGTTAGTGACGCTGACCGACGTCGGCGGCGTCTACACCGGCAACCCGAAGGAAGACGACGACGCCGAGCGCATCGACGCCGTCGGCACCAACTACGACGACGTTCAAGGGATCATCAGCGAGACCACGTCCGACGGCTTCGGCGGCATCAAGACCAAGGTCGAGGGGGCACGCGACGTCAGCGAACACGGCGTCCCGGCGGTCATCGCGAAGTCGACCGCGCCCGACGTCCTCGAGAAGATCGCTACTGCCAAGCCCGTGGGTACCATATTCGTTCCCATCAACGGTGTGAGCGATGACTGAAACCGACATCGAAGCCGACGTCGCGGAGGCACAGGGCGCGGCCCTCGAGCTGGCGAAACTGTCCGACGAGGAGCGGAAGACAACGCTGTACGAGATCGCCGACGCCATCGAGGCCCGAACCGACGAAATCCTCGCCGAAAACGAGAAAGACGTCGAAGAGGGCGAGCGGCTGCTCGAGGAAGGCGAGTACACGCAGGCGCTGGTCGACCGACTGAAGCTCTCGGAGTCGAAAATCGAGAGCATCGCCGACATGGTCCGCAGCGTCGCCGAGCAGGACGACCCCCTCGGGAGGACCCTCTCGGCGCGGGAACTCGACGAGGACCTCGAGCTGTACAAGGTCGCAGTCCCGATCGGCGTCGTCGGCACCGTCTTCGAGTCCCGACCCGACGCGCTCGTCCAGATCGCGTCACTGGCCCTGAAATCGGGCAACGCCGTGATCCTCAAGGGCGGCAGCGAGGCGCTGCACTCCAACCGGATCCTCTTCGAGACCATCGAGGCGGCCGCGGCCGATGCCGGGATCCCCGACGGCTGGGCCCAGCACATCGAGGCCCGCGAGGACGTCGATCGGCTCCTCGAGATGGACGATTCGATCGACCTCCTGATGCCACGGGGCAGCTCCGCGTTCGTCAGCTACATCCAGGACAACACGAGCATTCCCGTGCTGGGCCACACGGAGGGGATCTGTCACGTCTACGTCGACGACGCGGCCGACCTCTCGATGGCCGAAGACATCGCCTACGACGCCAAGGTCCAGTACCCCGCCGTCTGTAACGCCGTCGAGACCCTGCTGGTCCACGAAGATGTCGCCGCGGAGTTCCTGCCGGCGATCGCCGACCGCTACGAGACCGCCGACGTCGAGATCCGCGGCGACGAGCGGACCCGCGAGATCGTCGACGTCGCGGCCGCGACCGAAGACGACTGGAACGCCGAGTACGGCGACCTGATCGTCTCGATCAGGGTCGTCGACTCGCTCGAGGCCGCGATCGACCACGTTACGACCCACGGTTCGAAACACACCGAGTCGATCGTCACCGAGGACGACGAGCGCGCGCGGACGTTCATGCGAAGCATCGACTCGGCGAGTGTCTTCCACAACGCCTCGACCCGCTTCGCCGACGGCTACCGATTCGGGCTCGGTGCCGAGGTCGGCATCAGCACCGGCAAGATCCACGCCCGCGGTCCCGTCGGGCTCGAGGGGCTGACTACCTACAAGTACCACCTCGAGGGCGACGGCCAGCTCGTCGCGACCTACGCCGGCGAGGACGCAAAGCCCTTCACCCACGAGGAACTCGACGCCGACTGGTCGCCCGGCCGGCTCTCGGACGAGTAACGCCTCGGGAGACCTTTTTACTCGCACGTGAGCGCGACCCGATAGCCGTTGTCCACTCGCTCGGCAAGCCCCAGCAGTACCGCCCACTCGAGGAGCCGTTCGGTCCGCTCCGGATCGACTCGAGGGCGGCCGGACCGCCGCCGATCGGCGCTCGAGCCATCCTCGCGGAGCCGTTCGACGACCTCGGCGACGGTCAGCGGCTCGTCGGCGTCCCGTCGAGCCTGCGAGTCGGGGCTCGTGGGACCGTGTTCCACGGCGTCCTGCCGAGCTTGCGAGTCAGGGCTCGTGGAACCGTGTTCCACGGCGTCCTCGAGCGCGGCACAGACTGCGTCGGCGCCGTCGACGCGTGCCCGGAACGCCCGGCCGAGCCGGCGGTACTCGAGCGCGAGCGGCTCGGCCGCGTCCCCGCTCGAACCCGTCTCACGGCGGCGAAAACTCCCCGACTCTTCGACCGCGAGTTCGAGCGCACGCAGGAAGGTGAGCCACGTCGCGGCTTCCTCGCGGTCCTCGAGGGGCGTCTCCTCGACGAGGTGGGCACAGCAGTCGTCGACGTCGTCGACCGCCGCGGGGAGGGCGCGGTAGACAGTTTCGAGGGTCTCGAAGTCGGCGGGCGGCTCGGGGACCGGCTTGAACCGCACGGCTACAGGTCGAAGGAGTCGACGAGCAGGTCCTCGTCGGTCTCGCCGTGGACGTAGGTGGGCCCGCCGATCACGTCGATCGTCACCGTCGCGGGCGCGAAGAGATCCGACGGCACCTCTTCGAAGTCCCAGTCGAGGTCGTCGAAGACCTCGCCGAAGGGACGGCCGTGGTCCTCCGCGGCCGTCGAGGGCACCGAGTCGAAGACGTCGGCGTCCTCGCGGACGGTGAGGTGGGCGCGGCCGCCGTAGGCGATGGCGTCGTTCGTGCGCGCGATGGCCGTGCGCTCGTCGCCCGCGACGGGCGCGACGGGCGCGCGCCCGGTCGCGGAGACGATATCAAGCGGGTCGTAGCCCAGTTCCGAGAGCCGGAAGGTCGCCAGTTCGGCCGCGCGGGCGGCGTTGGTGATCGAGCCGACGAGGCTCGCGGTCGGGTAGGCAAGCAGGAAGATGCTGCTCGTCTCGACCTCCGCGAGGTCGGCGACCTGGTCGGCCGCGGCCGCGGTCGGCTCCTGTTCGGTCTCGAGGGCCAGTGCCGTCAGATCGAAGGCGTCGGTGTAGCCGATCCGGCGGAACTCCTCCTCGCGGGCGACCAGCGCCCGGGCTGGACCGCTGCCCAGCCCCTCGAAGTCCTCGGTCGTCAGCTCCCAGCCGGCCTTCTGCGAGCAGAGCAGCGCGAGCGCCGGCTGGTCGGTCGAGAGTTCGACGTAGGGGATCGACGCGTCCCCGAGTTCGCCGAGTTCGTAGCTCGGCGTCGCCATCCCGGCGGTCTGGATCTCGGTCAGCAGGAGGCCGGCCTCGATGCCGCCGTCGAATTCCAGGCCGAAGTCCAGGACGGTCGATTCGTTCTCGAGGTCGTAGCCTCCGATGTTCAACTCCTCGGCGTAGTCGAGGGCCTCGTCGACCAGCTCGATCGCCATGCGATTGAGACTTTCCATGGGGCGGGATTCAGCCTCCGGGGTAAAACCGTTTGTCCGTTCGTGTCCGACCAGTGGCTGACGGCTGTCAGATCGGTGCCGGGTGTTCCGCCTCGAGAACCTACCGTCGACCGGGTCGTCGATCGCTCACTCCTCCCGGCTTCGGGCCGGTCGGCCGAGGTGGTCCTCGACGACCGTGACCTTCTCCGCGGCGTCGACCTCACGAGTGCGCTTGTCGTCGATCTTCAGGACGGTACTCACGCGGTCGGCGTCGACCGCGTCGTGAGCTGCCTGCGCGGCCGCGAAGAGTTCGTCGGTACTCTCGGCCTCGATCACCGTCCCCATCGGATTCGTCTCGTAGCTCACGTCGAAGTCCTCGAGGGCGTCGACCGCCTTCGCGACCTCGCCGGCCATGCTGTCCTCGATCACCGGTGCGACGCTCAAGAGCGCGACTACCGTCATGGGCGGCGGTGATGATCGGGAGTACCCTAAAGCCGTGCCATGCGGCCGGCTTCGCCGCTGATCGCCCGCTCGAGCGTCGGTTCGATCGCGGACGCTCGTCGGTTCGGCCGGTCGCGGCGCTGGGGAGCGAGCGTCGCCGGAAAAACGATCAGGACTGGACGTGTGGCCTCAGTTCGTCGTCGGGGTTCGAGGCGTCTCCGCAGGTGGGTAGATGATGACGTCGCCGTTCGCGTAGACGTACACCTCGTGTTCGAGGGCGGTGAAGGCGATGTGGCCGCCGGTACGTTCGGTGCCGTCGGCCTTCGTGCCGAAGATTCGATCGAGCGCGTCCGGGTCGACGCTGTCGTAGAGGGAGAACTCCCCCTGGGAGACGTCGGTCTCCGCGATCGACGCGAGCGCGTGGACGATCGTCGTCGTGATCGTCGCGGTACCGTCGGGATCGTGGTGGAAGACGTACCGATCGTTGGGCTGGTCGTACTGGAGATCGTCCGTGCCCGCTGCGGGCGAGATTTCTGTCTGCATTGCTATATCTGATCGTTCAATCGTGTATTAGACTGTAGTTACTCATAGTATAAAAGCCACTCGCAGGCGACAATAGTACTCATACGTGAAATACGTCCGCGGATTAGTAATTGAATGAAAATACGCTGGCATCCGTCTATCACGGTCGTTCACGACCGCTCGAGCGGGGGTAAGCACCGGTTCCCGTCCGCTGTCTCGGGGCAAATTCGAACTTTGCCCGCGAAAGCGTCGGTTAGGCTCGTCGATCTCCGCCGGTGGACTGGCGTCGAACGCCGATCGCGACCGTCTCGCTCGAGCGCGGCGATCCGTCCGCGCGTTCGCGACGCCTGCCGGCCATCGGCTCCCGACCTGTCGCCGGTACGATGCCCATCAATATCCATGCCCGCTTGCCACGTCCGTCCGCGTCCTTATCCACACGGGCGTCCAATCGGTTCCATGGCTTCCGACACAACCGAGCGGCGTTCGGACCTGGAGACACTCATCGACGACCTCCCTGCGGCCGTCGACGACGCGGCGGTCACGCGAATGCGCGTCGTCGCACACGCCCTCGACGAGGGGGTGCCGGTCCCTGGAACGGACTTCAGGATCGGTCTCGACCCGATCGTCGGCATCCTCCCGGGCGCGGGCGACACCGTCGCGGGGGCCGTCTCGCTGTATCTCGTCGCCGAGGCCGCGCGGCTCGGCGTCTCGCTATCGACGCTGGTGCGCATGATCGCGAACGTCGGCGTCGACACCGTCATCGGCTCCGTCCCCCTCCTCGGGGTCGCCTTCGACGCCGTCTGGAAGGCCAACAAATGGAATCTGAAACTGGCCCTGCAGGACCTCGCCGACGAGGGCAGCGAGACTGACACCGGGCCCGACGTCGTGACGATCGACTAGCTGGCCGCTGCCGAAGCCGTCGCCCACGAACGGTCGCTACGACTCTCCGTGTGCCGATCCGTCGGAGCCGCGCCGACTCGAGGAGGTGTTCCGAACTCACCGCACCCGCGCGATCGCGTATCGCGGCCGCTCGAGGCGTCGGCTTCGGAGAAGTGCGCTGGCCGGAGTTCGAACGACACGGAGGCGGTCCCGCTCGCTCGCGGACTGAGACACCTCTCGTTAAGATTTAGGACGATCTCCGCCACTAACGGAGTTGAGTACGACAGAAATGCGCTGGCTGGGATTTGAACCCAGGTTGTGACCATGGCAAGGTCACGTGATACCACTACACTACCAGCGCCCGCAGCGCCTCGCTGCACTCATACCTACTGTCGGATGGATGTATAAGGGTTGCGAATCGAACCCGCATTGCCATGCTGCAGCATGGCGATTCTCGAGTTATCGGGCCGACAGTTCCGCCCCAAAGGCGGCAACATGGGCCGGGTCGGACGTCGGCCGATCGTGACTAGTCGTCACACGCGAGTGTGTGTCCGTTCGGCACGAATTCGTCGGTGTGAGCCGTTGACAGCCGGGATCGAATCCGCTATTCTTTTAAGACCTTCTCCGCAATACATCGCTACAGTCTAGTGACGCGGCGCCGAAGCGTTTCGGCATGACCGTCAGCATACTCGTGCCGTCGTCGCTCAGCCGGGAAGCCGAGGACAAACGCGAGGCTACTCGCAAACTCGGATACGTCGCCCGCGCGGCGACGGTCTTCCGGGCCGACCGCCTGCTCGTCTATCCCGACCGGGACGGCGAGACGGGGCGGTTCGACGGCGGGTTCGTGGAAACCGTCTTGCGGTACGCCGCGACGCCCCCCTACCTCCGCAACGAGGCGTGGGGGATGCGGGACGAACTGGAGTATGCGGGCGTCTTGCCACCGCTCCGCGCGGTGTCACAGACCGGCTCCGAATCGAACGGTTCGGGGTCGTCAAGACAAGGGATCGTGACCGAGGTCGGACCTGAAGGGCGCGTCCGGGTCAATTGCGGACTGCAACACCCGATCTCCCTCAACGTACCGCCGAAAATGGCGGTCGAGGAGGGGGAGCGCGTGACCGTCAGGATCTCTTCGCGACGACCGGTCCGGGCGAAACTCGAAGACGTTCCCCTTCCGGGGCTCGCCGTCGAGCGGACGGACCTTTCGACAGCACTCGGCCGTGAGGACGCCGGCGTCCGTATCGCCGCCTCCCGATTCGGTGAAGAACTCACCGTCGGGCGGCTCGAGACGCTGGCCGGACGTATCGAGGGCGATGGGATGACCGTCGCGTTCGGTGCGCCCGAACGAGGGCTGCCGGATATCCTCGAAATCGAGGCATCCGCCGTCGGGGCCCCGAAGGACGCGGCCGCCGGCGAGGATGACGGAGTCGAACCCACAGCCGATCCGGGGTTCGACCTCTGGCTAAACACGGTTCCGGATCAGGGAAGCGAGGTCGTGCGAACGGAGGAGGCTCTGTTCGCTACCCTCGCGTCCCTCTCACTGCGAGAGTGAAAGCATGCCACAAGCAAATACACCACGCAAAGGCTCACTCGGGTTCGGCCCACGAAAGCGTGCGACCAGCGAGGTCCCGCGTTTCAATTCGTGGCCGGACACTGACGGACAGCCGACGCTGCAGGGCTTCGCGGGCTACAAGGCCGGCATGACCCACGTCGTCATGGTCGACGATAAAGCGAACTCGCCGACCGAAGGGATGGAAGAGACCGTCCCCGTGACGATCGTGGAGACGCCGCCGATGCGCGCGGTCGCGCTGCGAGCGTACGAAGACACACCGTACGGGAAGAAGCCGATTACCGAGGTCTGGACCGACGAGTTCGTTCCGGAACTCGATCGGGTTCTCGATATTCCCGGTGACGATTACGACGTCGACGCCGCCGAAGACGAGCTTCGGGGCCTCCTTTCGGAGGGACGCGTCGACGACGTCCGCGTCATCACGCATACGGTGCCCACCGAGATTCCCTCGGTACCGAAGAAGAAACCCGACGTGATGGAAACCCGCGTCGGCGGCGGCTCCGTCGAGGAGCGCGTCGACTTCGCCCTCGAGACCGTCGCCGACGGCGGCGAACACGTCATGAACGACGTGTTCCGCGCCGGCGAGTACGTCGACGCGAGCGGCGTTACGAAAGGGAAAGGGACCCAGGGTCCCGTCAAGCGATGGGGTGTCCAGAAACGCAAGGGCAAACACGCCCGGCAGGGCTGGCGTCGCCGCATCGGCAACCTCGGCCCCTGGAACCCCTCCCGCGTCCGCTCGACGGTCCCCCAGCAGGGCCAGACCGGCTACCACCAGCGGACGGAACTGAACAAGCGCCTCGTCGACATCGGCGAGGGCGCTGACGCGACGGTCGACGGCGGCTTTGTCAACTACGGCGAGGTCGACGGCCCGCACGCGTTGATCAAGGGCTCGCTCCCCGGGCCACAGCAGCGTCTCGTACGCTTCCGCCCGGCGATCCGACCCGGAGACCAGCCGCGCCTCGATCCCGAGGTCCGGTACGTCTCCACCGCATCCAACCAGGGATAACACATGGACGCAACAGTACGAAACCTGGACGGCTCGGACGCGGACACGATCGAGCTCCCGGCGGTCTTCGAGACCCAGTACCGCCCGGACCTGATCGCTCGTGCCGTTCGTGCCGCGCAGGCAAACCGAAAACAGGACTACGGTTCCGACGAGTTCGCCGGCCTCCGAACGCCGGCCGAATCGTTCGGTAGCGGCCGCGGGATGGCCCACGTCCCACGACAGGAGGGTCGCGCTCGCCGCGTTCCCCAGGCCGTCAAGGGACGCAAGGCCCACCCGCCCAAAGCCGAGAAGGACCAGTCCGAATCGATCAACACGAAAGCAAAGAAACTGGCCGTCCGCAGCGCGATCGCTGCGACGACCGACGCCGAACTCGTCGCCGAGCGCGGCCACGAGTTCGACGAAGACGCCGAGATCCCCGTCGTCGTCGACGACGAGTTCGAGGACCTCCAGAAGACCCGCGAGGTCGTCGACTTCCTCGAGGCAGCCGGCCTCGCGGACGACATCGAACGCGCCGACGAGGGACGCAGCGTCCGCTCCGGCCAGGGGAAAGCCCGTGGCCGCAAGTACAAGACGCCGACGTCGATCCTCTTTGTCACCTCCAGCGAGACCGGCCCGTCCCGAGCGGCCCGGAACCTCGCCGGTGCCGACGTGACGACGGCCGCCGAGGTCAACGCGGAGGATCTCGCACCCGGCGCCCAGCCCGGACGGCTCACCGTCTGGACCGAAAGCGCGCTCGAGGAGGTGGCCGAGCGATGAGTTCGGCCATCGAACACCCGCTGGTCACGGAGAAGGCGATGAACGACATGGACTTCGAGAACAAGCTCCAGTTCGTCGTCAATCCGGACGCGACCAAGCCCGAGATTCGGGACGAGGTCGAGGAGCGGTTCGAAATCTCCGTCGAGAACATCAACACGCAGGTAACGATGAACGGCAAAAAGAAGGCAATCGTCCGCCTCTCCGAGGAAGACGACGCCCAGGAAGTCGCTTCGCGAATCGGGGTGTTCTGAACATGGGACGACGCATTCAGGGCCAACGACGCGGCCGCGGGACCTCGACGTTCCGTGCCCCGTCCCACCGATACAAGGCGAAGCTCGACCACAAGAAAGAGGAAGACGACGACATCGTGCGCGGGACGGTCGTGGACATCGAACACGACCCGGCCCGGTCCGCACCGGTCGCCGCCGTCGAGTTCGAAGACGGCGACCAGCGACTGATCCTCGCCCCCGAGGGCGTTTCGGTCGGCGAGGAACTGCAGGTCGGCGTCTCCGCCGAGATCAAGCCCGGCAACACGCTGCCGCTGGCCGAGATCCCGGAGGGCGTTCCGGTCTGTAACGTCGAGTCCAACCCCGGCGACGGCGGCCGATTCGCCCGCGCCTCGGGGACCAACGCCGACCTGATCACCCACGACCGGTCGGCGGCGGTCATTCAGCTTCCCAGCGGCGAGGTCAAGCGCCTTGATCCGCAGTGTCGTGCCACCATCGGCGTCGTCGCCGGTGGCGGCCGCACGGAGAAGCCAATGGTCAAGGCAGGCAACAAGTACCACAAGATGAAGGCCCGGGGCACGAAGTGGCCCCGTGTCCGCGGTGTCGCGATGAACGCCGTCGACCACCCGTTCGGTGGCGGCGGCCGACAGCATCCCGGCCAACCCAAGTCCGTCTCTCGGGACGCCCCGCCGGGACGGAAGGTCGGTGACATCGCATCCCGAAGCACCGGTCGAGGTGGCAACAAATGAGTCAGGAGTACCGAACCGGCCGCGAAGGTGAGTTCACCTACCGCGGTCACACGCTCGAGGAGCTGCAGTCGATGGAGCTCGACGAGGTCGTGGAACTGCTCCCCGCACGACAGCGGCGAAGTATCGAACGCGGTCTCTCCGTCGAAAAGGAGAAACTGCTCGAGGAGGCCCGCGAAGCGGGCGAAGAGGAAACGGCGAACAACCCGATCCGAACGCATCTCCGGGACATGCCGATCCTGCCCGAGTTCGTCGGGCTGACCTTCGAGGTCTACAACGGACAGGCCTTCGAGCGCGTTCGCGTCGAACCCGAAATGATCGGCCACTACCTCGGCGAGTTCCAGCTGACACGGACCTCCGTCGAACACGGTCAGGCCGGCATCGGCGCGACCCGATCGTCGAAGTTCGTCCCACTGAAGTGATTATCGTATGGGAATCAACTACTCAGTCGACGCGGATCCCGACGCCACGGCGAAAGCCATGCTTCGGGAGCGTCATATGAGCCACAAGCACAGCAAGGAGGTCGCACGCGAGATCAAGGGCAAGACCGTCGGCGAGGCCCAAGCGTACCTCCGTGACGTAATCGACGAGAAGCAGTCGGTCCCGTTCAAGTCCCACAACGCCGGCGCGGGGCATCGCTCCGACGTCGACGGCTGGGACGCCGGCAAGTACCCCGAGAAGGTCTCGGGGGAGTTCCTCGACCTGCTCGAGAACGTCGAGGCCAACGCGGACCATCAGGGCTTCGACGGCGAGTCCATGGAGATCGTCCACGTCGCCGCCCACAAGATCGGCGAGTCCGTGGGCCGCAAGCCCCGCGCGATGGGGCGTGCGTCTTCGTGGAACACGCCGGAGGTCGACGTCGAGATCGTCGTCGAAGAACAGGAGACAGACGAGGAGGACGATAGCTAATGGCTGACGAACATCAATTCATCGAGAACGGCCTGCAGCGGTCCCAGATCGACGAGTTCTTCCAGGAAGAACTCGGCCGCGCGGGCTACGGTGGTATGGACGTCGCCAAGACGCCGATGGGAACCCAGATCGTCCTCAAGGCCGAAAAGCCCGGGATGGTCATCGGCAAGGGCGGCGAGAACATCCGGAAGGTCACGACGACCCTCGAGGAGCGGTTCAACCTCGAGGACCCCCAGATCGACGTGCAGGAGGTCGAGGAACCCGACCTGAACGCACGGATCGTCGCGGACCGACTGGCCAACGCACTCGAGCGTGGCTGGTACTTCCGGAAGGCCGGTCACACGACGATCGACCGGATCATGGAAGCCGGCGCGCTCGGTGCCGAGATCGTCCTGTCGGGGAAGGTCACGGGCGCTCGATCGCGCGTCGAGAAGTTCAACCGCGGCTACATCAAGCACAACGGCGAGCCCGCCGAGACGGTCGTCGACCACGGCCAGGGCGTCGCGGTCATGAAACTCGGCACCATCGGTGTCGACGTCAAGATCATCCCGCCGGGTGCGGAGCTGCCCGACGACTTCGAGGTCAGCGAAGACATGGACCCCGAAGAGATCGTCCCCGACGCCGTCGAGGTCAACGAGGAAGGCGGCGTCGAGGAACTCCTCGAGGGCGAACCCGAGGCCGCCGAGGCCGCGGCTGACGCTGCGGACGCCGACGAGGCCGACACCGAGGCCGACCTCGACGAAGACGTCGTCGAGGAGGTCATCGAGGAAGAGGTCGACGCCGACGAGGAGTTCGACGAGGTCGAAGTCCCCGGCGGCGACGAGGACGTCGAAGAAGACCTCGAGGAACTCGAGGAAGACGTCGAAGCCGAGGCCGAGGAACTCGTCGAGGAGATGGAAGAGGCCGACGACGACGCGGACGAGGGAGGTGACGCCTGATGGCGATCCTCCACGTCGAAGAGATCCGCGACATGACGCCCGCCGAGCGGGCGGAAGAACTCGAGGAACTCGAGACCGAACTGCTGAACCAGAAGTCCGTCCTCGCCGCCGGTGGGGCCCCGGAGAACCCGGGCCGCATCGGCGAGCTGGGTCGCACCATCGCGCGGATCAAGACGATCCAGCGCGAGGAAGGCGACGTAGCGGACGAAGCGACCGACGAATAACCACACACCAATGGCACTAACACCCGAAACGCTGCCGCGACACGAACTCAACGGGCTCCCCGTCCGAGTCGTCGAGAGCGACGACTCCTCGCGGGTGGGCATAGAGGGACGCGTCGTCATCGAGACGACCAAGACCCTCTCCGTAGAGATCCGTGACGGCGGCGAGTCTCGGGTGGTGATGGTGCCGAAATCGGGCTCGACGTTCGAGTTCGCGATCACAGATGACGCCGCCGACCTCACGAAGGGGTCGGGGACTACGTCCAAACTGGCCGACACTCAACCTGCAGCGGGGGACGATTGCGCCGCCGCTGTAGATAGCGCCGGCGAGGATGTAGCCTACGTTACGGTCGATGGATCGCGCTTGCTCTCACGACCCGCCCGACGCACGGAAACGAATGGTGACTCACCATGGCAATAGGACTAGACGTTGACACCCCTCCGGAACCAGAGAACCCGGAGGAATACGACTACGAGAAGTGTCCGTTCTACGGCGAACTCTCCGTTCGAGGGCAGATCCTCGAGGGGACGGTCGTCTCGACGGACATGGACAAGACCGTAGTCGTCGAGCGAGAGTACGATGTGGCGGTCCCGAAGTACGACCGACACATGAAACGACGCTCGCGCATCCCGGCACACGTACCGGGCGTGCTCGAGCCGCTCTCGGTCGGTGACACGGTCAAGATCGCAGAGACCCGACCACTGTCGAAGACGAAATCGCACGTGGTCGTCGAAGTAACCGAGGAAGCGACCGCCGAGGACCTCGCGGAGCTGACCAGCCAGGCCGAGCCTGAGCCGGCGCTTTCCGACGAGGACCTCGCCGCCGCAGAAGAGGGTGATCAGTGATGGAGGCGATGAAGGCCGACGTCACGCAGGGCCTGAAGAAGGGCTCGCTGGTCACGTGTGCCGACAACACCGGCGCGCGTGAGCTGAAGGTCATCAGCGTCGCGGGCTACCACGGCACCAAGAACCGCCAACCGAAGGCGGGGATCGGTGACAAAGTGACCGTCTCGGTCACCAAGGGTACCCCCGAGATGCGCCGCCAGGTCCTCGAGGCCGTCGTCGTCCGCCAGCGGAAGTCGATCCGCCGGCCCGACGGCACCCGACTGAAGTTCGAGGACAACGCGGCGGTCATCATCGACGAGAACGAAGAGCCCCGTGGTACGGAGATCAAGGGGCCGATCGCCCGCGAAGTCGCGGAACGCTTCGGAGCAATCGCCAGCACGGCGACGATGATCGTATAGATATGACCGAGCAACCACACAAACAGCGAACGCAGACGGAACGCGCGCCGCTGCACAAGCGACAGAAGCAGCTGCACGCGACGCTGTCCGACGACCTCCGCGAGGAGTACGACACCCGTCGAACCCGCGTCAACGCGGGCGACACGGTCGAGGTCATGCGCGGCGACCACGCCGGCGACGAAGGCGAGGTCATCCGCGCGATCCTCGAGGACGGAACGATTCACGTCGAGGACGTGACCGTCGAGACGGCCGACGGCGAGGAAGTGCCGCGGCCGCTTGACCCGTCGAACGTCCGGATCACGGACCTCGACCTCGAGGACGAGCGTCGCGAGGCGCGTCTCGAAGGTGATAGCGAATGACGAAACACCAGAAACGACTATCGGTACCGAAGTCCTGGCCGGTCGAGCGAAAGACCGAGACCTTCACGGTCAAGGCCGACGCCGGTCCCCACGGTGAAGACGGCGTGCCGCTCGTCGTCCTCCTGCGGGACGTCCTCGGCTACGTGGACTCGCGGAAGGAAGCACGGTACGCCCTGAGCGAGGACGCGATCCTCATCAACGGCGACGCGATCAACGACGAACAGCGCCCGATCGGCATGTTCGACATCGTCGCGTTCCCCGGTCGCGGGGAGTACTACCGCGTCTTCCCCGACGAGGGCGGTCGGCTCGCGCTGACCGAGATCGACGAGGAGTCGGCCCAGAGCCGCCTCGGCAAGATCGAGGGCAAACAGCAGGTTCCCGGCGGCGACACGCAGCTCACGCTGCACGACGGGACCAACGTCCTCGTCGACGACGACGAGTACCAGGCAAACGACTCGATCGTCATCGACAACGACGACAAATCGATCGTCGCCCATTTCCCCTACGAGGAGGGGGCGCTCGTGACGGCCGTCCGTGGCAACCACGGTGGCAAGATCGGCGAGGTCGACGCGATCGACGTCACGCCGGGCAGCGGCTCGAACCGCGTCGGCGTCTCGACGGACGACGGCGGCTTCGAGACCGTCGAGGAGTACGTCGTCGTGATCGACGAGAACTTCACGGGTGATGACGAATGAGCGAAGCCGAAGCCGACTTCCACGAGATGCGCGAACCGCGCGTCGAGAAGGTCGTCGTCCACATGGGCGTCGGTCAAGGTGGTCGCGAACTCGGTAAAGCCGAAGACATCATCGAGGAGATCACGGAGCAGGAAAGCGTCCGGACCCAGGCGAAAAAGACCGAACCCGACTTCGGCATTCGCCAGGGCGATCCGATCGGCACGAAGGTCACCCTTCGTGACGACGACGCCTACGAGTTCCTCGAGAAGGCGCTGCCGCTGACGGAACTCTCCCCGGCCCAGTTCGACGACACGGGTAACTTCAGCTTCGGTGTCGAGGAACACACCGACTTCCCGAGCCAGGAGTACGACCCGAACGTCGGGATTTTCGGGCTGGACGTCACCGTCAACCTGGTGCGTCCGGGCTACCGGATCGCCAAGCGCGACAAGGCCACCCGGTCGATCCCGTCGAAGCACCGACTGACCCCCGAGGACGCGCTCGCGTTCATCAGGGCGAACTTCGACGTCAGCGTGGAGGCAGACGATGAGTGAAAGCGAAACAGAAGCGGACGACGACCGCACGGGCGAGCACGCCGCAAAGCGGACGGGACAGATCGAGTCCTGTCAGCGCTGTGGTCGCGAGCAAGGACTCGTCGGCAAGTACGACATCAATCTCTGCCGACAGTGCTTCCGCGAGATCGCCCGCGAGATGGGATTCAAGAAGTATCGATAACATGACCGGAAACGATCCACTCAGCAACGCGCTCTCGGGACTCGACAACGCCGAGAGTGTGGGTCATCTCACCCACGAGGTAACGCCCGCCTCGAACGAGATCGGCAGCGTACTCGAGGTCTTCTACGACCGCGGGTACATCGACGGCTTCGAGTACGTCGACGACGGCAAAGCCGGTCAGTTCGAGGTCGAACTGAAAGGAGCGATCAACGAGTGCGGCCCTATCAAGCCCCGCTACGCCGTTGGCGCTGAAGACTTCGAGAAGTGGGAGAAGCGCTATCTCCCGGCTCGAGACTTCGGTGCGCTCGTCGTCACGACGAGCAGTGGCATCATGAGCCACTACGAGGCACGCGAGCAGGGTATTGGGGGCCAGGTGATCGCATACGTCTACTAACCATGCGAGTTGAACTGGAAATCCCCGAAAACGTAACCGTCGAGGTCGATCGGTTCGACGTGACCGTCGAAGGTCCGGAAGGTGCCGTTTCGCGGCGCCTCTGGTACCCCGACGTGACCGTCGAGACAGACGACGACCAGGTGGTCATCGAAAGCGGCGTCGAGGACGCGAAGACGAACTCGACCGTCGGCACCTTCGAGAGCCACATCACCAACGCCTTCCACGGCGTGACCGAGGGCTGGGAGTACGAGATGGAGGTCTTCTACTCTCACTTCCCGATGCAGGTCCGCGTGGAGGGCGAGGAGGTCGTCATCGAGAACTTCCTCGGCGAAAAGGCACCGCGACGAACGACTATCCACGGTGAGACGGAGGTTACCGTCGACGACGAGCAGCTCGTCCTGTCCGGCCCCAGCAAGGAAGACGTTGGACAGACGGCGGCCGACATCGAGCAGCTGACGAAGGTCAGCGGCAAGGACACCCGTATCTTCCAGGACGGGGTCTACATCACCAACAAACCCGCCAAGGGAGGTGCCTGATAGATGGCAGACGACGAACCCCAGGAACTCGAGGACATCAGCGGCGTCGGCGCGAGCAAGGCAGACGCACTACGCGACGCCGGCTTCGAGTCCATTCAGGACGTCAAGGAAGCCGATCAGGACGATCTCGCCGAGGCCGACGGCGTCGGCAACGCGCTTGCGGCCCGTATCAAGGCCGACGTCGGTGACCTCGAGGTCACCGAGGAGACCGAGGCCGAGATCGAAGACGAAGGCGCCGAAGAGGAAGAGCCGGACGAAGACGTCGAAACCGAACTGCAGCCCCGCGGGCTGACCGAGAAGACGCCCGATCTCTCCGAGGAGGAGGAGCGACTCCTCAACCGACGGAAAAGCGAGGGCAAGCCGCAGTTCAACCGGCAGGACTACCACAAGAAAAAGCGGACGCCGGAATCCTGGCGTCGACCCCGCGGGACGCTGTCCAAGCAGCGCCGCGGCGTCAAGGGCAAGGGCCCGAAGGTCCAGGCCGGCTACCGCACGCCGACGGAAGTCCGCGGGAAGCACCCGAGCGGCTTCGAGGAAGTCTACGTCGAGAACACGGACGACCTCGAGGGCGTCGACGGCTCCCGCGAAGCGGTCCGGATCGCCTCCTCGGTCGGCGCGCGCAAGCGCGAACGCATCGAGGAGCAAGCAGAGGAGCAGGGCGTCCGCGTCCTGAACCCGACCTACGAGGAAGTCGAGGTGGAAGCAGATGACTGATCTCTCCGCACAGAAGCGACTGGCAGCCGACGTCCTCGACGTCGGCGAAAACCGCGTCTGGCTCGACCCCGACGCCCAGGGCGACATCGCCGAAGCGATCACCCGCGACGAGATCCGCGAACTCGTCGACGAGGGACGCATTCAGGCCGACGACCCCTCGGGCAACTCCCGCGGTCGCGCCCGCGAGCGCAACGCGAAACGCGCCTACGGCCACCAGAAAGGTCAGGGCAAGCGCCGCGGCAAGAAAGGCGCACGCCAGAACGAGAAAGACGAGTGGCAGGACAAGATTCGCGCACAGCGTCGGAAGCTGCGTGAACTCCGCGACAAGGGCGAACTCTCGCCCACGCAGTACCGCGAGCTCTACAAGAAGGCTGGCGGTGGGGAGTTCCGTAGCGTCCGGTACCTGTTGAACTACATCGACGACAACTACGGTGACCAATAATGGCGACAGGACCACGATACAAAGTACCGATGCGGCGTCGCCGTGAGGTCCGGACGGACTACCACCAAAGGTTGCGCCTGCTGAAATCGGGCAAGCCCCGCCTCGTCGCTCGCAAGAGCAACAAGCATACTACGGCGCAGCTGATCACTCCCGGACCTCAGGGAGACGAGACGCTCGCAAGCGCACACTCGAGCGATCTAGAGGAGTACGGTTGGGACGCACCCACGAGCAACATTTCGGCGGCGTATCTGACCGGCCTGCTGGCCGGCCAGCGAGCCGTCGAGGCCGGGATCGAGGAGGCAGTGCTGGACATCGGCCTCAACACCGCGACGCCGGGCAACAAGGTGTTCGCGGTCCAGGAGGGGGCGATCGACGCCGGCCTCGAGATCCCGCACAACGACAGCGTACTGGCGGACTGGTCGCGCACTCGCGGCGAACACATCGCCGAGTACGCCGAGCAGCTAGACGAGCCGCTCTACAGCGGCGAGTTCGACGCGACTGACCTCCCCGAACACTTCGACGAGGTACGAGAGGAGATCCTAGAATGAGTGGAAACAACTACAACGACGGCGGATGGGAACCGGTTACCCGTCTCGGCCGAATGGTTCAGGAGGGCGACATCGAGACGATGGAGGACGCCCTCAACTCGGGCCTCCCGCTGAAGGAGCCCGAACTCGTCGATCAGCTCCTCCCCGGGCTGGAAGACGAAGTACTGGACATCAACATGGTCCAGCGGATGACCGACTCCGGGCGACGCGTGAAGTTCCGCTGTGTCGTCGCCGTCGGCAACCGCGACGGCTTCATCGGCTACGCGGAAGGCCGCGACGACCAGGTCGGTTCTGCCATCCAGAAGGCCATCGGTATCGCGAAGCTGAACATGATCCAGGTCCCCCGCGGTTCGGGTTCCTGGGAGGACCGCTCGGACCGGCCACACTCGCTGACCCGACGGACGACCGGCAAGGCCGGCTCCGTCGAAGTCGAGCTCATCCCCGCCCCCGAAGGGCTGGGGCTGGCCGCCAGCGACACCGTCCGTCACGTCCTCGAGCTGGCTGGCATCGAGAACGCCTGGACGAAGAGCCACGGCAACACGCGAACGACGGTCAACCTCGCGAAAGCGACCTACAACGCACTCGAAAACGCCTCCCAGTCGCGGCACCCGCGCCGCCGACCCAACCGTGAGGAAGCCGAGGTGAGCGAGTGATGAAGGCGATCGTTCAGGTTCGCGGCGAAGTGAACCGACAGGACGACGTCCAGGACACGCTGGAGATGCTCAACATCCACAGCGTCAACCACTGCGCGCTCGTCCCCGAGACCGACGCCTACGAGGGGATGATCGCGAAGGTCAACGACTACGTCGCCCACGGCGAACCCGACGCCGACGTCCTCGAGACGCTGCTCGCAAAGCGAGCCGAACCCCTCGAGGGCGACCAGGCAGATGTCGACGAAGCGTGGCTGGCCGACAACACCGAGTACGACGACTTCGGTGAACTGGCCGACGCGCTCCTGGCGGAGGAGACGACCCTTCGTGACGAAGGGCTGTCACCGACGCTTCGACTCCACCCACCGCGGGGGGGTCACGAGGGTATCAAGAAGCCGACCATCGAGGGCGGCCAACTCGGAAAGCATACAACGGGGCAGATTAACGACCTGCTAGAATCGATGCGATAACAATGACGAGCAAAAAACGACGCCAGCGCGGATCGCGGACCCACAGCGGCGGTTCCCACAAGAACCGACGCGGTGCGGGCCACCGCGGTGGTCGCGGCCGTGCCGGGCGCAGCAAACACGAGTTCCACAACTACGAACCGAAGGGCAAACACGGCTTCAAGCGTCCCCACGACATCCGCGAAACGGTCGCGGAGATCGACGTCCAGAAGCTAGACGAGGACGCGATCCTCTATGTCGCGGAGGACCTCGCCGAGGAGACCGACGGTGGCTACGCTCTCGACGCTCGCGATATCGTCGAGGACGGCCACGAGGTCGACAAAGTGAAAGTCCTCGGTTCAGGACAGGTTCGCAACGAACTGACCGTCACGGCTGATGCCTTCTCCGACGCGGCGGAAGAGAAGCTCGAGGCCGCTGGCGGCGAGGCCGTCCTCACGGAGCGCGCACAGGAGGACGACGCCGACGACGAACAGGACGAGGACTAACATATGGGATGGAAGGAAGCCGCTGAACCGGTCCTAACGCGGATGCCAGCAGTGCGCCGTCCGGAGGGGCACGTCCCCTTCAAGCGGAAGCTGATGTGGACGGCCGGCATCCTCATGTTGTACTTCTTCCTGACGAACGTCACGCTGCTCGGTCTGCAGTCCGGCGGGGCAAACGACCTCTTCGGCGAGTTCCGCGCGATCCTCGCGGGCTCACAGGGGTCGGTGCTGCAGGTCGGTATCGGCCCGATCGTCACCGCGAGCATCGTCTTACAGTTGCTCGGCGGGGCGAACTTGCTCGGACTCGACACCGACGATCCGCGGGACCAGGTCCTCTATCAGGGGCTCCAGAAGCTGCTGGTGGTCATGATGGTGATCCTGACCGGGCTTCCGATGGTGTTCGCCGGCGGCTTCCTGCCAGCCCAGCAAACGCTGCAGCTCGGCGGCCTCGCTCTCGAGGGAACACAGGTTCAGCTCCTGATGTTCGCCCAGATCCTCGTCGGCGGGATCCTCATCCTCTACATGGACGAGGTCGTCAGCAAATGGGGCGTCGGGAGCGGGATCGGCCTGTTCATCATCGCCGGCGTGAGCCAGCGACTGGTCACCGGGCTCGTCCAGCCCGCACAGGGCGGGTTCCTCTTCGACTGGTATCGCATCCTGACCGGTCAGGTCGACGTCGGATCGCTCGTTTCGGCGAGCGGACTCCAGACGCTGCTGATCGGCGAGGGACAGCTCATCGCACTACTGACGACGCTGCTGATCTTCGGGATCGTCGTCTACGCGGAGTCGGTCCGCGTCGAGATTCCGCTGAGTCACGCTCGCGTCAAAGGCGCTCGCGGTCGCTTCCCCGTGAAGCTCATCTACGCGAGCGTCCTGCCGATGATCCTCGTTCGCGCCGTGCAGGCGAACGTCCAGTTCATGGGCCAGATCCTCAACCGGCAGTGGAGCGGCATGCCCGCCTGGCTCGGCACCTACTCGCAGGGCCAGCCCGACGGCGGGTTCTTCTACTACGTGTCGCCGATCTACTCGCCGCAGGACTGGATGTGGTTCACGGCGAACGTCTCCCAGGAGTGGTGGCAAGTGCTGATCCGCATCGGTATCGACGTCACGTTCATGGTCGTCGGCGGTGCGATCTTCGCCATCTTCTGGGTCGAAACGACCGACATGGGGCCCGAATCGACGGCGAAGCAGATCCAGAACTCCGGGATGCAGATCCCCGGCTTCCGACAGAACGTCGGCGTCATCGAGAAGGTCATGGAGCGGTACATTCCGCAAGTGACCGTCATCGGCGGCGCACTGGTCGGCCTGCTGGCCGTCTGGGCGAACATGCTCGGTACCATCGGTTCCGTCTCCGGGACGGGGCTGCTGCTCGCGGTCTCGATCACGTACAAGCTGTACGAAGAGATCGCCGAGGAACAGCTCATGGAGATGCACCCGATGATGCGCCAGATGTTCGGCAACGAGTAAACCGTTCGCCGTCTCCCGACGACCTGCCTTTCCTCGTTTTCACCGCCCGATAGCGACGCTCTTCTCGAGGCTCGCTGCTTCTCGTACCCGATCCGGACCGAACGATAGGGTCGAACCGGTCGATTCTACATGTGGTAGCTCTCTCTCTCGTCGATACGATCCACCGCGAGCGGTGCATCGCCGAAGCGCCGTCGAGACGGCTTTCTCAGGGAATCAGCAAGCGTCAGTATAAACCGATGACCGACTCGACTGTCTCCGCGACGCAGTTGGAGTCGACTCCCGAGTGGGTGGAGGATTCCGTCGTCAGGCTGCCACGGGGTTCGAGCCGAGTGACGGATAATGGGTCCGGGACGATCGAATTCGGCCTCGAGGACGGCCCCAGTAATACAACTCGGCAACGTGAAACCGCGCTCGTTTGCCGTCCGTACCGAACGTTGAGAACGGTTATCCGGCGCTCAGTCGGTCATGATTGGACCTGTGTCACCCAGTTCATCTCCCCGTGGAAAACGGTGCTGTCCGGATTCGTGGGGCTCCAGAACCAATCGGTGATGTCGAGTTTGAACGTGGCTGTGACGGTCGAGAGGTCACTCGAGCGACGCTAAAGACGATACGAATCCCACCCGATCGGCGGGAGAAAGGACGTGCCCGATCGTTGCGACGAGACGGCGCGGTTACTGAATCGAGTACCCAGCAGCGAGGGTCAGCAGGACGACCATGAACGCCGCGGTGAGCATCATGTAGGTGATCGAGCGGGGTTCGTCTTTCAGGTGCTGGAAGTAGCCGGCGATCAACGAGACCTTGATGGCCGCCAGAATCATCGTCCCGATTATTGCCATCTCGTAGGTGAAAATATCCGGGAAGTGGAAGAAAACGAACTTCCCCGTAGCCAGCAGTAGCAGTGCCACGTAAATCAGGCTGTACGTCCGAATGCTCGCCATTGGTGGTGAATGTGGGCGACGGATACTTATACCTTCCTCATATGACCCCAACGGAACGTGCCCCCGCGACGTAGCCACCGCTCGCCGTGGGCGGTACCCGGGAACTGGAAACGACACGTAGATGCACGACCAGCCCGAATCGCCGCCAATGAGTGGACGGTCGGCTTTCGTCCGCCGGTTCGGTATCGGCCTCGCGGTCGCGTTCGTCGCGCTGGCTGTGGGTGCCGGCGTCGCCGCCGCCAGCAACGTCGCCGCCGGTCTCACCGGCGGCAGCGACGTCTCCGTGCCGACGTGGCTCTACCTCGCGACCGGCGGCGGCGCGGTCGGTGCCTCGGCGCTTCTGACCATGCTCGTCACCGACCGGGAGGTCATCGGGGCGTATCACGATCGCACCCTCGAGTCACCTGCAAAGCGGCTGGAGTCGGCCGGTGGCCTGCTGCTTGGCGTCGTCGGACTCCTCGGACTGGCCGGCATTCTCGTCGTCGGCGTCCTCGGACCGAACATCGGGCTGGTCAGCGCGACGGTCCTCGTGACCTTCGCCGGCGGCCGCGCGCTGTTGACGATCGTCACGTACACGGTCGGGAACCCCTGGCCCGCGCTGAACCCCTGGCGACGAATCGCCGAGGTCCTGCCGAGCGCGGGTGAGCCCTACCCGGAGGCCTACCGTTCCTGGCCCGCCGTGATCGCCCTGCTGGCGTTCGTTTGGCTCGAGGTGGTCGCGCCGCTGACGTCGTCACCTGTGGTGTTGACGTTCGTCATCGTCATGTACTCGCTGTTTACCCTCTCGGGCGCGGTCGTGTTCTCCCCGGAGACGTGGTTCCGTCGCGGGGATCCGCTGTCGCTGTGGTTCCGGTGTTACGGGGCCGTCGCCCCGATACAGCGGACCGACGACGGACTCGAGCTTCGGTTTCCGGGCGCACGCTTGAGCGAGGCCGACCTCGTGACCGACCGGTCGCTCGTGGCCTTCGTGCTGGCGTTGGTCTGGGAGCTGACCTACAGCGGCTTCATCGTCACGCCGGTCGGCGTCCGAACGATCGAGGCGCTGGTCGGGATCGGCCTGCCGCCGGGACTGGTCTATCTGGCGCTGTTGGCGGGCGGGTTCGTGGCCTTCTGGAAGGTCTACTGGATCGCCATCGACCGGACCCGTGAGCGGGCCGAGACGTATCTCTCACGGGAGTATCTCGGGCTCAGACTCGCCGCCCCGCTGCTTGCCATCGCGGCCGGCTACCACCTCGCACACTACGTCGGCTTCGGGCTCTCGCTGTGGCCGTCGCTGGTCGACGCCGTAGCGATGCCGCTGAACCCGCCGCCGAACCCGACGCGCTATGCCCTGCCGGGCTGGTTCGGCTACGTCGAGATCGCCGGCATCCTGCTGGGTCACGTCCTCGCAGTGTGGGTCAGCCACACCGTCTCCTTCGACCTGTTTCCCGGAAAGCTGCAGTCGATCAGGAGCCAGTACCCGCTGATCGTCGTGATGGTCTTTTTCACGATGGCGAGCCTGTATCTCGTCTCGCAGGGCTCGATGAGCCCGCCCTACGTCCCGAGTTGACGGCCCGTCCGATCGACGAGCCGTTGTGATGATCCGTCGGTCGGTGCGGGGTTCCGAACCGGCAATCACTTCTTCGCGCCGCCGTAACGACCGACCGAATGGCGACCGAACGCGCGCTCGAGCCGGAGTACGAGGTGCCGACGGACGGCCCGGAAGCGACCTGTCCGTACTGCGGGCGGCCGTTTCGGTCCGACCGCTATGCCACCTTCCACGTCGGGGTCGAACACGCCGAGGAGTGTACGGACGCGGAGCAGGAGGCCTTCGACGAGGAACGCGACGACGAGGAGTACGACCTGTTTACCTTCCATTTCAAGACCGCTATTTCGGTGTTTCTGGTCTACTTCCTGTTTACGTTCATCTACGCGCTCGTCTGGGCCGGGTAGATCGTGCCGTTTGCCGACCAGTTCGGTCTCCAGAATCTCTTTCCCCGCTGATTACACAGTACCGGTCACATGGTCGCTGGCTTCCCTCGCCCGGACGCCCTCGGAACCCTCGTCATCGTCTTCCTTCTACTCGTCTCCCTCAGCACCCCGTTTGCCCTCGGGGTGGCCGGATCCGCCGACCCCGGAACGGCCGCTGCGGACGACTCGATCGTCATCGACGACGAGTTGCCGACTGACGGCCCCACCGTCGAGGTCGTCGTCAGGCTCACCGAGCCGCTGTTCCCGACGGTGTAAGCGACGCCGAGGCCGAACGACGGCTCGAGGCCCACGCCGAGGCAACCCAGGATCCCCTGCTCGAGTACGCCGACGACAGACGGGGGTTGGCCGTCGAAGAGCGCTTCTGGCTGACCAACGCCGTGGTCCTCGAGGTCGACACCGAACGGGTAGCGTACGAGACCTTCGACCGGTTCGACGCGGTCGAGGCGGTTCACGAGAACATCGTGGTCTCGGTCCCCGAGCCGCCGTCACGCGCGAACGCGACGGCATCAGGGCCGACCGCGACGACGGCAGCGACCGCGGGCGCGTCGCGAACGACGAACGGGCTCGCGCAGGTGAACGCACCCGCTGTCTGGGACGAGTACGACGCCCGCGGCGAGGGCGTCCGCGTCGCAGTGCTGGACACCGGCGTCGACCCGGACCACCCCGATATCGACCTCGCGACCGAGGATCCGTCGGATCCGACCTTTCCCGGCGGCTGGGCGGAGTTCGACGCGACCGGGCAGCGGGTCGAGTCGGTGCCACACGACACCGGCGTCCACGGGACTCACGTCAGCGGGACGGTCGCCGGCGGGGCCGCGAGCGGGACCGCCATCGGCGTGGCCCCCGACGCCGAGTTGCTACACGGACTCGTCCTGAACGAGACGAGCGGGACCTTCGCCCAGATCGTCGCCGGGATGGAGTGGGCCGTCGAGCGAGACGCCGACGTTCTCAGCATGAGTTTCGGGGCGACCGGCCGATACGCTCAGCTGATCGATCCGGTCCGAAACGCGCGGGCGAGCGGCGTCGTAGTCGTCGGCGCGGTCGGAAACGAGGGGCCAGACACCTCGGGGAGCCCGGGCAACGTCTACGAAACGCTCACCGTCGGCGCGGTCGATTCGACCGGGACGGTCCCGCCGTTCTCGGGCGGTGAACGCATCGCCCGCGAGGAGTGGGTCGGATCCTCGGTTGACTGGACGGCCCCGTCGTCGTACACCGTCCCCGACGTCGTCGCACCCGGTGTCGCCGTCACGAGCGCCACCCCTGGCGGCGGGTACGAGTCGCTTCCGGGAACGTCCATGGCAACGCCACACGTCTCCGGGACGGCCGCCCTGTTGCTATCGATCGCACCCGACGCGACGCCGACGGAGATCGAAGCCGCGCTCACCCGGACCGCTCGAGTGCCCGCTGACGCCGACAGCGAGACGATCGCGACTCGCTACGGCGCGGGCATCGTCGATGCCAGCGCTGCCGCGGACACGATCGCACCCGTTCGCGGAACGAGCCGCCCGACCACCGACGGCTCGAGCGATACCGAACTCGGTGGCGACTCGTTCTCGACTGTGGCTGTCATCGCGAGCGTCGCGTTGCTCGCGGTCTGTCTCGGCCTCGTCGTTCTGGTTCGGTATCGACCGGGCGACCGGTAATCGCGGCGGCTGTCGGTTGACGACACGCAGTCAGGACTCCGACGAAGGCCGACGCGGGAGGAGCTGCCCCCACACGTGCTTGTCGAGACAGCGGACCGTCAGCGGCTCCTCGACCGTGAGACAACAGGAGAGCCGCGGATAGCCGAACCGGACCGCCGCAGCGTCGTGCCAGTGGGTCGGTTCCGGTGCGGGGTCGACCTCGACAGTGCAGGTCGAACACAGACCCCGTCCTCCGCAGTTGGCAACCCGTGATACCGTTCCGTAAACGGGGAATCCGTGTTCGAGCAGCGCATCCCGAAGGATCGTGCCGGACGCTACTTCGATGACGCGTTCGCTCTCGTCGGTGATCACGGTTACCGGAATGGCCTCGCTCATACTCGCAGTACGGGCCCGGGGTACGTGGTGCTATAGTAGCCACTGAAACGATTTACACACTGATCGCGACGCAGTCGTGCGATCAGGTGTGCAATGACTTTCAGTGGCTACTATAGTGGTGGCGGGAGCTACTTGCCAATCGGTACCGGCGACAGGAAGCATCGAGACTGCACGATTGCCCGTAAGCGTTCGAACGCAAAATCACGACCGCACGGCGAAAGCCCGCGTCGGCGCGGGCCTTACATCAGGTAGAACAGCGGGAACAGGAAGACCCAGACGATGTCGACGAAGTGCCAGTAGAGTCCGAAGGACTCGACGGGCGCGTGGTCCTCCAGGTAGGCATCGACCGAGAGGACACGGTAGATCATGAACAGCGCGACCAGAACCCCGAGGATGACGTGCAGGGCGTGGAGCCCGGTCGTCACGAAGTACAACGAGTACTCGATCCCGCTGAACCAGTAGTGACCGTCAGCGAACTTGCTGCTGTACTCGAAGGCCTTGACGCCCATGAACACGAGGGCAAGCAGGACCGTCGCGCTCAGTGCGCCGAGCAGTCCCTTCTTGTTCTCGCGCTCGGCCATCACGTGTGCGAGGATGACCGTGAAACTCGAGGTCAGCAGGACGTAGGTGTTGAACAGGCCGGCCTCGGTGATGGCATCGAGATGCCATGCGTCCCAGCCCATGTGGATGCGCATGAAGAGATACGCTCCGATGGCGGCACCGAAGACGACGACGTCCGAGGCCAGGAAGACCCAGACGCCCATCTTCTGGTTGCTGACGCCGCCAAAGGGCCAACGTTCGGCGACCGCCATCTCGGGTGCGTCGAACTGTTCGCGGCCGAACTGGAACAGCGAGACCCCGAGCATCACCACTCCGAGAACCATGAGGGCCGGATAGATGATGTTCTGTGCGGGTGCCGAATCGAGCGTCACGAAGTTACCGACCTCGCTGTGGATATGCGACTCGACGAACGAGAAGACGTACGGCGTGATACCGCTGAGTCCGAGGAAGAACGTAAACGTCGCGACACCGATACCGAGCGGCCAGATACTGGCGTGGTCGGCGTGTTCCTCCTCGTGGCTCGTCGCTGCACTGGTCGCTTCCTGTGCGACGCCGCCGTCGGTCGCGGTCGCAGTGTCGTCGACGAACTCGAGGCGGCCGCTGGCGTAGCTGGGGCGGTCGGTCCAGTTCTCGAGCGGTGGTGGTGATGGGATCGCCCACTCTGCGGTCCGGGAGTAGGTCCACGGGTTATCGGGCGCGTCGGGGCCGGAGATCAGGCTCTTCCCGAGCGTGTAGAACATGATCAGGAACGAAGCCCCGAACACGAACGCCCCGACGGTCGCCAGCTGGTGGTAGAGCTGTGCGCCCTCGCCGTAGTGGAAGACGCGACGCGGCGTCTCCCAGGCCATGAACATCGGGAAGTACAGCAGATTGAACCCGATGAAATAGACGGCGAAGTTGAGCTTTCCGAGCCGTTCGGAGTACATCTTCCCGGAGATCTTGGGCCACCAGTAGTAGATGCCGCCCATCAGTGCCGTGACGCCCGAGACCATCACGTAGTGGAAGTGAGCGACGACCCAGTAGGTGCCACGGAACTCGTAGTCCAGCACGACGGCGCCGAGGAACACGCCCGTGATACCACCAAGGATGAACAACACGAGCGCGCCAAGCGAGAACAGGAACGGCGTCGTAAAGCGGACCCGCCCCTTGACCATCGTGTAGATCAGCGCGAAGACCATCAGGTCGAAGGGTAACGAGATCCCGATCGTCGTCGCCATGAACAGGGTCTTGATCGGGAGGTTGATCGTCGACAGGAACATGTGGTGCATCCAGACGAGGAACGACTGCACGGCCACGAGGACCATCGCGATGATGACCCACTTCCGGCCGACGAGTCGTCGTCCGGTAAACGTCTGGAACGTCTCGAACATGATCCCCAGAGCCGGGAAGAAGACGATATACACCTCCGGATGGCCGAAGAACCAGAAGATATGCGCCCACAGCAGGCTCGAGCCCTGATCAGTCGCGAAGTACTGCGTGAGGAACAGCCGATCGACCGAAAGCAGTAGCACGGCTGCCAGCAGCGCTGCGAACGCAAACAGCATCATCCAAGCGGTCAGCAGCCACGACCACGAGAACATCGGCATGTTCCATAGACCGAGTCCTTCCGCACGGGATCGGTGCATCGTAGTCAGGAAGTTCACCGTCCCTATCGTGATGGAGATACAGAACAAGACCAAGCCAAGGACCATTGCGTTACCGCCGGTCATCGCCTCCATCGCCGGGGTATAGGTCGGCACGTTCAGTGGAGCATACATCGTCCAGCCGCCGGAGAACGAGCCACCCTGGAAGAACGAAATCCCCATCAGAATGCCAGAGAACAGGTAAAACCAGTAGCTCAGCGCATTCAGTCGGGGGAACGCGAGGTCCTTCGCACCGATTTGGAGCGGCACGAAGTAGTTAGCGAAGCCGCTTGCGATCGGCGAGAGGAACCAGAAGACCATGATGAGTCCGTGTCCAGAAACGGCCTGGTAGTACTGGTCGTTCGTCAGCAGTCCGGTGCCGCCGGTCTTCCACAGGTGTGCGCGAAACAGCAGCGCAAGGAGGCCACCGAACAGCAGGAAGAACATCGCCGTCGTCAGATAGAGGATACCGACGTCTTTGTGATTGGTCGTGACCAGCCACCGCTTGATCGACCGTTTCGGCGGAAGGTCACCCATCAGTTCTCACCTCCGTCGTTCGCTTCGCTTGCATTGCTTTCACTCTCGTTCATCTCGAGCGTGTAGGTCTCGTCGACCGGGCCAGTCATGTCGAACTGGTCTTCGACCGTCTCGAACTGCCCGTTGGTCGACTCGATCGTCACGTTGTATTGGCCGGCCTGTTCGATGTCGGTGATCTCGATCGTGCCGTTGTCGAACTCCTCGGCCGTGAAGCTGCGGTCCTCGATGGAGTCGTTCTCCTGATGCTCGAGGGTCATCTCGTAGCCCTCGGTGACTCGGGATTCGTTTCCATCGACCATGGTGAACTGCATCGTCAGCTGGTTGTCCATCCACTGGTCGTACTCGTCTTCGGACATCACATTGAGCGTCCCGACCATCGAGGTGTGGTACTCGCCACAGAGTTCGAAACACTCGATCTCGGATTCGCCGGGTTCATCGGCCTGGAACCACGTCTTGTCGTATTCGCCGGGGATCGCGTCGGCTTTCACCCGTTGATCGGGTATGCCGAAGTTGTGCCAGACGTCACCCGACGTTACCTGCAACCAGACACGGTCTCCCGCGGGCACTCGCAACGTTCCACTTGCCTCGATCCCGTTCTCGTACTCGTAGAACCAGGCGAAGCCTTCTCCGGTAACTTCGACCTCGATCGAATCCTGCGCGCCGTCAGTGCCCGGATCCTCGACGTACAGCAACATCCCGTACGTCCAGATCACCAGCGAAATGACGATGACGGCGCTGATGCCGAACGAGAGAAACAGTTTCTTGCCGCCCTTTCCGCCCGTCGGTAACTCCCCGACCGATGGCAGATCCTCGTCGTCGCCCGCAGGCTCGCCGGTGTCGCGGTACTTGTACGCGTTGTACAAAGTGTACGCGACCACGACGATGCCGACGAGCGTCCCGAGTCCGAGGAATACCAGGAAGATATTCTCGAACACGTCGACGCGGGTCCGCTGCATCGGTGCGATGAGTGCGCTGTAGAGTGTGTTCATCTCTTTTGAATGCCGGTTATATGTCGGAGGATGATTGCTGAGGGCACTTATCTATTTGGAAACCGCCCGACTGATACGGTCTGGCGGTCGCAACGTCCGACCCCTGTTTCGGGCGACGACACGACCACCAACTGTCTCGATTCATCACTGTGGGGTTGGGCCCGATACCCTTCTTTCTATCGCCGATAGACCGCCATCGTGTCTTGCTGGGCACATGTTACCCTTCGACATGTGGGTTTTGACGAACTTGTTCGCTTCCAGTGCCGGAGGGGACGCGAAACGGAGCCGATCAAACCGGGATGCGGCAGCTTCAGTTCTCGCCCGCGCTTATATTTCGACCACCCAGACCCGAACCGTCGACGGCAGCTCGTACACCTCGAGGAAGACATCGTCGAGAAACTGTGCGATCCGGTTCGGATCCGCTTTCGCGCTGATCCGAACATTGACTCCCTCGGCCTCCTCGGGACGGTGGAGATCGTCGATCTTGAACGCGGGGAACGCCTCGAGGCGGGACTTTACCGACTCGAGTTCCGCGTCGGTACAGTCGAGGTTGATCGTCCCGTCACCGAACTGAATCCAGGGGATGCCCGGATCGGTGGTCGCCTCGTCGGTCGTGGTGTCTTCCGCTCCCGATCCAGCGGCGGCCTCGAGTTCGCTCTCGTCGACCTCGAAGGTACAAAACGCGCTGTTTCGCTCACGATGAGCGGTGATGGCGTCGACGTACAGTTTCCGTCGCTCGGCGGGTTCGGCGGCGTCGAAGCGGGTCATACACCGACGGACGTGCCCGATTCTTTAAGACTTTATGTGACGCCCGTAAACGGTGTCGTATGGCACAGCCACGAATCCTGATCCTCGGTGCGCCCGGGGCAGGGAAGGGTACCCAGAGTGCAAAGATCACCGAGGAGTTCGGCGTCGATCACATCACGACCGGCGACGCGCTGCGATCGAACAAGGAGATGGACATCTCCGACATGGACACCGAGTACGACACGCCCGGCGAATACATGGACCAGGGCGAACTCGTCCCCGACGATGTCGTCAACGCGATCGTCGACGAAGCACTCAGCCAGGCCGACGGCTTCGTCCTCGACGGCTACCCGCGGAACCTCGAGCAGGCCGAGGAACTCGAGGACATGACCGACCTCGACGTCGTCCTCTATCTCGAGGTCGGCGAAGAGGAACTCGTCCACCGGCTGACCGGCCGGCGACTCGACCCCGAGACGGGCGACATCTACCACGTCGAGTACAACCCGCCGGAAGACCCCGAAGTGGAGGAACGACTCGAGCAGCGCGACGACGACACCGAGGAGACGGTCCGGGAGCGACTGTCGGTCTTCCACGAGAACACGGAGCCGGTCATCGAGTACTACGACGAGCAGGGCGACTTAGAGCGGATCGACGGCGAGCAGGCCCCCGATGCGGTCTGGGACGAAGTCAAGGCAACGATCGAAGACGCCGCGTAACCGGTTCACGCGTTTTTCACGTCAAGTTCGTAGACGGCGACGTTCAAGTGGGTAAGCCCCGGTGGGAGGACGTATCCCGACGGGTAGGCGTTCGGCTCGTATCCACTGAGGGAAGCGTCGTATTCGAAGTCCGACGCGCTCGCCTGGTTTCCGATCGACGTCCCGACGAACGAGCCGTCGAATTCAGCGTTGTTGCCGACACATGCTTGCATATCTTTACATTCTTTTGAGTTGTAATTCCCATCGAAATCGGACTCGTTACCGCCGGCAGCGTATATGATCCCCTCGAACTTCGAACCTCCTTTCGCACCGATGTCGACCGACGTATCCGATCTGCCGTATACCTGGAGCTGTTTCGCATCGACTTCCGAGTCGTCGTCGTTCGCACAGTCATCGACGCACATCTCACCACCAGCGATGGTTAAATCCCCCGTTGTGTACACTTTTAGATGGCGGTCCTGACCGCTCGCGTTCTTCCAGTTCGACACTTCGAACCTGCTTTTGTCGATCGTGATGTCCCCATCGACGACCAGCGTCGCGTTTCCGTTCGACAGGTCGAACTGCACGTCGTTGGTGGCGGAGACACCCTCCGCGAAGTACGTCCCGTCTTCGAACGTCCCCTCGGATCCGTCGATCACCCACGGGCCGGTATCCGCATCCGCTGCCCACGTTCGGTTTTCGGTGGTGTTTGACTGTTCTACGACGTCGTCGATCACGGAGTTGATCGCCGGCATCGTCGTCCCCTTGCTGTAATCGTCGATCGCATCGTGTTTGTCGTTGATCTCGCCGGAGACAGTGACGCCGTTATCGAACGCACCGTCTAGCTCTTGGACGCCGAGTTCGATCTTGACGTACCCGGTATCACCGCTAAGCGACGTGACGTTTTGGACGGACGCGTCACCGACTTCTTCCTCGAAGTACAGTGCCCAGCCGCGGTAGTACTTGCTCGTGATCTCGAGCGTGACGGTATCATCCTCGACGACGGTCGCGTTTCGGATCGGATCCGTGCTGTTGTGGCGGATGTCTACCTCGCCCGAACTGAGTTCACGTTCGCCACTGACAGTTGTCACGGGCAACGAGAGGGTTTGTTCTTCAGCGCTGTAGGCGATAGACGGTTGCGAAATCATCCGCGTCTGATTACCCGTCTCTCGCCAGACGCCGCCGGCCTGATAGGCGACGATGCTCCCGTCGTCGCCCTCGTATTCGATCGACCCCATCGTGAGGGTCTCGTTGACGTTTCTCGCTTTGATCGTAATCTCGCCGGTCGCAGTCCTCGTAACTGCCCCCTTCTGGCCGGCATCGAACGTCATCGACTTCGGTGCATCGCCGTCTTTCGATACCGTCGCCATCTGTTTGCTCAACTCGACAAACGCCTGTTCGACGCGTTCGCTTTCGGCCTGCTGTTCCGTGCTGGTCATAACGTCCCCGGCGACGAGCAGAATGCCGATGCTGATCGTTGCGACCATTCCGATCAGCAATACAAGCGCGAGTATCGCGCTCTGTCCCCGCTGTGACGGAGCGGCCGGTCCGTCAGCTCTTCGGAAGCCCATTTATACACTCTACCCGTTTGGGAAACCTTATGATAAAACGTTCGACCGATCAAACTGTTTATCTCGGTCCGAACTCGACGAATGGAGTTGCCGAGACGTTGAGAGTGTCCCGTCGTCGGTATGGCTCACCGATCGGCCGATTGCCAGTCCGTCCTCGCGGGAGTACCGAAGAAAAACACTTGTATAGCCGACGTGCCCTAGCCCAAGCAGATGACGCGTACAGCCGAAAAGATCGACGCCCTCGTCCGCGAGGATTCCTCGATGGCGGCGGCCCTCGAGGCCATCCGCGAGGAAGCCGACAGGAACGGTGGCGAGGTTCAATGGGCCGACGTCAGCGACGACCTGACGAGCGGACAGTGGGGGCGATTGATCGAAAAAGGCGTTCTAGTCGACGGCGACGACGGGTTCGAAATCGCCGACCGCGAGGCCTTCGACCGGGCGCTCGACGGCGACGGTGACGGCGGGGGCGCGGCCGCCGACATCGAGATCGACGAGGAGCAATCGAGCTGGTCACAGTGGGACAAACTCGCCGGCGTCGGCGCATTGCTGTTGATGCCCGGCTACTGGTTCGACTCGATCCGCAACGTCGTCGGGAGTACGCTCGACCTCGCGCTCGGACCCCTCGACGCGGCGTTGCCGTTTTACGCCGTGATCCTCTCGGTTGCACTGATCACCGGCCTCTACTCCTCGCTGCTCCAGGCGAACCTGATGAACCCCGAGATCATGGCGAAATATCAGGAACGGATGAAAGCCGTTCAGGAAGAGCAGAAGGACCTCCGACAGGAGAAAAAGGAGGCCGAGGAACGCGGCGCGAGCGAGGCCGAGATCGAACGCCTCGAGAACGAGATCGAACGCGCACGCGAAGAGCAGATGGAAGCCATGGCCGACAACCTCGGCATGTTCAAAGAGCAGTTCCGGCCGATGGTCTGGATCATGCTCTTTACGATCCCGATGTTCCTGTGGATGTACTGGAAGATGTACGGCGGGATCAGCAGCGAGATAGTCGTTATCCCGCTCGCCGGCGAGGTCTCGTGGGGCGACCGCTTGCAGGGATTCATCCCAGTGTGGCTCTTCTGGTACTTCCTGTGTTCGATGGCCTGCAATCAGCTCATCCGGAAAGCACTGGACATCAACATGTCCCCCTCGTAGCCCGGCCGCACCGCGCTTCGGATCGAACGCCCACCGTCGTCGGAATTCCGCCGACAGCGGAGACGAAAAGTCTCATTAGTGCCACCCTCCCCAGATAAGGTATGTTACTCACCGTCTCCGGCCCGCCGGGTAGCGGGAAGAGTACGACCGCGGAGTTGCTCGCCGACGCCTTCGATCTCGACCACGTCAGCGGCGGCGACATCTTCCGCGAACTCGCCGACGAGCGGGGGTATACCCCACTCGAGTTCAACAAACTCGCCGAGGAAAACGACGAGATCGATCGCGACCTCGACCGGCGACTGCGAGAGATTGCCGTCGAGGAGGACGATCTGGTCCTCGAGTCGCGACTCGCCGGCTGGCTGGCCGGCGACCAGGCCGACTTCCGGTTCTGGCTCGACGCACCGGCACGAGTCCGCGGCGAACGTATCGCCGAGCGCGAGGAGAAGGACCCGGCCCGGGCAACCGAGGAGACGAAAGCCCGCGAGGCCAGCGAGGCCCAGCGCTATCAGGAGTACTACGGCATCGATATCCGGGACCTGACGATCTACGATCTATCGGTGAACACGGCCCGCTGGGAGCCCGAGGCGGTCCTCGATATGCTCGTCACCGCCGTCGAACGCTACGCGGCCAACGGCGACGAGGGGAAAGCACGCGTCGAACTCGAGAACGGCTTCGAATGAGCCTCCGTGGCCCACCGGCGGAGCGATCGCCCGCCGAGTTACTCACCTTCGGCGTCGTCAACCTCGACAAGCCGCCCGGTCCGTCCTCGCATCAGGTCAGCGGGTGGCTTCGCGACGCGGTCGCGGAGACGCTCGCCGATCGCGGGGCAGCGGCGACGATCGATCGTGCCGCCCACGCCGGGACGCTCGATCCCAAAGTAACCGGCTGCTTGCCGGTCATGCTCGGCGATGCGACCCGCCTCGCACAGGTGTTTCTCGAGGGGGCAAAGGAGTACACCGCCGTCCTCGAGTGCCACGCGCCGGTGCCGGCCGACGCGGAATCGGTCGTCGCCGAGTTCGAGGGGCCGATCTATCAGAAGCCGCCGCGGAAAAGCGCCGTTGCGCGTCGCCTGCGCGTGCGCGAGATCTGCGATCTCGAGGTCCTCGAGGCCGAGGACCGTCGGCTCCTGTTGCGGATCCGCTGTGAGAGCGGTACCTACGTCCGCAAGCTGTGTCACGATCTGGGGCTGGCGCTCGGCACCGGCGGGCACATGGGCCACCTGCGTCGGACCGCCACCGATCCGTTCGACGATCGGACGCTGCACTCGGCCCACGACTTCCTCGACGCGCTGGCCTTCTGGGTCGAGGACGACGACCCAGAGCCGTTGTTCGATGTCGTCGACCCCGCCGAACGCATCCTCGAGGGGATCCCCAGTGTCGTGGTCGCGGAGTCGGCCGCCCGTGAAATCGCACAGGGCGCGCCGGTCTACGGCCCTGGCGTCATCGAGGCCGACGACGGGATCGAGCAGGGGTCGCTGGTCGCCTGTTACACGCCCGACGACGCAGCGGTCTGTCTGGGCGAACTGGTCGCGAGCCCGGACGCCGACGAGGGCATCGTCGTCGACCTCGAGCGAGTACTCGTCTAGGGGGACGAAACCGAGTGACGCACCGCCTCCGAAACGACACCCTTAAGCGGCAGACGGCCATCGGTTCACGTGCGGGACCGTGGGGTAGTGGTATCCTCTGCGGATGGGGTCCGTAGGACCCGAGTTCAATTCTCGGCGGTCCCACTCGAAATTTTCCAAGTGTTCAACTCTTAGCCGCTCATGCCCCTGAGGCGGCCGAAAATCCAATTCTCGGTTTCGGTATATTACCACGTGGCCGACAGGCCGTCAGGAGGTGGTCGGCATGACGGTCGCACCGTGGCCGTCGGTCGACCACTCGACGTGCCAGCACTGTGGTGCCCACGTTACGGACCGGTTCCGCCGGGTCTTTGGCGACGACAAGGACCGAGCCCACCGCTGTGGTGACTGCGATACGTACGCGCGACTGAGCCGCGGGTCCGCTGCTGGTGTCGACGTGGCGGTTCCCGACCCGGAAACCTCCGAAGGTCGCCACGGGGGTGAGGCCGATGCGTAGCGGGTTCGTCCGGGCAAGCGAACTATACGATGTCGACAGCCGGACGCCCATCGCCCATCCGGCCCACCAAGCGACTGACGCCGACGTTCGCCGTGCGCTCGAGGACCGAGAGGGGCGGGACGACGGGGAACAACTTCCAGCCGAGACCGTACAGGCCAGTGAAAAGAAGGAAGAGGCGGGTTACAGGGACAGCGACCACTCATGGTCGCAATTTGCACAGACGAAGTCAGCCATCGCTTCTCCGTCGACGGTATATTTTTTGAGTTGTTCACCCAACCCGTCTTTACAATTCGGACATCGAGCCATCATCCAGCAAGCGATCCGTAGTAACCTAACCTCAATCAGTCTGGTCCCTCGTTACTTTGGACATCCAGACGTTGGTGAATATTCACTGGATTTAGTAGCCGATCCTGGAGGTGGTTCTCGGTGAGCCGCCTCGTCGAATCCGACGAGTGCGAACGCTGCGGTGACCGCGTCGATGCGCTTCGCCGGCTCTGCCCCGAGTGTACGCGCGCGGTTCGGAACGCACGGGAGGGTCCGCTATGAGTTCTCGAGCGTCGGAACTCGAGAGTCCGAAGGCCAGCGGCGACGCCCTCGAGGGCGAGATCGTCCAGACCGTCGACGCGCTCGAGTACGTCGGTGATCGGACCGCGACCTGGCACGACGCTCGGACCACCGCCGTCCTCGAGCCGGATCGGTCGCTGCCGTTCTACGGGATCGTCCTCGTCGAGCCGGGCGTTCCCGTCGAGATCAAGGGCTGTCAGATAGAGACGAGCAACGGTAGCCGATCGACCCGCGGACGGTTCTACGTCAAACGGGCCGCACACGACCAGTTGATCGAGGCGGGCGGGATGTACCTGTTCGTGGTGTACCTCCCGCGACCGGGGTTGCCTCAGGTTGCGCGGGCGATCGTGCCAGCGACGCTCGTCGACGACCTGCTATCCGGCCGGTGGTACGAGGTCGGCGGGGAGCGCTCGGAGTCCGAGGTCGCGAAGCTCGCGTGGTCACACGTGATCGACCCGGCGGGCGTCGATCCGTCGGTAACCGTCGGGGGATCCCGATGAGCGTCGACGCCGAAAGCGACGATCGCGACCTCGAGGCGGAGCTGGCCAGCGCCGAGGCCGGCCACTCCGGGATCCCCGTCGACGCCGTCTGCGTGGGCTGTGGGCGGACCCGCGTCAAGCGGGCCAGCCTTGAGGAGATGGACCAGATCGACGCCGACCCGATGGTCCTCGAGGCGAGCGACTGCACGTCGTTCAAACACGTCTGCTACCCGTGTCAAGGAGCGACGTGGTGGAACCCGGTCGCGGTCCTAACCGGGTTGCTCGAGAGTGAACGGGGTGAGTAGCGGTGTCCCAAGTCGAGACGACACCGCACGAGATCGAGGGCCGATGGAAGTGGCCCGATTGGGGTCGCGGTCCGTACGACGCGCTGTCATCGGTGATGCTCGGGCCGCCCTTCGAGGGCTACCTCGAGATCGACACCGAGATCGACGGCGAGCCGTGGCACCTCGAGGTTAGCTACAGCAAGTCGGGCTTCGCGCCGCGGCTGTCGGACGGAATCAACGCCGAGCGACTCTACGAGTGGGACATCGTGGGCCGTGGGCGCGGTGAACGGAAGGCGTCGTACAACATCGGCCCGCGGTTCCCGAACATGCGCCACTGGGAGAGCGGTGAGCGACTGCAGCTTCCGTGGGAGAATCAGGTCGGCGAGGTCGACGGCGTCGACGTCGAATTCCATACCAGTAACATCGAGCCCGACCGCGGACTCGAGTTGCTCCCTGAGTTTTTCGGGGCGATCTTCGATCACGCCGGCGAACGGATCCACTCCGAGTACTTCCGAACTGAACCTCACGAGGCGAGCCGAATGTGGGCGTACGAGCGGTACGTCCGGATTCGACGGGAGTGGGCGGAAAAGCTCTCGTCGGCCGGTGTCCTGCAGAAAGTCGCGCACTACCTCTCCGACCTCGAGGGCGTGAAGGCCGAACTCCACATCGACAATCAGGAGATCGTCAACCACCAGAACCGGCTGTTCTTGAACCCCACGTCGGCCGGCGAACTGCTACCCAGTCACACGTATGGGCGGAAGTTCGAGATCTACCAGCTGGCCGATCCGGACGCGGTCTCGAAAGATCACCCGTCGTACCATCCGAAGGTGGAGGTCCTGGTGAACAAGTCGATGAACGACGGCGAGGCATGGGCATGGGCCGATCGCCACGAGATTACCGAGCAGATCGAAGAGACGCTGTTGAACGCGCTCCATTGGGAAGATATCCCGCTCGGTCCCGACGGGAGCGGTGTCTACGTCGCGGACGATCACTTCGACGCGGTCGCCCGTGACGACCTGGTCGAACTCTACGAGGACCCCACGCCCCGCCTNGATATCCCGCTCGGTCCCGACGGGAGCGGTGTCTACGTCGCGGACGATCACTTCGACGCGGTCGCCCGTGACGACCTGGTCGAACTCTACGAGGACCCCACGCCCCGCCTTGAAGCGAAGACGGACCACCTGTTGATGACGACGTTGCGGGACATGGGCGAGACAGCCCGCGACGTTTCGGAGACGGTTGCGACCGACGGCGGTGCGACCGTCGACGACCTCGCTGACCAGTTGGGGAAGCACCCGGCGACGATCTACCGGGCGATCTCCGACCTCGGCGAGATCCTCGAGCTAGATCAGGGCGACGTATCGTTCCGGGCCCGGAAGTACCGCGAGGAGTTACGGTCACTCGTCGAGTCGGCCGAGTACGCGATCGAGAGCTATGCCGATCGGATGCAGCACATCATGGGACTGGCCGATCACGTTGCCGAGTCGTCGCCCTTCCAAGAGTGGCTCGCGAAGAACGGTGCCGACCTCGAGTTCGACGAGAACGGCGAACCTCGCCAGATGCGGATCGATACGATTCTCTCCCGGCTGAAGGCCGATAGCTTCGAGAACGTCGCGACGATCGCCAGCGAGGCCCTCGAGAAGTGGTCGAAGTCGGGGAACGATCCCACGATGCTCCGCGGTGTTGAGCTGACCTGGAAGACTCCGGGCGGTGGGACTGAAACCGGATTCGTCGGCGCGGTCGCGGATCGCTGAACCGGCCCGCGTAGTGGCAACACTCTCGCGTTCGCTGTTTTCTACAAGTTCGATTGACTAACAGCGGTGCTTAGACAAAACTGGTTGTAGTTCGTCCCTCGAGGGCGGGGTCGGCACCGCGATCGCACCGCAGCGCCGGCGGGGTCGTTTCGCGCTTCGCGCGAAAGCCCCCTTGGCGGGTGTCGCCAAGGCGACAGCGCCAAAAAATTACAGCGCCCCACCCCGCCTCCGCACAGCAGATCTCCAGTTGAAGCAGATGAAACGGGGGTACAGGAGTCCAGTCACTTTCACTCTCCTACCCTGCTACTTATTGCTACTCACTGATTAGTTAACCAATGAATGACCTCTGGTGAGAAGTCTGACGCACTATCTCCATTTGCCGAGATGAACGGACTCTCAGAACTAGTGGCAGCGACGAATGGGTTCGAAAACTTAGCTTCCCAACGCCATGGTATTGCGAGTCTGGTAGCGGCAACAAATGGGTTCGAAAATCTAACTGCAGGAACACAGGGTGTCGCAAATCTGGTAACAGCAACAAATAGGCTTGAAGATATGACTGGTAGGACCCACGGTATCGCGGATCTAATAGTAGCAACTAATGATTTCGAAAATCTGACTAGTAGAACCAACGGTGTTGCAGAGCTGGTAACAGCAACAAACAGGTTAGAAAATCTAACTACTGAATCACACGGTATCGCGAGCCTGTTGGCAGCAACAAATACGCTTGAAGATCTGACCGGCAGGACCCACGGTATCGCAGAGTTGGTAGCAGCAACAAACGGGTTCGAAGACCTAGTTGCCGGAACTCATGGAATAGCGAATCTGGTAGCAGCGACGAATGGGCTTGATGATCTTATTATAGCGACTGAGGTATGCAACGATACCTTCTCAGGCCAACATGACGAAAATGATGACGAACGAGTGATGTTTGAAACAGCACAGCACTTGTCTGCCGAAATCCTCGAAGACGCAGATTCGCACGAGGATGAGCTGCTATATGATTCTGCAAACCCCTCCAGTTTCATTTTTGAGAATACTATTGATCCATACGGTCCGTTTCGAGATGACATACATAGGACAAAATCACTAGCTGTTAGAGTGGTAACTGCAGCCGCGTTTGATAATGGTCGCCTTGCGAATAGTATGTCTGAGGAAGAAAAGAAAGCTCTCCGTGTGGGTATTGCTATGACTGCCGGTTCTTCTATTGCAGCACCGCTTATTCCAGTCTTTGGTACAGCAAAGGCACTTACCTTTGCGGTGGCTTTAGCGGCTTTTCTATCAAAGCAGTTAGAAGATTTCTATAACATCAAGCGCCGTCAAAGACTTCCAGAAGAGGATCAATGACTCAATTCTTCGTTGGTAGCATCCACTTTTCCCCCTGGGGTTGCACGTCGACAGAATCCGATTCCCGAATATGCACACGAGCCGCGACACCTCGTGTGCATATCCCGAGCCGGTCCGTCGCCTGAACCGTCGTTCGTCTCTGACTGACCGACAGGTTCCGCCGATTTTGGGCCGAAATGGGCCGTTCAGTGAGTCGAAAAAACTAGGATTTTGAGGGTCGTGTGTACGAGTATGCGAATCAGGACCGACGGTGACTACGCCTATCGACGGAATGCGATCGAACGCGCAGCTGACTTCTACGACTGCAACAAGACGAAAGCGGTCGTGAGCGCCTGCGACGACGTGCCGAAGTTCGTCCAAGCCGCCCGCCAGGTCCTCGAGCGCGAGGATCTCACACTCGAGCAGCGCCGGGAGACCGCTGAAACGCTCTCGACTCGAGCAGTCTCGTTCGAAGTGGAGACCGAAATTGCTGTCACCACTGATTGATTCTGCTGTTTATTCGATGCTCTTCCGAGTGAAATGGCTGCTCGGTAGGTTTGCGAACTGATCGCGGGAATCAGATTGTACCTCAATTAATCAAAACACAGCAAGCCAGTGAAAATGTTGAGGGCATAAGGCTTGTGGGCTCCTTCTACAGTTGATGCGCAATACCAAGTATCCCAAAGCCCAATCACGTGATGATCCACCTTCTGCTGACGAGGATGTAGCGAAGCTCCGTCTCCAACTTTCTGACCTCTCTCTTTCGGAATTAGAGCAGGAGGGATTGATTAACTGGAACAGAGACGAACACATCGTAACGAAAGGCCCCCACTTCGACGAGAAGCGACCAAAGTGGTCGGTTGACTAACATCAAAATAACAGCGTTTGTTACCTTGTTCACCTGTACTTAGCAATCCTGTCGACTAGAGGTTAGGACCAGAAAAGTCCCTCCGTAACCTGATTAGAAAATAGAGTCGATCGAGATCTTCGCCTGCTCGGTCCCGCGGTGATCGCCGCCCCCGTGCCAGCGGAGCAGCGGGAGATCGCCCGCGCGGACCATCTTGTCCCGGAGGATCGTACAGCCCGAGCGGCCGTGTGGCCGGTAGACGGCGAAACAGTACCAGCCGTCGTGACGCCGGAGCTTCTCGTGGTACTCACGGTAGACCTTCCAGTTGCCGGGCTGACCGTCCGCGTGTTCGTGCATGGTCGACTTAATTTCGACCGGCGTTCCGTTCCCGAACCGGGCGTCGTGCCAGCTCGCCCGCTCGAGGTCGAAGCGGCGCTTCTCGGCCATGCGCTTCTCGACGGCGGTGCCGAAGTGGTTGGCACGCTTCGAGCGGTTCACGGTTCCCTCCGGTCGTCTCGCCAGCGTTGGTCGGCTCGAGCGGGGCCGTAGGTGAGGAACCCAGCGAGTAGGAGTGACAGGACTGCGACCGCCCACGCGCCCTGCCCGAGTGCGAACACCGCGACAGCGGTCACGACGCCGATCACCCCGAGAGTCTGTTTCGAGAACACGCCCCGCTCGAGGTCGCGCCGGAGCTGGTGGGCGAGATCGACGGCGGTGAACCGAGCGACGAACGCGAGGTTTCGGAGGAGGGTCACCGCCACACCGATCCCCTCTTATCGCGCGCGTCGCGATTTTTTCGAAATCGGTTCTCAAAAATGTCACTTTTCTGGTAGCTGCATACGCGCTCCGCGCGCCGATATATATCCTCCTCCGCTGACTGCAGCGACCGCGTGCCCATCGCTCTCCGTTCGCTCCCGGCCGGGAGCGAGCGCGGTGGGCCGTGGGCGTTGGGGCTCTCTCTAAAGGGGAACTGGTTACGCTTTACAGGTTTCCACCCCGACGCCGTCATGCAATCACCCGCTCGACGGTGTCAACCCACTCGCGCTTCTCGCCGCCCTCGTCGATATCGTTCCACCAGTTCGAGACGGTAGCGTGGCTGTACGGAACGAATTCGGCGGTTTCGCGGGCGGACATTCCTTGTTGGCGGCACTCTTCCATCGTCCACGCAGCGACCCGTTTCACCTCGTCTTCGGCGATCGCCGGGCCGTTGTCCTTGTTCGAAGGAGCGGACCAGGACCAGTCAGCCTCGTCATTGGTGTGCGGTTCGAAGTCGGCGGGCGGAATACCGGTGAACGGGCGCGGGTCCACGTCCTGCAGTTTCCCGCCGGAGATCCGGTCGGCAACGATCGCTTTCCCCTTCTGGTTGCGATCGGGTTTCTTGATGATCGTCCCGACGCGCCAGAGCATCGGATGAATCGACGACTCGTCGTGACCGATGTAGATGAGCATCCCGTTGTACTTGCGGATCTTGAACACCAGCGGCCCCATCAGCTTGCGGACTTTCTGGCCGTCTGAACCGGTTCCCGAGGCGTTCGTCGAGAACTCGTCGCCGACGAACGCTTTCGGCTGTTGGGGGTTCTCGACCGGGTTGCCGTCCTGACCGACCCATTCCTCGAGCAGCGGGAAGTTGGGAATCCAGCCGTCCTCGACGGTGCCGTCGTCCCGAACCCAGTCGTCGTTGCGCGGGAGCGTCCGGATGTTCGAACCGACCAGGAGGTCGCCGTCGACCCACCGATCACGCAGCTGCAGGAGCAGGCATGCGAGGTTCGTCTTTCCGGCCCCCATCTCGCCGAGGAGAACGATCACGGGCGCGGGCCCGGCGACGATCTCCTGCAGGCGCGTGATCGCCTTGATGCCCGAGAGGTCGGCTTGTTGGCTCGGGTCGCCGATATAGTGTTTCAGCGTGAGCGTGTCGCCGTTCTCGAGGGCGTCGCGGGCCGTGTGGCTGCCTTCGCCGCGGAGGATGTCACGGTTCTTCTGTACGTCCATGTAGGTGGCTGCCGCCTTGCCGTCCCACCGGTCGGGATCGTGGTGCAACGCCCGGACGGTCATCTGGCGGTCGATCTGTTCGTCGCGGACGAATCCCGAGTGCGGGAGGACCTCGTCGGGGTCGCGCTCGAGGTTATCGCCCTGGTACTCGCGGAAGCCGCCGACCGTGAAGTTGTCCTGTTCGTCGCTCATCGGTCAGTTCCTCCGTCAGTCGCTGCAGGCTGTCCTGAGGTCGATTCGTCGGCTTCGACGGGCGTCCGATCACCGTGGGTGTCGGTGTAGTCGTCGACGTATTGAGAGACATCCTTGATCTCGTCGACGTCTCGAGCCTCGGCGTCGTCCTTGGCGGCCTCGAAGCGTTCCTTGACCGCCGTTCGCGGGTTCATCATGCCGCGCTCGTCGGCTTCCGCTTCCTCGTTGACCACGTCGCGCTGGATCTCGAGCCCCATCTTGGAGATACGGCCGCGAAGCCGATTGTACTCGAGGAAGGCGTCGACGAGATCGCCGTGGATGTCCTCGAGCATCGCTTTGATGGTGACGAGTTTGGAGTCGGCGAGCTGGGAGAAGTAGCACCCACGGACGACGAGCTGGCCGGTGTCCTCGTGGTAGGTAAACTCGCGGACTTCGAAGGCGTCACCGTCGTTCACCTGGTATGGGGACGGACCCTCGATGGTCTTGTTGCTCCAGACTTCGGGCGCGACGTAGAGCTTGCGGCGGGTGTCGTCGACGCCGTTGATGTGATACACGTCGACCATCCGGCGGTTGCGGAGCTTTCGGGCCCCGCTGACGAACATCGCGAACAGCGGCGGCCCCAGAAGGATCGCCGCGGCGAACCATCCCACCGCGATCGGCGGGATGCCCGGTACCGACGGCCGGATCCACAAGAGCGCGACGCCGACCGAGAACAGCACGGCGAAGACGAGTAACTGCGCTTCCGCAAAGACGTAGGTCACGCGGTCGCGCCAGCTGCCGAACGTCCCGCTGGTCTCGAGGCTCACGCTTCGACCACCCCGTCCTCCTCCGAGCGGACGACATACCAGGCTCCGAGCCCGGCGAATCCGGAGGTCATCGCAACACCGGAGAACAGTCCGCTCGTGCCGCCGAAGTTACTGAATGGGTTGCTCTGGACCGTCCCGGTCGAGACGATCGCCCCGCCGCCGTTCTCGAGGGACTGCTGGGTGGCGATCGCGACGGCCGCACCCTTGCCACCCTGCCGCGGCGCGACCATGAACGTGACCGTCTGCGTTCCCTCCTCGAGTTCCTTCTTGGCGTAGTTGAAACTCTCCGCGTCCTCCTCGAAGGACCCCGATTCGGTGAGTGAGACGGTGGTCGGCTCGTCGGCTTCGATCTCGAGGGTGAACCGGCCCGGCGCATAGGACCAATCAGTGACCCGCGTCTGGTTGTCGATCGTCCGAAGGGCATCTTCGCCTTCGGGGTCGACCACCGGCACCTGGTCGGACTGGTTCGCCGTCTCGTTGGCCGGCTGCTGTTCCTGCGCGGCGACCGACCCGAGGCCCATGCCCATCGCGATTGCAATCGCGACCGCGACGAGTGCGACTGTCCGGCGCATCTCAGTTCCCCACCCCCGGAATCATATCGGTCACGAACCCGACGACGGTCAGCACGACGACGCCGATAATCGCGAACCCGACCAGCGCGCCGCTATCTCCGAGTCCGAACCCGTCGGGGAGAATCGGGCCGGGGCCACCATTGCCGTCTTCTTCAGCTTTCAGTTGCTCGACCTTCTCTTCGAGCCGGTTGATTTCAGCGGCGAACTCACTACTCGAGGTCGAGTCGTAGTTAGGGCGATCGTAGTCAGTGTCCTGCACGGTGATGTCCGCGCCGTCACCCTTGCCGCCGACCGACGCCTCGACGCCGTAGTGGTCGAGGATCGTCTGCACGTCGCGGGTGTACTCGATGTCAGCAACCGAATCAAACTCGTCCATCTCGGAGACGATCGTATCAATCGAGTCGGGCGTTGCCGACAGCCCCTCGATGTCCGCAATCGTCTCGTCGTTAACGTGAGTGACAGTGGCACCCTCGGCGTTCGTCATCTCGACGACTTCGATCACGCCATTACGGAGCGGGAGTTCTTGACCGCCGTCGGGGCCCTCATCGAACAGGAGCGACGGGGCAGCGATCCCGTCGACCGACTGGCCTGTCGTCGGCAATCGGGTGTCGGTCGGAGACGTAGCATCATTCCAGACCACCGTCTCAGTCTCGATATCGTACAGACATGGGCCGTTGGCAACGAGGTGGCGGTCGTCAGCAGCGAAGTAGATCGGGCCGCTCGAGACGGGGAAGTTCGACACTGTCCACAGCTCCGACCCGTCCGCGAGATCGTAGGCGGTGAGCGTGCCAGAATCGAGAACGACGACCTCGCCGTCCCGAACGGCGAGGCCGTCCTCGTAGTTGGCGCTGGTGGTGACTGTCCACTTGCTCGAGCCGTCGGTGGTGTTGATCGCATACAGAGACGACGAACTAGATCCGACAGAGATGGCCGTCTCGCCGTGGATAGCGATCGGTTCTTGGTTCTCACCGCCAGCCGTGTCAGCGCCACCGGACCACGTTGAGATCTGGTTTAGCTGCGAGTCGTAGATGTTGACGCCACTGGTGCCGCGGCCAACGACGACGCGCCCATCGTCGGCCGTCCTAACCAGCAGCGGCGTATCGACAGAGGCGCTTGCGATCTCGGTGCCGTCGGTAGCGTCGAGGGCGAGTACGTTATCGTTCGGTGTGGTGAAGTAGACGGTGTCCTCACCGGGCGAGAGTGCAAGGTCCTCGGTGTACTCGTCAGACGAGTCGTTCGTCCACAGTTCGTTGCCCTCGGAATCGTACGCGACAACGTTCGACTCGGTCTGGACGAACAGCCTGCCGTCGGTGGTCGGGATCGCAGTGAACACCGGACTCGACGCGGTAACGCTGTAACGGAAATCACCCGTCACGGCGTCGCGTACTTCGATGGTCGACCCCGAGACGACTGCGAGCGGTGGCGAGACTTGGTAAGTCCCGCCGGGCTGGAAGCCGCCTTCGGGTGCGCCGTCGGAGAACAGGACGCCGTTATAGGATTTTCCGTCAACGTACCCGTCCGGGTGGACGTGGCGGCGATCGTGGCCTGTGTCAGTGTCGACCGAGCGGCCAGTCGCACCCGTGTAGTTGACCGTCATCTGTGCGATGCGGGTAAAGTCCGGCTGCTCCATGCCCAGCGTTTGCAGCATCGCGAGACGGAATTGCTTGTGACTCGGGTCCTCAGTTCCCGATAGGAAGTGCGTCATCCCCTCGGGGCCGCGAACCTGCTCGGGACTGATGTTGCCCGCGTCCAACTCGCCGTAGATGTCCTCGACAAACGCTTGGTCGTAGGTCGCAACCGTCTCATCGCTGTTGGTGTGGATTCGGTGCAGCAAGTCGTAGAACACGGAGCCGTCAAAGACGACAGCGGGCGGCTCGCCGCCGTCGGTCGGGTCGCCGATGTTATTGACGGTGAACTTTAGCTCAGTGGTGAGCGTTTCGCCGCCAACTTCGTACGTCACTTCTTCGGCGTTTGGATCCCACGAGTCAGCGACCGCATTCGAGATCACGGGCGCGGTGCCGATCACAGAGCCGTCGTCGGGGTTGATGAACTCGAGAACGGGCGTCTCGAGTTCAGCACTCTCGTAGTCGCCGAGAATGTCCTCATTCTCGCCGGGGTCGACGTTGCTGATCGCCGTCCCGTCGTAGAGTGTGAAGTCGACCACCTGCGTCTCGCCGTTGAACTCTATTTGGCGCGTCGTGCCCGACGAGTTCTCAGCGAGGCCGACAATCGGATAGTTGAAATCGGACGATCGAGCCGTCTCAGCGGCGAACTTGAGTTGCAAGAGCGACTTGTTCGTCACGTGGATGTGGTTGAACTCGGGAAGCTCCCAGTATTGGCGGACCATCGAAAGGGCGTAGTCGTAGCCCTCAGACGCGCTCGCACCGTTCTCCCATTTCTGTGTCATGCCGTGGCGGGCTTCGAGATGGGCAACCGGCTTTGCGTCGATGATCCGGTTACTGAACGTCGTTTCGTGGTTGGTGAGCGTCTTGTACTCCGAGTCGATCAGTTGCCGTAGGATCAACTTGTCAGCACTCGGCGAACTGTTCACCGCGTCACGGAGTTCACCGTAGGCAACAGCGCCGACGAGGCCGACCGCTCCGACAGGGCTCGCGGCAGCTAGTCCGTATCCAGCAACAGTGGCCGCGCCGGAGATCGACGACCGGACGCCGTCGACGAGGCCATCCTGTGCGCGGACCCGTCCGCTCGAGGCCGCCGCTCCCCCACCGATCGCCGCGGCCATCCCGACGGCCTTCGAGAACTCGCGCCGGTTGAGCGTGCTGCCGGCCTCGGCGTCGTGATCAGTGGACCGTGGGCTTTGGGCCGACACTTAGACCACCCCCGAGCCGGCCAGCGTGAGACCGATAACGGACGCACTCGCGGCCACGTTGTACGCAACGATCACCGGGCTATTCCACACCGTCGTACCGTCTAAAATATCCGAAGTCATGGGTTGAACCTCAGTCCCGCATCGTCCAGACTACCGCGCCGATCACCGCGACCCCGATCACCGCGCCGCCGATCAGGAGCCCGTTGCCCTCGAGCCCGCTGCCCGAGACGACGCCCCCGAGGAACCCGGAGTCGTCGGAGATCGACGCCGAGTCGATCGCCGTCGAGTTGCCGGTGACCGTCACTCGGTACTCGTTGCCTAGCTCGAGGCCAGCGTCGGACTGGTTGTACTCGGCCGTCGTCGTGTTCCCGGCGTCGGCCGAGATCGTGTCCTCGAGCAGCGTGTTCGCGGTCATGTCGACCGACAGGACCGTGTCGTCGGTCGCGACCGAGTCGGACGTTTCAGCCGACAGGTCTACGG
>AOIR01000064.1 GCA_000337115.1 Natrinema thermotolerans DSM 11552
GTGCGACGGGAAGATGGTATTGACCTAATTGATAGCGTCCTCGCGCCCCTGTTCGTCCTCGCGTCGATCTCGGTCGCGGCGGTCGGCACATTCACCCTGAACGCGCCGTTCAACACCGGCTTCGAGGGTGTCCTGGTCTCGAGCAACGGGACCGAGATCACCTGGGGATTCTTGATCTCCATGATTACGATCGTCGTCGCGTGGGTCACGAACGGCCAGACAACGGTGGACGACTATACGGACATGGAGACGGTCGTCTTGCTCCTGATGTTCATCCTGAACATCCTGAGCGCCCTCGTGCCGGCCGTCTCGGTCGCGGTCGCATCGACGTGGCCGCTCGGCTGGTTTATGGTGTTCCTGAACGGAGCCGGGTTCTACCTCATCGCGTACAAGTAAACCGGAGGTAGAACCTATGAGACTCAACTTTCGGAAGGATACGACGGTACTCGTCGGCCTGTTGCTCGTCGCGTCGCTCGTGACCCTCGGGGTCGTCGGGGTCGCGAGCGCACAGAGTTCGGAGTTCTCGATCAACGAGACGGTGACCGTCTCGAACGACTCGACTCCGATCAACGTCTCGGTCACGTGGAACGAATCCGTCACGGACCCGGCGAACACGTCGGCGTCGGTCACGTTCTACAACGAAACCGAATACGCGGACGACCCGGCGAACGCCACGATCGCGCTCGAGGACACGATCGGGGCCGACGCGGGGAACACGACGACGGCCAGCTACGACGAGACTGCCAGCGGTCTCGAGCTGGACACGGATTACCGAGTCGTCGTTTCGGGCGGGTCGGCGATCGACAGTGCATCGGTTGAAGATAGCTCCGGGTTCCTTGGCGGCGTCCTGCCGGGCGGGAGTGACTCGCTCGGCGGCGGGATGCTCGTCGGGGGCGCGGTGATCGGGCTCGCCGTGATCGGCGCGGCGATCTGGACGATGCGGGACTGANGACTCGCTCGGCGGCGGGATGCTCGTCGGGGGCGCGGTGATCGGGCTCGCCGTGATCGGCGCGGCGATCTGGACGATGCGGGACTGAGGCTCAACACATGACTTCGGATATTTTAGACGGTACGACGGTGTGGAATAGTTCGGTGATCGTTGCGTACAACGTGGCCGCGAGTGTCTCCGTGATCGCGCTCGCACTGGCCGGCTCGGGGGTGGTCTGATGTCGGCCCAAAGCCCACAGCCTAAGAATCCCCATCCGGGATCCGGTCTGACTCGGCGCGAGTTGATGCGTCGGACGACGATCGCGGCGGGCGGGACCGCGGCGATCGGCGCGGGCGGGGCACAGATAGCTCCCCAGTTTTCGCCGATCGGTCGGGCTCGAGCGCATCCGGTCGTGGCGGTCGCGGCGGCCGGGGCGATCCTCGTCGGGAGTCAATACCTGCTCGGCCACTACGACGACAGCGAGGACGAGACGGATGTGTACGACACGCTCGAGAAACTGTCGATCTGGGCGGATGCAATGCGGAATCATGTTAGTCACGCTGCCCGAGAGACGACATTAAACACGTTCATCCGTGACTTCGCTAACTTTTCGACTCAGAATCTCTATGATGAAGCGGTCGTTACAGCCGTCGAAGAAGCGCAAAACGGCGCGTCACAGTCTGAGGCTGTCCAAGCCGGACGAGACCGCGCATCTGAAATAATCACGAACGCGGAGAAAAACATCATCGATGACTTCCACCTTCACGTCAAACAGTTCGATGCCTTACTATCGGACATTGATGCAGTGGAAGGATTCGGTCGCGGGGAGATGTTCGCTCCCGAAAACTGGGCTGGAAACACTGATATTACTGGTGTTTCCTCCGATCCAGAAGTGACCGTGACGTACACCCTCAACGATGGTACTGAGTATCAGAAGACGGCTCAAGACTACACTGTTCAGGGAGATAGTCAGGATGTTGGTGGTCCCTACGTACTCGCTCGAGGGGACGGCTACATCACCGCTGTCGATGGCAGCGGCAGCGAGGTTTATGCTCCGTCTCAGATATATAATAGTACGCTGACGGACGAGGCGAACTATGCGTCGCTTGTCATCGATGACTGGCCGCAAAGCGAGTACGACAATCTCCCGGAGGAGGAGAAAGAGGGTATCGACCCGCCGGAAACAGATGCAAACCCGCGCGTCCTCTGTCCACAGCTGTACATCGATAGCTATCGGTCGCTGATGGATGCACAGTCTTCGGCCGTCTCAAACGTCGAGCAGTTCCTAAACGACGTGTGGACGGACATCCAGAACGAAGATACGGACCCGGCCGAGTTCCTAACGGGGTCGCAGTTGTCGCTGATGGCGTCCGAGGAGGATACATTCCCCTATGCAGGCGCTCAACTCGCCTCGCTCGGACTCCCGCACTCGAACCAGACGGTCACCCTCGAGTTCCCGGACGCCCCACTCGAGGAGTGGGAGGTTGTGGGTGGAGACGAAGACGAGAGCGAGTACAACGTCACAGAAACCCGAGACGGCGAGACGGTGCGGCCGCCGCGCTCCACGGGGAACCTGTACGCCTCAGAGATGCCGTCGAGCGGATTCCAGACCGGCAGCACTTACGACCCGGCCAACCTGACGCCGACGATCTACTATTCGTTCCACGTCGAGGACGAAAACGGAAATGCGTCGTCGCAGACGACGACGCTCGAGGAGAGATTTACCGTCGTCAGCGCGCAGACCGTCGAAGAAAACGAGGACGGCGAACTCGAGACGGTCGATGTCGATGAAGTCACTTACGACGAAGGGGCCGACACGACCTCGAGCCCGACGAACTACGGCGACGTGATGGCGGCGATCGAGGAGTTCGCAGAGGTAGAGCGGCAAGCGTCCAAGCAACAGCGCGAGATCGTGGTCGAACTCGAGAATGACGGGAATGGCGGGGACCTCTTCGGTGGCCTTTTCGAGGGCGGACTCGGTGGCGGTGGATCGTTGCTTGGACTCGGCATCATCGGCACGGTCGTCCTCATTATTGTGGGGTACGTGACCGATATGATTCCTGGCGGGGGCAACTGAGATGCGCCGGACAATCGCACTCGTCGCGGTCGCGATCGCGGTCGCGATGGGCATGGGCGTGGGCCTTGGGCCGGTCGCCGCGCAGGAGCAGCCGGCGAACCAGTCCGACCAGGAGCCGGTGGTCGACCCCGAAGGCGAGGACGCACTTCGGACGATCGACAACCAGACGCGGGTGACTGACTGGTCCTACGCGCCGGGCCGGTTCACCCTCGAGATCGAAGCCGACGAGCCGACCACCGTCTCACTCACCGAGTCGGGGTCCTTCGAGGAAGACGCCAAGAGCTTCAACTACGCCGAACACGAGCTTGAGGAGGGCACGCAGACGGTCACGTTCATGGTTGCGCCGCGGCAGGGAGGGAAAGGCGCGGCTGTCGCGATCGCCACCCAGCAGTCACTCGAGAACGGCGGCGGGGCGGTCGTCTCGACCGGGACAGTCCAAAGCAACCCGTTCAGCAACTTCGGGGGCACGAGCGGCCTGTTCTCCGGCGTCGCGATGACCGTCGGATTCGCCGGGCTCGGAGCCTGGTATGTCGTCCGCTCCGAAGAAGACGGGGTGGTCGAAGCATGAGTCTCGAGACGAGCGGCACGTTCGGCAACTGGCGCGACCGCGTGACCTACGTCTTCGCCGAGGCGCAGTTACTCGTCTTCGCTGTGCTGTTCTCGGTTGGCGTCGCGCTCCTATGGATCCGTCCGTCGGTGCCGGGCATCCCGCCGATCGCGGTGGGATGGTTCGCCGCGGCGATCCTCCTGGGACCGCCGCTGTTCGCGATGTTCGTCAGCGGGGCCCGGAAGCTCCGCAACCGCCGGATGGTCGACGTGTACCACATCAACGGCGTCGACGACACTCGCCGCAAGCTCTACGTCGCCCCCGAAGTCTGGAGCGAGAAGACCGTCGAGGGGCCGTCGCCGTACAACTGCAACGACGGCGATGCCTTCGAAGTCCGCGAGTTCACCTACCACGAGGACACCGGCCAGCTCGTCGTCCGCGGCTGTTACTTCAGCCAACTCGCCGACTCCAAACTCGTCACGATCAAAGCCATGCTCGAAGACATCCACGGCGACCTCGTCGACGCCTTCCTCGAGTACAATCGACTCCGTGGTCGGATCTCCAAGATGGGCCTCGAGATCCAGAGCGACGTAATCAACGAGGAAGCTGAAGCCGACGAGCGCGGGCTGATGAACCCGCGAACGACGGTCAAGGACCGCTTCGAGGCGGCCAAGCAAAGCGCCGAAGAACGGGACGTCGACGAGATCAAAGACGTCTCTCAGTACGTCGACGACTACACCGAGACGCACGGCGATCGGACGCCCGTCGAGGCGGACGAATCGACACCAGAACAGCCTGCAGCGACTGACGGAGGGACTAACCGATGAGATACATCCACGACGGAGAGCTACGGAACCGAACAGTAGACCCGCCGACCGTGTTCGTCTTCGATGAGCTGGCGACTACCGGGACCGGACGGACGAATACCGCGCTCAGGACGGCACTACTGAAACAGCGGAAAACAGCCACCACTCCGCTACTCGTCGGCCATGAACCGAGCCAGTGGAGGAGGACCGATCGATGAGCGACGAACAGGATAACTTCACGGTCGGGGGCTTCGCCGAGTGGCAACAGGGCAACCAGGCGAAAGATCCCGACGAGGTCCTTCCGCACTCGGGCTTCGTCCGCGACGAACAGATCGACCGCCAGATGACCGTCCGGGCGCTCCACCACGATCCCGACCGGTGGGAGGGCAAGGCGGCAGCCACCTACATGGACGTACAGAAGAACCGTGATGTCCTCCGGGGCGAGGGCGGCCACACCGCCCGCCAAGCCCTCGAGAACGGGGACACGCTCACGCTGAAACACTACATCGGCGACCCGAGCCAACAGGCTGACCTCTCGGGCATCAAGGCGATCACGCGCCTGCAGGAGATCGTGGCCGGGCCCGCGCCCGTGATCGTGGTTCTCGGCGAGATGGGTGCCGGCAAAACGAACCTCGCGTGTCTGCTCCTGCAGTTGCGTGACCGCTGGGTTGACGGCGATCTCCTCGTCGGCTCAAACATCCGGACGCTGCCGCGCAACGACGACTGGGTTCGGGACGATGGCACCGTCGAGGACGGCTGGATTCCCAACTTCCCGCTGCTCGAGGAATGGGTCGGGCAAGACGGCAACCCGGTCGAGAACCCCCAACAGCCGAAAGCGTTCGTCGGCGACGAGTTCTCGACGAACGCCTCGGGAACCGGTTCAGACGGGCAGAAGGTCCGGAAACTGATGGGGCCGCTGGTGTTCAAGATCCGCAAGTACAACGGGATGCTGATCTACATCGGCCACGACGAGAGCTCGATCCATCCGATGCTCTGGCGCGTCGGGACGATCATCAAGAAGCCCGATCGCAACAACAAGGGGAAAGCGATCGTCGCCGACCGGATCTCCGGCGGCAAACTGCAGGATGTAGACCCGCGGCCGTTCACCGGCATTCCGCCCGCCGACTTCGAACCGCACACCAATGACGAGGCTGACTGGTCGTGGTCGGCTCCCTCGAGCAAGGACGACGGCCCGGCGATCGCTGAAGACGAGGTGAAACGGGTCGCTGCCTGGACGATGGAGGAGTGCCGCCAACAGGGCATGTCCGCCCGCGAAACCGCCGAGTTCGTCCCGTACAGTCACGCTACCGTCTCGAACTGGTGGAACGATATCGATGAAGGCGGCGAGAAGCGCGAGTGGGTTGACACCGTCGAGCGGGTGATTGCATGACTGCGTCGGGGTGGAATCCTGTAAAGCGTAACCTGCCCCCCTTTAGAGAGAAGCCCAACGCCCACGGCCCACCGCGCTCGCTCCCGGTCGGGAGCGAACGGAGAACGATGGGCCCGCCGTCGCTGCAGTCAGCGGAGGAGGATATATATCAGCGCGCGGAGCGCGTGTGTAGCCACCAGAAAACCGACACTTTCGAAGGGCGATTTCGAAGAAATCGCGACGCGCGTCAGGGAGGGCGATCGCCGTGGCGGTGACGCTGCTCCGGAACCTCGCGTTCGTCGCTCGGTTCACCGCCGTCGATCTCGCCCACCAGCTCCGGCGCGACCTCGAGCGCGGGGTGTTCTCGAGACAAACCCTCGGGTTGATCGGCGTCGCGATCGCCGTCGCGGTGTTCGCACTCGGGCAGGGTGAGTGGTCGGTCGCGGTCCTGTCGCTCCTACTCGCTGGGTTCTTCACCTACGGCCCCGCTCGAGCCGATCGCCGCTGGCGAGACGACCGGAGGGAACCGTGAACCGATCGAAGCGCGCCAACCACTTCGGGACCGCCGTCGAGAAACGAATGGCCGAGAAGCGCCGGTTCGACCTCGAGCGGGCGAGTTGGCACGACGCCCGGTTCGGGAACGGGACGCCAGTCGAAATCAAGTCGACCATGCACGAACACGCGGACGGCCAGCCTGGTAACTGGAAGGTCTACCGCGAGTACCACGAGAAACTCCGGCGTCACGACGGCTGGTACTGTTTCGTCGTCTACCGGCCACATGGGCGCTCGGGCTGTACGGTCCTCCGGGACAAGATGGTCCGCGCGGGCGATCTCCCGCTACTCCGCTGGCACGGTGGCGGCGATCACCGCGGGACCGAACAGGCGAAGATCTCAATCGACTCGATATTTTAGCGAGAAGAGAACCCCTCAAATCAGGTCTTGCGGGCGTTCTGCGCCATGTTCCCGCAATTCCGCATCGAACGAAACGAGAGTTGCATCAACAGCGTGAGCGGCTGCCAGCACGAGGGCATCCATTGGATACAACAGTGTCTCGTCTTGGAGTTGATTTGCTGCAACCATATCCGAGGCATCTGGGAACGTGACCGTCGTTCGAGAGCTAATTCGCTGTTCAATTTGCTCGACGCGATCGCGTTCGAACGCCTTCTTCTTGGTAAGAACAGTCCGAAGCTCCATGAGGTTTAGAATGGACGTATACGTTTCATCGAAGTCATTGAGTAGACGAACAGCAGTCTCAGAGCGGTCAGTGTCTTTGGTGACAGCAGCGACGACAACGTTCGTATCGAGAAAGAGCTTCATATCCGCTCGCGTACGTCCCGTACCTCTTTGACAGCGTCAGTCTCGACATCAACGGCCAGTTCGTCGAGTGCATCACCTAACGGGACCGTTTCATCGTCCTCCGGATCGCCGGCCATGAATTCGGCAAAGTCGTCAGTAGTGAGGCTCATAGTCCGTAATTACGCTTCGTTTCGCAAAAGCCTGCTGGTGAACCGACCGCTCACTTGGTCTCGACTACGATCTCGGTACCGACTTCGAAGGTCACTGCTCGAGTCGACAGTGTCTCGGCGATCTCTCGGCGCTGCTCAAGCGTGAGGTCATCGCGCTCGAGGACCTGGCGGGCGGCCTGGACGAACGTCGGTACATCATCGCAGGCACTCACGACCGCTTTCGTCTTGTTGCAGTCATAGAAGTCAGCTGCCCGTTCGATCGCATCCCGTCGGTACGCGTAGTCGCCGTCGGTCCTGATTCGCATACTCGTACACACGACCCCCGAAATCCTAGTTTTTTCGACTCACTGGATGGCCCATTTCGGCCCAAAACAGCCGGAACCTATCGGTCAGTTAGAGACGAACGGCGGGTCAAGCGACGGATCGACTCGAGATATGCACACGAGGTGTCGCGACTCGTGTGCATATTCGGGGATCGGATTCTGTCGACGTGCAACCCCAGGGGGAAGGTATGAAGAGTCAACAAAAGGAGGAGCAGTAAACTAACTATATCATCTCCAATCATATAGGTCAGAATAATAATCTTCGAATTCCTCAATTTCGGATTCTACCCAAGTAATTACATCATCAATCACTTGGACAGGGGAATCCTCAAATTCAAATACACGTATATACTTGCTGCTGAATTCTTCATGTCCAATCATTCGAGTGGATCCAGACCCCTTCTTTCGAAGTACAGCTAGTAGTATCTCTTCATCTTTCAAACCAGAATGTTCAACTAAATGCCCTGACGGTTCTCGGTCAATTACTACACAGAAGCGAGATGCGATCGTCCATAATTTGACCTTTCTCGGCATTGAATGGCTTGGGTGGCTGGGGAGATCTTTAATTAGAGGCGCCTGATATCCTCGTGCCTCAAGTGCATTAGATACCTCCTCGAGTTGTCGTTCTAGTTCTCCGCTGTCATATTTTCCCAAAACTATCGCTGTATCATCTACTCGAGATAAGATGTTTTGTCGACGAGTTGTTTTTGTCTCATAATAGTCGCCCCATCCTGATCTATATGTTTTTTCTATTATGCCATATAGTTCCTTAGCGGATGATTTTATTAGGTCATCTGGCTTATCGAAAAATGCATCATGGATATATAGAGCAGCAGGTATAAAGCTCGTACTTATAGAATCGCCATCATCATCCAGTTGCAAAAATAGATTGCTGAGAGAGAAGGGGTTCGGTATTTCGTGTGGTTGGGAGGCAAGAAGCATTACTTCAGGTGGTATATTTATTGTAGAACCACCATCTTCACCCCGTTGTCCAGTGAGTGTTGTGAATACCACACCGTTCTGATTTTCAGGAGAATGTTCTGGTAGCTCTAAAGCCGATTGATTAACGTTCTCGTAGTTAATATCGAAAAACAGTTCTGTGTCAGACACTACATCATCATAATATTCAAAATCATCACCATCCTCTCCATCCGAAATAAGAAGCAAGTTTTGACCTCGATAGGAGGCGGCTTTAATACTTGCTGATTGGACCCATGGCGGAAGACGATCCGGATCTAGTCTTCTTTTAGAGGTGATCTCCCGAGATAGACCCATGACCCTCTTAGCATAGGTTTCGAGAGCTTCTTCTTCCATATTCACTTATAGTATCCGCATCTGTAAAATCTGTCGTTCCGAATAAGATTGCCCGTAGGAGAGACACAATAGCGACAATACCCCCATTTCATGTGCTTCAACTGGAGTTCTGCGTACGGAGGCGGGGGTGGGGCGCTGTAATTTTTTGGCACTGTCGCCTTGGCGACACCCGCCAAGGGGGCTTTCGCGCGAAGCGCGAAACGACCCCGCCGGCGTTGCGGTGCGATCGCGGTGCCGACCCCGCCCTCGAGGGACGGACTACAACCAGTGTTGTCTAAGCATCGCTGTTAGTCAATCGAACTTGTAGAAAAGAGCGGACACGAGAGTGTTGCCACTATGCGGGCCGGTTCAGCGATCCGCAACAGCGCCGACGAATCCGGTTTCAGTCCCGCCTCCCGGAGTCTTCCAGGTCAACTCGACGCCCCGGAGCGTAGTGGGATCGTTCCCTGACTTCGACCACTTCTCGAGGGCCTCGCTGGCGATCGTCGCGACGTTCTCGAAGCTGTCAGCCTTCAGCCGGGACAGGATCGTATCGATCCGCATCCGTCGCGGGTCGCCGTTCTCGTCGAACTCGAGGTCGGCGCCGTTCTTCGCGAGCCACTCCTGGAAGGGAGAGGACTCGGCAACGTGGTCGGCCAAGCCCATGATGTGCTGCATCCGATCCGCGTAGCTCTCGATCGCGTACTCGGCCGACTCGACGAGCGCCCGCAGTTCTTCGCGGTACTTCCGGGCCCGGAACGATACGTCGCCCTGATTTAGCTCGAGGATCTCGCCAAGGTCGGAGATCGCCCGATAGATCGTTGCGGGGTGCTTCCCGAGCTGGTCGGCGAGGTCGTCGACGGTCGCACCGCCGTCGGTCGCGACCGTCTCGGAAACGTCGCGGGCCGTCTCGCCCATGTCCCGCAGCGTCGTCATCAACAGGTGGTCCGTCTTCGCCTCGAGGCGGGGCGTGGGGTCCTCGTAGAGTTCGACCAGGTCGTCGCGGGCGACCGCGTCGAAGTGATCGTCCGCGACGTAGACGCCACTCCCATCGGGCCCGAGCGGGATGTCTTCCCAGTGGAGCGCGTTCAACAGCGTCTCCTCGATCTGCTCGGTGACCTCGTGACGATCAGCCCATGCCCATGCTTCGCCGTCGTTCATCGACTTGTTTACCAGAACCTCCACCTTCGGGTGGTACGACGGATGGTCTTTCGAGACTGCGTCCGGATCGGCCAACTGGTAGATCTCGAACTTCCGCCCGTACGTGTGGCCGGGTAGCAACTCGCCGGCCGACGTAGGGTTCAAGAACAGCCGGTTCTGGTGGTTGACGATCTCCTGATTGTCGATGTGAAGCTCGGCTTTCACTCCCTCGAGGTCGGAGAGATAGTGCGCGACTTTCTGCAGGACACCGGCCGAAGAGAGCTTTTCTGCCCACTCGCGGCGAATCCGGACGTACCGCTCGTACGCCCACATCCTACTCGCTTCGTGCGGCTCGGTTCTGAAGTACTCGGAGTGAATCCGCTCGCCGGCGTGATCGAAGATCGCCCCGAAGAACTCCGGCAACAGCTCGAGGCCGCGGTCGGGTTCGATATTGCTGGTGTGGAATTCGACGTCGACGCCGTCGACTTCGCCGACCTGATTCTCCCACGGGAGCTGCAGTCGCTCACCGCTCTCCCAGTGGCGCATGTTCGGGAACCGCGGGCCGATGTTGTACGACGCTTTCCGCTCACCGCGCCCACGGCCCACGATATCCCACTCGTAGAGCCGCTCGGCGTTAATCCCGTCCGACAGCCGCGGCGCGAAGCCCGACTTGCTGTAGCTGACCTCGATGTGCCAGGGCTCGCCGTCGATCTCCGTGTCGATCTCGAGGTACCCCTCGAAGGGCGGCCCGAGCATCACCGACGACAGCGCGTCGTACGGACCGCGTCCCCAGTCGGGCCACTTCCACCGGCCCTCGATCTCGTGTGGGGTCGTTTCGACCTGGGACACCGCTACTCACCCCGCTCACTCTCGAGCAGCCCGGTTAGGACCGCAACCGGGTTCCACCACGTCGCTCCCTGACACGGGTAGCAGACGTGTTTGAACGACGTACAGTCCGTCGCCTCGAGGACCATCGGGTCGGCGTCGGGTTGGTCCAGTTCCTCGAGACTGGCGCGCTTGACACGGGTCCGCCCACAGCCCACGCAGACGNCCATCGGGTCGGCGTCGGGTTGGTCCAGTTCCTCGAGACTGGCGCGCTTGACACGGGTCCGCCCACAGCCCACGCAGACGGCGTCGACGGGGATCCCGGACTGCCCGGCCTCGGTGCTGGCCAGCTCGGCCTCGAGGTCACGTTCGCGATCGTCCCGATCGGCGTCGACGCTCACCGCGGATCACCCACGGTCACCGCCGGATCGACGCCTGTCGGATCGATCACGTGCGACCACGCCAGTTTCGCGACCTCCTGTTCCGAGCGCTCTCCACCGACCTCGTACCACCNTGGGGTACCCACTTGGAACCCAGAGAGTCACGAAGTTTTATGAGAAGGCGGGTTGCCCGCCGGATATGGCGCTGAACAAACTGCGAAAGATCGATCGCGATTCGGTCGGCATCACGATGCCAAAAGACGACATGCGCGTCGAGGGCCTTCTCGACGAGGACGGCGAGATCGACGGCGACTATCACATGCACATCCGTCACGTCGACGACGGTCAGTGGTCCCTCGAGTTAGTCGAGGGGATCGAGGCGAAATGAGCGACCGATGAACTCAGCTGTGTTCGTCGATCCAACGGCACCACTCGTAGAAGTCGGCAGCGCCGCACTGGTCAGCGATGTTCCGAAGGGTTCCGATTCGGATTTCGTCATGTTGTGGAACGTCGACGAGACGGACCTCTCCGGTATCTTCGTTTTCATACCGGAGTCGAACGTGGCTGCCACGGCGCGAAACCGGCGTATAACCAAACGAGGTCAGCACTTTGACGACCTCGCGGCCGGAGAACGTCGTCCGAACCATCCGTTACCGCATGAACTCCGGCCGGTCATCTTCGTCGACGTCCGCGAGATCGTCCTCGGTGAGGTCGAACTCTTCCTCGAGGAAAGCATCGGGATCGTCGATGGGCTCGCCGCCGTCCTCGTGCAGTTCGAGAACTTCGGCCAGCTGGGCGAGCGCCTCGGCGCGGGTATCGCCGCCGCGGGCGAGTCCCGTCTCGAGATCCTTGGCGGTGACGCTCCCATCACTCTCGTAGTAGAACTCGATACCCTCGGAACGGCCGTTGCGCGTTGCACTCGCCATGTGCGTAGGAATAGTGGGAATACGACCATAAGCGTTCGTACTGAGACACCCGAAGCGGTGTCCTCGAGTCCGATCCCACGGGGTTGCGCTCAGATGTATACGGGGACCTCGATGTATGCACCCTGTCGTGGGCTGTGGACCGCGCGGGTGCATAGAATCGGACCCGATCGGACCGGCCCCCGCCGTGATCACGCCGGGAACCCGACCCCCATTCATAAAGGACCGACCGGTCGCTCACCCGCGAGCGACGCGAACCGACCCCCCGTGCATACCTTCGCTTAAACCATGACCAAGCGCACCAGCCTCAAACTCACCGACGAACGACAGCGCAAACTCGAACGCGCGAGCGCGATCGTCGCCGAAGACGATCTTGACGACCCGCCGATGTCCGTCGTCATCGACGCCGCCCTCGAGAACTTGATCGAACACGAGCAGAACCTGGACGACGCCCGCGGCGAGCTGCCGCCGGAGACGATCCAGCGGTTCAATACCTCGGTCGTCGGACTCAGGTACCGGACGTCGATCGAAAGCAAGTATCGATAGTCAGTCGCTGAACTGTGGGCGAATCCCGAGCGACCGAGCGGCGTCGGCCGAGATCGTGACCATTCGCTCGCCGGAGGTTACCCGCTCGCCGGCTACGTCCTGGATGAGTGCGGCCAGCTCGTCGCGATAGGATTTCGGTCGCTGTTCCTGTATCTGGACCGTTCGTTTCTCTCGCTGGTGGAGTGCCCGGTTCGCCAGATACGCGAGGACGAACATCTCTTTCGTCTCGTGTGGTGCGTCCTCGAGATACCAGGGAAGGGTGAGGTCGTCGATCTCCGCTTTCGGTCCGACCGGCGCGCCCAACACGGCGAGAACGCGGCCGAGAACGGTCCCGTCCTCAGTCGGGCGGGCCTCGGTCCCGCGGTCGTCGGAATCCCGGTGGGCGAGCTGGTAGTCGAGACCCACCGCCTCGAGCGCGTCGACGACGTGGGAGTCCTCGCCAGCGCGGTCCAGGGCGAACGACGGCATGTAGGTCTCGGTCGCGATCGACCCGCCGGAGAACACGTTTGCGACGAGCGTGTTCAGCGGGGCGAACTCGGGATCGCCGTAGGTCGCCTCGAGCCACCCGTGTTTCCGAGCGGTTTCGACGCCGCGGACTGCGTCAGGTTTGCTGTCGCCGTCGACCCACGGCCGGATGCGACCGCGCGGGATCTCGAGGGCGGTCGAGATCGCGTGCGAGCCCTTGTTCGGGTGTTCGCTCGCGTATCGCATGACGGCTTGGTAGTCGAGCGTCGCCGCCCAGCCGTCCTCGTAGGCACCGCCGTCGTACGTTCGCGCCAGCGCGCGTTCGTCGGCGAGTCCGTCGCGATCGTTCATGGCGGAGAGCAACAGTAGAGTGGTATAGTACTTACCACTCCAGGGTGAAAAAGCAAAACCGAAAGACGGCGTGGGTTCAAGGAGTTACTGCAACGGTTCTACACCCCCTTGATTTTCACATTTGAAACCGTTGTCGTCTCAGTAGATAGTCACGGTCCCTTATCTATAAGTACTGACGGTGGTCTGTATCAGTCAGCACCGGAAAGAACGGCCGGGAATCGACGCGCAGGAAGGGCGGTACCCAATCCCCTTGCGCCATCCCGCTGGTTTCAGGCCAACGGGTATAGCGTTTCCGACCGTTCACGGGTGCTGTGATGAAAATGGATCTCAGCGAATACAGAAGCAAGTTGATCGGAAGCAAAGACGAACGGGCAGTAAGCCCGGTTATCGGGGTCATTCTCATGGTCGCGATAACTGTGATTCTCGCGGCCGTGATCGCAGCCTTTGTCCTTGACCTTGGTCAGGGTCAAAGTGCAAATCCTCAGGCAGGGTTTGATATTAGTGAAACCTCGTCTGGTGACGTGCAAGTTTCTGTGACTTCAATCCAAAATCTAGACAGTATAAGATTTGAGGGATGTTCTAAAGCTTCAGGAGACGACGAAACCTCCCCTGAGGTTGGTCATACATATACTATGAAAAGTAGTTGTAATGCTGAAGATCTTACCATTGTAGGAACGTATGATGGAAACGAAGTTGTGATGAACTGAAATAATGTTCACAGAAAAACTAGTCGGAGACGAATCAGAGCGTGCTGTTTCGCCAGTTATTGGCGTGATACTGATGGTTGCAATAACTGTGATCTTAGCTGCAGTGATTGCAGCATTCGTCCTTGACCTTGGTCAAGGACAAAGCGCCAACCCACAGGCGGGATATTCGACATCAGAATACACCAATGATACTGATGACACTAATGTGGAAGTCTCTCTTACATCGGTGGAGAGACTTGATCGTCTAGAATTCCAGGGTGACTGTACTGATAAGACAGGGGACACTAATTCGGCGGTTCAAGTAGATTCAGGAACCCACTATGTAGCTAGTGGTGACATTAGTGTTGGATCATCATACCAAACTGGCTGTAGTCCAGATGGGTTCACGATTGTCGGGATTTACGATGGAAACGAAGTTGTCCTGAACTGACTAACAGCCTTCTATTTTTAATAGGTCTGCATCTTAATCTCTTCAAATAGTCGGTGATAGCTCACTCATCATTAGATATTAGTGTATTATAGGGAATTATCATTTATGATTACGGACGCTCGAGCCCTCCGCCCGTCGTACGTCCCGAGCGATCTCCATCACCGGGACGGAAAAATCGAACAGTTGGCCGGTGCGCTCCGCCCGATCACTGACGGCGACACCGGCGAGAACGTGTTGGTTTTCGGTCCGAGCGGAACGGGGAAGACGACGCTCGCACGGTTCGTCGTTCGGGAACTCGAGCGCGAGACGTTCAATCTCCGCTGGGGCTATCACAACTGCATTTCCGGCTCGTCGAAAGCCGAGGTCCTCTACGGTATCATGCGGGACGCAGGTCTCGGTGCGGACCTCAAGAAGATGGGGTCGCCGACGAGCGCGTTCATCGATCGGCTCCGCGAGAGCGATCGGCGCGTCGTCGCGATCGTCGATGAGGTCGACGTACTCGAGGACGACATGACGCTGCAGGCGCTCATCGACATTCCGAACGTGACGATCGTCGCGATCACTATCGACGAGGACGATCTCTTCGCCCACCTCGATTCCCGCGTTCGAAGCCGCCTCCGCAGCGCTCAACCGATCACGTTGGACCGGTTCACGCATGGGCAACTGGTCGATATCCTCCAGGCCCGCATTCGGGCCGGGCTGCGGCCGGGAACGATTTCGACCGATGCGATCGGCTATATCGCCGATGTCGCTGCCGGCGACGCCCGCGAGGCGATCGGAATCCTCCGAAGCGCCGCGCGAGCCGTTTCGAGGGACTGCGACCGGTCACAGATCACGATCGATATTGTCGACGAGGTTCGGACGGCCGCCCTGGAAGAAATCCACCTCGAGCGCGTCGAGGACCTCGGGACGCACAAGCGCCTTCTCTACGATATCATTGAGGCGTCGGGAACGATTCCGGGCTCGGAGCTACACGAGACCTACGAACAGCGGGCACAGAACCCGAAGGCGAAAAGCACCCGGCGTCGGTATCTCTCCAACCTCGAAGAGAAGTACGGGCTGATCGAATCGAACGGAAGCGGGAGAGGGAAAACCTACGCCGTCCCCGAGTTTTGAGATTTCCGCTCATTCTGTTCGTTTTCCGCTCACCGAAATAGAAGCCTTCTACCGACCAATACCTGGCCCGAGAGCCGATTTCGGCCGTTTTCCGTTCATCTCCGCTCTGGACTTATTCACGGCTGTGGCCTTCACTCGCCCATGTCCGTTCAATCAGGCCGCACGAGGCCCGACGAACCACGGTTGCGTAGCGAACTCGAGGACGGTCGCTCCGTCGACGTCGAGGTCACCGGCTCGCCGGATAACAAGAAGCGGGTCGACGTTCGCGTCGAGCGTGGGCGACACTGGGTTTTCGCCGTCCAGGACCAGACGGCCGGGTTGATTCTAACGCTGAACGAGAACGGCCAGCGAATCGACGACGAGATCCCCAGCTGGCTCGAGCCGCTGCTCCGACGGATCGGACTCGAGGGGATCAAAGCGTGATGGGCTCAGTCTTCCGACGGCTCGAGATCGTCGGCGTCGAGTTCCCCGGCGAGATACTGTTTGCCCAGGTCGGTGATACTGTAGTAGCCGTCTTCGGGACTGTCGACAAGCCCGTATTCGCGGAGAGTCCGAAGACGATCACTCACCGTGACGCGGTGTTTCTCGATGTTCTTCGCGATCGCCGTCGGCCCCAGCATCAACCCGGTATCGAGTACCTCCAGAATCCGCTCATCGGTGGGATTCTGCATCCAGCTACCGGGCTTTCTCATTACCCGACAGTGGCGGATCGGATTCTTACGTCCATCGATATATCAGAAATAGGCTACAGTATCGAAGTGTTTAGATTACGGTATAGTAGCCAGATTTATTACGGTAGGCTCTCGAGTGATCGACTAACGCGAGTTTCACGTGGACCCGACTGTCCGTTGGGTCCGTACGAAAACTGCGGGCCGGTGTTGGTGGCACCGGGTCCGCGCGGCTCGCGTAGAGATGGTACGCAAGCCATGTACGGTGACAATTCGCGGGGACTTGAAAGCCCCGACACGACAGACGCATCGACCCTTCCTGACCAGCGACTCGTGGCCGACGGCGGCACGGTTTGGGGAGATCTCACTGGGTTCCAGCGCGACGCCCTGGAAGCGATCGCTCACCTCGAGCGCGACGACGAGACCTGCTACGGCCTCGCGATCAAGCGCCGGCTCGAGCCCCAGTACGGCAAAGTAAATCACGGACGGCTGTACCCGAACCTCGATACGCTCGTCGAGCGCGGGCTCGTCGAGAAGTCCGCGCTCGACAAGCGGACGAACGAATACGTCCTCACCGACGATGGGCGTGGGCTGCTACGCCAGCGCCTCGAGCGACTCGCCGACGCGTGCGAACTCGAGGTCGCCGCGACCGACGGCTCCGGGGACGGTGATCACGATGAGTGACGAGTTTCTCGCCCTGGAGGCACAGCTCGAAGTCCTCGAGCGCCAGGCCGACGCAGTCGAACGACAGACCGCGGCGCTCGAGGCGATCGCGACGGAGATGCGGTATCAGAACGCGGCGCTGGTCGAGATGATCGCGTGTCTCGACGACCTCTCGGTGCGCGTCGACGATCACCACTGTCCGGACCACCCGCCACACGATCGGTCCGGACCCGCACTGCAGACGTGGCTACAGGATCGCCTCTTCGAGCGCGACCAGCTCGAGGACGATCACCCGCAGTTCCGCTGGGGGAGTCCCGAGAACTGGAGCGGTGGTGATCGGAGTGAGTGACGACCTGCAACCGCTGTCCCCGGAGGAGGGCGTCGATCGGTTCCTCCGTCACCACCGCCCCAGTGTCCGCGATACGTCGTTCCGGAACGCGAAGCACCGGCTGTCGGTGTTTCTCGAGTGGTGCGACGAGCGGGACATCGAGAACCTGAACGACCTCGACGGTCGCGAACTCGCGGATTTCGTCGATTGGCGACGAGCCGATGTCGCGCCGATCACCCTGCAGAAGCAACTGAGTAGCGTCCGTCAGGCACTCCGGTGGTGGGCCGATATCGAGGCCGTCGACGAAGGGCTCGCGGAGAAGCTTCACTCTCCGGACCTCCCCGACGGGGCGAAGTCCAAGGACGTCTTTTTGGACGCTCAGCGGGCGAAGACGGCACTCGAGTACTTCGACCGGCATCACTACGGCTCGCGGGATCATGCGCTGATCGCGCTTCTCTGGCGGACGGGGATGCGCCGAAGCGCCGCACAGTCGATCGACGTGGACGACCTCGAGCCGGACGACCACGCTGTTCGTGTGGAACACCGGCCGGATTCCGGGACGACGCTAAAGAACGGTGACGACGGGAACCGTTGGGTCTATCTCGGGCCGAAGTGGTTCGCCGTTCTGACTGCGTACCGGGATAACCCGGACCGGCCGCGAGTCACCGACGACCACGGTCGTCAGCCGTTATTTACGACCCAACAGGGAACGCGACCGACGGGCGATACCATCTACAAGTGGGTCGTCCGGGCGCTGCACCCCTGCACGTACGGTGAGTGTCCGCACGACGAGACGCCGCGCTCGTGCGACGCTCGAGGGAGTGACGGCCACCCTGCACAGTGCCCGTCGGCGCGATCGCCCCACGCGATCCGCCGGGGAGCGATCACGCACCACCTCAATCAGGAAACGACGCCGGAGATCGTCAGCGAGCGCATGGACGTGTCGCTCGAGGTTCTGTACGAACACTACGACGCCCGCACCGAGCGCGAGAAGATGGAAGTCCGACGAGAGAACCTGCCGTAACCTATCACAATCATGAGAAAGACGAGCCAAACCCTACGACTCGACCGAACCTGTACATCCCCGCGAGTCCATCCCCCCCCCTGTTTTGATATTTAGAACTACCCGCTGAGTTGCATCGTTAGCGCTCGAGCCATGATATCGTCCTGTTGGCCGTCGTTACTGTCCCCGACCCGGGACGGAATGGAGAGACTACCAAATAGGGTGCCCCGTCTGTCGTCGATCAATGGCACAAGGGACCGGCGGCGAAGCGCGCTCGAGACTCCGTCGCGTCGGGGCGGTGCTGTCCGAACACGTCAGCCCCACGGTCGATGCGGACTCGAGCCTCGAGATCGAAGTCGTCGATTCGGTCGCGGAGGTCGGTCGAGAACGCTGGAACGGATTGGTCGAGCGCTCGAGTCGGGGGAGCGTCTTTCATCGCTACGAGTGGCTCGCGGCGGTCGAGTCGGGGCTTGGGTATCCGGCCAAACACCTCGTGGTTCGGAAAGACGGGAACACGATCGGCTGCATGCCGAACGTCGTCGTTGGGATCGAGAAGACGCCGTTCAAGCGGCTTTCGTCGGCCTATCCTGGCTTCGGCGGACCGCTGTTGCCGACGGACACGACGGACGCGCTCGAGCGGGTACTCGATGCGGTGCCGTCGCGCTGTGGCGGACGGACGATCGTCCACCAGATTCGGGGACTGGACGCGGGGTATCTGCGGTACAACGATCCGCTGCAGGAGCGGGGGTATCGCCCGTATCGGCGCGAGTGTCGGTTCCTGCTGGATCTGACGCGGGGCCACGACGCGATCCGCGCGGGCATGAGTCGGACCCGGCGACGGGGGATCGAACGTGGCGAGGACGGCGACTACGAAATCGTCGCGGAGGACATCACCCGCGGGAACCTCCGGCGGTTCCACCGCGCGTACGAACGGGTCATGGACCGCGTCGGTGCGGAGACCTACCCGTTCTCCTTTTTCGATGCGCTCCGGCCGATGGCCGACCGGCTCCTCCTGTTGACGATCCGGATCGACGGCGAGTACGCCGGCGGAATGCTCGAGGTCCTCGACGACGAGCGGGACGCAGTTCATGGCTTTTTCGCGGCTGTGCCGCGGGAGTACTTCGACGATCACGCGTCGGAACTGCTCTACGATCGGGTGTTCCAGTGGGGAATCGACCACGGCTACGAGACCTACGACTTCGGGAGTACGACCGCGGACTTCGCGGACGGCGTCTTCCGGTTCAAGGAGAGTTTCGGCGGACGGGCCGTCCCGGTCCTCGTCTGGGAGCGGGGCTGTAGTCCCCTCTGGCGACTGGTGAAGATCGGCCGGTCGCTGTACTGGCCGTACTACACCTGAACCGGAGTCCGAAAGCGCACCCGATTCGGTCTGCGGGGACTCCTATCATGGGGCGCTTCCCGTCGGTCGTTTAGCCCGCTTGTTTTGTCGTTCAAATAATCCATTCGAACGCATAACTGTTATTTATGATGGATTCGTAATCCAACAGCATGCGATACGTGACATACGTTATCACGCCACCACGGGGGTACTTCGATCGGGGTGCGGAGCGTCTCCGGGAACTTGGGGTCACATTCGATGCCGTTCGGAACGTCGAGCAACTCAACGACGGGACGATCATGACACAGAAAGTGCTGCGGGGGGATCGGGCCGTCGCTGAGCGGGCACTCGAAGAGACGGGGCCGACGGTCGTCGACTACCAGTTGACCGACGCCGGCGATAGGTCGATCCTTCAACTCCACTACGAGCCGAGCGACCTCACGCGGGAGTTACGGGCGATACACGACCGGCACGCGGTGTTGCTCGATTACCCGCTCGAGTACACCGGGCCGGCAAACCGGAGCCTCCGCGTCTCGGAGATCGGCCGCGAGGACGCACTCCGTCGTCTCATCGAGGAGACGCGGGCGATCGTCGACGTCGAAATCGAGCGACTCGGCAGCTACGATCCGTCCGCCGAACGGCCCTTTACCGAACTGACCGATCGCCAGCGGGAGGTGTTACGCGTCGCCGTTGAGGAGGGATACTACGAAGAGCCCCGGCAGGTCACCTACGGGGATATCGCCGCCCGGCTGGACTGTTCTGCGGGAACGGTCGGCCAACACCTCCGCCGGATCGAAGCCCGGCTCATGTCGTCGCTCATCAGCGGCGACGCCGAACGGGCGGCCGAGACCGACGGGCACCCCGATCCTCCGGCGACTGGCCCGTCCCGATAGCCGACCGTCGCGCTCGAGCGGGGACGGTCGTCCGTGGGTCGGTCCGGTTGCCGAAGTCGAGCGCCACCGAACGTGGCCGGCGAGCCGGTCGGCGCGGTGCCGCGTCACCCGCCAGTATCAGCGGGTCTCCCGTCTCGGACAGCGGCCATCGTTACGGCCAGCGTCGAGCCGACGAGAGCCGTACTCAGCGCCGTTCCCACGACCGGAACGAGTCCCAACAGCCACGCCGCGAGGCCGAAACAGACGACGAGCGCGAGCAGCCGCCAGCCGATCCCGCGGGTCGCGCGAGCGCTCCGGGCGAGCGCGGTGACCGGCCCCGATCCGGTGACGACGAACGCGGGCGCGGGGAAGAACCGCACGAACGCGGCGAAGAGGGGGACCGCGAGTATCACGCCGACGACGAGCCCGACGTCGCCGATGGAGCCGACCGCCCGCCCGACCGCATCGAACAGGACGATCAGTCCGAGATACGCCAGCCATCGCCGTCCCCACTGTCGCCAGCTCCAGCCGTCGTCGCTCTCGAGCGTTCGCGCGATGGTCGCGGTTCCGGCGGCCGCGACGACAGCCATCGCGAGCGCCTCGAGGCCGACCGCCCAGGCGAGGTAGGGGAGTTTCAGGTCGATGAGCGCCCCGAGCGAGCGGGCCGTGTCCGGGACGCCGGTCGGGTAGCCGGCGTATTCGATCCCGATCGAGACGTCGTCGCCGGTGGCCAGCGTCGGAATCGGGTCCCACCGCCGGAGCCGGTCGAGGAGCGCGAGGACGAGCCCGGCCACGGTAAACGGCACCAGCAGCGCCGGATCGCGCCGGAGACGCGGTATCGCGCCGGCGATCCCGGTCGGCGGCGTGTCGGCATTGTCGCTATCGGTCTCAGAGGCCGCCTCGTCGGTCGGTGCCGGTGTCGCCGAGTCGTCGCTGATGGTCGGCTCCCGTTCCCGTCCGTCGTCGCCCTCGTCGTCACTCATGATCTCCCTCCAGCGCGAGGACGCGGTCGCCGTCGACGACGTAGAGAACGCCGTCGCCGACCGCCGGTTGCGAGAAGAACCAGTCAGTTTCGCGGGTGAACCGCCGGTCACCCGTCGCTGCGTCGAGGATCATGAGGTCGTAGCCGCCGGTCACGTAGACGACGCCGTCCGCGACGACGGGGGCCGCTTCCCGGGTGAACGCCAGCGTCCACTCCTCGGCCCCCGTCTCGAGGTCGCGTGCGTGTAGCGACTCGGTTCCGTCGGCGAAGAACACCCGGCCGTCGGCGACGGCGGCCGCGCCGCCGGTCGCATTGCCCGCGAGATCCCGCGACCAGCGAACGTCGCCGTTCGCCTCGTAGACTGTGAGGCCGCCTCGAGTCGGGACGACGACCCCGTCGGCCGTCGCCGTCGGCGGGAGTACCATCGCTTCGTCGAGTTCGTCCTCCCACACGACGTCGCCCGTTTCGGCGTCGAGAGCCCGGACCTGAGACGGCCAGCCGGTGACGAAGACGGTCCCGTCTTTCACTGCCGGCCGTCGTACGGTCACGCTGAACTCGTCGCCGGCGTCGAGCCGTCGCCGCCACTGCTCGCTGCCGTCGGTGGCCCCGAGCGCGACGATCTCGCCGCGGTCGGGGGCGGCGACGTACACCGTCCCGTCCGCGGGGACCGGCGGCGGGCTCTCGAGCGCGTTCACGGGCGGTGACGAGGGGGACGGCCCCGGCCCGCGCCACCGGTTCGCACCGAACTGGACGCCGAACGCCCGGAGGCCGCCGCCGGCGTTCAGCCCGGCGATGCCGTTGTCCGTACTGACCGTCAGCGTTCCGGTCCGGTAGATCGAGGGGGAGACGTAGGCGGGGCTGGAACGAAACGTGCTGTCGTACGAGAACCGCTCGTCGCCGCCCGCGGCGTCGAACGCGATGAGGTTCTCGTTGCCAGCATAGACCGTCCCGTCGACGACCACGGGCGGCGTGACCGCGAAGCCGCCGGTGTCCGCGAGTCGCCCCTCCCATGCGAGCCGCAGGTCGTCTTTCGGGCCCACCGCGTCGGGGCTGTGGCCGGTTCCGGCGGCATCGTAGCGGGCCATCGGCCAGTCGATCGTCGCGGCGTCGGCTCGATCGTCAACGGCCGTGTAGCCGCCGAAGAGGCCGCCGACCCCGAGAACGCCGCTCGCGAGCGCCTGTCGTCTGGAGGGCATTCCACTGAACCTGTAAGTTCAATAAATAAATACGTTCACATTTCGATCCGATCGGACCACGGAGCCGGGCCGCGGTTTCGGACTCGTCGGAGAACGCGTCGAGTCCCATCGGTGGCCGCTTCGAAATCCTTTTAGGCGCTACACGGGGATAGTAGGGTAACTGAGTGATATCATGGACGTCGACATCATCTCCGAAACGGAGAACCCCATGTTGCATCGGACCGACGTGACCTTCGAACTCTCCCACGAGGACGCGACTCCCGAGCGACTGCAGGTTCGGGACAGTCTGGCCGCGAAGCTGAACAAGGACGCCGACGAGGTCGTCATCCGCAAGCTCGACACCAAGTTCGGGATGCGCAAGACCGTCGGGCAGGCCAAGGTCTACGAGACCGCAGACGACGCCCGTGACGTCGAGCAAGACCACATGCTCGAGCGGAACAAGATCGGTGCCGACGAGGAGGCCGACGCTGAGGCAGAACCGGAGGAAGCCTAAATGGCTCGCTACGAACTCTACAACGACGATGGGAGTACGGAGCGCGAACAGTGCCCCCGCTGCGGTGACGTGTTCCTCGCTGACCACGGCGACCGCAAGCACTGCGGGAAGTGCAGTTACACCGAGTGGGAGTAAGGCGATGTGCCGAGCGACCGCGAGGCACATCGAAACGCGAGCGGGACGTGAAACGACCCGCGAGCGCGCGGTCACCCGACCGTAGCGGGATGTCTCGACCGCCGATGACTACCCGTTTTCAGCCGTGACTGACACCCGCATCCTCGGCATCGAGGGCACCGCCTGGGCCGCCAGCGCGGCCGTCTTCGACGCCGCACGCGACGACGTGTTCATCGAGAGCGACGCCTATCAGCCCGAGAGCGGCGGCATCCACCCTCGCGAGGCCGCCGAACACATGCACGAGGCCGTCCCCCGTGTCGTCGAACGCGCCCTCGAGTACGCCCGCGAGACCCACGACGGCCCCGCGAGCGAACCGCCGGTCGACGCGGTCGCCTTCTCTCGCGGGCCCGGCCTGGGCCCCTGTCTGCGGGTCGTCGGCACCGCTGCCCGCGCGCTGAGCCAGGCGCTTTCGGTGCCGTTGGTCGGCGTCAATCACATGGTGGCCCACCTCGAGATCGGTCGCCACACCTCCGGCTTCGACGCCCCGGTCTGTCTGAACGCCAGCGGCGCGAACGCGCACCTGCTGGCCTACCGCAACGGGCGCTATCGGGTCCTCGGCGAGACGATGGACACCGGCGTCGGCAACGCCATCGACAAGTTCACGCGCCACGTCGGCTGGTCCCACCCCGGCGGGCCGAAGGTCGAGGAGGCGGCGACGGAGGGCGACTACGTCGACCTGCCCTACGTCGTCAAGGGGATGGATTTCTCCTTTTCGGGCATCATGAGCGCCGCCAAGCAGGCCTACGACGACGGCGTCCCCGTCGAGGACGTCTGCTTCTCCCTGCAGGAGAATATCTTCGGCATGCTGACCGAAGTCTCCGAACGCGCCCTCTCGCTGACCGGCAGCGACGAACTCGTGTTAGGCGGCGGCGTCGGCCAGAACGACCGCCTGCGCGAGATGCTCGGAGAGATGTGCGCCCAGCGCGGGGCCGAGTTCCATGCACCCGAGCCGCGGTTCCTGCGGGACAACGCCGGGATGATCGCCGTGCTTGGCGCGAAGATGTACGACGCCGGCGATACCCTCGCGCTCGAGGACTCCCGCGTCGATCCGGATTTCCGGCCGGATCAGGTACCCGTCACGTGGCGCGCGAGGTCCGAGAGAAGCGAGGACCTCGGAACGGCGAGCGGTGACGGAAGGAACCGCGAGCAGACGGACGAACCGGACCTCGCAGTGGGGCGTGCGGACGGCGACACGCAGGTCCGCGGTGCCGAGGCGCTGGTCGACCTCGAGCCCGAACGCGGCCGCGTGACCAAGCGCCGCGAGGCGAAGACCTACCGCCACCCCCAACTCGACGACCGGCTCCGTCGCGAGCGGACGACCCTCGAGGCCCGCCTGACGAGTCTGGCCCGCCGCGAGGGGGTGCCGACGCCGGTGCTGTCGGACGTCGATCCCCGCGAGGCGCGGCTGGAACTCGAGTACGTCGGCGAACGTGACCTCCGCGCGGCGCTGACGGCTGCGGGCGTTCGTGATGTCGGCCGGCACCTCGCGCGACTCCACCGGGCAGGGTTCGTCCACGGCGATCCGACGACGAGAAACGTCAGGGTCGACGGGGACCGAACGTACCTCATCGACTTCGGGCTCGGCTACCACACCGACCACGTCGAGGACTACGCGATGGATCTCCACGTCTTCGATCAGAGCCTCGTCGGGACCGCCGACGACCCCGAACCGCTGCGCGAGGCGGTCCGTGCGGGGTATCGCGAGGTCGGCGAGGAGCGCGTCCTCGAGCGGTTGCGGGACGTCGAGGGCCGGGGCCGGTACCAGTCGGACGCGTAGCGACCGGCAATCACACCACTGCCGTCTCCCGGTCTCGGTGACGGGGTCAGCACACAATCCCTTTATCCGGGGACGACGTATCACCGAGCATGGCAGACAAGTCGACGTCCGGTGAGATCCTCGGGGTACCGTACAACTTCGAACGACCGAGCATCAGTCGCATGCTCTCGTCGTACTGGCAGCCCGGCGAGGGGATGCTCGTCGAGAAACCCTTCGGGGTCGGCTACACCCTCAACCTCGCCAACTGGCGCTCGTGGATCGTCGTTGCCGTCGCCGGTGCGCTGCTCTGGCAGCAGGAACAGGGCGCGTCCGGGGACGACGAGGAGTCGGTCGACGAGCCCGTCGAGGTCATCGTCGACGACACCGACGACTGAGACGGTTTGCTGTACCGATTTACCGGTGCGACCCAGACCGTGTCGCGGTCGCACCGGAAATGACGTACAGCAGACCGTCTGACCGGCGCGAACCGTCCTTTTCGCGGCCGCTCCGAGCGACGAGCGACTGCGCCGTCGCTCAGCGATCGACTTCGCCCATGATGCAGTCGAGGCTCCCGATCGCCGCGATGAGGTCGGCGACGTACTCGCCGCGGGCGATCTCGGGCAGCGCCGAGAGGTTCGAGAAACACGGGCTGCGGATCTTGAACCGCGCCGGCGTCTCGGTCCCGTCCGACCGGATGTAGATCCCGAGTTCGCCTTTCGCCCCTTCGACGGCGCGGTAGCTCTCGGCGTCGGTTTCGGGCTTGAGCGTCCGCGGGACGTTGCTCTGGACGGTGCGTTCGTCCGCGGGCCAGTCCGCGAGCAGGTCGAGACACTGATCGACGATCTTCGCCGACTCCTCGATCTCACCCAGTCGGACGAGCAGTCGGGCGAAGTTGTCGCCGTCGGGTTCGGTGACCACGTCCCATTCGAGGTTCGGATAGTAGCCGTAGGGGTCGTCTCGCCGGAGGTCGTAGTCGATGCCGGAGCCGCGGGCGACGGGGCCGGTACAGCCGTACTGTTTGGCCACCTCGGGTTCCAAGACGCCGGTGTCGACGCAGCGGCGCTGGAAGATCTCGTTGGTCACGAGCAGCTCGTGGTACTCCTCGAGTTTCGCCGGGAAGCCGTCGAGGACGTCCCGAACGTTCGCGATGAACTCCCCGCGGGGTTCAGGCAGGTCCCAGGCGACCCCGCCCACTCGGAAGTAGTTAAACATCATCCGTTGGCCGGTCAGCGCCTCGAGACAGTCCAAGACGAGTTCGCGATCCCGGATCGCGTATTGGAAGGCGGCACAGAACTCGCCGACGATGTCCAGCGCGTAGGTGCCGATGGCGATGAAATGCGAGGCCAGCCGCGAGAGTTCGGCCCCCATCGTCCGGATCACCTGCGCGTACTCCGGGACGTCGATGTCCGCGAGGGACTCGATCGTGCGGGCGTAGGCCCACTCGTTGCACAGTCCCGAGGACACCCAGTCCCAGCGGTCCGGGTACGGCATGATCTGATGGCGGTACGTACTCTCCTGGCACATCTGTTCCTCACATCGGTGGATGTAGCCGATGTCGGGATCGACGTCGACGACCGTCTCACCGTCCAGCACGGCCTTCACGTGGAGGACGCCGTGGGTCGAGGGGTGGTGGGGACCGATGTTGAGAAACATCGTTTCCGAGGTGGTGTCGTGTTCGTCGCCCGCGATCGGGTTCGCGTGTTCCGAGAGGGTGACGATCTGGGATTGCTCCGCATCGTAGTCCAGCGAGAGGGGATGTCCCTGCCACGTCTCCGGCAGGAGGATTCGCCGCAGGTCGGGGTGGGCCTCGTACTCGATCCCGATCAGGTCGTAAGCCTCGCGCTCGTGCCAGTTGGCCGTCTCGAAGACCGGCGTCGCCGACTCGCTTCTCGGCTCGCCGGTCGGCGTCGGCACCACGACGCTTACCTCCCGCGTCGGGTCCGCGTAGGACTTCAAGTGATAGATCGTCTCGAACCGGTCCGGATACTGCTGGGCCGTCACACAGGAACAGTGATCGAACCCGGCCTCGTCGCGAAGCGTCGCCAGCACCGCCTGTACCTCGTCGGGCCGGATCACGACCGCCGGCGCGTTTTCGTGGTCGTCCTGCCCGAGGACCGCGTCCCCTAGTAGGGCCTCGAGCGTCTCCTCCCCGTCCGCGTCGCCCCGTTTTACCGGCCGCGACTCGAGCGTCGAGTCCGCTGTCATGGCCGGCCGTTCGGCCGCTCGAGGCGAGTCGGTTCTGCGTCACGGACTAGGCTATTTATATACGCGGAACGGACTGTCGGCCGTGAAGACCGTTCGGCTCACGCTGCGGTTCGACGCCGAGACGATCCACCCGATGCACCGGTTCGTCGCCGAGAGCGACGCGTTCGAGTCCTATCGGCTGGTCCACGGCAACTTCGCTGGCGAGAACGACGACAACGTCTTTATCTTTCACGTCGTCGGTGACGCCGACGTCTACGAGGCCGCGCTCGCCGAGACCGACCGCGTCGACGACTACGAACTCACGCGGACCGGCGATCGAACCTTTACCGTCTACGTCCGCGATCTGCCGGCCGACGTCGACGCGAGGCTCCTCGAGGGCCTCACCGCCGGCAGTCTCGTCGTCCTGCCGCCGCTTGAGTACCGGTCGGACTGGACGGTCCGGTTCTCCGTTGTCGGCGAATCGGCCGATCTCCGGGCGGCACTCGAGGAGATGCCCGACGGCATCGAGACGACCGTCGACCGCGTCGGCGAGTACGACGGGGCCGACGCGGCGGTCGGCGCACTGACCGCCCGCCAGCGGGAGACGCTCCGGGTCGCTCGCGAGTTGGGGTACTTCGAGGTCCCACGCGCGGCGGGCGTCGAGGACGTCGCCGCCGAACTCGACTGTGCGCCCGGGACGGCCGCCGAACACCTCCGGAAGGCGGAGGAAACTGTGATGGACGCTCTCGATCTGTAGCCGACGCGTCGCGGTTCCGATCCCTACTCCGTATACGCCTCGAGCGGCGGTGTGAACGCGTCGATGACGCGACACGGCTCGAGGGCACGCACACCGTGGATCGTCCCCGGCGGGACGGCGTAGGAATCGCCCGCCTCGACGATCCGCGAGTACTCCCCGCGGAGTTCGAGTCGCCCCTCGATGACGAACGTCGCCTGCGTCGCCTCCTCGTGGGCGTGTGGTTCGCCTTCCGCGCCCTCCTCGAGTGCGTAGTGAACCAGCACGAGATCGTCGGTCGACGACAGTACGCGCCGCTGCCCGCCCTCGAGGTCGTCGATCCGTTCGGGGTCGTCCCACTCGGTGATGTCCATGATGTGTCATCCAGGCACCATATGATGGGTCTTTCGGGGCCGGAAGACCGGCTCCCGAACCGTCGGACGGGGCAACCGACGCCTATTTTCGGCCCGCGGCCCCCCGCTCGGATATGACCGTTCGATTCGTTACCGGCAACGCGGGCAAGGCGCGCGAGGCGCGGGACTATCTCTCGGGCATCGAGCCCGTCGAGCAGATCGAGTACGACTACACCGAGATTCAAAGCGACTCGCTCGAGGAAATCGCGGCCCACGGGGCCCGGGAGGCCTTCGACGAACTCGGGGGCAAGGAGCCGGTACTGGTCGACGACGCCGGCCTCTTCGTCGACGCGCTCGGCGGGTTCCCCGGCCCGTACTCTGCGTACGTCGAGGACACCGTCGGCGTCGAGCGGCTCTGGCGGCTCGCGAGCGAGGAGGAGAACCGCCGCGCGCACTTCCGGACCGTCCTCGCGTACGCGGACGAGGACGGGACGGAGACGTTCGAGGGATCGGTCGCTGGGACGCTCGTCGCGCCCCGCGGCGAGGGCGGGTTCGGCTACGATCCCATCTTCGAGTACAACGGACAGACGTTGGCCGAACTGAGTACCGAGGAGAAGAACGCGATCTCTCACCGCGGGCGTGCGCTGGCGGCGTTCACCGAGTGGTACGCCGACCACGACGCGTAACGGGCGTGGCTCCCGTGGCTCGGCGATCAGTACGCTCGGTCGTCAGTCGTCGCTTTCTGCCGGCGGACTCGAGCCGTCGTCGGCCACGAGGTCCGCCTCGGTGACGGTCTCGGATTCGCTCTCGACACTGACGCCCTCCCAGTCGTGGTCCGTGTGGTACCCCTCGCGGTCCTTCGCGCTGGGCGCGACGCGGATGAACTCGGCACCGTCCCGGGCGGCCGGGATGGTGTGTCCGCCGCAGTAGGAGAGTCCGGATCGGATGCCGGCGCAGAACTCCTCGACGACGTCGGCGACCGGCCCCTTATAGGGGGTCAGGGCCTCGACGCCCTCGTCGGCGTCGACGTCGACGTCTTTGTCGTCGCGGTCCTCGGCGGCCGCGGTGGTCGCCATCCCCCGCGAGCGCTTGTATCGGGTGCCGTCGACCTCGACGACAGCGCCGGGCGCTTCCTCGGTGCCGGCCAGCAGGCTCCCGACCATCACGGTGTCGGCCCCGGCCATCAGCGCCTTGACCGCGTCGCCGGAGGTACGGATCCCGCCGTCGGCACAGATCGTCACGTCCAGGTCCTCGGCGGCGCTTGCACAGTCGTCGACGGCCGTCAACTGCGGGACACCGGCCCCGGCGACCTTTCGGGTCGTACAGTGCGAACCGGGACCGATCCCGACCTTCACACAGTCCGCGCCGGCTGCGGCGAGATCCTCGACCCCGGCGGGCGTCGCGACGTTCCCGGCGACGAGATCCGTCTCCGGGAACGCTTCGCTCAGTTGCTCGACGGCCTCGAGCGTCCGCTCCAAGTGGCCGTGGGCCACGTCGACGACGATCGCGTCGACGCCGGCATCGACGATCGCGTCGCTTCGTTCGACGTAGTCCTCGTTGATCCCGACGGCGGCGGCCACCTGCTCGTCGGCGTCTTTCACTCGTTCGACCTGCTCGGCCTGTTCGGCTACCGTGAGAAACCGGTGCAACACGCCGAGGCCGCCGGCCCGTGAGAGTTCGATCGCCAGCTCGGCCTCCGTGACGGTGTCCATCGCGGCCGCGACCAGCGGCGTCTCGAGGTCGACGGTCGGCGTGAACGGCGTCTCGAGGTCGACGGTACTGCGGCTGTCGACGGGCGAGCGCTGCGGGACGAGGAGAACGTCCCCGTAGCTCAGTCCGGTCCGGAGATCACGTAGATTGGTCATTCCCCTCATAAATCAGGGGCTCCCACCGCATAAGTCACACGTTCTTCGTGTAGCGGTCCCGTCGCCGGCGGTTACGCTCGCGGGTCCCGGTCCGGCCCGGGGTACTCGCCATCCTCGACGGCCGCGTACAGACTCTCGGGATCGAACAGGCGCGCGAACGCGTCCGGCGGCCGGACGCTCACCGAGACGCGGGGCTGGAGCGTCAGGCCGGCCTCTGCCGATCGTAGCCGCTCGTCGTAGGAGAGCAGGTGCGCCGCCTCGCCCCGATAGGCCGACGCCAGCGCAGGATGATCGCCCTCGGGCTGGTCGACCGCGACCCGCTCGGCCTCGAGGCGCTCGCGGTGATCGGCGGCGAGGTCGGCGTCGGCGAGTGCCGTCACCAGCTCCTCGGTCGCCGCGAGCAGCGGGTCGCTCGCGACCAGTTCGACCCACGAGTGCCGGCGGACGTGATCGAGCGCCTCGCGGGCCGATCCGCCGACCAGCAGGTCCGCCGCGAGGACGTCGGCGTCCGCGACGATGCGGGCGGGATCGGGCTCCTCAGGCATCGTCCTCCTCCCGGATCGCCGTGCGTTCCGCTCGGATCGACTCGATATCCCCGTCGTACTCCGCGCCGCGATCGAACAGGTCGGCCCAGCTCGGTGGCATCGGTGACGGTTGGCGCTACGGGATGAAAGGTCGTCCGGCTCCCGACGATTATTCCATACGGGAGAGCAGCCAGAACGCGACGGCCCCGGCGACGAAGGCAACGCCGACGTTGACGACCGCGCCGACGGCTCCGACCCCCACTACGAGCGCGAGCGACCGGCGGTCCGAGACGGGGTCGAACGCCGCTCGAGCCAGCTGACCACCGACGACGACCAGCAGGACGCCAAGCAGGGCCATCGGGAACGCCGCGAGGGCAGCCCCGGCGGCGACCAGCGCGAGTGCGAGGTAGCCGACGCCGAGCAGGACGTTTGCGCCGCCGGTCCGCGCGCCGAAGGCGTACTTGCCGGCCAGCCCGCCGCTGCCGTGACACATCGGCACGCCGCCCAGCGGGACCGCCGCCAGACAGGTCACGCCCATGCTCCGTGAGAGCGCGTCGGCCGAGACCTCGCGGTCGTAGAGGTCGCCACAGAGCAGGGCGGTCGCGATGGCGGCGTTCCCGATCGTCATGCCCAACTGGGCGACGGTCCCCTCGATGGCGGCCGCGGACAACGCTGGCCGCCCGGCAGGGAAGACCGCGAGCGCGGGCGCGGTCGGCGTCGGAACGCCCGCCGTCGCGACGGCCGCGACCGCGCCGAGCCCGAGGACGACTAGTGCGCTCGTCCGGGCGTGGCCGACCAGCGCCAGCAGGCCGACGACGGCGAGCCCGGCCGCCGCTATGGGCGGGTTCCCGACCGAGAGATCGACCGCCGCCTCGAGCAGGAGCAGCGCGACGGCGAACTGGACGCCGCGGATGACGGGCTCGCCGACGATCCGCTGGAGCCGACCGACGAGCCCGAGCCGGCCGACGACGAGCAAGACCCCGCCGGCGAGCAGTCCGGCGGCGGCCAGTTCGGCGTAGGAAAGCGCGCCGACGATCGCCAGCCCGACCAGGGCCTTCATCGGCTCGACGGAGATCGGCAGGCCGTAGTGGAGTCCCCAGACGATCTGGAAGACGCCAAAGCCAAGCAGGACGTGGGGCAGCGAGACGCTCGTCGTCGCGCCGAGTGCGACCAGCAGCGGCAACACCGTAACCGAATCCCCTAGCGCACCCGTGAGTTCGCCCGCGGAGAACTCGAGGTCGCGATCGGCCCGCGACTCGACGGAGCACGCCATCTGTCCCCCGTAATTCGGGGACGGACTTGACTCTTGCCTGTAACTACACTCCCTTTCGGGTCGGCGTAAGCGTAATCTATAGTGGTTATCGAACGGCGGGTCGGGACGCTCCCTCGAGCCGCGGGTCGGCGGTCGGCAGTCGGGGCGTCGCTATCGAGACGCGGTGCCGCCGTCGCTGATCGTCTCCGGCGTCGCGTCGGCCGTCGAGACGGCCTCCGGGTCGACGTCGTCGGCGGTCCGTGGCTCCGGCAGGTCGTAGCCGCTCTCGGTGTCGTAGGCGACGAGCTGTGCGTTCAACTCGCCGGCCTGCTCGGTCAGGACGGTCGCGCTGCGGGCCACGTGGGAGAGTGCCTCCGCCTGGGCCGACGCCCGGCGGGCCGCTCGCGCCGAGGTCGACGCCGTCGCCGCGCTCGTCTCGGCGGCGTCCTCGACCAGCACGACGACCTGCTGAGTCGCCGACGCCTGCTCTTGGGTCGCCGCGGAGATCTCCTGGACGCCGTCGTTGGTCTCCTCGGCGAGCCCGGCGACCTCCTCGAGCGCGGTCGCGGCGTCCTCGACGTCGGCGACGCTGTCCTCGATTCGGCCGCGGCTGGTCCGGACCTCGTCGGCGGCGGCCATCGCCCGCTCTTTGAGTCCCTCGAGGCGCTCCTCGACGGTCTGGACCGAGTCGTAGACCTCCTCGGAGAGGGTCTGAATCTCGTCGGCAACCGCGCCGAAGCCCTCGCCGCCGGCCTCGCCCGAACGAGTCGCCTCGATGTTGGCGTTCAGCGCCAGCATGTTGGTCTGTTCGGCGATCTCGCTGATCGACTCGATCAGCTCGTCGATCCGCTCGGCTTCGGCCTCGAGCCCCTCGATCTCCTCGAGGGTCCGTTCGGTCTCGGTGTCGATCACGGCCATGCCGGTGATCGCGTCGCCCGCGGCCTCGCTTCCCTGCCGGCCGACGCGTGCGGTCCGGTCGGCGGTGTCGGCGACCTCGGAGGCGGTCGCGGCGATCTCCTCGACCGTCGTCGAGAAGTTCTCCATCTCGGCCGTAACGGTTCGTAATTGTTCGTTCTGTTCCCTGTTGTCCGCGACGACCTCGGTCAGCGCCTCGCTCGTGCGTTCGCCTTCCGCCTGTACCGCCTCCATGCTGGTCGTGAGTTCGCGACTGTAGGTGACGACCTCGCCGGAAAAGGACTTCAGCGTCCCGAAGGTGTCCTCGATCTCCGCGAGCATCGCGTTGGAGTTGTCGGCTAACTCGTCGAGCGATTCGTGCGTGCCCGGCCGCTCGAACCGCCGGGTGAGATCGCCCGCGGCGACCGCCCGCGTCGTCTCCGCGTGGCCCCCGACCGTCCGCTCGAGTTCGTCCAGCGACCGGTCCGTCCGGTCGCGTTCGGCCAACTGCTCCCGGATCCCCGCCAGCGACGACTCGAGGGCCGCGAACTCGTCGTCGCGGTCGCCGTCGAAGGGGTCGTCGTACTCGCCGGCCTCGAGGTGCGTCACCCGCTCGGTCAGGTCGGCGATCCCCTCGCGCAGTCGGTCGCGCTGGCGTGGCGCGGTCCGGGCGGGCGAGGCGGCAGCGAGCCCGGCCGCGGTAGCGCCCGTCGCGACGACGCCGGCGACGCCAGCCCCGAAAACGGCCGCGGTCGGTCCCCCGAGCGCGACCGCCGCGACGGCGACGACGACCAGTCCGACCACGGCGACCGCGAGGGCGAAGCCGGCCGGCCGGTCCGACTGTATCGCCCCGGGGATCGGCGACGAGGCGTCCGCGCCGGCCGCCTCGAGCGAGTCAGTCATTCGCCTCCCCGCTGTGTGCGCCGGCCGTGTCCGCCTCGGCGGGTACTCGCCGCCGAATGTCGAAGACGCAGGCGTCGTCGCCCTCGTGCATACAGGTCCGCTCCTCGGCGACGAGGTCCTCGTCGAAGCGGTCGGCGACGCCCTGGATCGCGCCGCGAGCCACGTCACAGAGGTTCCGGTCCGAATCGTAGGTGATCCGGACCCGGTTCTCGTCGACCCGCTCCGACCGAATGCGCGGGGTCGTCAGCGTCGTCATGTCCCGGGTCCGCAGTGAGGTATGGAACCGCTGGATGTTCGCGATGAGTTCGAGCCCCTCCCAGTCGTCGTCGATGTGGAGGTCGTAGGTCTCGAGCAACGCGGGGACGACCCACCGCCCGTACTGGGTGAGGATCGTCCGCGGGCTCTGATCCGTGAGGTCGCCAGCAGTACGGGCGATCTCGTAGACGTCGCCGTCCGGATAGACCGTGACCGGGACGTAGACCTTCTCCTCGATGTCAGCCTCGTCCTGAATCGCTAGCCAGGCGTCCTCGCCGTAGGTATCGACGACGAACGACTGGAGCGTCTGCAGGATTATGCCGTGCATTCCGCCTCCCCCCGTCCCGCGTCCCCGACGACGGTCGCTCCGAACACATCTGATTTCACGATTAGTAACCCTTCTTATGAACGTACTCGGTTAGGTTTTCACCCTGCACTGTTGGGTACCGGAATCGGGCGTGAGAGTCACCCGCTCGGCTCGAATCGGCGAGGCCGGCCGAGGTCGATGCCGCCGCCTGATTCCGATTACGAGCGGGAATCAGTACGTATAAGTCGACTGATTAATATCGATCAACCGTGAGCGACCTCGGAAAAATCGATCGCGCGTTCTTCGACCGCCACATCGCGCCGAACCTCGGTGCCGACCGCGACGACGTCGCCGTCGGGCCGACCCACGGCATCGACTTCGGCGTCCTCGATATCGACGACCGCGCGCTGGTCACCGCCACCGATCCCCTCTCGATCCTGCCTGCCTTGGGCCTCGAGCGGGCCGCACGGTTCGCCCTCGATCTCGTCCTCGCGGACGTGGCCGTCAGCGGCGTCCCCCCGTCACATCTCTCGATCTGTTTCACCCTGCCCGAATCGATGACCGACGACGAGTTCGCGACGGTCTGGGAGACGATCCACGCCGAGTGTGCGGACCTCGGCGTCGCCGTCGTGACCGGCCACACGGCGCGATACGCCGACCCGTCCCACCCGTGGGTCGGCGCGGCCACCGCGATGGGCGTCGGCGACCACGGCGACATCGTTCGGCCCGACGGGGCCCGTCCCGGCGACCGGCTCCTCCTGACGAACGGCCCCGCCGTCGAGGCCGTCGGCCTGCTGAGTACCCTCTTCGGCGAGGAGATCGACTGTCCCGCCGAGACGATCTCGGCCGCTCAGGACCGCCTCGAGGAGGTCTACGCCGTTCGGGACGCCCTCACGGCGGCCGCCGCGGGGCCGGTCCGGGCGATGCACGACGTGACCGAGGGCGGCCTCGCGGGCGCGTTGAACGAGATGGCCGACGGGGCCGACGCCCGGTTCGCGATCGACCGCGACGCCGTCCCGCTGCGCCCCGGCGTCCGCGAGGTCTGTTCGGCGCTCGAGATCGATCCCTGGGCGGCGACAAGCTGTGGCTCGCTACTGATCGCGGTCGACCCCGACGGCGTCGCCGACGTCCGCGAGGCGCTCGCGGATCGGGGGACGCCGGTCGCCGAGATCGGCCGGGTCGAGGCGCTCGAGGACGACGGCGGCGAGGTGCTGGTCGACGGGGACCGGCTCGCGCACCCGAACGCCGATCCCTCGTGGGACGCCTACGCGGAGTTGGCCGCCGCGGCGAGCGACGGCTCGTAATCACGAGAGAACGATCAACTCGGCGGTTTCCGTCTCGGTTCCGAAGACGTTCGTTGTCACGAACAGCTTCGAGTCGGCCGCGGTGACGAAGCCGACCGCGCCGGTGGGTTCGTACTCGAACCGGAGGTGGCGGGTTCGGTACGATCGAACCCCGATCCCACCCTCGATGTCGATCGCGCGGAGCCGATCGCCGCCGACGTACACCGTGTCGCCGACGACGATCGGCGGATTGTGCGCGCTCTCGTCGAGATCGAGCCGCCAGCGAACGCTCCCGTCGGCCAGGTTGAGCGCGAACACCCGCGGTCCCGAGCGCGCGAGCAGTGTCTCGTGGGCGATAGCGATGCCGTCGTTGCCGAACCCGCCGATCTCGGTCTCCCACGCCCGCGCTCCGTCCGGTTCGAAGTACACGACCGTCCCGTCGCCGCCGACGACGGCGATGCCCCACTCGGACCCGCTCTGGTCCAGTGACCGCACCGCCGGACCGCTCCGAATGCCGGCCTCGACGGTTCGCCGCCACTGGACGGTCCCCCACTCGTCGACGGCGTACAACTCGCCGCCGTCGGTCGCGACGTAGACGTAGTCAGTGTACTTCGCGAGCGAGTGCTCCGGGGTCCCCAGTAGCTCCTGTTCCCACAGGCGTTCGCCGGTTCCGGCGTCGAGTGCGTGCAGAGAGTTGCCGCCGGCCGTGAAGACGCGGCCGTTCTCCCCGTCGTCGGTGACCAGTAGCGACCCCTGTCCGATGGTCGCCTCGAACGTCTCGCTCCACTCGACCGCGCCGCTCTCGAGGTCGCGAGCGGTCACCGTGTCCACTTCCGGGACGTACGCCAGCCCCTCGTACACGGTCGGTGCCCCGCGGTAGGTGTTGGCCTCGTTGTTCGGGTCGATCGACCAGCGCCGGTCCCCGCTCGTCCGATCGAACGCGACCACGTCGGTTCCGATCGTCGCGAGGACGGTCCCGTCGACCACGACCGGGTCGGCGGTCGCGTACGCCGACTCGAGATCGACGCGCCAGTCGACGGTAGGGTCCTCGCGCGGCGCGACGCCGTCGGGGATCGCTCTCGAGTTCCGCCGATCCGCGCCGCCCGTCGGCCACGCGTACGATTCGTCCGTCCCGGGATCGACCGACAGACCGCCGAGACAGCCCGCGGCGGTCGCGATACCGGTCGCACCGAGGGCGGCCATTACTTCGCGTCTGGAGGGCATTCGATGATCGTTGGCGAGGCTAGACGAATGTATTTTATGGAACGGATGATCGAACGCTCCGCCCCGCTGCTCAGACCTCGCGCAAGCCGAGGCTGTACTCGAGGGCGGTGTCGACCTCGGCCATCCGGTCGTCCGGTACCGATCCGACGACGTCCGTGATCCTGTCGTCGATCGAGACGGTTCGAACCTGACTACAGAGCGCGACCGAGTCCTCGCGGAGGGCACACTCGTCGGCTGGAATCAGCACTTCGAAGGGATACCGCTCGTCCCCGTAGGACGTGGTGAAGGGGACGACGATCGTCGTCGGGGCGTTCTCGTTACCGACGTCGTTCTGGACGACGAGATAGGGTCTGGTCCCCCGCTGTTCGGAGCCGCGTGTCGGATCGAGTTCGACGACGACGATGTCGCCGCGGCGGACGTGCATCGTCACTCCTCCCAGTCGGGTGCGTCGCCGAGGGAGGCGTTCGCTTCACGCGAGGCCCCGTCCATCTCGGCCGCGAGGTCGCGGTGGTGTTCGGCGCGGCGTCGATACCCCTCCGCGAGGTCCGCCCGCGACGTCGGTTTCTCGATGACGATCTTGTCGTCCTCCTCGCGGATCGTCACCTCGTCGCCGCCGTGGATATCGAACGCCTCTCGAAGCCGCTTCGGCAGCGTTACCTGCCCGCGATCGCCGACTTTCCGCGTTTCGTGCTCGCTCATACGTATTCATATCATATCCATACCCATAACGCTGCCGTCCGGACTGCGTGTCGCCGTTCGAAACCGACCTCGACGGGACCTGCCGGTCCCCGATCCGCCGACGGGTCCGCCTCGAGCGACCGCGGGCAAGGCGTACCCGTCTCGAGGTCGTATCCCGCCGTGACCGATGAGCGACCTCGAACGGGAGAAGGCGGCGATCGTCGACGAACTCGAGGGGGAACGATACACGCACAAGGCACTCAGAGAGCGGGTCGCGGACCGACACGACTGCAGCGAGGCGGCCGTCAGTCGCGCGATCTCGGCGCTCCACGACGCGGGCGTGATCGAACACAAACAGGGATTTTTCGAACTCACCGACGACTGACGGCGGGCGGTTCTCGACGACCGGACGTCCTCGAGGCGTCGATCACACCGCGGACGACTCTCAGCGTCGCTGACCATCACCGCTTAGTATAAGCCGGGAATACGGTTTCGTATGCGAACACCAGCACCCGAGAGCCGGCCGGTCGCGCTGACGATCGCTGGCAGCGACTCCGGCGGCGGCGCGGGGATCCAGGCCGACCTCGCGACGATGGCCGCCCACGGCGTCTTCGGCACGTCGGCGATCACCGCCGTTACCGCACAAAATACCCGCGGCGTCGAGTCTTCGCACGTCCTCCCGACCGCGGAGATCGAGGCCCAACTCGAGGCCGTCACCGACGACTTCGCGGTCGGCGCGGCCAAGACCGGGATGCTCGCGACGACCGAGGTCATCGAGACCGTCGCCGAGTACGCACAGGAGTTCGAGTTCCCGCTGGTCGTCGACCCCGTGATGGTCGCGACCTCGGGCGATCGCCTGCTCGAGCCCGAGGCCGAACGGGCCTACGAGGAACTGCTGAGTACGGCGACGGTCGCGACGCCCAACGCCGACGAGGCCGAAGTGCTGACGGACATCGCCGTCACCGACGAGGAACGGGCCCGCGAGGCCGGCGAGGCGATCCTCGAGACGGGCGTCGACGCGGTCCTCGTGAAGGGCGGGCACGTCCCCGGCGAGCGGGTCCGGGACGTGCTGGTCACCGCGGAGACGGTCCGGACGTTCGAACACCCCCGCGTCGGGACCGAGGCCACCCACGGCTCGGGCTGTGCGCTGGCCGCCGCGATCGCGGCCCGACTGGCCACGGGTGAACCGCTCGAGCCGGCCGTCGAGGGGGCGACGGACTTCCTTGCCCGCGCGGTTCGGTACCCCTACGATGTGGGCGAGGGTCACGGCGCGGTCAACCACATGCACCCGCTGCGAAACGACGCCGCCCGGGAACCCACCGCCGAGGAAGTGCAGGCGATCGTCGACCGGCTCGTCGCGGCCGACGTTGCCGCGCTGGTCCCCGAAGTGGGAATGAACGTCGTCGGTGCGACCCCCTACGCCGAATCCGTCGCCGAGACCGCCGCCGTCGAGGGCCGGATCACGCGGACCCTCTCGGGGGTTCGACCCAACCGCGGGGTCCGGTTCGGGGCCTCGAGCCACATGGCTCGCTTCCTGCTGTCCGCGCGGGAGTTCGTCCCCGACCTGCGCTTTGCCGTGAACTGCCGGTTCGACGCCGACGTCGAGGCCGCACTCGAGGCCCTCGCCTGGCCGATCGCCGAGTACGATCGCGGCGATCAGCCGGCCGAGATCAGGGAGACGGAGGGGAGTACGATGGGATGGGGTGCCCGGCAGGCGTTCGCGGACCGCGAGGAGCCCCCCGTCGCCGTCGTCGATCGCGGCGAGGTCGGCAAGGAGGCGCTCGTGAAGATCGTCGCGGCCGACCCCGAAACGCTCGCCGACCGGACGCTGGCGCTCGAGCGCGAGGTGACCCGATGAGCCCCGCCGACGGCGACGCGACCGCCCTCGAGACCGGCGTCATCCTCCCCCAGTACGGGACCGGGATCGACACGGTTCGGGAGACCGCACTCGAGGCCGAGCGGCTGGGCTACGATGCGGTCTGGCTCGAGGATCACTTCCAGTCGTGGATCGGTGACCCCCGGCGAGCGACCCACGAGTGCTGGACGACGCTCAGCGCACTCGCGGAGGCCACCGACGAGATTCGGCTAGGGACGCTCGTGACCAGTCAGTCGTACCGCCATCCCGCCCTGCTGGCGAAGATGGCGGCGGGGGTCGACCAAGTGAGCGACGGCCGGCTCGAGCTGGGGCTGGGCGGGGGCTGGTACGAGGCCGAGTACGACCGCTTCGGCTACGAGTTCCGCGAACCGCCCGCCGAACGGCTCCGACGGCTGGCCGAGACCATCGAAATCCTGCAGGGGCTGTGGACCAACGAGACCTACAGTCACGAGGGCCGACACCTCGAGGTCGACCTCGAGGACGCCTTCTGTGAACCACAGCCGGTCCAGGAGCCCCACCCGCCGATCTGGATCGGCGGCGGTGGCGAGCAGTTCACGCTGCGGTACGCCGCCGAACTGGCCGATGGCTGGAACTACGGGACCCTCGATCCCGCGGGCTTTGCCGACAAGCTCGACGTGTTGCGGGATCACTGCGAGAGCGAGGCCCGGTACGACGAGATACGCAAGTCCGCCGAGCTGTTCGTCTTCGTCGGGGAAACGACCGTGGACGCCGAGGCGAAGCGCGAGTCGTTCCGCGACGAGTTCCTGCCCGCCGACGGCCCGAGCGAGCCCCGGGAGTTCTTCCTGTCGGGCTACCTCGAGACGGCACCCACCGGGACGCCGGCCGAAATCCGAGAGCGGCTCGCCGACTACGCCGACGCCGGCATCGAGGAGGTCATGCTCGCGGTTCCGGACGCGGCCGACGGCGGGGACGAGAGCCTGGCGCTGCTGGCCGACGAACTCGTCGACTGACTTCCCGAGGGCCGGCGTCTCGGTGTCCCGAACGCGACAGCAGAGCTATACGACAGGGTGACGACATCGTACGTATGAGCGATTCGTCGCCGGTCGCGGGGACCAACGTCGACGGGGAGTCACCGCAACTCGAGCCGACGGTCGAGACCGACGAGGCGACGATCACCGACGACGCCGAACTCGAGCGGACGCTCGGGCTCACCGGCGGCCTCGCCATCGGGATCGGGACGATGATCGGGGCCGGCATCTTCGTCTTTCCGGGACTCGCCGCCGGGCAGGCGGGCCCTGCCGCGGCGGGCTCGTTCGCGATCGGCGCGCTCGTCGCTCTGCTGGTCGCCTTGCCGACGTCGGAACTCGCGACGGCAATGCCGAAAAGCGGGGGCGGCTACTACTACATCTCCCGCGGTCTGGGGACGCTCGCCGGGACCGTCGTCGGACTGTCGCTGTGGTTCGGGCTGGTGTTCGCGACGGCGTTTTACCTCGTCGGCTTCGGCTACTACGCAGTCGATACGCTCGCCGAACTCGGGGTCGCGGTCGGCGACGGACTCGTCATCCCGCTGGCGCTGCTGTTCGGCGCGGGTTTTACCGTGTTGAACGTCACCGGGACGGAAAACGCGGCGAAGCTCCAGAACGGGATCGTCGCGTTGCTGCTGTCGATTCTGGTCGTCTTCCTCGGGTACGGTGGCCTCGACGCCATGGGGCTCATCGGCGACCCGTCCGCGCCCGAACAGTTCGCGCCCTTCGGCACGATGCCGATACTGACGACCGCGGCGCTCGTGTTCACCTCGTATCTCGGCTTCGCACAGGTCGCGACCGTTGCCGGGGAGATGAAAGACCCCGGCCGGAACCTGCCGCTGGCGATGGTCGGCTCCGTCCTCATCGTCGGCGTCCTCTACGTGGCGACGATCTTCGTCGCGACGAGCGCCTTCGGGAGCGAACGACTCGCCGAGTTCGGCGAGACGGCCATGGTCGAGGTCGGCCGCCACTACCTCGGCGCGGCCGGTGCCGTCGCGATCGTCTTCGGCGGGCTGCTCGCGACCATGTCGAGCGCGAACGCGTCGATTCTCAGCACGTCTCGAGCCATCTACGCCGTCTCGAAGGACGCCCTGTTGCCGCGGCGGGCGAGCCACATCAACCTCCGCTACGGCACGCCACACGTCGCGCTGGGGTTGGCAGGCGGGCCGATCCTCGTGTTGGTCGCGACCGGCCGCGTGGAACTGCTCGCGGAGGTCGCTTCCTTTCTGCATCTGGTCATGTACGGGCTGATCTGCGTGGCCCTGCTCGCACTGCGCCGGAACGAACCGGAGTGGTACGATCCGGACTTCCGTACGCCCGGCTATCCCGTCGTTCCGATACTCGGCGCGCTCGCCAGCTTCGCCCTGATCGGCTTCATGCAACGCGCGTCACAGCTCATCGGCATCGCAATTATGGTCGCAGCCGCCGGGTGGTACGCCTACTACGCCCGCGACGTTACGCTCAGGGGGGCGCTCCAATGACCCGCGTCCTCGTCCCGCTGGCGATCCTCGAGGGCGAGACGGTCCCGGCCGGCCTGCCGACGCTGCTCGCCCTGGCGGACGTGACGGTACTCGGCTATCACGTCCTGCCCGAACAGACGCCGCCGGACCAGGCGCGCCTCCAGTACGAGGACCGGGCGACCGCCGCCCTCGACGACCTCGTCGCCGAGTTCGAAGCGGCCGGCGGCGCGGCCGATCATCGTCTCGTGTTCACTCACGACCGGGAGCAGACGATCGACCGGGTCGCCGCGGAAACGGGAGCGGACGCCTACGCCATCACTGGCGTGACCGGACCGGTCGATCGCCTCCTCGTGGCGCTCTCGGACGCCGCCGCCGTCGACCGCATCGGTTCCTTCGCCGCCGACCTGGTCGCCGGCCGCGAGATCGACGTCACGCTCTTTCTCGCGACCGACGACGAGCCCGGCGGCCGCGAATCGCTCGAGGCGGCCGCCGAAGCCCTCGCCGCGGCCGGTATCGATGTCGAGACCGAACTCGCGGTTGACGACGCGCCGTTCGAGGCGCTTGTCGACGCCGCGGCGGACCACGACGCCATCGTCATGGGCGAGCAAGCACCGTCGCTCCGGTCGTTCCTGCTGGGCGAGGACGCCGAGCGGGTCGCCGCCGAGTCGGTCGGTCCGGTACTCATCGTCCGGAGTTCCGACGGCGCGTGATCACCGCGTGTGGGTGTTCCACACGGTCGCTACTCCTCGTTTTCGCCGCCGTGTTCCGTGTCCTCTGCCGTCGTCTCGAGGTACTCGCCGCGAATCACGAGGACCGGATCGACCGTCTCCCGTGCCAGCCGTTCGACGCGATCCCGGAAGACGTACCGGCGGATCGACGGTCGACTCTCGCCAAGGACGAGGAGGTCGTGATCCGCCGCGGCATCGAGGATCGCCGCCGTAGGCGAGTCGTCGACGACGACCGTGCTGTCGATCCGCCCGTCGTCGAGGCCAGCGGCCACCAGTTCCGACCGCGCCGTCTCGAGCAGTTCCGCGCCCGCGTCTCGCTCTCCCTCGTCGGTCGCGACGTGAAAGAGGGTGACCGTGAGCGTCGTCTCGGCGAGGACCGTACGGAGTAGTCGGGCGATGTGGTCGACGTTGACGTCGCTCCGAATCGCGACGAGAACCGTCTCGAGGACGGGCGCTGGGTTGAGGACCAGGACGGCGTCGCACGATTCCTCGACGGCGACGCGTTCGAACGTCTTCAGTCGGGAGTGGGTAAACGCCAGTCGCGACGCGACGTCGCAGCCGGCGTCCTCGAACACCGTCCGTCGCTCCGCGAGTTCGGCCTGCATGCGATCGCCGTACTGATCGCGTGCCTGCTCCGTACCGGTCTGGTCCGGGAGTTCGCGATAGCCCAGCAGGACGACCGGGATCGACGCGAACGCGTCGACAAGCGTCCGCGGAACGCTCTCTCCCTCGAGGACGTCGACCGGGATCAACACGCGATGGGCGCGGTCTGACATGACTGACGAGTGACTCTCCCACGGGCAGCGTAATATATCCCGGCCGACGACAGCCCCCTCGAGCCCCGTTTCGGCGGACGGCCGCGCGTTTTTGTAGCTCGGCCACTTAAACCAGCACCGTGACGGCGCGAGAAAACAGCGTGACGACGAACGGAACGGACACCGTGGCCGCGTTCAGTGAGGGAGCCGGTGCGCCGCCCGGCGATGACGCGGTGGGGACTGACCGAGGGTTCGACCGGGAGCGGCCACCGACCGAGACGCGCCCGGACAGCCGCGAGCCGTCGGCGACGGATAGTCGCGACGTCGCCGTCTCCGTCGACGGACTCTCGAAGCGGTTCGGCGCCGGCGAGACGGCGGTCACCGCGGTCGACGACGTGAGCGTCGACATCGAGACCGGCTCGATCGTGGGCCTGTTGGGACCGAACGGTGCCGGTAAGACGACGCTCATCAAGTCGATTCTCGGGATGGTCGTGCCGGACGCGGGCAGCGTCCGGATCCGTGGCATCGACCTCCGGGAACGACCGCGGGCGGCCTACAGCGCCGTCGATGCCATGCTCGAGGGGGCGCGAAACGACTACTGGCGGCTGACCGTTCGGGAGAACCTGCGGTACTTCGCTACGATCAGCGGCGTCGATCCGAACTCGGTCCGCGACCGCCACGACCGGCTGCTGGCCCAGCTCGACCTCGAGGCGAAGGCCGACGTTCCGGTCCGCGACCTTTCCCGAGGGATGAAACAGAAGGTGTCGCTGGCGAGCGTCCTCGCCGGTGGTGCCGAGGTCGTCTTTCTCGACGAACCGACGCTCGGGTTGGACATCGAGAGCTCCCGGACGCTCCAGCGGGAACTGCGACGCCTCGCCGCGGAGGAGGACCTCACCGTCGTCCTCAGCAGCCACGATATGGACGTCGTCGAGACGGTCTGTGACCGCGTCCTCATCATGTCCGACGGAGCGATCATCGCGGACGATACCGTCGACGCCTTGCTGTCCGACACGGATCGCCACTGCGTTCGGATCACGAGCGCCGACATCGACGCCGCGCTCGTCTCGCGACTGCGACGGCGCTTCGACGCGATCGAGGCCGAGCGACGCGACGCCGGCCACCGGATCGAGGTCGTGACCGACAGCGACGGCCTCTACGAGCTGCTGGCACGGCTCCGCGACGCCGGCGTGACCCTCGAGCGCGTCCGGACGGTCGAGCCGGACCTCGAGGACGTCTTCGTCGAGCTGACGAGCGGCGATCGAGGTGGGCGATGAGCGCGGGCGCGGGTCGGCAGGACGGGACCGACCGGCCGCGGCCGGCCGGCTACCGCCACCTCGCGCGGGCCGTCCTCTATCGCGAGTACCTGGTTTTCGTTCGCTATCCCGCGAACGCTATCGGCGGGCTCATCGCCTCGGTGTTTTTCTTCGGGCTACTGTTCTACGGCGGCCGGGCGATCGCCGGACAGGCCTTGACCGACTCGATCGAGGGGATCATCGTCGGCTACTTCCTGTGGTCGCTCTCGGTCGGGGCGTACTCCTCGATCGCGAACGATATCGGGAGCGAAGTCCAGTGGGGGACCCTCGAGCGCCACGTCATGTCGCCGTTTGGCTTCGCCCCCGTGGCGCTGTTGAAGGGCCTCGCCAAGATCGTCCGGTCGTTCGTCACCTCGTCGGTGCTGCTGGCGGTGATGCTGCTCATCACCGGGCGGAGCCTCGAGTTGAACGTCCTGACGATCGTCGTCGTCGCGACGCTCAGCATCGTCTCGGTGCTGGGCCTCGGACTGGCCGCCGGCGGCGTGACCGTCCTCTACAAGCGGGTCGGCAACTGGCTCAACCTGCTCCAGTTCGGCTTTATCGTGCTGATCTCCGCGCCCGCGTTCGATCTCGGCTGGCTGCGATTCTTCCCGCTCGCCCAGGGCAGCGCGCTCCTCCAGCGGACGATGATCCACGACGTCCGCCTCTGGGAGTTCCCTGCGGTCGATCTCGCGATCCTGCTCGGGGTCGCCGTCGGCTACGTCGCGCTCGGCTACGCGATCTTCCAGTACGCGACCCGTCGGGCGAGACGGCTCGGCGTCCTCGGGGACTACTGACCCGCTTTCAGCCCGCCGGACCGACGGCGTCCGGAACCGTCGCCCCCCGCCAGACTCTCCCCCGTAGCACCCGTTCGATTCCGTATGGCCCACGACAGGATCCACGCGCGGAAACCGACACACGACCTCGAGCGATGGTCCGTCGGGACGATCGCCGCCATCGACCAACGGGACTGTCACGCCGTTTTCGAGGTAACCGCCGAGGGCGGCGAGTCGATCGAACTCGTCGTGACGGTCGCCATCCGGGATCTCGTCCTCCGGCGACTCGATCTCGCGGCCGACGAGTCGCCGATCGGTGCCCGCGTCTGGTACCGCACCCGCGGCGGCTGACGGTCGCGGACCGATACCTAGTTTTCGGTGGCGACGGTACCGTGGGGCATGGTCGAGAGCCCGTTCGACGTGACGATCGAGGTTGGCGAGGTACTCGAGGCCGAACCGTTCCCCGAAGCCGAGAAACCCGAGATGACCAAGCTGTGGATCGACCTCGGCGACGAGGAGATCCAGTCCGCGGCGCAGTTGGACCACCATCACGACGCCGCCGACCTCGAGGGCCGGCAGGTGCTGTGCGCGACGAACCTCGGCTCCGTGCGGATCGCGGGGTTCAAATCGGAGGCGCTGACCGTCGGCGTTCCCAGTGAGGAGGGGTATCCCGTGCTGGTCTCGCCGGACGAGGACGTGCCGCTGGGCGGGTTGTTATACTGAATCCGGTCGGAACCTGAATGCTTAGTCCGCGACTTAGACGAAAGTAAAAAACTCTTTATAACACCCGTTGCGTGGTTCAGACGAGCAATGGGCCAGAACGAATCGGACTCCGATTCGAAACCGAAGTCCGAATCTGGCAACGACAGCCACCCTGTCGACGGTTCTAGATCGACAGCACGTCCCAACGGTTCTGAACCGGGCGAGCAGCAAACCCCGGCCGAGAAAGTCGATATCGCAGCTCTCGAGATAGTTCGAAAGGAGTCCCGTGAGGTACTCGACGAACAGATATCGCTGTTGGGTGATATCGATGACAAGGCTATGCGGACGGTCCGAACTGCGGTTCTCTTTATCGGCCTCGTTATCTCTGCGATTCAGATCAGTGGTGATTCGATAACGACCGAGGAGATCGGAACGTGGCCGTTCAGACTAACGACCAGTGGCGTCGTGTTTTTGCTCGCTTCCATCGTGGCGGGTATCTGGACGTATTCCGTCTCGGATCCGAGTTTCGGCGTGAGTAGTGACCATCGAAAAGACGTCGTTGCGGGCGGGTATACGGAGCGTGAGTGGCTCCTTTTTCAACTAAACGAATACGACGAGTGGACCGAATCGATGCGGGAGACGAATCAGACTAACGTCGTCGGGCTACATACGACGCTTTTCTCGTTAGTCGCGGGCGTACTTTGCCTCCTGTTCTCGGCCGTTTTAACGCTGGACGGTAGTCCGGACGAGTTCTTCTACCCGACGCTGTTCACGACTCTCCTCGTACTTGGGATTGCCACAGTTTTATGGGTAGCGAGAAGGAAAGGATAGGTGAACATGGGCCGCTCACCGAAGACTAACCGCGAACTCGAACCGGAGCAGGGGCACAAGGGACCGGGAGTGCTGTCTGCCGTTCGGACTCGAGCGAATAACTTCATCAGCGGCCTCAGAAAGTAGCCCGCGCCGTTTTTTACGTACTTGACGGAGCATCGGGGTATCATACCGGATCGATGTCCGTCCTCGTCCCCGTCGCTGCCCGGCCACGTTCACCGCGGATCCCGCAGGGTTTTTGCGGTGGAGGGACAGTCACCGGATATGACCGAGGCGACGGGGATCGTCGGCGAGTTCTTCTCGCTCAAGGAAGACACCGACGCCGACCTCCTGACGATGCAGTGTGGCGATTTCTACGAGTTCTTCGGGGAGGACGCCGAACTCGTCAGCGAGGAACTCGACCTCAAAGTCTCACAGAAGTCCTCGCACGGTTCCTCCTATCCGATGGCCGGCGTGCCGATCGACGACCTGACGCCCTATCTCAAGGCCCTGGTCGAACGCGGCTACCGCGTCGCCGTCGCCGACCAGTACGAGACCGATTCCGGCCACGCCCGGGAAATCGTCCGCGTCGTGACGCCCGGGACCCTACTCGAGACGAGCGACGCCGACGCCCAGTACATGGCGGCGGTCGTCGACGGGGGCGAGGTCGGCGGGGCGAGCAGTGACGGCTACGGCCTCGCGTTCGCCGACGTGACGACCGGCCGCTTTCTCGTCGCCGACGCCGCCGACGCCGACGAGGCGCTGACGGAACTCTACCGATTCGATCCAGTCGAGGTCCTGCCCGGCCCCGAGGTGCGGACGGACGACGACCTGCTCGAGAAACTGCGCGAGCGGTTGGACGCGACGCTGACCCTCCACGAGACCGACGCGTTCGCACCCAAACGCGGTGCCCACACTGTCCGTGAGCAGTTCGGAACCGAGACCGTCGACCGACTGTCAGTCGGCGAGCAGACGCTCGCGGCCGCCGGTGCGGTGCTTTCCTACGTCGAGGAGACCGGCGCGGGCGTGCTGGCCTCGATGACCCGCATCCAGGCCCACCACGGCGACGACCACGTCACCCTGGACGCGACCACCCAGCGCAACCTCGAGTTGACCGAGACGATGCAAGGCGAGCGCGACGGCTCGCTGTTCGCGACGATCGACCACACCGAGACCAGCGCCGGCGGCCGCCTGCTCAAAGAATGGCTCCAGCGGCCCAGACGGTCGCTCGAGACGCTTGAGGAACGCCAGGCGAGCGTCGACGCGCTCTCGACGGCGGCGCTGGCCCGCGACGAGATCCAGGACCGGCTCGACGACGCCTACGACCTCGCGCGCCTCGCCTCGAAGGCCAGCCACGGCAGCGCCGACGCCCGGGATCTGGTTGCCGTCCGCGAGACGCTGGCCGTTCTCCCGGCCGTGGCCGAGACGATCGAGTCGACGCCGGCACTGGCCGACTCCCCCCTCTCGGCGATCGTCGACCGGCCGGATCGAGCGGCCGCGCGGGAACTGCGCGAGACCCTCGAGGAAGCCGTCGCCGAGGACCCCCCATCGACGGTGACGCAGGGCGAACTCCTCCGGAAGGGGTACGACGCGGAACTCGACGAGGTGATCGAGCGCCACGAGGAAGTCAGGGAGTGGCTCGATACTCTCGCCGAGCGAGAGAAGCGCCAACACGGCCTCTCACACGTCACCGTCGACCGGAACAAGACCGACGGCTACTACATTCAGGTCGGCAAATCGGCCGCGGACGGCGTTCCCGACCACTACGAGCAGATCAAGACGCTGAAAAACTCCAAGCGGTTCACGACCGAGGAACTCGAGGAGAAAGAGCGCGATATCCTCCGACTCGAGGACCGACGCGGCGAACTGGAGTACGAACTCTTCGCAGAACTCCGCGACGAGGTGGCCGAGCGGGCGGCACTGCTGCAGGACGTCGGCCGGGCCTTAGCGACGATCGACGCGCTGGCGAGCCTGGCGACCCACGCCGCCGAGAACCGCTGGGTGCGGCCGGAACTGCATCGGGGCGATGACCTGACGATCGAGCAGGGCCGCCACCCGGTCGTCGAGCAGACGACGGAGTTCGTGCCCAACGACGTCCGGATGGACGAAGACCGCGGCTTTCTGGTCGTCACCGGGCCTAACATGTCCGGCAAGTCGACGTACATGCGCCAAGTCGCGTGTATCGTCCTGCTGGCCCAGATCGGGAGCTTCGTTCCGGCCGAGGCGGCCGAGATCGGCGTCGTCGACGGGATCTTCACTCGCGTCGGCGCGCTCGACGAACTCGCCCAGGGCCGGTCGACGTTCATGGTCGAGATGAGCGAACTCTCGAACATCCTCCACACCGCGACCGAGGAGTCGCTGGTCATCTTGGACGAGGTGGGGCGGGGCACCGCGACCTACGACGGTATCTCGATCGCCTGGGCCGCCACGGAGTACCTGCACAACGAAGTGAAAGCGAAGACCCTCTTTGCGACCCACTACCACGAACTGACCGGCCTCGCGGAGAACCTCCCCCGCGTCGCCAACGTCCACGTCGCGGCCGACGAACGCGACGGCGAGGTCACCTTCCTCCGGACGGTCCGAGACGGCCCCACGGACCGCAGCTACGGCGTCCACGTCGCCGACCTCGCCGGCGTTCCGGACCCCGTCGTCGACCGCTCGAGGGAAGTCCTCGAGCGCCTACGCGAGGAGAAAGCAATCGAGGCGAAAGGCGGGGCCTCGAGCGAGCCGGTGCAGGCGGTCTTCGATCTGGGCAGCGGGACGATGCAGACCGAGTCCCAAGACCGGTCGCAGGCGGCGTCGACCGACGGCGGCCCGGCGGGCGAGTCGGCGGCCCCGATCGACCCCGAAACCGAGGCCGTCCTCGCGGACCTCGAGTCGATCGACGTCAACACGACGCCGCCGATCGAACTCGTCTCGCGGGTCCAGGAGCTACAGGAGCGACTCGAGGAGTGACCTAGCCGCCGACGCCGCGTTCGATGTCGGAGAGCGAGAGGTAGCGATCGGTGTTCGGATGGGTTCCGAAAACGGAGCGGCTGAATCGACAGGTGGACATGCGCACTTATCGAAGAAGTCGGAGTGTTAGCAGAGCCACCATCGGACCGAGGAACAAAATCAAACCGACCCCAATAAGTAACAACTCACGCGGGAGAATAAGGTAAAGCAGCAGTACAAGGTTGCTAAGCAAAAGTACGATAATCAGATTAAGGCGGAAGATAATCGGTCTATTATTCATTGTACGACTATTTTAAGCATCCCATGATATATATATATATTGTCTGTATCACTTTCGTGCCCTGAATTGGATTGTTCTCCGGCTCCAGCGGAGGAACACGAACCGGAAACTACTGGTGGCGGTCCCGTTCGAACGCCTCGAGCGCGTCCGTGTACGATCGCAGGACCGATAGGAGCAGCGCGAGCAGCAGTAGCGGGGTGGCGTACACGAGCTGGGTGTACGGATCCGGGGGCGACACGACCGCCGAGACGAGGACCGCGATCGCACCCAAGACGGCCAGGGTTCGGGCGAATCGACGGTGCGGAGACGGACTCATATCGACGGGTTCCGGACCGAAGATATAAATTTCACTAGGGGTCGGCGGAACGTGCAGCACGGCGAGACCGTCGGCGATCGGTAGAACTTTGAGATACTGGGGCACTCGGTAGCACGATGCACGAAGCAGACTTCGACGTGGCGGGGAAGACCGCCATCGTCACCGGCGCGAGCCAGGGAATCGGCGAATCGATCGCGAAGACGCTGGCCGCAGGCGGCGCGGACGTCGCCATCTGTTCGCGTTCGATGGATCGGGTCGGCCCGGTCGCCGAGGAGATCAACGACAGCGAGGCCGACGGCGAGGCGCTCGCGGTCGAGTGCAACGTCCGCGAGCGCGAGCAGGTTCAAAATCTCGTCGACGAGACGGTCGCGGAGTTCGGCGACGTCGACATCCTGATCAACAACGCCGGCGGCGAGTTCGTCGCCCCCTTCGAGGACATCTCCGCGAACGGCTGGGAGACCATCGTCGACCTCAATCTCAACAGCACCGTCCACTGCACGCAACTCGCCGGCGAGGTCATGCGTGAGGGCGACGGCGGGGTCATCATCAACATGTCCAGCGTCAACGGACAGCACGCCGCGCCCGGCGAGAGCCACTACGGCGCGTCCAAGGCCGCGATCATCCGCCTGACCGAGACGCTGGCCGTCGAGTGGGCCGAGTACGGCATCCGCGTCAACTGCATCGCGCCCGGCCTGATCCAGACGCCCGGCGTCGCCGAGACGCTCGGTATCGACAGCGAGGACATGCCGCCCCGCGAGGAGACCGACCGCCGCATCGGCTACGGCGAGGACATCGCCGACGTCGCGCAGTTCCTCGCCAGCCCCGCCGCCGCCTTCATGAACGGCGAGACCGTGACGGTGAAAGGCGTCCCGCGAGCCGGCAACTCGATGTCGCAGGATCTGGGCCTCGAGGACTGACGGCGTCGGGAACTCCGTCTCGCTTTCCCTCTGTCCAGGTGTCAGCCGCCGGCGGATCGATCCGGGGCGCCCCGCGGTAGCACGGACGGGTAACGAATATGTCGACCGGCTACCAAGTGTAGCCGATGGCGACTCCTGGGAACCCCGGCATCGACGTGGTTGCGGCCGTTGGCCTGTACGTCGCGGCGGTCGCAGTCGGCCTCGTCGCGCTCGGTGGAGTCGCCGCGGGGGCCTCGAGCGACGCTCTCGTCGCGCTGGTTCCGACCGCGTTCACCGCCGGCTTGCTCTGTGGGGCCATCGTCGCGCGTGTCACCGCCGACGCCGCGATCCGATTCGGTGCCTCGCGGTTGCGGACCGTCGCTTGTTGGGCGCCCACGTCGCTCGTCGCGGGCGGTGTCGGCGTCCGCTCCGTGACCGACACAGGCGCACGGGACTGGCAGCTGCTACTGCTCGGTATCGCGTCGGGTGCGGTCGTCCTCTCGGGCTGGCTGTTGTCGCGGACGACGCGCGACGCCTACGTCGGTGCGGTGATCGACGATCGCGACGACATGCTCGTCGACTGGACGTGGTATCAATCCGGGACCCACGCGTTCCTGATCGCCATCGGCCTCGCCCTGTTCGGGGTCGGAACGGCGGCCTCGCTCGTCGCCGGCACGTCCTCGTACCGGTTCCTCCTCCCATCGATCGTCTTCATCGTCCTCGGGTGGGCACCGACGCTCTCGATCCCGAACCCGGGCGGCGACGACCTGACGCTGTTCTCGGTCTCCGGGCTCGAAGGTGCCCGCGCCGATGTCCGCGCCTATCCCGACGGCATCGTCATCGAACCTCGTCACATTCCGTCGTACAGGCGGTTCGTCCCGTGGGACCGGATCGTCGACGTGCGAACGACCGCGGATCGACTCGTCCTCGAGCGCCGGTGGCGACCGGCCGTTCGCTGTGATCGGTCGGCGATCGAGGACGCCGAGGTCGTTCGCGACGCGATCGAGCGGGCGCGGCGGGGGACGGCCGATTCCCAAACCACAATTTAACGCCGCTCGAACGCGAGCCAAAACCATGAACGGACCGCGGACGAGGACCGATGGGAGCGCACCGGGATCCCCATCGAGTGCGCACGACGGGGACGAACGCCGACGGTACCGACGCCGCCGTACTCGAATCCAGCAATGACTACCGACCCACCCCAGGACGACACCGAGATCCACCAGTTAGACGAGGACACCGTCGCCCGGATCGCCGCCGGCGAGGTCGTCGAGCGACCAGCCAGCGCGGTGAAGGAACTCGTCGAGAACAGCTTAGACGCCGACGCCGACAGCGTCGACGTCACCGTCGAGGCGGGCGGCACCGAACTGATCCGGGTCGTCGACGACGGCCGCGGAATGAGCGAGGTCGACCTTCGGGCGGCCGTCCGCGAACACACGACCAGCAAGATCGACGGCCTCGAGGACTTAGAGTCGGGCGTCGCGACGCTGGGATTCCGCGGTGAGGCCCTCCACACGATCGGTTCGGTCTCGCGAATGACCATCCGCTCGCGGCCCCGCGGGAGCGAGGTTGCGGGGACGGAACTCGTCTACGAGGGCGGCGACGTGACCAGTGTCGAGCCGACGGGCTGTCCCGCTGGAACCACCGTCGAAATCGAGGACCTCTTCTACAACACGCCCGCCCGCCGGAAGTTCCTCAAGACGACCGCGACGGAGTTTTCCCACGTCAATCGCGTCGTCACCCGCTACGCGCTCGCGAACCCGGACGTGGCCGTCTCGCTGACCCACGACGGCCGCGAGGTGTTCTCGACGACCGGCCAGGGTGACCTCCAGGCCGCCATCCTGGCCGTCTACGGCCGCGAGGTCGCCTCCTCGATGATCCCCGTCGAGGCCGACGGCGACGACCTCCCGCCGGGCCCCCTCGAGTCCGTCTCGGGGCTCGTCTCCCATCCGGAGACCAACCGCTCGAGTCGGGACTACCTCGCGACCTACGTCAACGGCCGCGCCGTCACCGCCGACGCCGTCCGCGAGGGACTCATGGGTGCCTACGGGACGCAACTGGGCGGCGACCGCTACCCGTTCGTCACCCTCTTCCTCGAGGTGCCCGGCGGGGCGGTCGACGTCAACGTCCACCCGCGCAAGCGGGAGGTCCGTTTCGACGACGACGATGCGGTCCGCCGGCAGGTCGACGCCGCGGTCGAATCGGCCCTGCTCGATCACGGCCTGCTTCGCTCGCGTGCCCCGCGCGGTCGGTCGGCCCCCGGCGAGGCGCGGGTCCGGCCCGACGCACGCGGAACCGGAGCCGGGACCGATCCGGCCGCTGCCGGTGGCGAACCCGCGACGCTCGAGGACGGCGTCGAAACGGCGTCGTCGGCGGCGACCGACTCGAGCGGGACCGAACGCGACGGTGACGACGATCCTGTCGAGCGGTCATCGACCGACGGGGCTGCGAACGCGAGAACGGAAACGGACGCCGGCGACCCCGTCGCCGATTCGAACGGCGCGGCCGGCGATCGGGCCGCGAGCGCCAACTCGGACTCGAGCGGGTCGACCGCCCCGACTGCCGTCGATTCCGCCACCCACACGGAACCCGACGCCGGTGGTTCTACGGCCGACTCGAGCGAGACGGAGGGGGAGTCCGATCGGGCGGCCACCATAGGAGCCTCGAGCGGGTCCGGGACGAATCGGGACCGCGACCACGATGCCGACCGCAAGTTCGACGCCGCGACCGAGCAGCGGACCCTGACCGGCGAGGCCGCGACGGGCGAGGAAACGGCGTTCGACTCGCTGCCCGCCTTGCGGGTGCTGGGACAGCTCCACGACACCTATCTGGTCTGTGAGACCGACGACGGGCTCGTCCTGATCGATCAACACGCCGCCGACGAGCGGGTCAACTACGAGCGCCTGCAGGCGGCCTTCGCCGACGACGCCACCGCGCAGGCGCTGGCCGACCCCGTCGAACTCGAGCTGACCGCCGCCGAGGCCGAGGCCTTCGCGCAGTACAGCGAGGCGCTCTCGCGACTGGGATTTTACGCCGACCGGACCGACGACCGTACCGTCGCCGTGACGACCGTCCCCGCCGTCCTCGAGAAGACCCTCGAGCCCGATCGCCTGCGGGACGTGTTGGCCTCGTTCGTCGCGGGCGACCGTGAGGCGGGGGCCGAGACGGTCGACGCGCTGGCCGACGAGTTCCTCGGCGATCTCGCGTGCTATCCGTCGATCACCGGGAACACGTCGCTGACTGAGGGCTCGGTCGTCGACCTGCTCGAGGCGTTGGACGACTGCGAGAACCCCTATTCCTGCCCGCACGGCCGGCCGGTGATCGTCCGCTTCGACGAGGCCGAGATCGAGGATCGGTTCGAGCGGGACTATCCGGGCCACGGCGGCTGACGGAGAGGGTTAGCCGTCCGACGGTGCCCCCGGTGCGGCGTCGGCGAGCGGCGACGCGAGGAGGTACCCGACGGCGGTGACCGTGAGGAAACCGCCACCGAGCGCGGCGACGGCACCGGTCGGGGCCGCCCGGTCCGCGACGACGCCGGCCAGAGGCAGCAACGGCGCACGGACGAGCGCATTGCCCATCGAAACCCCGCTCAGGACGGTCGCCCGGCCGGCGTCGGGTATCCGGTCGTTGAGGAACTGTGCGACGAGCGGCTTCGAGAGCGCCTCGCTACCTTTCATACCGACGAAGACCGGAACCGAGAGCAACGGGACGGCAAGCGGTAGGAGAAACGACGCGGCGACACAGACCGGGAGCCACCGGAGCGCGTGCCGGAGTCCGACCCGCCGACGGACGGCCTCGGCGTAGTAGCTGCCGACGGCGGCCACGGCCGCGAACCCCGCGTAGACGAACCCGAGCAGCGCCGCCGGTCGGATTGCGATCCCGGCGACGGCGACGTTTTCGAGCGCCCCACCGACCTGTGCGCGGAGAACGTCGACCGTGATCGGCTGGACGTACGTGTCGGCCGCGTGTACGATGCCGAAAAACAGCGCGGCGTAGGCGACGACCGCCCGAATCGAGGGGGCCGCGAGTCGCGCGGCGGGTACGGAGAGCGATTCGAAGACGCCGAGCCGCTCGTCCGTCTTCCCGGAGTTCGCGGCCGCCCCCTCGAACTGCGCATTTCGCGGCATGGCGACGACCACCAGCACGCCGACCGCGTTGAGCAACGCCGAGGCGACGAAGGGAGCGGTCGGGTGGACGACGTAGAGGAAGCCCCCGCCGATCATCGTGACGGCCGACGTCCACTGGTGGACGGCCCCGCCCCGGCCCCGTACGCGTGTGAACCGTCGCGATTCGGACGGTTCGTTCTCCGCTCTGTCGCCGCCGAGTGCGTCGTAGAGCCACGCATCGGCGGTCCCGCTCTGGAGCGCCATCGAGAGCGCCCAGAGTGCGTACAGTACCGCGAACTCGAGGAAGGCGTCGGCGACGACGAATCCCGCCGTCGAGGCGGCCATCGAGAGCATCCCTGCTCCAAGAACGAGCCGACGGCCGTACCGGTCGGCGACGTAGCCCGTCGGGACCTCAAGCGAGACGACGAGAACTGCCGAGATGGCACTCAGCGTCCCAATCTGGGCGTAGGTGAGGTCGTTCCACAACAGAAAGAGGGTAAACACCGGCCAGATGAATCCGACCGAGTCGGCCATCCGGTACAGGTAGTAGGGGATAGCGACCGAGCGCCCTCCGCGAACTCGCGACATCGTCGTCCCATACCTACTGCCGAGCCCGGAAATACGCTCGCGAACGCGAGTTTTAGTTGGAGATTTAACACTCCTGTGGGCGCCACGGCGGCAGGATTATTGCAGCGTCGGGACGACGTTCGAGGCATGGATCGCGAGCGGACGGAGCCGGCGCCTGACGATCTCGTTCCCGCCGACGCCTTCTCCCTGCTCGGACACGACCGCCGAGTCGACATTCTGCGGGCGCTTCTCGAGGCGAGTCGCACGGGGGACGAGTACCCCGCGTCGTTCTCGACGCTGCGCGAGCAGGTGGGTGCCGAAGTGAGCGCGCAGTTCAACTACCACCTCGGGGAGCTGACGGGTCACTTCGTCAGGCGGACGGACGACGGATACGAACTCCGGTACGCGGGCTGGGCCGTGGCGACCTCGATCCTCGAGGGGACGTACAACCGACGGGCCGCGTTCGGCCCCGAAGGGATCGCCGGCCGCTGTCCGCACTGCGGGGCGGAGACACTCGTCGCGTCGTACCGCGAGGAGTGGCTTACCATCGAGTGCGGCGCCTGCGATGACCGACTCGTCAGGTACCCGTTCCCACCGGGTGGGCTCGAGTCCCGCTCGTTACCGGACGTCCTCGAGGCGTTCGATCGGCGCGTTCGGTCCCACGTGGCGCTCGCCCGTGACGGGGTCTGTCCGGCCTGTACGGGGCCGATGGCGGTCACGGTTCCGTCGCTGGTCGACGGTGACGCCAGTACCGACTCCGACGGCGACGACGCGGCCCCCGAGGACGATCCGATCGCGACGTTCCGCTGTCGCCGGTGTGGCAATCGCCTTCGACCGGAACCGGGGCTGGTCCTCCTCGAACACGAACGCGTCGTTCGGTTCGCCGCCGAACGCGGCCGCTCGCTTTCGGCGACGCCGTTCTGGGAACTCGAGTGGTGCGTCTCCGGAGACGCCGCGTCGGTAACGGCGACGGAGCCGTGGCGGTGTACGGTCTCGATCCCCGTCGGGGACGAGTCGTTGCTGATCACCGTCGACGACGAGTTCGCGGTTCAGTCCGCGACAGTCGAGAGCGCCGAACCTGACCGGTAGCGGTACGCTCGGCTTTATTTTCCGGCGACGCCTCGACCGCCGTCGTCGCCGTCCGTCTTCCCGTCGGCCCGCTCCTCCGAGTCGGGGTCGGGGTTCTCGCCGCTCGAGGCGGGCGCGTCGGTGAGAGTCATCGTACGCCGCTTCTCGCGGTAGTAGAGCCAGCCCGTACAGACGAACGCGATCGCGCCGGCGACGGTGGCGATCCCGAACGCGATCCGGTAGCCGGTCTCCGTGTAGACGCGGACGCCGCCGACGAGATCGCCGGTCCAGTAGGCGTCGAGCGCTCGCCCCATCAGGGTCGGGAAGATCGCCGCGCCGGTGAAGGCCGCGGCGTTCGTCGCCCCCGTCGAAATCCCGCTCGCGCTGCTTGGGTGGCGTTCCTGAACGACCGAGTACCCCAGCACGAACGCGCCGAGCATGATCCCCGCGAGCAGAAACACCGCGCCGACGACCGGGAGCGGCGGGTTCCCGACGACCGCGAGCAGGGCGAGACAGGCGGTGTAACACGCCCCGCCGACGACCATCAGTTCGATCCGGCGCTCGAGGCGGTCAGCCAGCCAGCCGACGGTGGGTGGCCCGAGCATCAGCCCGAGCCCGCCAAGCAGGGTCAGCGTGGAGGCTCTGGTCACCGTCACGTCGTAAGTCTGGACGACGTAGGGGACGCCCCAGAGTCCGAACAGGGTGATGTTCACGCCGGTCGAACAGAACAGCATGACGCTGATGACCCAGAGCCAGCGGTCCCGGAGGACGGCGGCGAGATGCGATTTGAGCTGCGCGTTGGTCAAGATTTCCTGCCCGGGGACGCCCTCGAGCGGCTCGAAGCCTGCGGCGCTCGGGGAGTTTCGGACGAGGGCGAAGGCGACGCCGGTCATCGCGAGGCCGAGGACGCCGAGCCCGGCGACCGTCGATCGCCAGCCGAACCGCCCGACGGCGAGCGCGAGCGGCGTCGTCGCGAAGACGCCGCCAAAGCCCGCGACGGCGAAGGTCGCGCCGCTCATCGTCGCGAACTCGTCGGTGCGGTACCAGTTCGCACAGAACCGGAGGACGCAGACGAAGATCACGCTCCCCCCGAGGCCGATCAGTCCGCGGGCCAGCGTCGCCGCGAGATAGCCCTCAGCGACGGAAAACCAGACGACGCCGACGTTCATCACGATCGCGCCGCCGGTGGCCGTCAGTCGGGGCCCGATCCGGTCGGCCAGCAGGCCCGACGGGATCTGCATCGCCGCGTAGACCCAGAAGAAGACGGCGTGGAGCGTCCCCAGTTGTGCCCCGGTCGTCCCGAAGGCGGCCATCAGATCCTCCGAGAGGACCGCCGTCGAGAGCCGGCTGACGTTGACCAGCAAGAAGAGGACGCTCAGGATCGCCCACAGGAGCCACCGACGCCGAAGCGGATCGTGCCAGAATCGCATTACGCTGGAACTCCTCCGCGGAGCGTGGAAAAAGTTAACAAACCGGAAACGCAGCCCGTGTTGACGAACCGCTCATCGGTACCGGCCCGAAGCCGCCACCGGTAGGTACCTCGAGTCCGCAGTCGAATCCATGACGACTCCGCGCGAACTCGACGGCGCGAACGCCGGCGGCCAGTTCGTCCGGACCGCGCTCGCGCTGTCGGTCCGCACGAACGAGCCGGTCCGCCTCGAGAACGTCCGCGGCGACCGGCCGACGCCCGGGCTTCGCCACCAGCATCTGGCGGTCCTCGAGACGCTGGCCGAGGTCTGTGACGCCGACGTTTCGGGCGCGGAACTCGGCGCGGAGACCGTTGCGTTCGACCCCGGACTCGAGGGACATGGCGGACTCGAGGGCGGCGAGTACGCCGTCGACATCGGAACCGCCGGCAGCGCGACGCTGCTTTGCAATGCACTCTTGCCGCTGGCGACGGTCCTCGAGTCGCCGCTATCGGTCACGGTCACCGGCGGGACGGACGTGGCGTGGTCGCCCCCGCTGGACTACCTGCGATACGTGAAACTCCCGCTCGTCCGGCGGTTCGGCCTCGAGGCGACCTGCGACATCGACCGTCGCGGGTTCTACCCCGAGGGCGGCGGCGAGGTTACGCTTCGGCTCGAGCCGTCCGCTCTCGAGCCGATCGCCCTCGACGGGCGGGGTTCGCTCGAGGCCCTGCAGCTCTACTCGACCGAGTCGGAATCGCTTGCCGACCGCGACGTCGCCCACCGGCAGGCCGAGGGAGCGCTCGAACGGCTCGATTCGGACGCCCCCGAACTCGCAACGCGGCGCGAAACCGCCGTGGACAGTCCGTCCCCGGGCTCCGCGATCGTGATTCGCATCGATCACGGGACCGGGATCGCCGGCGTCTCCGCCCTCGGCGAACGCGGGAAACCGGCCGAGCGGGTCGGCGAGGAGGCCGCCGACGCCGCGAACCGCTTCCTCGCAGGGGCGGCCCCCGTCGATCGACACATGGCCGACCAACTGCTTGGCTTCCTCGCGCTCGCGGGCGGCCGACTGCGGATCCCGGCCGTGACCGACCACGTCGAAACCCGGTGTGAGCTGCTCGAGGCGTTCGGGGCCGAGATCGACCTCGAGGACGACGGCGAGACGACGCTCGCCTCGGTCTCGTCGCCGTTGAACGGGATTCCGTAGCGCGTGGCTCCGGGGTCACGGCCGTTCTCGGTTCAACAGCCCCGTTAGCACGACCAGCAGGGAAATGACGAGAATACCCGCTCCCGTGACCGCGAGTGCGAACTGCGGAGCCGCAGGATCGAACTCCGGGGCCGCGAGCAGTAGCGTTCTCAGGTAGGACATCAGTCGATTCCACACGACGGTGGCGATGACCACCGTGATCGCGAGTCCCAGAAAGAGAAGTTGGTAGTCGAACCACGTTTTGAGTCCGTCTGACGACACCATCCGGAGACATGTTCGAATAGCAACGTTATAATCGTTCGGCCGACGCGACATTTGGTAGCGTAAAGCGTCAGTCGATTCCCGCGCCACCGAAGGTGATTCGCGGTCCGAGCGAAACCCTCCCCTCGGTTCAGCGTGATTCTGGGTTGACAGACCGCCACAACTTATATCAACGCCGTTCGTTAGCTGGAGTATGACCGAGGGACACACCGACCGTCGCGGCCGTACAACTCGGGGGGCCGACCGGTGAGCGACATCGTCACCTTCGGTGAGACGATGCTCCGACTCTCGCCGCCGGGGAACGAGCGCCTCGAGAACGCCGACGAGTTCGAGGTCCGGGCCGCCGGGGCCGAGAGCAACGTCGCCATCGCGGCCGACCGGCTCGGCGCGTCGGCGACCTGGCTGTCGAAGGTGCCCGAGACGCCGCTGGGTCGCCGGGTCGTCAGTGAACTCCGGGGCCACGGCATCGAGACCGATGTGACCTGGAGCCACCGGGGCCGACAGGGAACCTACTACCTCGAACACGCCGGTAAACCCCGCGGGACGAACGTGATCTACGATCGGGAGAACACGGCGGTCTCGACGGCGAAGGTCCGCGATATCGACGTCGACAAGATTCAGAACGCGCGGGTCTTTTTCACGACCGGGATCACGCCGGCGCTCTCCTCGACGCTGCGGGACACGACGCTCAAGTTGCTCAAAGCGGCCCGAAAGGGCGGGACGACCACCGCCTTCGACTTCAACTACCGTCGCAAGCTCTGGTCGCCCGACGAGGCTCGAGAGACACTGACCAAGCTGTTCCCCGGCATCGACGTCCTCGTGATCGCCGCCCGCGACGCGCGGACGGTCCTCGGATTCGAGGGCGACCCGCGACAGTTGGCACACAAACTCGGCTCGCAATACGATTTCACGACCGTCGTCGTTACCCGCGGTGAAGAGGGCGCAGTCGGCTGGCACGACAGCGTCGTCCACGATCACGCGGCCTACGAGACCGACACCGTCGATCCCATCGGCACCGGCGACGCCTTCACGGGTGCGTTCATCGCCCGTCGACTCGACGGCGACAACGTCCCGACCGCCCTCGAGTACGCCGCCGCGACGGCCGCACTCAAGCGGACTATCCCCGGTGACGTTGCGCTGGTCACCGCCGACGAGGTCGAGGCCGTCGTCAAAGAGCAGGATAGGGACATCTCGCGGTAACCGGCCGGCGCCGGTTCCGGTCCGGCCGTCTCGAGACGGGCGCGGTCCGTGCCCCCGCTCGAGCCGTCGCCGGGCGGTAACTGTTCTGCCGGGCCGAAGTCACGGCACGGCGACCGTAACGAACGGCTGGGGGTCGGGCCCCGCTTTTTATCGCCCGCTGTGCTACCTCCGGCCGTGAGCCGAACCGTTCGTCCGGCGACGGTCGACGACGTCTGGGCCGTCCACGGGATCGCACGCGAGAGTTGGCACGCCGCCTACGACGACATCCTCGGCCCCCAGCGGGTCGATACCGTCGTCGACGAGTGGTACGCGCTCGGCGACCTCGAGTCGTCGATCGCGGCGGCGACGGACCGTGAGGATGCTGCCTTTCTCGTGGCCGAAGGATCGACCGACGACGGCGAGGACGGGACCGGGACGGGCGCGGACTGTCACGGGTTCGCCCACGCGGTCCCGTGGCCGGAGGACACCTCCGTGGCGTTTCTCGCCCGCCTCTATGTCCACCCGGCCGTCTGGAGCGAGGGCGTCGGCACCGCCCTGCTCGAGGCGCTCGAAACCGCCCTCGAGAGGACCGCCGACCGGCTCCGACTGGCGGTGCTTGCAGCCAACGACGTCGGCATTGCCTTCTACGAATCGCGGGGGTTCGACCGCGTCGGAACGCGCCCCTCGGATCTGGGCGAGGGGCTCGAGGAACACGTCTACGAACGGCGGTTCGACGCCGACTGAGCCGGTCGTTCGCGCCACCGCAACTCGTCCCCACTGAACGGGAGAAAACTGGACGGTTTCCGGCTGCTACAGTGTCTTCTCCGCTTCCTCGTCGTCGACCACTTCGATCCCGCGGTTATTGACCGCCATCGGATCGAGGCCGACCTCCTGCAGGAAGTCCTTGTACTCGCGCTCGCACTGTTCGGCGTCTTTCTGCTTGTCGCTGGCCCGATNGAGGCCGACCTCCTGCAGGAAGTCCTTGTACTCGCGCTCGCACTGTTCGGCGTCTTTCTGCTTGTCGCTGGCCCGATCGCAGAGTTCGATCAGGTTCTCGGGGACGTCGTTCTGGTAGACGATCCAGTGGTTGATCAGGTCGCTGAGTCGGCGGATGGGGCTGGTGAAGTGGCCGTAGATCTCGAAGTTCAGCGCGTGATGGCCGCCGAACGGGTCGTTCATGTATGTTGGTGGACAAATTTTATAGCCACAGGTGCGATTACCATAGGTATGAACTCTGAGGAGAAAACGGCCACCGATGGTGGTGCAGCCCCTGGTATCGACCAGGAACAACTCTATACTACTGTCTATTCCGCAACGAAAGATGCGATGCTAGCGACGGTTGCCACAGTCGTGTACTTGGGACTCGCAGCGTTCTTCGTCTTCGGTGGTATAGACCTCGCGCTTTCTAACTCGGGGACATCCAGTCTCGTCTGGGGGTTAGGTGTAAGTGTGATCGGATTCGTCATCGCCGCGGAGGCCACGGGTGTCACATCTCTGTTGAGTCGCTTTCGGTGAAGAATGGGTCCATCTTAGCGCGGCCGTGGTGACATGTGGCACGCAGGAAGATAATTTGACAGCAAATTTGCCGCGCGAGCGGGGCATCGCATGACAACCAACCGAATCACACGTTGACGTACCCGTTCCCTGGTGCAATCGCACAGTACCGAACACGATCGCTCACAAAGGAGGTTCTGACAACGGAAGCTGGTCAGATCGTCTTCTCCGCTTCCTCGCCTGCTTGCGGCTCGCTACGCCCTCCGCTCGCTGTGCCGAGGTCCTCGAAAATCGGAGATTTTCGGGATCACGAGACGGCGTTGCCGTCTCGGAGGACCTCCCTCACAGCGTCTTCTCGGCCTCCTCGTCGTCGACCACTTCGATCCCGCGGTTGTTGACCGCCATCGGATCGAGGCCGACCTCCTGCAGGAAGTCCTTGTACTCGCGCTCGCACTGTTCGGCGTCTTTCTGCTTGTCGCTGGCNGGATCGAGGCCGACCTCCTGCAGGAAGTCCTTGTACTCGCGCTCGCACTGTTCGGCGTCTTTCTGCTTGTCGCTGGCCCGATCGCAGAGTTCGACGAGGTTCTCCGGCACGTCGTTCTGGTAGACGATCCAGTGGTTGATCAGGTCGCTGAGCCGCCGGATCGGGCTCGTGAAGTGGCCATAGATCTCGAAGTTCAGCGCGTGGTGGCCGCCGAAGGGGTCGTTCATGTACCGCGCTCGAGGCATGACCTTCATCACCGCCCACTGGATCTTGTCCAGTTGGCGCTCGGGCGCGTCCTCGAGCGTCGCGTTAACGGCCTTTCGGGGGTCGTCCCAGGTGCTGCCCGGGATCGAGACGCCGTCGAGGTCCTGAATCTCCCGCAGCGCTTCGGACCACTCGTCGGGGCTGGGCTGAGGGTGGACCCGGTACATGGCCGAGACGCCGCGGTTCCACATGAGTTCGTGCGTGACGGCCTTGTTGGCCTTCAGCATGCACTCCTCGATGATGGTGTGAGCGCGGTCGCGGGCCGGGTTCAGGACGAGCGAGCCGTCTTCCTTGCGCTGTTCGTGCATCTGCTCTGCGAGATCGTAGACCAGCGCGTTCTCCTCGTGGAGGTCGGCGTCGGGCTCTTCGAGTCGACTTTCGGCCTCGGCGTAGGTGAGCCGCTCGTCGGACTCGATGACCGACTTGTAGATCTCGATGTTCTCGTAGGTCAGGTTCTCCTTGTCGAGGTGCATCTCGACGGTGTGGGCCAGTCGGTCCTCGTTGGGAACCAGCGAGCAGACCGTCTCGGCCAGCACCGGCGGCAGCATGTGGACCGTGTAGCCGGGGAGATAGACCGTGTTGCCCCGCTCGACGGCCTCGTCCCACATGGCCGTCTCCGGGTTGACGTAGTGGGTCACGTCGGCGATGTGGACCCAGAGGACGTACTCGTCGTCGCGTTCCTCGATCGAGAGCGCGTCGTCGAAGTCCTGGGCGTCGATCGGGTCCGTGGTCCACGTCGTCAGATCGCGCAGATCCTTCCGCTCGTCGATCTCGTCCTCGATCTCGGCCGTCACGCCCTCCGTCCGGGCCTCGGCCTCCTCCAACACTTCCGGGGGGAACTCGTCGCGCAACTCGAACTTCTCGAATAAGTCCTCGCGCTTGTTCTCGAGATGGCGCGCGAGATCCTCGGAGACCTCGACGGGACCTTGCCCTTCCACGGTCCCGGCTTCGGCCTGTGCGTCGTCACTCATGCCGAGGGCTACGCACGTAAGAGTGAAAGTCGTGTCGGGATCGGCCCCGCTCGGAACCGCCGACCGGGTGGCGGGGCGTGTCGGGCCAAGCGCGCCCGCTTACCGCTGGGACCGGACGATCCGCGACCGACTGCGGGACAGGGCGGTCAGATGGCCGGCGTCCTCGAGGACGGTCAACTCTCCGTCGGGTAACCGCTCCCGAAGGCGGCGGGCCCCTCGAAGGGGCGCGTTCGCGTCGGCGTCGCCGTGCCAGAGTCGGACCGTGTGATCGATATCCGACGGCGAGAACTCCCACTGCGTCGCCACCAGTCGCGTCTCGGTGACGAACCCGTCCCGCTGTGTCCCGACACCCTCGAGGAAGTCGCGCCGAACGCGCTCTGCCATCGCCGGCGGGATCTCGGTGCGCTCGGCCGCCGTCGTATACTGCGAGAGGACGACCGCGGGCGGCGTCCGTTCGACGAGTCGGGCCTGGACGCCGAGTAACCCGCGCAGTATGCGAGGGGTCCGCCGTGCGAGCGAGCCGAGCAGGCGCTGAACGGCGGGGAGATCGGCCGCGAGCGACGGCGGCGGCGCGCCCGAGACGATATCGATCTCCGTCACGCGATCTCCCCGCGTCGCTGCGACCGCGAGTGCGTGGGGTCCGCCGCCGGAGAACGCGACGATTCCTGCCCGAGAGATGCCTTCAGCCTCGAGGACCGCGGCCACGGTCGCGCCGGTGTCGGCGACGTCGCGGTCGGGAACGGGCGACGAGCGTCCGTACCCCGGCCGGTCCGGGACGAGGAGCCGAACACCGTTTTCCCGCGCCTGGTCGTCGAACAGGGCACCGAAGCGGCGCGAGCCGGGTGTACCATGGAGGACGACGACTGGCGTCCCGCCCGGGTCGCCGTAGTCGGCGTACGCGACCTGCCTCCCGTCGGCCTCTGTAACGATCGTCGGTGGATCCGCCCCGTGGCCGTCGTCTTCGACCGAGGCATCCGATCGCGACTGTGTCATCGGTCGAGCGTTGTCGCCCGATCCGGGAGTGACTTCTCCCGGATCCATGCGGTCTTTTAATAATTCTCGGCGACATCGGCCGACGATGAGACGGGTTTCGTTCAGCGTGACGTTTCCGGACGGGGTCGCACACCCGCTCCACCGGCGACTCGTGGCGACGGACGGTGTGTCGCGGGTGGAACTCCTGATGTGGGGGCCGATGGGGACCGTGACGACGCTGCTGTGGTGTGACGGCGGGCCCGCCGCGACCGCCGACCTGCTGGCCGCCGTCGAGAGCGTCACCGCGACCGAGTTCGTCGAGCGCGACGACGGGACGTACGCCTTCGTCCACCAGACGACCTACGAGTTCGAGGCGGCGATCCTCACGCTCGTCGAGGACGCGCGGGTCGTGTTCCTGCCGCCGGTCACGTTTCGCGACACCGGTGCGGTGGCGTTCGAGGCCGTCGGACGAGCCGACGCGCTGACCGATTTCTACGACGCGCTGACCGAGCTGGGCGAGGGGACGATCGAACGCGTCCGCGAATTCGACCGTCGGCCGGCGGCGGCCGCGCTGACCGACCGCCAGCGGACCGCGCTCGAGGCCGCCGTCGCCGTTGGCTACTACGACGTTCCGCGGTCGGGCTCGGTCGCGGACGTCGCCGACGAACTGGACTGTGCCGGCAGTACGGCCGGCGAACTACTGCGGAAAGCGGAAGCGACGCTCGTGACGGACGCCATCGACACGGGGTAGCGCCGTTCCGACTGCGACGCCGCTTACGACTCCTCCTCGAGCGGCCCGTATCGCTCCTCGACCGCCGTCAGGTAGCTCGCGAGAAAGCCCGCCCGGTCCCGCCGCCCGGCCTCGATCTCGACCAGCAGGTCCTCGAGGTCGTCCCGCGGGTGATGACACAGCTCGCGGTGACAGGACTTACAGAGGTGTTCGAAGGTCTTGTCCGCGCGGTCCCAGCGATCCCCGTGTTTGTCGTACTCGCGGGCCTCGTCGCGCGGACACTCGGTGCCACAGGCGAGACAGGTGACGGTCTCGGTTCCCGACCGAGCGGGCCACATACGCGGTCCGACGGGGTGGACCCACTTAGCAATTGGTACGCCCCGCGGCGTCGCCCGGCGGCTCGAGGGCCCGGAACGGGCCTTTTATTTCCGGACCGCTCGTTGGCCCGGACATGCAGGTCAAATCCCGACACCACCTCCGCAGCGACGCGGTCTCGGCCCTCGAGGACACGCTCGAGGCACAGCTGGGCGTCTCCCCCGAGGGCGACGCCTACGAGCGCGTCGAGTTCGAGGACACCGACTGGGAGGTCGTCCTCATCGATGGCGAGCCACAGGTCGCGTACTTCGACGAGGAACCGTTCCTGACGGTCCGGGGCGCTAACGCCTACGATCCCGACAAGCGACTCGTCACGGTCGACGCCGGCGCGGTCTCGTTCGTCAGCGACGGGGCCGACGTGATGCGGCCCGGAATCACCGAGGCCACCGACGACATCTCGCCGGACGATCTGGTCGTCATCGCCGAGGAGTCCCACGGCAAGGTCCTGGCCGTCGGCCGCGCCCGCGTCGACGGATCGGAGATGGCCGGCAACGAGGGGAAGGTCGTCGACTCGCTGCACCACGTCGGCGACGACCTCTACGAGTTCACCGGGTGAGTCGGTCGGGTCATGCGGCGGCGAGAGCGCGCGTTTCCTTGTCGCCCAAAACTCTGCTACGAATCCGTTCAAATTCCTCGGTTAGTGGGTGATAGTGCTAGCAATACTAGGATCTAGAAGACGTATGTCCACAGGACCTATGTACTGTCGTGCGGTCTCATGTCCCATGATCCGGACGACGGTCGAAACGGTCGCCCTCCGATCACCCCCGCCGATCGCACCGACGACCCCGGTATCCGAAGCGGCGCGGCGACTCCGCCGTCCGGGCGTGTCCGCGCTCCCGGTTCTCGAGGACGGCTCGCTCGTTGGTATCGTCACCGGGTCGGATATCGTCGCACTGGTCGCCGAGACGGACGACCGGCCGGCCGTTCGGGAGTTCATGTCGAACCCGGTGACGACGATCGGCCCGACTGCGACGCTGTCCGCGGCCGCCGAACGGATGCGAACCGCCGGGGTCAGACAGCTCCCCGTCGTGGCCGACGGCCGGTACCGCGGGCTGCTCGCCGCGCACACGCTGGCACCGTACCTCTCGCGGCATCGACTCGAGATCGAGTGGGACGACGAGCCGCTCCGGGTCGATCGGTCGGCCGAGTCCGGACTCACTGCGGGCGACTGAGCCACCCACCGTTCGCCGCTCGGCCGGCGCTCACTCGCCGCTTTCCGCGAGGTCGTCGGCCTCGTAGGCGCCCTCGTACCGGGCGAGGGTGTCCCGGTAGCCCCGGACCGCGAGGTCGTAGGTCTCCCGCAGGTCCGCGATCGGTGTCTCGGTCGCGTCGATCCGCAGGTCGTTGTACGGCGGCTCCACCGGGTGTGACTCGGTCGTCTCGACGACGACCGCCGCGCTCTGGACCGACAACTCCTCGCGTTTGTCTCCGCCCTCGAGGTCGCCAGCGGCGAGCGCATCGATCAATCGCTTCGCGAGCGGGTCGGTGTCGACGTCCGTGGTGACGGCGTCCGGACCGGTCGAGGGGTCCGGTTCGTCGCGAACGGCGGTCGCCTCGTAAGCCTCCGCGGCCGCCTCGAGGACCGCGGGACCAGTCAACAGGTTGCCGGCGACGGTGTAGGTCTCGCCCTCGCGGTGGCCGTACCAGTCGCCACACTCCTCGCCGGAGAAGGTAAACGTCGTCTCCCGATCGACCCCGTGGAGCTGGCGCTGGGGCGCACCCTCGTCGGCGTTGAGCAGGGCCTCGAGGACGTCGTCGACCGCCAACCCGTCGTCGATGTAGGCGATCCCGCGCTCGCCGAGTTCGACGTTGACCAGACTCTGGGTCGCGACGGCACCGTGTTCGCTGACGAAGGGACAGAGCGTCCCGACACCCGGGAGTCGCGTCGTGACCGCAACGCCGAACCGGTGGTGGCGCTCCCCGGATTCGGTTTCGTACGGTTCGTGGACGCAGATGCTAAACGTCATCGTTTGAATCGCTACGGTGAAGGAATTAAAAACCCACGGACGGCCCAATCGGACCGCTCGCCGGTCCGACCGTCCACCCCACTGGCCGCCGGGACGAACCGATCGAACCGTTCGACTGTCCCGACTGAACGACCGTAATCGACCGACGACGGTCCGGCTGTGACGACCGTGTCTGACGTAAGAACTATACAGACAGCGACGGACGCACACACCTATGGGATTGATGAGCAAAATTCTCGGCGGGAACCAGTCCCGCACCGTCGAGGACTACGCCGAACTGAACCTCGAGGACGTCGACGCGGGGTCGGCCGAGGCGACGATGCAGGTACACATCGCGGAGGTCGGCAGTCAGGCCGACGCGATCGACATCAAAGACGCCGTCTACGACGGCGACATCGTCATCGCGGACATCACGCGGCTCCGGACCGAGGACAGCACGGTCGAACACGTCATCGACGAACTGCGGCAGGTGGCCCAGGAGGTCGACGGCGACATCGTCCGAAAGGGCGACGATCAGATGATCATCACCCCGACGGGCGTCCGGATCAGCCGCGAGAAGCTCGGCCAGAAGCTCTGAGGGACGAGCCCCACCGCGCCCGTGACGAATCGTCGAACACCCCTTCGTGGTCGGTATCGTCTCGCTGCTTTTCGGCACCGTCTTTCGGTTCGGCTCGAGTTCCGACTCTCGCTGTGTTACCCGTGGCGAACCGCCGATCGACCGAACGGACGCGTCGATGTCGCGACCGGCGATTGGTCGGTCCAGCCCGGCGATCCGTCCGACAGAGGCGGACATTTCTGCCGATTCCGGCGACGGAGCCGTCCGATGGCCACTCGAGCGGGAGGGCTCCCGAGTCGCGAGATCCATCCGACGGGGCGAATAAAATCAGGACATACGAAGGGTGACAGTTCTGTCAGGAGTGGCGACGGCCCGCTGCCGTGGTTCCGGAGCGACGGTACTGTTTACCCGGACGCGTAGCTGAAAGGGGAGTCGGCTACAACCGACGGGTACACCATGAGTACGACAGTATCGAACGTTCGACAGGAACGGTCGGCGAGCGGTCGATCGGCCCGGTCCGGTCGCCGCGGCCGCACCGATCGCGACCGCGCGGGTGATCGTGAGTGAGCTTCGGCCCCGCGGTCGTCTCGCCGTCGTGGCTCGAGGCCCACCGGGAGTCGGACTCGGTCGTCGCCGTCGACGTCCGGGATCGGCGCGACTACGAGGAGTTGGGGCATCTCCCCGGCGCAGTCAGTGTCCCGGGCGATCGGTTCCGCGACCCCAGTAGCGTCGCGGCCGGGAAGTTGCCGGCGGCCGACGACTTCGCTGACCTGCTCGCCGAGGCCGGCATCGACCCCGACGACACGCTCGTCGCGTACGGTGGCGACCCCGCGCTCGCGGCCCGCTTTCTGGTGACCGCACTGGTCTACGGTCACGAGGGGAGTCTTTACCTGTTAGACGGCGGCCTCGAGGCCTGGCGCGACGGCGACGACCGCTCGCTGACCACGGACGTCCCCGACCGCGAGCCGACCGACTACGAGGCCGCGCTGTGCGAGGACGCGCCGCTGGTCGACCGGGACGCGGTCGAGGCGGCCGTCGAGGGCGACGCCGTCCTCGTCGACACCCGGACCGCCGCCGAGTACGAGCAGTCCCGCATTCCGGGAGCCGTCCACCTCGATTGGGAAGACCTGCTCGAGGACGGCCGGCTCAAGTCCGAGGACGACCTCGAGGCCCTGCTCGCGGAGCGGGGGATCGAACCGGACGAGCGGATCCTGCTGTACTGTAACACGGCCCGGCGGCTCAGTCACACGTTCGTCGTCCTCCGACACCTGGGCTACGAGGACGTGGCCTTCTACGAGGGGAGTCTCACCGACTGGGTGCGCGCCGAGGCGCCCGAGTGGGACCCCGTCGAGCTACAGGAACAGGTCCGTCACTACGCCGACAACGGCGGCTTCGAGGCGATGGTCGACGAACTGGGCGAGGACGTCCTCGGCCGGCTGAAGCTCATCGGGCTCTACCACCAGAAACAGCGGGGCTACTTCATGCTGCGGACCCGCGCTCCGGGCGGCCGACTCACCGTTGAGCAGGCCCGCACGATCGGCGAGGTCGCCGACGAGTTCGCCCGGGCCCCCGCGGAGTACGGCGGCCCCGACCAGAACCCCGTCTTCGGCGACGGCTATCTCGACGCCACGACCCGGCAGGACGTCCAGATGCACTGGATCGAGATCGAGGACGTCGCCGAGATCTGGGACCGCTACGACGCGGTCGGGCTCTCGACGATGCAGGCCTGTGGCAACTCGGTCCGGAACGTCGTCGGCTGTCCCGCGGCCGGGCTCGACCCCGACGAGACTGTCGACATCGAACCCGTCGTCGAGCGGGTGAGCCAGCGGTTCCTCGGGGACCACCACTACGCCAACCTCCCCCGGAAGTTCAAGGTCAGCGTCACGGGCTGTCACGAGGACTGCGCCCGGTCGGGCATCCAGGATCTCGGGCTGACGCCCGCCCGGAAGGACGGAAAAGACGGGTTCGTCGCGCGGGTCGGCGGCGGCCTCTCGGACGGCCCCCGCGTCGCCAGCGACATCGACCTCTTCGTCGAACCCGACCAGGTCGACGACCTCGTGGCCGCGATGGCCGACCTCTTCATGGACCACGGCAGCTACCTCGACACCGCGGTCAACCGGCTGCGCTTTCTCGTCGCCGAGTTCGGCCCCGAGCGGTTCCGCGAGGAACTCGAGTCCTACGCGGACTTCGAGTTCGTCGAGCCCGACGAGGTCCTGACGATGGACTACCGCGGGGACCACGTCGGTGTCCACGAGGAGGCGGACGGCCGCTCCTACGTTGGGCTGAACGTCCCGACGGGCCGGATGGGCGGCGACGAGTTCGCGGAGTTGGCAGAACTGGCGGACGAACTGGGCGACGGCGAGGTCCGCCTGACGCCCAACCAGAACGTCCTTGTCCCGCACCTGACCGACGACGACCTCGAGGCATTGCTCGAGGACCCCCTGCTCGAGCGATACAGCCCCGATCCGGGGCCGTTCACGCGCGGAATCGTCACCTGTACGGGCCGGGAGTTCTGTAACTACGGGATCATCGAGACGAAAAACAGGGCGATCAGGTGGGCCCGCGAACTGGACGACTGGGCCGAGCAGGTCGGAATCGCCGACGACCACGAGGCGATCCGGATCCACATGTCGGGCTGTTCGGCCTCCTGTGCCCAGCCCCAGCTGGGCGATTTCGGGCTGCGCGGCGAGGTCTACCGCGACGACTACGAGTCCGGGCGGGCGGCCGACCTCGGACTGGGCGGCGACCTCGGGAACGACGAGTTCATCGACTGGCTCGTCGGGAAGATCCCCATCGACGACGTGCCCGACGTCGTCAAGGCCACAATGTGTGCCTACGATGCCGACAGCGAGCCCGAGGAGTCCTTCACCGAGTGGGCCGACCGGACCTCGAACGCGGAACTGCGCGAAATCGTCACCGAACGGCCGGCGCGTGACTCGCCCGCCATCGGGACGGAGGTGAGCTAGATGTCGGGTACCGATCCCGCCGCGACCGACGGGCCCCGTCCCGGCGTTCCGCAGGCGGGGGTCAAGGGCATCGGCGAGGACCCGCGCGAACAGGACCGCGACGTCGCCGAGGCCCCCGGCAAGATCTGGTTCCGCGACTTAGACGAGGCCGTCATCGAGGCCGACCGCTGTATCCAGTGTGCCTCCTGTGTCGCGGCCTGTCCCTCCGACTCCATCGGCATCGACGAGGACGAGGGCAGACCGACGCTGGTCAAGATGTGTACCGGCTGCTCGCGCTGCTGGGACTTCTGTCCCCGCAGCGGCCTGCGCTACGAGCGCCACCTCGAGCTGACCCAGGAAGAACGCGGCCTCGCGGAGCCGGGTACCTACGCCGCGCGGGCGACCGACGAGGCCGCCAACGCGGGTCAGGATGGCGGCGTCGTGACGGCGCTGCTCGCAGCGCTGCTCGAGGCCGGCGAGATCGACGGCGCGGTCGTCGCCCGCGAACAGGAAGACGAACCGCTGCGCGGCGAGGCCGTGTTGGCGACCTCCCGCGAGGAACTGCTCGCGGCGGGCGGTAGTATCTACAACCAGACGATGGGACTGGGACAACTCGACGAACTGCTCGCCGACGCCGATCTGGGGAGCGAGGCGCACGGCGCCTCGGACAGTCGAGCGGGGAGTGAAACGACCCGCGAGACCGATGATCCCGCCCTCGCGTTCGTCGGCACCCCCTGTATGATCCAGGGGGCGACCGCGCTCGATCGCTACGACCACGAGCCCGCCGACCCGATCGCGCTGACCGTCGCGCTGATGTGTACCCGCAGCTTCGAACACAGCCGGTTGGTGTCGCGACTCGAGACCTTCGACGTCGACCCCGCCGCCGTCGATACCCTCGACATCAGCGATGGGGAACTCCGCGCGACCGACGCGGCCGGCGAGACGCTGCTCGAGACCGACGTCGACGCGTTCGACGCGGCCGGGCTGCGCGGCTGTGACGAGTGTGCGGACTTCGTCGGTGGCGCGGCCGACATCAGCGTCGGCAACGTCGGCAGCTCGGACGGCGAGACGACCGTCGTCGTCCGGACCGAAACCGGCGAGTCGGCCTGGGAGACGGCGGCCCCCGCCCTCGAGACGGCCGCGATCGACCGGCCGGCGACGCTCGAGAAACTGGCCGACTGGAACCGCCGTCGTGCCGAGTCGATCCTCCCGCGGGAGTACGACCCCGAGGCCGGGATCGGCATTACCTACGAACACCACCGCGAGAGCTACGACGGAACCGACCGCGAGCCCGAACCGCTGAACCCGGCTCGTGTCCACCAGTACGAAGAGTGGTGTTGACCGGCTGACGGCCGGCCGCGGGCTCGAGCGACGCGTTGGGGCCGCTCGAAGTGTTTTCATCCGGCGGGAATTCTCGGCCGGGTTATCCCCCGCCGTCCCGTATGGGGTAGTATGACGGGCTTTCGTGCAACGGTCGTCGTCAACGAACCGGCGGACTGTCCGGTCGCTACTGTCTCGGCGGCGGCCAACGAGCAGATCGACTCGATCGCTCGCTCCTCACGGGCCACCGCCGACGGGACCGTCGTCGAGGAGTTCGGCGTCGCCGCCGACGCCTCGATCGACGAGAGCGGGGACGCCGGCGTCGAGCTGACGCCGGTCCAGTCGAACGAACGGGAGGCCATCTACCGGTTCGAGCGCGACGCCGCCGCTGACTGCGTCTGCGAGGTCGTCGAGGGAACCGGGACCCCGGTCTCCTCGGTCCGGGCCCAGGATGGCTCCCTGCTGTTGTCCTTTCGGACCCTCGAACTGGCCGAGATCGCCGACATCGTCGATCGCCTGCGGGAGCTGTTCGACGGCGTCCTCGTCGAGGAACTGACACAGGACCACGAGGAGATCTCGGCGGATCCGGTCGTCGTCGACCGCGAGATACTCACGGACAGACAACAGGAGATCGTCGAGACAGCCCACGAGATGGGCTATTTCGACTACCCGAAGGGTGCGAACGCGACCGACGTCGCCGAGGAGTTGGGCGTCGCCCGATCGACCTTCACCGAGCATCTGGCGGCGGCCCAGACGAAGCTGATGGACGCGATCCTCGAGGAAGAAACGTAGCTGCTGGCATCGTTTCGGACCGAATCCCGTTTTCCTTATTCGGCGATGATGACCGGTCGGTCGGCGTCGATGATGACCCGCTGACTGACGCTGCCGAAGATCGCTTTGCCGACCGGCGACCGTTTCCGAACGCCCAGCAGGATCGCATCGGCGTCGATCTCCGCCGCGACCTGTCCGATACCGTCGGCCGGGTCGCCGACCATTTCCATCCGCTCGACGTCGATGCCGTCGTCCGCGAGCCGTTCCTCGATCAGCGGGACGGTGTCGGGAACGTCACGGATCTCGGGCAGCGACTCGTTGAGATCGTCGATGAACGTCGTTCCACCTTCGTCGGCGATCGTGTCGATCTCCTCGAGGACGTGCAGGACCGTCACCGACAGGTCGTCGGGATCGGCCGGGAGCGAGCGTAGCGTCTCGAGCTGTGCGGTTGCGCGCTGTTCGTCGGTGTCGACCGGGACGAGAACGTGGTACATACCCGATCGTGAGGGCCATGCCGTCAAAGGTGTACTGGCGGTTCCCACCGCGTGACGGCGACGCCCCGCCGTCCGGCAGGCGACACGGTCGGTTCCCTCCGAGAACCGGCAGTCCCGGCGCCTGCCAGTAACCCTTTGGCCGGCGGCGTCCTCCCGGACCACATGGACGTCATTCACACGGCGCTGTGGGTCTCGGATCTCGAACGCACCTGGGCGTTCTACGTCGACGCCCTCGGACTCGAGGAGAACTGGTCGTTCACGACCGACGATGGGGTCGAGAACGTCTACATCGGCGGCGAGAACGCGGAGTTCCAGTTCAAGTACGATCCCGAGGGCAGCCCGGAGATCGATTCCGGGACGATGGCCCACGTCGCGGTCGGCGTCGACAGCGTCGACGAGGTCTTCGATCGACTCGTCGAACGGGTCGATCCCCCGATCCACGAGGAACCGATGACGATGGACGACATCGGCGTCCGCGTTGCCTTCCTCGAGGACCCGGACGGTTACGTGGTCGAACTGGTCGAAGAACTCGATTCCTAGTCCGACTCGCCGGCCGCAGCGGGGTTCGTCACGGTTGGCTCCGTCCGAACGACCTGGACGAGGAATCCGGCCGCGATCGTGACGACGGCGGCCAAAAACAGCCACGACGTGCGGTAGCCCACCGTATCGGCCAGATAGCCGAACGCGGGCGGGGCGACGAGTGCGCCGCTCGTCAACGCGAGTTGGCCGCCGGCGGTCGCACCGCCCATCTCGTCGGCGCGGACGAGCGTCGCCATGACGGAGTAGTAGACGCCGGTGTAGCCGAGGACGAAAAAACCGAGAACCGAGAAAGCGATCGCGGCGCCGCGTTCGCTCGTCGTCGACGCGACGACGACGAACATGACGGCACTGCCGATCGATTGGGCGATCAGCAGCGAGCCGATCCTGATCCGGGGCTCCCCGGGGAGGGCGTCGCTCAGCCACCCGGTCAACACGCGACCCACACTGCCGAACAACTGGACGAGTGCGAGGACGACCCCGCCGAACGCGACGGACGCGCCGACGGACTCCTCGACGTAGAGAACGGTGTAGCCCGTCGTCGTGAACAGGGCCGCTCCGAGAAAGAGCCCAGCAACGATCAACGAGCGGTACGCCCGATTCGAGAGCAGTTTGCGGAAGTCCGGATAGCCGGGCTCGTCCCCCTCGCCGTCGCTCGCATAAAGCCGATAGAAGGCGACGGCGACGAGCAGTCCAACGGCGGCGGCGACGAGAAAGCCAGCCTGCCAGAACAGCGCGCCCGCGAGCCCGGTGACCAGCAGGGCGCTGATGCCGCTGCCACCGGTGACGCCGACCTGTTTGATCCCCATCGCGAGGTTCCGTCGACCGGGATCGATGTTGTCGAAGACGGCCTTGTTCGTCCCCGGGATCGCGGTGCCATACAGCGACCCGAGAACGAACACCGCCGCGAGCAACAGTGCGTAGGTGGGCGCACCCGCGACCAGCAGCGTCCCCGTCGCGAGTCCGAGCAGGCCAAGCGTCAGCGTCGTCCGCTCACCGAACCGGTCGGTCAGGGCACCGAGGGGCAACAGGAAGACGGCGTAGCCGAAGGTGAGTGCCGTGACGACGACCCCGACCGAAAACCGGGAGAGGCCGAAGGCGGTCCGGAAGAACGGCGTCGCCGCGAAGATCGTATAGTAACAGATACTCGCCGAGATCTGCCACGTCGTGACCAACAGGACGGTCCGCCAGTCCGATCGCTCCATCCGCGGTACCCTTTGCAGAGGGGTTCGAAAAACGTGGCGGCGACGGTGTCCCCTGCTGAATCGATTGCGTGTATCGCCGACCCCGACGGGGCCGGCGGTGACTCGATCCGGGCGCTCGAGCGAACCCCACGAAAGACAATTATAGTAATCGGTGGGGCATTCGACTGACTGTCTGTTCGTTCGATGTCGAAAACGCCACCCGGACGTGTTCGTGATACCGGCAAAATGCGGACATCCGACGTGTCGAGTGCCGGCACCGACTAAACGATAATACTTTTCCATTGGCGTCCGAAATCCCTGAGTATGTCTGACGACCTCAAGAAAGGGCTCGAGGGCGTGTTGGTTGCCGAATCGGAGCTCAGCTCGATCGACGGTGATGCGGGCCGGTTGATCTATCGCGGCTACACCATCGAGGATCTAGCTCGCGGCGCGAGCTACGAGGAGGTCCTCTATCTGCTCTGGAACGGTCATCTCCCGACCGAGGACGAACTCGAGCCGTTTATCGAGGCCCTGCTCGAGGAACGCGAGGTCGACGACGACGTCCTCGACACGATGGAGCGGCTGGCCGCGGCCGGCGAGCGGCCGATGGCCGCGCTGCGGACCGCCGTCTCGATGTTTTCGGCCTACGAACCCGAGGACGACGCCGATCCCGAGGATCTCGACGCGACGCTTCGGAAGGGTCGTCGCATCACGGCCAAGATCCCGACCGCGCTGGCGGCGTTCGAACGCTACCGTCAGGGCGAGGAACCGGTCGACCCCGATCCGGACCTGGGGCTCGCCGCGAACTTCCTCTACATGCTGACCGGCGAGGAGCCGGACGACATCGCCGCCGAAACCTTCGATCAGGCGCTGATCCTCCACGCCGATCACGGGCTCAACGCTTCGACGTTTACCTCGATGGTCATCGGCTCGACGATGGCTGACATCTACAGCGCCGTCACTGGCGGCATCAGCGCCCTCTCGGGGCCGCTTCACGGCGGCGCGAACCAGGACGTCATGGAGGTCCTCATCGAGATCGACGAGAGCGACCTCGACCACCGCGAGTGGGTCGAGCAGGCGACCGCCGAAGGCCGGCGCATTCCCGGCTTCGGCCACCGCGTCTACAACGTCAAGGACCCCCGCGCGAAGATCCTCCAGGAACGCAGCAAGGAACTCGCCGAGACCGGTGAGGACAAGTGGTACAACTACACCACGACGATCGAGCAGTTCCTCACCGAGGAGAAGGGCCTCGTCGAGAAGGGGATCGCCCCGAACGTCGACTTCTACTCCGGCTCGGTCTACTACCAGCTCGGCATCCCGATCGACATGTACACCCCCATCTTCGCGATGAGCCGCGTCGGCGGCTGGATCGCCCACGTCCTCGAGTACCAGGCGGAAAACCGCCTCATCCGACCGCGCGCCCGCTACACCGGCCCGCAGGATCAGGCGTTCGTCCCGCTCGAGGAACGGTAACGGCCGCGAGTCGTTTCGGTTCGGGTTCGATCGCGCGCGAACGTTTTCGTCGGATTCAGTACCGATCGCTCAGTTCTCGGACCAGCACGGAGACCCCGATCAGCGAGGTCAGCAGGACGGTGAGGTTGAACGCGGCGTGGACGAGCGGCTGGTACTTGGGATCGACCCAAAGGTCGATGGCGTCGGTCACGCTGCCGTAGAACCGGACGAGCGCGACGACCGCGACCACCGAACAGACGGCGAGCCCGCCCCAGACGAGGTATCGCCGGATCGCCGCCGAACGCGGATCGAGCCCGTCGTCCGACTCGGCGGTCGGCGGCGAATCGTCCGTCTCATCGTGATACTGGTCGTCCGGCGGTGCCTCGAGCGTCGTTTCGGCGTCGGTCGGTGTCTCGGTCATTGGAACCTCCGTGCGAGGGCGATCGTCGCGAGGACGGTGACCGCGGTGACGGCGATCCCGAAGCCGGGCGTGCCGTCGCCGCTTCCGTCTTCGCCGTCCTCGCCGTCGTCGTCGTCCGCGCCGTACCCGTCACTGCCGTCGTCAGCGCCGGTCGGACCGCCCGCGAAGTCGCTCACCTCGAGCCCGCTGTCCGTCGCCGTCTCGTTGACCGACAGCGATCCCGGGCCGAGGTTGGCGACCGAGCGGTCCGTGCCGACGATCGTGCCGTCCCGCCACAGCACCGCGTCGAGGTAGTAGTCGTATTCGGCCGGGACGGTGAGTTCGGCGGTCGGCGACGCGGTCTTTCCTGGCTCGATCGTCGACAGGTCGACGGTCGCCGCGTCGGCGACGACGTTCGACCCCGACTGCCGGGCGACGACCTCGAGTTCGAGATCGGATTCGGGGTCGTCGCCGGTGTTGGTGAGGTAGCTATTGACGGCGAGCGTCGCCCGCTCGTCGGTGGTCGACTCGATCGAATAGCCGATCGCGGGTACGTCCGCGAGGCTTCCGCCCGACCCGCCGCCGAACCGGTGGAACTCGACGTCGGTGTCGGCGTAGGCCGGAGTCAGCGAGCCGACGCCCTCGACGGTGTGGCTCGTCGACTCGGTCCGGTTGCCACCCCGGTAGACCAGTGTCTCGATCTCGTAGCCGCTCTCCCGGGGGACAGCGACCGAACTCGAGACGACGTGTTCGGACTCCTCCTCGAGCCGGCCGACCTCGCGTTCGGTCGTCGCCTCGACGAGGCCGCTCTCCGTATCGATCGCTCGGTGGACGACGGTGACGTTTTCGACTGGACCGCCGCGGTGGTCGAGATACGTATCGACCGCCAGCGTCGCCGTGCCGCCGGTGACGCTGTCGGCGCTGATCGTCAGCTCCGTCAGCGAGACGTGGCCGGCGGGTTCGACGTCGCTGGCTGTCTCGGACGCGGCTGGATCGGACACCGCGCCGGCGAGAGCGAGCGTCGTGAGCGCCCCGAGGACGACCACGAGCGTCGCGACGGCGAGGAGGGACTCGCGGTTCATGCCCGAACGGTCCGATCAGTTGTATAAGTGCTTTGTGTAATTTGAGGTGAACGTCCCGCGAGACGATCATCCCGGTCCCAGGCGGTACGTGCAAGTCCTTCGAGGCCGAATCGCGGCCCGTGACGGTCTTCGTCTACGGGACGCTGACCGACCCCGAACGGGTGGCATCCGTCCTCGAGACGACGCCCGCGGCGGCAGCCCGGCTGTTCGTCGGCCACGCGACGCTCGAGGGGCTTCAGCGGGTCGACGGCCGGTATCCGACGCTCGTTCCCGGCGGCAGCGTCGACGGTCGGTTGCTCGCGGTCGGCGACGCGGCCCTCGCGTCCCTCGACCGCTACGAGGGCGTCGAGAGCGGGCTCTACGTCCGGGTCGCAGTCCCGTCCGTTGACGCCGACGGTGATCGGCGGGACGGCTCGAGTGTCGCGTCGGATCGGGTGACCGCCGCCGACGCGACGACCGAGCGGTCGTGGGTGTACGTCGGCGACCCGGCACGACTCGCGGTCGATGCAACTTGGCCCGGGGACGGCCCGTTCAGCGACCGCGTTCGCCGGTTCGTTTCGCGGGCCGATGTCGTCGTTCGGAACCGCGAATGACACCCGTCGTCCTTCCGTCTGACGCGGTGATTAACCCGCCGCCCTCGTGTGGTTTCACTTTCACTGCGGGTGCATGAGATTTATATGGTCACGGTCCCCTTCTCCAGTCGCACGTCACACGCCGTGCATTCCCTGTATTCCCTGTCGTGTTGCCCGACTGGCAACACATCCTGTTGGGGGTGGGCGGGCCCCACGGGCTCCCCGTTCCCTGACAAAAATCCTTACACTCCACGTCCCGTAGTCGGGGGTATGCTCGAACTCTCGGATGTTCTCGAGGCACGCGAGCGGGTCCGGGAAACCTCCCGGCACACGCCGCTCGAACACTCACACACATATTCGTCGATGACCGGAGCAGACGTCCGGCTGAAACTGGAGAACTTCCAGCGGACCGGCTCGTTCAAGATCCGCGGGGCGACCAACCGGATCGCGACCCTCTCCGAGTCCCAGAAGGACGCGGGCGTCGTCACCGCCAGTGCGGGCAATCACGCGCAGGGCGTCGCACTGGCGGCCACCAGGTCCGGCGTCGACTCGAAGATCGTCATGCCCGAACACGCGCCGATCTCGAAGGTCAAAGCGACCAAGAACTACGGCGCGGAGGTCGTCCTCGCGGGCCAGGACTACAACGAGGCCGCCGAACGCGCCCACGAAATCGAACGCGAGGAAAGCCGCACCTACGTCCACGCCTTCGACGACGAGGACGTCATGGCCGGTCAGGGCACCATCGGCCTCGAGATCATCGACGACTGTCCCGACGTCGAAACCGTCGTCGTTCCGATCGGCGGCGGCGGGCTCATCAGCGGGATCGCGACCGCGATCAAGGAGCAACAGCCCGAGGCCCGCGTGATCGGCGTCCAGGCCGATGGGGCCTCCAGCGCCGCGAAATCCCTCGAGAAGGGCGAGCGGGTCTCCCTCGACGGCGTCGATACCATCGCCGATGGGATCGCGACCCGCAGCGTCGGTGAGCAGACCTTCCCCCACATTCAGGAGTACGTCGACGAGGTCGTCACCGTCTCCGACCCCGAGATCGCCGTCGCCCTGGTCTACCTGCTCGAGCGCTCGAAGACGGTGGTCGAGGGCGCGGGCGCGGTGGCGCTCGCCGCGGTGTTGTTCGAGAAGTTCGACTACGACGAGGACGAGGTCATCGTCCCCGCGCTCTGTGGGGGCAACATCGACCTCAATACCCTGACCAACGTTATCGTCCGCGGCCTCGTCGAGACCGGCCGCTACCTGAAGATTCGGACCGTACTCAAAGACCGCCCCGGCGCGCTCGAGGACCTCCTCGACGTCTTCACCGCCCACCGGGCGAACATCTATGCGATCCACCACGACCGGACCTCCCGCGAGGTCGAGATGAGCGACACGGAAGTCGAGATCGAACTCGAGATGCGCGGTCCCGACCACGTCGACGCGTTCCTGTCGGCGCTGCGGGACGCGGGCTACGAAGTCGACGTGCTGGCCTGATCGGGAGGAACGGCCTCGAGCGATCCGTCGCCCGATCACGATCGACGTTCTGATGGGTGCGGGACCGGTCGTCGTGTTCCGGTCTAGCCCGGTAGCCCGGCGGGGACGTTTCGGGGGTCGACAGTCTGCCGATCGGTCCCGAGAAACCGATACCGGTGAACGGCTCGAACTGCGCGACGACGGACGAAGTGCGACTGTTCTCCAACGACCCCGTTGCGAGCCGTAATCACCGACCCACTGGCGACGAGAGCGTGAGTGCCTGGTATACTCCGCTCGATAACGATAGCGACGCGTGTCCATCAACTTCTACCGCGTGGCAGTCGTTGAGCGGGTCTGCGAACATCGCCAAAACTTGAGACCTACTCGCTCCTCAAACTGACTCAACTGGACGTTCGAAAATTTATTTCAGATATACTCGAGTAGTGACTATGGGGCATGAGACAAATATACGATCATATTGACGATTGGGCGGACAATCTATCCCGTAGTGAATCTGCCGTTCTTGCCGGCGTTTTATCCGCTCTCGGGTATTCCGTACTCGCGACGTTGCTAATGGTAGAGCCACCGCCACCGATTCCTGGTGGCATTTCTCTGGGTATTATGGTGATGATAACGACGTATCTCTTCACCTTTAGACACAAGGAGTAGGGAAAGGGTGTGTCAACGGTAGTCGTGGATGCGTTGTGGGGAACGGCGAAGAGCCCGGGATCGACTCCGTAGACCGTGTTGAGTGTTCATACGATACTCGAGGTGGTGTGTAGATATGGGAAAAATGTGAGAAACATGGAATTAAATTCCGACCAAGTGATCGCCGGGAGTCGATGTCTGTGGACGGCACCTCCCCGGCTGCGATCGGCCGGGGATTTCGCCCGCTTTTAAGCCGTCTCGGTCCGAGGTGTTGGACATGAAACGAATCATCGAGACCGACGACGCGCCCGCTGCCGTGGGTGCCTACAGTCAGGCGACCAGCAACGGCTCGCTGCTGTTTACCGCCGGCCAGATCCCCATGACTGCCGACGGCGAACTGCTCGACGACGAGCCCATCGCGGCCCAGACCGAACAGGCGCTGTACAACCTCGATGCCGTCCTCGACGAGGCCGGCGGCGGCTACGAGGACGTCCTCAAAGTAACCGTCTTCCTCGAGGACATCGACGACTTCGACGCGATGAACGAGGCCTACGCCGACTACTTCGACGACGAGCCGCCGGCCAGAAGCGCCGTCGAGGTCGCCGCCCTCCCGAAGGGCGTCGGGATCGAGATCGAAGCCGTCGCCGATCTCGAGTGAACCCGGTGAGCGTCGCGTGAGCGGCTACCCGGCTGGAAAGATGGGAATCGGGCCGCGGACCAAGTCGGCGGTCCTGTGGGGGCTCGTCGGCGGACTGGCGTTTCTGGTCCTCGTCCAGGGGTATGCCCTGCTCGTGACACCGCTCGTACGGTTCACGGTCGCGGTAGCGCTGGCGACCGCGGTCGGAATCGGCGCGGGGCTGGGAGCGTACCTGCTCGAGCCCCGGATCGCCGCGTGGGCGCTCGACCGCGGGCGCGGCGACGGATCTCGTAAGGGTTAAACGAGGGACGCGGTTAGGATAGCGTGAGCCAGGATGGCCGAACGGTAAGGCGCACGCCTGGAAAGCGTGTTCCCTTTGGGATTCAGGGTTCAAATCCCTGTCCTGGCGTTTTCGTTGACATCGACCGACGAGCGACGCGTCGCTGAGAGAGTCGCGAGCGGACGGCGGAAAACGGGTAGGGGTACCGGAGCGCGTTACCGCTCGATCTCGACAGGGGATTCGGTCGCGATCCAGCAGTCGGGGTCGTCAGGATCCCGGAGTTCGAGCGCGCCGCGCTGACACACCACCATTTCGTATCGATCGTCCATGTTGACCCCATCGAAGGGTCGACCGGGATCGGGTATCGTAACGCGGTCCGTACCCGGCGGTTCGGCCGGAGTAACGGCTTCCTACCGCCCCAAATCAGTTCGGCCGGTCGCTCGAGGGTGCCACTGACACCCCGTCGCGGCGGCGGCCGGCGAGCCACGACCGGACAACCCTTTGGGCCGTCGGGCCGAGGATCGGGTATGTGCGGTCGCTATACGCTCACCGTCGACGGGGACGACCTCGAGGCGCGGTTCGACGCCCGGCTTTCCGACTCGGCGTTCGACCCCCGGTACAACATGGCACCTGGCCAGGAGCTGCCGGTGATCACGAACGAGGAGCCCGAGGTCTTTCGACGCCTCGAGTGGGGGCTGGTCCCGTCGTGGGCCGACGACGACAGTGGCGGGCTGATCAACGCGCGGGCCGAGTCCGTCGACGAGAAGCCAAGTTTTCGCGAGGCCTACGAGCGACGGCGGTGTCTCGTCCCCGCGGACGGGTTCTACGAGTGGGTCGAGACCGAAGACGGAAAACGCCCCTATCGGGTCGCCTTCGAGGACGAGCGGGTGTTCGCGATGGCGGGGCTGTGGGAGCGCTGGGAGCCGGACGCGACCCAGACCGGACTCGACAGTTTCGGCGGCGGCCTCGAGGGCGGAACCGAGACCGGCCCCCTCGAGACGTTTACCATCGTCACGACCGAGCCCAACGACCTCGTCGCGGACCTCCATCACCGGATGGCAGTGATCCTCGACCCCGACGACGAGCAGCGGTGGCTGTCGGGCGAGGCCGGTCGGGAACTGCTCGAGCCCCGGTCGGCCGACGGGATGACGGCGTATCCTGTTTCGACGGCGGTCAACGACCCGGCGACGGACGAGCCGTCGCTGGTCGAACCGGCCGAGACGGTGTGATACGGACCGCTGTAAGTTATTTCCGGGGCGACCGCGAGCCGTCCTGCGGTCGCCCCAGTAAACAGTTACAGCAGACCGTATGACGCGGCGGCCGCGTGACCGTCCCGTTCCAACGAATATATGGTTTAGGCTTGCCTAATCCTCCCGCATGGAACTGACGAGGCGGGACGCGGTCGCCGCGCTATCGGCGCTCGGCGTCGGGGGGACGCTGGCGGGCTGTGTCACCCCGCCCGGTTCGGAGCCGGTCGACGTCGATCGCCTCCACGAGACGCTGGTCGCGGCCGCCGAGGTCGTCTACCCGAGCAGGGTATCCGGGATCGACCCGTTCGTCGCGGCCTTCCTCGAGGGGCGACTCGCGGACCGGGCCCACATCGAAGGGCTCGAGGGGGCGGTCACGGAACTGGACGAGAACGCGCGGGTGTGGTTCGACGATGGGTTCACGGCACTGTCGGTCGCCGACCGCGAGCAAGTCCTGCGGAACGTGGGTGCCGACGAGGCCGACGAGGATCCGTCGGGGACGGCGAGCGAACGCGTCCGGTACTACGTCGTCAACGACCTCCTGCTGGCGCTGTATGCCTCGCCGACCGGCGGCGAGCTGGTCGGCCTCGAGAATCCGCAGGGCCACGCGGGCGGGACCGGGAGCTACCAGCGGGGGCCGAACGCGTGAGCTGGGACCGGCCGCCAGCCGGTTCGGCGGCACCGACCACTGACGACGCCGACCGAACCCCCGTCAGGGACGCCGACGTCTGTGTCATCGGCGCGGGGCCGGCCGGCGGAATCGTCGCTGACCGCCTCGCCGAGGCCGGCCGCGAGGTCGTGATCCTCGAGGCCGGGCCGCGGTTCGATCCCGACGATCGGCTCGCCCGTCAGGAGCGTGCGATCCGTCCCGCCTACGACCGCCCGGACGTCTGGGACGGCGATCCGGAGCGGGATGCCTACGAGTCCACCGGCGAGCGGTTCTACCCGCTGAACCACGCCCGCGCCCGCGGCGTCGGCGGCTCGACGCTGCACTGGCAGGGGATGGTAATGCGGCTCCACGAGGACGACTTCGCTTCCGAAAGCGCCCGCGGCGTCGGGGCCGACTGGCCGATCGACTACGACGACCTGCGGCCCTACTACGCCGCGGCCGAGCGGGAACTGGGCGTTGCGGGGGCCGACGACAATCCCTTCGCCCCGCCCCGAGAGCAGCCCCATCCGATGCCGGCCTTCCCGCCCTCCTACAGCGATTCGCTGTTCGCCGAGGCCTGCGACGAACTCGAGATCGCGATGCACTCGGTGCCCAACGCACGCAACTCGGAGGGCTACGACGACCGCAGCGCCTGCGTCGGCTACGGCACCTGTCAACCGGTCTGTCCGTCCGGCGCGAAGTACGACGCGACCGTCCACGTCGAGCGTGCCGAGCAACGGGGCGCGACGGTGATCGACCGCGCGCCGGTTCAGCGACTCGAACACGGGCCGGACGCGATCGAGGCAGCCGTCTACGCGACGCCGGACGACGAGCGCCACCGCCAGTCGGCCGACGCCTTCGTGATCGCCTGCGGCGGCGTCGAGACGCCCCGCTTGCTCCTGCTTTCGGAGTCGAGTCACTACCCCGATGGGTTGGCCAACTCGAGCGGGCTCGTCGGCCGGTACTTCATGGACCACCTCTTCGCGGGGACCGGCGGCGTCCTCGACGAACCCACTCGGCAGAACCACGTCGGCTTCCTGACCAGCGAGTCCCACCAGTTCTACGACGAGGCCGACGCCGAACAGGCTCCCTTCAAGCTCGAGTTCTTCAATTACGACGGCCCCTCGCCGGTCGGGATGGCCCTTTCGAGCGACGGCGCGGACTGGGGCGACGACTTGCTCGCGGAACTCCGCTCGGCGTATGGCACCCACATCGGCATGGGCGGCCTCGTCGAACAGCTCCCTCGCAAGGACAGCTACGTCGGGCTCGATCCCTCGACGACCGACGATCACGGCAATCCGGTGCCCGACGTCCACTGGACCGTCGGCGATCGCGCGCTCGAGACGATCGAGCGCGTCAACGAGATTCAGGAACGGATCCTCGCGGAACTCGGCGCGGAGATCACCTGGCAGGCCGGGCCCGAGGGGACGGGGCCGGCCTACCATCACATGGGGACGACCCGGATGGGGTCGGAGCCGGCCGAGAGCGTCGTCGGCCCCGACCTGCGAACCCACGATCTCGAGAACTGCTGGATCGCCTCGAGCAGCGTCTTCCCGACCGGCGGGGCGATGAACCCGACGCTGACGATCGCGGCGCTGGCGTTGAAGGCAGCCGACCACGTCCTCGAGGCCGCGTAACGGCGGCCGAACGCCATCCGGCTCGGCGTTCCCGAACGCGGTCCACACCACAGCTTCTTTTGAGCGGCAGTCGATGGGGGAGCTATGAATCGGGTACGGCTCGCGGGAGTCGGGGTGGTCGCCGTCGGCGTCGTCGGGTACGTCGTCGGGATTTCCGTCGCGTATGCCGGTCGAGCGTTCTCCCTGACCGCGATCATGGTCGGGTTCACGCTCGTCGCGATCGCACGGTCGTCGGCGACCGGGGGCGAGACATGACCCTTCGCGCCATGGTCTACGCCGACGACGGCATAGAGCGATACGACGATCCGGCGGCCGCAGTCGCCGCACCGGGGGAGACGTGGGTTCACGCCGCCGGGATCGAACCGGACGAACTGCAGGCGCTCGAGGATCGGCTCGGAATCCATCCGCTGGCCGTCGACGACGTTATCGACGACCAGACGCGGCCGAAGACCGCCGAGTACGAAACGCACACGTTCGTTCTCCTCAAGACCGTCAGCCTCAGTCAGCGCGACGAGGTCGCGCTGCAAAAGGAGATCCGGACCCACACCGTCGGCTTTTTCATCGGCGAGGGGTGGCTCGTGACGATGTCGACGACCGACATCGACGTCGTCGACCAGTCGGCCACGCAGTGGGCGAAGAACGAACGCCGGGTCGCGAACCGCGGCACCGACTTCCTCGCCTATCGGCTCATGGACGCCATCGTCGACGACTACTTCGACGTCCTCGACGAGATCGAGGACGACATCGAAGCGGTCGAGGAGCGCGTCCTCGACGAGCCGGAGCCTCGTATTCTGGAGGACCTGAACGACGTCCGCCGGGACCTGCTGGCCTTCCGGAAAGTCGCCTGGCCGGCCAGGGAGGCGATCTCGTCGCTCTCCCGCGGCGACATTCCGGAGGTCGCCGACGAGAACGAGAAGTACTTCCGCGACGTCTACGACCACCTCGTGCAGGTCGTCGATCTCATCGAGACCTACCGCGACCTCACCGGTGGTTCTCGCGATATCTATCTCAACGCCGTCTCCCAGTCGACCAACGACGTGATGAAGACGTTGACGGTCGTCGCGACCATCTTCATCCCCCTGACGTTCGTCGCCGGGATCTACGGGATGAACTTCGCGGAGACGCCGCTTGCCATGCCCGAACTCTACTGGACGTACGGCTATCCGGCGACGATGCTCGGGATGGGGGCGGTTGCCGGACTGATGCTCGTCTACTTCCGTCGGCAGGACTGGATCTGACCGATCCAGCCCCGACGAACGGGGACCGGTGTCGCGACTGTTTTAGGCAAACCTAAACGCATAAATACGGCGCGCAGAGAGTACCGGCAATGAGTGATGGGGCCCAGCCCGCGACGACCGACGGTTCGGACGAGGAGTACACCTTCGAAGACGTCAGCGTCGTCATGGGGACGTACAACGAGGAGGAAGCGATCGGCAAAGTACTGACCGACATCGACGAGGTCACCGACGGGACGGCCGAGGTCGTCTGCGTCGACGGCTCGTCGGATCGAACCCCCGAAATCGCCCGCGACCACGGCGCGACGGTCATCGAACAGGAGCCACAGGGGTACGGCGTCGCCGTGCGCGCGGCCGTCTTAGAGCCCGACCGGCCGATCGTCGTCACGACCGACTGCGACGACACCTATCCGATGGAGCAGCTCCCGGAGTTCCTCGCGTTGATCAACGACGGCTACGACGTCGTCAGCGGCGACCGGCTCTATCACGGTGCCGACGCGATGCCGGCGCTCAACCGCCTCGGTAACCACGCCTTCGCCGCCGTCGCGAGCCTCCTCATGGGCACCCGCGTCCACGACACCACGACCGGGATGCGGGCCTACCGGCGCGACGTCGTCGAGGACATCGAGTGGACCGAAAACACCGGCCTCTCGGCGGAACTGCTCATCCGTCCCCTACTGCGTGGCTACGACGTCCGCGAACACCCGATCGAGTACCGCGAGCGCGCCGGCCAGACCAAGCTCGACCCGTTCAAAGGCGGGGCCGAGATCGCCCGCTCGATCGTCAAAGTATCACTCGAGGAACGGCTTCGAGAACTCCCACACCGGCCGACCCAGTAGTCGACGTACCTGCTCGTTCTATAGTAGCCGCTGAAACGATTTACACACTGATCGCAACGCTGTCGTGCGATCAGGTGTGCAATGACTTTCAGCGGCTACTATAGTCGGACCCGTTCCGATCCAGTGCCGTGAGTTCGGTCTGGACGAAGATGCCGTCGGGCGCGCTCTCGGGGAGGTACGCGGCCTCGCCGCCACAGTCGCGGATCCCGCTACACCGCTCGACCCTGGGTGTCAGCGCCCGTGTCGTTCCGTTTTCGGCCGCCTCCACCGGCAGCTCGAGCCGGTAACTGAAGCTGTTGCCGGGCCCCCGATCGACGAACACGGTCAGCGTCACGTCGTCGCGTTCGTCGACGGCGACCGAGTCGTTGGCCCCCCACGCCGCGCCGCGCAGTCGTGCCTCGCCGTCGGTAACGACCACTCGGGTCGCCAACGGACTCGAGACGTCGTCGGCGACGTAGGTCGCGCTCTCCTCGTCGGTCGTGATCGTCGCGCTAACGCCGCCGGCCGTTTCCGGGACGCCGACGGTCGCGTTCAGCGAGACCGTCTCGCCGGCGACCCGGTCGACCCGCTGGAGCCGGGCACCCTGTGGCGACCCAGCCTGTGGGGCCCAGGTCCCCCGGTACGCGAGGCGATACAGCGAGCGGTCGGGGTAGGCGTCGGCCACGTCGAACGGCCGCTCGTCGAGGGCGTAGACGCGCTCCCCGTCGAACCCGGGGTCGTTGCGAAGCGCCTGGAACGGATGCCCGAGCCAGTCGCCGTACGGCGTCGGCAGGTAGACGACCGCCGGCTCCTCGATCGCCCCGTCCTCGAGCGGGTCGTAGACCCGATCGTAGGTCTCGGTGATGGCCTCGTTTCGCTCGAGTTTCCCCTCGAGGGTCGTCGCGGTGACGCCGCCGACCGCGAGCCCGCTGACGAGCAACACCGCGACGACGACCGCGCGTGCGCGCTCCGGCGACAGCGATCGATCGGCCCGTCGGCGAACGCCGTCGAACAGCGCCAGCGCGCCGACGGCCGCGAAGGCCGCGACCGGGAGCAGGAGATCGAAGTGGTAGTAGGGGCCGTGCGTGGCGATCAGTCCAGTTCCGGCCCGGTCGATGTCGCCGAGGACGTTGAAGTTCCCCCAGAAGTAGACGTTGCCGACGGCAATCGTCAGTAACTGTCCAGCGAGGATCGCCGCGCGTGGCGAGAGGCGTCGGCGGACGGTCAGCCCGAGTCCGGCCGCGGCCAGCCCCGCGCCCAGCAGTCCGCCGACGACCCATTCGGTGAGAAACGACCGCAGTACCAGCGCGTTCGACCGCAGCGCCAGCCCGACGGTGTACTCGATCTCGTGTTCGAGGATGCGCCGACGGCCGAACCCGAGCCCGTCGAGCGGGGCGAACGCCTCGTAGGGGAACACAAGCGCCGATCCGGTCACGACGGCGTTGTAGCCGAGCGCGAGGGAAACGCCGGCCAGCCCGAACGCCGCCGTCGCGGCCTGTCGGGGAACGGCCCCGCGGAAATCCCGCCGGAGCGTCCAGCAGGCGTGGGCGATAACCGGCGCGGCGAACAGGACTGCCGTGTACGGCCGTGCGAAAAAGGCCAGCCCGATCGCCGCGCCGGCCGCGCCCGCGACCCGCAGGTCTCCCGTCCGGTCGGCCCGGAGGTAGGCGTATGCAAAGGCCAGATTGAGCATCGCCGTCGGCGCGTAGGGCAGGAACACCGCCGTTTGGATCAGGAACAGCGGCGAACACAACACGGCGACGGCGGCCACGAGGCCCGTCCGCCGGTCGAAGACCTCGCGCACGACCAGCGCCACGAGCGCGGGGACGGCTGCGCCGATCCCGGCCAGCGCGAGCCGGTAGCCGCCCACAATCTTCCCGAGCGCGAAGATCGCTGCGGGAACCGGCGAGTACTTCGGATAGAGCCGGTCGCCGTCCTCGACGAAGAACCAGGGGCGGAAGGCCTCCTCGACCGGCGGCCGGACGAACAGTTGCCCCTCGAGCAACATCGCCGCTTGCTGGAGGTAGACGCCCTCGTCGTGGTTGAGCGAGTGGTGGGGGAAAGTCCGCGTCGCGAGCAACCAGATCGCGATCGCACCGACGAGGGCGATAGCGGCGACCGCGGCCCGCCATCGTCGCCGTCTCATCGCCCACCTCGTGTTCGTCGTCCCGGTCCTGTTCTCACGGTCGTCACCGTCCTTCCTGTGCGAGCATCACGGCCATCGACAGCCCCGAGATGGCCACGAGGACGAGCGCCGGCACTGCCGCCTGTCCGTAGAGACCGGCCTCCTCGACCCGCCAGATGTAGGTCACGAGCGTCTCGAATCCGAGCGGGCGCAACATGAGCGTCGCCGGGAGTTCCTTCATCGTCGTGAGAAAGACCAGCGCGGCTCCGGCGGCCACGCCCGGCAGGATCAACGGGAGCGTCACCGACCGGAAGGCGTTCAGCCGCGATCGACCCAGCGTCCGGGCCGCCTCGACCAACTTCTGGTCGACCTGCAGCGTCGAGGTCCGGATCGAGCCGATCGCCTGGGGCATGAACCGGACGACGTAGGCAAAGATCAGCAGCGGAACGGTCTTGTAGATCGACGGTAGCACGTCGAGGCTGAAGCTGAGCAACGCGATCGCCAGCACGATCCCGGGCGTGGCGTATCCGATGTAGGGGGCCCGATCGGCCAGCGCCGCCACCCGCGAATCGGACGTCGCCGATCCGATCGCGATCGGCAGCGCCACCAGCACCGAGACGAGGGCGGCCAGCAGTGCGACGTAGGCCGAGTTGAACCCGTACTCCCAGTCGAATGTCAGTCGACCGAGCTGATAGCCGGGTCCGCCCGTGTTCAGCCACATGGTGAAGATGGCAATCGGGAGCCCGATAGCGAGCAGGGCGATCGCAACCGGCAACAGCAGGGCCGGATACCGCCACGCTCCGAGTTCGAGGTCGGCGGTACCGCGGTCGCCACCGCTCTCGTAGGCCCCGGAGTCGTCGGCACCGATGCGGGACTCGATCGCGAGGATGATCACGGTCACCGTCAGCAACTGCAGGGACAACAACGCGGCGTAGTCGCGGGCGAAGGCGTTGTATCTGGCGTAGATGAACTGCGTGAACACCTCGACGCGCATGATGTTCGGCGTGCCGAAGTCCGCGAGGGCATACAGGGCGACGAGCAACGCGCCGGCGGCGATCCCCGGCAGGATCTGCGGGAGGGTGATCCGGCGAAACGCCTCCCAGCGGCCCGAGTTGAGCGTCCGAGCGGCCTCCACGAGCGAACCGTCCATCGAGAGCAGGGACGCTCGCGTGGTCAAGAACACGTAGGGGTAGGTATACAGCGTCAACACGAACGCGGCACCCGCGAACCCGTATACCGAGGGGAGCGCGTCGATACCGAGGGGCTCGAGGAAGCCGACGAGTTCACCCTGTGGACCGAACGCCGAGACGAACGCGAACGCGCCGAGATAGCTCGGGACGGCCAGCGGCAACGCGATGAGGACGGTCCAGAACCGGGGGAACGGAATCTCGCCTTGGACCGTCAACACCGCGAGCGGGACGCCGATGAGGACGCTCGCACCCGTTACGATCGCGACGAGAGCGACGCTTCGGATCAGTACGTCGATCGTTTGGGAATCGACGGCGAGTTCGAACGCTCGAGTCCCGAGCCCGGCGGCGTCGACGACCAGCCAGAGCAAGGGGAGAACGAGAACGGCCGCGATGGCCGCGGCGAGCAGGGTGAGCCCGACGCCGGTGGCGCCGCTCCCGTCGTCGTCACCGGCTCGCTCGACCGTCTTCGCGACTCGATCCCGAACGCTCATTCCGTTATCCGGAGACGCCGGCTTCGTCCATCAGCTCGAGCGTCGGCTCGATGTCGGCCAGTTCCGCGAGGTCGATGTCCGGCGGGCTCAGCTCGTCGATGGTCGGCAGCCCGCCGACTGGTTCGACGCCCGAGATCATCGGATAGGCGAAACTGATCGTCGCGAAGTACTCCTGGGCCTCGGCCGAGAGCAGGTGGCGGACGAAGTTGTCGACCAGTTCGCCCTTCTGGGTGCCCTGTACCTTCAGCGCGCCCGCGACGTTGATCAACGCGCCGGCGTCGCCCTCGGTAAAGGCCAGATCGATCGGGGCGTCCGGCCGATTGTTCTTGACCCGCATCGCGTAGTAGTGATTGGCGAACCCGGCCGACAGCGAGCCGTTGGCGACCGCCTCGGAGACGGCGTACTCGTTGCCGCGTCGTTCCGTTCCGGCCTCGCTCATGCTCTGTAGCCAGTTGCGGGTCTCGTCGTCGCCACGGAGCAGGCGCATGGCCGTCACGAAGGCCTTGAACGCGCCGTAGGTCGGTGCCCAGCCCATCGTCCCCTGCAGCGCGTCGGCGTCGGGGAACTCCTGCACCGTGGTCGGGATGTCCGACTCGCTCAATTCGTTCGTGTTGTACGGCACGGCACGGGCGCGTCCGGCGACGCCGGCCCACGCGTTGTCGTCGCCGACGAACTGACTGTTCCCGACCGCCTCGACCGCCTCGTCCGACAGCGGCTCGTAGGCGTCGTTTTCCGCGACGAACCCGAGGGAGCTGGCGTCGATCGACCAGAAGACGTCGGCCTGGGCCGCACCGGCGTCGGCCTCTTCGACGATCGTCTGTGCCAGCGACGACGAACTGTTGTCGGTCGAGTGGACCTCGAAGTCCGGATAGATGTCCTCGAGCATCTCCACGAACTCGTAGTAGATGCCGCCTTCACCGCCGCCGATGTAGAGCGCGAGGTCCCCGGAGAGGTTCGGGAGGTCCTCGATCGACGTGCCGCCCGGTGCCGGTCGGCCGTCGACCAGCGATCCGGACCCCCGAAACTCCGAGAGCGGCGGAATATCCGCGCTCTGTCCGTCGTCGAAAAACCCGAGACAGCCCGCGAGCGATGCGGCCCCGAACGCGGAGCCAACCTGTAACGCCCGCCGACGTGAAACTGCACGATTGCCCTGCTCGTCGTTCATACTCGATTTAGGTTAACCTAAAAACTTATAGTTGACGATTCAGTCGTCCGCGACGACCCGCGCGCCGTCGGCCTCGAGGCCGGCCGCCGGGCGCAGCGTCGCCAGGCAGTCGAGCCAGTCGCGCATGTACTCGCCGACGTGGTTGAAGAAGGCTCCGTTGTTGTAGTCGTCCCAGTCGCCCTCGGCGAGTTCGTCGGCCATGGCCTCGAAGACCGCAGCGTAGGAGTCGGCCTCGCTGCCGGTCTCGTCGATTACCTGCCACAGGTGTTCGTTCAGTTCCAGCCCCGGCACCTCGTTGTTCAGGTCGTCGAAGGTGCTGCGGGGGGCCTTGTTGTGTTCACACAGCGGCGCGCCGTTGTAGATCCGCTTGCCCAGCACGTCGCAGGCGCGCTTGAGGAACACGCCCGACCAGATGTCGTCGAATCGGCCCACGTCCCACTCGTTTTCGTCCATCGGCAGCTGGTAGAACGCGGGGATCACCTCCCGGCGGAACGCGAGGTTCATCGAACAGACCGTGAGGTAGTTGTCCCGTGCGGCGACGAAGTCCTCGCCGAAGTCATCGCTCGAGGTGCGGGTCTGGGCCTGGCCCTCGAGGTCGCCGTCCATCAGGATGCGGACGGCGTCGAGGTCGGGGACGTTGGTCCACAGTCCCTGCGAGGCGACGACCTCGCCGCCGTCGATCTCGGTCGTTCCAGTCTCGACGGTCTCGCCCATCGCCGAGTATGGGTACCCCCGCGGGTAGAGACCGTGTTCCTCGGCGTTCTGGTAGAGGACGTTGACCCACTGCTCGTCAGAGGACACGGATTCGATCTCGCCCTCGAACGCGAGGTTCTCCATGTGGGTGCCGAAGAAGTCCTCGTCCTCGTGGGGGAGCGTGTCGTCGTCGATGAAGAAGCCGTAGTCGAACTCGTCGTGGGCCCACATGTACAGCAGGCCGAAACTCGTCTCGGCGTGGCTGGCCGCCGGCACGACGTGGCCGTACTCCGCGACGTCGTGGGCCTCGTACCACTCCTCGCGGCGGCTGCCGTCGAAGACCTCGCCCGAAACGCCCTCCTCCTCGAGCATGGCCTCCATTTCCTCGGTCTCACAGAAGTCCTCGGTCACGAGGACGACGTGGAGTCGCTCGAGGTCGAAGCCGTGGTCGCGGGCGTTCGCGAAGTACGAACGCATGCACTCGTACTCCCGTATCGTCGGGACGATGACACAGATGTCCTGATTCATTGCTCAACTATCTTTTAGGCGAGCCTAAAATACTGTCGGTCTCCCGCGTCGGTTCCGCGGCCGTCGCGTCCGAGACGGAGAGCCCCAGCGCGGCGACCGCGCCGGCCCCGCCGACCAGTGTCACACCGTTTTTCAGCGCGTGGTCGACGATCGCCGCCGCCAGCGCGGTCCCCGCACCGATGGGAGTAAGCGCGACTACCAGCGCGGTAAAGGCCGCCTCGTAGAGTCCGACGCCGCCCTGAGACAGCGGGAGGACCTTCGCTAAGTTCCCGACGCTGACCGCCAGCGTCCCAACCGCCAGCAGCGGCCCGAGCGCGAGTCCGCTGCCCAGCGCCGCGAGTACCAGGACCGCCGTCAGCACGTCGAGTGCCCAGATCAGCAGGCTCCCCGCCCCGATCCGCGCGACCGCCGCTGGCCGCCGGGCGACGACCTGAACGTCCCCCGCGAACCCGAGCGCGGCCTCAAGCGCCCGCTCGAGACGCGGTCGGCCCACCGCTCGAGTCCGCAGTCGTGCGCCCAGTCCGTGGTCCGTCCGCGAGGCGGTGACGACGACGAACCCGACGCCGACGGTCGCCGTACTCACGGCCGCCGCGGCCGCCAGCGCGGTCCGTGCGCCCCCGGCCTCGGCGGCGATCTCGAGCGGGCCGGCCGCGCCGGTGGCCGCGAGCCACGCCGTCGCCAGCCCCGCGAGCGCGGCGATCGTCGCGAGGTCGAACACGCGTTCGACAGCCAGCGAGGCGAAGCCGGCGGTGTAGGGCACGTCCCGACGGGTCTCCATCACGTACGCGCGGACTGCGTCGCCGGCCCGCGCCGGGATCGCCAGGTTCGCCGTCTGGCTGACGAAGACGGCGGCCGTACAGAACGCCGTCCCGGTCCGCCGTTCCATCGCGGCCAGTACGTCGCCGTACCGTCGCCCCCGAAGGGGCCACGAGACGGCGTAGACGGCGACCGCGGCGGCGAGGAGGCGCGGGTCGGCCGCCGAAATCTCCGCGAGGACCGTCCCGACATCGACGTCACGGAGGGCGACGAACAGGCCGGCGAGGACGAACAGCGTCCCGCCGATCGTGAGTCGGCGGCGGGTCAGCGCCGCGGCGAGCCCGCCGCTCGCGGCGTCGCCGTCGGACGCGTCCGCCCCCGTTCGCTCGCCCCCGTCGTTCATACGCGACGCTTCGGGCCCAGATATTTAAGCCCACCTAAAACCGGGCTGGACCGGCGGGACGGTCACGCTCGAGCGGCTTTCTGCCGTGGAAACCTATCCACGGTCGTCGCTCAGCGCAGTTCCTCGATGATCTCGCGGGTCGCTTGCCGCACCGCCTCGTCGCTCGAGAGCCGGGGCTCCCAGCCCAGCGCCGAGAGCTTCTCGATCGAGAGCCGCATCTTCGGGACGTCGCCGGTCCAGCCGCGGTCGCCGCCCGTGTACTCGAACGCGGGATCGAGGGCCAGTTCGTCGGCGACGATGGCGGCGATCCGGTCGACCGAGGTCGTCGTCCGCGTGCCGAGATTGTAGGTGTTCATCGCGTCGTCCGAATCCTCGACCACGTGCAGCATGGCATCGAGGCAGTCCTCGACGTATAGATAGGACTTCTCCTGACGGCCGTCGCCCAGGATCGTCAGCGTCTCGGGATCGTCCCGCAACTTCTCGATGAAATCGGGAATCACCGCCCCGCGCAGCCGCGGGCCGACGACGTTCGCAAAGCGGAAGTTCCAGACGGTGAGGTCGTGGCTGTGGGCCCGCGCCGAAAGCAACCCCTCGTCGGCCAGCTTGCTCGCCCCGTAGGCGCTGATCGGCTCGAGCGGCGCGTAATCTTCCGGCGTCGGTCGCGGGGCCTCACCGTAGACCGTCGAGGAAGAGGTGTAGGCGATCTCCGTGACTCCCGCGTCGGCCATCGCCTCGAGGAGGTTTCGGGTCATTTGCGTGTTGTCGTCGAACTGGCCGTGGGGACGGTCCGTGTCGACGTGTTTCGACGCCGCGAGGTGGAAGACGAGGTCGATTTCCTCGAGGTGCCCCTCGAGGGCGTCGGGCTCGGTGAGATCGGCCTCGAGGAACTCGGCGGCGTCGGGGACGCGGTCGCGGTCGCCGTTGGACAAGTCGTCGACGACCGTGACGGACGCGCCGTCGGCGAGCAGGCGTTCAGTGAGATGGGAACCGATGAAGCCGGCTCCGCCCGTGACGAGTACGTTCCGGTCCGAAAGTGACATTGACGGCGATTCAGCGACGGAGCGGTAAGGAGTTGCGGTTCGATTGCGGTGGGGATCCGCACGAACGGGAGGGCGTTCGAACTGCGAAACCAACGCCTTAGACGCCGGTCGAGTACCGCAGCAGGCCGGCGAAACCACCGAAGGCGTTCAGCAGTTGTTCCCCCTTCTCGAAGTCCGTCGAGATGAACTTGGTCTCGGTGCCACGTTGTTCGGCGATATCGATGAGGTGATCGATGGCGTCCTCGCGGTCGTCCTCGTCCCCTTCGACCTCGGTGCCACAGTCGGTACAGGTGTGGGTCGGCGTCGACTTGCGCCGGTCGATGACCTCGCGTTCGGTCGCGCCACACTCCGGACAGTCGTAGGTGATCACGTCCTTCCGGAGGTCCTCGCTGATGAGCAGGCGATCGACCGCGCCCATCATCAGGTTCCGGCGGGTCTGCTCGAAGCCGTAAGTGGCCTGATCGCCCGCGTTGAGTTCCTCGAAGAACTCCTCCATCACCTTCTTGTCCTTCATCACCTCGGCGTCGGCCAAGGCGTCCTCGGCGTTGTCGACCAGGTCCTTCAGGCCGGACTCGTCGGTGTAGGCGACGTCGAATTTGCCAAGCACCTCGTCCTGTAGCTCGTGGTGGAGGTAGTCCCCGTCCAAGAACTCGTCTTTGGTCGGCGAGGGACCGCCCACGAGGATGCCGTCGATCTCGTGGCGCTTGGGGACGAACAGGTCGTTTGCCATCCCCGCGACCTCCTGATAGAAGTTGTCGATGGCCTCGAGGCGCAGGCGGGCGAATCGCTGGGCGGACTGGCCACCCTTTCGCTGCTTGCCGGGAACAAGCGAGGATGCTGACTTGACCGGCTCGATGCGTTTACCCTTCAGCCAGCCGACGTTGGCCTCGCGGCGGTCGAGGACGATCAGGCCGTACAGGCCCTTGTCGGCGAGCATCTCCTCGAGGGGCTCGGTCAGGAAGTCCGAGTCACAGTGATAGCGGAAGGATTCGATGGGCTGGGGCGGACTCTCGAGGACTTTGGTGACCATGTCGGTCCGGCCGCCGCCCGAATCGACGGCACCGGAAAAGAGAACGATGCCGTTGTCCGGCGGGTAGGTGTCGTAGTATCGCAGCCGGTCTTTGATGCTCGTCAGCGCGTCCTGGACCGCCGTTCGGGTCTGCTTCGACTTGATGTTGGCCGCTTCGCTGTGTTCCTGCGTGACGTGCTGGACGACGTCACTGATCTGTCTGTCGTCGGGGATGTAGATCGTCACGAGCTGCGTTCCGGAGCCGTCGTAGTCCTTGAGGTCCTCGATGACCTTCCGGAACTCGTACTTCTTCCGGTCGGATTGCTCCTGCTCGCCCTCCTGGCTCATTACACGTATAAAACCGGGCTGTCGGTAAGAATCCTTTGACACACCGATCGACCGGGCGACCGCCCGGTCCGACGACGTTCGATCGGACCGCGTTCGACCACCGGTCGGCCGACCCTCCCACCGGGCGGGCGGTGAGGTGACGATTTAAGGGGGTGCCGTTCCACTGTCCGGACAGTACCCACGTATGTCTCACGAGACTGTCTATGCCATCGCGAGCGGAAAAGGCGGTGTCGGGAAGACGACGACGACGGTCAACCTCGGCACGGCCCTCGCGGACGCCGGGGCACGCGTCGCCATCGTCGACGCCGACCTCGGGATGGCGAACCTCGCCGGGTTCGTCAGCCTTTCTCCCGACTCGACGACCCTTCACGACGTATTAGCCGGCGACGCATCGATCGAGGACGCCACCTATCGACTGGCCGACGACATCGTCGCGGTGCCGAGCGGGACGAGCCTCGACGAGTACGCCGAGACCTCCCCCGAAGGGCTGCGCGAGGCCGTCGAGGACCTCCGCTCGCGCTTCGACTACGTCCTGCTCGACGTCGGGGCCGGCATCAGTCACGAAACCGTCCTGCCGCTCGGACTGGCCGATGCCGTCGTCCTCGTCTCGACGCCCGAACCCGCCGCCGTCCACGACACGAAAAAGACCGTCGAGCTGACCGACCGCTCCGGCGGCGAGGTCGCGGGCCTCGTCCTGACCCGAACCCGACCCGACGGCGACGTCTCCCACGAGGACCTCGCCGACCGCCTCGAGGTGCCGCTGCTCGGGACCATCCCCGAGGACCCGGCGGCCCGGGACAGCGTCTACGCCGGGACGCCGCTGGTCGTCTACGAACCCGACGGCCCGGCGGCCGTCGCCTACCGGCGGCTCGCGGCCGACTTGACCGGACTCGAGGTGCCCGTTCCAACCGACGACGATCCCGAGACGGCCGACGCGGACGCCGACGACGGGACGAGTGCGGTGTCCGAGTCCGACACGGCCGCCGACGCCGCGACCGACGAAACCGAGGAGCGGGAAGCCGCACACGACGACGTCTCGAGTGCGATCACGGAAGCCGAGTCCGATCCCTGATCGGCGGCCCGAACGCGACAGTTAACGGATGCCTTCCCTGGCTCTCGGTCGCGGGTATCGACCCGCGGTTCGGAACGACCCGATTAGCGCCGTTCGGTCTCTTCACGAGCGCACGGCGGTCGGACGCCACGTACTGTCGGTCTCGAGCCGATATGGTCGCCGTTTCGATCGGTTTGGTGGACCCTTCTCAACGCGGTTTCGACCGCCGGGACGATCCGAATTAGTCGCCGCTCGTGACTGACCGGGTAACGAACTTATTACTAATCACGACTGTTCCCGATGGGTCGCCCATGGAGCGACGAAAGATCCTCCTCGGCAGTGGCGCTGCGCTCGCAACGGTCCTCGCCGGTTGTTCCAGCGACGAAACCGGCGACGACGACTCGAACGATGACGATGACGACGACGGGTCGCCGTCCAACGGCGGGAACGGCGACAACGGCGAGCCCGACGACGAGAACGAGTCCGACATCCCCGGAATGGACACGGACGCGATGGAACTCGACAGCGAGAAGATATCGATCAAAGACATCAACAAGGACGGCGACGAGGTCGACGTCGTCGCGACGACGACCACGACCGACCCCGACGTACTGCGTGCGGAACTCCAGTCGATCGGGGAGACGCTCGCGGCGGCGATCACCGACCCCGAGGCGTTCGCGGCCGAGGTCAACAGCGTCACCTGGGTCCTCGAGCAGGACGGTGCGATGGTGATGTCGTTCTACGTCGATGTCCAGTGGGCGATCAAGTACATCAACGACGAGATCGACGAGGACGAACTCGCCGACCTCGTGTTCGGTACCACCAACGAGTAAGCGCGGTCGTCCGTGTGGACGGCGTCGTTCTTTCGGTCACACCCCGACCAGCCGCGGGACCGACCCGACGACCGGCACCGTTGCGACCGCCCCGCAGACCCCGGCCGCTTACATCGACCGCGGCGCGGCCACACCCAGGATCGACAGGGCGTTCGCGACCGTGTGTTTCGAGGCGGCGACCAGCGCGAGTCGGGCCTCGCGAACGTCGGGATCGACGTCGTCGGCCAGCACCGGACACTCCCGGTAGAAGCCGTTGAACCGATCGGCGAACTCGCGGGTGTAGGTCGCGATCTGGTGGGGCTCGAGGTCGTCGCCGGCCTCGTCGACGACCGCCGGGAACCGCGCGATCGTCTCCAGCAGGTCGCGCTCGGCATCGGTTGCGAGCAGGTCGGCCTCGAGTGCCTCGAGTTCGACGTCCTGGTCCGCGAGGTCGGCCTCGGGATCGAGGCCGGCCTCTTCCAGAATCCCACAACAGCGCGCGTGGACGTACTGGACGTACGGCGCGGACTGGGCCTCGAAGTCGAGCGCGCGGTCCCACTCGAAGGTGATCGCCTTCGTCGGCTGTTTCGAGACGATGTCGTACCGGACGGCACCGATCCCGACCTGATGGGCGATGCGCTCGATGTCGTCGTCGTCGAGTTCGTCGTCGCGGATGCGGTCGTCCAGCCGGTCTTCGACCTCGTCGCGGGCCCGGTCGATCGCCTCGTCCAGCAGGTCGTCCAGATCGACGCCGGTCCCGCGACGGGTACTCATCTTCCCCTCGGGGAGGTTGACGTAGGAGTACAGCACCTGCCGGAGGCCGTCGGTGTCGTTGCCCAGCAGCTCCAGCGTCGTCCGGAGCTGTCGGGCCTGGAGCTTGTGGTCCTCGCCCAGCACCGTCACGGCCCGATCGTACTCGGCGAACTTCCACTCGTGGTGGGCCAGGTCCCGCGTGGCATAGAGGGAGGTGCCGTCCGAGCGCAGGAAAACCAGGTTCTTGTCGATGCCGTGGTCCTCGAGTTCGAGCTGCCAGGCCTCCTCCTCGTAGACCGCCTCGTCGAGGTCTTTGAGTCGCGAGACGAGGTCGTCGGTGTCGCCGTTGCGCATGAACCGGGTCTCCTTGACAAACTCGTCGAACTCGGCCGGCAGGCGCTCGAGACACTCGGTCATCCCGCCCAGCACCTGATCGACGACCTCGCTGACGCGCTCGTAGGCCTCGTCGTCGCCCTTCTCGAGGCCCTGCATGATCGACTCGATCTCGGCCTCGGCCGCTTCGACCTCCTCGTCGGGCGCGTTCTCGAGGAACCGGTTGCCCTTCCGGTAGTAGCGCACGAGGTCGTACTCTTTCCGGTCGCGCTCGGGCTCGCTCTCTAAGTCCGCCTCGTCGAAGGTCTCGTAGGCCCACGTGAAGACGGCCATCTGCCGGCCGGCGTCGTTGACGTAGTAGTGGCGGTCGACGTCGTAGCCCGCGTACTCGAGCAGGTTGGCGACCGCGTCGCCGATGATCGGGTTCCGCGCGCGGCCGACGTGGACCGGCCCCGTCGGGTTCGCGCTCGTGTGTTCGACGACGACGCTGGTATCGCGGTCCGGCAGGGTACCGTAGTCGTCGGCGGTCGCTTCGGACAGCGTCTCCGCGAAGTAGGCGTTGCTTGGCAGGAAGTTGAGATAGGGGCCCTGCGTCTGTACCGCGGCGACGTAGGTCAGCTCGTCGGCGTCGATCTCGTCGGCGACCTGGCCGGCGACCTGCGGCGGCGGCGCGCCCGCTTCGCTAGCGAGTCGGAAGGCGACGCTCGAGGCCAGCACGCTCGCGACGTCGTCCGGCGGTTCTTCGATCCCGAGATCGTCCGTCGGGAAGTCGAGCGCTGAGAGCGCCCCCTCGAGGGCGTCCTCGACTTCCGTGCGTAGGGCGAGGAACATACCCGCCCGTATTCAGGGCCGGAGTAAAGGGATGTCGGGTTTCGGCTCGGGCTCGTTCGGATACGACTCGAGTGCGAGGACCGTGATCCAGTCCGGTAGATTTGCTCGAGAAATAGGACGGTGTATCGGCTCTGAGACAGCCGATATGCGGTGGCGCGCGCTGTCGACTGCCTGAGNCCGTGATCCAGTCCGGTAGATTTGCTCGAGAAATAGGACGGTGTATCGGCTCTGAGACAGCCGATATGCGGTGGCGCGCGCTGTCGACTGCCTGAGGGATAACGAGGGCAGTCGATAACGTCGTGCGAGGGATGAGCGAACGCCGACAGGCGTGAGTGAATCGGCTGGGGAGGGCGTGGCCATTCCCTGTTGCCACGCTAGCAGGACGCTTTGCTTCCGAATCACGTCAAAAAACACTGTTCCGTTCCTGCTGTGTGTTACCAGTGAGGAACGTCCTACTATCGTGGCAACGATGAGAACCACGCCCTCCCCAGCCGATTCGTTCGCTCCCGGTAGTCGCTCACTCATCCCTCGCACGATGTCACCGGCCGCCTTCGCCCGCACTCAGGCGGCCGCCAGCGCGCGCCACCGCAAACTGGACTTCGGCGGCTGTGTACTCGCTACGGACTGCACTCGTCCGTCACTCGAGAAACTGCGCGGCCTCCCGGAACCGATCCTCGTGGACCGGCCGAAACGTCTCCCCGGAGGCGTCGAACTCGGTCGGCGTCCAGAACCGCGCGTCCGTCGCGTCGCTGCCCGCGACCGGCTCACCTTCGGCGTCGGCCCGATCGGCCACGTAGTGAACCGTCACGACGTGTTTGCCCGTTCGGGGCGGCATCGCCGACGCGGACAGGATCTCGAGGTCGTCGGGATCGACCGCGACGCCGGTTTCTTCCTCGAGTTCGCGGGCGGCCGCCTCCGGGGGTTCCTCGCCGACCTCCATGTGACCGCCGGGGATCGTCCACTCGCCGACGCCCGGCGGGACGCCGCGCTCGACACAGAGGACGGCCGGGTCCGGACGGGAGCGGTCGACGACGGCGACGCCGGCACAGGGCACGGGGTTGTGCCAGACGATGGCCTCGCAGTCCGGACAGCGCTTTCGCTCGCGGTCGTCGGCACTCGTCCGCTCGAGGCGGGCACCACAGTCGGGACAGAACGTCGGGGGTCGGCTGACCATTCGTCGACGTCTCAGTATGCAGGTCTCAAAGGGTCTTCAATCCACTGCCGGTCAGCGGGACGACGACGTCGTCCCCGTCGTCGATGACGCCGTTCTCGCGATACTGCTCGAGGGCCGCCGGCGCGACCGCACAGGTGGGTTCGACGTAGAAGCCGTTGCGGTGGAGTCGATCGAGCGCGGTCTCGATCGGATCTCCGCCGAGGGCGATGGCGTCGCCGTCGGTTTCCTCGATGGCCTCGAGGATCTCGGTGCCGCGTGCGGGTTCGGCGATCTGGATACCGTCGGCGATGGTCGTCCCCTCGCCGTCGGCGTCGGTAGTGTCGCCGCCGAGCGCGGCGACGATGGGGGCGTAGCCGGCCGCCTGCGCGCCCAGCAGCCGCGGCATCCCGTCGACGATGCCGGCCTCGTTCAGCAGCGAGAAACCACGATACGCGCCCAAAAAGAGCGTCCCGTGCCCGATCGGGAGGACGACGGCGTCGGGGACGGTCCAGCCCTGCTGGGCGGCCACCTCGAACGCGAAGGTCATCGTACCCGCGTAGAAGGCGGGGTTCCAGGCGTGGCTGGCGTACCAGCCGTCACCGGTCTGGTAGGGGGTATCGCGCTCCCCGTCGCCCTCGACGGCCCGCTGACAGGCGGCAGTGACGTCCTCCCGGGTCCCCTCGATCCGAACCGGGCGGGCGTCGGCCCGCTGGATCGTCATCAGCTTGGACTGCTTGACGTCGGCGGGGACGTAGATGTCCGCGTCCAGCCCCGCCCGCGCGGCGTAGGTCGCGATCGACGCGCCCGCATTGCCCGAGGAGTCCTCGATGACCTTCTCGACGCCGAGTTCGACCGCCCGCGAGAGCGTCGTCGTCGCGCCGCGGTCCTTGAACGACCCCGTCGGGAAGACGTACTCGAGTTTGAACTCCGCGTCCCAGTCGGGCGCGTCGACCAGCGGCGTAAAGCCCTCGTAGAAGGTGACGTGCTGTTCGATCGGGAGGAACTCGAAGAAGGTCCACAGCCCCTCGGTCGTGTCGAGGCTATGCAACGGGAGCGGATCGCCCTGTGGGTGCGGTCGCTCGTCGAACTCCAGCGCGTGGCCACAGCCACAGCGCCAGGGCTCGTCCGGTCCGGCCTTGTAGACGGTCCCGCAGTCGGGGCAGGTGAGATCGGCCGCCATATCAGTATTCGTCGATGTCGGTCCCGACCGAACAGACGTACTCGCCGGTCGCGACCTGTGGGAGCCGTCTGGCCCGCCAGAGGATTCCGTTGCTGTCGGCAGTCACCTCCGCTTTCGGCTCGCCGAAGGGGGTCGTCACCTCGAACAGCGTCTCGCCGGGGCGGACGCGGTCCCCGAGGTCTTTCGTTCGGGTCACGAGCCCGCCGGCGGGGGCCCCGTACTGCTCGAAGCCCTTCGCTCGCGTCTGAGTCTCGAGCGGGTTCCCCTCTTCGAGGAAGTTGTAGTACTTGAGGACGTTGAACACTCCCGTGACGCCCTTTCGAATGCTTTCCTCGTCCCAGCCGACGGCCCCGCCGAGTTCGGGGTCGACGGTCGGGATCCCCTCGTCGGGGGCCGCGCGGGCCAACTGGCCGTCCGGCCCCTTTTGGTCGAGGACGTAGCCACAGCCGAAGGCCTTCGCCAGCTCGAGACACTGGTCGTGAAGCCGGTGGCGCTTCCCACAGCGGACCCGGACCTCGTCGAGCATCCGGCTGGTCGAGCCCTGGTGGAGATCGAGGATCAGGTCGGCCCGCGAGGCGGCCTCGAAGGTCGCGGCTGCGATCCGTTCGGTCGAGGTACCCCCCTCGTTGCCCGGATAGGCCCTGTTCATCTTCGTGTCGTCGATCGGGTTCCGGTGTTCGGCGACCTGAAACGCGTGGTAGTTGACGATCCCGACGATCAGGATCGTCCCCGAGAGTTCGGTGGGGTCCAGTCGCGGCACGACCCGCTGGACGACGCCGACGCCGTTGAGTTCGTCGCCGTCGCTTGCCGCCTGCATGTAGAGGGTCTTCCCCGACTTCGCGCCGTTGACCACGGCCACGGGCAGTCCGAACGGACTGCCATCCCGCGTCTCGCCGACCTCGAGACGGCCCGTATCGATCTCGCCGGGCCCCGCGCTCGCCGTACCGAGCGTCGTCGTCATATGTCCCTCACGATGAACCCGTTCGCCTTTATACTATCCTTTGATCTCGAGCGATGGGAGCAGCGGCGGGACGAACGACCGAGCCGGTTGCCGGTTTCTACGGAATCGAGACGGGTCGAATCCCCCACCTTTCGGCGAGCCACGCCGGCCGTGGTTTACCCCCGAGAACGGCCGTCGGTCGCACTCGAGGCCGCCCGGGGCTCGAGTTCTCGAGCAACGGTCGTGTATCGGTCCCGGTCAGCTACTGAGAACGGCCCGAAGCGCGAACCGGAGGTTTTCCCGCCGTTCGGCGACCCGACGATAGAAGTACGACAGCCAGCGGTCGCCGTAGGGGACGTACTGATAGACGTCGTACTCCTCGGCCAGCTCGTACTGGGCCGCTTCGCGGACGCCCATCAGCATCTGGATCTTGAAGTCGGTGCCGTAACGGTCGTGTAACGCCGTCGCATGTTCGATCATCGCCGGATCGTGGCTGCCCACCGCGATCCCGCCGTCGTAGTGTTCGAACGCGTACTCGAGCAGGGTCCGATACTCCTGATCCACGCGTGTGGAATCGGTGTAGGCCACGTCGCTGGGCGGATCGTAGGCACCCTTGACCAACCGGATCTTGCCGGGGACGTCGGCGAGTCGCCTGACGTCGGCCCGGGTCCGTCGGAGGTTCGCCTGCAGGCAGACGCCGACCCCACCGTCGGATTGAGGTTCCGACGAGGATCGCTCACCCCCGCCCCGTTCGCGGGCGACCGCCTCGAAGGCGTCCAGCGTCGCGTCGGTCGTCGTGTGATCCTCCATGTCGATCCAGACGAAGACGCCTCGCTCGGTCGCGGCGGCGACGATCTCCGCCAGTTCCCGCCGGAACACCGACTCGTCGATCTCGAGGCCCAGCTGCGAGGGTTTGACCGAGATGCAGGCCCCGAGCCGCGAGCCGGCGATGTCGGCGATCAGCCGCCGGTACTCGGCGGCGTCGGCGGCGGCCGCCCCGCGCTCGTCGTAGTGTTCACCAAGGAGGTTGACGATGCCGCCGACGCCGCGGTCGTTCAGCCGCCGGACGTGGTCGAGCGCTTCGGCCGGGGACTCTCCCGCGACGAACCGGTTCGCGATCGGCGGGATCATAGCCCCTACTGGGGGCGCGACCGACAAGAGGATTCCTCCGTTTCGCGAGTCGTGACGGGCGGTGGCAGTGCTGTGCCGACGTCGAGCGCCGCTTACTCCTCGTCGTGTCCCAGCAACCGCTCGCGCATGGAGCGCTCGCGGGCCCGCTCGGCCAGCAGCACCGAACACTCGATGTCCTCGTGGACGTCTAAGACCAGCGAGCCGCGGACGATCCGCGAGAGCAGACCCTTCCCGGTCGCGCCGAGGACCACCAGCGTCGACTCCGTCGCGGCCTCGGTGATGGCCGTCTCGACGTCGCCGTCCTCGAGTCGCAACTCGGCGTCGGCGAGGTCGTTCTCGGCGGCCCACTCCTCGAGGAACTGCTCGCCCTCAGCGAAGGACTCGTCGTCGGTGAGGACGTGCAACAGCGTCACTTCGGAGTCGAACTCTTCGCGGAGCAGTCGGACGACGTCGGCGCTGAGCGCCGAGTCGGGGCCGCCCGCAGTCGGGACGAGGATGCGGGACGGATCGAAACCCCGCTCTTTCAGCACGAGGAAGTCACAGGGGAGGTCGTGGGTCAGTTCGTCGATGCGGGACTCGGCGCGGCCGTGGGCGGTCGGTCCCCAACCCATGACGACCTGATCGGCCTCGAATGCGCGAGCGGCATCGAAGACCTCCTCGAACGAGCGATGTGAGAGAACGGTGTGGGTCTCGACGGGCACGCCGAACGTCTCGGCGTCGGTCCGGGCCTGCTCGAGCAGTTTCTTGGACTCGGCGTCGAGGCGCTCGTTCTCCTCGGCGCGTGCCAGCGGCGTCTGGTCTGGCACCTGCACGATGTGGACCGCGTGGACGGTGCCGCCGCGTTGCTTCGCGATGGCTCCTGCGAGGGTGATGAGGTCCCTCTCGGTCCGGGGGTTGGCCAGCGGGACCATCACGCGGAAGTCGTCACCCGTCTCGCTCGCGTCCGCCGCTTTGGCGGCGTCGGGGCGGACGGTGTCGGCCGCGGCGACCGCGGCGTCGGGCATCTCCTCGGAGCGGTCGAGGATCCAGCCGGCGAAGACGCCGGCGCTCTCGACGCGCTGGCGGGCGTAGAACAGGTACCACGCGCCCGCGAAGACGACCAGCGCCGCCGACAGCAGGAGTACGAACGGCTCGATGTAGGCGATCAGGGCAAAGGACGAGATGGTCCCGATTATCGGGACGACCGGGTACAGCGGGACCTCGAAGTCCGGATCGTAGTCGGCCGGTTCGGCCTCCCGCATGACGATCAACGCGATGTTCAACAGGCCGTAGACGATCAGGTGCAACACCGAGCCGGCCGTCGAAAGGATCTCGAGGTTACCGAAGAGGAGGAAGACGATGATGAGCGAGCCGGTGATCAGGATCGACTTGTACGGCGTGCCAAAGCGGGGATGGATCTCGTTGACCGACGGCGAGATGATCTTCTCCCGGCCCATCGCGAAGTTGATCCGCGAGGAGGAGAGGATCGAGGCGTTCGCGCTCGAGGCCGTCGCGAGGAGCCCGCCGAGCAAGAGCAGCCCCCAGCCGAGCGTTCCTAGGCCGAAGCCGAAGACGCTGTACTGTCCGAACAGCAGTTCGGCGGCCTCGACGACGGCGGTATCGTTGTTCGCCACGAGGTCGTTCGGGACCGCCGCGAGCAGGACCAGCAGGAAGAGCGCGTAGACGACGGTCACGATGACGACCGAGCCGATGACGGCGAGCGGGAGGTTCCGTCCTGGATCCTTGATCTCCTCGGCGACGGAGGTGATCTGGACGAAGCCGAGATAGGAGACGAAGACGATAGCGGTCACCGGCAGCACCTCGCCGGGGGTCCCCTCCGGGGCGAGCGGCCGCAGCGACTCGAGGTCGGCGTTCAACAGCCCGACGATCGTGAAGGCGCCCAGAATGGCAAGCAGCGTGAGGACGATCCCGATCTGGAGGCCGCCGGTCTCCTTCGCGCCCATGTAGTTGACGGCGATAAAGAGCGCCGCGCCGATCAGGCCGATCGTCTGGGCGGCCGAGATCGTGACGGGCCCCAACCCGATCGCCGGCGCGCCCACGAGCTGGTTGACGTACTCGCCGAACCCGTACATGTAGAACGCGGAGGCGAAGGCGAGTCCGAGCCAGTTGGCCCAGCCACTAATCGAGCCAAAGAGCGGACCAAGGGCGCGATTGATGTAGAAGTACGCGCCGCCTGACTTGGGCATCGCCGTCCCCAGTTCGGAGGCCGACAGCGCCGTGAACAGGGCGGTGACGCCGCCGATGACGAAGGTCAGCGCCGCGAGCGGGCCGGCGCGAGCCACTGCGGTGCCGGGCAACACGAAGATGCCGGCCCCGATCATCGTCCCGATCCCGATGGCGATCGCCGACAGCAGGCCGAGGTCCTTCGCGAGTTCCTCGTCGGCGCTCATACGGGGCCACCCCCGCCGCCCTCGGCTGGTCCGAGGACGCGGCCCGACGCCGCATCGACGACGCCGACAGAGCGCGGACCTCCGCGCTCGTCGGTCCGTTTCGACCGGTGTCTACGTCGCTGGGTCGCGTTCGATACCGACCGTCTCGACGGACCGCGCACTCGAGTTTGGATGTTCATCGCCCGGAGTTGTGTCGGAACCGATGATAAACTCCCTGATTACGGTAAGGACCTGCGAACGGCTCTCGTGGGCCGGCTTCTCGCGGTCCGTCGCGGCAAGCGACCGCCGTCGATCGATCGCGACGCGAAGACGGCATCGCGGTGTGGTCTCGTCGCATCTCGAGTCACCCACACCGGGCCGTGTTCAGTATCTGTATACAGTCTGCATGAATATCGTGGACAAGTTATTTGTAACCGGTTCCCTTGCCACTACGTATGACGGCAGGACCGCCGATAGACGAACTCCACTTCGCGGACGCACCGACCGTCGACGACGTTCCCGGCCCGAACACGCGGGCCTTGCTCGAGAAACAGCGTGAGATCGACAGCAGCGCGGTCGCGTATCCCGACGACATCCCGATCGCCTTCGAGGAGGGCAAGGGCGCAACCGTTCGGGACGCCGACGGCAACACCTACATCGATCTCTTCGCGGGGATCGGCGTCCTCAACGTGGGCCACTCGAACCCGTACGTCCTCGAGGCGGTCCACGAACAGGCAGACAAGTTCGTTCACACGGTCGACTTCCCGACCGAGGCCCGGCTCGAGTTGATCGAGAAACTCGACGAGATCGCTCCCGACGGCCTGCAGGGCCAGAACAAGGTCGTCTTCGGCGGCCCGACGGGTAGCGACGCCGTCGAGGCGTCGATCAAGCTCTCGAAGTACAACACCGGCGGCGACGGCCTCATCGCGTTCCGCGGTGCCTACCACGGCGCGACGACCGGCGCGATGAGCGTCACCTCGAACAAGAAGTTCAAGGGGGACTACACGCCCCTGCTCGCCGACGTCGTCCACGCGCCCTATCCCCATCCGTTCCGCCAGGACAAGGCACCTCAGGAAGCGGTCGACCACGCACTCGAGGAGGTCCAGGCGATCGTCGAGGACCCCTACGGCGGCCTCGCGAACCCCGCGGGGATCATCGTCGAGCCGATCCAGGGCGAGGGTGGGATCGTCACGCCCCCGGAGGGGTTCCTGCAGGGGCTGCGCGACATCGCCGACGACAACGACGTGACGCTGGTCTTCGACGAGATCCAGAGCGGGCTCGGTCGGACGGGCCAGTGGTGGGCCAGCGACTGGGAGGGGGTCACCCCCGACGCGATGACCAGCGCGAAGGCGCTGGGCGGTGTCGGCTTCCCGCTCTCGGCGACGATGTACCACGAGGACCTCGACACCTGGGGCTCGGGCGACCACGCCGGCACCTACCGGGGCCACGTCGTCGGGATGCGCGCCGGCACCCGCGCCATCGAGTACATCCAGGACCACGACCTGCTCGCACACGCCCGTGACCTCGGCGAGTACATTCGGGGGCGGCTCCGCGAGGCGGGCGAGGGCAATGCCCACCTCGCTGACGTTCGTGGCAAGGGGCTGTTCATCGGTGCCGAGTTCGTCGACGCCGACGGCAAGCCCGACGGCGACCTCGTCGACGCCATCCAGCAGTACTGCTTCGAGCAGGGCGTCCTCGTCTGGACGGCCGGCCGCCACGGCAACGTCCTTCGGTTCCTGCCGCCGCTTGTGCTGACCCACGACCTGGCAGAAACCGCACTGGACGTCGTCGTCGAGGCGATCGAAGCGGTCACCGCCGAGGCGACACGAACCGCCTGACTCGTACTCACAACGATGTCCGACACCGATCCCATCGAAACCGACGACGCGCCGAGCAACGACAACCCCTACTCGCAGGGGGTCCGCGCCGGCGACACGCTGTACGTCTCCGGCTACGGCCCTGTCGATCCCGAGACGGGCGCGGTCGTCGACGGCGACATCGAGGCGCAAACGAATCGGGTCCTCGATAATATCGCGGCCGTCGTCGACGAAGCCGGCGGCGACGGTCTCGCCGACGTGGTCAAAGTCACGGTCTACCTGACCGATCTCGAGGACTACGAGCGGGTCAACGCAGCCTACGGCGCCCGGTTCGGCGCGGAGCCGCCCGCGCGGGTCTGCGTCGAGGTCTCGCGGCTTCCCGAGGACGTCCGCGTCGAACTGGATGCGACCGCGTACGTGGGTTAACTCGGTTGGTCACCGTCCGCGTCGGCACCAACGAACGCCGGCGCGAAGGGGTATTCCCAGGCCTCGCCGAAGATCGCCTTCGCCATCGCGACGATCCAGACGAAGACGCTGAGAGCGCCGAGGGCGATCGCGAGGACCGTCAGGACGAAGACCGGCAGAAAGACGACCGTCTCGAGGAGGTCCGGTACCGGGGCGTACTCGAACAGCGCGTCCAGCCCGAACACGAGGACGACGGTCCCGATGAACGAGCCACTGACCAGCAGATGCCAGTTGAGCGCGTTCCGGGCGTTGGCGCGGGTAAAGTCGTGGGTCGATACCAGATAGATCACGGCGGTGGCGACGATGCCGACGAGTGGCAGTATCGCGATGAAGTGGACGAAAATGCCCAGTAGCGTCCGCTCCGTGAGGATCGACGGGCCGGGTTCGGTCGTTGCGGTTGGTTGTGACATGTGTTCTGTCGTGTGTGCTATTATTTGGGGTTCGATCGATCAGCCGTCGGCACCGAAGCGGCGATTCCGCCGTCGCGGCGCTTACGAACGGCGCGTTCGGCGACGAGCAATACTAGACAGGCGACGAAGAGGTTCCCGGCGGCCACCCAGAGCCCGTGACTGGCACTGACCGGCGCGTCGATCGACAGGGCGGTCAACACGACGCCGGCGCTGAAAAGCACCAGACTCAACTGGAAGCCCGCGAGGACCAGCGTTCTGATCCCCGCGGGGTTCCGAAGTCGGAGGAAGTCCCCGGCAGACAGCGTCTCGAGCGGTGTCTCGTACTCGAGGGCGCGCTTTCCCTCGGGCGAGAGCGGCCACTGCGACTCGGGGTGGTTGATGTAGTACAGCGTGATCGTCTCGGGGTAGGTCTCCGCGGCGACGACGTCGATCTCGCGGAGTTCGTCGAGCCGGTTCCGAACCGTCTCCGTGCTGACGGTCGGTCGCACGCGGGACTGGAGCTGTCGGATCGAGAAGAACGGTCGATCCGACTCGAGCATCACCTCGACGACGTGTCGTTGCGTGAGTTTCTTTTCGAACGTGGGATCGATGCGGTCCTCGATCCACGTCGGGAGGGTCGTCATGGGTAGTCCCGGCATCGGTCGGGTTCGAAGTAAACCCCGGGGCGGATTTGCTGGCTCCCAAACGCGACTCCGCCCCCACCAAGGACCGGACGGTGAATGGAAAGGAGTAGTTGAACGGACGTGCAGTCGTGTGATTTCGACCGGTTCCGGACACGCCTCGGCTCAGGACCGACCGCGGCGCTCGCGAACCCGCGTGGCGGCCAGTTCGGCGAACCGGAGGGCGACACACACCGCGAGCAGGTTCCACGCAGCGGTCCACAGGCCGTGGCCGCCGTGGAACGGTGCCGCGAGCCCGACGACGGACAGCGCGAGCCCCAGCACGAAACACACCAGACTGAGCTGGTAGCCCGCGAGGACGATCGTCCTGATCCCCTCGGGGTTCCGCAGTAACAGGACGTCCCGCGCCGAGAGCCGATCGAGCGGGTTCACTGACGGCAGGGTCCCCGTTGCGGCCGAGCGCCCGGTACCATCGGGGAAATCGACGTAGTACAGCGTCGTCGCCGACGGGTACGTCTCGGCGGCGACGACCCCGCGGTCGCGGAGTTCCGCGAGCCGTTCCCGGACGGTCGCCTCGCTCGCGTCCGGGCCGATCCGGTCTCGAAGCTCCGGTACCGAGAAAGAACGGTTGCTCACCGTCCAGCATCGCCGCGACGACCCGTCGCTGGGCGAGCGTGCGGTTCGGGTCCGATTCGATCCGCTCGTCGATCCACGGTGGGAGGGCGGGCATGCGAACCGTCGCTATCGATCGCCCGCCTGATAAACACCCGACCGTATTTGGTCGCCGCCGACCGCCCCTCGAGCGATGCCGTGTCGGTATCGATCTACCGTCCAGATCGTTCGGGGAGTCGTTCGGCGGTTGGTGGCCGCCAAAATCGTGCCCGGTTTTACGTCCGACCCTTGCCGAGGGTCGCATGCGGGGGTTTTGACCCGCCCGTCGGCCCTCCACGCGCCCCCTCGATCGACCGCCATCGACCGGCCCGCGTTGCCGGATCGTGTCGCCCCGTCGTTTCCCAGTCGGTCGACGGGGCGGCGTCTCGGCGATTCTACATCGATCGTGGAGAAATAGTATACGATTATTGACTACGGTTAAGTATCCGCCGCGCATACAACCGGCAAGAATGTCCTACGAGGTGCGAAACAGAGTGCGGGATCTCCGGCGGGCGTTTCACCGCCACCCCGAGCCCGGCTGGCGCGAGTTCCGGACGACGGCCCGGGTCGTCGAGGAACTCGAGCGGATCGGGGTCGACGAGATCGCCGTCGGCCGCGAGGCGCTGGCGACCGACGAGCGGATGGCGGTGCCGCCCGAGTCGGAACTCGAACCGTGGCGCGAGCGCGCCCGCGAGGCCGGGGTTCGATCGGACCTCCTCGAGCGGACCGCCGACGGACACACGGGGGTCGTCGCGACGCTCGAGCAAGGCGAGGGGCCCTGTCTGGGGCTGCGGGTCGACCTCGACGCGATCTCGATGCGGGAATCGACGGCCGACGACCACCGGCCGGCCGCCGAGGGGTTCCGGTCGGAACACGACGGCTACATGCACGCCTGCGGCCACGACGCCCACCTCGCGATGGCGCTTGGGGCGCTCGAGACGGTCAAAGCAAGCGAGTTCGAAGGCACGTTCAAGGTGTTCTTCCAGCCGGCCGAGGAGATCTCCGGTGGGGGGAAGGCGATGGCCGAGAGCGGACACCTCGACGACGTCGACTACCTGCTGGCGTTGCACGTCGGGCTGGATCATCCGACCGGCGAGATCGTCGCCGGCATCGAGAAGCCGCTGGCGATGGCCCACCTCACCGCGACCTTCGAGGGGGCAAGCGCCCACGCGGGGAAGGCCCCGAACGAGGGGGCAAACGCCATGCAGGCGGCCGCGACCGCCATCCAGAACGCCTACGGCATCCCCCGCCACAGCGACGGACTGACCCGGGTCAACGTCGGCCGGATCGAGGGCGGGACCGCGAGCAACGTCATCGCCGAGGAGGTCACCATCGAGGCGGAGGTCCGCGGCGAGACGACCGCCCTGATGGAGTATACGCGCACCGAACTCGAGCGGGTCTGCTATGCCGCCGCGGAGATGCACGATTGCGACGTGACGCCGCGGATGATCAGCGAGTCCCCGCGCGTCGACAGCCACCCCGCCCTGCGGGACCTCGTGGGCAACGTCGCGTGGGACGTCGACGGCGTCGAGCGGGTGATCCCGACCGAGGAGTTCGGCGTGAGCGAGGACGTGACCTATCTCATGCAGCGCGTCCAGGACAACGGCGGCTTCGCCTCCTACGTCCTGATCGGGACCGATCACCCGACGAGCCACCACACGCCGACGTTCGACATCGACGAGACGAGCCTCGAGGTCGGGGTCGCGTTGCTCGCCGAGACGGCGGTCGAACTCTCCCGGCGGCGGCCGTAGCAGTCGGGGAAGGCGGAGTCCATTCGTCCCGTCGACGGCGGAATCGGATGCCGCCCGGAAAAATTATGCGGCCGCAGCTCTGACACGTCAGACGAGCAATGGGTCGGTCCATCGAGTTCTCGAGCGACTTCCCGTGGCTGCTCTTCTACGTGTCCCAACTGGTCGTGCTTTCGCTCGTGCTGTTCTTCGTCGTGTTCCCGCTCGAGAGTCCTGTTGACGTCCTGATAGCGTCCCTGACCGTGTTGTTTCTGATCGCGGTAGCGGTGGGCCTGTGGCGGCGGACGACCGACGGAGACGAGCGGGCCCACATCGGGACGGCCGACGACGTTGCGTACGATCCGTACGCGGATCCCGGTCAGGCGGCCCACGACAGGTGGGTGCGGGCGATCCGTCGGCTCTCCGACGGGGACGGCGACGACGAGGACTGATACCGGGCCATCGGCCGACTCGAGCGGGCGCGACCGTCCGCGGGTCCGAACCCTCGGACTAGCTGCCGAGGGAACGAGCGCTCGAGAACTGTCGACAGACTACCACGTTCCCGGAATGGGAAACGTTAATTCGCGCGACCTCCGTGTATCTTCCATGAGCCAGGACGACGTGCCGGAGTCGTTACGGACGGCGGCGGACTCGGATCGCCCGCGCGGGATTCTCACGCCCTCCGACCGCGACTTCCTGCTCGGTCGGAAGACCGACTACACCGACCACTCCAAGAAACAGAAGCGAAACCGCATTCGGCGACGGGTGCGCAACGCCGTTCTCGATTTCAGCATTCTCTTCGAGTACATGGAGGAACGCGACCGGGAGACGGTCTTCGACCCCGACGACGAGGAACGCGACGCCTACACGCAGGGGATCACTGACATGCTCGCGTTCCTCCATCTCGGGACGATGGGGTATCACACCCCGTTCAAGGACATGCTCTCGGAGGGGGTCGGCAAGGCCGAACAGCGCCTGGCCGGCTCGAACTATCGGATGGTCAACGTCGAGTTCAACGTCGATCCGGTCGGCCAGATCGACGTCGACGAGGTCGTCGACAAACTGGAACACGAGGAGTTCGCCCAGCTCACCGACGAGGAACTCCGGGCGTTCGTCCGCCTGCTGACGATGTCCGACGACTTTTCGCCGACGGAAACACGGGCGGAGATCAAAGACCGGGTCGACGAGTTCGCTGAGCGGGTGACCGAAAGCACCGAGGCCCGCGAGCGGGCAGTCGAAGAACTAACCGACTGATCCGTCATCGAATTCCGTTTGCGACGACGGGCGACTCGAGGCCGGTACCCGGCCGCGGTTCCCACGCGTTCGTTCTTACGTCGTGGGGGGGTGACACCCCTCCACGACACGCAACTCCAGTCCAGCACGCGCTCCGCCCTCGACCGGTGCCACTTCCGATCCGAATACGATTTCTGATTTCACCCGGTATTCCGCTACCTATCTTCTGTCCGAGAATAGGTTTGGTATTTTGTTTTTTGGCTTAGTTTAGTGGCTGATTGAACACATCTCTGCCATACTTGGTGTGTTTTAGTCTTGTGTAGAACTAAACATAATTCGTTTATTATTCTCGCGAGTGAGAAACACTTATTGTATACGGCGTCAATGGTCGCGGTATGCCATTACGCAGCATGGCAAATGGTCGGTGGAGAACGGGGCAATCAGCGAGTAGTCGCTCGATTCACGGGGGTGAAGCCGGATGAGCGACGCGGAGCAGGGGATGGTCGACGAGTTCCTCGAGGAGATCGATCCGATCGTCTTCGCGTTCGGCGCGCTGTTGACGGTCGGCGTGATCGCGGCGTTCTTCATCGATCAGAAGTTCGTCTCGAGCGGGATCGCGACCATCCAGGGCGAAGTACTCTCCTACCTGAACTGGGCGTTGCTGGTGATCGTGTTCCTGATCGTCGTTTTCCTCCTGTTCCTCATCGTCGGGCCGTGGGGGAAGATCAAGATGGGAGACGAGGATCCGGAGTACAGCTTCCTGTCATTCTTCGCGATGCTGTACTCGGCCGGATTCGCGGCCGGCGTCGTGTTCTGGGGACCGACCGAGGCGCTGTTCTACTACGATTCCCCGTCGCCGCTGTTCGGCATCGAGGGCGGAACGAGCGAGGCGGTTCCGATCGCGATCCAGCAGACGTTGTTCCACTGGGCGTTGCCCCAGCTGGCCGTGTTCACGATCATGGGGCTCGCGATCGCGTACTTCGCGTACAACTACGAGAACGTCCCGCTCCGGGTCTCCTCGGCACTGACGCCGATCCTCGGGAAGGAAAACCTCGACGGCCCGGCTGCGAAGGTCGTCGACATCCTCGCCGTCTTCGCGACGATCGGGGGCGTCGCCACCTCGCTCGGATTCATCGGGAGCCAGTTCATCGCTGGCCTCAACTACCAGTGGGGGATCGACCTCGGAAACGTCGGCATCCTCTTGGTCGTGACCACGATGACACTACTGTTCACGATCTCGATGGTGCTTGGCGTCGACAGGGGGATCCGCCGGCTGTCTAACTTCAACATGGTGCTGTTCGCCGCGCTCATGCTCGCGACGTTCATCCTCGGACCGACGCTGTTCCTGCTCCTGCTCGGCTCGCAGGCCGTGGGCGGCATGATCGCTGACTTCACCTCCATGAGCCTCTACACTGGTGCTGGCGAAGAGGGCGGCACGGGGTGGGTCAACGCCTGGACCGTCTTCTACTGGGCGTGGGCGCTCTCGTGGTCCCCGTTCGCGGGCCTCTTTATCGCCCGCATTTCCAAGGGCCGGACCGTCCGGGAGGTCGCGTTCACGGGCATCGTGGCCACGTCCGCGGCGACCATTCCGTGGTTCACGTTCGTCGGCGGTACCGCGCTGCAGTACCACCACACCGGCGTGGCCGACTTCAGCCCCGTGATCAACAACTTCACGCCGGAGATTTCGGGCTTCATTCTGTTCAGTGCGTTCCCCCTCGGGACGGTGTTCATGATCGCATTCATGATCCTCGTCACGACGTTCTTCATCACGTCGGCCGACTCCTCGACGCTGGCCGTCTCGATGATGACGACCGGCGGTAAGGCGCGTCCCTCGACTATTAATCGAGTCTTCTGGGGCGTCGTCCTCGGTATGACCGCGGCGATCCTCATGATCATCGGCGGTGAGGGCGGGACGAGTGCGCTGCAGGACGCAGTCATCATCACTGGCGCGCCCTTTGCCTTCGTCTGCTTCGCCGCGATGCTCTCGCTGATCAAAGACTTCGGCTCGAACTACGGTCGCGTCCTCCTGCAGGACGAGACCGTCCTGATCGGCTCGAGCCGGAAGACCGATACCGACTCGCCGTCCGGCCCCGCCGGGACCGTCGAAACGGACGACGACTGACCGTCTCGCGGCCCTCCGTCCGCGGTTCGGCGATACCCGCCGGCCGTCATGCTGTCCGCGTTTTTCCCGTCGTGACCGCACACCCTCGTCAATCTATAACAAGTTTTAATGTACGAGGTACACATAAACTGTGTATGGATAGGGACACGGCGGAACCCGATGCGGACGCGCTTCCCGGGCCGAACGCCCAGCAGTGGGTCGACTTCCATCAGGAGTACTCCGCGCCCAGCGAATACTCCCACGAGTTCGTCTGGGACGTGACCCGCGAGGCCGACGGGCCCTTCGTCACCGACGTCGACGGCAACGTCCTGCTCGATTTCACCTGTCACATCGGCGCGGCACCGCTGGGCTACAACAACGAGAAGGTCCTCGAGAAAGTCCGCGAGTTCGACCTCGTCGAACCCATGAAGATCGCGGGCCAGGACATGTACTTCGGCTCCGGGCCCAGTCCCGACGAGGCCGAGTTCCCCGGCTCGAGTCACCTCATGCAGAAACTGACCGAGGTCTCGAGCCAGTACGGCATGGACACGGTCTTCCTCTCGAACTCCGGCGCGGAGGCCATGGAGAACGCGATGAAGATCACCAACGACTACCGCGCGCCGGCCAAATACGGCGTCGCGTTTTCGGGGAGCTTCCACGGCCGTACCCTCGGCACGCTCTCGCTGACGAAGTCCAAGGACGTCTATACGCGCCATTACCCCGAGATCAGCGGGATCGAGACGGTACCGTTCTGCGCCGACCGGGGTTGTGACGCCGACAGCTGCGACTGCGGGTTCTTCGCCGGCGGCGGCTCGCAGCTCCGCAATATGCTCGCGCCCGAGGGCGGCCACGTCGACCCCGACGAGATCGCCTTCCTTACGCTCGAGCCGATTCAGGGCGTCGGCGGTTACCGGTTCCCCAGCGAGACGTTCATGGAAGAAGTGGCCGCCGTCACCGACGAGTACGACATTCCACTGGTCGTCGACGAGATCCAGGCCGGCGTGGGCCGGACCGGCGAGATCTGGGCTTCCGATCACTACCCGATCGAACCCGATGTCATCGCCAGCGCGAAGGCCTTGCGCGTCGGCGCGACGATCTCCCGGTCGGAGGTCTTCCCCAGTCAGAAGAACCGGCTGGGCTCGACCTTCGGCGGCGGCGACCTGCTCGGCTCGATGATGGGTGCGTTCACGCTCGAGGCCATCGAGGACCACGACCTGCTCGACAACGCCACCCGACGGGGCGAACAGGCGACGGAACTCCTTCGGGACGACGCGCCCGACCACGTCGAGGACGTCCGCGGGAAGGGGCTGATGCTCGCCGTCGAGTTCGACACCCCCGAACGCCGCAACGCCGTCGTCGAGTCGGCCCTCGAGCGCGGGCTGCTCACGCTCGGCTGCGGGAAGAAGACGATCCGGCTGCTGCCGCCGCTGGACTCGACCGAACGCGAGATCGAACTCGGGATCGACATCTTCTGCGAGGCGATCGAGGCCGTCGGTCCGAGCGCGACGGTCGCGTAAAAGCCAGCGTCGTCCGACGCCCTATCGCGGCTCGATTACCACGGTTCGTTCTTTAATTCGAGTTTGTACGCGGCCATGTTCGTCGTCACGTGCAGGATCGGGGTGAGGACGACGACGACGAGGATGACCTCGAGCGTGAACCACTCGCGGAACCACTCGAAGTCGAGCAGCGCCACGAGCGGCAGCGAGACGACGACGAAGTCGAGCTGGTCGAGGCCGGGGAACATCGCGCCGCGCTGGCGGCCCGTCCGGCGTTTGAGAAAGGAGGCGAGGATGTCACCGAGCATCGCGCCGCCGGCGAGACCGAGCGCCGCGAGCGGGGTAAAGGCCGGCACGTCGAAGCCGAGGGCGCTACTGACATCGCCCGCGATGACCGTCAAGACGGCCGCGAGCGCGAGGCCCGCCGCGACACCCATCGCCGTCCCGCGCCAGGTCTTCCCGTCGCCGAGTACCCGTTTGTCACCCCAGGTCCGGCCGCCGTCGATCGGTTGACCGCCGCCGGCCAACACCGCGGCGTTGTTGGGGACGTACGCGGGCAACATCGCCCAGAACGCGATCACGAGCGTCTCGAGTACTGCCATATCGGCCGGAAGGAGCCGACGTGTCTTAACGGCCGGTGGTTCGATCGGACGGGCCGACCGGTTCGAGACGGCTGCCTCGCCCTCGAGCCGGCTGTGGCCGACGGTCCGGTCCTCGCTGCCCGCCCGGCCCGCCCCATAGTAAACAGTATCTGTATCTACTATACACGAAAAGATTTTATTACTACTTGCCGATGCTCTTCGTAGAGGTCCTGTTACCATGCCACGAGAGCATATTTTCGACGAGGCCGAATACGAGCGACGGGTCGAACGGACCAAAGAGCGGTTGCGCGAAGAGGATCTCGACGCCATCGTCGTCGCCGATCCGGCGAACATGAACTACCTGACCGGCTACGACGGCTGGTCGTTCTACGTCCATCAGGCCGTCGTCGTCACGCCCGACCGCGACGAACCGGTCTGGATCGGCCGCGACATGGACGGTGGCGGCGCGCGGGCGACGACTCACCTCGGCGACGACAGCATCCGCGCCTACAGCGACGATCACGTCCACTCCCCCCACGACCTCCACCCGATGGACTACGTCGCAGGCGTCTTGGAGGAACTCGAGGTCGCGGACGGCCGGATCGGCCTCGAGATGGACGCGGCCTACTTCACCGCGAAGTCCTACACCCGACTGCAGGAAAACCTCCCCGAGGCCGAGTTCGAGGACGCGACGCTTCTCGTGGGATGGGTCCGGATCAAGAAATCGGAGCAGGAACTCGAGTACATGCGCGAGGCCGCCCGCATTTCGGAGAACGCGATGCGGGCGGGGCTGGACGTCATCGAGGAGGGGGTTCCGGAGTACGAGGCCGCGGCCGCGATCTACGAACAACTCATTACCGGCACCGAGGAGTACGGCGGCGACTACCCCTCGATCGTCCCGCTGATGCCCTCGGGCGACCACACCGGGACGCCGCATCTGACCTGGACCGACCGCGAGTTCGAGGACGGCGATCCGGTCATCATCGAACTCTCCGGTTGCCGCCATCGGTATCACTCCCCACTGGCTCGAACGACGTTCGTCGGCGACCCGCCCGCGGAACTCCAGGAGACCGCCGACATCGTCGTCGAAGGGATCGAGGCCGCGCTCGACACCGTCGAACCCGGCGTCACCTGCGAGGCGGTCGAGAAGGCCTGGCGCGAGACGATCGCCCAGTACGGCCTCGAGAAGGAGGACCGGATCGGCTACTCGATGGGACTGGGCTACCCGCCGGACTGGGGCGAACACACCGCGAGTATCCGTCCCGGCGACGAGACCGTCCTCGAGGAGGACATGACCTTCCACATGATTCCCGGCATCTGGACCGACGAGATCGGGATGGAGATCAGCGAGACGTTCCGCGTCACGAGTACGGGCGCGGAGACACTGGCCGACTTCCCACGGGAGTTATTCACGACGTAACGCGATCCACACCGACCATGGAACGCCAACCATACTACTGTCTTCGATACGACTAGCAGACTGATGACTACCTCATCACCCGCGACGGAAAACGAATCAACGGACGAACCCGCCTCGGCGCTTGTCACCGCGCGCCGCCAGCTCGAGCGGGCCGCGACCCACGTCGACGTCGACCCCGGCGTCGTCGAGCGACTGAAACACCCGACACGGGTCCAGCAGGTATCGGTCCCCTTAGAGCGCGATGACGGGACCGTCGAGGTCTTTACCGGCTACCGAGCCCAGCACGACGACGTCCGCGGCCCCTACAAGGGCGGCCTGCGCTACCACCCCGAGGTCAGCGCGGAGGAGTGTACCGGGCTCTCGATGTGGATGACCTGGAAGTGCGCGGTGATGGACCTGCCCTTCGGCGGCGGGAAAGGCGGAATCGCCGTCGATCCCAAGTCCTTGACCGACGACGAGACCGAGCGGCTCACCCGCCGGTTCGCCGAGGAACTGCGCGATGCCGTCGGGCCGACGAAGGACGTCCCCGCGCCCGACATGGGGACCGACGCCCAGACGATGGCCTGGTTCATGGACGCCTACTCGATGCAACAGGGCGAGACCATCCCCGGCGTCGTCACCGGGAAACCGCCGGTTATCGGCGGCTCCTATGGCCGCGAGGAAGCCCCCGGCCGCTCGACTGCCATCGCCGCTCGCGAGGCGATCCAGTACTACGACCGGGAGGCCTCCGAGACCACGGTCGCCGTGCAGGGCTTCGGCAGCGTCGGTGCCAACGCCGCCCGCCTGCTCCACGAGTGGGGCGCGTCGATCGTCGCCGTCTCCGACGTCAACAGCGCGGTCTACGATCCCGACGGGCTCGACGTCGAGGCGATCCCCTCCCACCACGAGGAACCCGAAGCGGTCACCAGCTTCGCGAACGACCTCGAGGGCGACGATAGCGTCCGTCGGCTCACGAACGAAGAATTGCTCGAGCTAGACGTCGACGTCCTGATCCCGGCCGCGGTCGGCAACGTCATCACCGCCGACAACGCCGACGCCATCGCCGCGGACATCGTCGTCGAAGGGGCCAACGGCCCGACGACGTTCGCGGCCGACACCATCCTCGAGGAGCGGGACGTGCCGGTGATCCCTGACATCCTCGCAAACGCTGGCGGCGTCACCGTCTCCTACTTCGAGTGGCTCCAGGACATCAACCGCCGCCAGTGGTCCCTCGAGCGGGTCAACGAGGAACTCGAGGACCACATGCTCGAGGCCTGGACCGATGTCCGCGACGTAGTCGACGCCGAGGGGCTGACGTGGCGCGACGCCGCCTACGTGGTCGCGCTGTCCCGGATCGCCGAGGCGAAGGAGACGCGCGGCCTCTGGCCGTAGTCGGCCCGGTCGCCAGCGACGGGTCGGACTGGCGACTCCCAGCCGAGCGCGGTTGCGAAGGGAAGCGCTCATGTCCCGCCGGTCACATACTCCGACAATGGCGTGGAAGCGCGAGTTCGCGAGCGGACTGATCGTCATCGGTCCGATACTCGTCACGCTGTACGTTCTCTACCGCGTCTACGCGCTGGTGACCGGCATCGTGCCGATGGTCCCGATCGACGCCGTACTGAGCGGGGTGATCACGCACGCGCCGACCCGGTCGCTGGTCGTCGATGTCTCGCACGCGATCGTTCCGCTCGTGTTGTTCTCCCTCGTGACCGTCGCCGTCGGGTTTCTGACCCGAACCACGGTCGGTGACCTCTTCACGCGCGGCATCGACCACGTCGCGAACCGCGTTCCGGGGTTGCGCGTCATCTACAACGCGTCGAAAGTCGCCGCCGAAACCACGTTCGGCGAGGAACAGGCGCTGCAGGAACCGGTCAGGGTCGAGAACTGGAACGGCGTCGAGGTGCCCGCGTTCAAGACCGGCCACACGACTCCCGACGGACGGCCCGTCCTCTTTATTCCGACCGCGCCGAACATCTCCTCCGGTTTCGTCGTCGAGGCCGATCCCGACCGCGTCACCGAGACCGACGAACGCGTCGACGAAACGCTTGCGCACGTCTTGAGCGGCGGGTTCGGCGAGTCGACTCGACCTGACGGGGCGGCCCCGACGGTCCCGTTCGAGACGACCGACGACCGCGCCGACGACGAGTGACCGGTCACTCGGACGATGCCGGCCGCAAGACGGCGTTTTCGATCTCGCCGCCCACATCGAGCGCTGCGAGGTTGCCCGCGACGATGTCGGCCAGTCGATCCCAGTGTTTGGGGGTGTGACCGCCGGTGTGAGGCGTGATGAGACAGTTCTCGAGGTCCCACAGCGGGTGATCGGCCGGCAGCGGTTCGGGGTCGGTGACGTCCAGGGCCGCCCCGCGGATCCCCTCGGACTGTAGCGCCGAAAGCAACGCGTCGGTGTCGACGATGCCACCGCGGGCCGCGTTGACGATCACGGCGTTCGGGGGGAGCGTCGCCAGTTCCGCCTCGCCGACGAGCCCGCGGGTCAGGTCGTTGAGCGGGCACGCAAGGACCACGTAGTCGCTCCGGGCGAAGGCCTCGTGGACGTCGTCCTCGTCGAACCCGAGTACCTCGTCGGTCGGTCCGCCCTTCTCCGGGGTGTAGCGGATCCCGATCGTCTCGACCTCGAACCCCTCGAGCCGTTGGACGACCGCCTGTCCGATCGAGCCCAGCCCGACGACCGTGACGGTGCTGTCCGTGAACTCGTGGGACTGGAAGTGTCGCCACTCGCCGTTTTCCTTGCGCCGCCACCCCTCGTGGAGCCGGCGGGCGAACACGAGCATGTTCCCGATCGTCTGCTCGGCGATCCCAGGGGCGTGGATGCCGCCCGCGTTCGTCACGGTCACGCCGCGATCGGCCAGCGCGTCCATCGGCACGTGATCGGTGCCGGCGAAGGTACACGCGAACAGCTCGAGCCGGTCGGCCCGCTCGAGGAGCGCCTCGTCGATCGAGATCCCGGTCACGACCCGGGCCTGCGGGATCAGTTCGCGTTCTTCTTTCGGCGTGCGTGCGAGCGCGACGGTGTGGTCCGGCAGTCGCTCGCGCAGTCGCTCGGCGTACGATTCCATCGACAGCCCTTCCGTTCCCTCGCGGAGAACGACGACGTCCGGCTCCGGACTCATTGTCCGACGATCGTCATCGACTCCCTTATCCTTTTTGTGTAGCCGTCGTAAACACTCATTGTGTATAATTAAGTCCCTGGGGCGCGTCAGCCTCTCGCATGACCGAGCCGATCCAGGACCGACTCGTGACGGTTCGTCGCAGCTTCCACCGCCACCCCGAGCCCGCGTGGCGCGAGTACCTCACGACGGCCCGCCTCGTCGAGGAGATCCGGGCCATCGGCGTCGACGAACTAGCCGTCGGCCCCGACGCCTACGACCCCGCCGACCGAATGGCCGTCCCCGACGCTGACCTCGAGCCGTGGGTCGAGCGCGCCCGCGAGCGCGGCGCGGACGAGGCGCTTTTAGAGCGGATGACCGGCGGCAATACGGGTGCCGTCGCGGTCCTCGAGCGCGGCGAGGGGCCGGCGATCGGCCTACGCGTCGACATCGACGGGCTGTTCATCGAGGAGTCGACCGACCCGGATCACGACCCCGTCGACGAGGGCTTTCGCTCGGAGATCGAGGGCACGATGCACGCCTGCGGCCACGACGCCCACATGACCTGGGGGTTGGCCGTCCTCGAGGCCATCGCCGAGAGCGACTTCGCGGGCCGACTGGTGGTTTTCTTCCAGCCCGCCGAGGAGACCGGCGGCGGCGGCTGTCCGATGGCCAAAAGCGAGTTCGCCGACGACCTGGACTACCTGCTCGCGGTCCACGTCGGACTCGACCACCCCACGGGCGAGGTGATCGCGGGGATCGAGAAGCCGCTGGCGATGTGTCACGTCGACGTGACGATCGAGGGGACCTCCGCGCACGCGGGCAAGGCCCCGAACGAGGGGGCAAACGCCATGCACGCCATGGGGGCGGGGATCGTCAACGCCTACGGGATCCCCCGCCACAGCGACGGGATGACGCGGGTGAACGTCGGCAAGGCCGAGGCCGGTACCGCGAGCAACGTCATCGCCGAACGCGCCCACATGGAAGCCGAGGCCCGCGGCGAGACCACCGAGCTGATGGAGTACATGAAACGCCGCCTCGAGCGGACGATGCGGTCCGCGGCAAAGATGCACGGCTGCCGGGCCGACGTCGAGGTGGTCAGCGAGTCACCCCGGGCCGACAGCGATCCCGAACTGCAGGCGCTGGTGGGCGAGGTCGCCGGCGGCGTCGCGGGCGTTGACCACGTGGTGCCGGCCGCCGACTTCGGCGCGAGCGAGGACGCGACTTTCCTGATGGAACGGGTTCAGGAAGACGGCGGGCTGGCAACGTACATGATCGTCGGCACCGACCATCCCACGAGCCACCACACGCCGACCTTCGACGTCGACGAACGGAGCCTCCAGCACGGCGTCGACGTCCTGGTCGGGACGATCCGGGAACTCGAGGCCCGGCATCCGGTCCCACAGGTCGACACGGGGGACGCGACGCCGGCCGACGACGCGAGCGCGGAGGCCGGTGAATGAACGGGGGCGGCGAGGAGAGCGGTGCCGACGAAATGCCCGTCACGCTCGCGGACGTCGAAGCCGCCCGCGAGCGCATCGCAGACGTCGTCCATCGGACCCCACTCGACACCTCGCGAACCTTCGCCGAGATGAGCGGGGCGGCCTCGGTCGGGCTCAAACTCGAGACCGCCCAGCGGACCGGCTCGTTCAAGATCCGCGGGGCCTACAACCGGATGGCACAGCTCTCGGCCGCGGAGCGCGAGGGAGGGGACCGTCGAACTGGGCGAACTCGTCGACCGGGAGTGTGAACGACTCGGAATCGACGGGATCAAACGGGTCTACGAGCGCGAGAGCGGCGCTGACCGCCAGCGCCGGCTGCTCGAGGACGAGGGGCCGGACGCGCTGTGTAACTCGCTGTTTCTGCAGACCGAGTGACGACCCCCACAAAGGTTTAACTCCGCGGGAAGCCTCCACCTGTACGAGAAAACACATGAGTTTCGACGACACTGACGAGGGTCCGGTCGACGGCGAGGGAAACGAACCGCTCGAGGACCACGACGTCGTCGAGCCGGGTGGAGAGCGCCGCAATCCGACGGTCGAGGAACTCGACCAGCGGCTGATCGACCTGCTCTCGTGGATCCTCGACACGGAGACCCGCGCGAAGATCTACGTGTTCCTGCTCGCGAACCCGGGGAGTACGTCCGAGGAGGTCGCGAAGGGGACCGGTCTCTATCCCAGCACCGTCCGCGAGGCGCTGGCGGAACTCCACGAGGAAGAACGGGTCACGCGGGAGAAACGGGAGAACGAGGGGGCCGGCAACAACCCCTACGAGTACACTGCGATCCAGCCCAGCGAACTCGTCGGCGGCGTCGTCGACCAGGTCCAGGCGGAACTGAACACGATCTTCACGCTCGATCGTATCGTCGATCGGGAAGTCGACCGCGGGACACCGTCCGATCTCGAGGACGAGACCGAACCGGTGACGATCACGATCGACGACGCGGCACCGACCCGCGAGTCCGACGAGTCGGACGACGCCGACGTCATCGAGTTCGAGGATGAGACGGACACGGAACCCATCGGGACGGACGCCGACGACCCGGCGGACGGCGACGAGTAGCCGGGATCCGACTTACGCCTCGCGGACGAGCGGGACCGGCCGCTCGAGTTCGAGATCCCGATCGACCGCCGTCGCGGTCATGGTCGGCCAGCGATCCGTCGCCGTCAGGACGTCGATCCCGTCGTCGGTGACGAGCGCCGTATCCTCGCTTTTCGCGCCCTGTACTGTGGGGTTCCACGCGTAGGCCATGGGCGCTTCGACGGGCGCATCGTGGCCGGGCGTGGCGATCCACTCCCGACCGGCGAAGCCGGCGGCCCCGCCCTGGTGGTGATGTCGCCACTCGCCCTCGTAGCCGACCACGTCGTACGCGTCCTGTATGGCCGCGAACACGGCACCTGCGGTACCGCCGGTGGTTCCGCTGCCGTCGGTCTCACCATCGATGGCCGCCGCCTGCGTCGCCGCCAGCGCCGTCGTCTCCACGCGAGCGGCCGCTCTGTGGCGCTCCTCGAGCCAGGCCGGTGGATCGAACGCGACGGTTCGGGTACAACTCGCGTGGAGACCGCCCCGTTCGGCGGTCACGGAGACGAGGACGTAGTCGCCGAGTTCGGCCTCGGTCGGGGTGTAGTGGCGGTAGCGCTGGACGCGTTCGGCACCGCCGACGAGGACCACCGGCGTCTCGATGTTCCGGGCCGACAGCGCGACCCGCAGGGCCGAGGCGACTTCGTGTTCCGTATCGTCGCGCTGTAGCTCCCGACAGACCGATTCGACGGCGGCCGCCGTCTCCTCGCCGAGGTCGCGGTAGCGCTCCCGGTCGCGCTCGGTCAACGGCTGGCGCAGCGCGGTCGGATCGACGCGCTCGAGGCCGGGGACCTCGATGTCCGCGGCCGCCCGTTCGTCCGGGCCGACGCGATCGGCGATCGCCGCGGCCAGCGACGACGCGTGCCAGGGGAACTCGACGACCGACACCGCGTCGGCATCGAGGTCGGGGAGTTCCTCGGCGACGATGCGATCGGCCTCGATGTTGTTCGCCACGAGCGTAATCTCGGTGCCGTCGTACCCGACGGCGGCGACGCCGGCGTCGCCCTCGCGGTCGACGACGTTGTTCCCGCCGGTGAGCCATGCAAATGCGTTCGGCCGAGCGAACCAGACCGAATCGAGTCCGGTGGACTCGAGGTGGGCCTCGAGCCGGTCGTGTTTGTCCATATCGGGTGCTTGCGAGGCCGCGTCTTGAATGCGGCGAACGCCGGTCTGCGGGGACCCGTGAGAGAGCCGCAAGAACGGTATCCCGCCCCGATTCCCAGCGAATCGGACGACTCGGTCAACCTAAGTAGGGGCCGTCCTAACGGCCGCTAGAGACCGTGTCGTACGATAATCACACGCCCGACTCGAGGTTTCGATCGTTGATCGATCGGTTCGGCTTCCCGCACCTGCTGACGGTAACGCTCGCGCTGGTCGCGACGACGATCCTGCTGGGGATCGCCGCGAAGGCGACGGGCTCCGGGCTGGCCTGCGAGGCCAACTGGCCGCAGTGTGACGCCGGACCGTTTAACCTGTTCCCAGCGAACCTCCCGAGTTTCTACGAGTGGTTCCACCGCTTCGTCTCGATGTTCGCCGGCTTCGCCATCATCGGCTCCGCGATCGCCGCCTGGCGACTGCCCGATATCGACCGAAACGTCGCCGGACTGGTCGTCCTCGGGATGGTCCTGACGCCAGTGCAGGTCGCGCTCGGTCGCGAGACGGTCACCACGTACACGATGGACATCCTCTCGCTGCACTTCTGGACGGCCGTCACCATCTTCACCCTGTTTCTGGTCGCGACCGTCCTCGTGTGGGCACACCGACTAACCAGCCGCCACGTCGTCGCCGCGCTCGTACTGGGGCTCGTCGCCCTACCCGTCCACGTCACGCTCAGTCCCGTCGTCGGCTCGGAGATCTCGAGTTACTCGCCGACGATGCAGATGGCCCAGTACGGCGTGACGCTCGTCCTGCTGGGTGCGGCGATCGTCGCCGCGATGGTCGGTCGTCGCCGCCTGACGGGTCGCGCCGTCGTCCCGCTGCTCGCGGCACCGCCGATCGTGATCGCCGTCCTCTTCTTCGGCCGGCAGGCGATCAACCCCGCGCTCGAGGTGCCGTACCTCGTCGCGGTGGCCGTCTCGCTGGTCACCTTCCTCGCCGGACTGGTGCTTACCCGCTCCGCGAACGCGACCGAGGGTGACGCCGACGCGCTCTCGCCCTGACCGGGTACGGACCGGACCCGTCGCCGTTCTTCCGATTCCGATCAGCCCATACCCACGACGATCGCGGCCCCCGTGAGAATCGAGCCGAGGCCCAGTCCGAACAGTCCGTAGTTCGCGACCGGGTTCGCCGCGGTCGTCACCTCGAGGGAGTACCGTCGCCGCGAGAGGGGCCAGAACGGGCGGACGCCCATCGGCGTCAGCGCGTCGACGAACAGATGGGAGCCGACCGAGACGAAACCGACGAGGAAGGCGAAGGTCACGAAGCCGACGTCGGCGAAGGCCGAGGACGCGTCGACGAGGACGCCGGTGATCGTCGCGAGGCCGATGCCGACCAACAGCGCGAACGGGATCGTATGGGTCGGTCCGCGGTGGTCGATCAGCGGGAGCCGGTGATCGTAGTCCGGCAGCGTCGAGAGCGCGACACAGACGAGGCCGCCGACGATCGCGACCTCGCCGTAGCCGCCCACGGCGATGATGGTGCCAAGCGGTGCGTACGCCGTGAGCGCACCGCCGTAGTGGCCCACCTGATACATGTGCGACATGATCGGCCAACGGGGCATAAAGCCACCGCCATCCGCCCGCGAACGGCGGACAGGGCGATACCGGCCCGGAGAGTACCCAGTAGCGAACGGGACCGGTGGCGGGCGGCCCCGTTCGCCGCGACCGACGCGGTTTTGATCGCGAACCGCCTCCGAACGGCTGTGCGAAACGTTACGGACAGGACGAGCAACCCGTTCGGACTGCGTGCGCCGGTCGATCGCTCCGATCCCGAGGACCGGGCCGCCGTCTTCGGCTACGGCGACGCCAACGCCGACTTCCACGTGATCGGCGACTACCCCGGCGTCCATGGCGGCGAAACGACCGGGGTCCCGTTCACCGAAACTGCGGCCGGACTCGCCGTCCAAGACGTCGCCCGCGCGGTCGGGTTCGCGAGCGGCCCGCGGGACGACCCCGTCCTCGAGAACTGTTTCTGGAGCTACGTCTACCTCTGTAGCCTGCCCGCGGACGAAGCGCCGACCGACGACGACTACGCCGACCTCGAGCGGTTTTTCGACGCCGAACTCCGCGCGATCAACGCACATATCCTCCTGCCGGTCGGTGCCCGTGCGACCGACCGGGTCCTCCGGGAGTACACGACCCAACGCCGTCGGTACGACGACCCTCTCGAGATGGGCGCGCTCCACGCGAGCGAGATCCGCGGACGAGGGGTGCTGGTCGTTCCGATCAGGGAGCCAAGCGAGTGGGCCGACGGCGACCGCGAGGCGATCGTCGCACGGCTCGAGGCCCTGCTCGCGAGCGATTACCGGCAGACGAAAGGAGTCGCGACGACGGTGGGTTAGTTGGTCTTCGGGGCGAAAACGAGCAGTGCCGTACTCGCCTCGCGCGCGTACGGAGAGATGTCCTGATCACCGTCGAACCGAGCGACATCGCCCGGCTCGAGGTCGTAGACCTCGTCGCCGAGGGTGAGTTCCACGGCTCCCTCGAGCAGGTGAAGGACGACGTTCGACTCCGGATGGCGGTGTTCGGGAACACGCTGATCCTCGGTCAACTCGAGACGGACGGTTCGTGGCGTCTGTCCGTCGAAGACTTCTGCGTGGGGCGCATCGTCGAGGCGCTCGAGCGACGTGACTTCGGGCATATACGAATCGAAACGGGTCGTGGACTTATACCTCCGGACGAATCGGTTCGACCCGACCGACGACGCGGCCGGCGCGCTGTCGGTGGTGGAGCCGATCGTCAGTCGAACCCATGACGCCCCAAGACATTTTATTTGAACCGAATCCCTGTTTCCTGCGAAAAGTTAAATTGAATGCGTAATGATGGGGTTTCGTATGGAGGTCATCAATCCGGCCACCGGCGAGCGAGAGCGGACGGTCGAGGAGCATACCGAATCCGATGTCGACGACGCCCTCGAGCGGGCGACGGCGGCCTACGAGGAGTGGCGTGACCGACCGATCCGCGAGCGTGAGGAACTGCTCGCGGCCGCAGGGGACGTGCTTCGTGAGAACAAGCGCGAGTACGCCGAGACGATGACCCGGGAGATGGGGAAGCCGATATCGCAGGCGGTCGCCGAGGTCGAGAAGTGTGCCTGGGTCTGTGACCACTACGCCGAACACGGCAGCGCCTACCTCTCGGCGGACGGCCACCCGAGCCCGCCGGGCTCGTCGGTCGAGACGGTCTACGATCCGCTCGGTCCGATCCTGGCGGTGATGCCGTGGAACTTCCCGTTCTGGCAGGTGTTCCGATTCGCGGCACCCCATCTCACGTCGGGGAACGTCGGGCTGCTCAAGCACGCTTCGAACGTCCCCGGCTGCGCGCAAGCGATCGAGGACGTGTTCCGAAAGGCGGGCTACCCCGAGGACGTCTTCCAGACGCTGCTGATTTCCTCGGATCTTGTCGACGATGTCATCGAGGACGACCGCGTCAAAGCCGCGACCGTCACCGGCAGCGGTCCGGCCGGTCGCGCCGTGGCTTCGACGGCGGGCGACCAACTCAAAACGTCCGTCCTCGAGCTGGGCGGGAGCGACCCGTTCGTCGTTCTCGACGACGCCGATATCGAGGCCGCGGCCGAGACCGGCGCGTGGGCACGCAACCAGAACGGCGGTCAGTCCTGCATCGCCGGCAAGCGATTCCTCGTCCACACCGACGTCTACGACGAGTTCCTCGAGGCCTTTGTCGACGAGGTCGAGTCGCTGACCGTCGGCGATCCGACGGACGAGGAGACGGATATCGGCCCGCAGGCCCGGGCGGACCTCATGGACGAACTCCACGAACAGGTGGCAGCGAGCGTCGCGGCCGGTGCGGAGCTACTCACCGGTGGCGAACCGCTGGACCGCGAGGGCGCGTTCTATCCGCCAACCATCCTCGCGGACGTTCCGGAGGGCTGTCCGGCCGACAGCGAGGAGACGTTCGGGCCGGTCGCCGCGGTCTACGAGATCGACGACGAGGACGCCCTCGTCGCCAAAGCCAACGACACCGAGTTCGGCCTCGGGGCGACCATCTGGACGGAAGACCGCGATCGCGGCCGACGGCTCGCCCGCGAGATCGACGCGGGCTGTGTCTACGTCAACCAACTCGTCAAATCCGATCCGCGGGTGCCCTTCGGCGGCGTCGGGGAGTCAGGCTACGGCCGCGAACTCGCGCGCGACGGCATGCTCGAGTTCGTCAACCGGAAGACGGTCTGGGTCGAGTGAGCAGCTGAGACACCCCGTTCGGACTGGCTCACCTGTCCTGTTCGGTTTTCGTACTCTACCGTCGGTCAACATATACGTGGCTCGAGCCAAAATGTTCGAACGGAGCCATGACGCCGAGCGTCTCCCGCAGGCGGCTTCTCACGGCAACGTGTGGTGCAGTCGTCGCCGGAACCGCCGGCTGTCTCGCCCGATCGGCGGATTCGGAGCCGCCGGATCCGACCGAATCGACGGCCGCGACCGCAGCCGACAACGCGTACGGGACCGTCTATGAGGACGCGATCGACTCGGTCGTCGAGATCCGGACTCCGAAGGGGAGCGGGACCGGGTTCGCGTTCGACGAGAGCCACGTCGTCACGAACGCCCACGTGGTCGGAACCGCGAGTGTCGTCGAGGTCCGATTCGCCGACGGGCAGTGGCGGTCCGGGTCGGTCGCGGGCGCGGACGCCCACAGTGATCTGGCCGCCGTCGCGGTCGAGGACCCGCCGTCGTCGGCGACGCCGCTTCCCTTCGTCGACGACCCGCCGGCCGTCGGTCGGGAGGTCATCGCGATCGGCAACCCATTCGATCTCGAGGGAACGATCACGACGGGGATCGTCAGCGGCGTCGACCGGTCGATCCCGGCACCGACCGGCTACAGCATCCCCGATGCGATCCAGACCGACGCCGCGGTCAACCCGGGCAACAGCGGCGGCCCGCTGCTGACGCTGGAGGGCGCGGTCGCCGCGGTCATCAACTCCGGCGGCGGGGACAACGTCGGCTTCGGCATCTCCGCGGCACTGACCGAACGCGTCGTCCCCGACCTCGTCGAAGAAGGGGCGTACGACCACTCGTTTCTCGGCGCGTCGTTCACCGACGTCACGCCCGCCGTCGCGTCCGCGAACGACCTCGCGGACCGCGGCGGGCTACTCGTCGTCGATATCGTCGGCGGCGGGCCGGCGGCCGGCGTCCTCGAGCCGAGTCCCGGAACGGAGTACACCGGTCGGGGACGCGTGCCCGCCGGCGGTGACGTTCTTCTCGCCGTCGACGGGACGGCACTGGCGACGAAAGAGGACCTCGAGAGCTATCTCGCGCTCGAGACGCGGCCGGGCGATACCGTCGAGTTGACCGTCCGCCGCGACGGCACCGAACGGTCCGTCTCGCTCGAACTCGGGACCCGTCCCGCGCGTCGCGGGCCGTACCGGTAGCCGGGCGGAGCGACCGAGTCACTCGATTTTCGTCCGCCTTCGTGGTCCGTCCTCGCCGAGGCCTCGTTTAAGTAGTATACGAGAACATGTTCTCGGGTCTTCCCGACCGGTAAGAACCGGCTTTCCCCGTTATACGTCGGCTATTCTTAGCACCGATCGTCATGAGTGATCGAATCGGCGCACCCGGACTGGGGCTATCGCGACGCGAATTCGTTGCTGCGACCGGTGGCGTGGCGGCACTGACCGGCATGGCCGGCTGTGTGGGCCGGGGCTCTCAGGGAGACGCCGGCTCCGAGGAGCCGTCCGCGAAGTCCGCGGGGTCGGAACCCGATCTGCCGTGGACGAGTTCCCCGGAGGTCGTCCAGGTCGACGAGCAGGGCGGGAGCGTGACGCTACAGTCGGTATCGGCCCAACACGCGGTCCACCCGATGGACTCGATGGGCGGACCGGTAGAACTGCCGCGGGTCTGGGCCTTCAAGGCCGACGACGGCGAACCCAGCGTTCCCGGCCCGATCCTCCGGACGACGGAGGGCAACGACATCGAAGTAACCCTCGACAACACGGGCAACGATCACCCGCACACGCTGCACTTTCACGGGGCACAGAAGACCTGGGAGAACGACGGCGTCCCGACGACGACGGGGATCACGGTCAACCCCGGCGAGAAACACACCTACACGATTCCGGCGAACGTTCCGGGAACACACCTCTATCACTGCCACTACCAGACCCATCGCCACATCGACATGGGGATGTACGGTATCTTCCGCGTCGATCCGAAGGGGTACGAGCCCGCCGACAAGGAGTACTTCTTCACGCTGAAAGACTGGGATTCGCGGGTCAACCGCCAGTTCGCCGGCGAGGACGTCGACTACAGTCCACGGAACCGCAACCCCGACGTGTTCACGATCAACGGCAAGAGCCTCCCGCGGACGCTCCACCCCGAGGAGGGCTCCCCGATCATCGTCGACCACGGCGACACCGTCCGCCTCCACATGGTCAACGCGGGCTACATGTCTCACCCGATGCACACGCACAATCACCGCTTCCGGCTGATCGAGAAAGACGGCGGCCAGCTCCCCGAGGCGGCTCAGTACGAACAGGACGTCACCAACATCGCGCCTGCAGAACGTCACACCGTCGAGTTCGAGGCCAATGCCGACCCCGGCATCTACCTCATGCACTGTCACAAGGTCAACCACGCGATGAACGGCGACTCCTACCCCGGCGGCATGGTCAACGGCATCGTCTACCGGGACGCGATGGACACCGACGTCTTCGCCGACCTCATGTCCTACGCGGGCTACGAGGGCTGATCGAACCGATCGCGGCCGGTCTCGAGGCACTGCTCCCCGTTCGCTCGAGTCCTCGGAGAACCCACTGCAACCGCCGGCCGCTGTCGCGAGCAGTCAGGGACGACTTTCCGTTCCGGTCCGAACGTCCGGGTCGGTCGCAACCGGCGTCTCGTCCGCGAGCCGCCGCCGACCCGCAGCCGTGATCTCGTACCGCTGGCCGCCGATCAGTCGAACCTCGTCCCGCTCGTAGAGTCGGTCACAGACGTGATCGACCGTCACCGGATGAGCGTCGATCGCCGCGGCGAGATCGACGACAGCGAGCGGCCCGTCTGCAGCCAGCACCTCGAGAATCGGGCGGTCGTTCCCGGTCATCTATCGATCACGGGTCGCCCCGTAGGCGTCCAGTAGTTCGCGGTAGCGGTTCCGGACCGTGACACCGCTGACACCGGTTTCCTCGCCGATCCGTTCCTGTGTGAGTCCCTCGTCGGTCAGCCGACCCGCCCCGTAGATCGCCGCCGCAGCCAGTCCGGCCGGGCTCCGCCCGCTGTGGAGGTCCCGGTCCTTTGCCGCCTCGAGGATCTTCCGGGCGAGGCGTTCGGTCTCGTCGCCGACGCCCAGTTCGGAGGCGTACTGCGGGAGGTAGTGGATCGGGTCGGCGGGCTCGATTTTGAGCCCCAGCTCGCTCGAGAGATAGCGATACGCCCGCTGGACGGGGAGTTTCTCGACCCGGCTGACCGACGCGAACGCGACGAGCGTCCGCGGGGTGCCCTGCTGGCGGGCGGCCGCGTACAGACAGGCGGTCGCCATCGCCTCGATCGACCGGCCCGGCAACAGCTCTTCCTCGACGGCCCGGCGGTAGATGACGCCGGCCGTCTCGCGACACGGCTCGGGGAGGCCAAGCGCCGATGCCATGCGCTCGATCTCGCCGAGTGCCTGTTTGAGGTTCCGTTCGCGGGAGTTTTTCGACGTAAAGCGTTCGTTCCAGGTCCGCAGCCGCTGGAGTTGGCGGCGCTTCCGCCCCGAGATGCGGTTCCCGTACGCGTCCTCGTCCTGCCAGCCGATCGTCGTGCTGAGGCCCTTGTCGTGTTTGCGCGCCGTAACCGGCGCGCCGACTCGACACCGGTCGTCGCCGTCGTCGTCGAAGCGTCGCCACTCCGGTCCGTAATCGATTCCGTCGGCGTCGAGAACGAGCCCACAGTCCGCACAGGCTCGCTCACCGTGTTCCTCGTCGTAGGCGATCCGGCCGGTACACTCCGGACACTCCGACCGCTCCCGCTCGGGAGCGGCGTTGCGCTCGCCGTCCCGGGTCGTCCGCTGGTCGGTCGCGTCGACGCTCGTTCCAGTCATATGTCTATCATCGCCGGAGTCACCCCCGGTTCGTGTGCTGTCTTCCCTTGGAATGGAGGGAACGGGCAGTATCAACGACCGGCGGATTCCCACGGCCTGAGAACGGGGCGCACGTCCCTTGCGTCACAGCCACATGGTCTGGATTCGAGAGGAACAACGTTTATTCGCTGCAAGCCGTCACCACGGACGAATGTCGAACGAGGGGGACCCGCTCGAGGACATCGAGATCGACGACGACCGCGTCGAACGGGGACTCGCACTGCTGGCCCGTCTCGAACACGAACAGCTGCCACTCCCCGACGCCGTCGATCGGATCGAGACGGTCACGTCCGATCCGACGGTGACCAGGACGATCCTCGATCGGGCCGAACTCCACGGGATCATCGACCGCGAGGACGGTGTCATCCGCCCCAAGAGCCGTCAGTACGTCCGCTTCGATCGAGACGTCATCACGAAAGAGGGGGACTTCTCTTGCCGGCGCTGTGGCTCGGGACTGAAGACCGGCTACTTCATCGACCTCGAGGCGGGCGAACTCGGCCCCTTCGGCTCCTCGTGTATCCGCAAAGTGACCGGCCGGGACGACTAACGGCCCTGTCGGAGTTCCGCGATCAACTGCTCGATCGTCTCCTCCTGTCGCTCGATGATTTCGGTCTGTCGTTCGACCGCCGCCTCGAGGGACTCGATCCGCTCTAAGAGTTCGGGGTCCGTTTCGGCCGGCGTTCGCTGTGCCCGTCCGGCCTCTTCGACGGCCGACTCGTCATCGCTCGCCGACTCGAAGACCGATCCGGTTTCCGTACGGCCCCGCTCCGACGAGCCGACGTCGGCACGTGCGTCGCCCGTCGTCCCGCGGGTCGACGACTGGGCCGCCGATTCACTGCCGGCCGCGGTCCCCGCCGACGCCGATCCGCTCGCGGCAGTATCGTTGGCCGTCCCGTCGGCGAGGGGATCCGTCGTCCCGGTCCCGCCGGCGTCACTGGTCCCCGCCGTCTCGCGATCCTCCGGTTCGGGCGGATCGGCGTCCAGCGGATCGACCCCGCCGCCGAAGTCCATCGATCCCTCGTCGGTTGCCGCCTCGTCCTCGTCGTCACCGACGGTCAGGTTAAACTCCTCGAGCGACTCGACGTCGTGGTAGTCGAACAGCGCCCGCTGGAGCCGTTCCCGGAGGTCGTTTGCCTCCTCGTTGGGGGCCTTGATCCGCTGTGGACGGCCGTCAACCGTCAGGACGATCTGAGTTGCGACGCTGCCGTCCTCGAAGGTCAGGTTCGTCACGTCCTCGAAGCGGTACTCCTCGTAGTCGCCGTCCCAGACCGCGCCGCCGATGTGTTTGACCAGACGGTCGCTCGTGACGATCAGCGTCAGTTCACTGAAACGGTAGGTCTTGACGACCGTCTCGCCGGGATCGGTGATCCCGTTGCCGTTTAACACGCCCGCCAGGACGGGGTGGAGGACGTCGTCGGTCTTTTTCGCGGGAACAGCGAATTCCCGCTCGCCCTCGAGGGCGTACTCGAGGGCGAACTTGGTCTTTCGCCGGCCCTCGGAGATGGTCAGCCGGTCGGCGTCGTGGGGGTATTCGTCGGCCGATTCGTCGCTCAGGAGGCCGTCGGCACGGTAGACGATGGTCCTCGTCGGCGTGATGAAGAGTTCGTCGTCACTGCCAAGAGAGACTCGCGCCGCGATCTCCTCGCCATCGAGAGAAGCGTCGACGATGCCGGGAACGCTCATGCCGCGCCCTTCGTAACACCGTGTGATAAATCCGTGGGTCCACGTTGCACGCCGGATTCGAATGAGAAGGTTAAAGAAACGGACCGCACTATCCGTAACTGAGCCCGGGTGGCTTAGCTGGACATAGCGCCGCACTCATAGGGTTCAGAGATTCGGTGCGGTTTCGCCTTGGAAGCCTCCGTGTCCCATAGAGGACTGCCGAGCCTCGAACCTGGGACATGCGGAGATCGAGGGTTCGGAGCCCTCCCCGGGCATTTTCACAACGCAGCTACGAACGGAGTGAGTAGCGACGCCGTCAGATAGCCGGACATACTTCTCACGGAGACACGAGTCGAAGCCGAGCGATCCCGCTGCAAGACGCGTTCGGTCCGGAGTAGTCCCTGCTCTCAAGTGTGATGGCCGACGCCTTTGGACCGCTGAGCGGGGACGATAGTTGCAGTGGCCACTGGGACGATTCCGAGTTCCTTGGAATCGGAACGAGATTGATAATCAGTTCGCCGAACATCTTCACCGTCGCGTTCCCCGCGCGACAGTGACGATCCAATCAGCATCCACCCCGATCTTGTCCCGTTTCCGCCCGGCGGCCGTCCCCCTGTGCCCATCCGGGCGGGTTCTGCGGTCTTTTCGACGCGATCCGGTCCCTAGCAAATAGTGGCTCGAGCGACTATCCGCTCCTGTACGATGGTTCCGACCAGACATCCCAGTTTCCAGACGTCGGTATCGGCGCGAACATCGTCGGCGGCACCGTGGTTCTCGTCCTCGTCGTGGTCGCCATAGTGTCGGATGTCTGATGGTCCGGGAAAGACACGGTGTCGCTATCGGCCGCCGGGACGATCGCGATCAGGCGTCGCCGTGATCCTCGCTCCAGTCGGTGAAACAGTCCGCCGGACGGACGTCGCGGATGGCCGCCATCCCCTCGCTCGGGATGTGTTTGAAACAGCGCGGCTCGCCCTCAGTTTCGGCGATCCAGGCCGCCTCATCGCCACATTCCGCACACCGCGGGGCACCGCCGAACCGCAGCGCGTACCACCAGCGAACCCCCTCGAGTCGCTCCCGGACCGCCGCGTCGAGGCGGCGTCGGAGGCGCGAGAGTCTGCCGTCGGTCACGGTCGACCACCCGTCTCGGGTCGGTCCCGGTCGTCGGTAAACATGGACGACACTACCGGCGGCAGCCACTTCGGCCTTCCCGATCGTGGGCCTCGATAAACCGATCGAGTATCGTGTCGATCACGGCCGTTCCATCGCCGGTCACGACCGGGTCGTATCGAACGTACCGTCTGGGATCGGCCGAACGTCCTCCGACCGCCCGAGATCGGTTTCGGCGGGTCTCGAAAGGGGTGCGGGTCGAAGCGATGGGTGTCCCGGCTAGCTCCGTTCTTCGTCGGAGAAGCGCCACGGCGCGTCGGCGTCGACAGGCGACTCGTCTTTCGACAGCGGCACGTTGTGATACAACTGCTCTAAGTGTTCCATCGTGTACTCGACGGAGTAGCGTTCGACCGCCGCACGAGTGTCGCGGTCGGTCTCGAGACAGGTCTCGATGGCGTCGACCATCGCCTCGAGGTCGCCGTAGGCGAACCGCTCGCCGTTGTCAGCGCCGATTGTCTGCTCGAAGGGCAACACGTCGGTGGCCGCGACGGGGGTGCCACAGGCGTTGGCCTCGAGCGTCGAGAGCCCGAGGGTGTCGGCCGTCGAGGCGGTCAGGAAGACGTCGATCGAGGAGTAGAAGGTCGGCAGGTCCTCGCGCGGGAGGAATCCACGGACCTCGACGTTGTCGGGGGCGTCCCGCTCGAGGGGGGCCCGGTACGGCCCGTCACCGACGATCACGAAGTCGTACTCGGGCAGTTTCTCGGCGGCCCGGAGGATCTCGCTGACGTTTTTCTCCATACTGAGCCGGCCGCTGTAGCCGATCACCGTTCGGTCGGGGTACCAGTCCTCGTCGGTCCGCTGGAAAAAGTCCATATCGATGCCGACCGGGAGCTGGACGTGTTCGACGTTCCGGTCGATCCGCTCGGTCGAGGCGGTGACGATGTCGAACCCCTCGAGGAAGGCGTTCTCGAAGGGGACGTACAGTTTCGAGAGGGCGTTTGCGACCGACTCGAACTTGACGTTCTGGTGGAAGTACTCCTCGAGAGGGGTGTGGTGCGTATAGATCGACGGCAGGTCGTGTTTGCGGGCGTAGTACCGACCCAACAGACCGATAGGGGCCGGCCCATGACAGTGGACGACGTCGAGATCGGGCAGCATCGACGGCCGCCGAGTGAGGGGAATCCGATAGCCGGGGTAGAACGGGTTCGACACCGATTTGACGGGGACCTCGCGCTCGCCGGGGTCGTAGTCGCCATCGGGATAAATGACGTAGACCTCGTGACCTTTGCGTTCTAACTCCTCGCGCCACAGTTTGATCGTATACGTTACGCCGTCGATTTCGGGAAAGTAGCTGTCCGTGAAAAATCCGATCTTCATGGTGTCACCGCCGTGTACAGCGACTGGTACTGGTTCGCGACCGCCTCGAGCGAGAACGCCTCGCTGCGGTCGGCCGCGTTCGATCCGAGTCGGTCCCGGAGGGCGGGATCCCGAAGCCGCTCGAGGGCGTCGACGAACGGTGCAACGCCGTCGCCCGACGCCTTGAGACAGTCCGAGCCGTCCTCGAGCCACGAGAACGTCTCGATGTCCCGGACCAACACCGGTTTGCCGGCGGCCATCGCCTCCAGCAGCGCGATCCCCTCGTTTTCCTCGTGGGTCGGGAAACAGAAGATATCGCCCGCCGCGTAGGCCCCTCGGATGTCGTCGATGAAGCCGGTGAACGTGCAGTTGTCCGGTGCGTTCTCGATCAGTTGCGTCGTCTCCCGGCCCTTCAGGGAGAGATCGAGCGGCCCGAACCACGCGAAGTCCATGTCGGGCAGCCGCCGCGCCAGTTCGACGAACGTCTCGAGGCCCTTGCGCTTGATGACGTGACCGACCAGGAAGACGGTCGGCGACTCGAGGTCGTACCGGTCGCGGTACTCGCTTTCGAGGGACTCGAACCCCTCGAGTTTCCCGCGGTCGACGCCGTTCGAGATGACGGTCGTCGGGGTATCGGTGTAACCTTCGATCAGCCCCTGATTGTACTCGGAGGGACAGACCAGAGCGTCTGCCAGCCCGTAGGCCCACCGAAGGTACGGTTTCAGCGGTTTGGCGAGCGCGTTCGTAAAGCGAAAGCTGTCGCCGAAGTCCTCGGCGGTGACGTGGGTGTTCGCGACGACCGGAATTCCCTTCGAGCGGGCCCGTCTCGCGTACCAGACCGAGCGCGGGCCCATGAGGTTACAGTGAAACACGTCGGCTTCGAGGGTCGGTTCGGTCGTGTACTGCAGCCCAAGCTGGTCGAGCATCGCCCGCTGGTGAGCGACGGACTCGCTGATGCCCCCGGTGACGTGGTCTTCGAGTTCGAAGTAGTGGCTGATCTTCATGCCCGACTCCCTGTGGCTGTCGTCCCCTTCGTTTCCCGATCCGATTCGCCGATCGTCCCCACTGACTACTCGACCTCGAGCCAGGGGACCTCCATCAGCGGCGGGATATGCGTCTCGATGTGGTGTTCCCAGACGCCTTCCTCGCCGAACGCTTCCCCGTGGTCGGCGGTCACGATGACTTTACCGTCCAGTTCCGGGATCAGTTCGGCGACCGACTCCAGCGCGATACGGAGGTTCTCCTCGTACAGCTCCAGCGCCGCCTCCCGGGTGCCGTTCTTGACGAGATCGGCCGGATCGAGTTCGAGCCAGAGCCCCGCCTTCTGGGCGAGTTCGCTGCCCTCGAGTTTGTCCTCGACTTTCGGTCGGATCGTGTCCCCGAGCGACGAGAGCGCGCCGCCGCCAGCGTCGCCGTCGCCCTGTTCGGCTTCCTCCTGTTTCCGGATGCCCTTCTGGATCTGTTTGAGCTTCTGGCCCTTCCCGCGGGAGAGATACGGCGCGTGGGGCTGCATATAGTGGAGTACCGTTCGATCGGCCCGCTCGACGGCGTCCTGATTGTCGTAGTAGGCCTCGGCGAGGCTGTCCGGCGGCACCGTTCCGAGATCGTCGTCCCAGCCGGACTTCCAGACGTCGTGGATGTCGCTGATGTGGTCGGAGGCCGTCCACTCGTAGTCGCAACTGGCCCCCCACTTGAGTTCGTTCAGCGGAATCCCCAAGTCGTTGATAAATGGGTTCCCCGAGAAGTAGGCGATGTCGTGATCGTCCTGAAAGGTCCGATAGGCCCACTCCGGCGTCGACGAGCCGACGCTCCATCGTTTCTCCAGCGTTCCGTCGAGGTAGTCATCGTATACCTCGCTGAATACGTCGTACCGACACGCATCCAGCACGAGACAGTAGTCCCAATCGGACTCGAGGAAGTGCTGGTCCTCCATTAGTTGCGGCAACCTTTCGAGTCTACCTACGTATTCTTATTGGTTCCCGGAAAGTCACCGTAACCCGTCAGTTCCGGTGTTTCAGTCACTGTACGTCCACGGATCGTCCGCCGCTGCGGACGGCGACCGAAGCGGTCACTCGAGGTAGCCGAGTTCGCGCAGTCGCTCCTGTGTTTCCTCGTCGGCTTCGGCCAGCGCGTCGGCCTCGTCGGGATCGGCCTCGCTGGGATCGTCCCACGCGCCGCCGACCGTGTCCTCGAAGCGGGCCAGCGCCCGCTCAGTCGCCGCGACGACCGCATCGTCGTCGGGATCGATGGGCGACTCCTCGGCCGGGTCCTCGTCGAGCCGGTACCCTTCGTCGGGGATCCGATCCGCGCGGACGTACTTGGCGTCGGTGCTGCGGGCCGCACGCAGGCGCGAGTACGCGCGATGATCGTCCGGTAGCTCGATCCCCGCCTCGCTGGCTTTCTCCTCTAGGTGGTGGAGTTCGATGACCGGTTGTGCGTACTCGACGAACGCGTAGTCGTCGCTCGAGGCGTCATCGGACGCCGCGTCGCCCTCGATGACGGCCCGCTGGCCGGGATCGGGCTCGCTCGCGCCCTCGAAGGCGCGGTACTCGCTCGAGAGCAGCGACCGGGTCGGGTCGCGGGGAACGGGCGCGTCGTCGCCGGTCGTCCCGACCGCGTCCGCGGGGTCGACGTCGACGGCGTCGAGGACCGTGTGATAGAGGTCCAGCAGTTCGACGAGGTCGTCGCGTCGGTCGGCCTCGAGGTCGGGGTGTTTGACCAGCAGCGGGACGTTGATCAGCTGGTCGTAGAGGGCGAACTCGTGGCCGTAGAGGTCGTGTTCGCCGTGGAGTTCGCCGTGATCGGCACAGACCACGACCGTCGTCTCCTCCCACTGGCCGGTCTCGCGCAGCCAGTCGAACAGTCGGCCGAGTTCGGCGTCCATGTGGGCGATCTCGGCGTCGTAGAGCCCGCGAATGTCGTCGAACTCCGCGTCGTCGATCTCGCGGGCTCCGGAGTTGTACTCCTTCGAGTTCTGGCAGACCTCACTGGGGTCGACCCCCGGTGCAAACTCCTCGCGGTACTCCGCGGGCGGGTAGTACGGCAGGTGAGCGTCCATCAGATTGACGAAGCCGAACCAGCCCTCGTCGCTGTCGCTCTCGTCGATGAAGGTCTTCGTCCGGTCGATGACCGACGGCGTCTTCGAGTCGGCCCCCTCGCCGCTTGCCAGTTTGGCGTGGGCCTTGGCCCCGATGTGGACGATCGACGACGCCAGTTCGCGGAGGTAGGCGTTGTCGTTGACTGCCTGCCACGCGCTGGCAAGCGGCCCCGAGAGGACGTCGCCGGGCAGGACCTCGAAGAACGAATCCTGCCGGTCGAAGCCGTCGGTCAGGCTCGTATAGGGCGTGATCCAGGCGTTCGAGGAGTAACAGGCCGTATCGTAGCCGGCCGCCGACAGCGACGACGCGAGCGTCGTGGCGTCGTCGAGGTACGGACTTCCCTGATCGGCGCCGTGTTCGCTCGGGTAGAGCCCGGTAAACAGCGAGGCGTGTACCGGGAGGGTCCACGGGGCGGGGGCGACCGCCGACTCGAAGACGGTCGCTTCCTCGGCGAACCGGGAGAGTGCCGGCGTCGTCGACCGCTCGTAGCCGTAGGGCTCGAGGTGGTCCTTCCGGACCGTATCCAGCACGACGAAGAGGACGTTCGACTGGGAGGTCGTATCCATTACCCGGGACACCTCCCTCCATCCCAATAAATCGATTGAACGGTAGCTCGCGCGACAGCGAGCGGTCGCGAACGTCGATCAGACGTTTCAAGTTCGATGACGATTCATACCAGCCATGGACGAGCGAAATCGACGCGCGTTTCTCGTCGGCGCCGTCGGGACGATCGCGATCTTCGCAGTCCTGTTTTTCGCCGTCGGTGCGCGGGATATCGTCGATTCGCTGCTGTCGGCGAAGCCGTCGCTGGTCGTCGCGACCTTCGCGTTCGCGCTGGGATGGCTGGTCGCTTGGAGCCTGATGCTCCGGACGGTACTCGCCGCCCTGGGCGTCGACGTGCCGGTGGGCAAGTCCTTCCTCGTTTACTCGGGTGCCGTCTTCGCCAACAACGTCACCCCGTTCGGCCAGGCCGGCGGCGAGCCGGTCGCCGCCCTGCTCATCTCGAAGGTCTCCGACGCCCGCTACGAGACGGGGCTGGTCGGCATCGCCAGCGTCGACGTCCTGAACGTGGTCCCATCGATCTCGCTGATCCTCGTCGGCGTCGGCTACTACGCGACGACAGCCGCACTCGGCGAGACGCTCGAGACGGCCGTCAGTTCCGCGATCGTCCTGATCGCCGGCATCGTCGTCGCAATGGGACTGGTCTGGCGATACCACCAGACGATCATCGACCGCCTCCCCGGGATCATCGCGCCCCGCCTCGGGAAACTCGGTATCGAGCGCTTCCAGTCGGACACGCTCGAGGCGGACATCGCGGACCGGCTCGACCGCTTCTTCGAGAACATCGAGCGCGTGGCGACGGACCGCTGGCGGCTGGCGGCGGTCGTCGGCCTGTCGCTGTGTGGCTGGCTCTTTCAGGTGGCCGCGCTCACGGCGGCCTTTGCCGCGCTCGGCTACTCCGTCCCGCCGTACGTGTTGCTGTTCGTCATCCCGCTCGCGAACCTCGCGGGCGCTGCGCCCTTACCGGGCGGGCTCGGGGGGATCGAGGCCGCGTTCGTCACCCTGCTCGTCCCCACGACCGGGATCCCGGCCTCGGTCATCACCGCCGCCGTCCTCATCTTCCGGGGCGCGATCTACTGGATGCCCGTCCTGATCGGCGGGCTGTCGGTGTCGTCTCTCGGCGTCCGAGCGCTACGCTGACCGGAAAGACCGTCGACGGCCGCCCCGTCTCCGACAGCGTCATAGCCGTCGGTCGCCGACTGGCGTCCGAATGTATCGTGACGGCCACGCCGGGTTCAACGCCTTGCTGTATGCCCCGTTCCTCCCGGTCGTCAGCGGCCGCTGGTCGCTCGAGTTGGCGCTTGTCGGTGCAGTCGTCGCCCTCGCCGCCGCGAACCTCCCTGACCTCGACCAGCCGCTGCCGCGGATCAGCCATCGCGGGCCGACCCACACCGTCTGGTTCGCGGTTCTCGTCGGGCTGGTCGCCGGCGTCGGAACCGCGATCGCCGTCCCCGCGACGCCGGCCGCGTTCGCGTTCGGCTTTCTGGTCGGCTCCTGCGGGATCCTCGCACACCTCGCGGGCGACATCGTGACGCCGATGGGGATCAGTCCCTTCGCGCCGCTGTGGCGGGCCCACGTCACCCTCGAGTGGTTCAAGTCGAAGAACGAGCGGATCAACCGTGGGTTCCTGCTCGCGGGGACGGTCGCGCTATCGGCGTCGTTGCTGGTCACGGTGTGGTGACCGTCGCTCCGGTGCCACGACGCGAGCGCTCACCGAAGCGATGGGCGGGCGTCGACGCGCCACAGGAGGAGGCCGATCGAGACGGTCCAGAGCAACACCGTCGCAGTCGGCCCGTGGACCGCGAGGCCGGGGCTCCAGTCGGTTCGTAGCGGGAACAGCCACTCGATCCCCTTCGGCGAGAGCGAGTCGATCGCCAGATGCGACCCGAGCGCGAGGACGACCGCGGCCGCGACGGCCCGTTCACGGACGAGCGCGTAGCAGCCGACGACGACGGTCACCGCGAACAGCGGCGTATGGGTGATCCCGCGATGGACGAACGGCCAGCCGACCGCCGCCGGAAAGAGGAAGTCGACGTCCGGCAGGAGTCCGAAGACGACCCCGAGACGCGGATCGGCGTCGGTGAACCCGCGAACGAGGGCATACCCAACCAGCGCGTGGGTCGCGAACGCACCGGTAAGAAAGAGGATCCGTCCCAGTTCCATCTGGTGATCCTTGGATTGCCGTCCTCAGATAGGTTTCGGTTCACTGAACAGAGTTCCCATAGCCAATGTATCACTATATCGGTCGAACCAACAGGACTTACATTCGGGGTCGAATACGACCCGCTAATGATCCCGCTGCAACTCGAGGGGACGCCGTCCTGGCTCGAGTCGATGCTGACGTCGGAACTCGCGTTCGCTGTCCTGTTGGGGATCTGCGTTCTCGAGGGAGCGATGCTGTTGCGATTCATGCCGAGCGAACTCGTCGTGCCGGCCGCGCTGGCGGTGATCGGCTCGACGATCTCGAAGACGGTCACGATCGTCGCGATCGCGGTCGTCGGAACGACGATCGGCCAACTCCTTCTGTTCCTCCTCGTTCGTCGAGCGGGTCGGGAGTACGTCATCCAGAAGCGGTGGTTCCCGATCACCGAGTCACGCCTCGAGCGGTTCGACGGCTGGTTCGACCGCTGGGGTGGAATCGCGGTGCCCGTAAGCAACACGATGCTGTTCGTTCGCGGACTGCTGACTGTCCCTGCGGGCCTCTCGGAGATGGACGCGAAATCGTTCCTCGTCCTGTCGGCGGTCGGGTCGCTGTCCTTCCAATCGATCCTCGCGGCACTGTACCTGCTCGGCGGGCACCTGCTGGCGCTGTAGTCGCCGATCGAGACCGATCGCTCGACACGTGACACAGCGGGATAGAATCGACGAGAGGGGATTTCTGAGGGCGTGTGCCGGTCCGAACTACTCGCTTCGAGTCCGGTAGAACGGCAGCCGGAACCGAACGCCGGCGTCCCGGAGCTTCCATCTGATCTCGAGGGCGATCCACGCAAGCCCCGAGAAGAGGGCGACCCCGATGGCGGCGAACTCGGTCGACCCCATCCAGACCGGACTCACGAACAGGAGGGCGTTGTAGATCCGGTGTGGCAGGATCGACTCGATGAGATCCCCGAGGAAGGCGAGCGGGTTGAACTCGAAGCCGCCGCCGTCACCGTCGCCTCCGCCGCCGGTGTCGGCTGCGGTGCGGTTCTCGAGGCCGAGCGACTGGGCGCTCTGTCCGCCCTCGCTTTCGTCGCCCGGCTCGAGGCGTTCGGACTCGTAGGGGAGAGACGATTGCACCGACCAGACGATGTCGCCGGACTGGTTGACCTCTATCACACGGTTGCCGTGGGTGTCGGAGATCAGCGTGTTGCCGTTAGGCAGTCGGTCGGCGTCACGGGGCCACTGGATCCGATCGTCCTCCCAGAGCCACGTCTGTGTCCACTCGCCGTCCTCGCGCTGGAACTCCTTGATCTGGGCGTTCTCGGAGTCGGCCACGAGGATCGCCGGCCCACCCTGACTCTCCGGGATGTAGTCGGGGTTGTGCTGCTCGTGGAGAACGTCGTAGTCGTTCTCGCTCCCCAGCGTCCAGTCCTCGAGCAGGCCCTCCTCCCGGTCGAGGAAGACGACCTGATCCTGGTTACGCAGGCTGGCCATGATGCGCCCTTCCATCTGGCCCTCCTCGATATACTCGACGTCGTTGATGTGGGCCCAGTCGCGGGGCCAGGAGTGACCGCCCTCGAGCGGGAAGTCGCTTTGTGCGTCCCAGAGCCACTCGACGACTTCGGTTTCCGTGTTCACGATGAACACCTGGTCGGCGACCATGTCCGCGACGACGAAGTGACTCTCGTTGATGCGGTCGACGTCGTGCCACTCGCCGGCGTACTCCTTGTAGTCGTAGCGCTCGTAGAGGACCTCGACTTCGCCGGTCTCGAGGTCGGCGCGCTCGATAACGTTACGCGTACACGGCGGAGCGCCGCAGTTGGGCCCCTCGGTGTGGAGGGTATCCGTCGCGGCGTACTCGACGGTCAACGGATCGCCCTCGACGGGATCGGCGTCGAAGTACTTCGTCCGCGAGTTGTTGTAGTAGAGGACCTCGCCGTTGGGCTGGTACGCCGTGATCGTGCCGGCGCGACCGGACTCGGTGACGACCGTGTGGTTATCGGTTGGCGGGGCGTCCGGGACGTCTGCCTTCGACGCCGTCGAGACGCCCTCTCCTGCGGCGCTTGCGACGACGGCCGCCGAGACGAGAATCAGGACGACGAACGCGACTCGGAGCCGGTTCCGGGAGAGTGCGGCCCGGACGCTACCGAGTCCCGACCGGACGTCCCCGGCCGACGGCAGCGAGCGCTCGGTCACGGTTCGATCACCACTGCGGGTACTGTCTGGGGAACCATTGCCTTCCGGTTCAGAGCCGAGACACTAGTACCTTTTCTAACCGATTCAGGGCGGTGATTTCAGTATCTCGTGGGCAGTCAGTCCCGATCAGCAGCGAGGCGTGTCGTGAGAACCGGAACCGGCGAGGTACGCATCACCCGCTCGGTGAAACTGCCGAGCAGGTGTCGATCGAGACCGGTGTGGCCGTGGGTCCCCATCACGATGAGATCCGCGGCCGTGGAGTCGGCTGCGGCCGTGATCTCCCGGGCGACCGATCCCGACGCGATCGTCGTCGTCACGTCGTCGACACCGGCTTCTCGGGCGGTCGCCGCGGCCTCGTCGAGGACCGCCTGGACGTTCTCCTCAACGCCCGCGGAGAGGGCGGCCGACCCCGTATCGAGGACCTCCGGGAGTTCGTCGACGACAGACAGCAGGTGGACGGTCGCGCCGCAGTCGGCGGCGATCGACGCGGCTTCCTCGAGCGCGGCCGTCGCGTGGTCGCTTCCGTCGGTCGGTACCAGCACGTTCTCGTAGGGGTAGGTCGCCCTCGCGTCCTCGGCCGCACGAACGGTCAAGACCGGCACGTCGCTTCGGTTCACGACGTGATCGGTGACGTTCCCGAGGACGTACTCCCCGAGCCCGCGCCGACCGTGGGTGCCCATCGCCACGCGGTCGAACTCGTCGCCGGTCGCGTACTCGACGATCACGTCCCGCGGGTCGCCCTGGGTGACGTCCTTCACGTACGAGACGCCCCGTTCGTCGGCCCGATCGGCGGCGTCCGAGACGATCTCCGAGCCCTCCAGCTCGAGGGCGTCGACGACCTCGGTGCCGAGGCGCGTGATGCTCGGTTGGTTCGTGTCCGCGACCGTAAGCAGGTGGACCGTCAGTTCCCGGTCGGCCGCGATATCGAGCGCGTGTTCGAGGGCGGCCGTCGCGGCGTCGCTTCCGTCGGTCGGCACGAGGATTCGACTCGCCATGCGCTGGCTTGGGCCGCCACCCGCTTACCGTTGTGGGATATCCCGGCCCGGACGCGGTCGGTATCGGACGACCGCCCCGGAGAAGAAGGACTCGGCAGCGCCTCAGACCGATGCAACCCGGATCTCGCCGTCCGCCGTGACCGTGACGAGACAGTCGCTGTACTCGAACGTCACCGAGCCGTTGGATCGGAGACCGTCCGTCCGCGGTTCGAACAGTCGCTCGAGCGCGTCGGCGTTGATCGAGTAGTGAAGCGGCTCGAGATCCGTGACCTCGACCCCCTTGTACGTTGCGACGGCGTCCGCGACGGTAACGCTGAGCGGTTCGTCGTCGAGTCTATCGTATTGGACGGCATAGTGATCCCGGTGTGCGGTCGACTGTGATGGTGAACTCGTTTCAGTCATGTATCGTACCCCCAATGCGGTCGATGGGAACTCGTCCCCCGATTCACGAGTCGTTGTAAAGAGCTTGATCGTTAACTGTATAATGGATATTTCACGACGTGGTTAATCAGTTAACCCCCTCCGTGGTCGTCCCGTCGAAGAGCGCCGCGAACAGTTTCCGCTCGGCCGACCGAACGTGCTTGTGAAACGCGGGCGAAGAGATATCAAGCGAGTCGGCGATCTCCTCGCCGGTCGCTCGACGCGGCCACTCGAAGAACCCGCCGTGATAGGCCGTCTGGACGACCTCTCGCTGGCGATCAGTAAAGGACTCGAGGAGGACCGTCCGCGTGCCCCCGCCGACCGTCTCGGGGTCGTCGGTCGGGGCCTCACGTCGCGCGACCATCGACACCGAGGGACCGCTGCGGGTGATGTCGGCAAGCAGTTCACGGACCTCGACGGCATCGGGAACGTCGACGACGGCGCGACCGCCCGACTCGTCGACCGAGAACTCGCGCAGCCGCGCGCCGTGGGTACCGGCGATCGAGCCGAGGAACGAATCGGTCATCCGGAGCTGGACGAGCGTCTCCCCCTCGTGGTCGGCGATCGTCGTGATCTCGCTAATCCCGTCGACCGCGGCGAGGTCGACGGCCGATGCGGGATCGTCGATCGGCCCTTCGATCGCTGCGAAGACGAGCTGTGGCCCCTCGTCCGGTGCCGTCGCCCCCTCGTATCTCACGGGCGATCCGAGACGCGCCGCCAACTGACACAGCGTCGCGTCGGCTGCGACTGCGAGTTCGACCTCGGTGCGGTCGTCGCCGAACAGCGCGTTCTTGCGTTTGACGGCGTCGATTGCGTAGGCGATCGTCTCGCCGAGTTCCGACAGCATCGAGCGAAGCGTCTCGTCGACGGCGTCGCGCTCCTCGCCATAGATCGAGACGACACCGTAGCAGAACCCGTCGTAGACCAGCGGGACCGCATACACCGACTGGAAGTTCCGGGAGAGCGCCTTCCGTCGCCACTCCCCGTCATGGACCGCGTCGGCGACGTTCTCGACGTAGACCGGGGCCTGCGTTCGCGCCGCCCGTCCCGCGGGTTCGGCCGCCGAGTCGTCGACCGCCGTCGCCGTCACCGCCTCGAGATACCCCCGTTCGGCCCCCGCGTGAGCCCGCACCTGCAGGCGGTTCCCGCCGGGGTCGGGCTCCCCGAACCAGGCCAGCGAACACGACTCGAGGGCGGCTAGCCGCCGGGGGACGCCGCGTTCGATCTCGGCCCGGGAGTCCGCTTTCAACAGGAGTTCCTCGATCGACTGCCGGATCTCGTTGGCGTCGTTAAGCCGCTCGAGGTGGCGGTTCTGTGCCTCGAGTTCGCGTTCGCGGTCGCGGAGCCGACGCGTTCGGCCGATCCGATCGAGCGCCGCCTCCGCGGCTCGAGCGAACAGCTCCGCGAGTTCGACCGTCTCGTCGTCGTAGGCGGCCGGGTCGGTCGACAGCGCGACGACCACGCCGTGTTCGCCCAGCGGGACGGAGAGGACGCTCCGTGCGGCCGTTTCTTCGTCGGACACCGCGGTCGAATCTCGAGTGTCGTCGTAGATCGCCGTCTCGCCGTTCACGAACGTCTCCCAGACGATGCTCCCGTCCGGCTCGATCCGTGGCGGCGAACCGAAGGTCGACTCGAACGCCGACGCGTGGGCCGCCGGCCGGAGTTCGTTCGCGCGCTCGTCGAACCGGTAGACGACGCTGTCGAGGTCGAGAACGTCGGTCGCGACCTCGACGATGGACTCGCAGGCGGCTGCCTTCGAGTCGACGGTCAACAGATGGCTGCTCGCCTCGTGGAGTCCGCTGAGCGCCTCCTGGTACTGTACCCGTTCGGTGATGTCGCTTGCGACGCCGATCACGCGGTCGACGTCGCCGCCGTTGGTGATCGGTCGATACCACATCTCGAAGACCCGGTCCGAGAGTTCCCGCCGGGAGTGGACGTCCTCGCCCTCGAGGGCACGTCTCGCGTCGTCACAGATGTCCGGATAGTCCCCGAGCTGGTCGAAAAAGGAGTCACCGACGACCTCGCCGGCATCGGTGCCGAGATTCGCGAGCCCGCGCCCCTCCGAGAGCGTGAACGTCCCGTCCTCGTCGAGGACGAACAGGACGATCGGTGCGTTCTCAACCAACGTCTGTAGTCGCTCGGTCCGTTCGGTCAGGTCCCGCTTTCGCTGGACGCGGTCGGTGACGTCCCGCCAGTAGACCGACATCCCCGACGGCGACGGGTAGATCCGCGCCTCGATCCACGCGTCGTAGGCGTCGAGGTAGCCCTCGACGGTCCGGGACTCCTGCTCGGCCATCGCTTCGGTGGCCGCGGACTGAAACGCCGTCCCGGTCATTTCCGGGAACACCTCGAGGATGTGTCGGCCGAGCAACTCGGAGCGGTCGGTAGAGAGGATCTCGAGGGCGCGATCGTTGACGTAGGTGAATTCCCAGTCCGAATCGAGGGCGTAGAAGGCGTCGGTGACGCGTTTGAACGACTCGCTCAGTTCCCGCTCGATGCGGTGGTACTCGGTGATATCCCGGATCGACGCGACGACGCCGTCGACGACGCCGTCCCCGAGCCGGTTGGTGAGGACGGCCTCGTGGACGTACCACGCGCCGTCGGCGTGCTGGCACGTGTACTCGACGGACCGGGAGGTGCCCAGGTCGGCCTCGCGGACCGCCTCGAACTCGGCCGCGACCGCCGCCGTATCGTCCTCGTGGACGTGATCGAGATAGTGATCGCCACGGAGGGCGGTGGGATCGTAGCCGCCGGCGACTTCGACCGCCGGGCTGGCGTAGGATATCTCCCCGTCGGCCTCGATCGTGAGTACCACTTCCGAGGAGTACTCGAGAATGATCCGGTACCACTCCGGCCCACGAACGGGCGGTCCGTCCGCCGTCGCTGCCCGCGCGTCGGTGGCGACCGCCCGCTCGAGCCGATGAGCCAGCAGCGCCGGGTTCCGGGCGGTCGTCGCGGCGATCACGTCGGTCGCCCCTCGACGGACGTCGTCGATCGACTCGTCTCCCGTCGGGTCGAGGGCGTAGACGACCGGACACGACCCGGCGAGGTCGTCGACGACGGTCGGGTCGTCGGTCAGGACGCAGTCGGCCGCCTCGAGTCGATCGTCGGCGAGGTCGTCGACCCCCGTGACCGGCCCCGTCACCGTCAGCCGTTCGTCGGCGAACTCCGCCGTCGACCGGGCCCACTCGGACGAACCGACGACGAGCGCGCGAACCGGCGTCGGTTCGGTCGCCGTGAAACCGCGTGTCATACGTCTGCTGGGAGCGCAGCGCGTAAAAATCTCGTGTCGGTTGCGGCGTCGGCTCGCTCGCGCCGGTCAGCTCGCCTACTCGAGGGAGAGCGGGGCGTGTTCGGCCCGGTACCCATCGGCGGTGTCTACGACCTCGCAAACCGCCCACAACCGAATCTCCCGTTCCATCGCCGTCACGACCGGCGTCTCGTAGTGTTCGGCCTCGTACTCGAGGGACTCGCCCGCTTCGCGGCGGCGCTCGACGAACTCGCGGTGACGTTCGAGTCGCGTCCGGCCGACCGACCGGGACAGCGCCGGGAGTTCCGCGAGGTGATCGTCGAAGGTCTCGAGAAACGCCGCCTCGAGTTCCGCACCCACGGAGTTGCGGCCGGCACACATCGCCGCCAGCGTCGTCGTTCCAGTCCCCCAGAAGGGGTCGAGAACGGTGTCTTCGTAGGCCGAATACATACAGATCAGCCGGTAGGGGATCTCGAGGGGGTAGGCCGCGGACCGCTCCCGGAGTTCGTCGTCCTCGAGGGCCTGTAGCTCGCCGGTAACTTCCGTCCAGACGTCGGAGAACCAGCGGTTGCGCTCCTCCCAGAAGTAGGCGGCCTCGTACCGGCGGTCGGCGCCCGGCTCGAACGAGCGCCGCTGTCCCCCCTTCCGGAAGACCAGGATGTACTCGTGTTCCAGCGTGACGTAGGCGTTTGGCGGGATCATCCCGCTGCCCATGAACTTGGCCGCGCTGTTTGCCGGCTTGCGCCAGAGGACGTCCGGCAGCGGATCGAACCCCCGCTCCTCGAACGCCGAGAGGACGCGGGCGTGGTTCGGGTAGACCCGGAAGCTGTCGTCGACCGATCGGGTCGCGTCACCCACGTTGATACAGGCGATCCCACCGTCGACCAACACCCGCTCGAGTTCGTCCCAGACCCGGTCGAGCTGGGCGTGCATCGCCTCGAACGCCGCCCGCCCGTCGCCGGCGTCTAACGCGTCCCCGATGGCCGGATCGAGATCGGTAAAGAGGTCGTCCCACATCTCGATCATCGGATAGGGGGGAGACGTGACGACGAGTTCGACGGACGCGTCGTCGACCGCGGAGAGATCGCGGGCGTCGCCGACGAACACGCGGTGGGTCGTTTCCATTGGCTACACACTGTCAGCGTCGCACCCTTAGCTCCTTCGTCACCGCCGCGACCGCGGGCCACTGCGGCGATACTGACGGCCCGGTTGCGGGCACGAACTGACTGCGACGAAAAGGGACCGGAGGCGACTCGCGCTTACTCTTCGGTCTCTTCGTCCGCCCCCGACTCGGCCTCGGCTTCCTCGGGTTCGTCGCCCTCGCCGCCAGTGGCGGGTTCGAACTCCTCGATCGGCTCCCATTCGGCCTCCTCGTCGCCGGCGAGTCGACGACGGAGGATCGCGGCCCCAGCAAGCAGTCCAACGCCAAGCAGGAGCCGCGGCAGCATCGAGGAGCCGCCCCCGGCTTCGTCCGTCTCGGTCGTTTCCTCGCCCGTTTCGCTCGTTCCGGCCGTCGTCTCCATCACGTCCTCGATGATCTCGGGTTCCTCGATGTCCTCGATCGGCGACTCCTCGAGTTCCGGTGAGTTCCGCCCCGCCAGAAAGCCAAGCGCCGCACCGAGGCCGAACAGGGCCCCCGCGAGCGGCAGCCGCCCGCCGGAGCGTCCACCCTCCGACTCCTCGACGGCCTCGAGGATCGACTCGCGCAGCGGCGAGTCCATCCCCTTGGTGATCGCTTCCTTGACGACGAGTTCCGATAGCGTCCTGTCCTGTTGCTCCGTCTCGGGCATAATCCGCCACGACCACACCGCCGTACATAGTTCTATCCACCGTTTCCCTCGATTCGGACACGATCCGCTCGCGTTAGACACCGGCTAACCGTTCGGATCGAGGGGACAACCGACGTCTACCGTCGGCCCGACCACCGGCGTTGCGGGCGCGGCCGCGACGGACGACCGACTACGATCGGCTCGGAACGCGAGCCGAGACTCCCACCCGGCGAGACGGCTCGCGAACGCCGCCGCCGACCCACCCATCGATCGCGCGGCCGCGTCTCGACCGGGCAGGGAGACGGACGACGGCCCCGACGGCCAGCGAGGGCGGTACGATCCTCGCGCGTCGATCCGGCCTCCCTCGAGGGGCGGGAAAGCCGACCCTTCCCGACCTATAAAACTGCGTCGGCCGCTTTCCCGCGGGTCGCCGCGTCGAACGGGTTCCATAACGAAAGGGCTCCCCCGAAAGACGACCGGACATGAGCGTTATCCGCCGGACGGAGGTCCTCGGCCGGACGACGCGACGACGCGTGGTTGGGGTGACGGCCGCGCTCTCGGCCGCGGCCGTGGAAACGCTCGGGGTCGGGCTCTGGTTCGGGTTAGTCGTCGGCTCGCGGACGACGACGACCGCGCTCGCGGGGCTCGGGGTGTTGTTCTGTGGCGCACTCCTCAGGACGGTCGTCGTCGACGCGACGATCGGCGACCTCGGCGATCTCCTGCAACCGCACCGACTCGCCGCGCCGCTGTTGCTCACCGGCGGCTGGATCTGCTGGCTGCTCGTGGCCGAACTGGTCGGCGACGTGGCCGGCGTCGCCGTCGCGACGGTCGTCCTGACCGCGGTCCTCACCGCACAGTGTCGCCTCGAGCGACGCGTCTGCGATCGCTACGCGCGCTACCGGACGGGCTGGCTCGTCGGCCCGGGCCTGCTGTTGGCGCTCGGGGCCGCCGCGCTGTTGGCCTCCGCCTGGTTTACCGGCTGGACGCTCTCCTCGGGGCCGATTTCGCTCGGGATCACGACGGTCGTCGTCCGCCTCGAGGCCGTCCACCTCGGCGCGGTGGCGTTCGGCTTCGCGGCCGTTCTCGCCCACCAGCGCCGGTTCCAGCGGCTCCTGGGTTCCTGATCACTTCCCCTCCGCACCGACGTTCTGGTCGCTCTCGAAGGAGTCCGGATCCGGCTCGATCGTCGCGTACTGGACGGCCCGCCGTCCCAGCGTCTCGACCCGCGTGGCCAGTTTCGGATCGACGAACTCGCCGCCGTCGAACGCGTCGTAGGCGTTCGGAATCGCCGCCTCGTGGGGGATCACCCACGCGTTCAGCGCCCGACAGACCGACCGCATATGCTCGAGGGCCGTCACGGGGAAGGCACCGCCCGACACCGCGAGCAGGCCGACCGTCGTGTCCTCGAACTCGTCGAACCCGCAGTAGTCGAGCGCCGTTTTCAGCGGCGACGAGTACGAGCCGTGATACATCGGTGACCCCAACAGGACCGTGTCCGCATCCCGGACCCGCGCGGCCAGTGTCGCTGCGTCGCCAGCGTCTTCCCGGTCCCGATCCGCATCGAAGACCGGCAGTTCGTACTCACGGAGGTCCAGCAACTCGGTACTCGCGCCGGCCCCCTCGGCGGCTGCAAGCGCCCGCTCGAGCGCGGTCCGGGTGTGGCTTCCGTCACGGAGGCTGCCACACAATGCGGTCACGCGAACGTCGTCGTCACTCATGGATCGTCGGACGACCGGCAGCGGGAAAAGCGATCCGAAAGAAACGCTCGTTGACAGGAGAGCGTCGCGCGATCCGACGGCCCTTTGCTCCCGGGCTCCGAACTGGCCGCCGTGCAGACAGTCGTCTCGGTCCTCCTCGAGGAAGCGCTCCCGCGCGTGGTGACGATCACGCTGTTGATCGGCGCGGGCGTCGGGCTGGCGAACCTCGCGGTGGAGTACGGTCTCGTCACGGTCGTCGCCCGGGTCGGGCGCTATCTCACGGAGCCGGCGAACCTCCCGCCGGAGGTGGGCACCGCCGTCCTCACGAACACCGTCTCGGTGACCGCGGGCTACGGCATGCTCGCGGAGTTCCGCGAGGAGGGGCTGTTGGACGACCGCGCGACGCTGATCGCCGTCGTCATCAACACGTTCTTCGGCTTCGTCCAGCACATCTTCACCTACTACGGCCCGGTCCTCGTCCCCATCCTGGGGGTCCAGGTCGGGCTCATGTACGTCGGCGCGCGTGCGGGGATCTCGCTGGGCATCTCGCTCGTGGGCCTGCTCGCCGGTGCCGTCCTCCTCCGTGGCTACGAGTACGACCCCCACGCACTCGACCCCGAGACGCCCGAGGAAGAGGTCCGGACGACCCGCGACAAGTTCCGCGCCGCCGGCACGAGTACGCTCGAGCGACTCCGCTCGATCGTGCCCCGGCTGGCCGTCGTCTACTCGCTGGTCTTTCTCGCACTCGAGTACTCCGATCGGATCCTCGAAGCCCTTGCCGAGGTCGGGATCACCGAGCCGGCCGCGGCCGTCGACCCGATCGCCGGCCTGCTCGGCCTACCGGGCGCGGCGGTCCCGGTGATCCTCGTCTCGCTGGTCGATCCGACGACCGGCGCGATCACGGTCGCGCCGCTGATCGGGGACGTCCTGACGCCCGATCAGGCGGTGATCACGCTGCTGGTCGGGGGTCTGGTGTCGCTGACGATCGGCACCGTCAAGCGCTCGATCCCGTTCCAGTTCGGGATCTGGGGCGCGTCGTTCGGGACGAAGGTGATCGTCGTCAACGTCGGGCTGAAAGCCGCGTTCATCCTCGTCGCCATCGCCGTCTTCTTCGTCGCCTGAAACGGGCTGCCTGCGTCGGCGCTCGCTCGAGCGGGCGAAAAATCAGTGTCGGCCCATTGACCTCGACGGCGGACCGTGGACAGCGACGACGCTACGCACTCGCGGCCGACGCGCTCGTCGTTCGGACGCTCCCGTAGATCCCGACCAGCGACAGGATCGCGATGAAAACGCCGGCCAGCCCGTTGATCCCGACGGCAAGCGCCTGTGACGAATCGATCACGTAGGGAGCGGCCGCGATCCAGACGCCGAGCAGCGTCAGCACCGCGGCGAGGACGATGCTCGGCGACCGCTGCTCGCCGGTCCGGTAGGCGTGAACCGAGGCCAGCAGGGCGACGAGCGCACCGACGAGGACGTTGTGGATACCAAGCGTGTCGGTGATGGTAAAGACCGCCGTCGAAACCATGACGAACGCCCCCAAGACCGCGGTCAGTCCCGCCGTTCGTTCGACCAGTACCGCCGCATCGTCCGCTTGGTGGGTACTCATATTCGGTACTACTGACAGCCACGCATATGAGAGCAGCGGCGATTCCTCGCGACGGGGACTCGAGCAGCGCCGGTATCCGGCGGAGCCACGGCGGTTACCGACCGGATCACGTGAACCGTCGGAAGTCATTGCCGAGGCACCCACAGGACGGGCGCGGTTACACCCGACAACCGTTAGACGAACCGTCTCAGGCCCGGGCTCGCGCACGCTCCGGCGTGTCGGCCTTATTGTTGGCGTAGGCGTTGTACGCCGCGAGGGCCGCGACGAGCAGCCCCGAGATCGCCGTCCCGGTCGCCAGCGCGTTGCCGCCCATGTCGATAAACGAGGGCGAGACGAGCGCCCACAGCCCCAGCAGGACCGTTAGCGACGCGACCCCGACGCTGGCCAGTCGGTCCTTCGACAGCCGGTAGAAGTTGTAACCGGCCGTCAGGAAGATCGCCGTCCCGACCAGCGTATCGTTCCAGACCGCCGCGTCCGTCGACTCGAGCAGGAACGGCGACGCGACCAGATACAGGCCAAGCAGCGCCGCGAGGGCGCTGATCCACTGCATCACGTCGGTGTTGAGCGAGTTGTAGTCGGTACGGGTCCGGCGTTCGGTGTCGGATGCGTCGCTCATGTTTCTCAGCCGAGGGTAGCCGAGTGTCGGCTATAACGACAGTGCCTGCAGTCGTCGGGCGGTTCATACCGGCTCGGGATGCGGGCCGGCCGGTGGCGACCGCCCTGTGCGGTGGAACGAAGCGCCGGCTCGACGACCGCTCGATCCGTCGAGTCACCCCAGCCGCCGGCCGTCCGCAGCGACCGCCAGCGTGCAGTCGTCACAGCACCACCAGCCCATCAGCGGGTCGCGCTCGAGCGGGACGCCACCGCTCGGGCACCGCTGGCGGTCCCCGGTCACCGGTCGGCTCCTCGAGCGACCACCGTGAGGTCGCAGGCCGCCGCGAGGCGTTCGGCCCGGTGGCGGAGCAGCGCACGACCGGCGTCCGTCAGCCGGTAGGCACTCTCGCACGGCTCGAGCAGACTGCGTCCTACCAATGCCCGCAGGTTCCGCTCGAGCCTGACGCGACTGACGCTCGGATAGCGCCGCTCGAGTTCGCCGGCGATCGCGTCGATCGGGTTCGGCGTCCGCGTGCGCTCGAGGCGGACGAGGGCCTCGAGACAGTCGCGCTGGAGGGCGGTACACTGGATCCAGCGCCGGCTCGCGTCGTGGTCGTCCGGTAGTGCGGTCGCGCTGTCGGGGCTTTCAAGGCCCCGTGAATCGTCGTCGTGCATGGCTTCCGAAGGGTGGTTTTTGGGAGCCGATCGCGGCCCGGTGTTGCACCACCGGCCCGCGGCTTTCGGACCCGTAAGCGGTGGGTCCGTATATCGCTCCCCACACACACACCATAATCTCATGAATCAATAAAACCATGGGGCAATGAGATAGTCAAGCCATGATATACGGGAAGCTTTGAAATCGGGGTTTCATAGCTAGTCCATGGCCGATGAGAAGACGACGGTAACGGTGTCGACGGAGACCTGGAAGCGGCTCACGATGCGGAAAGATCCGGGCGATAGTTTCGACGACGTGATCACCGACCTGCTCGATGAAGTCGAAGACACGGACGGCGACTGACTCATAGTCGCGGACTGCTCTCAGCCTCGAGCGTGGGGTGTTCTCGAGACAGACCCTCGGGTTGATCGCCGTCGCGGTGTTCGCACTCGGACAGGGTACGTGGTCGGTCGCGGTCCTATCGCTCCTACTCGCTGGACTCTTCACCTATGGCCCTGCTCGAGCGGATCGACGCTGGCGAGACGAACGGAGGGAACCGTGAACCGTTCGAAGCGCGCCAACCACTTCGGAACAGCCGTCGAGAAACGAATGGCCGAGAAGCGTCGCTTCGACCTTGAGCGGGCGAGCTGGCACGACGCTCGGTTCGGGAACGGGACGCCGGTCGAAATCAAGAGTACGATGCACAAACACGCGGACGGCCAGCCGGGCAACTGGAAGGTCTATCGCAAATATCACGAGAAACTCCGGCGTCACGACGGCTGGTATTGTTTTGTTGTCTACCGGCCCCATGGGCGCTCAGGCTGTACGATCCTCCGTGATAAGATGGTCCGCGCGGGAGATCTCCCGTTGCTCCGGTGGCACGGGGGCGGTGATCACCGCGGGACCGAACAGACAAAAATCTCGATCGACTCGATTTTCTAATTGCGCCGCTTCGAAAATATCACATCTCTTATCTGAACCTAGTTGAGTCGACCGTCGATATCAAGTTTTGTGAACGCCTCCAGTACCGCTTCTCGTTTTGGAGCATCCTCACTCCCGTGGTGCGGCATCCGGGTCAATGTCTCAAGATGTCCACGGTTCCCAATTGAGGTATAAACATCTTCAAAGACCCCAACGTCGTCAACAACATCAAAATCGTCAAGCATGAACCCTTTGTACGTTTGCATTTCCCCATTAGATTTTTCGAGTTTCGGGAATGCGACCGAAGCGGGAGACACCCGGCCGATAGCGACTGTTTCCATTTCTTTCGTATGAACAACACCAATCCCGCCAACGCGAGATAGTTCACGAAGTGTTTCGAAACTCCGTGTTGCAGCACCCTTTGAATTCTCTGACGCATCGGTAGCGTCCATGCCTTCGTCTCCAGTAAAATCAAGGACAGCCATACCGGATTCGGTCAAATCTTCTGCAGACCTTCGGGTATCCAGATTATTTCGGTGTTCAAACACCATCACAGAGTCGTTCTCGTTAGCTTCATCAAACATTACACTTTGGAAGTCTCAAAACTCACATATAATACCGGCGCTTTACTCGGTTAAACGCCGATAAGGGATGATAGAGGTTCTGGAGGAGCCATATGGACGTTATTCGGCACGTCGTTAAGGGCACTGACCAGAGCTTTCGTCTTGTTGCAGTCGCAAAGTCGACTGCACGTTCGATTCTACCCTGCCGATATGCAACCCCGAGAGAACGAGGCTATTTGATACTCAAAATTCAGCGGCAGTCACCAATACTCTAGTTCTTCGACGGGCTTTTGGATGATATTAAAGACTTCTCGGGATCGAAACACTCGATTTCGTTTGTTCCCAGTGGTTTCTTCTAGAACACCGTCGTCTTCCAGTCTGCCGACTGCGTTATTAGCTGCATTATATGTCATTTCAAGCATTTCTTTTGCTTCGTTCACGGTGATATACGGTTTTGTAAAAATCTCCATCGCTAACTGGGACACAGAGTTAGCTTCATCTTGGTATCTGTCTCGATATTCATCTCGCAAGTCAAGCAACTCAGATGCCCTACAGAAGGCTTCTTGTGCTTGTTGAGAGATGCCTCTTAGGAAGAAAGCCAACCACTCTTCCCAAGCGTTGTCACGGCTAACAGCTAACAAACGATCAGTATATTCCTCTCTATTCCGATTAAAATATGAACTTGGGTAAAGATAGGGCTCAGGCAATAGATCTTCGTCACACATCATTAACATGATTATGAGTCGTCCCATTCTTCCATTCCCATCTCGGAAAGGATGTATTGTTTCTAATTGGTAATGTACTAGCCCAATATCTATTAATGATTGGTATTTCCCCCCTGTTTGCATGTATGTCTCTAAATTCTCCATCTGATAGGGAACTATCATTGGTGGTGGAGGGACAAACCGTGCATCTTCACCACGACCACCAATATACACTTGGGTATCTCGAAACTCTCCCGGTTGTTTGTTTTCGCCACGGACCCCACTCATTAGAGTTTCATGTAGTGTCTTGACTAAATCCAAATTGATTCCATCATCCATCTTAGAAATCCCCTGAAATACTGCCTGAACATAGTTGTGAACTTCTTGTAATTCATTCCGGCTTGGTCCTGATTGTCCTTTTTCCTGTCCCGCCTCGTATTCGTACACATCAGATAGAGTAACTCTTGTACCTTCAATTTCTGATGATACAACTGCCTCTTTGTAAATAAAAGGGCTGATTAGCATGCTGGGATTGTCTACTCGGCGTCCCACACCACTTAGTTGACCAACATTGGTTGTAGCTTCAGTGAAAACCTCTAGGAGTTCGCCTTCCAAAGAGATCTCTGGAGGAAGTGGTTCCGGTTTAAATGCAAGATCTCCTCCCGAATTCACTAACTCACCAGGTATTCCATCAGATTGGAAGCTCTCAACGTCCATGGGTACTTTAACAAGTTCGCCATATTTAGCCATTTTGGATA
>AOIR01000065.1 GCA_000337115.1 Natrinema thermotolerans DSM 11552
GCGTCGACGGCCTGGACGATCTCGCCCTCGAGGGCGTCGCCGCTGGCCTTCGGACTCTCGAGTTCCGACGCTCGAGAACTCATAGCGGACCCTCTCGTGCGTTCCGAACCGCGCGCGTACACTCGGGACAGAGCCGGCGAAGCGCGTCGACGCGGTCACCGCACCGTTCGCACTCGTCGGATTCGACAAGGCGGCTCATCGGGAACCACCGTCCGTGCGATCACTACCCGTGTCGAGGTACCGGAGCGGCTTCCCGGTGCGAAGTAGCGCAGATTCGTGATCGTACTCGATCATCGCCTCTTTGCTACCGAAAAGGCCGGGACCGAACGGCCCGCATTCCGGACAAAT
>AOIR01000066.1 GCA_000337115.1 Natrinema thermotolerans DSM 11552
CCCGACAGTATTTCCGATCAGTATCGCTTGAGGGGAGTCCGCCGTCGGTACAGACCTCTCGATTCTCAAGCGCGCGGCGAACGTCGGCGTCGGTCGCTTGATGGGCCGGATGGGCGATGAGCGTCCGGCTGTCGACATCGTACAACTCGCTCGCCCGGACGAACCCGCTACGCATCGACCTCACCTCCATGACGGCCCTCGGATGTCTCCGGATCGGGAACCGCCACGTCGATACCAGCAGCGGAGCCGCGGCTCAGTCGAGCGTACGTATCGCAGTCACCACAGCGATGGGCCCGGTCCTCGTCGTCACCGAAGACACGACGGAAGCGGTCCGTAACATGGGCTCCGCAGTGCTGGCACGTCGAGTGATCGACTGACGGCCAGGGGGCGACCGTCACGCGGACCACCCCCTGTTCAGAATGTATCGAGAACGCGAGAAAAGGCGCTCAGCGCTTTTTATTTCAAATGGGGTCGGAGGGATTTGAACCCCCGATCTACTGATATCTCCGGTGCGCCTCGGAACTCCAGAGGGTCATCACACGGACACTGATCAGGTGCCCGATCAGTATATCAGTCTGGAGTGTCGTCCCGGGCGCGTTGCCTCTGGAGTCAGCCGCCATGCCTGGCTTGGCCACGACCCCTCGAGTCTTCGTTGGGTGATGATCCCTAAAGTGGTTTCGATTCAGAATCGCCCTACAGCCACGGGGCACGGCCCGGCGTATCGGTCCCGTCGTCCGCGGACTCGCCGTCGACGGCCGGCGACTCCGTCGCGTCCCCGCCGTCGGCCAGCGCGTCCATCTTGGCGGCCGCGCTCCCGTCGGCGCTCGAGTCCTCGTCCTCGCCCGTGCGGAAGGGGATATCGACGGCGAAGAGGCCGGCAACGACCAGGGCCGCCAGCGGGGCCTGTCCGAAGGCCATCCCGAGCAGGGACAGCGGGAGCAGGCCCAGGGCGACGGCGCTGCCGAAGCGGAACCGATCGATGTCCATGTACTCCCGGAGGTAGGGGCCCGAGAGCGCGATGGCCAGCGCGAAGCCGACGCCGACGGCCGCCGCCAGCGTCGCGTTCGCGACGAGGGCGGGGTCGGTCAGCACCGCGAACTCCGCCCCCGAGGGGTCGACGCTCGCGACCAGCCCTAACCCGATGACGACGACGGGGTTGGGGAGGGACTCGCCGATGGTCGCGCTGGCGGTCTGGGCCGCGATCGTGGCGATGACCAGCGCCGCAAACCGCTCGAAGATGCCGATGTCGATGACGCTCGCGATCGCCGGGGCGAACGCCGCCTGCACCGCCGCCAGCAGGATCAGTGGGAGCCCGACTAGCAAGACGACCGTCGCCTGCTCGCGGGGAGACCCCTCCATCTCCGCGAGGATGACCGCGACGGTGGCGCTGCCACCGAAGATCAGCAATCCGACCTGAAGGGCCCCGAGTGGCTCGTCGAGCGCACCGGCCAGGATCAGTGCGGGGAAGACGCCGTCGACTAACGGCAGCATCATCACGAGTGCCAGGAGTCTGGCGTCGCCCCCCACGATACGCTCCATCTGGAGCGCGACTGGGTGTTGGGACGTACTCATCGGTCAGGGTCGATGGCCATGACCCGAGGCCGATGGGTAAGAGGACGGGCGGTCCCGCACCGACTGGTCCGTGGGCCAGTCGATCAGATTCGGATTAGGGCCTCGAGCTGTGAGTTTCGCTGTAAAATTCCCGAACATCGTCGTGACGGAGTCGGAACTCGTCAGACCGGCGGTCCGGGCGTCGAATGCACTCACAGCGTACATACACGGCAAGACGGGGGGATTGTCAATAAACGTTGTGTGAGAAACGATTCCACGACTCGGTGATCGTTCCGCCGACGACGCACAGATGTGGACGAAAGCGGACGGATCTGCGCTCGCGGTGGGCGTTCGTCTCAGGACCACGGGAACGAGACGCCGGAACACACGGGCGACCGGTCGGAACGCGGGCAACGGCTCGAGCGGCGCTACGGTGCCGACGACCGGACCGTGGCGAATCGCCCGTTGAGTGACTCGTCAACCGTTCACAGCCGGGTTTGTCTCGCAACGTTTTTCCCCGGGGACCACGGACGGCTTACATGGCGAACGACGTTCCCGAGCACGAGCCCTATTCTTCGAAACTGCAGGTACCGGAAGCGCTAACCTTCGACGACGTCCTTCTCCGCCCCAAGGAGAGCCGCGTCGAACCCGACGACGCCGACCTCACGTCGCACGTCTCGAAACACGTCGAACTCTCGGTTCCCATCCTCTCGGCGGCGATGGACACCGTCACTGAGAGCGACATGGCGATCGCGATGGCCCGCCACGGTGGGCTCGGCGTCCTCCATCGGAACATGAACGTCGACCAGATGGTCGAGGAGATCGGCCGCGTCAAGAGCGCGGACGAACTCATCATCCCGCTGGAGGACGTCGTCACCGCCGATCCCGAGATGTCCGTCCGCGAGGTCGACGAACGGATGGCCCGGCGGGGCGTCGGCGGCGCACCTGTCGTCAACACCAACGGCGAGGTGCTTGGCATCATCTCGAGTACGGACATCCGGCCCCACCTCGAGGTCAACGAGGACGACCCGGTCACCGAGGCGATGACAGACGAGGTCATCACGGCTCACGAGGACATCGATGCCCGCGAGGCGTTCGATCTGATGTACGAACACCGGATCGAGCGTGTCCCGGTCGTCGACGACGAGAACCTCCTCGTGGGACTCGTGACGATGCAGGGGATCCTCCAGCGTCGCGAGTACGGCGAGGCGGTCCGCGACGAGGACGGCCGACTCCGCTGTGGCGTCGCCGTCAGCCCGTTCGAATACGATCGCGCGGTCGCGGCCGACGAGGCCGGCGCGGACGTCCTCTTTATCGACACCGCGCACGCGCACAACCTGAACGTCATCGACGGCGCTCGAGACATCACGGAGTCCGTCGACGCCGACGTGGTCGTCGGCAACATCGGTACGCGCGAGGCGGCCGAGGACCTCGTCGACTTCGCGGACGGACTGAAGGTCGGCATCGGACCGGGCTCGATCTGTACGACGCGTATCGTCTCCGGCTCCGGCATGCCCCAGATCACGGCCGTCGCACAGGTTGCCGACGTGGCCGCCGAACACGACGTGCCGGTCATCGCCGACGGCGGCATCCGGTACTCCGGCGACGCGATCAAGGCGGTCGCCGCCGGCGCGGACGCGGTCATGCTGGGCTCGTACTTCGCCGGCACCGACGAAGCACCCGGCCGCGTGGTCACGATGAACGGCAAGAAGTACAAGCAGTACCGCGGCATGGGATCGGTCGGCGCGATGAAATCCGGCGACGGCGACCGCTATCTCAAGGACGAACCCGAAGAGGAAGACGAGTACGTCCCCGAGGGCGTCGAGGCGGCAACCCCCTACAAGGGAACGCTCAAGTCCGAACTCCACCAGCTCGCGGGCGGCATGCAGTCGGGGATGGGCTATGTCGGTGCCGAGACGATCCCCGAATTCAAAGAGCGCAGCGAGTTCGTCCGGGTCTCCTCGGCCGGACAGGCCGAGAGTCACGCCCACGACGTCGTCATCACCGACGAAGCGCCCAACTACTCGCCCGACGGCGAATAATCACTTAGGGGTTCATCGGCGGCGTTCGGAACGCCCCTTCGTCGATCTCAGGATCGTATTCCTCGATCGCGGACCGAACGATCGTGAAGACCGCACGCTTGCTCCAGCGGGCCGTGTTGATGTGCAGGTCGTAGAACTCCCGGTCGTCGATGTCGATCTCGTAGTAGGACTCGTAGCGGCCGGCCTCGCTGACCTCGCGGACCCGCATCTCCGCCTCGGTCTCGATGCGGTCGTCGATTCGATCGAGGCGAACGGCTTCCGGCGCGTCGAGCCAGAGTCGCAGGTCCGCGCGGTCGCCGGCGATCCAGCCCGCAAGTCGCGACTCGAGGATGAACGGCTTGTTAGACATGCCCCACTTCTCGGCGATCTGCTGGAGCCGCTGGTCGAGTGCGCGGTCGATCTCGTCGGACTCGTCGGCCTTGGCGATGAGCTGGTTGAGGCTCATATCGCGGTCCTCGGCGAGTTCCCGGAAGACCTCGCCGCCGGAGACGTAGGGACAGCCGATCGCGTCGGCGAGTTGTTCACACAGTGTCGTCGCTCCACAACCCGGCGGTCCGGAGACGGTGATAAAAAGCGACGTGTCGATATCGACGGTCGAACCCTCTTGTGCAGCCATACGTCGATACTCTCAGTCCCCGGTGAACAATTTTCCCCTCTTTCCTCGGGAGCGAAAGCACCCGGATCGGTGAGAATGAGAGTCATCGACGGGGTCGACCGCCGAGTTCACGCCGGCACTAAATCGCCGTGTCGCTCCGTTACGGCGGAACGAACGTGTTGCCACATTCGGTACAGGTCAGACGGAAGTTGCCGTCGTCGGTGAGTTCGAGACCGTGGCCGATCTCCTCCTCGCACTCCTGACAGTAGACCAGCGACTCGAGCTGGTCCCAGTCGTGTTTCGATTTGGGTGCGCCGAAGGCGAAGCCGACGACCTGCTCGTCGGTGTCGTTGTAGCCGGTCTGGAAGTCGCCGGGCTCGAACCGGATCACCTCGCCCTCGTCGACGATGACTTCGCCCGCTTCCGTATCGAAGGTCGCGGTCCCCTCTTGGACGTAGAAGACCTCTTCCTGATCGTGGTGAGTGTGCATCCCGCCCGAGAACGACTCGCCGGGCTCGAGTTCGAAGTAGTTCATCGCGAAGTCGGTAAAGCCGAGCGCGTCCGAAATCGGCCGGCGAACCGAATGGACGTCCATCGGGTTGACTTCGATCTCGACGTCGTCGATCGCTGTTTTCTCCATGAACGATAGTTAGGATAGTGGACCAAAAAGACAGTGGGTGTCGATGGCTGACGCATGGGGGATCGGAGCCGACGGCGACCCGGTACCGAAGAGTAACGCATACAGTCGTCCAAGCCTGAGATAGCCATGTGAACCGCCGTACGGTACTTCGAACCGCCGGGGTGGCCGCCGTCGCCGGGCTATCGGGTTGTCTCGATACCTTGCGGGAACACTATCAGGGCAGCTTTCAGGGACTGATCCCGCTCGAAATCAAAAGCGAGGCCGACCGTCACTACAACATCGTCCTCGAGGCCTACGAGTCCGGGACCGACCGACAGACCTACGACGAGAGCTACACCGTTACGCCCGACCAGACGGTGTCGGCACCGCATCTCGATGCAATCGAGCAGAGCTTCCGAGTGACCAAGTTCGTGGACGCGGACGGCGACCGAATGAGCAGGGAGGCGACGCTCAGGCCCGAGACCGAACTCGTGACCGTTCGGATTACCGATGACGACCTGATACTGGATATCGAACGCGGGGAGGAGGCCGGCGGGGAGCCGACACCGCCGTCCGAACCGCCGGACAGCCCCGTCGGGAACGAATCGAACGTGAGTGACGGGGACTCGACGAACGCGACCGAAACGAACGAGACGACTCCCGACTCGGACGGGGCGACATAACTCGCTGACGCGGCCCGGGACCGCTTTTCGAGGAGAGAACGGCCGAACAGCGACGCGTCAGGGATAGGGATGAAACGCCCGCTCGAGGCGCGACTCGAAGCCGAGGTCCGTTGGAACCGTCTCGGCGCGCTCGCCGAAGTAGGGATCGTCGGTGAACAGCGGTTGCGCACCCGGGACGACGACCCGGACGGCCTCGAACCCGATCCGCTCGACGTCCCGGGTCGTCAGCCGCGCCGCGTGGGGCGTCAGCCCCGCGTCGGCCACCCGATCGACCAACGCCTCGAGTCGGTCGCGACCGGTCGGGACGGGGTCGGGGCCGACGCTCTCGGCGGGGACGGTCGACTCGACGTCGACGAACGATCGCGCCTGCTCCGGGAAGGCGGCGTAGGCGCCGATCTCGCCGCCCGCAGAACCGGCCTCGTCGGAGCCGAGACTTCGCAGTTCCATCCAGTTCTGGAGCCCCTCCTCGAGGGCCGCCGTCGCGGCCGCCGCGGCGTCGAGGCCGGCCGCCGAGCCGACGGCGAACGCCGGCCACGCGTCGTCGTCGGGCGCGACCGGACCGTCCCCGAGGGCCGCCGGATTCCGGTGGACGGCGACGGCCACCACGGGGACGTCGACGTCCTGTGTCACGAGCAGCGGCGTCACCGACAGGCCTTGACTCTCCGCACGGCGCTCGAGGCGGTCGAACGCCGGGGTGTCGACTGCCAGCCCGAGCGGGTCGAACGTCGAGTACCACGCGAGCATCGTCGCATCGCGCTCGACGACTTCGGTCAGTCCGGAGACGAGCGCGTCGACCGTCGAGGAGCCGAGTCCCAGCCCGGTCGTGATCGCCGGGACCAGCGCCGGGCCGGGCTGGGGGAACTGGACCGCGGCCGCCGGCAGGTGGACCTGCTCACCGCTCACGAGGTCCTCGCCGGGAACCCAGCGGTGTTCGGCGGCGGGATCGTAGGCGGGGCCGTCGTCCGGCCGGACCAGTTCCGTCGGCGGGACCGGGTTCTCGAGGTTGCCCTCGCTCGCGCGGACGAAGTCCGGCTCGCGGTAGACGCCGGCGCAGTAGCGCTCGAGGCCCTCGCCGACGGCCTTCATCAACGCGGCGTTCCAATCGTCGGCGACGCCAGCGGCCTGTCGCGGCGCGCTCGCGTCGCTGTAGGCGGTCGTGTCCGCGACCGTCGCGAGGTAGTACGGCGACGGGAACGACTCCACCTCGGCGATGCTCCCGACCGGGCCGATCCGGTCGTCGATCGCCCGCTCGGCGGCCTCGACGGCCGCCTCGAGACCGAGCGTGTCCGCGTCCTCGCGGTCGAGGGACCGGTCCTGGTGGCCGTCGGCACACCCACAACCGGGGGCCGGCAGCAGTTCGCGGCGGGCGTAGGGCAGCTCCCGGACCGCGCCCATAATCGAGCGCTCGTCGCCCGAGAGGACGCGCACACACTCTCGGCCGGCGACGGCCCCGGCCAGCCGCGCCGCGCTCCGGTCCGCCTGCGGGCCGTCGGCCCGCTCCTCGAGTTGGGACGCGACGCGGGCGCGCAGACAGTCGAAGCAGGCGGTCGCGGGGGCGAACCCCGAAATCGCGGCGTCGACCGTCGGGATCGGGTAGCCACCGACGCCGCCGATCTCGACGGCGATCCAGGGGGTATCCCCCGCCCGTGCGGCCTCGTTGGCCCGTTCGAACGTCGCCGCGCCGGCAACATCGCTGACGACCGCGAACCGAGCGTCGCCGATCGCCGACGCCTCTGCCTCCCGGACGCCGACGTCGACGTCTTCGAGCGCGGTGACGACCGCCTCGCGGACCGGGTCGTCACCCACGACGTGGATTTGCATACCCCTAGCTGCTCGCGCGGCCGGGAAAAACGCCCCGCTCGAGCGTCGCGGGAACCCGCGAGGGTCAGTCTTCGGCCGGCGTCGCCGAATCGACGTAAACGAGTTCGTCGCGGGACTCGAGCAGCCGCACGCCCCAGGTGACGGTGACGGGGACGAGCGCAGTCGTGAAGACGGCGATGAACACGAGAATCGAGAACATCGACTGGTCGATAACTCCGGCCTGAAAGGCGACTTCGGCGATGATGATCTCGACGGTGCCGCGGCCGTTCATGCCGAAGCCGACGACCAGTCCCTCCCGAGAGGTCAGCGAGGTGGGCAGCGAGAACAGCCACGAGCCGACGATCTTGCCGAGGAAGGCGATGGCCACCAGCGCGGCGAGGACGGCGAGGGAGTCGGCGAAGACGTCGAAGGTGATCTGGAAGCCGACCGTGACGAAGAAGATCGGCGCGAACAGCCCCATCGCGAGGTCGTACATGACGGTGTGCATGTGTTCGTAGAGCCCGGGCTCGACGTCGGCCTGCCGGAGGAACATCCCAGCCATGAAGCCGCCGATTATCATGTGGAGGTCCGCCAGCGTCGCCAGCTGGGCGAAGAGTAGGGAGACCAACAGCGCGAAGGTGAAGGCGGTGGTCCGGTCGACGAACCCGTAGCGTTCGCGCTGGCGCTCGATGGAGCGCCAGGCGTACGGGAGAAACCGGTAGCCGATCAGCAGCGTCGCCGCGAAAAAGCCCGCCGCCTGCAGCAGGATGACGCCGATCTCGGACGGCTCGAGCGCGCCCGCCGTCACGTAGCTGTCGACGCCGGCGAACGCGATCAACACGCCAACGTCCGAGGCCAGCGCCCCGCCGAGCAACACGTTCGCGATCCGCGTATCGAGCAACTCGAGGTCGGCGAGGATGCGCGATTTCGTGGCCAGCGACGTGGCGGCCATCGCGAGGCCCAAAAAGAGCGCCGCGCCGACGGAGACGCCGAGCCAGACGCCGGCAGCGTAGCCGAGTCCGAAGGGGATGACGAAGGCCCCGAAGGCGATCAACAGCGACTGGGGACCGAGTTCGAACAGTTCCCGCAGGTCGACCTCCATCCCGACGTAGACCATCAACAGGAACACGCCCAGCTCCGAGAGAACCGTGAGCAGTTCGGAGGGGCGCAAGAGCCCGAGCAGCGCGGGGCCGAAGGCGATGCCGGCGAACAGTTCGCCCATCATCGTCGGATAGCCAAAGCGCTCGGCGACCGCGCCGAACACCCACGCGACCGAGAGGACGAGCAGGAGACTCAGGATGTCGATACCGACGGCTTCGACCATCGGTCACACCACCGTTCGGCGGCCCGGACGGCCGGGAAGCTGTTCGCCGCGAGCGACGCGCCGGAGCGGATCAGTCACGGTATCGGTCGACGTGCCAGAGCGAGATTACGTCTCGGGTTGCATCGCTAGTCGTCGGTACTCGCGTCTACCTCGCCGACCTCGAGGTCGTCGCCCGAACCGGCAGCCATCGGATCGTCGGTGACGTCGGCGTCCCGCCACGTGCCACGGCGGTACCAGCCGTAGGCCAGCACCGCACCGACGACGTTCGAGACGGCGAAGGCGACCCAGATCCCCCGGTAGTCGTAGGTCGTCGCGAGACCGTAGGCGATCGGGAGCCGCACGAGCGCGTAGATCACGATGACGATCGCGGCCGCGGTCAGGGTCTTGCCGGTCCCTCGGAAGCTGCCGTTGTAGGCCCGCATCACGCCGATGAAGCCAAAGGAGGGAGCGACGTACCGAATGAACGTCGTCCCGATCTCGATGACTTCGGTGTTGTCGGTGAACGCGCCGGTGATCGGCTCCGCGGCGAACCACGCCACGACGCCCATCGCCCCGAGGATGACGAACATCGTCCGGGCGGCGAAGTCCGCCGCGGCTTTCGCCCGCTCGGGTTTGCCCGCGCCGACGTTCTGCCCGGTCATCGTCTCGACACCGCGGGCGACCGCGATCGCCGGCAGGAAGATGACCGAGAAGACGCGGGTCCCGATCCCGTAGGCCGCCACGACCGTGTCCGGGAAGAACGCGACGATCACCAGCAACAGGTTGATCGACAGTGCCCGGCCCATCCCCTCGATCGAAGCGGGGAAGCCGATGCTCACGAGCCGCTTCGCGAACGAGAGGTCGGGCCGCATCTGGGCCAGTCGGATCCGGACGCCCCGGACGCCGCTGAACATGATCGCCAGCCCGACCACGAGCGCGAGCGAGCGCGAGAAGACCGTCGCGATCGCCGCACCCTCGATCCCGAGTTCGGGAAACGGCCCCCAACCGAAGATCATGAACGGGTCGAGGATCACGTTGAGCAGGACCGAACCGAACATCACGAGCATCGGCGTGATCGTGTCGCCGTACCCGCGCATCAAGGCGATGAACACGAAGAAGCCGAACATGAACGGCATCCCGAGCGAGATGACCTGCATGTAGTCGGTCGCCAGCGGCAACACGGCCTCGGAGGCACCGAGCAGTCCGAGCAGTTCCTCGACGAAGACGTAGCCGACGACGCCGAGTAGCAACGCCGCGAGCAGGGACAGCGCGACGGTCTGGGAGGCGGCGTACTCCGCCTCGGACTCCTCGTCAGCACCGATGTACTGGGCGACGAGAACGCTCCCGGCCACCGAGAGCCCCATCCCGACCGAGATGAGCAGAAAGACCATCGGGAACGCGAAGCTGATCGCCGCCAGCGCCTCGGTGCTGTACTGGCCCAACCAGAACGTGTCGATGAGGTTGTAGGCGGTCTGCAACAGGTTCGTCACGATGATCGGCAGCGAGAGATAGAACAGCGGCTTCGCGATCCCGCCTTCGGTCAGGTCGAACTCCTCGCGACCCTTGAACAGCCCGGAGACTGGGGCCAACCGCCGTTTGATCCAGCCGACGAGTCGAGCCAGCAGGCTCATCTTTCGGCCCCCGTGTCAACCTCGGGCGACGACCCGTTCCGGTCGGCCGACTCGAGACACAGCGTGTCGTCGATGTACGCATGGATGTACTCCAGCGTCCGTTCCGGCGGTCGATCCACCGCGGCCGCCCGCGTCTGTGCGCCGTGAAACAGGGTGACCAGAAAGTCGGCGGTCGCCTCGGGATCGATGTCCGAGCGGAACTCCTCGGCCTCGACTCCATCAGTGACGAGACCGGCGATGCGGTCCCTGGTGGCACGGTCGAACCCACGCAGTCGCTCCCGGTAGGCCTCATTGTAGGGCGACTGGGACTTGATCTCGAGGATCGCCGTTCGGAACTCCTCGGACGACTCCTCGTCGCTGGGAGTCAGCAACTGGTCGAGAAACTCGTGCAGTCGCTCGCTCGGCGTCTCGCCGGGGATCGTCTCGGTTCGTTCTTCGAAGTCGTCCAGCAAAAACTCCAGAAACGACTCGAGAAGGTCCTGTTTGCCGTCGAAGTGGTAGTGAATCGTTCCCTTGCTTTTGTCCGACTCCGCGGCGATGTCCTGCATCGTCAACTCCGCATACCCATGCTTGCAGAGCGCCCGGTACGTCGCATCCATGAGATCGTCGATCGTCTCGTCAGTCATGTAGAAGATTCCTACACTAACTTACTGACTGGCCAGTCAAAAGCGCTTCGTAACCGGACGATCACGTTCGGGTTCGGCCGGCGTCACGAAACGAAGCGGGACGCGGCAGCGTCAGCGAAACGGCGACTCAGTCCTGCTCGCGGAGGCGCTCGAGGACGTCCTCGGCGTTTTCGACGGCCTTCTCCTTCTTGGCGGGGTAGGCCTCGACCTTCCCGCGGAAGGTGATGCCGTCGCCGAGGCGAACGTCGCCCGCGAAGGCGGCCTGTTTGTCGAGTCGCAGGAAGAGTTCGGTGTTTTCCGTGACCCGCTCGTCGAGTTCGGCGATCAGGTCGTCGAAGGTCTCGAGGTCGGCGAGCCGCGAGAGGACGTGCCGAACGTCGTCGGCGTTCTCGACGCGGGCCGAGAGGACGAGGATACGGTCGCCGTAGTGGCCCTCGCTTTCGGTGCGTTCGATCTCGAAGGGGTCGTCATCGTCACCGTCGGGGAGGAACGTTCGCAGCGCTTCCTCGACGCGTTTCTCGTCCTCGGTGGCGTAGCAGAACGTCCGTAAATCGACGTAGTGAAGCGGGATCTGTGGCATCGACGATTCGAATGGGTAGTGTGGTAGTGTTCGGCCGGCACGGCGGTAGCAGGTGCGACGTCGCCTCGCGGGACCGGCCCTCGAGCGGCGTTACTCCTCGTCTGCGTCTTCGTCGTCGGCCGCCTCGAGGTCGTCCTCGGGAACGCCGGCCTCCTGGCCGTCCTCGAAGCTGATGGTGTAGGTGACGTCACCGAACATCGACTCCATCGTCTGGGTGATGGTCCCGGTTTCGCCGTCGAACTCGCTGTGCTCGTCGTGCAGCACGACGCGATCGTCTTCCTCGAAGCTCATAGCCGATATTTCCCCGCGGTCGCGTAAAAAGGGACTGATTCGCCACTGGGCAGCCTGCGTGACCCGCCGTCGCTATCGATCGCGACCACCGTCGGCAGCCGGCGGTCGCGGGGGCGGTCAGCGCTCGTTCTCGAGGGCGACGACGGTGTCGGACATGAGCCACGCGTCGTCGCTCGAGACGTCCTCGATGCTGAGTGCGAAAAACGAGTCGCGGCCGTCGTCGACGGTGATCCGGAAGCTGCGACTCCGTAGCGAATCGGTCCGTTCGGTCGTCTCCGATCGGGCTGGCTCCACGGGCGTCCTCGGGGGTCAGCGCCCATAACTCGCTCGGTCCGCCCCTCTCGCCGCCGATCGCCCGCCGGCTCGAGGGAGGCGGCGACCGAGCCCCGACCGACCGCAACGCCGGCGGGCGATCAGTTCGGATCGGGTCGCTCGAACCGCCGGTAGCCGATCGCGATCGGGACGACGAACCACGCGAGCAAGACGACGGGTGCGACCCACTCCGACAGGGAGAGCAGCACCGTCCCGGTGACGCGACTCGCGCTCGAGACCCTCGAGCGCGACGACGGCCTCGTCGCCGGCCCCGTACCGTTTCGTGAGTCCCCTGCGTTCGTATCGCCGGCATGTGAACGGCGCTACACGAACGGGTAGAAACAGTTCAGGGGGATAGCAGAACGACGGAACGAGTGTCGTTGTGGCCGGTTTCGTCGTCCAGTACGGGCCGGCGATCGCGGGTCGCTCAGGCCTCGAGTTCGACGTCGAGTTCCTCGAGCAGCGTATCGGCCGCGGCGCTCGAAGAGCCGGGGCCGCGGGCGGTGATGAGGTCGCCGTCGACGGTGACGCTGGTGTCGGAATCGAGTTCGGCGTCCCAGTTCCCGCCGGCGGCTTTCACTTCGTCCTCGGTCCAGTAGGGCAGCTTGCGGCCGTCGGGCATGCGGTCCTGTTCGTCGACGATGCCCTCCTCCCACGCGTTGGGGAAGCCGGTTACGTCACGGCCGTTGACGATGAACGCGCCGTGGCTGTCGCGGGCGAACCCGAGAATGCCGACGGCGTGACAGACCACGAGCGCCTTCCCGTTGCCCTCGACGGCGTCCCGCAGGAGCTGCCGTGCGTGTTTGTCCTGGTTGATGTCCCATGCGGTTCCGTGCCCGCCGGGGAAGACAACGGCGTCGTACCCCTCGGCGTCGGCCTGTGCGACCGGGATCGGATCGTTCAGTCGCTCGTCGGTCTCGTGGACCTCGCGAACGTGTTCGGCGGTTTCCTCGCCGACCTCGTCGGGATCGAGCGACCGCTCGTCGATTACCGGCGGACTCCCCGACGGCGTCGCGACCGTGACCTCGACGCCCGCGTCCGACAGCGTCTCGAGCGGCTCGACACATTCCTCTCCCCAGTACCCTTCTTCGCTGACGACGAATAGTGCGTCGGTCATGCATCTCCCCTAAGACGGGGAGCGTAAAAACGACCAGCCCACCCCTCGGTTCTGCCGCAAGTCACCGCGTCGATAGGTTAGCCTGCGTGACCGTTTCACTGGCCGAGGGTGACCTTTTTCGCTATCGGCCCCCTACCTACGGTAGGTGAAATCATGGCAGACCGACCCCGCCCGTTCGACGGTATCGACGACCTCCTCGAGCGACTGAACCGCCAAGTCGAGACGGCGGCCCGATCGTGGGAACGGCAGGTGGACGACCGGAGCCAGCTCGACCTCTCGATGGGCGGTGCGGAGACGAGCCTGGACCTCGCCGACGAGGGCGAGGCGTTCGTCGCCACCGTCGACGTCCCCGGCTACGAGAGCGCCGACCTCGAGTTGCGACTCACCGACCGGGACCGGACCCTCGCGATCTCGGGCCGGCGCGAACGCGAACGGGAGACCGACGACGAGGCGGCGAACTACATCCGACACGAACGGACGACCCAGTCGTTCAGCCGGCAGGTGCGCCTGCCGGCGTCGGTCGACGCCGATGCGGTGCAGGCAAGCGTCAACAACGGCGTGCTGACGGTGCGGCTCCCCAAGCACAAACCGGACGAGGAGGCGCGCTCGATCGACATCGACTGAGAAGAACTGTCAGTCGGTTCCGGTACACCCGCGACTGACTGCCTGTACCGGCAAAAACTGAAGGCCACTGCAATGGTACTCTCCACTATGTCGAAGCAGATGAACACCGTCGTCTCAGGTGACGAGTCGGAAGTCCACGACGAGCCCCACATTCGGGACCGGCGAATCACCGTGAGCCACATCCACGCGCTGGTCGAAGAGCGCGGCCTCGACGCGCAGACGGTTGCGGACCGCTTTGATCTCACCGCCTCGGACGTCTACCACGCACTGGCGTACTATCACGACCACCCCGAAGAGATGCGGGCGGTCAAAGAACACCGTCGAGAGCTTCACGAAGCCGCAGAAGAAGACCCGAGAGTCATTACCGGCCCCGAAGACCTGCCGAAATCGTAGTCATGCAGGTGTCGTTTCTGCTCGATGAGAACATCGCAGCTCCGCTGGCTGCCAAACTCGACAAAGCAGGCCACGACGTAGAGCGTGTCGTCACCGTGAGTGAGTTGGGCGAAGGCGTCGACGACACCACAATTCGCCTGTACGCCGTCCAAGAGGGGCGTCTCATTGGTCCAGCGACGATGATTTCGTCCAGATGCCAATCGACTCACACAGTGGCGTGTTCTACGTCCCCGACCAGTCGCTTCCCCCGCACGAACTCTACCACATCATCCAGCGCGTTATCGAAGCGTTCCCCAATCCGGAGGCGATGGATACAGTGACGTACATTACTACCGACTGGCTGTGATTCACGAGCGAATCGAGTGGGACGTGAGTCATCCGTCCTTACTGCGAGTTCGACCGGCTCCGAATAAAGAAATCGACTACCAACTGCCTCAGTCATCAAGGTTCAACGCGTCGAAGAACCGGCGAGCGAGCCGTCCGCCGACGAACTCGAGTAACGCGTCGTCGTCGCCGTCTTCGTCGGCGAACAGTCCGAGTTCGATCCGCCCGCCGGCCATGTCGTGGTGGCCGCCCGCCGCCCCGAGTTCGTCGAACCCCTCCTCGAGCGCCTCGCCGATGTGGACCCGCGGATCGATCGACCGGCCGCTCAGCCGGATCGCGTCGCCGACGATCCCGTAGACCAACACCGTATCGACTCCCTCGAGGTTGAGCAGGTAGTCCGCGGCCTGTGGGAGCGCGTCCGTCTCGCCGGTCTTGCCGGCGCTGGCGACCAGCGACGAGCCCCGTCGCTCCCGGCTGGCGATGGCCCGCCCGATCGCGTCGAGAGTCCCCGGGGAGAAGGCGCTGCCGTACAGCTGCTCGAGCGTCTCGAGATCCGCGTCGGGATAGACCGCTAGCGCGGCCTCGTACTCGCGGCGCGTCGGCTCGCGGACGAAGTCCAGCCGCTCGCGGTGGAGCGCAAAGAGCAACGCCGAGGCGAGCCGGGCGGTCAGTTCGACCTCGAGTTCCCCGAGGTACTCCACGAAGATCGTCGCCGTCGCGCCGTACTCGGTGCGGACGTCCTCGAAGTCGGCCCCGCTCGCCTCGCCGGGATGATGGTCGATGACGATGTCCGGTGTGATACGTTCCGGCACCTCCGTGTTCGCGCCCGGACTGCTGTGATCGACGTACCCGATGCTCTCGTACTCCGACAGCGTCGTCGCCTCGATCGTCTGGAGGCTGATGTCGAGCAGATTGACGAACGCGCGGTTCTGCTGGTGGGAGATCTCGCCGCCGTAGGCGATCGTCACGGGCGCGATGTCGTGGTCGCGTGCGATCGCCTCGAGGGCGAGCGCGCTGGCGAGACAGTCCGGGTCGGGATTGTCGTGACAGACGATCGCCAGCGACTCGGTCGCCTCGAGGACGGAGACGAGGTCGGCCGCGCGAGGCATACGTGAGATACGGCGACGAGACGTTTGAAACCCGCGTCGCCTCTCAGTGCGGACGAACGATCGATCGGCGATGGGGGTGCCGCGTGAGTGACGCCGCTCGAGGTCGGGCGAACGCCCACTGGGACGGTACGGTCCACTGTCAAGTCCACTTACATATGATATTCGAACACATTTGGGAATGTTCTCAGCGGGAAGTAAGAGGTCTGTACCCCTGCAGTACGGTTCTCGTCGGGGAGAAATCTGGACTCCTATTCAATACCTTCACAGGTCGAGGGTTCGATGTCAACTACGACGGGGCCCGTAAGCGGGCTGCTGTGATCGAGACCCAGTTGGTTAGAACGATGACAAAGGGTAAGACGGGCGACGGCGGACTCGTGACTGAACGACTGACACACCACTCCGGCGCGGACGACGGTGTCCACCCATGACTGACAACGCCGAGAGCAATCGAATACGCGTGACGGTAACGGTCACCGACGACGAATCGATCGAACAACTGATTGATTGCGTCGACGACGTCGTCGACGCACGCACCGTCGACGACCGGACCACCGACCAGCAGGGTCGTCCGGAGTCGCTCCAGCTCGACGTCCGCGAACTCACGCCGAAACAGTGGGAGGCCCTCGAGCTGGCCGGCAAGGGAGGCTATTTCGACCGGCCACGAGGAGTCGATCTCGAGACGCTGGCCGATGAGCTGGCGATCTCGAAGTCGGCGGTCTCCCAGCGGCTCCGCGCGGCCGAGTCGACGCTGATCCGGGCGGTCCTCGACGCGTCGCGGGAGCCGACCGAGCGGTAGCGGGGTCCAGCCATGATCGGTCCCGAAGACCGTAGGTAAGTGTGTACTTATTTCACACCGGACGACTGAGGGGCCGGTATGCGAGACGCCTACCTCGTCGGCGCGGGGCAGTCGGACTACGGAGCCTTTCCCTCGGAGAGCTACCGGTCCCTGTTCCGCACGGCGTTCGACGCGGCGACGGACAGCGTACCGAAGGGCCTCGAGGCGGACGACGTCGACGAGGCCGTCATCGGCAATCTCGGCGTCGGCGGCCGGCAGCTGGGCCTCTCCGGGCCGGCCGTGACCGAACACGTCGGCCTCGACGGGGTGCCGACGACGCGGGTCGAAAACGCCTGTGCGGCGAGCGGTTTCGCGGTGCGACAGGCCGTCCAAGCCGTCAAGTCGGGGATGGCAGACGTCGTCCTCGCCGGCGGCTTCGAGATCATGTCCGACATGAGTTCGGACGCGACGAAGTACTGGCTCGGCGTCTCCGGGGAAACCGAGTGGGAGCGACTCTCGGGAACCACCTTCTCGGGCGTCTACGCCCAGATGGCGTCGGTCCACATGGAGCAGTACGGCACCACGCGCGAACACCTCTCGCGGGTCGCCGTCAAGAACCACGCCAACGGCGCGAAAAACCCCCACGCCCAGTTAGGCTTCGAGTGTTCGCTCGAGGACGCCCAGTCCGCGCCCGTGGTCGCGGATCCGCTGAACCTCTATCACTGCTGTCCGACCTCGGACGGGGCGGCCTGTGCGCTGATCGTCAGCGAGGACGTGGTCGACGAGTACACGGACGATCCGATCCGGGTGGCCGGCATCGGCGCCGGCAGCGACACCGTCGGGCTCTTCCAGCGCGACACCTATACCGGCATTCCGGCGAGCCAGCGGGCCGGCGAGCAGGCCTACGAGATGGCCGACGTCGACCCCGACGACCTCGACTTCGCGGAGGTTCACGACTGCTTCGCCATCGCCGAACTGCTGGCCTACGAGGATCTCGGCTTCTGTGAGACCGGCGAGGCCGGCCGACTGATCGAATCCGGGGCGACCGAGATCGGTGGCGACCTTCCCGTGAATACCTCCGGCGGCCTCAAGTCCAAGGGCCACCCGATCGGCGCGACGGGCGCCGGCCAGGTCGTCGAGGCCTACAAACAGCTCTCCGGCAAAGCCGGCGAGCGACAGGTCGAGAACCCGACCCGCGGGCTGACCCACAACGTCGGCGGCAGCGGTGGTGCCGCCGTCGTTCACGTCTTCGAGAAGGAACAGGAGGTGAGCGCCTGATGAGCGCGATCACCGGTGTCGGTGCGTACGCACCGCGATTCCGAATCAGTGCCGAGGCCTTCGAGGAGGCCTGGGGGCAGTTCCACGCCGCCGGCGTCACCGAGAAGGCCGTCCCCGCGGCCGACGAGGACGCCCTCACCATGGGCTACGAGGCCGCGACCCGCGCGCTCGAGGCGGCCGACGTCGACGCGGAGAGCGTCGACTGGCTGGCGTTCGCTTCCTCTCGGCCGCCAGCGGCCGAGGAGGACCTGACCGCCCGACTGGGCGCGATGCTGGCCCTCTCCGAATCGGCGACCCGTCAGCTCTTTTCCGGGAGTACTCGAGCGGGGACCCGCGCGCTCTGGGCCGGTCTGGACGCCCTCGAGGCCGACGCAACGACCGCGCTCGTCGTCGCCGCCGACGCACCGCAGGGCGACCCCGACGACGGGATCGACCACGCCGCCGGAGCCGGCAGCGCCGCGTTCGTCCTCGAGCGCGAGGGTCCCGCCGAAATCGTCGATCGCGCGGAATACGCCGCGCCCTATCCCGGTACCCGGTTCCGGGACACTGGCGACGACGAGACGCAGGGGCTGGGCATCACCCAGTACGATCGGCAGGCGTTTACCGAAACCATCGGCGGCGCGGTCTCCGGCCTCGAGATCGATCCCGAGCCCGACGCGGCCGCGATCCAGTCCCCCGACGGGAAGCTCCCCTACCGCGCGGCCGGCGCGGCCGGCGTCGGCACCGACGAGATCCAGGCCGCCGCGACGGTCCACGAGCTGGGCGATACCGGCGCGGCGAGCGTGCCCCTGTCGCTCGCCACCGCGCTCGCGGACGGCGACGACTCCGTCCTCGGCGTCTCCCACGGCAGCGGCGCGGGGGCCGACGCAGTCGTCGTCTCGGCCGACGGCGACGTGCCGACCGTCACCGCGCTCGAGGGGGCGGAGCCGCTTTCCTACGCCGAGTACCTGCGCCAGCGCGGCGTCGTGACCACCGGCCCGCCGTCGGGCGGCGGCGCCTACGTCAGCGTCCCCTCCTGGCGGCGCTCGCTTCCCCAGCGCTACCGGCTCGAGGCCGGCCGCTGTTCGGAGTGCGACGCGCTGTCGTTCCCGCCGGAGGGCGCGTGTGACGACTGCGGGGCGCTCGCCGAGTACGACCCCATCGAACTTGCTGGCGAGGGAACCATCGAGGCCGTCACGACCATCTCGCAGGGCGGCGCACCGCCGGAGTTCGCCGAACAGCAGGCCCAGTCGGGCGACTACGCGGCCGCGATCGTCGCGCTCGAGACCGATGGCGGCGACGAGACCGTCAGTGCCCCGGCGATGGGTACCGACGCTGACCCCGACGCGTTCGGAGTCGGTGATCGCATCGAGACGACGATCCGCCGGGTCTACACGCAGGAAGGCGTCACTCGCTACGGCTTCAAAGTGCGACCGGCCGAGCAGTAACCGGCTCGAGTCGCCCGTCGGCTCGAAAACAGTTATTTATACTCCAGTCCCCCGCGTCCCTCGAGTCCCTAGTTCCCCGTCAGCGCCTCGCTCGCCGGGGCGAACTCGATCGTCTGTCCGAGCCCCCGTTCGCTGGCGCGCTCGTAGAGCAGGTACGCCGCGGCGACCGTCTCGATGCCGGTGCCGCCGCTGTCGAAGACCGTGATCTCGTCGTCGCTCGTCCGACCCGGAGCCTCGCCGGCGACGACCTCGCCCAGCTCCTGTCTCTTATACACATCTCTGAGCGGGCTG
>AOIR01000067.1 GCA_000337115.1 Natrinema thermotolerans DSM 11552
CGCGCCATCAGAGATGTGTATAAGAGACAGGTCACGGACCGTGGCGGTCGCATGGAGCTGGCCGCGGGCCTGTGCGCCGCTCCCGATGATCGCGAGGGTGTCGGCGTCGTCGCGGGCGAGTTCGTCGACGCCGACGGCACTGGCCGCGCCGGTCTTGAACGGGTTCATGCTCGCGCCGTCGAGCAGGGCCAGCGGCGCGCCGCTGTCGGCGTCGAAAAGCGGCGTCATGAACCAGCCGTCGCCGGCACCGAACCCTGCGCTGTACATGTAGCCACCCATCGCGCCCGTCTCCGGGAGGATGGCGGCGTAGCTCGTGAACATCCCGGCGGGATCCGCACGGAGGAACTTCGATCGTGGGTGGGCCGGTGCGCCCTCGCCGCGCTGTCGATACCCCTCGCGAACGGCGTCGACGTATTCTGCCGGCGTTGCGAGGTCATCGACGGCGTCGCTGGTCAGAAACAGCGTCTCAGTCATAGACGATCGAACGCGGCGGAGATGGGAAAAGGAACCGAAAGCGGAAGAACGGATCAGTCCGCGTTGATCGGCGGACGCGCCGACCGGGCCTCGTCGGCGGTGTCAGCTGGCGTATTGACGAACATTGCGTGGCCGATGATCCCCATCGCGACGACTGCCCCGAGCGGCACTGCCGCGGTCAGCGACACCCCCACGAACGTCAGGGCCGCGGTGATACCGAGCAGTGCGACTGGGATGAGGCCGAGAACAATGTCGTAATATCCAGTCATAATCTATCCTATAGTATGAGGAATAGCCATATAAGTGTTTCCCATAATTATCCCATGGTGGATGAGTTTCTGATTTGCATTATCGAGAGTAGATCTGCATAAGTTATATCGAAGGTACGGATCGGACGAAGGATCGGATCACCGCTCGCTCGAGAGACGTGACGGACAGACACAGTCTCTGATCGATTACGTTCTCGAGAGACAGGCCGTCAGAAACGCGGTCCCGAATAACGTATCGAATTTCGGATGACTATACTCTCGAACCGATATCGATCGCGAACCGGCGCGTCGACAATTTACCTCGTCGCTGATAGATAGAGGGTATAGACCAGTCGCCAACCGAGCAACACGGCCAGCCCGGTCGCGGTGATGACGACCGGAAACGGCCACGTCGTCCCGCCATCGAACAGCGGCGAGCCACGGAGCATGAGCCCGACGTTCGCCGCCGCGATCCACGCGACGGCCGGCAGTCGGAACTCGCGGCTCGCTCCCGCCCGTTCGGTCGCGTAGACCCCCGCCAGCGCCGCGACGGCGAGCCAGCCGACCACGAACGGCGTCACCGTCTCGAGCGAGGCGATCGGTTCGGCGATCGGATTGCCGCTGTGACTGATGCGGCCGAGGAGGACGATCCCGACGATACAGAGGACGTCGACGATTCCGGCGACGAGGCGGTCGCGGTCGGCCGCGCCATCGTGCGTATCCGTCCGGACTGCTGTGTCCATACACGATACTCACGACTGCGAGCCCATTGGTGTCCCGGTTCGATCGTCGAAATACCTGACAGGAGAGGAGGAACTCGGCGGCCGTCGGCCACCGAGTGCCGTCCAACGGACAGCGCGTCTCCGTGCGAGGGGACCCTCGCACGTCCGGTCCATAGCCGGCCGACTACTTCGTTATCCGTTCCGTTCGGACCGGTCGGCCGTCCGCCCGGTCTCGTTTCACCACGTAGTCGGAGCCTACACACCGGCCCCGACCGACGGTCGGGGCCTCCCTCCGGGCGAACCGAGCCGTCCGAACCCGTGACTGTCAGCAGAAGAACTAATATGGGACGAACCCGAACCGCCCGGGTAATGGCAGTGGTCGGTGAACGACAGGCCGGCTGCGACGGATGTGGCCGGACGGTCGCGCTCGAGGACCTCACGACAGTGACGATGCCGGACGGCGAACGGGTGGCGTGCTGTCCGGAGTGTGAGCCACACGCCAGGGCAGCCGCCCGAAAGGGCGCGTCGCTCGATCAGCGGCGGGCCGCCTGTGACGGGTGTACCGGCACGTTCCTCGCGACCGAACTCGAGGACGTCGTGCTGTCGGACGGCACCGTGTTGACCTGCTGTCCGTCGTGTGCGGCCGAGGCCCCCGGTCCCGATGCTGGGGCCGAAAGAGATGGCCCGGCGACCGACGGGAACGCCGACGCGACCGATACCGGCGACACCGACGAGCGAACCCGATGCACACAGTGCCGGGAGTGGGTCGACGAGGAGCGGTTTCGCGTGACTACGATCGACGAGCGGACCGAACGGCTGTGTTCGGACTGCAAAGCCGATGCCGAGGAGCGCGGCATCGTCGCCGACGTCGCCATGCGAAAGACCGAGGCCCGCGACGTACTGGGCCTCGAGCGGGCCGTCAGCGACGAGCGGCTGCGGGAGGCGTTTCACGAGCAGGTCAAACGCGCCCACCCAGATCGCAAAAGCGGCAGCGAGTCGGCGTTCAAACTCGTTCGGGACGCCTACGACCGGCTTCGGGACGAGGACTGAGACGCCGGCACGTTCTCACGACCCATGAAGCCGATCGTCGCCGGCTCGAAGTAGTACGTGATCCCACAGTCCGCACACGAGGCCGTCAGGAACTTGCCGTGTGCATGGAGCTTCCAGAGCTTGGACTGATCGTGTTCGAGTTCGAGCGTGACCGGCCCCCTGCAGTCGGGGATCGTACACGGGAACCGGATATACCAGTTCGGAACCGACAGCGCGCCCAGCGGCGCGAGTTCGCTTCGGAGCCGACACAGCAGGTTGAAGATCGTCGCGGAGAGATCACCGCGATCGATCGTCACGCCGTCGACATCGCCCACGAACCCTCGCCGGTCGATCCCCTCGTCGAACAGCGGCAGTACGGGAATTCCCTTGGCCACCGCGTAGCCGATTTCCTGATTGATCCACTCGTCGTCGGCCGCCGCCTCGGTCAGTACCGCGACGACGAGGTCGCTGTTGGCGAGTCGTCCCTCGAGTCGCGTTCGCGAGCGGCCGGACTCGACTTCCTCGTGTGCAATGTGGACGCCGAAGGGGAAGTTCTTGACCGTCGAGAACAGGTCCTGCACGAGGTCAAGATCGTCGGGCGCGTGGGAGACGTACACCTGCTCTCCGGTCATGGAATCGTCTACGACAAGGACTGACGCGAACCATTATTAATCTATCTCCGGGACGTATTTAATCGGTGTCACGTCCGCTGGGCCGGTCCCGGACCGTCCCGAGGACCAACCCCGAGAACGCCACCTGCGAGAGGTCGTCCCCGAGCCGGTCGAACCACTCACGCTCGACGTGCCAGCGCCCTCGGACCGCCCCGTCGGTCGCGAACGAGGTCACCTCGAGACGACCGGGCGTCCACGACCGCTCCTCGCCGATCGACAGCAGCGTCCGCAGGACGGCCCCAACCTCGTCGCGCGTGACCGCGGGCGCGTCGGAAACGGCCTCGTACTCGAGGGCGATCCCGACGCCGTCGTCGGGGGTCGTGGTCTCGCCCTCGCCGTCCAGCCACTCGAACGACGTCACGTAGTAGCCGTGGCTCATCAGTCGGTTCTCGAGCGCGACCGAGACCGGATGCGTCGCCGTCTCCGTCCCGCCGTCGGACGCGGAGTTGTTGTCACTCATACACACACCTTCGAGCGACAGGGAGAAAAGTGGGACGGCGGGCGGCTTACAGTGGCGCGACGAGATCCTCGAGGGCAGCCTTCGGGTCGTCGGCTTTCGCGACGCCGCTTGCCAGCAAGACCCCGCCGGCACCGAGATCGCCCGCGGCGACGACGTCGTCGCCCGTACTGATGCCGGCTCCACAGAGGACCGAGACGTCGGGATCGACGTCGGCCGCAGCCGCGACCGCGTCCTCGACGACGTCCGGATCGGCCTGACTGACCGGCGTTCCCGTTCCGATGAGTTCGGGGGGCTCGACGGCGACGGCGTCGGGGCCGAGCGCCGCCGCGGCACCGATCTGGGACGGATTGTTCGCACAGACGATCGTCTCGAGGTCGGCCCGCTGGGCCGCACGGACCGTCCCGTCGATGTCGGCCAGTTTCAGTCGCCGCTCGGAGTGGTTGACCAGGGTCCCGACCGCGCCCGCGTCGGCGACGTGTTCCGCGAGGGCGTGGCCGGTGTTGCTCCCGTGATCGATCGGATCGACGTGCTGGGCCCACGTCTCGGCTCCGGTCTCGGCGACCCGTTCGATGTGGGTCGCCGCGGGTGCGACCGCCAGGCGTGCGTCGGTCGTTTCGTCGACATCGCGGACGGCTTCCGCAACCGCGACCGGATCACACGGATACGTCTTCAGGTTGACGAGGACGAACATATCCGCAACCCCACCCGCACGAAAGAAATAGCTTGCGAGTCGGCGGTACGGGAACCGAGGGCGGACCGGACGTCGCCGTTAGTCCTTGCGCTTGACGACGTCGCCGAGCGTGTAACTGCCGGTCGAGGAGCCGCCGGACCACTCCGAGTCCTCGCCGGACGCCCCTTCGGCGTTCAGGTTGATCTCGAGGAAGCTCTCGAGTTCGGACTGCACTCGGTCGCTCGGGAGGGTATCGCCGCGTTCGATCTTGCGGATCAGGCTCGCCTTCTCGTTGAGTTCGTTCGCGAGTTCGGACTGGCTGAGACCCTTGCTCTCGCGGGCGTTGCGAACCCGGTCGTCGTAGTCGGTCGCCAGCTCGTCCATGTCGTCGAACATGTCCGAGCGGCGCTGGCTCGAGCCACCCGAACTCGACGAACTCGTGGAGCCGGACGACTGGCCGCCCCCGCTCGAGGACGACGAACTCGAGCCGGTCGAGTACTTCGTCGACGAACTCGAACTCGAGGGCTGTTTGACCTCGGTGCCGAAGTCCGTACAGTCGGAACACACGTCTAGCTTCGCGCCCTCGACTTTGATCGTCTTCGGGGACGACGTCTCGGCCCCACACATCTCACACTGAACCATGTCCGTTCCTATATCGTGATCAGGGATAAAGCATGCGGCGCGCTCCCGCCCGTCAAAAAGGGCGGAAGCGGGCCACAGCGGCGCTCACTCGAGGGCTTGCCAGGAGTAATAGAAGCGCTGGAGTGCGGTCAGGTGGCCGACGACCGCGAGGAAGACCAACAGGAGCCCAACGAGCGTGAACCCGCCGACGATCGGCCCCGTGATCGGATAGGCCAGAAAGCCGACGATCCCGATGATCGCCAGCCGGTCGGCGCGCCCGACGAGTCCGCCGTAGACCCGATCGAGGCCGACGGCCTGTGCCTGCGTGCCGAGATACGAGGTCATCACGACGCCGGTCACGGCCGCGAAGCCGAGCAGATAGTCCTCGACGCCCGCGGCCAGCCCCGCGATGACGACGATGTCGGCGTAGCGGTCGAGGACGTGATCCAGCAGGTCGCCGCCGGCCGACGCGACCTCCTGTTCGCGCGCGAGCGCGCCGTCGACGATGTCGAGCCAGCCATTGAGAAAGACCAGCGCGGCCGCCACGGCGTACCAGACCGGGTCCTCGAGCCCGCCCAGTGCGAACGCGACCGCGGCGAGGATCGCCATCGCGAAGGCGACGACGCTCACGCCGTTTGGCGTCATGCCGACGCGGTCGAACCCCTTGACGAAGGGGTCGAGAAACCGCGAGACGTACGGCCGGAACTTGTCGAGCGTCATGTCAGATACCCCATAAAGTCGACCTCGCCGGCGCTTGGCTCGCGCTCGCCCGCGACGACCGCCTCGAGTGCTGCCGCGACCGCTTCGGGGTCGCGATCGGTCGTGTCGACCTCGTAGACCGACTCGAGGCCGTGTTCCTCGACCGCCTCGGAGAGGATCACGTCCAGCGCCTCGCTCTCGGCGTTCTCCTCGGCCTTCGCGGCGGTCTCGCCGCGCTCGAGCAGGCGTTCCTCGAGCGTCTCGGGGTGACACCGCAGGACGACCACACGGTCGGCGTCGAAGTGATGGGCGAGGTGGGACTCGACGACGGCGTCGTCCCGGCCGGCGAGCCACTCGGAGAGCGCCTCGAGATCGGCGACCTTGCTTTCGCGGTCGGCGTCGACCTCGGTGTAGAGGCCCTCTTCTTCGAGGACGCGGTTGAGGTGGATCACCTCGAGATCGGGAGCCGATTCGCCGTCGGCGTCCGTCGCCGCGTTCGGAGCGGCCTCCTCGTCGGCCAGCCGCGACGCGAGCAGTTCCGTCGCGGTCGTCTTCCCGGTGCCGGGCGTGCCGGTGACGGCGACTCTCATGTGTCGGCGACCTCCGTGTCCGACTCGTCCGCCGGGGACGATTCGACGTCGAGGTCGGCGAGGACCTCGTTGAGCGTTGCGACGGCCCGTTCCGTTTCGTCTTCGGTTCCGCAGGTGATGCGGACACAGCCCGGCAGCCCGAAACTCGAGCAGTCACGAACGATGACGCCGCGTTCCTGCATCTCGGCGGCGACGGCCGAGGCGTCGCCGACGTCGACGAGGACGAAGTTGCCCTGACTCTCCCAGACGTGGGCGTCGACGTTGTCGCGCATGTACGCGCGGGATTCGCGGGTAGTTTCGACGGTCCGGACGACGTGTTCCTCGTCGTCGATGGCCGCGAGCCCGGCCCGACAGGCGAGTTCGCTCGCCGCGAAGGGCGTGTTCACGCGGGCGTAGGCGTCGGCCCACTCGTCGGGCACGACGGCGTAGCCGAGACGAACGCCGGCCAGCCCGTAGGCCTTCGAGAACGTCCGGAGGACCGCGACGTCGTCGCGGGCCTCGAACTCGTCCCACCCGTCCAGCAACGCGATGGCGCTTTCCTCGTCGGCGAACTCGCCGTAGGCCTCGTCGACGGCGATCAGGGTTTCCTCGTCGGTCTCGTCGGCGAGGCGTTCGATCTCCGCGAGGGGCATCGTCGAGCCCGTCGGGTTGTGGGGGCTCGTGACCCAGATCACGCGCTCGCCGTCGTAAGCCTCGAGGACAGTGTCGGCGTCCTGCGTGAAGTCGTCGGCTTTCGAGAGAGCGTACTCACGGACGCCGCCGTGGTGAAATCGGGCACTCATCCCGTAGTAGGCGAAGCCGGGCGTGGGAACGAGGACGTCATCGGCCGGTTCCAGCGCCGTCCGGTGGAGGTAATCTATCGCCCCGTCGCCGCCGTTTGCCAGCCAGACCTGGTCGTCGGTGACGTTCCAGCGGCCGGCGACGGCGGTCGTGAGATCGGCGTGGGCGGCTTTGGGGTAGGAACTCACGCTCGAGGCCGTCTCCCGAATGGCGACGGCGGCGGCCGGCGAGGGGCCGTGGGGGTTCTCGTTCGAGGCGAGTTTGATGAACTCGGAGGGGTCCCGGTCGAGATCGCGGGCGACCTCCTCGATGCCTCGACCCGCCTCGTAAGCGACGTGATCGGACAGGTCGCGCGGTTGCATACGGGAATCCTGTCGGTCGTGGGTCTTAAGGGTGCTTACCTGTCTTCGGCGCGGGGGATCGCCGGTGATCGTCGCGGTCCGAAACGTTCGGGTCCGAATCCCGCGGCCCCGCCAGCGACGCGTCCCGATCGGCGACGGGTCAGTTCGGGAGTCGTCCAGTCGGCTCGAGGACCGGTCTCCCCGTCGGTCACTCCGATTCGAACGTCCACGTCCCTTCCCGCGAGTGAATGGAGAGATCGTGGTCCTCGAACGACGCGCTCGCCTGATCGTGGACCTGAACCATATTGAACTCCTCTCGAGACACCGAATCGTTATGACATCCCTCCCCGTCGTCGTCCCGTCCGTCGATCCATTCCTCGCTACAAACGCCGACCGTGTAGACGATGGTGTCGTAGGTTCGATCGAAGTCGTCATGTAATTCGTCGGAAACGACCGGTTCTCGGGGCGTGTCGAAGCGGTCCTCCCACTCGGGGTCGATGAATCTCAGTTCCGGTTCGCCACCCGGCGGGGAACTCAGCCGGACGGACATGATGGGATCGTTTCCCCCGCCGTCAGCCGCAGCGTACCACCCCTCGATCGACTTCAGTTGCACGTATCCACTGACAGCACCGAGAGACGACAGACAGCCGGCACCTACACCGCCCGTCACGGCACCGACAGTACTCAGAAACGTTCGTCTGGAGGGCATAGGTCGCCGGTCCGCGTACGACGGCATAAGAATAACTAGTTCTTCTATATATCCGTCCCAGTTGGGTCGCCGTGACTCGTCGACCCGGTCTCGAGAACGAGGGCGATGCGTCGATTCCACCCCGACTCGTCACGCCTGCAGGCGCTGTAAGCGCTCGAGCGAGTCCGCGCCCTCGGGGTTCTTGTCGTACCGCACGCCCAGAAACCGCGGGAACCGAAGCGCATAGCCCGACGAGTAGGTCGGCGAGGACTGGATCTCCTCGTAGCCGACCTCGAAGACGACCGCGGGCTCGAGGTCGACCGCCTGGCCGTCCTCCATCGCGATGTGGGGCTCGAGCAACTCGGTCAGCTCTTCTAATTTCTCGTCGGTGATCCCGGTCGCGACTTTGCCGACGGTCTCGAACTCGTCGCCCGCGCGCACGGAGAGTTCGAAGGTCCCGAGGAAGGTCGCGCGGCGGCCCTCGCCCCACTCGGCACCGGTGACGACGCAGTCGATCGTCTCCACGTCCGGCTTGCGCTTGCGCCAGTGTTTCCCGCGTCGGCCCGGCGAGTAGGTCGACTCGGGATCCTTGAGCATGATCCCCTCGTGGCCGGCCTCGAGGGCCGCGGCGTCGATCGACTCGATCTCGTCGGGATCGTCGGTCAGTCGGAGCAGGGAGAGGCCCTCGATGTCGGAGTCTGCCGTCCCATCGGTGCCGTCGTCGCCGTCGGAATCGGCATCCGCGAGTACCGACCGGAGCCGGTCGTGGCGGGTCGTCAGCGGGTCCTCGAGCAGGTCCTCGCCGCCGGCGTGTAAGCAATCGAAAAAGACCGGGCGCACCGAGACGTCCTCGCGGGCCTTCGCGACGTCGTGTTTCCGGCGGAACCGCTTGAGGACTTCCTGGAACGGCAGCGGTGAGCCGTCGTCGTCGACGGCGACGACCTCGCCGTCGAGGATGGTGGGCTCCGCGAGGTGTTCCTCACCGAACTCGACGACCTCGGGGAGGGCGTCGGTGACCTCCTCCATGTTTCTCGAGAAGACGCTGACCGACTCACCATCGAAATGGAGTTGACAGTTGTGTACCGCGGTGAGCGGAACGCAGTAACTTTCGTCTTCTGCGACCTGTAGATTGTATACCTTTTGGCGCGGGTCTACCTCTCGTGGGTTCTTTCGAGAGAGTTCCGTTTTAGAGAGTATATCGACGACAACGAAGTCGTCCTCGATTCGTGCATACCGGTCGGACTGAGATATCGTCAGTCGATAGTACGTTTTGTCGTTCTTTCTCACTCGTCGAATTCCGAAAATTCGTCCGAACGTCAATCCGATAAGCTGTATTACGGACGCGAGATATCGTTCCTTCGTGGTGATATACCGTCTCTCTTGTGGGTCTTCGTATCCGTCTGCTTCCTCCCAACCCGTGAGAAATGCATCAAACTGGTCCTCCGACAAGTTCCAAAACCAGTCAGGTACTGTTTTGTCTTTCCATCCATCTTGGTCCTTTTTTCTGAAATTTCCGCATAGCCATTTGAATAGTGGACCGTCTGTCCAATATATATCGGTCGCACTACCGTGGTCATAGGTGTGGACGTTCTCAGGAGAGATTCCGAGAGCATCGACGACAATCGACCGGTATTCTTCTAATAAATCCGCATCGGTGTTACTAAACATCAATCCGATTCGGTTGTTGCCGTTGTAGTCGTTCGTAGAGCCGTCGCCGACCCAATAGCCGAGAAACCGGTAGAAAGACGGCGATAGTTCGAACTCCTTCGTGTAATTATCGATGGTACTGAGTTGCAGGCGGTCGGGAGGTGTCAAAGTAGGACGGATGGTAGGGACCGGAAAGGCGAGAGTCTCATTCTCGGAAACATCTTCGATCGGAACCCACTCGGTATCACCTGAATCATAAACCAACATCTCGTGTCCCTCTGTTATTTTAAACTCTGTACCGAAATACGTTGAGAACTCAAACACTTTCTCCTTGCTATCTATGCTTCGTCTATTTTTTGCTACGACCTCCCTGAAGCGACCCTCGTGTGTGAGAACGCTGTCCCCGACTTCGACGTCACGAACGGCGATTTGTCCTCGTTCGCGAGTGTAAATCGGCGTATACCCAGAAATGCAACGAGCGCCGTCGTATTTCCACTCCACCGCCGCCTCGTCCCACGCCTCGAGGGCGTCGGTCACGGTCCCGGCCTGTGCGAGCATCGCCTGGACGGGGCGGCCGACCGCGAGGTCCATGGCGTCGAGCCCCGCGACGCCCTCGTCTCGTGCGATTCGGGCGACCCGTCCGTAGTCGTTCGACACCTGCAGGGCGCGTTCGACGCGGTCCTCGGGGACCTCGAAGGCCGCGGCGATGGCGTCTCGGACCGTCCCCTCGCCGACGCCGATGCGCATCTCCGAGAGGACGAGCCGAGCGAGATATCGGGCTTCCTCGCTCGAGGCGCGGTTGAACAGGCCAAAGAGGAGGTCGACCTTCCGGTCGTGGCTGCCCGATCCCTCGGCGGCGGCCAGTTCGGTGAGAGTATCGGCGACCTCGCGGACGGTGAGATCGTCACTGGTGCCGCCGGCGTCGTCCGTGAACGCACCGAGTCCCTGCTGACCGCCGAACTCGTAGCTGGCCGCCACGTCGCCGATCTCGCCCACGTCGGCGAGTCGCTCCTCGACGTCGTCGCCGCTGACGTTTTGCCCCGCTGCGCGGGCGATCGCCTCGTAACACGCGCTCGGGCCGATATCGAGCGTCGTCGAGTCCCAGGCGGGGAATACCCGCCCCTGGACGAACCGCGCGACGACCTCGATCTCGTCGTCGGCCGCCGCGAGCAGGTCCCTGACGTGGGCGACGATCTCGAGGTCGGCGGGTTCGGCGTCGATCGTCCCGGCACGGTCGGCGAACGTGGCGAACTCCATCGGCGGTGTGTATCGCCGGGGGGAGTAAAACGGTTCTGAGACCGGACGGAGCGTCGGGACCGGACCGACGCGCGGTAGCGGAGAGGAGCCCGATGGCCGCCTTTAAAGGTGATCGGGTACGCACTCGGTGGTATGTCAGAGGAGGAACTCGCCGCGCGGGTCGCGGACGTCCTGTCGGTCGATGCCGACGACTTCCGCCGGTCGGCCGAAGCGGACGCCGAGGTGATCAAAGAGGGCGTCGAGGAGGGAGTCTTCGACAATCCGCAGGCGATCGTCGGCCTCGAGTACGAGTTTTACGCGGTCAAGGCCGACGATTGCGCCCTACGGCGGGTTCCGCGCCGGCTGCTCGAGCTGATCGGCTTCGAGAAGGAGTTGGGGCTGCACAACGCCGAGATGACGACGAGCCCGCAGCCGCTGAACGCCGACGGGCTGACGGCCCAGGAGGCGGAGGTCAAGGCCCGCCTGCGGACGGCACTCGACGTGACCCAGTCCGAGCGGATGCGATTGGTCAGCGACGCGCTCTGGACGCTCCCGCCGGAAGGCGAAGACGCGGCGACCTATCTCACCGACAGCGTCGAGCGGACGACGACGGACGACGATGGAACCGAACGCGCGGTCCGGGTCGCGACGAACATGAGCGACTCGGCCCGGTATCACGCGATGGCGAACACGGACCGGGCCGAGGCCGCGGGGATGCGAATCGAAGCGCCCCACGTCTCGCTGCAGGGCGACACCGTCATGCCCGAGAGCCTGATCACGTCGATCCAGCCCCACTACCAGGTACCCCACGCCCCCGACCTGCCCGACTACTTCAACTACGCGCTGCGAGTCGCGGGCCCGCTGCTCGCGCTGGGAGTCAACTCGCCGTTTTTCCCCGCCGATCTCTACGACGAGGACGCGAGCCCCGAGGCGATCCTCCGGGACGGCTGGATGGAACACCGTATCAGCGTCTTCGAGACCGTCCTCAACGATCCGACGACGGGCGAGGGGAAGGTCCGGTTCCCGCGCGATCTCGCGTCCGTCGACGAGGCGATCGATCGGATCGCCGCCGACGACACCATGGTCCCGATGCCGGTCGAACCCGGCGAACGCTTCGACGATCAGTTCCCCCACTTCAGCCGCAAACACGGCACCTACTGGCGGTGGATCCGCCCGGTCTTCGGCGGTCCGACGCGCTCGGCGGCCAACGCCCGCATCGAGTTCCGCCCCATTCCCGCCCAGCCGACGGTCCGCGATTCGGTCGCGTTCCTCGCGGCCTTCGCCGGCCTGATGGAGAGTCTCACCCGACTCGAGCATCCCGTCGTCGAACTCGACTGGCAGCTTGCCCGGGAAAACTTCTACGCCGCGATGGTCGACGGGCTCGAGGCCGATCTCACCTGGATCACCAACGACGGGAAGGAAACGTCCGATTCGCTCGCGCTCTACGAGGACCTGCTGGCCCACGCCGAGGACGGGCTGACCAACCGCGGGCTGAGCGAGGAAGACGCCGCCAAGTACCTCTACCCGCTCCGGCGACGCGTCCGACAGGGCGTGACCCCGGCCAGTTGGAAGCGCGAGCAGGTCGAGACCGCGCTCGCGGACGGAGCCGACCTCGAGGCGGCGATCGAGACGATGCAGCAGACGTACGTCACCCGCCAGTCGGAGACGCTGCTCGAGGGGAGCTTCGCGGACTGGATCGGCGAGTAGCGACTCGAAGCGCGGTGGTCGCGGACGAAAAAGGGTTACCGGGCCGGTTCGACGTTCTGGTTCAGCCGGAACAGGTTCTCCGGATCGTACTCGGCCTTGACCTCGGCCAGCCGGTCCCCGTTCCGCCCGTAAGCGAGGTCCTCTTCGCCCGTCGCCTCGCTGATGAAGTTCGCGTAGACGCCGCCGGTCGCGTGCGGTGCCATCGCGTCGAAGAACGCCCGCGACCAGGCGATGCACTCGTCGTCCATGGCGGGATCCTCCCAGCGCGTGTGGACGTTCATCGCGTACTCGGCGTCCCGGTGGGGGTACGCCGTCGCGTCCGACGGGACGCGGGCCATCGCGCCGCCGAGCTGTGCGAAGAAGATCTCGGACAGGGGCGACGGGAGATCGGCTGCGTACTCGACTGCTGTATCGATGGCGTCGTCGGAGAGTTCACTGAAGTTGTGTGACTTCCAGTAGTTCCGGGACCCCTCGGTGAGTAGCGGATCGAACGCCTGCTGGAAGGCCGCGTACTGGTGGGGGCCGACGGCATCAGCGATCGGGTCTCCGTACTCACGGAGCGGGGCCAAGACCGCCGCTCCCTCCGCCATGTCACCGGCGTAGAACGTCACGACGAGGACGACGCCGACGCCGTGGACGTCTTCGGGGAGGAACGGCAGGGGCGGTGCCTTCCGGAGGACGATCCAGACAGCGGCTTCCTCCGGTGCGTCCTCGTTGAAATCCCGGACGTGCCGGATGACGTCCCGTGCGTCCTCGCCCGCGTAGACGATCGGTCCCGACAGGATCTCGGGGCCGACTTCGTGGAGGTCGAACTCGAAGGAGGTGACGACGCCGAAGTTGCCGCCACCGCCCCGAATCCCCCAGAAGAGATCCGAATTTTCGTCTTCGCTCGCGTGACGCAGTTCGCCGTCGGCAGTGACGATGTCCACGGACCGCAGGTTATCCACCGTCATTCCGTACCTGCGAGTCAGCCAGCCGAAGCCGCCGCCGAGCGTGAGCCCCGCGACGCCGGTCGTCGAATTGATCCCAAACGGCGTCGCCAGTCCGAACGCTTGCGTCTCGTGATCGACGTCCGCGAGGGTCGCCCCCGCCTCGACTCGAGCTGTCCGCTCTATCGGATCTACGCGAACCGACCGCATCACCGAGAGGTCGAGCATTAGTCCGTCGTCACAGACCGCGTTCCCCGCGATGTTGTGTCCGCCGCCGCGGACCGCGAGTACCACGTCGTGGTCGCGGGCGAAGTTCACCGCCGCGATCACGTCCGATACGCCCATCGCGCGGAGGATGAGCGCTGGCCGCCTGTCGATCATGCCGTTCCAGATCGCTCGAGTCTCGTCGTAGTTCGGATCCCCGGGACGGAGCAACTCGCCGTGAAGCCCCTCGCTGAATCCGTCTATTGCACCGTCGTCTACGGGAGTGGTTGTTACTGCCATTGTCCCTCGGTATCTATACGCCTCGCTTGGACATGTAGTTGTGCATTATTAATAATTAAGGTGGGTCCGCCGGCGGGAGAGACTCGCGGACCGGCGTGTCAGGGTAGCTCCGATGAACGAGTCCGTTTTGGGGTACGGAAAGGAGTGTGATCGTATTCCCCTACCAACGAGTCCATCGAACCGGTATCACCGGGATGGACTCGTACATGACCCCGACGACGCGATTCTCACAACATATTCGGGAAAACGTTCATGTTGCTACCGGCAATTCTTCCGATAGGTTATTTAGGTAGACCTAAATATTCGGTGAAGGATCCGCCGTCCCGATCGCGGACGAGGAATTGAGAGCGCCGCCTGCACTATTATTCTGCCTCTCTGTCCGGAAAGTATCGAAGACCATTTATACTTTTAGGCTAGCCTAAAAATATGCGACAGACACGACGGACGTGGCTGAAGGGGAGTGGTGCTGCAATCGCGAGTCTCGCCCTCGCCGGCTGTTCCGGGAACGGCGACGGGGACGACGGGTCGACGGACGACGAGGGCCCGAGCAGCGACGAGGAGTCGGTGACGGTCGAGCCGGCCGAGCGGGCCGTCGCCGCCGAGTGGAACGCGATGCGGGCGCGCCTGTGGGACGCGCTCACGGCGGGTGAAGCCGGGGAGGCCGGAACGGGTGCCGCCATCGCCGGCGACACGTTCGAACGGTTCGAGACCGCAAGCGGCGAGTACAACGCCCACGAAGTCCTCGAGGAGACGGATCACGACCGCTACGAGGCGTTCGAGGAAGCCCTCGGCGAACTCCGGACGGAGGGCCTCGATCGCGGGGACATCGGCCGGGCACGCGAGGAGACCGTCATCGGCAGTGACGAACTCGGCCAGGCCCAAACGGCGCTCGTCGGCGAGGAGACGGCACAGGCGCTCGACCTCCAGTCGATCGGTACGTCGACGGCTGACGCCGTCGTCGCCGCCGAGGCCGGTGCCTTCGACGCCGCCGAAACGGTCGCGACCGACGCACTCGAGCGGTTCGAGGAGGCCGCGGTCCACGACGCGATCGAGGAGGCCGACAGCGAGATCTACGAGCGGTTCGAGAGCGCCCTCGAGGCCGTCGCGGCGGCCGCGGGAGAAGAAGACCTCGAGGGCGTCCGCTCGAGCGCGACGGACACGCTCGCGGCGGCCAACGAGGGCGCGTACGCCCTCGCGCCGTCCGAGTCGGCGGCGGGGGCCGGTCAGATCGCTACCTATCAGGCCCGTGGCTGGGACGCCGCGGCGCTTTCGGGTCTGGGCGGGCCGTCGACGGCGTTCGCACACGCGGCCGCACTGACCGGCTATCGGGCACGGGCACACGACGCCGCCTGGCTCTTCGAGCGTGGATACGGAGACGCAGCAGGGCGAGTCGTCGAGAACGCCTTCGCCCACTTCGAGGGCGCTCGCGCACACGAGGCCCTCGAGGAAGCCAGCGAGGACGCCTACCACCGGTTCGAGGAGGACGGACTCGACGCGCTCGCGACGGCTATCGAAAACGACGACCCAGAAGGCGTCGAGAGTGCCGTCACCGCCGTCGACGAGGGGCTCGTGACCGGAATCGAGGCGCTGGGAACCGGCATCGAACCCGCCCTGCTCGAGGCGAGCTTCTTCAGGGCCCGGCTCGGCGACGCCGTCGAACGGTACCGGCTCGGCGAGAGCGAGGTCGCCGCCGAAATCGCCAGCGGGCTGTTCGAGACCTTCGAAGCGAACGAGGCCGACTTCCACGAGACGCTCGAGGAGACCGACCACGACCTCTACGAGACGTTCGAGGACGAACACCTGAACGGGCTGATCGACGCGTTCGAGAACGGGGACGACGCGGCCGTCGCCGACCACGCCGACGGCCTCGCGGCGACGCTGCTCGAGTTCGAGACGACGGCGGGGACGACCGCACAGGTCAGCGCCGTCGAGAGCGCCGCGATGGCGGCTCGGGCGTTCGACGCGGCCGCACTGGACGTCCTCGGTGCGGCGGATCGTGCGGAAACCGTGCTGCAAGAGATCTTCGAGGACTTCGAGCGCGGTGCCGGCGGCTTCCACGAGGCGCTCGAGGAGGCCGACCACGATCGGTATGAATCGTTCGAGGGCGCGCTCGGCGACGCCAGAAACGCCGCCGCCGACGGCGGGGACGTGAGCGCGGCGGCCCGGGCGTTCAACGAGCAGGCGATCGAAGCGACCTATACCGTCGTCGCGGACGCGGGCGGCTCGTTCGGTGACGCCGCCGCGTCGCTCGCATCGGACGCGCTCGCGTCGTTCGAGGGAGCGCGGGCCCACGAACTCCTCGAGGAGGCCGACCACGATATCTACGAGGGCTTCGAGGCGGCGCTCGAGGACTACATCGGTGCGCTCGAGGACGGGTCGGACGTCGAGGCGGCCGCCGAGACGTTCGCGACGGCGGCACTGCGAGCGCAGTTCGCGGTCGCCGGCGCGCCCGACGCCGCCCCGAGCGGCGACGAAACGGGCGACTCCGGCGAGGGGTCCGGTTCGGAGACCGACCTCGAGGGCGGGCCGAACGTCGTCGCGGGCGTCCCGGACGACGCCGACCACGTCGTCGATATGGCGGCCGTCGCGTTCGAGCCGGAGACGCTTACCGTCGCGCAGGGCGACACCGTCGCTTGGAAACACGCGGCCGGCGAACCCCACTCCGTCACGGCCTACGAGGACCGAATTCCGGACGATGCCGACTACTGGGCCTCGGGTGGGTTCGACGGCGAGGACGCCGCCCGCGAGGGCTGGGAGAACGGCAAGGGCGCGGTTCAGTCGGGCGAGTCCTACGTCCACACCTTTGAGACGACCGGCGAACACGAGTACGTCTGTATTCCTCACGAGAAGGCCGGAATGGTCGGGACCGTCGTCGTCGAGTGACCGGCCGGGTCGCGTCGATCCGACCACGTACACTCCGTCACCGGCCACGCCCGCGGTCGGCCGAAAGCGATTAAGTACCCTCGCTCGAGAGTTGCGGGTATGGTAACCTTCCTCTCCGGGGGCACCGGCACGCCGAAGCTGTTAGACGGCGCTGCCGCCGCGTTCTCGCCGGAGGAGACCACGGTCGTCGCCAACACGGGCGACGACATCGAACTCGGCGGACTCTTCGTCTCGCCGGACGTCGATACGCTGTTGTTTCAGGGCGGTGGGATCCTCGACAGGGAGACGTGGTGGGGCATCGAGGGCGATACGCATCGAACGAACTCGGCGCTGAAAGACATCGCGTCGGCCGCGGGGCTCCCCGACGGCCCGCAGTACCTCCCCGAGGAGAAACAGACCGACGGCCGCGACCTCGCGAACTGGCGGCGCTTTTCGGGAGTCGCCGAGTTCATGACGATCGGCGATCGCGACCGGGCCGTCCACATCACACGGACCAGCCTCCTCGACGAGGGGTACACGCTGAGCGAGGCGACCCGGCAACTCGCCGACGGGTTCGGACTCACGATCGACCTGTTCCCGATGAGCGACGATCCCGTCGCCAGCCTCGTCCACACGGACGAGGGGCTGATGCACTTTCAGGAGTACTGGGTCGCCCACCGGGGCGAGCCGACCGTCGACACCGTCGAGTTTCGGGGCTCCTCACAGGCCGAGCCCGCACCGGGCGTCCTCGAGGCGCTCGACGACACCGTCGTCATCGGCCCCTCGAATCCGGTCACCAGTATCGGACCGATGCTCGCGTTGCCGGGCGTCGCCGAGGCGCTCGCCGAGACCACGGTCGTCGCCGTCTCGCCGTTCCTCGGGGACGACGCGTTCTCCGGACCCGCCGGCGACCTCATGGCGGCGGTCAACGCAAAGCCAAGCACTGCGGGGTTGGCGACCGCCTATCCCTTCGCCGACGCCTTCGTGATCGACGAGAGCGACGACGCCACCTTCGAAGCTCCGGCGGTCAGGACCGACATCGGGATCGACTCCCGAGAGGACGCCGCCCGCGTGATCCGCGCGATCGAGGCGGCGATCGAGCGCGTGGCATGAGCCACGAGCTATCGTTCACACCGCCGCTCGCGCTGGCCAGCCTCAGCGGCGAGGCCGACGCCGACTGGGCACGGGCCGGGGCCGCGTACGCGGGGGCCGCGTTCCTCGGCGGGATCGCACTTGACGACGACTCGCGTGCGGCCGCGCGAGAACTCGTTGCCCGCGATCGGACGGAGTTCCTCCCCGACGATCCGCTCTCTTTTCTCGAGGGCGAACTCGACGCGCTCGCGGACGTCCCGATCCAGCCGGCGTTCAACGTCCGCAGTACCACGATCGAACCGGTGGTCGACGCCGCCCGGTGCTGTCGCGACCGGGACGCGTACCTCGAGATCAACGCCCACTGCCGCCAAGACGAGCTGTGTGCCGTCGGCTGCGGCGAAACCCTGCTGCGAGACGGCGAGCGCCTCGCAACTTACGTCGCCAGAGCAGCCGACACCGGCGCGACCGTCGGCGTGAAGGTCCGCGCGGAGGTCCCTGGCGTCGACCTGCCCGCCCTCGCCGCCCGGCTCGAGCGCGCGGGCGCGGCCTTCGTCCACATCGACGCGATGGACAGCGAGTCCGTCGTCGCCGACGTAGTCGATGCGACCGATCTCTTCGTCATCGCCAGCAACGGCGTCCGCGACGACGAGACCGTCCGCGAGTACGTCGACTACGGCGCGGACGCGGTCAGCGTCGGCCGCCCCAGCGACACCCCCGCCGTCCTCGAGCGGGTCCGCGACGCCGTGGATCGACGGCTGGGGCTCGAGGCGAGCCGATAGCTCTTCGCGCATGAGCCGGGTTCGACAGCCGGCATGCGGTGGCGCTCGCAGTATCGCGGTTCGCTGACCGGCGAACCGCGATTCGAACTCGTGCGAGGGATGAGTGAGCGACTGTAAGGAGCGAACGAATCGGCTGGGGAGGGCGTGGCTACGCCGTGTTGCCACGATAGCAGGACGGTTGCGGTATTCGAGTGACTCTCAGGATACACTCCGGGACAGGGTTCAGTCGAACGACCACAAAAGTACCACCTCGAAACCAGTCGATGATTCTAACTGATCACAACGGCGCGCCGACCAACACGAGCTTCGCTCGCTCGTCGTACTGGTTCAGGATCTGGCGCGACTCCTCGGGGTCGAGCCGGATCGCCTCGTCTGTCTCGAGGGTCACGGTCTCGCCCGCGTCGGTTAGGTCGACGTCGACCCGTCCCTCGACAACGTAGTAGACTTCCTCCTGTCCCGACTCCGCCTCGGCGTGTTCCATCCCCTTGCCGCCGGGCTCGAGTTCGAGGATCGAGATGCCCAGCTCCTCGGTGGCGAGTGGCTCCTTGAGGAACCACATGCCGCCCCACTCCTCGTCGATGACTGAGTCCGGATCGGTCTTGGCGACGGTGTCGTAGCCCATACGCGATGAATGCTTGCCTCGAGGCTTAAATCGATGGGACGGCGAACCCGTTGCAGGGAACGGCCCTCGCCCCGTCGATCGACGCGACTCGAGTCGCCGCGAACCCCCACCCCTAAGCCGCCTCGGCACGCAGCGATCCGTATGCGAACGTCGGCCCAGAACGCGGAACTGGCCTTGCTCCTCGAGGTCGCGGGGACGCCCAAGCCGGGCAACGTCGACCGCGACCGCGACCTCGCGGACCTGCGGTTCGAACACTTCCTCGCCGGGGCCGTCGGCGCTCGGGACGGACTCGAGCGGGCGGCATCGGGCGCGGCGATCGGGTCGGCCTTCGAACGGGCCGTCGAGGGGATGGCCGCCCAAGAGGGCGGAAACACGCAGTTCGGGGCGCTCCTGTTGCTCGTGCCGCTGGTTCGGGCCGCCGAGGAAGATCTCACCCGATCGGCCGCCGAAGCCGTCGTCCACGAGACGACCGTCGCCGACGCGGCGGGGTTTTACCGGGCGTTCGACCACGTCGACGTCGCCGTCGACGACCCGCCGGCGGAACTGGACGCCCTCGACGTGCGCCGGGGGTCCGACGCGGTCCCGGCTCTCGAAGAGCGCGGGCTGACGCTGCTGGATATCATGGAGCGGTCGGTTCCCGGCGACGGCGTCGCCCGCGAGTGGGTCGACGGGTTCGATCGGTCGTTCGCGGCCGCCGACCGACTCGCCGCGGCCGAGGGCCCGCTCTCGGACCGGACCGCCACCGTCTTTCTCTCCCTGCTCGCCGAGCGACCCGATACCCTCGTCGCGACGCGCCACGGAGAGGCGACCGCGCGGGAGGTGACCGAGCGCGCGGCGGCACTGGTCGCCGAGGACGCCCTCGAGACCGATCGCCGGACCGTCGACCGGTTCGCCGACGACCTGGTCGAGCGGGGGATCAACCCCGGGACCACGGCCGATATCACGGCCGCGGGACTGTTCGTCGCGCTCGAGCGGGGGTCGATCACGGTATGAGCGGCGAGCGCGGATCAGAGACCGGCGACGCCGCGACGTGGCCCGTCGACCTCGCCGGCGTCACCGAAACCGTCGTGACCACGCTCGGCCCGAACGGGCTGTGGAACGCCGCAGCGCTCGGGCTCCACGCGGGCGATCCCGTCACCGCGCGGACGTGGGGGAACACCCGCACCCGGCGGAACTTCCACCGACAAGGCGAGGCCTACGTCCAGTTCGTCGACGACCCCGTCGTCTTCGCCGACGCCGCCTGCTCGATCCTCGAGCGCGAGGACCCGATCCTCGAGTCGGCCAGCGCCTGGGCGCGCGTCACCGTCGAGCGGATCGACGCGGGCAGCGAAGGCGGCACCGAGTGGGAGGAGTGGACGCTTCGCCCCGTCGAGTCGGCGATCGAGCGCGAGACGGTCCCGACGATCGACCGCGGGTTCGGGGCCGTCGTCGAGGCGACCGTCGCCGCCTCGCGGCTCGGGGTCGACGAATACGACGAGGGCGAGTTACGCGACCGACTCGAGTACTGTGCCGCGGTCGTCGAGCGGGCCGGTGGTCCCCGAGAGCGGGAGGCCCTCGAGCGGGTTCGCGACCAGTCGCGGTGGTGAGGGGACGGCGCGGAACCGACGCGGACGACCGCGGTCGTGGCGGGGCCGTGGGCGACCGGTCGCCGCCGCAGAACGAATGGCTTTAGGGCGCGCTCCATGAACCACTCGATATGGCAATCAAGCCGGCCTACGTCAAGAAGACGGGGACCCTCCTCCTCGAGCGGTACCCGGAGGCGTTCACGACCGACTTCGAACAGAACAAGGAAAGCGTCGCAAAGCTCACCAACGTCGAGTCCAAGGGCGTTCGCAACCGGATCGCCGGCTACGTCACCCGGAAGAAGGGCTCGGAAGTCCCCGCATAACTCGCTTTCTCACCTCGAGATCGATCGCACAAGCCGAGAAGCGACGCGTCTCCGCCGCGACCGCTGTCGCGGCTACTGTGAGTCATCGTAACGCTGTCGTCGCGCGTTGTGACCGGGCCGCTCGGTGGTCGACGGCCGGGCCGGCAAACCGAGTTACTCGCCGAAGCCGGGCTCCATGTAGAGCGCGGCGACAAGCGCCACCAAGGCGATGCCGAAGGCGAACAGCAGCCCGACGAAGCCGGTCAGAATGTTCAGTTCGAAGCCCAAAAGCGGGAGCGCCGCCGTCGCCTCGTCGGTGCCCGCGGCGGAGTAGCCCGTCCACGCGAAGAGGACGCCGACCAGCGCCGCGACGGCCGCAAGCACCGTCGCACCGATACTAAAGGGGGTATCGAACAGCCCGCCAGTACTCGCGGTCGAACTCGTCATCGGAACCACCTCTGGCCTGCCGCCTCGAGTCGGTCCTGTCGGTCGTACATCGATCGATAGGTACCGCTCCGTTTTCTTAATATCTTCTATCCGTTCGGAGCGCCATCCTCGCGGCCGGTCGGCGGCCGGCGTTGGCGACGTGTGCAACTTCGACGATTGACACTCGCTACCGAAAACCCAAACGGTTTTGCGGACACGACTCGGAGTGCCGGAAAATGGCAGTACGAGTAGGCGTACTCGGTGCGACCGGTGCGGTTGGACAGCGACTGATTCAATTGCTCGACCCCCATCCGGAGTTCGAGATCGCGGCCCTGACCGCGAGCGACGCAAGCGCCGGCAAGACGTATCGACAGGCATCGAAGTGGCGCGTCGACAGCCCCATTCCCGAGGACGTCGCCGAGACGACCGTCACGGCGACCGACCCCGACGAGGTCCCCAACGACGTCGACCTGATCTTCTCGTCGCTCCCGTCGAGCGTCGGTGCGGAAGTCGAACCCGGCTTCTGTGAGGCCGGCTACGTCGTCTCCTCGAACTCCTCGAACGGCCGGATGGACGACGACATCCCCCTCGTGATCCCCGAGGTCAACGCCGACCACCTCGACTTGCTCGAGGTCCAGCGCGACGAGCGCGGCTGGGACGGCGCAATGGTCAAAAACCCCAACTGCTCGACGATCACCTTCGTCCCCACGCTCGCCGCCCTGACCGACTTCGGCCTCGAGAAGGTTCACGTCTCGACGCTGCAGGCGGTCTCCGGCGCGGGCTACGACGGCGTGTCCTCGATGGAGATCATCGACAACGCCATCCCCTACATCGGCGGCGAGGAGGACAAACTCGAGACCGAGTCCCGCAAACTGCTGGGCGAGTTCGACGGGGCCGAACTATCGCACAACGACATGTCGGTCGCGGCCTCCTGCAACCGCATCCCGACCATCGACGGCCACCTCGAGAACGTTTGGGTCGAGACCGCGGACGACCTGACCGCCGACGCGGCCGCCGAGGCCATGCGGGAGTATCCGTCGCTCGATCTCCGCTCCTCCCCCGAGCCGCTCATTCACGTCTTCGAGGAGCCCGACCGACCCCAGCCCCGGATGGACCGCACGCTGGGCGACGGCATGGCCATCGCCGCGGGCGGGCTGCAGGAGTCGCCCTTCGGCCTGCAGTACAACTGTCTGGCCCACAATACGATCCGCGGTGCCGCCGGCGCGAGCGTTCTCAACGGCGAACTGCTGCTCGAACACGGCTACATCTGAACGGCACACGCCGTTCCCCCTCGATCGTCCGCCGAGTGGCCGATCGGTTCTCTCGTCGACACGCACCAACCCAGTTAGTGCCGTAGTATAACAGTCCCGGCGACGTACCTCGAGCGAAGGCCCCATGGTACTCATCGTCGAGTTCGAAATCGGGACGCCGATCCTCCGACGGACCGTCGACGCTGTCTCCCGGATCGACGTCGAGGAGATCTATCAGTCGGAGACGGGGTCGACGAAACTCGTCTGCTGGATGTACGGCGACGACCTCGAGAGCGTCGAACCCGCGCTCGCCGACGACACCACCGTCGCGGCCGTCTCGCTGCTCGAGGATCCAGGCGATCGCCGTCTCTACAGCGTCACGCTGTCGGAGCGGGGACAGGCCCATCTGACGTATCCGACGGCGGCGAAGTACGACATCGGGTATCAGGAGATCACCGTCACCGAAGAGACGAGCATTCGGGCCCGCGTACCGACCCGAGAGGCGCTGTTCGCATATCGGGACGTCTGTCGTGAGAAAGAGATTCCGTTTCGAATCCAGCGTATCTTCGAGGAATCGGCCGCCGCCGGGGACCGGTACGGGATCACCGAACGCCAGCGGAAGGCACTGATCGTCGCCCTCGAGGAGGGCTACTTCGACGTACCCCGCGAGACGACGCTCTCCGCGGTCGCCGCGAAACTCGACATCTCGGATCAGGCGCTGTCCGCCCGCCTCCGGCGGGGGCAGGCCAACCTCCTGCGGAACACGATCGGCGGACCGGCCCCCACTTGAAGGGTTGGCCCTCCAATCGTGGTTGCTTCCCGCGGCCGGCCGGTATCGTGTGTATGGAAACTGAGCCTACCACAGACCGGTTGACGCTTCACGAATCTGCCAGTACGCACCAGGCCGACCCGGACACGCCCCCGAGCGAGGCCGTCATCGACGCGATCGCGGCCGACTCGTCGTTCGACGCCCTCGAACTCGCCGACGAGTTCGGCCCGCTGTACGACGTGATCGACCCGTCTGCGCTCGATTCGCTCTTCCAGTCGACGGCGGGGGCCGACCGCTGTGTCGGGTCGGTCACGTTCGAGTACGCGGGCTACCGGGTCGGCGTCGACCAGACCGGCCGCGTCGAACTCGCCGCCCTCGAGTGAGTGTTTCACGTTTCTCCGTCAGTCGTCCGTTCGCGGGAGCGCGACAACCGGAATCGTGGCCTGTTTGACCAGTCGTCGAGCCACGTCACCGGTAAGTAGCTCCACGAACCGGTTCCCTTCGCGAGGCTCGAAGACGACGGCCTCGACATCGCGCTCCTCGGCCGCATCGAAGATCGTTTCGACGACGTCCGTCCCGAAGAGGATCGCCGTTTCGACCGAGGCCGCTCGATCCGCGAGCGGCCCGCGGGCACGCTCGAAGATCTCCTCGGCGTAGTCCTCGCGCTGTTCGACCGAGGCCTTGTCCGGCGCACCGCCCGCCTTCTCGATGACGTTGACGAAGAGTACCGAACTCTCGGGGCCAAGATACGGTGCCAGCGCCGCCGCCGTTCGTTCGCCGTCGTCGGGGTCGGCGACGGGCACGAGGACCCGGCCGTCGAACGTCAGTACCATCGTCCGCCTCCCGTCCACACGGACGCGTCCGCTCGAGTCACACAGTCTGTGCTGTCCATACGCGCCGTTCGTCGCAAAGGGGCAAAAAGGTGCGTCGAATCGACTGGCGGCGGACGGCACGGCCGGCGCGTCTCAGGGACGGACCTGATTCTCGAGGGCGTCGTCGCCGTTCGCGTGCCGACGGACGTTCTCGGCGACGATATCCGCGAGTCGCTCGTAGTACTCGGGCGTGTGACCCGCGTTGTGGGGCGTAATCCGTACGTTTTCGAAGGTCCACAGCGGGTGGTCCTCCGGCAGCGGTTCGGGGTCGGTGACATCGAGCGCGGCCCCGCGGAGCCGATTCGAGCGCAGCGCCGCGACCAGCGCGTCGGTGTCGACGACGGGGCCGCGGGCGACGTTGACCAGCACTGCCTCGGGGTCGATCGTAACCAGCGCCTCGCGGTCGATCAGCCCCCGCGTTGTTTCGGTGAGCGGACACGCGAGGACGAGGTAGTCCGTCCGCGCGAGCGCGTCGTCGAACGCCTCGCCCTCGAACCCGATCACCTCGTCGGTCGGCCCGCCTTTCTCGGGCGTATATCGCACTCCGATCGTCTCGACCCCGAACGGCTCGAGCCGCTCGGCGACCGCCTCCCCGATCGCGCCGAGACCGACGATCGTTACCGTCGACCCCTGCAGTTCGTGGGCCTGATAGTGGCGCCACTCCCGGCGATCCTGTCGCCGCCGGCCGACGTGGAACCGCCGGACGAACCCCAGGATCGCGCCCAGCACGTGTTCGCCGATGTTCGGCCCGTGGACGCCCGAGGCGTTGGTCACCGCGACGTCCCGCTCTTCGAGTTCCTCGAGGGGGAGATGGCCCGTCCCCGCGTAGGCGCAGGCGAAGACCTCGAGCGCGTCGGCCGACTCGAGGAGATCGCGCTCGAGTGTCATACCGGTCGCGAACGTCGCCGACCGGATCGCCTCGCGTTCCGCGGCAGGGGTCCGCGCGAGTTCGACGCTGCGGTCGGGGAGCCGCTCGCGGATCGCGTCGGCATACTGTTCGACCGGCATCCCGTGGGTGCCACGCCGGAGGACCAGCACGTCCGGCGCGTCGGCCTCACTCATGTCCCCATCCTCGTCCAGTGCGATCAAAAGCGTTCGTCTCGCGGCACTGCGGGCGGTCGGGGCCGCCCCTCGAGGGATCGAGTCACTGGCAGCGTCCCACCCATCAAATGACGTGACCATCACGTTTAAGCGAGCGAGCCACGAACGCCGACAGTATGCCTTCAGACGAGTTTCTCGACGGCGAATCGCTCACCGGACGACAGGCGGCGATCATCTTCGCGGGCTTTCTCGGGTTCATCATCGGTTCCGGCGTCTTGCTCGTCCTGGCCAGAGGCCTCTTCTAACTGCGACCGGTCCGTTCGACGGACAGTCCGCCTCGCAGTTTTTATAATGACGCGCTGAGTCCGAACGTCGTATGGAACGCGTAGACGTCGCGATCGTCGGCGGCGGCCCCGCCGGTGCGTCCGCGGCCGAGCAAGCGGCAGCCCACGGCGCGGAAACCGTGCTCTTCGAGCAGGGGGTCCCCCGAGAGGATCGGGAAGGAGTGGGTCCCGACTCGACCGACGCCGCCGGAATGCTCGACTACTGGATCGACCTCATGGAGTTCGACTACCGCGAGATTCCCGACGACGTCATCCACCGGGAACTCGAGGGCACCGAGTTCATCGGCCCGAACAGCGCCGTCGAACTGACCTCGACCGGGATGGACGCCAGCTATCCGAAGTTCGGGTACACCTTCCATCGCGCCCGCATGGACGACTGGCTCCACGAGCGTGCGACCGACGCCGGGGCCGATCTCCGGGTCGGCGTCGGCGTCAAGGACCTCGAGACGGATCTCCGGGCCTCGAGCCCGAAGGGGCCGACCCACACGCTGACGCTGTCGAACGGCGACGAGATCGAGGCCCAGTACGTCGTGCTGGCCGACGGCCCCCAGCGCCGGATCACGCTCGACGCCCTCGATCAGTTCACCGCGCCCGGCCGCAGCGTCTCCGACCACCTCTCGCCGCCCGAAGCCAACCACATCGCCTATCAGGAGTACCGGGAGTTCCCGGAAGAACTGTTCGCGGAGTTCGAGGACCGACTCAAGTTCTGGTGGGGGTATATGCCCGGCGAAACCGCCTACCCATGGGTCTTCCCCAACGACGGTACTGTCGCCCGCGTCGGGCTGACGATGCCGATCGGGATGACGCTCGAGGACGTCGAGGATCCCGGCTCCTACAAGCTCCTGCGGCCCGACGACGACCGGATCCCCTCCGGTGCCGAGTACATCAGCCGCCTACTCGAGCAGGAGTACGGCGACGAGTACGATATCGAGGAAGACATCCCCCGCGTCGAGGACCGTGGCAAGTCCAAGGGGACCGAGACCTACCCGATCTCCTCGACGCGGCCGATCGACTCGCCCGTCGGCGCGAACATCGCCGTCGCCGGCGGTGCGATGGGTACTACCTCGGCTTTCCACGAGGGCGGTTACCACGTCGCCGTCCGCACCGGCAAGATCGCCGGCCGGCTCGCCGGAACGGACTCGCTCGAGAACTACAACGAGATCTGGAAAGACGCCATCGGCGACGAGATCCTCCGCAACGTCGCTTTCGCCGACATCGTCGCCGACTACGGCCCCGACGACTGGGACTGGGCGTTCTCGACCGTCAACGACATGCAGGGCAACGGCACCGACGACGGCCTGATCGCGCGGAAGTACACCGCCGGGTTCGATGCCGCGAAGATCGCCGCGACCTACAAGCGCACGAAGTTCACGTACCGCGACGGCGGCTACGTCCAGCTCGCCGAGGACGACTACTTCTACTGATCGGCACCGTCGCCGTACGCCGACCCTACCCACGCGTCCGCAGCGACCCTTTTTCGGCGTCGGCGTGGAAGCGCGCCTATGGGAACCGGTGACGGCTCCGACCGCACTCCGCCCCCTCGAGCCGACGGCTCCGGCCATCACGTCCCCGAGGGGCAGGCACCCGAGGAGTACGGCGACCACCGCGGACGCGGTGACGGCGACGACCACGAGCATCGAAGCCGGTGGCCGCTGATCGCCGCCGCCGGAGCCGCCGGGCTCTACGCCGGCGTCGCGATCGCCGTTCTGGGTACCGAAACCGGGCTCGTGCCACCGCTCGTCGGGGTCGCCCTCGCCGTCCTCGGAGCGGTCGTCCTGCTGGCCGGCATCGGCGGCTGGCTCCGGGAGGCGTTTCTGGTACCGGCTCGAGACGCGGGGTCACCGGAGTCCCGCGAGTCGTACGTCTCGACGACCGTACTCTTCCTGGCGACCGACGTCTCGACGTTCGGGGCGCTGTTCGTCTACTACGCCTTCGTCAGGGTCGGCGCATGGCCGCCCGCGGAACTCCCGCCGCTCGTGGGCTCGCTCGTCGCCGTCAACACCGCGATCCTGCTCGCCAGCAGCGTCACTGTTCACTACGCGCACACGGCCCTCGAGGCGGGGAACCGGCGGCGCTTCCTCGGGTTACTCGGGACGACGCTGGTCCTCGGGCTCGTCTTCCTCGCTGGGCAGGCCTACGAGTACTACGAGTTCGTCGCCGTGGAGGGCTTTTCCCTCGATAGCGGTGCCTTCGGGACTGCCTTCTACGGCCTGACCGGGCTCCACGGGTTTCACGTCGCCCTCGGCGTCGGGGCCATCGCGGTCCTGTGCTGGCGGGCGCTGCGGGGTCACTACGGGCCGGACCGGGACACCTCCGTCGCGACCGTCTCGCTGTACTGGCACTTCGTCGATCTCGTCTGGCTCGTCCTCGTGGCCGTCCTCTATGTCGGGGCGTCGGTCTGATCGGCAGGGGCCGCCACTACGGGAGTTCGTCGGCGTCGGTCTCGAGGACCCGGAGCGTCGACGAGGGACACTCACAGAAGTCCGACTGGCCGAGCGGTTGAAGCGTTCCGTCGGGCCAGACCTGCACGATACCGATCTCCCCGCAACGCGGACACGTCGCGGCGGCTCTGTGTTTCTCATCGGTGTTAGCCACCGGGGTCACCTCGCGGCGAACCGTACCACAGCCACCGTTGAAAAACCCCGGCCGCCGTTCCGTGACGGGGGACCGCGTCGTCTCGAGGAACGCGTATCGGGGGCCCGTCGAGTTCATGGCCATGTCGCCCCCCGACACTGAGGCTCGAGCGATCTCCCCCCGCGGCGAGTCGGCGACGAGGCGTGGCTCGAGATTGCCGCCTTCGATCCGTCTGCCACGCCATCCGAGTGGTTCGTATCGATTAGTTACCAGCCGGTTACACGTTCAGTACCGGTCGTAACAGTGGTTTATCACCTCGGTCGTGGGCAGGACCAGTGGATGTTCTTCCAAGAACCGGAACTCCAGTACGAGGTCACCGTCGAAGAACCGGACCCCCACTTCGCGAAGCTCCTCCAGCAAGCGATCGGCGGACAGGAAGGCGAGATGCGCGTCGCGCTCCAGTACATGTTTCAGGCGTGGGCGGTGCCGGAACAGCACGAGGAGTATCGGAACTTGCTGATGGAAACCGCCGCGGAGGAACTCGGCCACATCGAGATGCTCGCGACGGCAGTCACGAAGAACCTCAGAGGGTCCGCCAAGAGCATGAGCGAGGAGGTCCGAGAGACCGCAGACATGGCCGAGTCGATGACCGCGCAGGGCCCGCGACAGTTCCTCTCGGCGGGCGAGTCGGCGATGCCGGTCGACAGCAACGGCGCGCCCTTTACCGGCAACTACATCGTCGCCTCCGGCAACCTCGCCGGCGACCTCTACGCGAACGTGATGGCCGAGGCGACCGGCCGTACCCTCGCGACGCGGCTCTGGAACTACACCGACGACCCCGGGATGAAGGACATGCTCTCCTATCTCATCGCCCGGGATACCATGCACCAGAACCAGTGGCTCGAGGCCCTCGAGACCCTCGACGATCCGGTTCCAGTTCCCGCAAGCTTCCCACAAGAACAGGAGAATCAGGACGTCAACTACACGTTCATGTCGACCCGCCGTGAGGAACAGCCCGACCCCGGCTACCCCTGGACGGAAGGCGAGGCTCCCGACGGGAAAGGCCAGTTCTCCTATGCCGCCGAGCAGCCGGGTGACGGCGACGTCGCCGCCCCCGATCCGGATCCGATGACAAACGACGACCCGAACCGGACGGATCAGTAGCGCCGCCCCGCCGAGTGACCGCCGCCGAACGCGAGCGTCATCTCAGTCCGACCGGTCGCGGCCGACCCGCTCCTCGAAGCCGGCCATCTTCCGATAGATCGGCGGCGTCAACACGCCTACGATCCCGATCAGGATCGCGATTGCCCCGATCGGGAACAAAAGCGGCGCGACCTCGAGACAGCTGTTTTGGGACGTGATCCGGACGTAGTAGCGTTGGCCCTCGTACTCGACGACCGCCCCCTCGAGCAGCGCCGCCCGGTTTCGCATCTCGCCGTCGACTTTCGCTTCCCGAAGCGGGCTGTCGATCGCCTCCTCGAGGGCCCGTTGCTCGGCCGTCGAAAGCGCCGCGGCGGGCAGTTCTTCGACGGTCGAGGGCGAGCCCTCGCGTTCGTCGACCGACGTCGCCGAGATCGTCGGTTCGCCACAGAGTCCGATCCCGTCCTGAACCACGACGTAGCCGCCGACGATCGCCAGCGGCAGTCCTACTGCGATCAGGACGACACCGAGAAAGGGCACAGCGTAGGTCAACACCAGCGACTCCGCGGCTGCCGTGGGCTCGAGCGGCCCCGTCCCGTCGGCGGCAGGGGACTCCGTCGTGTCGGTCGCCCGCTCGTCGTCCGCACTCATCCGTCGTCCCCCGTCGACGGACGGCGCTGGCGGCCGCCCAAGACCGCGATCGTCCCGGCCAGACCCAGCCCGTAGACCCAGTGGGCGACGATCACGAACAGGACGTACGTCACCAACTCGAGGCCGGACTGACCGGTGTAGAAGGCAAGCGCGAAGCCCGAGGCAATGACCGTCGCGTACCACAGCCCCGTCACCAGGGTCAACTCGCCGGGCAGGTACTCGCCCAGCGAGAGAAAGAGCAGCGGCCAGACCGTCATCCCCCCGAGGAGGAACAGGCCGTAGCCGAGCGCGAGGTTCGCCGGCAGCCCGACGAACGTCGCCAGCGTCGCAAACGCCTCGAGATCGAACGATCCCAAGGCTACTGCCACGAGAAGGGTACCGGTCAACAACATCGTGCCGACGAACCCACCGGCTGCGCCCGTCCCGGCGTCGTTCGCCACCCGCTTTGCCACCGGGACGATCCGGCCGTACAGCGACAGCGGGCGCTCCCCCTGCGCCGGAACGTACGACGGCCGGACCGCCTCGGGTTCGCTGGGCGGGACGCCGCGCTCGCGCTCGAGGCGGTCCTCGAACCACTGCCACTCGGGGGTGAACTGCTCGGTCGCTTTCAGGTCCCAGGGATCCGCCGTCTCGACCGGCGTTCCCTGGAAGTACGACCAGAGCATGTTGTACAGCCACATGAGGACGCTGATGCCGATGAGGAAGGCACCGACGGTCGCGACGACCTGCAGCCCCGAGTACTCGGCCGGATAGGTCGCGTACCGGCGGGGTAACTCGAGGAAACCGAGCGCCATCAGCGTCATGAACGTGAGCGCGGACCCGACGACCAAAAGCGACGACTGGAAGATCGCGAGTCGGCGGTCGTACATCCGACCCGTGAGCAGCGGATACCAGTAGTAGCTGGCCGCGAACATCATAAGCGGGATGATCCCCATGAGGATGAGATGGAAGTGACCGACGACGTAGTAGGTGCCGTGATAGACCACGTCGATCGGGATCACCGCGAGGAAGATACCGGTGACGCCGCCGACGATAAACAGGCCGATCGAGCCGACACAGAGGATCGTCGGCGCGGCCAGTCGAACGTCACCGTTCCACATCGTCGTAATCCAGTTGAAGACCTTGATCGCGCTGGGGACGGCGATGGCGATCGACGTCGCCATGAAACTCGCCCGGACTCGAGGGTCGACGCCGGTGACGAACATGTGGTGGGCCCAAACACCAAAGGAGAGGACGCCGATGGCGATCGTCGAGTAGACGATGAACTTGAACCCGAACAGCTTGCGGCCGACGAACTTCGGCAAGATCAGACTCATCAGCCCAGTCGCCGGGAGGAAGATGATGTACACCTCCGGATGACCCCAGAACCAGAATAGGTGTTGCCAGAGGATCGGTCCCCCGCCCTCGACCGCGAAGAAGGTCGTCCCGAAGTTACGATCGAACAACAGCATCAACAGGGCGGTGCCGAGCAACGGGAACGCGAAGATGATGATCGCACTCGTGACGAGCATATTCCACGAAAAGATATCGAGGTTTGCCCACCCGATCGACTCGTCGCGCTCGTAGACGACCGTCGTGATGAAGTTGAGCGCGCCGATCGTGGTTGCGATCCCGCTCAGATGCAGTCCTAGCAGCAGAAAGTTCGTCTGCGGGTTCGGTGCCAGCGACAAGGGCGGATACACCGTCCAGCCGATCGCCGGCTCCTTGAACGCGAGCAAGACCGACAACCGGTCCGCCGGGACCACGACCGCGAGTAGCGCCCCCGTCACCTCGGCGATGATGCCGAACCGAGCGAGCAACAGCGACGGCGGCAACAGCCAGAACCCGACGGCGTTGAGCCGCGGAAACGCCATGTCGTCGGCCCCGATCAACAGCGGCAGGAAGTAGTTCCCGATCCCGAAGAACACCGGCGTCACGAAGAAGATCAACATCGTGAGCCCGTGCATCGTGAACAGTTCGTTGTACGTCCCCTCCGTCCAGAGAGTTGCCTCGGGCGTCAGCAGATGCGTCCGGATCATCATCCCGTCGATCCCGCCCCAGATCGCCGCGACGGTACCGAACGCGATGTAAAGCAGTCCGATCTCGCGATGATTGGTCGTCGTCGTCCAACGAACGGCCGCCGCCTTCGCGTCGGCCAGCGAAATCCGTCGCGGCTGCTCCCGGACGTACCCGCCGTCCGGCGACGCCTCCGCTCGCCACCGGCGGGCGAGCGCGACCGTCAGCAGACAGCCCGCGAGAACGAGGCCGAACAGCGACACCTCCGCGAGCGCACGGTTCATCGCCACCGGTCACCCCCCATCGCTCGAGCGCCCCGCTCTCGGCCGCACATAGCGGTTGCCTCACCATCGGTTCCAATAAATATGGGCCGGCGTTTCCCTGACTGTCACCGCCCGTGATACGCCGTTTGGGAGTATTCACCGCTTACGACCACTACGCGGTCGTGACAGTTTACCGAACCACGAAGGCCGTATATCCCGCCAGTCGTCGAAGCCCCGTCAATGGACCGTCGACGCACGCTCGTCGCGGCGCTCTCGCTGCTTCTCGCGATGGGCACGGTCGCCGCCCAATCCGAAAACCGTGACCTCATCGACGGCCTCGAGTACCAACTGCTCTACGTCGCCCTGCCGCTCACGCTCTTTGTCCTCCTGATCCTCGTCTACGCGGCCGTCAAGTTCCACGACAACGACGACCCCCAACCGACCACCGAGGATCCCGCCCTCGAGATCACCTGGACCGTCGCGACCGCGCTCATCCTCCTGTTCGTCGGCCTCTCGGGCTACAGCGTCCTCGTCAACCCCTACGTCTCCCCGTCGCAGGCCCTCGAGGGCGAGGACACAAGTCAGGACGGGTTCGACTCGTTCGCGGACCTCCCCGACACCGACGACGAAGAGGTTCACGTCCGGGGCTACCAGTGGGAGTGGCAGGCCACCTACCCAGAGGCCAACGTCACGACCGAATCCGAGATCGTGATCCCTGCCGACACGGACGTCACGTTCTGGCTCACCAGCGACGACGTCGTCCACTCGCTTTTCGTCCCCGATCTGGGTGTCAAACAGGACGCCTTCCCGGGAGACTACACTCGCGCCCGCACGACCGTCTCCGAACCCGGCCGCTACGACGCCGTCTGTGCCGAGTTCTGTGGGGCCGGTCACTCCCGGATGGACGGCTCCATCGTCGTCGTCGAGCGCGACACCTACGACGAATGGCTGGCAGCCAACGAGGGCACCATCACGGACGCACCCGACCCCGGTTGACCTTCCGTTCGCGGACGGGACTGAGCTACAAGAGTTAAACGGGCCACGCGCATAGGTCCGGTGCGTGCCTTCAGTCCCCGTCCGAGCAAACCCGTTTCGGGTGCGATGACAGCACGGCGAACCCGGGCACGCGACAGTCAGTTACTGGAGGGCTCCTCGAGTCCTTCCGCCCGGCACGAGGGTTAGCCAGCCGACGCGGCACGCCGCCACGGGATGAGGCTGGACGTTAGTGTTCCGGGCGACATTTCCACTACTACTGAGATCCTTCGCTACCGACTGCGGGAAAGAACGAGCATGTAATAGGCGGGAATCAATTTTCGGTACTCAGCCCGGTGCAGTAGCTACCCGATTTCTAATAGCACCGATCGAAGTATCGGAACCGTCTCGGTTTCTGATAAATGCAGAAAACCCCGAGCAGCCACTGGATAGCAGTGGCTGTTCGGGGGTGAATGTGAGTATGAATGGTGGCGGCGAATCAGATTTCCCAGAGGGTCGCCCACTCCAGTACTGACCGAAACGCAGGCGAGCTTATCTTCCGTG
>AOIR01000068.1 GCA_000337115.1 Natrinema thermotolerans DSM 11552
TTCACGGAATCGAACCGCGATCATGCCAATATCGGTGGTGTGTCCAAGACCGAGTGTACGTGTAGTCCAGTTTGCGTCCGGACCCGTTCACGCGTCACGGATCCAATGCGATGTAGTGTATGAGTGTGTGGCTTGGCCGATTAGTTCTCGCGGGCTCAACACCTCGTTGCCTTGGTGCGTACACCCCGAGTCTATCGATCTCGTCTTCTACGAGTGGCCTCAG